>JALOAL010000022.1 GCA_023228825.1 Dehalococcoidia bacterium | reverse complement strand
TACGCCGTCGTATTCGCTACCGTCCAAATCGCCGAGGTCGACCTCCGGGCCGCACCTCGCGACCAGCCGACGAGTGTCCGATATGTCCCCGAACACCCGTCCGACATGTCTCCGGTCTGAACACCCGACCAGGGAGGGGGTGGGCAGACCAGGGCAGGCCAGGCCAGTCCAGTGCAGGCCAGGGTAGGTCAGAGCGCCAGCGGCTCGTCCGTCTCCAGGCCCAGGATGTCCTCCACCGTCTCGCGGCGGGAGATGACCGTGGCGCGCCCGTCTTCCCAGGCCACCTGGGGGGCGCGGCCCATGGAGACGTAGTTGCTGCTCATGGCCGCCGCATAGGCGCCGGCGTCGTGCAGGACCAGCAGGTCGCCCGCGTCCGGCCGTCCCAGCGCGCGGGGGACCAGCAGTTCCTGGTCGTCGCGCGTGAAGACGTCCCCGCTTTCGCAGAGCGGCCCGGCCACCACGAGCGGCTCCGGTTCACGCGCGGCCCCCGCACCCACGATTGAGATGTGGTGGTAGGAGCCATACATGGCCGGGCGGATCAGGTCGTTGAAGCCCGCGTCCACCATCACGAAGCGGTGGCCCGGCCCCTTCTCGTTGCTGCGCGTGTCCTTCACGTCCGTCACGCGAGACACAAGGAGCCCCGCGCCCGCCACCGGGTAGCGGCCCGGCTCGATCTCCATCGTCACGCGGCGCCCGGCCGCCTCCGAGAGCGTGGAGGCCGCCTCCAGCAGCAGGGTGCGGTAGCCGGCCATGTGGTAGCGCTGCGCATCCGCGCGGTACGGGTGCGGGATGCCCCCGCCAAAGTTCACCGCGCGCGCCTCCGGGAAGCGCTGCACCAGGCCCGCGAACAGGTCCAGCAGCCGCCGCATGTTCTGGTCGAACTCCTCGATCTGGGGGCCCGTGCCCACGTGGGCGTGCAGGGCCACCACCGGGAAGCCGGCCTGCTTCGCCAGGTCGTGCGCGGCGTCAATGTCTTCGGACCAGATGCCGTGCTTGGAGGAGGGGCCGCCGGTGTCGCAGGACTGCACGTGGCCGTGGCCGAAGCCAGGGTTGACCCGCAGCGCGATGGGGCCGGCGTATCCGGCGTCGTGCAGTTGCCCGATCATGCCGGGCGACCCCACGTTGGGCAGCACCCCGTGGCGCACCACGGCGTCCAGCGCGTTGTCGCGGAACACGTCCGCAGTGAACATGATCGCCGGCGGCTCGTGGCCGGCGGGGAAGCCGGCGCGCAGCGCGCGCTCCACCTCGTTCCCGCTCACAGCGTCGATCCAGAGGCCCGCCTCGCGCGCGGTGTCCAGCACCAGGCGTGCGGAGTTGGCCTTCATCGCGTAGCGCGCGTGGATGCGGTCGCCCGCCGCAGTCGCGGCTACCTCCTCCATGCGCTGCCGCAGGATGGCGACGTCATACAGGAAGAACGGCGTGCCGACCTGCGCGGCGATGGCCTCCAGGGGATACGTGGCAAGGTTGTCCGTGTCCATCCTCGGAATCTAGTCGAGCACGCCCTGAGCCGCGAGGATCGAGGGCCCCCCCCCCGCGCCTCGAGGAGCGCGCGCGCGCGGGGATCCCGGCCATCGACACCACGTCTCAGCACCCCCCCGCGTCTGAGAGGTAGCCTCGGGCCGTGGCGCACGCGAGACATGACCACGGGCACGCTCACACCCGCGACCGGCGGCGGCTGGCGGTCGCGCTGGTCCTGGCCCTGGTCACCGCCGTGGTCGAGGTCACCGGCGGCCTGCTGTCCGGGTCGCTGGCGCTGCTGGCGGACGCGGGCCACGTCCTGATGGACGCCACAGCGCTGGGACTGGCGCTCGGCGCCGTCTGGCTGGCCCGGCGGCCCCACACCCCGCGGTCGACGTTCGGATACCACCGCGTGGAGGTGCTGGTCGCCAGCGCGAACGGCCTGCTGCTGTTCGGCATGGCCGCGGTCGTCGCATGGCACGCCATCGAGCGCCTGCGCGCGCCGTCCGAGGTGGATGCGGGCGTGCTGCTGGTGGTGGCCTCGCTGGGCCTCGCCTCGAACGCAGTGGCGCTGTGGATCCTGCACGGCTCGGAGTCCGTGAACGTGCGCGCGGCGCGACTGCACGTGCTGAGCGACCTCGGCGGGTCGGTCGCGGCCGTGACCGCAGGCGTCCTGGCGGCGACCACCGGATGGGACCGCGCGGACCCGCTGCTCTCGTTGTTCATCGTGGCGCTCGTCTGCGTGGGGGCGTACCGGCTGCTGTCCGACACCGTCTCCATCCTCATGGAGCGTGTCCCGCCCGGCATCGACCTGGCGGAGGTGGAGGCCTCCCTGCGGGAGGTGCCGGGCATCGTCGCCGTGCACGACGTCCACGTGTGGATGGTGACCAGCGGCTTCCTGGTGTTCACCGCACACGTGGAGGTCACGTCCCAGGACGTGCTGGGCACGGTGCAGGGGGCCGTGGAGATGCTGCGCGAGCGCCACGGGATCGAGCACGCCGCCATCCACCCGGAGCCGGTGCGCCTCCTCACCCTGGACGGGTGACCGGGACCGGTCATGCCGATCCTGGCGAACTCGTCACGCCGCGTGTCCCCATCAGCGAAGATCCTCGAAGAAAATTCCGCCGCAGAGTGACGCCGATGTCGATCCGGGCCGTCGCCGTTCGACGTAGGTGTAGAGGCGTCGCATGGCGCCAGTGGACCGAAGGGACCCCAACGTGAAGTACATGCTGATCATGCGCGCGACCGACGAGGCCATCGAGGCCTCCAGGGCCGTGCCGTTCGAGGAGATGATCAACGCCATGGGGGCGTACAACGAGTCGCTCATCAAGGCCGGCGTGTTGCTCGGCGGCGACGGCCTGAGCCCCCCGGAGGAAGGGTTCGTGGTCGACTTCTCCGCAGAGGACGAACCGATCGTGACGGACGGCCCGTACGGGGAAACGCACGAACTGTTCAACGGCTTCTGGATCATCCAGACCGCGACGAAGGAAGAGGCCATCGAGTGGGCCAGCCGCTGCCCGCTGGGCCCCGGCAACAAGTTGGAGGTGCGCCGCATCACGGACGCCAGCGACTTCGCGGACTTCGCCGACAACGAGTACGTCCAGAAGGAAGAGGTCTGGCGCAAGGAACTGGGCACGGAGTAGGCCAGTTCGGGAGCGTGCGGATGACCGCTCGGACGACAGACGTGCAGCGGACGCTGGAGGCCGTGTGGCGCATCGAGGGCGCCCGGGTGGTCGCGTCGCTCGCCCGCATGGTGGGCGATATCGGCCTCGCGGAGGACCTCGCGCAGGACGCGGTGGTGGACGCGCTGGCGCAGTGGCCGGAGGCAGGCGTGCCGCGCAACGCCGCCGCCTGGCTCACCGCCGTCGCCAGGCGCAAGGCCATCGACGGCTGGCGACGCCGCGAGCGCCTGGACGAGCGCTACCGGGCCATGGCGTACGACCTGACCCAGGAGGCGCCGGGGCCGACCGACGCGTGGGAGCCGATCGACGACGACCTGCTGCGCCTGGTCTTCACCGCCTGCCACCCGGTGCTGGGACGGGAGGCCCAGGTCGCCCTGACCCTGCGGGTGGTGGGCGGCCTCACCAGCGAGGAGGTCGCCCGCCTCTTCCTGGTCCCCGTGCCCACCATGCAGCAACGCATCGTGCGCGCGAAGAAGACCCTGGCCGCCGCGCGCGTGCCGTTCGAGACGCCGCCCCCGGAGGAGTGGGCCGGCCGGCTGGCGGGCGTGCTGAGCGTGGTCTACCTGGTCTTCACGGAGGGCTACTCCGCCACCGCCGGCGACCAGTGGCTCCGGCACGACCTGGCGTCCGAGGCCCTCCGCCTGGGCCGCATCCTGGCCGGCCTGACGCCGCAAGAGCCGGAGGTGCACGGGCTGGTCGCCCTCATGGAGTTCCAGGCCTCCCGCTTCCCGGCCCGCCTCGCGCCGGACGGCAGCCCCGTCCTGCTTGCAGACCAGGACCGCACCCGCTGGGACCGCAGCCAGATCACGCGCGGCGTGCAGGCGCTGGCGCGGGCGGATGCGCTGGGACGCGGGCGCGGCAACTACACCCTGCAGGCCGCGATCGCGCAGTGCCACTCCACGGCGCCCAGCGTGGAGGACACGGACTGGGATCGCATCGTCCTGCTGTACGAGGCGCTGGCCACCCTGACCTCGAACCCCATCGTGGAACTGAACCGCGCCGTGGCCGTCTCCATGGCCTCCGGCCCGGAGCCGGCGCTCGAAATCGTGGACGCCCTGGCGGACGCAGGCTCCCTCCCCAGGTCCCACCTGCTCCCCAGCGTCCGAGGCGAACTCCTCGCCCGGCTGGGCCGCATGGAGGAGGCGCGCGCAGACCTCACCACGGCCGCCGCCCTCGCCCAGAACGCCCGCGTCCGCGAGGTACTGCTGGCCAGGGCCCGGGCGCTCTAGCGCGCCGTCAGGCCGTGCGCCCTCGGACACCCGGTGCTATCGCCCCGCACGTCCTCAACCGCCCTACTTGGTGAGTTCGACCTTCCAGACCTTCGCGTCCGGGTCTTCCTCCACGCGCACGATGCCCTGGCCCACCATCCGCGCCAGGTGGGCGCGCACCTGGCCACCGGCAGCGCGGCGGAGGCCCTTCTGGATCTCCGGGTACAGGGAGCGCCGGATCTGCCGGTCCGTGGTGTAGCCGTGGTCGATCAGGTCGATGATCTGGCGGTCGCGCGTGGCTCGGTGGTCCAGCAACTCCTGGATCTTGAGGTCGGTCGCTTCCACCACCGGGCCGTGGCCGGGGGCGAACAACTTGCTCTGCAGTTCCCGCATCCGCACCAGCGAGTCCAGGTAGGCCTGCATGTCGCCATGGGGAGGCGGGCCGATCGCGCTCGTGCCCACGCCCAGCACGTTGTCGCCGGTGAAGAGCGTCATGGTCTCTTCCACGAAGTAGCAGTTGTGGCCGGCGGTGTGGCCGGGGGTGTGCACCGCGCGCACCGTGAGGCCGCCCACCTTGAACGTGTCCCCGTCCGAGAGCGGGACGTCGATGGGCGTGTTCAGCGCCTCCTCACGCCACTGGGCGGCGCGCTCCGCCAGGTCCCTGTCATCCGGCAGGTCGTCGTTCTGCGTGCCCGCGGTGGTGGAGGGGGTGTGGAGGAGCGCCTCGTCAATGGGGTTGATGGCGGTGTTGGCGCGCAGGATCTCGCGCAGCCGCCGTCCGCCCGAGGTGTGGTCCGAGTGGTGGTGCGTGAAGGCGATCGTGCCCACGTTGAGGTTGGAGCCCTCGCCCTCGAAGAACTTGCGGCGCGTCTCGATGCAGAGGTCGTCCCCGAAGCCAGCGTCGATCAGCGCCGCCTCGTTGCCGTCGCGCAGGATCCAGACGTTGGAGGTGGGGAAGGTCTTGGAGAACTGGCGCACCACCACCACGTGCTGGAGCAGGTGGTCGTTGATCTCCCGCACGGAGGTCTGGACCGTCGGCTCGGTGTCCTGCGGCGCCGGCCCGGCGCCGTCGGTGGGCCGCACACGCTGGCGCGCAGTCTGTGCCGCCGCAGTCAGCGACTTCCGCGCCCGCGCCGCCAACCCCGAGGCGGTCGACAGCCGCCGGCGCGACTTGCGATTGCTTCTGGCCATGCCTCACCCCTTGCCGAATCGTCCCGACGCCGAACCGTCGCCGAATTGCCCCGATGGTAGTGGATGCCCGAACCCCGCCAGAGCCCCTGCTCCTGCCAGAGCCCCTGCCTCCGCCACAGCCTGGGACTCCGCCGGACCTACGACTCCAGCCACAGGACGTCGCCGGCGAGGTCCTCCGGGTGCTCCTTGCTGGCGAACACCTCGTACTCCCGCCTGGACTCCTCCAGCGTCGTGGTGGCGCCGTGGCCGGGGAGGACGGCCGTCTCCGGCTCCAGCACGTAGAGGCGCGTGGTGATCGAGTTGATGAGCGTCCGCAGGTCCTCCGGCGTGCGGGTGCGGCCGGGCCCGCCGGGGAACAGCGTGTCCCCCGTCAGCAGCGCCTTCTGCGCCAGCAGGCAGATCGAGCCCGGCGTGTGGCCGGGCGCGTGGATCACCTGCACCTGCGCCGAGCCCACGTGGAAGACCTCGCCGTCTTCCAGCGGCTGGATGTTGCGTGACGCCTCCAGGTTCGTCTCCTGCGCGCCGGCGTAGACGGGGGCGTCCGTGTGCGCCCGCAGCACGTCGAACCCCTGCCAGTGGTCGAAGTGCGAGTGCGTCACCACGATCCGCTCGATCGGCTCGTCGCCCAGCGCCTCGATCACCGCCTCAATGCCCTCCGGCACGTCCACGATGGTGACCCCGGGGTCCTGCGGCGAGCGCAGCACGTAGCAGTTGTTGCCCAGGCGCCCCAGGTTCTCGAACGACTCAATGGTGATCTGCTTGTCGGAGTAGACCTGTGTCACCGCAGTCTCCTTCTCATGCCTGCCATACCGACAAGGCCCGGTGCCGGTAGTGCCCGCTCCGGTAGTGCCCGTACCGGCAGTGAATGTCCGTCCGTCTCGCGCCGCAGGGTAGCGGATAGCGGGCGCGGTCCCGCGTCGCGCCGGGTGTGGCCGCCGGCGAGGGGCTAGATTGGCTGCATGGACGCAGACACCGGCGAGTTCACCCTCCAGGAGGCGCGCAGCATCCTGGCCGCGCTCCGCTCCACCGCGCCGGACGGCCTGGACGCCCCGCTCTCACGGGATGACCTGATGGCAATCCTGGGCGCGGGCGTGGAGGTGAAGGACATCGCCCGAGGGCTGATTGACTTTCCCACCACGGTGGACAGCACCATGGGCGCCGTGGAGGCCTACTGGTGCTGGCAGTCCGGCGAGGACGAGATCGGCTGGTGGCACCCGCGCTCGACCGGCTTCTCCGGCCGCCAGCGCATCGCCGACCTCCCGGGACAGGCCGCCAGCAACCGATAGCCAGCAGCAATCGATAGCCAGCAGCAACCGATCGGAGCGGGCGCCGGAACGAAAGTCCCCGCGCCGGCGTTCTCTCTCCAGCGGGCGCCCCGCCCGCACGCCAGTGCACGAACATTGGCCAGTGCAGGAAATTAGGATGGAACCCCAGACCATGTCTCTGACACGTGCCATGAAGCGCATCAGCCTCGGCGTTGCCTTGACCGCAAGCCTGCTGCTCCTCGCCTGTTCCGAGGACGACCCCACCCCCACTCCGACTGCGACCGAGACCGCCACCGAGACCGTCACCGAGGCGCCCACCGCCACGCCGGTCACGGGCGGGGGCGGCGAGGACGCTGCGCAGGACGTGGACCCCTCGGCCTGCGACGGCATCGAGCGGCTCGTGGCGGGGGCGTTCCCGGACGCCACGCTGCTCCGAGACGCCACCGCGTTCGAGGCCGGGTCGCTTGTGGGCCAGGGCTGCCGCGTGCTGGTGACAGGCGACGCGGACGAACTCCCCACGTTCGTGGAGGTCGCCCAGGCGCTGCGCGGCGCGCTGGAGGCGGACGGCTGGACAGAAGACATCCAGTACGCCGCGGACGGCCCCACCGGCACCGCCAGCGTCTACGAGAAGGGCGAAGACCAGGTGCTCGTCTCGGCCGGCGTCTCGCCGAAGGACCCCAGCGTCTGCCCGCCCGACCAGATCATCAGCGAATGCCTGGAGGGCCTGGAGCCGGACGAGGTGGAGGTGCACGGCTCGGTCGTGCTGCGTATCGACTAGCCACGACCCGCCCTCGGGACGGAGAGCCGCCCACCGCAGCCCCCCTGCCGAAGAGAGCCCGGCCGGGGGCGCTGCGTCTGCGCGCTGCGGCGCCCGTCGTTACGGCCTCGCCACGTCCGCTGGCGCACGGTTATGCGTTGCGTGGTGACGCCAGAGCAAGGTCGCGCGATGGCGACCACCCCGGGGACCCCAGCCACCTACGGCGAAGAAGAGTTCGAGACGCGGGACATCCTGCTCAACGTGGGCCCGCAGCACCCCTCCACCCATGGCGTCTTCCGCATGGTGCTGTCCGTGGACGGCGAGGTGGTGCGCGACCTGATCCCTTACATCGGCTACATGCACCGCGGCGGCGAAAAACTCAGCGAGACCATGGACTACCGCCAGGGCATTGGCTACATGGACCGCACGGAGTACCTGGGCCAACTCAACGCCGAACTCTCCTACGTCATGGCCGTGGAGCGCCTCGCGGATGTCCAGGTGCCGGAGCGCGCCGACTGGATCCGCATGATCCTGGTGGAGTTCAACCGCCTCACCTCGCACTTCCTGTTCATGGGCGCGTTCGGGATCGACGTCGGCGTGTTCGCCACGCCGATGATCTACGCGTGGGTGCACCGCGAGGCGATCATCGACCTGCTGGAGGAGATCTCCGGCGAGCGAGTGATGTACTCGTACTTCCGCGCCGGAGGCCTGGCGTGGGACGTGCCGGTCAACTTCAAGGAACGCAGCCACCAGGTGCTGAAGGTCGTCCGCCAGGGCATCCAGGACTTTGACCGGCTGCTCACCGACAACGAGATCTTCATCGCCCGCACAAAGGGCGTAGGCGTCATCCCGGTGGAGGACGCCATTGACTACGGCCTCAGCGGGCCGGTGCTGCGCTCGTTCGGGGTGCCCATGGACATCCGGCGGGACGAGCCGTACCTGAAGTATGACGACGTGGAGTGGGACGTCATCACCGGCGCCACCGGCGACGTCTTCGACCGCTACTACTGCCGCCTGCTGGAGATGAAGGAGTCCGTCCGCATCATCGAGCAGTGCCTGGAGCGCCTGCCGGATCGCGGGCCGATCATGCCAGAGCGCTTCCCGCGCATGCTGCGCACCCCACCGGGCGAGGTCTACCTGCGCACCGAGGCGCCTCGAGGCGAGTACGGCATCTACCTGGTGAGCAGGGGGGGCAACCGCCCCCACCGCCTCAAGATCCGCAGTTCGTCCTTCTCCAACCTGCAGGCGCTGAAGGCGATGAGCGTGGGCCAGTACGTCGCGGACGCCATCATCATCCTGGGCTCGCTGGACATCGTCCTCTGCGAGTGCGACCGGTAGTCCGGTCGCCGCCTCGCGCTCAGTCCTCGCGCTCCACCAGCGCGGAGGCCGTGTCGCCCGTCCACGGCCGCGAGCGCAGCAGCGTCACGCCGATGATCACCGCCAGCACGTAGAGCAGCGGGTTCGTCTGCGACTCCCCGCCACCAGGCGCCCCGAAGCCCGACGTGGCAGGCGTGGGCGACTCGAACGTGATGCGCGTAGAGGCCAGCGCCTCACCCACGGGCTTGCCGCCCTCGCTGCGAACGGCGGCAAGCATGAACGTGGCGCCCTCGCGGCACTGTGACGTCAGCGCATGACTCGGCAGGGTGGCCTGCATGCGGCCTGCCGCGTCCGAGGAGAGCCGCGCGACCTCCAGCCCCCCGTCCGAAGGCGGCTGGGTGCGCGTCGCGAAGATCATCAGCCGTGCGTCCGCCGGGAAGCCCGCGCCATGCAGCGTCAGGTCAGTGCCGCACACCGCGTAGGAGGGCAGCGTCAGCGCGGGCCCGCTCTGCGCGAGCGCCGCTGCGGGCAGCGCGAGACACCCCGCGATCGCGAGCAGGGCGCCGAGCATGACTGTTTGGACCGCGTGGACGGATGGCAGACGCACGGCGAGCCCTCCCCTTAGGACGGACAACGTCCGGGAGAGCCCGGACGTTGCCTGTCACCAACGGAGGGAGCGCTCCGAGACGCGCGAACCTCAGCGCGTGCGGTCGTCCTCTGCGCCCGCCGGGCCACCCAGGGCGCGACGCAGCCACCAGGCGCCGGGCAGCAGGCCGGAGGCGAGCGCCACCTTCAGCACGTCGCCGGCCAGGAAGGGCTGCACGCCCGCGGCCCACACCTGCTCCCAGCCCACGAAGGCGCTCAGGCGCACCACGCCGCAGAGGATGATCACCGTGGTGCCCAGCGTCATGGCGAGGGCCATCGAGAGCGGCCGGCGGTCCCAACCCCGCTCCGCCAGGAAGCCCACCAGGCCCGCAGCCAGCACGAAGCCGGCCAGGTAGCCGCCGGTGGGGCCGGAGAGCACCACCCACCCCGCGCCTCCGCCCGCGAAGACCGGCAGCCCCGCCAGGCCCTGGCCCAGGTAGGCCAGCACCGCCAGCATGCCCAGCCTCCACCCGAGCGCACTGCCCACCAGCAGCACGCCCAGCGTCTGCCCGGAGACCGGTACCGGCCCCACGTGCAGCGCAATGCTGACCTGGGCCGTGAGCCCCAGGAACGCGCTGGCGAGCACGACCGCGACCACGGCGCGCGTCAGGCCTTGGCCCATGGCGAGCGCGCCGAACAGGGGGCGGTGAGAGCGGGCAAGTGCGAGAGTGGACACGGGCGATCCTTCCGGTGGCGGTCAGGCAGCGCTCCCGCAGGTGCGGAGCGTCTACGTCCCCTCTACACCCGGCCCGCAGCGGCGGTTCCCCCGAATACCCGGCGGATCATGCCGTGAAGCGCCGCTGGCATTACGCCTGTGCATGAACGGCGAAGAAACCGGGGTATTCCCCCCGCCCCAGCCCGTGGAGAGGACGCCCATAGCACGCCCAGGCCTTAGCCTGACAGCGTGAACGTGCATTCGTTGACGCTGTCTAACCCTGCTGATAGGTTCCGAAACCGACGGGATGGCGCCATGCGGCGGCCGTTTTCGCACGTCCGCCCCGCGGACGTCCCCGTCGGTACGGGCGCTTGACGAGGAGTCCCGGTGGCACAGGCAGACGCCCTCTACGTTGACTACCTGCCGGTACTCCTTGCCGCGATCGTCGGCTTCGTCCTGGTCTTCTCCGCACTCATCGGGTCCAGGCTGCTCGCCCCCTTCTCCCAGGAGCGTGAGAAGGGCACCACCTACGAATGTGGCATGCTGCCCCTGCAGCGCGCCTCCACCAACTTCGGCATGCGGTTCTACCTGTATGCAATCCTCTTCGTCGTGTTCGACGTCGAGGCCGTGTTCATCTTCCCGTGGGCGCTGTCCTTCATGGGCATCGGGCAATTCGCCTACTGGTCGATGGTCGTGTTCATCGGCATCCTCGGCCTTGGCCTCGGCTACGCCTGGAAGAAGGGAGCCCTGCAATGGCGGTAACTCCCCAGACTGAATTGAACCCGAGGGATCGGGAGGGCGCCGTGGTCGCCACCACGGACGCGCCGGAGGCGCCGCCCACGGCGCCGGAAGTCCCCACCACCACCCCGGATCTGCCGGAGATCCCCGTCATCCTTCCGGGCGAGCACCCGCTGGAGGCGCCGCTGCTCACCCCCGTGCCGCACACGCCGGGCAAGGCGCTCTACAAGCAGATCCTGCCGGGCGTGATGCAGGTGCCGCTGGACCTGGTGCTGGCCGCCTCTCGCAAGTCCTCGCTCTGGCCCATGACGTTCGGCCTGGCGTGCTGCGCGATTGAGATGATCGGCACGTACATGGCGCACTACGACCTGGACCGCTTCGGCATCGTGCCGTGGCCCTCGCCGCGTCAGTCGGACGTGATGATCGTGGCCGGCACGGTGACCAAGAAGATGGCGCCCGCCGTGAAACTGCTCTACGAGCAGATGCCGAACCCCAAGTGGGTCATCTCCATGGGCGCCTGCGCCACCAACGGCGGCCCCTACACCCGCTATGACCGCGTGCTGCAGGGCGTGGACAAGATCATCCCCGTGGACGTCTACGTCCCCGGCTGTCCCCCGCGTCCAGAGGCGCTGATCGACTCCTTCCTCGCACTCCAGGAGAAGATCATGGAGGAACGGAAGAGCACCGGTCGATGACGAACGAGAGCACGGACCAGACGGAGACGGCGCCGGAGGATGACCTGTCCTCCACCATCTGGCCGCAGGTGGATCGCGCGCTGGCCGGCATCACCGCCCGCGGCGAGGCCGGCCGCATTGACCTCATCGTCCACGTCCCGCGCGACGAGGTGATCGACGCGCTGCGCCGCCTGAAGACGGACGAGACGCTGTCCTTCGACTACCTGCGCTCGCTGACCGCAGTAGACAACGAAGACGAGGGCATGGACGTCGTGTACCACCTGTACTCGACCACAACGCGCCACAACGTCACCGTGAAGGCCACCCTCCCCAACGAGGATCTGAGCCTGGACACCGCCACCCCCGTGTGGAAGGGCGCCAACTGGCTGGAGCGAGAGACAGCAGAGATGTTCGGCATCCGCTTCCACGGCCACCCAGATCCACGCAACCTCCTCATGCCAGAAGACATGACGGACGTCTTCCCCCTGCGCAAGTCCCACCCACTGGCCGAGATCGAAATCCTCCAGGGCGAGGGCATGGGTTATCCCGAGGAGGGCGCGTAGTGGTTACCGAGCCCGCCTACGAGTTCGAGACGCAGGACATCCTGCTGAACGTGGGCCCCCAGCACCCGTCCACCCACGGCGTGTTCCGCATGGTGCTGTCCGTGGACGGCGAGGTCGTGCGAGACCTGGTGCCGCACATTGGCTACCTGCACCGCGGCGCCGAAAAACTCTGCGAGACCATGGACTACCGCCAGGGCATCGGCTTCATGGACCGCACGGAGTACCTCGCCGCCTTCAACGCAGAGTTGTCCTACGTCATGGCCGTGGAGGCCCTGACCGACATTGAGGTGCCGGAGCGCGCGCAGTGGATCCGCATGATCCTCTGCGAGTTGAACCGCCTCTCCTCCCACTTCATGTTCATGGGCGCCTTCGGCATTGACGTCGGCGTCTTCGCCACCCCCTTCATCTACGCCTGGATCGGCCGCGAGGCGCTGATCGACCTCTTCGAGGAGGTCTCCGGCGACCGCATGATGTTCGCCTACTTCCGCCCGGGCGGCCTGGCCTGGGACGTGCCCCGCAACTTCAAGCAGCGCGTGAACGAGGCCCTCGTGGTCGCCGAGCAGGGCATCAAGGACTTCGACACCATGCTCACGGAGAACGAGATCTTCGTCGCCCGCACCACCGGCGTCGGCAAGATCTCCGCAGCCGAGGCGATCGACTGGGGCATGTCCGGCCCGTCCATCCGCGCATCCGGCGTCCCGCTGGACGTGCGCCGCGACGAGCCCTACCTCATGTATGACCAGGTGGAGTGGGACGTCATCGTCGGCGAGAACGGCGACGTGTACGACCGCTACTACTGCCGCCTGCTGGAGATGCGCGAGTCCGTGAAGATCATCCGGCAGTGCCTGGAGAAGATGCCGGACACCGGCCCCATCATGCCGGAGAAGATGCCTCGCATGCTGCGCACCGCGCCCGGCGAGGTCTACGTCCGCACGGAGGCGCCGCGCGGCGAGTACGGCGTGTACCTCGTGAGCAAGGGCGGCAACCGTCCCCACCGCCTCAAGGTGCGCTCCGCCTGTCTCGCCAACCTGCAAGCCCTCAGGGACATGTCCGTCGGCCAGTACGTGGCGGACGCGATCGTGGTCCTCGGGTCCATCGACATCGTGCTGAGTGAGGTCGACCGGTAGTGAACGCAGACCTGTTCGGCCTGGAACTGAACGTGTGGGCAGACGCCGCCATCCGCCTGGTGATGGTGGTCACCCTGATGACCGTGGTGGTCATGGGCTACACCTACCTGGAGCGGAAGATCATCGCCCGCTTCAACCGCCGCCTCGGCCCCACCAAGACCGGCCCGTGGGGACTGCTGCAGGCCGTGGCGGACGCCCTGAAGTTGGTCGGCAAGGAAGACCTGCGCCCGCGCTCCGCGGACCCGTGGACCTTCGAACTCGGCCCCTACATGATCTTCATCCCCATCTTCATGGGCTTCGTGATCGTCCCGTTCATCGCGGACTTCCACATCCGCCTGCTGGACCTGGGCCTGATCTACTTCGTCGCCATCTCCTCCGTCAGCATCGTCGGCTGGGTGATGGCCGGCTGGGGCTCCGACAACCGCTACGCCATGCTCGGCGCGCTGCGCTCCGTCGCACAGGGCATCTCATACGAACTACCCCTGGTGCTGTCGCTGCTCGCCGTCGGCATGTACGCCGGTTCGTTCAACCTCGGCGTCATCATCGCCGGCCAGGACGTGGTCCCGAACATCGTCTGGCAGCCCATGGCGGCGTTCATCTTCTTCATCGCCGCACTCGCCGAACTCAACCGCACCCCGTTCGACATCCCCCTCGGCGAGTCCGAGGTAGTCGGCGGCCCCTTCGTGGAGTACTCCGGCATCCGCTGGTCCATGTTCCAGTTGGGCGAGTACGCCTCGATCTTCATCATGTCGCTCGTCTTCTCCGCCGTCTTCCTCGGCGGCTGGATGTGGCCGTTCGGCGAAGACCTCGGACGCTGGTTCCAGGTGCTCCTGTCCGGCATCAAGGCCGGCGGCTTCTTCTTCGTCGTCGTCTGGATCCGCATCTCCGTCCCCCGCATGCGCATCGATCAACTCATGGGGTACTCGTGGAAGGTCCTGCTCCCGCTCGCGCTGGTGCAGGTGCTGGTCAACGGCCTGGTGATGGTCAACGGCTGGCACGAGGTCACCCTGCTCATCAGTGGCCTGGTCGGTGTGGCCGTGCTGGTCACCGTGACCGGCCGCGTGGTCGCCGCGCCCAGCGTGCGCCCCGGCCCCGCACGGCCACTGATGCCCACCCCTGCTATCGCTCAAGGAGAGGCCGTCTCATGAAAGGCATCGCCCGGAGCATGCTGACCACGCTTTCGACGTTTGCTCGGAAGCCCGTGACCCGGAACTACCCGGACTACCACCGTCCGCTGCCCCGCACCGACCGTGCGTTCCCCCTGCTCCTGTGGGATCACGAGATCGACGAACCATTCTGCACCGGCTGTCACGCGTGCGAGCGCGCCTGCCCCGTGGAGTGCATGACCGTTCTGATGAAGGACAACCCGAACCACAAGTCGGTGGGCGGCACGTCTTCGCGCCGCAAGATCATCGATAAGTTCTGGGTGGACTACGCGCGCTGCATGCGCTGCAACATCTGCGTCGAAGTCTGCAACTTTGACGCCATCGCCATGAACAACACCTGGACCGGTCACGAGATGTCCGTCTATGACCGCAAGGACCTGGTGGTAGACCTGGAGCAACTGCTCACGCAGTCCCGCGCCAAGGAGATCGACGAGTGGGTGCCTATCATCGGACAGACGAACGACTAGGCATCCCTGTTAGCAGGGTGAACTGAGGGCTCGCGCGTGTTCGACCGACTTCCGCTCCCGTCGCAGTTCGACCGCACCATCGTGGCCGGCGGCACCGTGGTGGCGCTCGTGGCGTTGCCTGTGGTCTTGGTGCTCCTGGCGCTGCTCTTCGCGGACCAGATCTCCGCAGCAGAGATGGTGTTCTTCCTCGCCGCCACCGTGATCCTGGCCGGCGCGCTCGGATCCGTGCTGCTGCCCAACGTGGTGCACGCCGCGCTGAGCCTGGTGGCCACACTCCTGGGCGTCGCGGGCATCTACCTGCTGCTGCTCACCGAGTTCATCGCCCTCGTGCAGGTGCTCGTCTACGGAGGCGGCGTGGTCATCCTGCTGCTCTTCGCGCTCATGCTCACCAACGTCGCGGACGACCCCGTGGTCTCAGACGGCTCCCAGAAGCCCTTCGCCATGATCGTGGCCGCCATCATGGGCAGCCTGTTCATCGCCGTGATGCTGGACGCCCAGTGGGGCAACCCCGCAGCCACGCTCGTGCCCTTCAGCGAGTTCGGCGCCCGCATCTTCCGTGACTTCTCCATCCCGGTGATCGTGGTGGCCATCCTGCTGGACATCGCCCTCACCGGCGCCTTCGTCAACGCCCGTACGGCGGAGGAGGCCTCCGAGCCCCGCACCGAGGAGGCCGCCGCGTGATCCCCATCGAGAACTTCCTCATCCTGTCCGCGCTGCTCTTCGCCATCGGCTTCTACGGCGTGATGGCGCGCCGCAGCGCGATCCTCATCCTCATGTCCGTGGAACTCATGCTCGCCGCCGTGGCCATCAACTTCATCGCCTTCGCCACCTACCTGGACGCGGACGCCTTCAGCGGCCTCGTCTTCGCACTCTTTGTGATTACCGTCGCCGCGGCCGAGGTGGGCCTGGCGCTGGGTATCGTGCTCCGGCTCTACCGTGAGCGCCGCACCGCCAACGTGGACGAGGCCGACAGCCTCAAGTGGTAGCCGCCCGCCGCTGACGAGGGCCTAGCCCTCGCACGGTCGGGTCAGGGAGGGGTGCCCGCATGGGCATGGAACAGGCATGGGTACTGCCGGCGATCCCGGTCGTGCTCTTCGTGCTGATCGCCCTGTTCAACGGGCTCATGCCGCGACGTGGCGACTTCCTCGCCATCCTCGGGATGGCCACAGTGGTGGGACTCGTCTTCCTGCTCCTGCTGGACTTCACCGGCTCCTTCCGCGCCGGCGAATTCGTCCCCGGCGGCAGTAACGTCTTCGCCTTCGACTGGATCAACATCGGCCAGGGCTTCTTCGTGATCGAGTTCTCCACCTACGTGGACGCGATCACCATGGTCATGCTGCCCGTCGTCACCATCGTGGCGCTGATGGTGATGATCTACTCCACCGAGTACATGCGCGGCGAGCCGCGCTACGGCTGGTACTTCGCCGTCCTCTCGCTCTTCGTGGCCGCCATGCTCACCCTGGTCCTGTCCGGCAACCTCATCCAGTTGTACCTCGCCTGGGAGGGCGTGGGCCTCGCCTCCTACCTCCTGATCGGTTTCTACTGGGAGCGCCAGTCGGCAGCCGAAGCCGCCAAGAAGGCCTTCGTCACCACCCGCATCGGCGACGTAGGCCTGCTCATCGGCATCATCCTGCTGTGGCGGGCCACCGGCACCTTCGACATCCAGCAGATCATCGCCGCGGCCACCAGCGGCCAGATCGACTCCACCTACCTCACCGTCTCCATGCTCTTCCTCTTCGGCGGCGCCGTCGGCAAGTCCGCGCAGTTCCCCCTGCACGTGTGGCTCCCAGACGCCATGGAAGGCCCCACCCCCGTCTCCGCCCTCATCCACGCCGCCACCATGGTGGTCGCCGGCGTCTACCTCGTCGCCCGGTTCTCGCCCGTCTACGCCGAGGTGCTCGTGGCGCGCGACGTGATCCTGTACGTCGGCCTGTTTACCGCCTTCATGGCGGGCACCCAGGGCCTCGTCTCCAACGACATCAAGCGCGTGCTGGCGTATTCCACCGTCTCGCAGTTGGGCTTCATGTTCGTGGCGCTGGGCGTAGGCGCCGTGGGCGCCGCCATGTTCCACCTGTTTACCCACGCCTTCTTCAAGGCGCTCCTCTTCCTCGGCTCCGGCTCCGTCATCCACGCCACCCACCGGCAGGAAGTAGAGGGCCTGGGCGGCCTGCGCCACAAGATGCCCATCACCACCGCCACGTTCATCGTGGGCAGCCTGGCGCTCGCGGGCATCCCGATCTTTGCGGGCTTCTTCTCCAAGGACGAAATCCTGCACGCCCTCATCTCTGACGGGCCCGCGTGGGCGTACCTGGTGCTCGCCGCCACCGCCGTCCTGACCGCCATCTACAGCACCCGGCTGGTGCTCCTGACCTTCTTCGGCAAGCCGAAGGACCAGCACGCCTACGACCACGCGCACGAGTCCGGCCCGGCCATGACCGGCCCCCTCGTGCTGCTCGCGATCCTCGCCACCGTCTCCGGCTTCTTCGTCTTCGACCAGGTGGGCGAGGCCCTCGGGCTCGCCGGCGGCATCGGCGCCCTGGTCTACCTGGACCAGCCGCACCACTTCACCACCCTGGACTGGACGTTCGCAGCAGGCGCCGCAGGCTCCGCGCTGGCCGGCGTCATCGTCGGGTGGGCCTACTGGGGCGGCGACGCGAAGCGGGCCGTGGGCGCACGCTCGTGGGCGCCTGACCTGCACGCGTTCCTGGTCAACCGCTGGTACATGGACCACCTGTTCCAGGCCATCATCGACCGCGTCATCCTGGGCCTCGCCTCAGTCGTGGCCTGGTTCGACAAGCGCATCGTCAACGAGACGGGCGTGGACGGTGGCGCCCAGACCATCGGTTACTTCGGCTACCGCTTGAAGTTCCTGCAGACTGGCAAGATCCCGAACTACGCGCTGGGCATGGCCGTGGGCGTGGTAGCACTCACGCTCATCGCCGTCGGCGGATAGCGCAAACTGGTTGAGGACGAGGGGCACCGATGACGGAGAATGACGGCTACATCCTGCTGGCGCTGGTACTGGTGCCGCTGGGGACCGCCCTCTTGCTCATGGCAGTGCCATCGCGCGAGCGGGCCACCATCATTGGCCTGACCGCCGTCTCCAGCATGGCCATGCTGGTGATGTCCATCTACGCCTTCGCGTCCTACTCCTTCGACGAAGCCGCCCAGTTCCAGGGCGTGCTCGCCTTCACGTGGATCGAGAACGTCGGCCTGCTCGGCGAGAAGGGCATCCAGTTGAAGGTGGGCCTGGACGGCATCACCGCCTCCCTCGTGCTCCTGACCGGCATCGTGATCGTCCCCGGGACCTGGGTCTCCTGGAAGGTGCAGGAGCGCACCAAGGACTTCTTCATCCTCCTCTACGTCCTGACCGCCGGCGTCTTCGGCGTGTTCGTGTTCCTCGACCTGTTCTTCTGGTTCCTCGCCTACGAGGTGGCCCTGCTTCCCATGTACCAGTTGATCGTCGTGTGGGGCTCCACCCGCAAGGAATACGGCGGCATGAAGTTGATGATGATGCTGATGGCCGGCTCCATCTTCATCTTCACCGTCATCTTCGCCCTCTACGCACACGTCGGCGCCGCCACCTTCGACATGGAAGTCTTGCTGGACGCCGAGAAGTCCGAGGGCTTCCAGAAGGCATTCTTCCCGCTCGTCGCCATCGGCTGCGGCGTGCTAGGGGCGCTCTTCCCCTTCCACTCCTGGTCGCCGGACGGCCACGCCTCCGCGCCCACCGCCGTCTCCATGCTGCACGCCGGCGTGCTCATGAAAGTCGGAGCCTTCGGCGTGCTGCGCCTGGGCTTCCAGATGATGCCGGAAGGTGGCGAATACTGGGGGCCCGCGTTGGTGGTGCTGGGCATCACGGCCGCGCTCTACGGTGCGATCTCCGCGCTCCGCCAGACAGACATGAAGTTGATGATGGGCTTCTCGTCCGTCTCCCACATGGGCTACGTCTTCATCGGCCTGGGAGTGTTCAACTCCATTGGCTGGACCGGCGCCGTCCTACAGATGACCGCCCACGGCCTCATGACCGCCCTCTTCTTCCTCCTCATCGGCGGCATGTATGACCAGGCGCACAACCGCGAATGGCCAGCCTTCTCCGGCATGGCCAAGCAGATGCCCATCTGGACCATCTTCTTCATGATCGCGTCCTTCGCCTCGCTCGGCCTGCCCGGACTCTCCGGCTTCGTGGCGGAAGTCCACATCTTCATCGGCGCCTTCCGCGCCTACCCAATCGTGGGAGGCCTTGCCGTGCTGACCGCCGCCATCACGGTCACCTACCTGCTCAGGGCCCTCGCGCAGTCCTTCTTTGGCGAGATGAACCCGCGGTGGGAGTCGCTGAAGGAGATCACCTTCATGGAACGCGCCGGCGCCACCGTGCTCGCCGGCGCCATCGTGATGCTCGGCCTCTGGCCGGCGCCATGGATCGACCGCATCGCCCCATCCATCATTGAGATCGCCAACCTCTAGCCCGCAAGCGCGGGCAGAGGTAACACAGTCGAGGAGTCCGAGGCCCCCACACGTGGTAGCCCCGGAGACACACCCGAAGACGGAGTAGCGCAGTGACCGACGTACTCGGCAATACGCTGAACCTGCAGTACGAACTGCTGCTACCAGAGATCATCCTGGCGATCACCGCCGTGGTGGTGCTGACCCTGGACGCCTTCAAGAAGGAACTGCGGGTCGGCTACAACAGCCTCCCGTTCGTCTCCGTACTGGGCCTCGTGGGCGCCGCCGTCGCCACCCTCCTGCTCCTGGACAACCGCGGCAACTTCGCCCTGCTCATCGAGTTGGACGACTTCACCACCTTCTTCCGGCTGCTCTTCATCGGCACCGCCGCCGTCCTCATCATCGGCTCGTACGAGTACATCGAGCGCCACGTCAGCCACGTCGGCGAGTTCTTCGCGCTCATCCTGCTGTCCACCGTGGGCGCCATCTACATGGCCGCCGCGCGCGACCTCCTCACCGCCTACCTCGCCGTCGAGGTGCTCTCGTTCTCCCTCTACGTCGCCGTCTCCCTGGCCAAGAACGACCCCCGTTCCGGCGAGGCCGCGCTGAAGTACGTCCTCCTCGGCGGCGTGGCGTCCGCCATGCTGCTCTACGGCCTGTCGCTGCTCTACGGCGTCGCCGGGTCCACGCAGTACGCCGAAATCTCGGAGGCGCTCGCCGCCGGCACCGGCGACGTCACGCTGCCCCTGCTCCTCGGCCTCGTCCTGATCGTCGGGGGCCTCGGCTTCAAGGCCGCCGCCGTCCCCTTCCACAACTACGCGCCAGACGCGTACGAGGGCGCCCCCCTGCCCGTGACCATGTACCTCTCCGCCACCTCCAAGGCGGCCACCTTCGCGCTCATCCTGCGCTGGTTCGCCGGCCCGCTGCTCCCCGCCGTGGACGACTGGGCGTGGATGCTGGCGGCGATCGCCGTCGCCACCATGGTGATCGGCAACCTCGTCGCGCTCCAGCAGCACAACATCAAGCGCCTGCTCGCCTACTCCTCGATCTCCCAGGTCGGGTACATGCTCATGGCCGTGACCGCCCTCGCCCCGGACACCGGTGTGGCCACCTCCGGAGCCGTGCTGGTGCACATGGTCGGGTACCTGGTCACCAACCTCGTCGTCTTCGTCGGCGTCATCCACTTCTACAACAAGACCGGCAAGGAAGAGATCAGCGACTTCCGAGGCCTGGCCCAGACCAACCCCTACCTGGCGCTCACACTGACCGCCGGCCTCTTCTCCCTCGCCGGCATGCCACTCCTGGCAGGCTTCTTCACCAAGTTCATCCTCTTCCAGGCCGTGGCCAGCGCGGACTACCTGTGGCTCGTGATCGTGGGCGTGGTCGCCTCCACCGTGTCGCTCTACTACTACCTGCAGGTCATCAAGCAGATGTACCTCTACGAGCCGCTGGTGCCAGGACGCTGGCGCTTGAGCGCCACCGGCTACCTCACCACCGGCGTCCTCTTCTTCTTCATGGTCGCCATCGGCATCTGGGGCGCCCCGCTGTACGAGGTGGCGGACGCCGCCGCCGGCGCCATCTTCTTCGTCTAGCCCCAGACGCCCCCAGACGCCACCGGACACACCCGGAGGCCACGCCGCCCGCACGCACCTCCCGAAGCCCGGCCCACGCCGGGCTTCGTGCCGCCCACCGGCGCGCCGAGGGCCCCGGCCACCGGCGCGACCGCCCACGCCTTGCCGGACGCGGTATGCTTCCGCCCGGCGGGACGATCGCCAGGCGCGCAGCCGGGGCGGGGGCCTCGGCGCCATCGCCGGCGCACCGTTCCTCGCCGAAACACCCAGGCCGCAGCAGCGGCCTCGGCACCAGCAGTCCGGTCGGACCCAGGGAGAGAGGGAGGCGCACTTGGCCGACGAAGTGATGGAACTCACGCCAGAGATGAAGGCGGCGATCGGGAAGTCCGGAGACCCCACCACCTACGAGGTGACCACGCTGGGCATCCGCACCTTCGCCCGCGCCGTCGGGTACAAGGACCCGATCTACTTCGACGACGAGGAGGCGAAGAAGCAGGGCCACCCGGCCCTCGCGGCGCCCCCGGGCTACTTCGGGATGCCCGTCTACAACCCGTTCAGGCAGAACACCGCCAGGCGGCCCGAGTTCGACTCGCCGTTCAAGCGCAACCTGAACGGCGGCACCGCCGTGGAACCACTGGCCCGCGTGTACGCCGGCGACATCCTGGAGGCCGTCACCACGCTGGCCAACCTGGAGATCCTGCCCAGCCGCGCGTACGGCCAGATGCTCGTCCGCACCAGCGAGACCGTCTACACGCGCAAGTCGGACGGCGCGGTAGTCGCCAAGACCCGCGGCACCGGCTTGTCGTACTAGGAAGGCGAAGGCAATGGCAGACGCTGTGACGTGGGACGAGGTCCAGGAGGGCCAGGAGTTCACCAACCAGGAGGAGACCTCCTCCCAGCGCCTGGTGGTCTGGGCCGCCGCCTCAGGCGACTTCTACCAGATCCACTACGACGACAACTTCGCGAAAGGGAACCGCCTGCCGGACATCATTGTCCACGGCGCCCTGAAGGGGATGTGGGTCGGCAAACTACTGGACGAACTCGCCGGCCCGGACGGCTGGATCAAGCGGTGGGACGTCTCCTACCGCAGCATGGACGTCGCCCGCGAGGACATCACGGTCTTCGCCAGGGCGACCAAGAAGTACGAGGACAACGGCGAAGCGCTCGTCGACTTCGAGGTCGGCACCCGCAAGGCCGACGGCTCCGTGACCACCCCCGGCACGGCCACCGTCCGCCTCCCCAGGCGCTAGCACCCCCCTCGCACCGAGGCGACTCGAAGGGAAGCCCGGCCCCACGGCCGGGCTTCCTCGCCTCACCGACCGATACCGCCCGACCACAGCGCAGCCCCCGGCGCCAGCCCAGAGAGCCCCCAGAGATCCCTGAGAGCCCAGAGAACGCGGACGAGGGCGTCAGAATGGTAATCTCCGCGGACTATGGAAACTGCCCTCATTGCCCTCGTCGTCATCGTCGTGCTCGTACTGCTGCTGTTGGTGTCCGGGTTCTACACCGTTGAACAGCAGTCGTACGCCATCGTGGAACGCTTCGGAAAGTTCCACCGCATCACCTCGCCCGGACTCAACTATCGCGTACCCATTGTGGACAGCGTCGTGACGCGTGTCTCCATCCGTGTCCGTGAACTCATCGTGGCCATCAACACCAAGACCCGCGACAACGTGTTCGTGGACCTCGAACTGGCAGTGCAGTACCAGGTGCGCAACCAGGACGACGCCTGGAACGCCTACTACACCCTCACCAACCACGAGCAGCAGATGGAGTCCTTCATCTACGACACCGTCCGCGCCAAAGTGCCCACGATGATGCTGGACAACGTCTTCGAGAACAAAGACGACATCGCCGACGACGTGCGCGCCACCCTGGCCGAGTCCATGCAGACGTACGGCTACTACATCGTGAAGTCGCTCGTGAACGACGTGCGCCCGGCCGCCAACGTCGCCGCCGCCATGAACGAGATCGTCGCCCAGGAACGCCTCCGCCGCGCCGCGGAACACAAGGCCGACGCCGAGAAGATCATCGTCGTCAAAGCCGCCGAGGCGGACGCGGAGTCCAAGCGCCTCTCCGGCGAAGGCATCGCCGAGCAGCGCAAGGCGATCATCCAGGGGTACCAGGAGTCCGTGTCGGGACTACAGTTGGCCACCGGCGCCGACGCGCGCGAGATCATGTCCGTCGTCCTCATGACCCAGTACTTCGACGCCCTCCGCGACATGGCCATCGGCTCGCGCTCCTCCGTCGTCTTCTCCAACCACGCCCCGTCCGAGGTCTCCAACGTGCAGCAGCAGTTGATGGAAGCCTTGCTCGCCTCCCGCACCATGGAGGACCGAGCCCGCGGCGAACTCTAACCCCGCAGCAGGGCGCTACCGGAGGCCTGGGTGACCGCGACCGCCATCGCCTCGCCGTCAGCCGCCGCCCGCGCCCTCCACCGAGGCCCACGCTGATGCGTCCGCCCCGCCTCGGCCTGGCGGTGGGTCTCCTGCTGGTCGCGCTGGCGCCTGCGCTCGTGCGCCCGGAGGCAGCGAGCGCGTGTTACGGCGGCCCGGCACCGGAGGTGTTGAACCCGGCCGGGTTCACCCAGTACGCGGACGCCATCATTGTTGGCGAGGTCGCGCGCGAGGAGGAGTGGCGGGATCGGCCCGGTATCTACGCCAGCACCGTCCGTGTCGAAGCGACCCTCCTCGGCGACGTAGATGAAGAAGTGGTGCTTCCGGCGCTGGGCGTGCTGCAAGGAGATTGCTCCGGCGGGCAGAGGCTGCCGGAGGGCGAGCGGGTGCTGCTCTTCCTGGAGCGATTGCCGGATAACGTGAACCTGCCACAGGCCCGCTGGCAGATCGCCATCATGGGCTACGGCCTGTATAGCCTGGTCGACGGCAAGGCCCTCCTCGATCGCAACCCATACCGGCACGACGACGCCCCGCCACCACCCCTGCCATGGCAGAGCGATGTGGAGCGGCCCGCCGAGGACGTGATCCGCGAGGTCGCGACCCTCACCGCAGCCGACCCGACAGAAGTGGATCGCGCCCTCCGCTTCGCCATTGGTTCACCACCCGACAATCGAGGGCTCATCGCCCTCATGGTCGCGGCGGCCAGCGCCGTGGCCGTCCTCGGCATCGCTCGATGGCGCCACCGGAGGAGAGCCGCATGAGGCGCGCGCCTCCCCTCCGCGCAGCCCTCGCTGGCTGAAGGCACCAAGCCCCCGTCCAGGCCACGAGCCCCAGTCCCCGTTCATCCCTGAGCCTGTCGAAGGCCCACCGGCGCACGCCTACAGCGAGGGCAGGTACTTCTCGATCTCGAAGGCCGTGACCTGGGAGCGGTACTGGCGCCACTCGTGGCGCTTGTTGTGCACCAGCGTGTCCACGATCGCGTCGCCCAGCGTCTCCCGCATGAACTCGGACCCCTCGAAACGTGCGATCGCCTCCCCCAGTGACGAGGGCAGCGCGAAGATGCCGCGCGCGGCCAGTTCCTCCGCGCCCAACTCCCACACCGGACGGTCGACCGGCATCGGCAGGTCGTACCCCTCCTCGATGCCGCGCATGCCAGCCGCGAGCGCGACCGCGAACGCGAGGTACGGATTGCACGCCGAGTCCGGCACGCGGTACTCCACGCGCGCGGACATCTCCATGTCCGGCTTGTGCGCCGGCACCCGCACCAGGTCCGCGTTGTTCGTGAAGGACCAGGAGGTGTGCGTCGGCGCCTCGAAGCCGGGGATGAGCCGCTTGTAGGAGTTCACCCACTGGTTCGTGATCAGCATCATCTCCGGCGCGTGCCGTAGCAGCCCCGCGATGAAGTGGCGGCGGTCCGGCGACAGTTGGTCCGGCGCGTCCGCGTCGAAGAAGGCGTTCTCCTCGCCCCGGAAGAGCGAGAGTTGCAGGTGCATCGCGGAGCCGTTCTGGTCCGCCAGCGGCTTCGGCATGAACGAGGCGTATACCCCGTGCTGCATCGCCACCTCTTTGACGATGAGCCGGAAGGACATCACGGAGTCCGCCATGCTCAGCGCGTCCGTGTAGCGCAGGTCCATCTCGTGCTGGCTGGGCGCCACCTCGTGGTGGCTGAGGGCCACGCCGATGCCCATCTCCTCCAGCATCAGCACCGTCTCCCGGCGCAGGTCGGAGCCGCTGTCGGACGGCGTCAGGTCAAAGTAGCCGCCCTGGTCCAGAGGCTCCGGCGTCCTGGAGTCCCGGAAGTAGAAGAACTCGATCTCCGGAGAGACATAAAACGTGTAGCCTCGCTCCGCCGCCCGAGCGCGCACGCGCTTCAAGATCCAGCGCGGGTCCGCCTCGAACGGGTCGCCGTTCGTCCGCTGGATGTCGCAGAACATGCGCGCCACCGCCTGGGGCCGAGGCCGCCACGGCAGCAACTGGAACGTGGCCGGGTCCGGCCGCGCGATCATGTCCGCCTCGCCGTGCCGCGCATAGCCCTCGATCGCCCCGCCGTCGAAGGTGATGCCGTCCACCAGCGCGTGCTCGAGTTCCTCGATCGTGATGGCCACGGACTTGAGGGTGCCCAGGATGTCCGCGAACCACAGACGGATAAACTTCACGTCGTGGTCGCGGCACGCCTGCAGCACGTGCGTCCGAGGGTCAGCGTCGCCCATACCGTCGTACATGCCCCCGATGTTAGCGGTTGCCGTGTTTCCGGACTGTTTCTGACGAAGGCCCCACGCCCTCCCCATCCCGCCTACCCGATGTCCGCGTTGAACGTGTCGCACTGCTCCATGTCGCCGCTCTCGTAGCCCACCGTGAACCAGCGCTGGCGCTGCTCCGAAGAGCCGTGCGTCCACGTCTCCGGGCTCACCTCGCCCTGGAAGCGCTCCTGGATGCGGTCGTCGCCGATGGCCGCCGCAGCGTCGAGGCCGGCGGCGATGTCCTCCGGAGTGAGCGTCTCCACGAGCGCGGTGTCCGTCGCGTGGTGCGCCCACACCCCGGCGAAGCAGTCCGCCTGCAACTCCGTGCGGACGGCGTTGCTGCCGGGGCCGCTGGCGCTGCCCTCCTGCGAGAGGATGCCCAGCAGGTTCTGCACGTGGTGGCCATACTCGTGCCCGACCACGTACGCCTCCGCAAACGGGCCGCCCTGCGCGCCGAACTGGCTCTGCAGGTCGTCGTAGAAGGAGAGGTCGATGTAGACCACGCCGTCACCCGGGCAGTAGAAGGGGCCGCTCGCCGACGACCCGAAGCCGCACGCCGTCTGCGTCCCCCGCGTAAAGAGGACCGTCTCCGCGAACTGGTAGCCCGCGCCGCGCGCCTCAAACTCCCCGTCCCAGAACTCCTGCACGCTGTTCACCACAGCCACCACCCGGCAGTCCTGGCGCTCGTTCGCGTCCGCCCCCGTCGCGCAGTTCGCCGCCACGCCCCCGTCCGTGGACCCGCCGGACGCGCCGGACTGCTCGCCCGTCAGCCCGCCCAGCCCGCCGCTGGCGTAGAGCAGCACGATCACCACCAGCAGCCCGACGATGCCCCCGCCCCCGCCGAGCGCGCCGATGGGGATCGGCATCCCGCCGAGGCCCGCGCCGCCCTGCCCGCGTCGGTCGCGGACCTGGCTCGTGTCCAACCGTGCTCGCCTGCGGAACTTCATCCTGCCTCCGGTAGCCCCCGCAGCGGTCGACGAAGAGTCGCTGCTGGCGGCGATCAGTATGCGGGAGCGCACGCCTGTCGCGTACAACGGCCGCTGCAAGGGCAATGGCAGATGCGTGCTACGCGCGGGGCGACCAGGAGACACCGGGTGCCGATGCGGTCGCAGTTCCTCGTTCGGTGCGGGGTGGCGCGATAAACTTCGTTGATGCAGCGGATCCTGCTCCTCACCCAGGACGCGAGCACCGCGCGCGTGGTGGAAGCCGCTGCGCGCCCGGACGGGCACGTCGTGCAGGTGGAGTCGAATGGCGACCGCTGCCTCGTCGCCGTGCGCGACTGGCGCCCCGCACTCGTCATCGTGGACACCGGCGTGGGCATGACCGGTGGCGCGCTGGCGACCATCCTGCGTGACGAGGCGGTGCAGGAGACCGCCGCCGTCATGGTGCTCTGCACCGCCGCCAACCTGGCCCTCATCACCCCCGGCCTGCACGTGGACGACTTCGCGCTCACCCCGGTGGACCCGGACGAACTGCGCGTCCGCATCGCCCGCCTCATCTGGCAGCAGAACGGCGCGGAGGACGGCGCCGTCATCCGTCACGGCGAACTCTCGATCGACCTCGAGCGGTACAAGGTCACCGTGGACGGAGAAGTCGTGGACCTCACCTACAAGGAGTACGAGTTGCTCCGCTTCCTGGCCTCCAACCCCGGCAAACCCTTCACCCGCGAAGCGCTGCTCAACCAGGTGTGGGGCTACGACTACTACGGCGGCTCCCGCACCGTGGACGTCCACGTCCGCCGCATCCGCGCCAAGATCGAGCAGCGCGAGCAGTTCATCGACACCGTGCGTAACGTCGGCTACCGCTTCATCGAGACCTACCGCCCACCGCGGCGCCCCGCCGCGCGCGACTAGGCCGCGGTTACGCCACCCGCGGTTACGCCACCCGCGGTTACGCCACCCGCGGTTACGCCACCCACGGTTACGCCACCCACGGTTACGCCACAGAGCCCCCACCGGTCAGCCGGAGGCCGAGGATCGAGGCGACGAGCAGCACGAGGAACGTGAGTCGCAGCGCATTCGTCGGTTCCTGGTAGAACGCAATGCCCACGACGGCGGCGCCCACCGCCCCGATCCCCACCCACACCGGGTAGGCCGTGCCGATCGGAATCACGCGCGTGGCCACGCTGATCCCCACCATGCTCAGGACGAGCAGGGCGCCCATCAGCAAGGAGGGCCCGAGCCGCGTGAAGCCCTCGGTACGAGGCAGGAGCGACGCCCACCCGACCTCCAGCAGGCCGGAGGCGACGAGGATGAACCAGGCGAAGCCGGTGGACGGAGACAGCAGCGACACAGGGCGACCTCCCTTGCTGCGACCCCCGTCTTTGCAGACCGGTACGGGGGACCCTCGTCGGCGGCCGGGAGACCGGCATACAGGATACCGCCACACCCGATATGGCACGGATACGGAGCGTCGCGGCAGTCCGTTAGCACCCTGATCACACCAGCGGCAGGCCGCCCCGATAAACTGAGGACGCGCTCACCACTGGAGTACGACTGAGATGAACAACCTGAAGACCGCCGTGCTGCTGGCCGCTCTCAGCGGCCTCTTGATCGCCGTGGGCGGCGCCCTGGGAGGCATGGGCGGCGTCCTGCTCTTCGGCCTGATCGCCCTGGCGATGAACTTCGGCTCCTACTGGTTCTCCGCCGACATCGTCCTGAAGGCCACCCGCTCGCACCAGATCACCCGCGACCAGGATCCCCGCCTTTTCGAGATGGTGGAGGAACTCGCCGGACGCGCCGGCATGCCGATGCCCCGCGTCTACGCCATAGACTCCATGCAGCCCAACGCCTTCGCCACCGGCCGCAACCCCCAGAACGCCGCCGTGGCCGTCACCGCCGGCATCCGCCAACTGCTGTCCGAGCGCGAACTCCGCGCAGTGCTGGGCCACGAACTGGCGCACGTCAGGAACCGTGACATCCTCACGTCCTCCGTCGTCGCGGCGATCGCCTCCGCAATTTCCATGATCGCCTGGATGGGCTTCTTCTTCGGCGGCAGCCGGGACGGCAACGGCGGGGGCGGCCTGCTCGCGCTCATCGTCGCGCCCATCGCCGCCACCCTCATCCAGTTGGGCATCTCCCGCTCCCGCGAGTTCGAGGCGGACAACGACGGCGCCGAGATCTCCGGCGACCCGGAGGCGCTCGCCTCCGCCCTCCAGCGCATCGAGATGGGCGCGCGACGCGTGCCCATGGACGTGCCCGCGTCCACGGCGCACCTGTTCATCGCGAACCCCTTCGCCGGCGTCCGCCGCTCCAACCTCTTCGCCACCCACCCCCGCACCGAGGAACGCGTCGCGCGCCTGATGAAGAAGGCCGGCCGCTAGCCAGCCCTCCGCATGTCCGCGAGACGGGACACGAAGCAAGGGCGCCCACCATGGGCGCCCTCTCTGCATGCGTGGCCCCGCGCCCTCGGACGGACTACAGCATCTCCTCACGCTGCTGACGCGCGCGGCTGGCGCCGATCATCGTCGTGACGTTCTTTTCCTCCTCCGGCGGCGG
Organism: Dehalococcoidia bacterium; assembly: GCA_023228825.1. Taxonomy (GTDB): domain Bacteria; phylum Chloroflexota; class Dehalococcoidia; order UBA2979; family UBA2979; genus W-Chloroflexi-9. The sequence continues at coordinate 6,993 of JALOAL010000022.1, read as the reverse complement.
AATCACCGCTGGCAGGCCCAGGCTGTCCAGCCACAGTTCACGAGCCCAGCCCATCGTGTGGTACAGGTGCTGGTCTTCCTCCTCCTCCACCTGGTCGTACGCCTCCTGCAGCGCCTCAGAGAGGTCGCCGTCCATCTGCTTGGCGAGTTCGCCAATCAGTTCCCAGTTCTGATGGTCCTTTGACTCCGCCTCCACCACGGACTCCGCAGCCACCAGTTGCGCCATCGACTTGCCGCCGCCCTCCAGCGCCATCTGCATGGCCTGCACCAGGCTGTCCGCCTTCGCCTTGATCACCTGGCGTCCGGGACTGTCCGTCTCCGGGTCCAGGCCCACCCTCTCGAACACCTCTTTCAGGATGCGCTCGTGGTCTTCCGTCTCGGAGAGGTACTTCTGCATCTCCTCCTTGAAGTCGGGCTGTTCCGCGCACTCGATCGCCTGCTTGTATACCGCCTGCCCGCCGATCTCCGTCTCCAACGCCTGGTAGAGCAGTTCGTTGATCTGCGCAGTGTTCGGCTGGGCCTTCGTCTTCGCCATCGGTAGGGGCACCTCCGCATTTCCCGTGTAGAAGCCGGAGCGCAGAAGCACTCCAGCCCCTCGACGCTATGCCCAGGCCTCATGCGCGCACGTAACGGACGCACGATGCTCCTCGCCATCCCGTAGCAGGCGCGACCGGCGGACCAGAGGGCTACCCAGAGGGGCTACCCAGAGGGAAGCGTCACGCGCACGACCGTGCCGCTCGGTGCGCCTGCCGAGGACCTCGAGGTCTGCGAGTCGATCATCAGCGTGCCGCCCATGCGGGACACCAGGCGCGCCGCCGTCGCCAGCCCCAGCCCGGTGCCCGGCGTGGCGTCCGTCCCGCGCACGCCCTGCTCCGTGATCGCGTGGAAGTGCTCGCGCGCAATGCCGCGGCCGTTGTCGCGCACGGAGACCTCGATGTCCCCGTCCACCCGTCGCCACGTGATCCCGATGCGGGGAGGGCAGCCCGGCGCCCCGTACTTCATGGCATTCTGCAACAGGTTCTCGAACACCCGGAACAGCGCCGTCTCGTCGCCTCGCACGCGCGGCAGGCGGCCCGCCAGCGCCACCTCCGCCCCCTCCGCGCGCATGGTGCCGGTGAGCGCGTCCAGCACGTCCGAGAACACCACGCCCAGGTCCACCGTCGCCGCCGCCCGTCCGTCCTCCGCGCCCTCGGACGGGCGAGGCCGCAGCGTGGTCTCCACCACGTGCTGCGCCCGTGCGGTCACGGACACGCACTGGCGCAGCGCGGCCTGCGCCTCCGGCGAGACCGGGCCGAAGTCGCCCTGCGCGATCAGTTCCAGGTAAGAGGAGACGGTCAGGAGCGGCGCGCGCAGGTCGTGCGCCACCGCGCGTATCTCGTCGCGCACCTCGTGGGCCACCGGCGCGCTCGTCGCTTCGCCGGAGGCGGACCGCGCACCCCCGCGCCGTCCCAGCACGATGCCGCCGCCGATCATGAGGCAGGCCACCGCGTAGCCCCCCGCCTCCCGCGGGTCGCCGGCCAGGCTCGCCGCCACCATCAGGCCAGCAAGGACGCCGGAGGCGGCGAGGACGGTGAGGAGGAGGGAGTGGTCGCCCAGCCCGGCGCGGACAGATCGGAGGTGCGCGCGCCACGCCGCCAGGGCGAGGCTCGGCGGCGCCGGCCGTTGGTCAATCGCGTGCATGAGGTGCTCCCCGCCCCTCCCGGTCTGCGTACCATGACGCATGTGCTGCCTCGCCCCTATCGGGGTTTTCCCTGAACCTCTGACCGGGGACGCCCCACCCCCGGCCCCCGGGAGAGGCGCCGCCCCATGGAGGTGACCGTGGAGTCTCCCGAGTCCATCCTGTCAGCCCGCATCGCGGAGGAACTCCCGCCCGGGCTGCTCGCGCACGTGGACCGCGTGGTCGCCCTCGCGGACGAACTCGCATCACGCTGGGGCCTGGACGTCGCCCTCGCTCGCCTCATGGCCCGCGCGCACGACGTCTCCCGCCACCTGGACGACCAGCAGTGGCTCGCCCGCGCCGAGGCGTACCGCCTCCCCGTGGACGCGGTGGAGCGCGCCGCCCCGGTGCTCCTCCACGGCCCCGTGGGTGCAGAGGACCTGCGCCGCCGCCTCGGCGTCACGGACGAGCGCGTGCTGCACGCGGTCAGGTGGCACACCACCGGCCATCCGCACTACACCCCGGAGGCGTGGGCCATGTTCGTCGCCGACAAGGTGGAGCCGCACAAGGTGCGCCACTGGCCCGCGCTGGCCGAGGTCCTCCGCCTCGCCCTCGAGGTGGGGCTCCCTGCGGCCGCGCTCCGCTACCTGGACCTCCGCCTCGTGCAGACCGTGGAGGCTGGGCTGGCCGTCCAGCCCCAGGCCGTGCTCACCCGGAATGACCTGCTGTCAGCGGTGGGCGGGTAGGCAAGCCACAGGTCAGCGCGCGCAGGATTGAGGCGGTGCAGCGGGGAGTGTGGACAAGTTGCTGACGGGCACCCCTTGCGGGAGATAGAACTGATGTTCTAATTTCGCTGTCCGGTCGGGAGTCCCGATCCGGACAGCGAGAGGGTCCGGCACCGTGCATGGCTTCTGGTCCACCACCGGCGCAGCCCAGCAGGCGGCCATCGCAGCGTCCAGCGCGTGGGGCGCATCATACTTCGCATGTCGAGCGTTGTGCGCCGCCACCCGCGCACGTCGAGTCGCCGCGGCGTCCCTGGCCATGCTGTTCGCCGGCGTCTCGCTGGAAGCGCTTGCCGGCCTTCCCGTCGCCGACACCGCGGGCGAGGTGGCGCGTCGCGTGCCGCTCCTCCTCGCCACCACCGGCATCGCCTACCTCGTCTCCTTCCGTCCCGGCACGGACGGCGGTGCGCGATGACGTCGCAGTCCCTCGGATCCTCGCGGCCGGCGCACCCCACGCGCGAGGCCGTGCGCGCCGGCGAGTACGAGCGCGCCGCACTGCGGCTCCTGTACGGGTTCCTGGTCGCGCTGGAGGAGACCGCGCCGGACGCGCGGGAAGAACTCCTGCACCTCATGACCGAGCGACGGAGGACCCCATGACGGACGCCCGCCGCGCACGAGACCGTCACCGCCGCCCCCTCTCCTTCTACGAGCGAGCCCTGAGCGCGAGCGACCGCGAGTTGCTGCTGGACGCCGGCGACGTGGAGGGCCTGGACGACGAGGTCGCCCTGTTGCGCTTCCTCGTCCATCGCATGCTGGAGGACCACCCGGAAGACTCGAAGACGCTCGAGACCGGGCTGCGCCTGCTCATCCAGGCGTTGACCGCGCGCCACCGCCTCTCCGGCGGCGAAGCCGAGAACCTCACCGAGTCCGTGGCGGACGTTCTCCGTCACTTCGGCGACCAACTCGCCAGCGTCGGCGTGGACGGGGGCGGGCAATGACGCGCCGCCGCGATCCCGTCGGCGCCGCCGTCCAAGGCCTCCTCGCGTTGCGAGGCGGCGCGCGGCGGACGCTCCCGGACGCCCCGGCAGGCAGTGCGGACGTGGCCGTCCGGCTCGCCACGCTGGAGCGCGAGGTGCGGGAGGTACGCACGCGCATCCACGCGCTCTTCTTTGCCGTCCTCACCGCCGGCCTGGGCGACCTGGTGGGACGGCTGGTGCTGGGATGACCGCCGTGACGGACCCGGCTGCCGCGACGCCCCCAGTCCAGACCGGACTACCCGCGCTGCGCCCGTACCAGGCGGAGGTCGCCCGCGCGATCCTCCAGCGCGTGCACGGCGGCGCGGGCGGCGGCGGCTCGCTCTCCGTGGAGATCGCGCGCCAGGGTGGGAAGAACGAGGTCTCCGCGCAGGTGGAACTCGTCGCGCTGCTGACGCGCGCCGCCACCGGCGGAGCGATCGTGAAGTGCGCCCCCACCGCCGTGCCACAGGCACGCATCTCCCTCGAACGGCTGGAGGCGAAGGCGGCGGAGGCCGGGCTCGGCGGCCTCGTGCGACGCCACCGCGGCGGCGTGCGTTGCGGGCAGGCGCGCGCGCACTTCCTGTCGGCGGAGCCCGGCGCGAACGTGGTGGGCCACACCGCCTCGATCCTCCTGGAGGTGGACGAGGCGCAGGACGTCTCACCGGAGAAGTTCGACCGCGACTTCCGGCCCATGGCCGCCTCCACGGACGCCCCCGTCGTCTACTCCGGCACCCCCTGGAACGCCGGCTCGCTGCTCGCGCGGGCGCGCGCCGAGCACCTGGAGGCGGAACGGCGCGACGGCCGCCGCCGTTGCTTCCGCTACGACTGGGCCGCCGTGGCCGAGCACGTGCCGCAGTACGCCCGCTACGTGCAGGGCGAGCGCGCGCGCCTGGGCGAACGCCACCCGCTCTTCCGCACCCAGTACCTCCTGGAGGAGGTGGACGAGGCGGGCCGCCTGTTCGACGCCGCCACGCTGGCGCAGATGCAGGGCAAGCACCCCCGCCAGCGCGCGCCGCGCCAGGGGCAGCGGTACGTGGCCGGGCTGGATCTCGGCGGGCCGGAACTCGCCGCCGCCGCCGGCCGGGGCACGGCCGACCGCGACTGGACCGTCCTCACCATCGCTCGGATGAGGTTCAGAGATGGACGCAGCGCGGCGGCGGGCCTGCCGTCCGTGGAGGTCGTGGAGCACCAGGCGTGGCGCGGCGAGGCCACCGAGTCCCTCGTCGCCACCCTCGCCGACCGCCTGCGGCGCGTGTGGCGCGTCCGACGCCTGGCCGTGGACGCCACCGGCGTCGGCGCGCCGGTCGCTGACCTGCTGGCGGCGCGCCTCGGCCGGACGGTGGTGGAGGCGGTGCCGTTCACGGCGGAGCGCAAGTCCCGCCTGGGCTTCGCGCTCCTGGCGGCGGCGCACTCGGGCCGCCTGCGCATCTACGCCGGCGACGGCAGCCGCGAATACGCGGAGTGCCGCCGCCAACTGGAATGGGCCCGCGCGGACTACCGCGAGGCGGGCCGCATGCGCTTCGACGTCGACCCGGCGCGAGGGCATGACGACTACCTGGTGAGCATGGCGCTGACCGTGGCGGCGGCGGGCGCGGACGGTGGTCCGCGCGTGGCCCGCGGCGCTCGCGCCGGAAATGGGGATTGAGCAATGACGACCGCAACCGTGCAGGCGCCGCAGCGCGCCATCTACGCCTCCGCGCTACCGGTGGTGACCCGCCACGGCGCCGGGCAGCGCGCGCGCAACGTCCGCAGCGACGCACTGCCAGAGCACATGGACTACCGCGACGACGGGTGCGACCTCTTCCCGTCCTGCCTCTCCTGCCCGCTGGCGCGCTGCCGCTATGACGTGCCGGGCGGGGTGAGGGCGCTCCTCAACCAGGAGCGCGACCACCAGATCCGTGTCCTGCGGGAGGACGCGGGCCTGTCCGTGGACGAGATCGCGGAGCGCTTCCAGGTCTCCCGCCGCACGGTCTTCCGCGCCCTCTCCACGGCCGGCGCCACCTGCCGCCCGGACGGCCGAGGCCAGCGCCGGGGCGCCCAGTGACCTCGGCGCCAGCGCGGGCGCCAGGCGCGCCACGCGCGCCACGGGCGGCGACGGCGCAGGAGGTCCCGCTGCCGAGCGTGCTCGCGCAGCGGGACACGGACCGCCTGCGTCGCTACCGCGAATACCTGGACTACTACGAGGGCCGGCGGGGCGCCCCGCCCCGACGCGGCCGGGAGCGGGCGCTGGTGTTCAACTACGCCCGCTCCATCGTGGAGAAGGGCGCGTCCTACCTGGTCACGGATCACCGCCCGGAGGTGACCGCCGCGGACTCGGACGCGGTGGCGGCGGAGGCGGAGCGCGTGCTCGCGGAGACGTGGGACGCGAACGACCTGGCGCGCCTGGACATCGAGACGGAGGTGGACACCGCGGTCCTGGGCGACGGCGCGTACAAGGTGACCTGGTCGCAGGAGGAGCAGCGCGTGGTGGTCTCCGCGCCGGACGTGCAGGGCCTCCACGCCTGGTGGGCCGGAGACGACGTCCGCCGCCTCTGGCGCGTGGCCGCACGCTACACGCTGGACGCCGACGCCTTGATGGATGGCGCCGCGATGCCCTCGGTGCACTCGGTGCAGGGCGCCCCGATCTATGGCCGCGCGTCGAGCGCTGCCGCGGGCCAGTCCGCCGGTGAGGTGGAGGTGGTGGAGGCGTGGACGCCGGACCGCTTCGAACTGTGGGCGCAGGGCGAGCGCGTGGAGGCGCGGGCCAACCCGTACGGCGTGATCCCGTTCATCGTCTACCCGAACCTGCCCCGCCCCAAGCAGTTCTGGGGCATGTCCGACATCGAACCCCTGCGCGAGCCGTTGGAGGAACTGAACCGCGCGTTCACGCAGTTGAGCCGCATCCTGGAACTGTCCGGCAACCCCATCGCCGTGCTGGAGAACGTGGAGGAGGCTCGAGACATCGCCGTGCAGCCGGGCGCGGTGTGGGAGGTGCCGGAGCAGGCGCGGGCCTACCTGCTGGACCTCCTGCAGGGCGGCGGCGTGCGCCTGCACGTGGAGTACGTGGACCTGGTCTACCGAGCGCTGCACGACCTGTCGGAGGTGCCCCGCATCGCCTTCGGAGATGGGCGCTTCGACCGCTCCGGCATCGCGCTCCAGGTGGAACTGGACCCGCTCCTGCGCCGCGTGGAGCGCAAGCGCCTGATCCGCACCGCCGCCCTCCGCCGCCGCGACCGCCTGGTACTCGCAGTGGCGGGCCAGCACCTGGGGCGCGACTTCCGCAGCGTGGAGACGGCGGTCCGCTGGGCCTCGGCCATCCCGGAGGCGGCGCCCCCCACGGGGTGAGGGAGGGCGGCGGGGGTGAGCGGCGGTCCGCCGGGAGATTCTGCTCGAGTGCGTCCCGCATGACCGCGGACACGCCCCTCCCTTCGCGCCTGGCCCGCGCCTCCGCGGCGGCGGCCTGTGGCCGCCAGGGGGCCTGAGGCGGCGGGCTCGAGGTGCCTCAGAAGTAACGGTTACCGAAAGCGGAGCAGTTGCCTCATAGCGATGGTTACCGAGCATAGGCGTGGTCAGCGAGGTGGTGGAGTCGTCCGAGGGCGCCGTCGACCTCAGCTCGCAGT
>JALOAL010000021.1 GCA_023228825.1 Dehalococcoidia bacterium | reverse complement strand
CCACCCCCACCTCGACCGGCACGCCCGGCCCGGGCACCCCCACCGCCGGCGCCGGCGAGTAAGCGCGGGCTCGGCCCCCTGCTGCGGCTGGACGGCAACGCCAACACCACCCAGTAACCACGAGGCCCCGCGTCAGTACAGGCGCCGGCCGGTCTTACCCCGAAGCGGTCTTACCCCGAACCAGCCTTACCCCGAACCAGCAGGTGCCCTACCATCGCCACTGGCGGGCGGGGAGAGAGGGTCTCGGGTGACCGGACCACCAGGACGAGGGCGACGCCCTCGGACGGCCGCCGCGCTCCTGATTGCCTTCGCCCTCGCAGCGTTCGGGCTGGGGAATACGCCCGTGTCCTCGCAGAGCGTGGACCTGGGCGACGAGAACTCGTGGATCCGCATCCAGAACGTGGGCACCCGGCCCGCAGCGGTCGAGATCGACTTCTACGACAACAACGGCCGCCTGGCCGCGCGCGACTCCTGCCCTCGAGCGCTCGTGTGCGACGCGCTGCCCGCCGGCTTCGGCCGCTCCTTCTTCCAGCAGACCCTCGCCCCCCTGGGCGCGGACTACCGAGGCTCCGCCTACATCACCGCGGACCAGCCCTTCACCGCGCTGCTCGCCCGCGACGTGCTGCGGGCAGACGGCGAGTTCCAGATCGCCGGGGACGCCCTGCGGCTGGGCTCCGGCGCCTCGCGCTTCGTGCTGCCGTGGGTGACCAACAGCCGCGACTACGCGAGCCGCATCGTGGTGCAAAACACCCTGGAGGATCAGGCCTCGTGCGTGCAGGTGGTGTACCACCAGCAGGGGAGCACGTCCCCCACGCGCGTGGACCCGGCCACGCCCTCTGCGCTGTGCCCCAACGGGGGCTACTACCTGGCCCCGCACGCCTCCTGGGTGCGCGACGAACACACGCTGCCGGTAGCCTTCGGGTTCGAGGGCTCCGCGCTGGTGGTCGCGCAGCCCACGGCCACCGGCGTCTCCGCCGCCTCCGCGCAACTCCAGGTGACCGTGGACACGCGCGCCCGCCAGGACGCCGGCCTCGCCTCGTACCGAGGGGTGGCAGAGGACGAGGCGAGCCGGGTGGTGCTGCTGCCGCTGGTGGACCGCAACCACACGGAGGGCCAGAGCCGGTTCTCCACGCGCTTCCGCATCATGAGCGCCCAGCCCAGCCTCCCCAACGAGGTCACCCTGCTCTTCTCCGGCGTCACCGACACCGGCGCCCAGTTCGAGGTGGAACACACGCTGCTGGTCTTCGGCAACCGCACCTGCGACCAGCGCGCGCGCGGCACGGACGGCTGCCTGCCGGATGGGGTGATCCTGCCGGATCGCTTCTCCGGCACCGTGCGCATGCAGTCCGTGGAGCCCGTGGCCGTGGTGGCCCAGCGCATCTCTGACGATGGCGCGCTGGCGGACTACCGTGGGTTCACCTCGGAAGAGGCGTCCACGCAGGTGGTGCTGCCGGTGCTGAACAAGAACTACGGACCGTTCGGGGGCAACCGGGGCTGGAACTCGTGGTTCCGGGTGCTGACGTTCGACGGGTCGGAGGCGAACGTCTACGTGGTGTACTACTCCAAGGCGTTCCCCAACGGCCTCTTCCCGCCCGGTCCCACCTCGGTCAAGGGCCAGCAGACCTTCCGGCAGTGGCAGAACCGCCAGTTGCCGGACGGCTGGGTGGGCAGCGGGGTGATCGTGGCGGACCGCCCGGTGGTGGTGGTCGCGAACCTGGAGAGCGACGTGTTCGAGGGCGATCCGGTCATGTTGTACAACGGTGTCTCGCTGGAATAGCGGCGGGCGTCGCCCGTCGCGATCCTCGCAGCGCTCGCGGAGCGCGGACGACCACACACGGGCGGGCCCCGTGCGGTCCTCGTTCCGGTCGTCCGGCAGCATTGCGCCGCTCACGCTGACGCAGGTGCTGGCGCGCCATAGCGGAGGCCCTCAGACCGGCGTGTTCACGGATGGATCCTGCGCTGGCAACCCCGGCCCCGGCGGCTGGGGCGCGGTGTACGTGATCGACGGCCACATCCTGGCACAGGAATACGGCCACGACCCCGCCACCACGAACAACCGCATGGAGTTCACGGCCATGATCCACGGCCTGCGCATGCTGGGTCCGGACGAGGCGATGGACGTCTACACCGACTCGCAGTTGGTGGTGAACACCCTCACCCAGTGGGCCGCCGGCTGGGAGCGCAACGGTTGGCGCCGCCGCGACGGCGAGGTGAAGAACCTGGAACTGGTCAAGGAGGCGTACGCGCTGGCGAAGGAACGCCCGCTGGCGCGCATCCGCTGGATCAAGGCGCACGACGGCTCCCTCTGGAACGAGTACGCGGACGCCCTCTCCACCGCCTACGCCCGCGAGGTCCTGTAGCCGCCGGGCCCACACCTGTCCGCTTCTGTCTGCCTCTGCCCCGCCAGCCCTCGTGGCCGTAGTCCGTCTGCGGCATATACTTCGCCACCTCATGACCACGCCACTCTTCGCGCTCCAGGTGATGTGGGACCTCGGTCCCGGGGGGGCGGCGTCGCGCGCCTCGTTCGAGGAGTTGCGGGCGTACGTGCGGGAGCGCTCCGTCCCGCGCTTCGAGCAGATGGCGGGGTTGCGGCAGAAGACGTGGATCTCCAACCCGGAGACCGGACGCTGGGGCGCGCTCTATCTCTTCGACACGCCGGAGCAGCGCCAGGCGGTGGTGGACGCGGTCAACGCGAGCCCGGTGGGTGAGATGACCGGCGTCCAGCCGTCGTTCGAGGTGTTTGACGTAGAGGCCGTGGTGGAAGGCGTCCATGCGGGCGCCGACCTGGGCGCGTCAGGACTCGCCCGCTAGCGTCCCCGCTGTCCCACGCCCACTGTCCTCTGATCGCTGTCGAGGTCACCCATGCGTCCCATCCACCTGCTGGCCCTGGCCGCGCTCTCCCTGATCTGGGGCGCGTCCTTCATGTTCATCAAGGTCATGCTGGACGAACTGACGCCCATCGCCATTGCCTGGGCGAGGCTGGCGGGCGGCGGGCTGCTCATCGGCGCGGTGGTGGCGTCGCTCCGGCGAGGGCTGCCAAGGTCGCGCGTGTACTGGCGGGACGTGGCGGTCGTCGGGCTCTTCGGGTCGGCGATCCCCATGGTGCTGATCCCGTGGGGCGAGCGCGAGATCCCGTCCAACCTGGCCGCCGTCCTCAACGGCGCCATGCCGTTCGGCGTGGCCATCCTCTCCACGATCTTCCTGCCCGCGGAGCGACTCACAAAGGGGAAGGCGGTGGGCGTCACCATCGGCTTCGTGGGGCTTGCCGTGATCATCGGGCCGGACGCGCTGGACCTGCGCTCCGGGAGCACGCAGGGGCAACTCGCGGTGGTGGCGGCGGCCATGAGTTACGCCGCGGGTGCGGTGTTCACGCGCAGGCGCCTGCTGGGCGTGGACACCACTACGCTGGCGGGGGCGCAGAACACCATGGCCCTGCTCATGCTCACACCGCTGCTGTTCCTGGCCGGCGATCCTCCGAATCCGCTGCACCTGGAGGGACGCACCGTGGCGGCGGCGCTGGGGCTGGCGCTGCTGTCACAGGGCGTGGCGGTGATCCTCTACTTCTGGCTCCTCTCGAACGTGGAGGCCACGCAGGCCTCGTTCGTCACGTACCTGGCGCCCATCGCCGCGCAGTTCTGGGGCTGGCTCGTCTTGAACGAGGTGCCGGCGCTGGCGCTGGCGCCGGGCCTGTCGCTGATCATCCTGGGAATCGTCGTCGTGAACCGCAGTGCGCGCGCGCCGGTGCAGGTGAGCGCCCCGCAGCCGGCCTCCGCGTCCGCCGCCGACCCCGCGGCCGAGGGCGAGGCGGCGGCGTCCTGACGCCCCGCCCTCGCTGCTGGCCCTCGTCGCGCTCGTCGCCGCTGGCAGGGCGTAATACGGGCGTCGTCTCCGCTGGCGTGCGGCGTGAGATGATCGAGGCCACACCACCACACTTCCGGAGGCAGATGGTGAACCGGTACTTCCGTGGGCGATTTTTCGCCATCCTCGTCCTGGGCGGCCTGGCCGTTGCGCTCGCAGCATGCGGAGGCGGCGACGACAGCGAGGGCGGCTCGTCACTCTCGCGCGACACCGGGTGGGACAACCAGGGGGTGACGGCGTCCGTGGCGGACGCCCCCTTCCTGCCGCGCATCCTCAACTCGCCGAACGGGCTGGGGGTGGGGACGAACCGGCTGGCCGTCGCGCTGTTCCTCCCGGACGACACGCTGGTCATCGAGGCGGACGTGACGGCCTATGTCTACCGCCTGGCGCAGGATCCCGTCGCTGACCCGGACGGCGTGGTCGCCGCGGGCGAGTTCCAGATGGTCTCTCGCACGCTGGACGTCCACGAGGATCACCAGCACGCCGACCCCGGCGTTGCGCGCCTGGATCTGGCCGGGGACTCGACCCGCCCGGTCGCGCACGCGAAGCCGCGAGGCGACGCGCCCCTCCTCCCCGCCCACGAGGACGCGCTGACGACGGTGTTCACCACGATGGTGGAGTTCGACCAGCAGGGCTGGTGGGGCGTCTCGCTAGACGTGACCACCGGTGGCGAGACTTACCGAGACCTGCGCATGGTGCGCTTCGTGGTGCAGGATCCGCCGATGCCGATCATCGGCGACCCCGCCGTGGCCGTGGAGCAACTTACGCTCGCGGACGTGGGCGGCGACCCCCGCGAGGTGAGCACGGCGGCGGAACCGATCGAGGCGATGCTGGACACGACGATCGCGGAGTCCATCCAGAACGGGCGGCCCACGGTGATCGCCTTCGTCACCCCGGCCTTCTGCCAGACTCGCTTCTGCGGGCCGGTGCTGGACGCGGTGGTGAAGCCGGTCTGGGAGCAGTACGGCGACCAGGTGGACTTCATCCACGTGGAGCCGTACGTGATCGAGGTGGCGCGCACGCAGGGCCTCCTGCAGCCGGTGCAGGCGGTGTTTGACTGGGGCCTGGAGAGCGAGCCGTTCATCTACGTGGTGGACGCCTCCGGCCGTGTCTCCGCCGCCCTGGAGGGCATCACGGACGAGGGCGAACTGCGGGACGCGGTAACCGCCAGCCTGGAGTAGCCCTCAGACGCCTCGAACCGACCTCCGCGCCGCTCCAGAGTGGCGGCGCGGAGGCGGGAAGTGCTAGGTTGGCGCTCGGGCCTTTCCGAACGCCCGTTCGCGCATCTGATGCGCGGATGATCAGTTATCCACACATCACACCTGGCGGTCCGGCCCCATGTTTGCCCACCTTCACACCCACACCGAGTACTCGCTGCTGGACGGAATGTCCAAGATCGAGCCGCTGGTGAAGCGAGCGAAGGAACTGGGCCAGGGCGCGCTGGCGATCACGGACCACGGCGCCCTGTACGGCGCGATCGAGTTCTACTCCACCGCCAAGAAGCACGGTGTGAAGCCCATCATCGGCATCGAGGCGTACGTGGCGCCCGGGTCGCGGCACGACAAGGACGCCAAGAACCGCTGGCCCCATCACCTGACGCTGCTGGCGGAGAACGAGACCGGCTACCGCAACCTCCTGAAGTTGTCCTCCGCTTCGCACCTGGAGGGCTTCTACTACCGCCCGCGCATGGACAAGGAACTGCTGGAAGCGCACTCAGAGGGCCTCATCGCGCTCTCCGGCTGCCCGTCCGGCGAGTTCATGTCCGCCCTGCGTGAGGACGACGAGCGCAAGGCCATGGAGGTGGCCGGCTGGTTCAGCGACGTCTTCAAGGACCGCTATTACCTGGAGACCATGGAGCACGGCATCGCGGAGTTCACGCCGCTGATGCCTCGGGTGTTCGACCTGGCCAGGCGCCTGGACCTGCCCACCGTGGTCACCAACGACTCCCACTACACGAACCCGGACGACCACCGCGCGCATGAGGTCCTGCTCTGCATCGGCTCCAACAGCACGATCCATGACGAGGGCCGCTTCAAGTTGGACGGCAGCACCTTCTACCTCCGCAGCGAGGAGGAGATGCGCTCGCTCTTCCCGGATCACCCGGAGGCGGCGGACAACACCTGGGAGATCGCGGAGCGCGTCAACATCGACCTGCAGTTTGGCCGCACGGAGTTGCCGAACCCCGGCATCCCGGAGGGCAAGACCGCCCGCGAGCACCTGCACGACTTGTGCCACCAGGGCCTCTACCGCCGCTACCCGGACGTGACGGACGCCCACCTGGAGCGCCTGCGCTACGAGTTGGACGTGGTCGCCCAGACCGGCTTTGACGAGTACATGCTGATCGTCCAGGACATCGCCAACTACGCGAAGGCGAACGGCGTCCGCATGGGCGTCCGAGGTTCGGCGGCGTCCTCCATCATCCTGTACACGCTGGACGTCACGGACATTGAGCCGATGTCCTGGGGCCTGGTCTTCGAGCGCTTCCTGAACCCGGAGCGCCTGAGCATGCCGGACGTGGACTTCGACTTCGCGGACGACCGCCGCGAGCAGATCATCCGCTACACGGTGGAGAAGTACGGCCGCGACCGCGTGGCCCAGATCTGCACCTTCGGCACGCTGGGCGCGAAGGCCGCTATCCGCGACACGGGCCGAGCGCTGGGCATGGACTTCGGTGCGGCCGACCGCATCGCGCGCATGGTGCCGGACGCGCTGCACATCTCGCTGGCGGACGCCCTGAAGCAGTCCTCCGAACTCCAGCAGGCGTACGAGGGCGAGCCCCAGGTGCGCGAACTGGTGGACACCGCCCAGGCGCTGGAGGGCGTGGCCCGACACTCCTCCACGCACGCCGCCGGTGTGGTGATCTCCAACCAGCCGCTCACGGACGTGGTGCCGCTGCAGCGCGCGACCAGCAAGGATGCGGACTCCGAGTTCTCCGTCCCCACCACGCAATACCCCATGGCGGACATCGACAAGATCGGCCTGCTGAAGGTCGACTACCTCGGTCTGACCAACCTCACCATCCTGGAGAAGGCGCTGAACCTGATCGAGGAGCGGCGCGGGGAGCACCTGGACCTGGTGGAGATCCCGGACGGGGACGCCGCCACGGCGGAGGTGCTGGGCAACGGCGACACCTTCGGCGTGTTCCAGATGGAGTCTGCGGGCATGCGCCGCTACGTCATGGAGTTGAAGCCGCAGAACGTGGCCGAACTCTCCGCCATGGTCGCCCTCTACCGCCCCGGCCCCATGGAGCAGATCCCCCGCTACATCGACGTCAAGCACGGACGCGCCGAGGCGTGGTACGCGCACGAGGACCTGCGCGAGATCCTGGAAGAGACGTACGGCGTCATCACCTACCAGGAGCAGGTACTGCACATTGCCCGCAAGTTCGCCGGCTACTCGCTGGGCCAGGCGGACGTCATGCGCAAGGCCATGGGCAAGAAGATCGCCTCGGTCATGGTGGAGGAGCGCCAGCGCTTCCTGGAGGGTCTCCGCGAGCAGGGGTACGAAGAGAAACTCGGCAACGACCTCTTCGACCTGATCGAGCCCTTCGCCGGCTACGCCTTCAACAAGGCGCACGCCGTCTGCTACGGCGCCATCGCCTACCAGACGGCCTACCTCAAGGCGCACTACCCGGCGGAGTACATGACCGCCGTGCTGCAAGCCGCCAACGGCAACTCGGACCGCATCGCGCAGGCGATCGCGGAGTGCAACCGCCTCGGTATCGCCGTGTTGCAGCCGGACGTCAACCGCAGCCAGGTGAACTTCTCCATCGAGACCAACGCGGACGGCTCGGAGGCCATCCGCTTCGGCCTGGCGCAGATCAAGAACGTGGGCATGGGCGGCGTGGAGGGCCTGATCGCAGAGCGCGAGGCGAAGGGCGAGTACGAGTCCGTGGAGGACTTCGCCCGTCGCATCAACCCGCGCGACGTGAACAAGCGCGTGCTGGAGGCCCTGGCCAAGGCTGGGGCGCTGGACAGCATGGCGGACCGCGGCGCCGTCATCACCGGCGTGGACCGCCTGCTCTCGCTCGCCCAGCAGGAGGCGCGCCTGCGCGACACCGGCCAGACGAGCATGTTCGACATGTTCGGCGACGAGGTGAACACGCCGCTGCCGGCGCTGGACCTGGACGCGGTGCGCATCCCCCAGCCGCAGATCCTCGCGTGGGAGCGGGAACTGCTGGGCACGTACATCTCGGAGCACCCGTTCTCCGCCGCGGCGCGCACGCTGGGCCGCTACACCACGCACCAGGCAGCCGAGATCAACGGCGACCTGGTCGGGCACGACGCGATCGTCGCGGGCCTGATCACAGGCATCCGCGCGCTCGCCACCAAGCAGGGAAAGCCCTTTGCGGCTGTCAACATCGAGGACATGAGCGGCCAGGCGGAGGTCATGATCTGGTCGGAGGCGTACGAGCGCTTCAAGGCCGCGGGCATGCTGTTCGAGGGCAACATCCTGCTCCTGAAGGTCAACGTCCGTGCTCGCGGCGACCGCATCTCCGCCGGGGTCTTTGAGGCGTGCGCGTACGACCAGGACGCCGGCCGCATGCCGGCGGACTTCCAGCAAGCCAAGTTCCAGGTGCGCTCCGGTGGCGGCTATGGGGGCGGCTTTGGTGGGTACGGCGCCGCGAACGCTCGCGCCCCCCAGGCCGTGCGCGAGCGGCAGTCGCCGCCGTATAACCCCGGCCCGAACGGCGGCCCGAACGGCGACCCGAACGGCGACCCGAACGGCGGTGGCCCTGCCGGTGCGCCCTCGGACCGTCGGGGCCCCTCGGACGAGGCGCCCCCACGGCGTCACCTGCAGGTGGTGGAGCCCGCCGGTGACGATGCCGCCCCCAGCGACCGCGTGCCGATCCCGGACACCGGCCCGCGCCGCCTGGTGGTGCGCATGGAGGAGACCACGGACGAGGCCGCCGACCGCCGCCGCATCCGCCGCCTGCTCGCCGAACTAGACCAGGTGACCGGCGCCCTGCCGGTGGAGATCGAAGTCCAGCAGCGCGGTGGGGCCACGGTGCGTCTGCAGCGTGGCGGCGTGGAACCCGGAGCCGTGGAGCGCCTCATCCCACACCTCAAGGCCATCCTCGGCGTGCTCGGTGAGGCCCGCGAGGTCGGCGCCGCAGACGCCCCGGTGCGAGACGGCGCCCTGGCCGCCGTCGGCGGGTAGGCGGGCCACCTGGACTCCGCGCATGCGGATCCTCATCCTCGGTCGCTCGCGCTTCATCGGCCCGCACGTCGTGCGCGAACTACACGAGGGTGGCCACGAGGTCGCCGTCTTCCATCGCGGCCGGCCGAAGCCTCGCTCCCTCACGGCGTCCGCAAGTTCCTCGGTGAGCGCGCGGCCGCGGGGGAGTCGTCGTAGCGTTCGAACTCTCGCCCCCACCGCCGCTCCACCGAGGCGTCGCGTGGTTCGGTACACTCGAATGGACCACCTGCCGCGAGGGATGCCATGGCCCAGCCTGCCGACCTTGGTCCGGGAGCGCCGTTTCCGGCGACGCGTCAGCACGCGGAGGTGGACGCGATCCGTCGCGAGATCGGGCGGGTCATCGTGGGGCAGCAGGACCTGGTCGACCGCCTCCTCGTGGCGCTGCTGACCAACAACCACGCGCTGGTGGAGGGCGTGCCGGGGCTGGCGAAGACGCTCACTGTGTCCACGCTGGCCGCAGCGCTGGAGTGCACGTTCGCGCGCATCCAGTTCACGCCGGACCTGCTGCCAGCGGACGTCACCGGCACGCTGGTCTTCAACCCCCAGGAGGGCGAGTTCCACGTCCGGCGCGGGCCGATCTTCGCCAACATCGTGCTGGCGGACGAGATCAACCGCGCGCCGGCCAAGGTGCAGTCCGCCCTGCTGGAGGCCATGCAGGAGCGCACCGTCTCCATCGGCGGGGAGTCGCTGCCGCTGCCGGACCCGTTCCTGGTGCTGGCCACCCAGAACCCCATTGAGCAGGAGGGCACCTACCCGCTGCCAGAGGCGCAACTCGACCGCTTCATGATGAAGATCGTCGTCGACTACCCGGAGCGTGATGAGGAACGCGAGATCCTTGCGCGCGCCCTCGGTGGCGAGGAGACGGGGGCGCGCGCCGCCGTCTCGATCACGGAGATCGCGAGCCTCCGGGCGGCCGTCCAGCAGGTGGACGTGAACGAGCGGCTGCGCGAGTACGTGGTGCGCCTGGTGGAGGCCAGTCGGGAGCCGGAACGCTACCGCATGCCAGACCTGGACGCGCTGGTCGAATACGGCGCCTCCCCTCGCGCGGGGGTGTTCCTCGCACGGGCGGCGCAGGCCTATGCCTTCATCCACGGCCGCGACTACGTGACCCCGGAGGACATCAAAGCCATCGCCCCGGATGTGCTGCGCCACCGCCTGGTGCTGACCTACGAGGCAGAAGCGCGAGGCGTCTCCGCGGACCAGGTGGTCGCCACCCTCCTCGAGGGCGTCGGGATCCCCTAGGCGGCCGCCCGTGTCCCCCTCTGCGCCCCTCGATCCGCTGGCCGTCTCTTCCGGACTGCCCGGCCGCGTGCGCGGCATCGAGATCCGCACGCGGCGCTTCGTCTCCTCGCAGGTGGCGGGGAACTACCGCTCCGTCTTCCGTGGCTCCGGCATCGAGTTCGCCGAGGCGCGCGAGTACGTGCCCGGGGACGATGTGCGCCGCATCGACTGGAACGTCACCGCGCGCATGGGCACGCCCTGGGTGAAGGAGTACGTGGAGGAGCGCGACCTGACGCTGGTCTGCGCGGTCGACCGTTCCGCCTCGATGCTGGCGGCGAGCCCGGACGGCGGCCGGCTGCGGGCCGCGGCGGAACTGGTCGCGCTGCTGGGCTTCGCCGCCTCCTACAACAACGACCGCACCGGCCTGCTCACGTTCAGCGACGGCGTGGACGCCTTCGTGGAGCCGAGGCGGGGCGTGCGCCACGTCCTGCGCCAGGTGCGCGACGTCCTGCAGGCGGACATCGCGCCGCGACGAGGCACATCCATGGCCCCGGCCCTGGAGCACCTGGGCCGCGTGCTGCGCCGGCGCTCGCTGGTCTTCGTGGTCTCGGACTTCTTCACCGAGGGCTACGAGGAGGCGCTGCAGACGCTCGCCCGCCGGCACGATGTGGTGGCCCTGGTGCTGGTGGACCCGCTGGACCGGGCGCTCCCGGACGTCGGCCTGCTGGACGTGGCGGACGCCGAGACCGGCCGCCACCTGCTGGTGGACACCTCGGACGCCGAGGTGCGCGCACGCTACGCCCGGGCCGCCGCTGAGCGCGCCGCCACTCGCGATGCCCGCCTGGCCGCCGCCGGCGTCGACCAGGTGGAGGTGCGCCTGGACCAGGATGTGGCGCCACCCATGGCCGCGTTCTTCCGTCGCCGTGCGCAGGGAGCCCGATGAACGCCGCGCGCGCCGCTCCGGTGCTCCGCGCGCGCACCGTCATCGCCGTCCTCGTCTCCCTCGTCTCCGTCGTCGTGGCGTTGCTCCTCGCCTCCGGCGTGCAGGCGCAGCAGCGGGAGCCGGAGATGGCCGTGAGCGCCGCCTTCTCGCCGCCCGCCGCCACCATCGGCGACCGCGTGGCGCTGGAGGTGCGCGTCCAGCACGCCTCGGACATCGTCGTCACGGCGGAGCGCCCCGCCATCCCCGGCGCCGAGGTGCTGGGCGACGCCCAGCCGCAGAGCGAGGCGCAGGCGGATGGGAGCGTGGTGACCACGTACACCTTCCGCTACCAGGTGTTCGCGCTCGGCGAGGTGGGCGCGGGACAGGTGCACGTGCGCTGGCTGCGCGAGGACGGCGCCACCGGCGCGTCCGTGGCGCAGGGGCCGGTCATGACCGTCATCTCCGTCCGCACCCCCGGCGATGCGACGTTGCGTCCGCTGAAGCCGCAACTCACGGTCGCGGGCGCGCCTCCCGCGTGGCTCACGCCCGTCGCGGTGTCGGCCGGCGTCGTACTGGTGGCGGGCGCCCTCGCGGTGGCGGCCCTCTGGTGGCGCCGCCGCCCGGTGACGGAGGAGCCCGAGGCGCTCCCCGAGGGCGCGGAGGCGCGCGCGCGCGAGCGGCTGGACACACAGCGTCGCGGCCGCCTCCACACGGAGGAGGCGTTCCAGGAGTACTACGGCGCCATCGCGCTGGCGGTGCGGGAGTACCTGGGCGAGCGCTTCGGCTTCAACGCGGCCGCCCTCACCACCAGCGAACTGGAACGGCGCATGACGGCGCACGGGGTGGACCGCTGGCAGGCGCGGCTGGTCGCCGGCCTGCTCGACCGCTGCGACCGAGCCGTCTACGCCCGCCACTACCCGGACCCCGCCTCCGCAGACCACGACCTCACCGTCGCCTACGAGATCGTCGAACTCTCGCGCCCGTCTCGAGTGTCGCTCGCGGAAGCGGAGACGGCGGTGGCCCTATGAACACGGGCGCCGGGTGATCTCGGGTACCGGCGCCACCCTGGGCGCGCCGGCGGCGCTGCTCCTGCTGCTGCCGCTCGGCCTGCTGCTGGCGTGGCGCTGGAGGGCGCCCCGGCCGTCTGCGACGGTCGCGGACGCGGGCGTGCTGGCGGCGGCTGCGCGCACCACGTGGCGCCTGCGCCTGCGTTGGCTGCCGGACGCCTTCCGCGCGGCGGCCATCGTCATGCTCGTCGTGGCGCTCGCCCGCCCCCGGGAGGGCCTCGCCGTGACCGTGCTGCCCGAGGAAGGCATCGACATCGTGGCGGCGGTGGACGTCTCCTCCTCCATGCGCCAGGGGTTCGACCGCACGGAGACCCGGCTGGACGCCGCGCGTCGAGTGCTGGACGAGTTCGCGGAGACGCTGCAGGGCGACCGCCTGGGGCTCGTCGCCTTCCAGTCACGCGCCCTCACGCTGTCGCCGCTCACGAACGACATCGCCGCCATCCAGGCGCGCATCGACCAACTGGAGCCCGGCCTGGTGCCGGACGGCACGGCGATCGGCCTCGGCATGGCGGAGGCGCTCGGCCTGCTGGAGGACTCGCCCGCGCGCAGCCGCGTGGTGGTGCTGCTCACGGACGGTTCCAACAATGCCGGCGAGATCGCGCCCGTGGACGCCGCCCGCCTGGCGCAGGCCATCGGCGTGCGCGTGTACACCATTGGCATTGTGCCCGGCAGCGGCGCGGGCCTGGACCCGGTGGACCGGCAGGCGATGAGCCAACTGGCGGAGCCCACCGGCGGTGCGTTCTTCGACGCCGGCACGCCCGAGGAACTGGCGGCGGCCTACCAGGAGATCGGCGCACTGGAGCGCTCCCGCGTGGGCGAGCGGGAGTTCATCGCGTTCCGGGAGTACGGCCCGTGGTTCGCGCTGGCGGGCGCGGCGCTGCTGCTGGTGGACGTGGGGCTACGGGCCACCTGGCTGCGGAGGCAGCCGTGATGGGCCGCCTCGACGTGCTGGAGGGCTTCGCGTGGGGCGAGCCGCTGCTGCTGACGGCGCTGGTGGCCCCGCTGCTCGCCGTGTTCGCGCTGCGCTCGTCCCGCGTGGCCCGCGCCCGTGCGCGAGCGCTGCTGGGCGGCCCGCCCGGACTCCGAGGCGGTACGCACGAGCGGCGCCGCCTGGTGGTGGGCGTGCTCATGGTGCTGGCGCTCGCCCTCGCGGTGCTGGCCGCCGCACGGCCGCAGTGGGGCGCCGGAGACCGCGCGCTGGAGCAGCGCGGCATCGACCTGGTGATCGCCCTCGACGTGTCGCGTTCGATGCAGGCGCGGGACGTGGCGCCCACGCGGGCAGAGGCGGCCGCGACCGGGCTGGCCGAGATGCTGACGCACCTCACGGGCAACCGCGTGGGGCTGGTGGTCTTTGCCGGCAGCGCATTCGAGCGCGCCCCGCTCACCGTGGACCTGCCCGTGCTCGCCACCATGGTCGCGCGCGCCCAGAACGAGGCGCCCCTGGTCTCTGCCGGGACGGACCTGGCCGCCGCTATCGAGGCGTCGCTGAACGTCCTGGACGTGCCGGACCGGGCGCGCACCCAGGCGGTCTTGCTGGTCTCAGACGGCGAGGACCTGCAGCCGCGCCTGGACCAGGCGATCGGCCTGGCCATCGCGCAGGACGTGCGCGTCTACACCGTCTTCGCCGCGACCACGGCCCCCACTCCGCTGGGCGACCAGGCCCGCGACGTCACCACGGCCCGCCCGGACCACCTGGAGGAGATCGCCGCGCGTACGGGCGGCGCGTCCCGCGGGGCGGCGCAGGTGGCGGGGCTGGCGGTGGAGTTCCGCCGCCTGCAACAGACCCAGTTCGCCGCGGACACGGAGCCCGCCCTGATCGAGCGCTTCCCGTGGTTCGTTGGCGGCGCGCTGCTCCTGCTGACGCTGGCCCTGCTCCTGGGCGAGGGGGGGCGCACGCCGCGTCCGCGCCTGCGCCGGGGCGTGATCGGCGCGCTGCTCCCGGCGCTCCTCGGTGCGGTGCTGCTCGGGGCATGTGGCGCGCCGGCGTGGCGACACGTGGAGGACGGCAACCGCGCCTACGAGGCGGGCCGTTTCGAGGAGGCGCTGGCGGCGTACCTCGCAGCGGACGAGGCGGCGCCGGACGACCCGGCGGTGGACTACAACATCGCGAACGCGCTCCACCGCCTGCGTCGCATGGAGGAGGCAGGCGTGGCGGCGGCGGCGGCGCTGGCGGGAGCGCTGGACGCGGAGGACGGGGCGCTGGCAGGACGCGCGCGCTTCACGCTCGGCAACACCGCCTTCGAGCGCGAGCAGTGGGAGGTCGCGCGGGACTCCTACATGGCCGCGCTCCGCCTGGACCCGGACGACCGCGACGCGAAGGCGAACCTGGAACTCGTGCTCGCCGTCCTCCAGCCACCGCCGGAGGACCCCGCCCCCCAGGGCGAGGACGGCGACCCCGGCGCCGAGGACCCCGAGGCGCAACCTGGCGACGGTGCTCCCGGCGAGCCTGATCCCGGCGAAGGTGAGGGCTCCGAGGGCTCCGAGGGCTCCGAGGGCGAAGGCGAAGACGGCCAGCCGGGGGACGGACAGGGCGACGGACCCGGCAGCGGCGAGACGCCCGGCGATCCGGGGACGCCTCAGCCCGGCGGCCCCGGCGGCGCACTGGCCGACACGCTGGAAGGCGCTCGGGCGGCGCTGGAGGAGGCGCTGGGAGCACTGGGGCCGGAGGTCACGGAGGTGGAGGCACGCCGCATCCTGGAACTGGCGCGGCGGGCGAACGAACTGGATCCGCTACCGGACACCTCCGGCGGCGGCCCCGCCCCGCGTTAGCGGCCCGCCCTGCACGCGACCGAGGCGGAAGACCCGGCGGACCACCCGGCTGCGCAGCGCGTCCCGCACCTGCCGGTACTGTTCGTCCAGGTGCTCGCGTTCTTGCTCGGAGTCCTCGTCCGCACCGTCACCCACTCGCGGGCCACCGTAGCGGGCGCGGCTGTAGGAGCGGGCCAGCGCTCGGAGCGCGGCGGGCTCGCCGATGCGCGCCGCCAGGTCGTCCGCGGATTCGGCGGGGGTGCGGTCCGGCAGCAGGCCCGTGCCCGCCCAGGACGCCAGCCGCTGCACCTTCGCCCAGCGCCGCGCGGCCGGGGAGAGGCCTCGGAACCCGCGCTCCCACCACAGCCGGGCGATGACGGCGCCGGCCAGGAGGACGGTCGAGAGGATGATCGTCCACGCGATCACGCGGCCCACCGTCTCGCCGATGCCGCCCTCCTCCGTCTCGAACTGGAAGCCTCCGCTGCCAAAGGCGGACTCGTCCTCCAGGAGGTCCAGCAGTTGCTGGTCCAGCAAGGCGTTGAACGCGTCGTCGTCGGGGATGTTGGCGGCGTCGCGGGCCGCGCGGGCGGCGTCGTCACTGCCGGGGCGGGTGACCAGGGAGCGGCTGGGGGTGGGGTTGAACTCCACCCAGCCCAGGCCGGGGAAGAAGACCTCCGGCCACGACCATGCGCGCTTCTCGCTCACAAGGTAGGCCTTCGTCCCGGAGTCCAGGTCGCGGTCGTCCAGCGAGAAGCCGGCCGCGACGCGCGTGGGCACGCCCAGCGTGCGCAGCATCACCGCCATGGCGGACGAGAACTGGTCGAAGTAGCCCTGGTGGGATTCGAACAGGAAGTCGGCCACGGCGTCTCGGCCCGGCGGCGCGGCCTGGATCTCGAACGTGAAGGCGTAGTTCTGGCGCAGGTAGGTCTCGATCAGCCGGGCGGCCTCGTACGGGGTGCTCGCGCCGCTGGTCACGTCCAGCGCCAGCGCGCCGACCTCCGGCGGCAGGTCCGCCGGCAGGGCGGTGTAGCGGTCCACGATCGCCTGCGGGTAGTCCGTCCCCGCCTCCAGCAGCGAACCGATCGCCGCCACGGAGACCGTGCCCACCGTCTGGTACGTGGTGCCCGGCCCCGCCGTGCCCGGCGCCGGCACCAACGCCAGCGCTCGCCCGGAGGAGTCGAGCAGCAGCCGCGCGCCGATGTCCGCGGTGACGGGGTCGCCGGCGCTCAGTAACGCCGCGCTCGGTGCGGTGTCCGAGAGCACGGTGACCTCGATACGCACGGACTCGCGGATCTCCGCGCGGGTGGCGGGAGTCCCGAGTTCTGCCGCGTCCACGGTGGTGCCAAGCAGGTCCACAGGCGCCGCGGAAGAGACGCGCCAGCCGCGGCCGGTGTAGTCGTCGTACGCGGCGCCACGGAGGTTCGTCTCCCGCTCAGCCAGGACCTGGAAGAGCACCTGGTCGTTCAGGAAGACCTCGCCCTGGAGGGGGAGCGTGGCGCCCAGCGCGTGGACGGGGATCGGCTTCTTCGAGCCCACCCCCACGAACAACTGACCGAGGCGGTCGACGCGCTCGTTGACCGGCGCAAAGACGCGCCCCCACGCGTCCGAGACGGGCCCCCAGTTGTTGGCCGTGGGCACGATCCACGCCGCCGTGACCAGGATGAGCGCCACCAAGCCGCCCACCACGATCACCTCCAGCGACATGCCCTCCCCCGGACGCACGCCCTCGCGCGTCCAGCGCTCCAGCGAGCGCAGGTAGGTGAGGCGCGCCACCAGCAGCACGGCGGCCAGGATGAAAACGATGAAGGAGAAGGACGGTTGCCCCGGCAGGTACGAGATGTTGGTCAGCAGCACGAAGCCGCCCGGCACCAGCGCCACCCACGGGTTGCGCCAGCGCACCACCGCCCACGTGGAGACGTACCCCACCAGGAAGACGCTGGACACGAGCAGCACCACGAAGGGCAGCGGGTCCGTGGAGATGCCCTCGGCGATCAGGGCGCGGCCCCACTCCAGCAGGCGGAGGCGGAACTCCGCCCAGCGCCCGCCCAGGCCCGCCGACTCCGGGTCCGCCAGCACCATGGTTTGCAGCACCAGCACGACCGTGGTGAGGGCGCCCACCACCAGCGCGAGCAGCGCCGCCAGCACCCCTGATACGCGCGAGTGGCCCAGCACCCAGGCGGTGGTCAGACCGGCCGCCGCCGGCGCCAGCAGCGACGGCATCTCCGCCACCCACTCGGACGTCTGCAGGGAGCCAATGACCGGCAACTGCACCAGGACCACCAGGCTTAGCGTCAGCCAGGACTCCCAAGAGTTCCACGCATGCAGCGTGGGCGACGGCGGCGCCGCGGGCCGGGTGGGCTCCGGGCGGCGCTCGAAGTAGCGCTCGATGGACGTCGCCTGCGCCACGGCTATGGCTTCCCGCCGCCGGGCTCGGCGGCCATGCGCGCAGACTCGCGCTCCGTGTCGACGCCGGCCGAGAGCACGCGGCCGATGTCGTCCGCCTTCTTCACCGTGAACGTGTAGACGCCGCCGGAGGCCAGCGTGCCGTAGGCATCCAGCGGGCTGGGCGCTTCGCCGAAGGTGTTGGCCTCCAGTAGCACCGCCGCCACCTTCACCCCGCGCGTGGAGAGCGAGATCAGGGTGAGCGGCCACTGCGGGTCGGTAGACGGCGAGACGACCACCACGGTGGTGTGGCGCCCGAAGCGCCTCGACTCCTCCAGCAGCAGGTTGGAGATGGGCGCGTCGCCCACGGCGCGGGCCATGGCCAGCGTCTCCAGCATGCGTGTGTAGTGGTTCTGGCCGCGGTCCGGCTCGTCCACACGCAGATCCTGGCCGAACGTCATCAGGCCCACCGTGCGGTTCTGCTGGATGAAGTACCGGCAGATCGAGGCGGCCAGCGAGACCGCTACCTCCTCCGTGGACTCCTCGCCCTCGCCCACGTGGTGGCGGCCCTCCAGGTCCAGCACCACCCAGATGTCAGAGGCGGGGTCGAGTTCGAACAACTTCACCATCGGGTCGCCGGTGCGGGCGGTGGCCGGCCAGTGAATGCGGTTGTAGGAGTCGCCCGGCTGGTACGGCCGCAGGCCGGCCACGTTCGGCGTGACGTTGTGCGTGCGACGCCGGATGCGGCCCTCGCCGGGCAGGTTGGCGGGCGGCACGTAGAAGTTCGCCAGGTCCGGCGCGTTCGGGTAGACCAGGATCGAGGTGCTATCGCCAAAGGTGCGGGTCACGCTGAAAAAGCCGAACGGATCGCGGGCGGTCACGCGCACCGGTCCCAGCGTGTAGACGCCTCTGAGCCGCGTGCGCGTGCGATAACTCCAGGACGCGACGCCGCGGACGCCCAGCGTGAGGACACGCCGCGATGAGTGCCCCGGGACGGAGGAGGGGTCCTCCACCTCCAGCCAGACCTTGGGGACCAGGGATCGCGAGCGCACCCAGATCTGGCCCTCGATGGGCTGGCCCTGGGTGACGCGCTGGTCCGTGCGGTGGACCTCCACCTCCAGGCCGCGCGCCATCTCCCGCGTCCAGAAGTAGGAGAGCGGGATGGCGGCCGCGATCACGTAGGCCAGGCGGAAGAGCAACCAGAAGCCCGTGGCGAAGCCCACCAGCACGCAGATCACCGCCACCGTCGCCGTCACGGAGACGTTCGGGTGCCCTCGGATCCACGAGGCGAGCGCGGCGACGGTCTCCACGTGGGCCTCTACCGGCCGCCGCGTGCGCGCACGCCCGGCACCGCCACGCGTTCGATGACCTGCTCCACGATCTGGGCGGAGTCGATGTCCCGCACGCGGGCGCTGGGGCTGACGATCACGCGGTGGCCAAGCACGAAGTACGCCAGGGCCTTCACGTCGTCCGGTTCCACGAAGTCGCGCCCGTCCAGCATCGCGTACGCCTGCGTCGCCCTCATCAGGCCGAGCGAGCCTCGGGGCGAGGCGCCCAGGTAGGCCGCCTCGTGCTCACGGGTGGCGTTGACCAGGCTGACGATGTACTGCTTCACCAGCGGGTCCACGTAGATCTTGCCCACGGCGTCCTGTAGTTCCACGAGTTCTGCGGGGCTGATCACCTGCTGCAGCGCGTCAATGGGGTGACGCTCCTGCTGGGCGTCCATGATCAGCACCTCGTCCGTGGCGGACGGGTAGCCCAGGTGGATGCGCATCAGGAAGCGGTCCAGTTGCGCTTCCGGCAGCGGGAAGGTGCCTTCGTACTCAATGGGGTTCTGGGTTGCCATCACCATGTGCGGCGAAGGCAGTTTGTGCGTCACCCCGTCCACCGTGACCTGGTGCTCCTCCATCGCCTCCAGTAGCGCGGACTGCGTCTTGGGCGTGGCGCGGTTCACCTCGTCAGCGAGGACGATCTGGGCCATGATCGGGCCAGGGCGGAAGGTGAACTCGCCGGTGCCCTGCTGATAGATGGAGACGCCGGTCACGTCCGTGGGCAGCAGGTCCGGCGTGAACTGGATGCGGGAGAAGCCGCAGCCCGTGGACTTCGCCAGCGCCCGCGCGAGCATGGTCTTGCCCACGCCCGGCACGTCCTCGATCAGGAGGTGGCCCCGACAGAGGAGCGTGACCAGGGCCATCCGCGCTTCCGCGGTCTTGCCGATGATGACGTGCTCCACGTTCGCCAGCACGCGCTCGGCGACGATCCTGGGATCCTCCATGCGGCCTCCGGTGATGGGTCGACCAGGACGTCCCCAGCAGGGGGCGACGTCAAGCATCGACGGGCCATGTCCGAGGGTGGGAGTGTACCGGGCTCTGCCACACCCGATTTCGTGGTGAGTGTACCAATTCTGGAGCAGCCCCAAGCGGTCCTCCCGTTACGATCAGAAGCAGCGTGCAACCATCTCGGATCCATGGCTGACGGGCCGCGACAGCGGCGCATCTCCCGCCGGGCCGTGCTCACCGCCGGCCTGGGGCTACCCCTTGCCGCGCTGCTGGGCGCATGCGGGCGCAACCAGGCGCCGCCCCCGGCCGTGGTGACGGGCCCTCCGTCCCAGCCGCCCACCGCCAGCCCGTCCCCCACCGCCACGGACGACCCGGCCCCCGGCCTGCTGGAGGCGTCCTTCGCCCCGGCAGAGGTGGGCCAGGGCGAGAGCACCAT
Source organism: Dehalococcoidia bacterium (assembly GCA_023228825.1). Classification (GTDB taxonomy): domain Bacteria; phylum Chloroflexota; class Dehalococcoidia; order UBA2979; family UBA2979; genus W-Chloroflexi-9. Next base: position 17,183 of record JALOAL010000021.1, on the reverse strand, counting down.
CCTGGTCGTACGTCAGCCCGGCGCCGCGGGCGGCAGCGTCCAGTTCCTCGGCAGGCGATACCCGCTCGGCGCCGGCGGGCGGGGCACCTTCTGGGCCGTCCTCGGCGTGGGCCTTTCGGCGCCCCTCGGCGAGGAGGTGGCCCTGGTGACCACGCGCTCCCGAGGCGGCGAGCCGCTGGCGACGTTGGAGGTGCCGTTCATGGTGGTCACCGTGGAGCGCCCCGTGGACTACCTGGTGACCACGGAGGAGGTAGCGGCGATCCTGACTCCGGAGGCCGCGGAGATCGAGGAGGCCCTCCGCACCTTCGAGCAGTTCAATCTCTTCCAGGCCCGCCCGCGCTGGAACGGCCGCATGTCCATGCCCGTGGAGGGCATCATCACCACGCAGTTCGGAGAGGGCCGCTCGATCAACGGGGGCCCGGTGGGCGGCTTCCACAGCGGTGTGGACATCGCCAACGCCTCAGGCACCCCCATCCTCGCGCCGGCAGCCGGCCGCGTGGCCTGGGTAGGGGCCATGCCCATCCGAGGCAACAGCGTGCTCCTGGACCATGGCGCGGGCGTGGTGACCGGCTACCACCACCTGCTGGAGGCCACCTGCCAGGTGGGCGACCTCGTGGCCCCCGGCGACGAGATCGCTCGGATGGGGTCCACCGGTTTCTCCACCGGCCCCCACCTGCACTGGGAGATGACGATCTTCGGCATCAACGTGGACCCGCTCACCTGGACGGAGCAGGTCTTCCTCCCGAAGGCGTAGGTGGCTGGGTTAGCGCGAGGCCAGTGGATGGCGCCAGCGCAGCCCCTGGAACCGGGCGAAACCTCGGTCGGTCGTCACCCACTCACTGCCGGACTCGATCGCGAGGGCGGCGTGATACGCGTCCGGCACCACGTTTGCCTTCGCGTTTACATCGTGGCAGAGACGTTCGAAGATCTCCCAGTGGCGCGGCCCGGGCCGCTGAATGAGCGCGTTGGGGTGGGATCTGAGCGATGCTGCAAACGCCAGTGCGGTCTCCACCGGCGCAGGCACGTCAAACACCTTGCGGCTGGTCACGAGCCGGATGACACCGGAGAGCACCAACTCCGAGAGTCCGAAGGGCTCCTCTGACTCAAGTGCCTCGCGAAGCCACGCTTCGTAGGCCGCGTGATCCGTGGAGTCGCCGTGGAAGGCATAAACCAGCACATTGACGTCCGCGAGAATCAGGGCCGGTACTCTTCGTCGTCGTCCATGATCTCGAGCAGCGAGGCGCTGTCGTCCAGGTCGACGCCGGGGCGCAGTCCCCCACCACCGTAGAACGTGGGGAACTCCGCGACGCGGCGTTCCCGCTTGCTGGCACGCCGTCGGGCAAATGCCTCACGCAGTGCGTCTTCCACCACGGCGTTCAGCGTTCGGCCGGAGCGAGCGGCGATGGCCTTGGCCTCCGCGAGCAGGTCGTCGTCGATGGAGATCGTCGTCCTCATGCATCAAAGCATCACGGACGTGCATCAAGATGTCAACGCGCGCCGTCACCCCCGACGCGCCACGAAGCAACCCCACTCGCCTTCCGTGGCGTACTCGATCTGGACGAGGCCGGCTTCGGCCAGGTGGCCACGCACCTCGTCCGCGTCGCGCTGGATGAAGCCGCTCGCCACCACGAGGCCGCCCGGTCGCGCCGCAGCGGCGAGGTGCGACGCGAGGCGTCCGATGACGAGGGAGGAGATGTTGGCCAGGACCAGGTCATAGCCCTCTGGCGCCCGGGCCGGCCATGGCCAGTCGGGGCCCAGGGAGCCGGCGGCGAACTCGATCTGCTCACCCACCTCGTTGCGTTCGGCGTTCTCGATGGCGACCGCCACCGTCTCCGCGTCGATGTCCACGGCGTGCACCTGGCCCGCACCGAGCATGCGCGAGGCCACGGCGAGGATGCCGGAGCCGGAACCCACGTCCAGCACGCGGTCATCCGGGCGCAGGTGCGCCTCGACCGCCGCGAGGCAGAGGCGGGTGGTCGCGTGCTCGCCCGTGCCGAAGGCCGCGCCGGGGTCCAGTTGCACCACCACCTCGCCCGGCTTCTCCTCGTACGGCTCCCAGGAGGGACGCACCACCAGCCGGCCGCCGATGTGCTGCGTGCGGTAGAACTTCTTCCACTCCTCCGCCCAGTCCACCAGGGCCGCCTCGCGGATCTCGAGTTCGTAGGGGGCCACGAAGGTGCGGGCGGCCAGGGCGTCGCGCACGGCCTGCTCGTGGGAGGCCTCGAACGGCGCGGGGAAGGAGGCACGGACGGTCCAGGGGACGTCCATGCGTTCTTCGTACTGGAAGTCCGCGCCATCCATGATCCGCAGCGCCGGCTCAATGCTGACGCCGGCGGCGCCGGCCACGCTCAGCGCGTCCGCGGCGGTGTCCGCGTCGCGCGCGTCCGCCCGGACGATCGCCTCGTACCAGCGGTCGTCACGTGGGCTCATCGCGCTACCTCAGTGGGCTAGGAGAACGCGCTCCTGATGCGGCCGAACACGGAGCCGTCGTCGTCCGGGATGTCCGGGGTGCCGAGGGACTCCGCGAGTTTTGCCAGCAGTTCCTTCTGCGCCTTGGAGAGTTTGGTAGGCGTCACCACGTGTGTGCGCACCAGCAGGTCGCCACGCGCGCCGCCTCGGACGTGCGGGACGCCCTTGCCGCGGACCACGTGCACCTGGCCGTGCTGGACGCCCGGCTTCAGTTTCAGTTCCACCGGGGCGCCGTCGATCGTGGGGATCTCCACGTCCGTCCCCAGCGAGGCCTGTGCGATGTTCAGCGGCAGGTCGTAGATCAGCGCGTCGTCCACGCGCTTGAAGACCTCGTGTGGGCGCACCTTGATCTCCACGTACAGGTTGCCGGCCGGGCCGCCGCGAGGGCCATGGTCGCCCTCGCCAGTGATGCGCAACTGGGTGCCGTCGTCCACGCCGGCGGGCACCTTCACGCCGCGCTCCACCTTCACGCGGTGCTGGCCCTGGCCCCGGCAGTTCTTGCACGGGTCACTGACGATGGCGCCTTCGCCCCGGCAACGCGGGCACATGGCCACGTTCACGAACTGGCCGAAGAGGGACTGCTGCACGCGCCGCAGTTCGCCCTGGCCGTCGCACTCGGGGCACGTGGGCTTGGTGGCCGCCCCGGCCTGGCCGGTCGCGCGGCAGTCCGGGCAGCGCTCCACCCGCTCGTAGGTCAGCGTGTGCTCCAGCCCGCTCACGGCCTCCTCGAGGTCGAGCGTGACGGTGGCGTGCAGGTCCGCGCCCGGCTGCGGCCCCGCCCGGCGAGAGCCCGTGCCGCGGAAGAACGCGTCGAAGATGTCGCCAAAGCCGCCGAAGCCCTCGAACCCCTGGAAGCCCTGCGAACCAGCGCCGCCCACGCCGGCGGCGCCAAAGCGGTCGTAGCGTGCACGCTTCTCCGGGTCGCTGAGCACCTCGTAGGCGGCGTTGACCTGCTTGAACTTGGTCTCGGCGTCTTCCGCCTTATTGCGGTCGGGGTGGTATTCCATCGCCAGGCGACGGAAGGCCTTCTTGACGTCATCCTGTGAGGCGTCCCGCGGGACGCCCAGGACGGAGTAGAGGTCTGCGCTTTCGGTGGTCATAGAAGATCCATCGTAACAGCGGGCATCGCCGTGCCGAAGCAGGATCGCTGCTCCTGCCGTGCGGAACCCTGCCAAACTTCCGCGCGCGCCCGCTCTCTGCCCGGCGGCCGTCCCACAGCCCGGGCTCGTCTAGGCCGCGCCCACCGGCACGGCGCAGAACGCGCACCGCGAGGCGTCCAGCGGAATGTCCATGCGGCACTCCGGGCAGCGCTTCGTGGTGGGATCCGCCGGGGTGTCCCCGCGCCGCGAGCGCTCCACGAGGGCGTTCACGGGCTTCACGACGAAGAAGAAGATCGCCGCGGCCACCACCACGAACGAGATCAGCGCGTTCAGGAAGAGCCCGTACTCCAGTACGCTGCCGTTGACCTCGACACTGAGGGCGGAGAAGTCCGGCTCGCCCACGATGGCGGCGATCAACGGCGTCAGCAGGTTCTCCACGAACGACGTCACCACCGCGCCGAACGCCACGCCGATGACGATGCCGACCGCGAGGTCGATCACGTTGCCTCGCAACACGAACTGGCGGAATTCACCGATCATCAAGCACTCCCCTCGGACCCTGGTCGCTGCACCTGCCGGCCCAACCTGAGGTGGAGTATGCAGGCTCCGAGGGGGGCCGTCGACGCGGGGCCGGGCCCTACCGGGGCTCGAGCAGGTGCGCCTCCACCGCCTCGAAGACCTCCGCGCCCACGCCGTGCGAGCGGAGGAAGCCCCGCGCGCCCTGGTAGCGGTGGTGCAGGTGCGTCATCATCTCCGCCATCGCCTCCCGCGAGACCCCGAGGGCGGGGTTGGGCTGCTCGTCCGGTTTGATGATCCCCCTCGCGCGCAGGCGCTCCACCAGCGTGTCCATGGCCTGCTGGCTGTAGTAGTAGTCCTCCAGCACGGTCTCCTGGTCCACCCCGAGCGAGTCCAGCACCAGCGCGGCGAAGACCCCTGTGCGGTCCTTGCCGGTCACGCAGTGGAAGACCGTGGGGTAGGACTCCTCGTCCGCCAGCACGCGGAAGGCGTCCGTCCAGTGCTCGGGGTAGCGCTCGAGACTTTCGATGTAGTTGGGCGCCCAGGCGCCCGCCGCCCGCGCCTCGAACTTGCTGTTGGCGTTGCCCATGGGGAAGTGCAGGCGCCGCACGCCCTCCCGCACCAGCGCGCCGTAGCCACGCTCGTCACTCGCCTCGCCGTCCGAGCGGAAGTCGATCACCGTGCGCAGGGAAACCTCCGTGAAGAGGCGCTCCACCTCCTCCGGCTTCATACGCTGGTGCTCCGCCGTCCGGAACACCCGACGCCACCGCACCTCCCGTCCGTCCGAGGTGTCATACCCACCCAGGTCACGAAAGTTGAACACCTGCTCGAAGTTGAAGTACCGCTCGTACGCCGTGGCCATGATTCGCCCTCCCCTGCGGGCCCGTTATACCGCGCACGGGCGCGCGGGGGGGAAGGCCGTACGGCACGACGAAGGGGGCCGGCGTTCAACGCCGGCCCCCTTCTCGATGCGCTCGAACGTCGGAGGGCTACACCTCGCGGAACTCGCCCTCGATGGTGCCGGCTTCCTCGCCCGCACTGGCGTCGCCGGTGTCGTGCGTGCCGCCCTCGCCACCCGCGCCAGGGGCGTTGGCTGCCTGCTGTGCGCCGTAGATGGCGGCGCCCACCTCCTGCATCGCCAGGGAGAGGGCTTCCGTCTTCTCCTGGATGGCGGCGGTGTCCTCGCCCTTCAGGGCTTCGCGGAGTTCGGCGATGGCGGCGTTCACCCGGGTGGTGTGCTCCTCCGTCACGATCTCCTTGTTGTCCGCCAGCATCTTCTCCGCGGAGTACGCCAGCGAGTCGCCGGTGTTGCGAGCCTCCACGGACTCGCGCTTCGCCTGATCCTCTGAGGCGTGCTCCTCCGCCTCGCGCTGCAGGCGCTGGACCTCGTCGTCCGTGAGGCCGCTGGAGGCCTGGATGGTGATGTGCTGCTGCTTGCCGGTGGCCTTGTCCGCCGCCGAGACCTTCACCATGCCGTTCGCGTCGATGTCGAACGTGACCTCCACCTGCGGGACGCCTCGCGGCGCGGGGAGGATGCCGTCCAGGATGAAGCGGGCCAGCGACATGTTGTCGCCAGCCATGGGGCGTTCACCCTGCAGGACGTGGATCTCCACGGACGGCTGGTTGTCAGCGGCCGTGGAGAAGGTCTGCGAGGCGCTCGTGGGGATCGTCGTGTTGCGCTCGATGATGGGGGTCATCACGCCGCCCAGGGTCTCGATGCCCAGGGTCAGCGGGGTGACGTCCAGCAGCAGGACGTCCTTGACCTCGCCCTTGAGCACGCCGGCCTGGATGGCGGCGCCAATGGCCACCACCTCGTCCGGGTTCACGCCCTTGTGCGGCTCCTTGCCGAAGAAGTCCGCCACCTTCTTCTGGACCAGCGGCATGCGTGTCATGCCGCCCACCAGCACCACCTCGTCAACCGCGGAGGCCTGTAGCCCAGCGTCCGACAGGGCCTTCTTCACCGGCTCCAGGGTGCGGTCCACCAGGCTGCCCACCAGTTGCTCGAACTGGGAGCGGCTCAGCGTCAGCACCATGTGCTTCGGTCCGGAGGCGTCCGCCGTGATGAACGGCAGGTTGATCTCCGTCTGCTGGGCGGAGGACAACTCGATCTTGGCCTTCTCCGCCGCTTCCTTCAGGCGCTGCAGCGCCGTCCGGTCCTGGGCCAGGTCAATGCCGTTTTCCTTCTTGAACTCCGCCACCAGGTGCTCAATGAGCACGTCGTCGAAGTCGTCGCCGCCCAGGAAGGTGTCGCCGTTGGTGGCCTTGACCTGGAAGGTGCCGTCGCCGATCTCCAGGATGGAGATGTCAAAGGTGCCGCCGCCCAGGTCGTAGACGGCGATCAGTTCCTCCGCCTTCTTGTCCAGGCCATAGGCCAGGGACGCGGCGGTGGGCTCGTTGATGATGCGCAGCACTTCCAGGCCGGCGATGCGGCCGGCGTCACGGGTGGCCTGGCGCTGGGCGTCGTTGAAGTAGGCGGGGACGGTGATCACGGCCTCGGACACGGTCTCGCCCAGGTAGGCCTCTGCGTCCGCCTTCAACTTCTGGAGGATCATGGCGGAGATCTCCGGCGGGCTGTAGTCCTTGCCGCCCATCTCCACGCCGGCGTCGCCGTTGCTGCGCTTCGCCACCTCGAAGCCCGCCACGCGCTTCAGGCGGTCCACCTCCGCCTCGTCGAAGCGGCGGCCCATCATGCGCTTCACGGAGTAGACCGTGTTGTGCGGGTTGGTGACCGCCTGGCGCTTCGCCACGGTGCCCACCAGGCGCTCGCCGTCCTTCGCGATCGCCACCATCGAGGGCGTCGTGCGGGCGCCCTCGGCGTTCGGGATCACCCGAGGTTCGCCGCCTTCCATGACGGCGACGCAGGAGTTCGTCGTGCCCAGGTCAATGCCGATGACCTTGCCCATCTCTCTGCCTCTTTCCACCGCGTCGCTGTCGGTGCGCGGTCCGTTGTCAGTCTCTCTCGTCTGCGGCTGACCGGGTCAGTCCGCTCGATGCGTAAGTCCTGTCCTACTCGCCGGTGCCCACCAGCACCATGGCCGGGCGCACCACGTGGTCATGCAGGGTGTAGCCGCGGCGGAGCAGTTGCACCACCTGGCCCTCCGGGCCGGGCGCCGTGCTCACCGCCTCGTGCTTCGCAGGGTCGAACGCCTCGCCCAGGGCGGGGATCTCCTGCACGCCGTGCTGCGCCAGGACCTGCGCGAACTTCTGCGCCACCAGGCGCACGCCCTCCACCCACTGGGCGTCCTCCGTGGACTCCGGGGCTGCCTCCAGCGCTCGATCCAGGTCGTCCATCACCGGCAAGAAGTCGGCGACGAGGCTGCCCATGGCCAGGCGCACGGCCTCCGCGCGTCTCTCGCGGGAGCGGCGCTCCAGGTTCTGGTAGTCCGCCACGGCGCGCGCATGCTGGGCGCGCGACTGTTCCAGCGCTGCGCGCAGCGCGTCCAGGTCGTCCGGCGTCCCGCCAGACTCCTCTACGTCCCCGCTGGACGAGGTCTCGGCCTCCGGCTGTACCGGCGTGGTCTCATGGTCAGTCATGTATCGTCCTCGAACTGCCGGGCGCGGGAGTGGGTCGTGGCTCGGTCGGGCGGGAGTGGTCGCTACCGCCCGACCTCCTGGAGCAACTGCCCCATCAGGGCGGCCACGTACCGCACACGCGGGATGGTGCGCTGGTAGGCCATGCGGGTGGGCCCCACCACCGCCACCGCGCCTACGGCGTCTTCGCCGCCGTAGCGGGAGACCACCATGGACCAGTCCTGCATCCCCGTGTCCGCGTTCTCGCTTCCAATGATGACCCGCGTCGAACCCAGAGAGCCATCCACGGCGGGCTCCAGGAACGAGCGCAGGCGGTATGCCTGTAACTGCCCTACAGCCTCCAGCATCCGGTCCACGTCCGCGAACTCCGGCTGCCGGAGGGCGATGTTCACACCCTCGACGAACGTCTCCTCGGCGATGCGCTGCTCCTCGACAATTTCGGCGAGCACCCCGGCCAGGTCTCGTTCGTCCGCGTCCAGGTTGTCCGTGGCCGCCGCACGGATCTCGGCGGCGTCTTTGCCGTCCAGCAGGCGGTTGATGCGGTGCGCGCGCTCGTTCAGCGTCTCCTGCGTGGTGGGCGCGGTCGCCGGCAGGATGCGCTGGCGCACGCGGCCGTCGTCCATCACCGCCACGAGCAGGCTGGTGTCTCGGCTCAACTCCACCAACTGCGCGTTACGCAGCCGTGCACTGCGCGTCCGCGGCCGGGTCACCACGGCGACGTTCCCCACCAGGGAGGAGAGGATCATCGCCGTCAGGCTCAGCCACTCGTCCAGGCCGCCGGACACCTGGTGCAGTTGGTGCTCCACCGTGCGGCGTTCGTCCAATCCCACCGGATCCTCGGACATCAGCGCTTCCACGTAGAAGCGGTAGCCCTGGTCAGAGGGCACCCGCCCTGCCGAGGTGTACGGATGGGTGACGTAGCCCACGGCCTCCAGCCGTGCGAGTTCGTTGCGGATGGTCGCAGAGGACACGTCGAGGCGGCGCTGGCCAACCAGCGCCCTGGAACTCACGGGTTCCGCAGTCACCACATACTCATCCACGACCATGCCGAGGATGGATGCCTGGCGTTCTGTGATCACCTCTCGGACCTCCATTAGCACTCTCAGGTCAAGAGTGCTAACTGCTCTCCGGATTGTATTCACCCCGTCCCTCGCGGGTCAATCCGTAGAGCCGTTTGACGACTCAGATGATGCCGAGTTCGCTCGCGCGGCGGGCGGCTCGCATCTTTCCTGATACACCCAGTTTTTCGTACACGCGGCGCGCGTGGACCTGCACCGTCCGCCACTCGATGCCGAGACGCGCCGCCACCTGCTTGTACGTGAGGCCCTCCGCCAGTAGCCCCAGCACCTCCACCTCTCGAGGCGAGAGTTTCGGTTCGGCCTCCGCCGCACGGCCCCACGCCAGCGCCGCCGTGGTGGCCAGCGCGTATGGGTCGGGGAGGATGCCGGCCGCACGCAGCACCGCCCGCGCGCCGCGACGCATGGAGGACCAGCGCCGCTCGGGCGTGGCGGTGGGGCCGAGCGCGAGCAGTTCGCTCAACTGCACCTCGCACAACGCGGCCTCCAGCGGGTACCCGGCGGAGCGTGCCCAGCGGGTGGCGCGCTCCATCATCGCGGCGCCCACGCGCTCGTTGCCGATGCGCACCAGCAGCAGCGCCTGCACCCGGTCTCTGGAGGCCGGCCATTCGATCGAGGTGCGCACGTGCGCGGGGAGGTGGTCCGCCGCCCAGCGCGCCCAGAGGACAGCCTGCTCCTGCACGCCCCGGGTGGCCACCACCTCCATCGCCGCCAGGACGGCAGACAGGTTCACGAGCGTGGCCTCCGCCGGAGGCTCCAGGTGCTCCACCACGTCCTCCGCACCCACGCGCGCCGCCTCCCCCAGCGCTGCCAGCCCGTCCGCGTGTCCGGGGTTCAGGCGTTGCGACAGGTCCTCGAGGCGCGCGACGGCGCCGGCTGCGGCCTCGGCGTCGGCGAGGCGGACGGCGTTGTGGAGCGCCGTGACCTGTGCGCGCCACGCCGCCATGTTGTTGCGACGCGCCCGCTCGAACGGCGCCGGGTCGAGCGCCGCCAGTTCGTCCACGGAGCGCAGGCCGAACTCCAGCGCCGCTGCGTCCGCCGCCCGGAACGAGGAGCCCTCGGCCTCCGCGTGCGCGGCCAGGGAGTTCACCCACGGCACCGCCCGCCGCCTCTGCCCGAAGGCGACCATGGCGGGCACCGCCCAGATGTCCAGCCCTCGGGCGTACCGAGGAGATCCTGCTGCCTGGGCCTGATCGGCGGCAGCGCGAGCCGCTTCTACTGAGCCCGGCCGCAGGAACACGCACTCGACGAGAGCCGCGTGGATATCCACCTCATAGGTCGCGTTGAGACTCGAGAGCATGGGACGCAACGCCGTGGCTGCGGCGATGGTGTCGAATGCGAGCCGCTCGCCGCGAATGGCACGGAGCGCCGCCATCGTGCCGAGGAGATTCGCGGTGACGTCCGCTGCCCCCTTGGTCTGCGAGAGTGAGTAGTCGAGTTCGGCCAGCGCGTCGTCGTAGTACCCCTGGGCCTCAAGGCAACCGGCGGCAAAGACCGCGAGTTCTGCGGCAGCGTCGAGTTGGCCCTCCTGGAATGCTTCCTTCAACCCGTCGCGGTAGATCGGCCTCCAGGTCTCGGGGTCGGAGAGTCCACTGGCTTTGAGGGCATCGAACGCGGCGATGAATCGTTCTGTCATTGTAGTAGTGACCTGTATACCGCAAATGCGGTAGGACAGGCGGGTGCCTCCTGCCTCATCCTCTGAACGCACAGGGAGGTTCCAGACTTGTCAATCCCAGCCTGTAGTCGCATCACCAACCACGTCACCCAGATCTCGGACGACCGCGAGTTTCAGCGCCGCATGCGCGCACTGGCCGGCCGCTCGTACTCGTCTGCGGAGGTCGCTGACCTCCTCTGCGACTTCCTCCCGTTCGAGGTGGCCGCGGAACTGCGCACGGAGTACCACGAACTGCCGTCCGTCATGGCGGACCTGATCGTGAACTCCTGGAAGATGGCGGACGAGGCCGGCATGCCCTGGTCGTTCCAGTCCATGCCTCCCGCCGAGCCGATCGCCTACGCTCGCGCTCGTCGAGTCCGGTTCACCGTGGACGTGGACGAGGACGGCGTGACTCTGGGCGTGGCGCACATCGCGGGCCGCAAGGCGGAGTGGTACCAGCCGGCCCTCGCCGGCGGCGCAGTTGCCGCCTCTGACTAACATCGGCTGAAGCGTTCCCGGGCAAGGATCCCTCCTGCCCCGGCTCGCGTTCAGGTGAGTGAGGCGCCGCCTAACCCTCACCCACCTGCTGGGAGACATCACCGACGAGCGCTGGGTTTGCACGGTGATGGTCTGCGGTCGGCCGGGTGGCGAGTGACGTCCAACTCGCTCGCCACCCGGTCGCCCACTCTGCTGCGCTCACGCCTTGCATCTGCTGCGCTCACACCTTGCAGTAGACGAGAAGACGCAGTAGACGAGAAGACGCGGCGCCCAACCGGGCGCCGCGTCTCGTTCTCACTCCACCGTGGGAGGGCCATGACAGCCCTCGACGTGTCTCGCGGCTATTCCGCGCGGATGAGGCGCCGGTTCTCCACGTCTGCGGGAAGGAACTCGCGGCCGCACGAGTGGCAGACCCAGCCCATGGCCTTGCTGTCGTCGTCCATCACCTGCGGCCCTCGCCAGCGGGGCATCAGGTCGGTGTTGAGACAGCACTCGGAGATCGCCCGTTGCCGCGCTACGCCGCGGTAGGTCATGCGCGCGTCGCCAAAGATCTTCGTGAGCATGGGCACTCCTCCTGCGCCGGGAGCGTACCCACCCCGCGCCATGCAGGGAAGCGCCCCGCGAGTCTGGAGGCCTACCGCCGCGCCCGATGCCGTGGCCGATGCCGCGGCGAGGAGGAAGGCCGGCGCGTGGAGGACTGGACGTGGCGGGAGACCTCCTCGGCCAGGGCGGCCACGCCTCGACGCGCGCAGGTGAAGGTCTTGGCGGGCGCGGCGGTGGAGAACGGTTGCGAGACCTTGTGGTCCAACTGCGTGTTGGCCCAGATCACCACCACGTCCGCCGCCTCCGCCATCTCCTTCGCGCGTTTCGTTCCGGTCGGCCGGTGGCCCTCCACGAACGTGATCTCCACGGCGCTGCCGGCCACCGCGTCTCGCAGCGTGGTCCGCGCGTTCGGCGAGCCGCCCACCACCAGCAGTCGCGTCCGGCCCGACGCTTCGAGGTCCGCCACCATCTGCTGCGTCGCCCTCGCAGTGTCGCTGCCGCCGCAGACCTCGCAGCCCTCGGGGGCTACCTCCACCACGAGCCGCCCGCCCGGTTCGAGGGCGGCGCGACAGGTGGCGGAGGCGCACACCCGCGCGATGCGCGCCTCGATGGCGTCGATGGCGGCCTGGCGCTTGCTCTCCGCCATGTTCTGCTTGCGCGCGTTGGTCAGCCCCGCCTCCACGAGCGCCCTCCGCGCCCGCTGCTGCGAGTCCACACGCCGAAACCCCATCTCCTCCAGGAGCGCGGCAATAGGGAACGTGGGTTCAGCGGGCATGAGAATAGCCTCGCACGGTCGCTGGAATCGGAGCGCGGTGGTCGTTGGCGCCTTCTTGCCGGGGTGCCCTTAGAATATGCGTGGTGACGCCCTCCGCAGGGAAATCCCGGAGGGCGGTTGGGGGGAACGTGCCTCGTTCAGACGTTGACGCACTGATCGATCTGATTGGCGATCCACGCGAACTGGATCGGGACGTGCAGGCGTTCCGCCGTTCTGCGGAGCGGTTCTCCTCGGATCGGCGTCGTCTCATCGAGGCGTACCCGAAACAATGGGTCGCCGTTGTCGATGGCGAGATTCGCGCGACGGGGGACACCCTCCCAGCAGTGCTGGATGAACTCGACCGCAAGGGCTACCCCCGTTCTCGCGCCCTGGTCCGGTTCGTCGAGAAGAACCACCGGAAGTTCATTCTGTAGGAGCGCTGATTGGCGCTTTCGGGCCGATTCGGCGACACCACGGGCCGTCCCTACCTGGAGGGCCGCTTGGTCTTTCCGCGCCTCAACCTCCGCGGTGAGGTGTCCTGGCTGGTGGACACCGGTGCGGATGAGTCGATGCTCATGGCGGCGGACGCCCTCAGGTTCGGTGTCGACTACAGCCAACTGAGGGCTTCCCCCTCGCAGTCCGTCGGTATCGGCGGGGCGATGAGTTCGTTCGTTGAGGACGCGATCCTCGTCTTTACGGAGCGTGGAACAGTCGCGTACGTCTACTACCTGAGCCTGGAGATCGCGCCGTTCTCGCGCGAGATACAGGATCTGCCGTCGCTCCTCGGGCGGGACATCCTCGACCGCTGGCGAATGACGTATGAGCCTCCCGCACGTCGCCTCACATTCGACGTGCTGTCAGCGGACACCACATTGCCATTCGGTGATCCAGCCTGACCGCCATTGACACGAACACGTGTTCGCCTGATATCGTACCGCGCTGCGGGGCGAACGCATGTTCTCACGGTCGCACCCGCGCCAATGAACTTCCTTCTTGCCTCGGGCGGGGTGTTCGAGGGGTGACCGATGGCCGTTGCTGCGAAGGGCCTGGTGGCCGCACTGGACGCGTTGCGCGGAGATCCGGAACTCGCGCCCTGTTTCGCGGACTGGCGCACGCTGTCGCCTGAGCCGGCGCGCTACGGGGCCTGGCCCGCCGGCCTGGCCCCGCGCATCGTGGACGCCCTGCGGTCGAGGGGTATCGAGCGACCGTACACGCACCAGGCCCGCGCAATCGCGGGCGCCCTCGATCGTCGTGACCAGGTGGTGGTGACGCCCACGGCCAGCGGCAAGACACTCTGCTACACGGCGCCGGTGCTGCAGGCGGTCCTGGATGACCCGTCCGCCCGGGCGCTCTACCTCTTCCCGACGAAGGCGCTGGCGGCGGACCAACTGGACGAACTGCACGGCATCGTCTCGGACGCCGCGCTGCCGGTACGCACGTTCACCTACGACGGCGATACGAGCCCAAAGGCGCGCCGCCTGGTGCGCACGTCGGGACACGTGGTGATCACCAACCCGGACATGCTGCACACCGGCATCCTCCCCAACCACACCAAGTGGGTGCGGCTGTTCGAGAACCTCCGCTACGTGGTAATCGACGAACTCCACACGTATCGAGGTGTGTTCGGCTCGAACGTGGCGAACCTGCTGCGGCGGTTGCGACGCATCTGCCGCTTCTACGGCGCGGATCCGGTCTTCATCTGCTGCTCCGCCACCATCGCCAACCCCGGTGAACTGGCGGAGGCCCTCATCGGCCGGCCGGTGGCCGTGGTGGACGACAACGGCGCGCCTCGAGGCGAACGCACGCTGGCGCTGTTCAACCCGCCCGTCCTGAACGAGGAACTCGGCATCCGCGAGGGCGTGGTCAACGCGACGACGGCGATCGCCTCCCGCCTGCAGGGGGCCGGCGTCCAGTCGATCGTCTTCGCCGGCTCGCGGACGCGTGTGGAGGTGCTCACCCAGTACCTGCGCGAGGCGAAGGGCGGACGTCCGTCCACCCCCGGGGCGCCCGAGGTGGTGCGGGGCTACCGCAGCGGCTACCTCCCCACTGAGCGCCGTGAGATCGAGGCGGCGCTGCGTGACGGCCGCCTGCGCACGGTGGTGGCCACGAATGCGCTCGAACTCGGCATCGACATCGGCGGGCTGGACGCCTCGGTGCTGGCGGGGTACCCGGGCACGATGGCGAGCCTGAAGCAGCAGATGGGGCGGGCGGGGCGCAGCCAGCAGGCGTCGCTCGCGGTGATGGTGGCCTCCTCCTCCCCCCTCGACCAGTACGTGGTGCAGCACCCGGACTTCGCCTTCGGCGAGAGCGTGGAGGCGGCGCGCGTGCACCCGGACAACCCGATCATCGCCGCGGAACACCTGAAGTGCGCCGTCTTCGAACTGCCCCTCGATCCGGAGGAGCAACAGGACGTGATGGGCGCCCACACCCCCGAGATCCTGGAGGCCCTGGGCGAGATCGGGACGGTGCACCGTGCGTTGCCCGAGCAGGGTGGCCGAGTGTACTGGAGCAGCGAGGCCTACCCGGCGGAGGAGGTGTCGCTGCGGCTGGGCGCGGAGCAGAACGTCGTGATCGTGGACCAGGGCCCTCCCGCCACCGTCATCGGCGAGGTGGACCGGCCGAGCGCCATGACGCTGCTCCACACCGAGGCGATCTACATGCATGACGGCCGCCAGTACCACGTGGACCTGCTGGACTGGGAGGAACTGAAAGCCTACGTCCGCCCCGTGGACGTGGACTACTACACGGACGCCCACCTGGCCGTGGATCTGAAGGTGATCGACGAGTGGGAGGCCTCGCCGGCTGGCGAGGGCGCCCCTGGACGCGGCCACGGCGAGGTGGCGGTCACCTACCTGGCCACCATCTTCAAGAAGATCAAACTGCACTCCCACGAGAACATCGGCTGGGGCAAGATCGGCATCCCCCAGGACGACCTGCACACCGGCGCGTTCTGGGTGACCCTGCCTGACGAGGCGCTGGCGGGGGCCTCGGGGCCGCCGACGAAGGCGAGGCTGGAGGCGGCGCTACAGGGCCTGGGCCAGGTGCTGGTGAACGTGGCCCCGCTGCTGCTGATGTGCGACGCCCGCGACCTGCACCTCTCTGTCCAGACGAAGTCTCCGCACACGGGCTTGCCCACGGTCTTCCTGTGGGAGTCGGTGCCGGGCGGCGTCGGCTTTGGGGAGCACCTCTACCGCGAGACGCCGCGCCTGCTGGAGGTCGCGCTCGGCCTGGTCGAGGCGTGTGCGTGCGTCGATGGCTGCCCCGGCTGCGTGGGGCCGCCGCCCGCGCCCGGCGCTGGGCTCAAGCGCGCCGCATCGGAAGCCCTCCGCGCCATGCGCCTCGCAGTAGCGGCGGTGTCGAGGGCTTACGCGGGCGTGGAGGCGGCGGGGTGAGCACTTCCGTGACCCCCTCCCTCCGCGCGGGGGAGGGTCGGGGTGGCGGCAGTCTCCCCGAGGAGGGCCCCGGGGGGCGCCTGCAACGTCCGGCGCGGCCCGGGGGGCTAACCCCGTGGTGACCGCGCCTCGCCCCTCGGCCGGGGAGTCGCCTGCGGAGGTCCGCGAGCGCCTGCGCGCTCTCATCCGGCGCCTGGAGTCGCGCCCCACGCGTCCTCGTCCCGCCGCGGGCACGGAGGCGTACCCGCAGCGACCGCGACCGTGGACGGTGACGGAGGTGTTCTCCGGCGCTGAGCGTCGGGAGACCGCGCATGGGCCGTGCTGGGTGATCGAGGTGGTGTACCCGCTGGACCACCACGTGGGCCGCCAGCCACTGCACGAGGTGGCGCACGTCTCGCCGCAGACCTACGCGCTGCTCGCGCCCGAGGAGGGCGCCGAGGACGCGGCGCTGGACGACCTGCTGTTCATCGACATCGAGTCGACCGGGCTTGGTGGGGCGGGGGCGCTGGCGTTCCTTGTGGCGACGGGGCGGCTGGAGTCGCGCGCGGGGGCGCAGGGGTTCGTGCTGCGCCAGTACCTGGCCACCTCGCCGCCGGAGGAGGGCGCGGTGCTGGCGGCGGTGCTGGAGGACGCGGCGGTCACTCGCGGCGAGGCGGTGCTGGTCTCCTACAACGGACGCGCCTTCGATGCCCCCATGCTGGACGAGCGCGCGACGATGCACCGCATGCGCGCCGGCTTCGATGCGCTGCGCCACGTGGACCTGCTGGCGCCGGTGCGCACGGGGCTGCGTGGCGCCATGCCCTCGTGTCGCCTCGGCATGGTGGAGACGGAAGTGCTGGGTGCGACGCGGCCGACGACCGAGGTGGGCGGCGCGGACGTGCCGGGCTGGTACTTCCGCTTCCTGCGCACGGGCGACGCCCGCCTGCTGACGCCGATCGTGGAGCACAACGCGCAGGACGTGGTGGCGCTGGGCGCGATCCTGGCGCGGTTCGCCGCGTTGCACGCGGGCGCGCGCGAGCCGGAGCCGCTGGACGCCGTGGCCATGGGCCGCCTCCACGCCGCGCGAGGGCTGCACGAGTCCGCCCGGGGTCACCTGGAGCGGGCGCTGGACCTGCTCCCGCCCTGCGGTGTGCGTGACGACACGCTGGACCGCCTCGCCACCTTGCATCGCCGCGCCGGGCGTCGGGACCTGGCGCTGCCGCTCTGGCGGGAAGCAGCGGCCCGCGCGGCGGCGCCCGGCGGCCCCACCGGTGGCGGCATCCGCCCGCTGGTGGAGGTCGCCAAGGCGCTGGAGCACGACCGCCGCGAGTTCCTTGAGGCGATCGAGGTGGTGGACGAGGCGCTGCGCCGGGCGGCGGCGCTCGCACGCCTCGATCCGCGCGGGGCGGCACGCTGGCGCGAGGCGCTGGAGGTGCGGCGCGCGCGGTTGGGACGGCGGGCAGCGCGCGTCACGGCCTGAGCAGGCGCGCACGCTGTGACGCCCCGGCGCCGCCGGCGCGGAAGCAGGGCGCTCGGGGCCGAGGGGCCCGAGGTGCCTCAGAAGTAACGGTTACCGAAAGCGGAGCAGTTGCCTCATAGCGATGGTTACCGAGCATAGGCGTGGTCAGCGAGGTGGTGGAGTCGTCCGAGGGCGCCGTCGACCTCAGCTCG
>JALOAL010000009.1 GCA_023228825.1 Dehalococcoidia bacterium | reverse complement strand
CCGCATACCCCTTCAGCGACAACGTCTTCGTGATCGCCGCCGTCAGGGACGTCTTCCCGTGGTCCACGTGCCCGATCGTACCCACGTTGAGGTGCGGCTTCGTCCGCTCGAATACGCCCTTTGCCATGGTGATCGCTCCTTCGCGGGCTGCATCCTCCTGGATGCCTGCGCCCGGTCCTATTGCCGATTGGTCTCACGGCCCCCGGCTATGCCCTGCGGGCGCGTCCGGGGCGGTCGCTACGTGATGCTGGAGCCCCCAATGAGAGTTGAACTCATGACCTCGTTCTTACCAAGAACGCGCTCTACCACTGAGCTATGGGGGCCTGACCCGCTGACGGGCACTCACACGATTGACTGGTGCACGGGGCAGGATTCGAACCTGCGTAGCCCGAAGGCGGCGGTTTTACAGACCGCTGGATTTAGCCACTCTCCCACCCGTGCGGGTCGTCCCTCCCGTGGCGCTTCGGCCGGTCCCAACACCCCCGCGCTGCTCCAGTGTGGACTGGAGCCCGAGAGGGGATTCGAACCCACCAACCTTCCGATTACAAATCGGCTGCGCTGCCATTGCGCCACTCGGGCACCGTTGCGGTCGAGCCGTCGCCAGAGAGAAACACCGCCCGCCGGAGGTCCGGCGCGCGGCCATCAGCCAGTATGAAACGCAGACTCACCACGGTCAACGAAGCCGCCGACCGATCCTCTGCTCTGTCAAGTTGAGGGTCGGGTTGCGGGCGAGGTTGCGGGGAGCCTGCCACCCTGACTATATGCCGAAGGCGAACCTGCTTCCATCTTACCGCCTGACGCTCCACCGTGTCCCGGCGGCGCTGTCCTCCAGCACCACGCCCGCCTCCGCCAGGGCGTCCCGGATGCGATCCGCGCGCGCGAAGTCCCGGTCCGCCCGCGCCGCCTGCCGCGCCTCGATCAACGCCTCCACGGTGGAGGCGGCGTCCGTGCCGCCGCAGGAGACGCTGAGGTCCGCCGCCAGTCTGGAGAGTGCCACCGCGTCCAGCAACGCCTCCGCCTCCGCGGTGGGCTGCGCCAGCCGCAGGCCCAGCACGCCCGCCAGTCCGCGCAGTTCCGCCTGCGCCGCGCTCACGTCCTGGCTTGCCTCCCGCGCGCGGTTGATCGCCCGCGCGAGGTTGAAGAGCACGGACAACGCCCGAGGCGTGGCCAGGTCGTCCTCCATCGCCTCGATGAAGCGGCGGCGGTAGTCCGGGGCGTCGATCTCGCGGTCGCTGGTGGAGGCCATGGCGTCCGGCTGGGACTCCCAGTCCTCTGACGGCCGGAGGGCGGTGGTCAGGCGCTCCACGCCTGCGGTCGCCGCGGCCATCGCCTCGTCCGTCAGGTTGTTGGACGCGCGGTAGTGGGAGGTGAGCACGAACATACGGATCGGGTCTGGCCCCCAGCGCTCCAACGCCTCCTCCACGCTGACCACGTTGCCCAGCGACTTGGACATCTTGGTGTTGTCGCGCGTAACCATGCCGTTGTGCATCCAGATGTCCGCGAACACGGGCGGTGCGTCCGGGTCCGTGCCGTCCTGGCCGGCGGCGGCCTCCGCCTGCGCGATCTCGTTCTCGTGGTGCGGGAACACCAGGTCCAGCCCGCCGCCGTGCACGTCGAACCGCTCGCCCAGGTAGCGCCGAGCCATGGCCGAGCATTCGATGTGCCAGCCGGGCCGCCCCTTGCCCCACGGGCTGTCCCAGGCCGGCTCGCCGGGCTTCGCCGCCTTCCACAGAGCGAAGTCCAGCGGGAACTCCTTCTCGTCGCCGGGCTCGAAGCGCGTGCCCTGCCGCAACTGGTCGATGTCGCGGTGGGACAACTTCCCGTAGTCCGCCTTGGAGCGCACCCGGAAGTAGACGTCCCCGGAGGGCGTGGGGTAGGCCAGGCCGTGCCCCACGATCTCCTGGATCATCTCCAGGATGCTCTCGACCTCTTGGGTGACGCGCGGGCGCACGTCCGGCAGGGTCAGCCCCAGCAGGGTCTGCTCTTGTTCCCACTGCTGGATATTGCGTTCCGAGAGTTCCAGGGGATCCATGCCCGATTCACGCGCGCGCTCGATCACCTTGTCGTCCACGTCCGTGTAGTTGGAGGTGAAGAGCACCTGGTACCCGCCGGCGGGGTTCCCCGGCCAGCGCAGGTAGCGCACCAGGACGTCGTAGACCATGAGCGACATGGCGTGGCCCACGTGCGCGGCGGCGTAGGGGGTGACGCCACAGACGTACAGGCCCACGCGCCCCGGTTGCACGGGGCGAAGTTCGTCAACCTCGCCGGTGAGCGTGTTCGTCAGCCGCACGATGCTCCCTCAGCCGATGCGTCCTCCGCCTGCTGGCCCTCGCGCACGCTGCGGCGAGGGGTGGCGGTGGGGGCTCCTGCCCTCGGTGGTTCGAGACTAGCGTGTGGGGCCGGGAGTGCGGGAGGCCTCCAGCGCTGCGGTGGCCTCCGCCAGCCGCGCCTCCAGGAGGTCGATGCGGTCTTCCAGCGCCTGCATGCGGTCCCACTCCGGGTCTGGCAGGCGCTCGACGGTGTCGTTGCTGTTGTTGGTGTAGGCGATCACGTGGCCCGGGACGCCCACCACGGTGGCGTGCGGGGGGACGCTCTGCACCACCACGGACCCGGCGCCGATGCGCGCGCCGTCTCCCACGGTGATCGCGCCGATCAACTTCGCGCCTGCGCCCACCAGCACATCATTCCCCAGCGTGGGGTGGCGCTTCTCCCGGCGGGTGGACGTGCCCCCCAGCGTCACGCCCTGCAGCAGGTGGCAGCGGTCCCCGATCACCGCGGTCTCGCCGATCACCACCCCCATGCCGTGGTCAATGAATAGGCCCTGCCCAATGACGGCCTTCGGGTGGATCTCCACGCCAGTGAGCATCCGCGCCAGGTGGGAGAGCATGCGCGCCGCCAGCGGAAGGCCACGCCGGTCCAGCGCGTGCGCGAAGCGATAGGCGATGAGCGCGTGCACGCCGGGGTACGTGAGGATTACCTCGACGCGGTTGCGCGCCGCGGGGTCCCGCTTCAGCGCGGCCTGCACATCGTCATGGATCTCGCGGCGCAGTGCGCCGAAGAACGCCATCCAGCGAGCCATCCCATCCGCCAGCGCGATACCTCAGGGCGTTCGCGACACCTCAGGGCGTTCGCGACACCTCAGGGCGTTATGGTACCGCTTCTCCGCCCGCTCGCGCCGTGCGTCCGGGAGGTGCGTGGGAAGCGAGCACCCGGCGCACGCCGGGCCACGCCGCCCCACGCGGAGGCGGGCCGCCCACGCAGAGGCGAACCGACCGCCTAGAATCGGCGCATGACGCCGGAGCACACCACACCGGAGCACACAACGCGGGAGCGCACAGAGGCCGCCCCGCAGGACGTCGTCGCGATCATCGTGGCGGCGGGTTCCTCGTCTCGCATGGGCGCGGACAAGATCTGGGCGCCGCTGGCCGGCCGTCCCGTGCTGGCCCACAGCGTCCACGCCTTCGCGGCCGTCCCGAGCGTCTCCGACATCGTGGTGGTCACCCCTGCCGAGCGACACATCGAGGTGCGCGCGCTGCTGCCCGGGGAGGCGGCGGTCACCCTCCACGCGGTGGAGGGCGGCGCGCGACGGCAGGACTCGGTGGCCGCGGGGATCGCCGCCGCGCCGGGCGCCGGCTGGTACCTGGTGCACGACGGCGCTCGGCCGCTGGTGACGCCCGCCCTGGTGGCGCGCGTGCTGGCGGCCGCCCGTGAGGTGGGCGCCGCAGTGCCGGGCGTCCCCGTGGTGGACACGGTCAAGCGCGTCGAAGACGGGGGGGCCGAGGGCGGCGCCGAGCGCGTCCAGGCCACCGTAGACCGCGCGACGCTGCGCGCCGTGCAGACACCCCAGGCCTTCCGCGCAGACCTCCTCCGCCGCGCGCATGGCATGCCCGGCAGCGGCGATGGGGGCGCGGGGGGCGACTCCCCAGGCGGCCTCGGCGTGCCCTTCGACGCCACGGACGACGCCTCCATGGTGGAGGCGTTGGGCGAACCGGTGGCCGTGGTGGCGGGCGACCGGGAGAACATCAAGATCACCACACCTCCGGACCTGGCGGTGGCGGAGGCGCTGCTGGCCCTCCGGGATGCGGGCGCAAGGGAGCAGGTGAGATGAGGGTCGGCATCGGCTACGACATCCACCGCTTCCGTGCGCCGGACGGGACGCAGGGGGAGGCGGGCCTCGGCCACCTGCGCCTGGGCGGCGTGGAGATCCCGGAGGCGCCCTGCCTGGACGGCCACTCGGACGGGGACGCCCTGATACACGCGCTGATCGATGCGATCCTGGGCGCCGCGGGCGAGGGCGACATCGGCCGTCACTTCCCGCCCGGCGACCCGGCCACGCAGGGCATCGACAGCCGCGAGTTGTTGAAGCGCGTGCACCGCCTGATCGCCGCGCGCGGTTTTGCTGTGGGCAACGTGGACGCCACCGTGATCGCGGAGCGCCCACGCCTCTCCGCCTACATCGACCAGATGCGCGAGTCGATCGCGATCATCCTCGGCATCTCGCACAGCGAGGTGAGCGTGAAGGCCACGACGAACGAGCGCATGGGCGAGATCGGATCGGGCGCCGCCATCGCCGTGATGGCCATCGCCATGCTGGAGGACGAGGGCTAACGCCTCGCTCCCTCCGCCGTGGGCGGCGGCGTGCTGCGCCCACCCACCGCGGAACCCCGACCCCGAGCCGTGCCTCACCGTCTGGGCCTCAGCGTGTGGGCCTCACCGTGTGGGCCTCACCGTGCTCGTGCCAGGCAGCCCTTCGGCTTCCCGCTCGAGGCGCGGTGCTAGTGCAGTTGCTCGATCCAGGCGTCCACCACGCCGTTTCGGACCTCCAGGAAGCCCACGGTGCCCAACTGCGTGTTGAGGTTGCGCGGGTAGGTGGGGGAGCCGGAGTTCACCACCAGCGTGCCCTGCCACATCTTGACCAGCGGGGTGTGCGTGTCACCTGCCACCACCACGTGCATGCGCCCTCCAAAGTGGCGCGCCATGCGGGCGTCCAGGTCGGCGGCGCCGGGGAGTGGCCGGTCCGGGAAGTCGTGCGTCATGCCAATGTCCAGCGCGCCCACGTGCAGCACCTGGTTGTAGGGCAGCCTCGGATCGTCCGGGGCCACGTCACGGCCGGAGGAGCCGTCGTCGCCGTTGCCGCAGACGCCCAGCACGGGCACTCCGCAACGCTGCTCCAGCCAGTCCAGCACCACGATGTCGTGCATGTCCCCGCCGTGCAGGATCAGGTCCACGCCCGCGAAGACCGAGTAGACCTCGTCGAACAGTTCGCGGCGGGCCTCCGGGATGTGCGTATCCGAGACCAGGCCGATGAGGATCGGGTCTGCGAAGGTGTGCTCGTCGCGCCAGCGTCGCTCGGGGAGGGCTTGCACCATGGGGCGAGCATACGACACCGGCGCGCCACGCCCCCACACCGCCACGCCACCACGCCGCCTCGGCAGATCGAGGCCCCCTCGGACGGCCGCCCCGGCGCGTCCCCGCCCCGGTGGTCGGGCGGCGTATGATGGGGTCTCACCCTTTGCACCCTGGGAGCATGATGAGCAGTAACGGCAACGGTATCTCCAACGGCAACGCGAGCGACGGCACCGGCGAGACGGCCACGTGGACGGTCAAGGCCGGCCTGGCGCAGATGCTCAAGGGCGGCGTCATCATGGACGTCACGGACGCCGCGCAAGCGGAGATCGCCCAGGAGGCGGGCGCCTGCGCCGTCATGGCGCTGGAGCGCGTGCCCGCTGACATCCGCAAGGAGGGCGGCGTGGCGCGCATGAGCCACGTCAACAAGATCAAGGAGATCCAGGCCTCCGTCTCCATCCCCGTCATGGCCAAGGCGCGCATTGGCCACTTCGTGGAAGCGCAGGTCCTGGAGGCCCTGGGCATCGACTACATCGACGAGTCCGAGGTGCTGACGCCCGCGGACGACGTCAACCACATCGACAAGCACGGGTTCGCCGTACCGTTCGTCTGTGGCGCGCGCAACCTGGGCGAGGCGCTCCGCCGCATTGCGGAAGGCGCGGCCATGATCCGCACCAAGGGCGAGGCGGGCACGGGCGACATTGTGGAGGCCGTGCGCCACATGCGCGCCATCCAGGGCGAAATCCGGCGCCTGCAGGCCTTGCGTGACGACGAGATCTTCGTGGCCGCCAAGGAACTGCAGGTCTCCGTGGACCTGGTGCGGGAGACGCGCCGCCTGGGCAAGTTGCCGGTGGTGAACTTCTCCGCCGGCGGCGTGGCCAGCCCCGCAGACGCCGCGCTCATGATGCAACTGGGTGCAGAGGGCGTCTTCGTGGGCTCTGGCATCTTCAAGGCCGGCATGGACGAAGCCACCCCGGAAGGCCAGCGCAAGGTGCAGACGGCCATGGCGGCCGCCATTGTCAAGGCGGTCACCCACTTTGAAGACCCGCAGGTCATCGCGGATGCGTCCGCGGAGGTCCCCGGCAACGCCATGCAGGGCATCTCCACCGCGCAGATGGCGCCGGACCAACTGCTGGCCGGGCGGGGGAACTAGAACCTCCGGCATGCCTTCCGCCGCCACGCCACCCACCAGCGAGTCGGGCGCGCCGTCCCTCCGCGTCGGCGTGCTTGCCCTCCAGGGTGACTTCGCCGAACACCTGGCCATGCTGCGGCGGCAGGGGGTGGAGGCGGTGGAGGTGCGCACGCTGGACCAGTTGGAGGCGTGCGACGGCCTGATCATTCCGGGCGGCGAGTCAACCACCATTGCCCGCCTGCTGGCCGCCTTCGACCTGACCGAGCCGCTCCGGGATCGCATCCGCGCCGGCCTGCCCACCTGGGGGACCTGCGCCGGCGCCATCCTGCTGGCGGACGACGTGCCCGGCCTGGACCGCGAGCCGCTGGGCGTGATGGACATGACGGTGGAGCGCAACGCCTTCGGCCGCCAGGTGCAGTCCTTCGAGGCGAACCTAGACATCGACGGCCTCGACGCCCCCCTGCGCGCCGTCTTCATCCGCGCCCCCGTCTTCACCCGCCTGGGCCGGGGCGTCCGAGCGCTCGCGACGCTGCCGGACGGGCGCATCGTGGCGGCGGGTCAGGGCCACCTGCTCGCCACCTCCTTCCACCCCGAACTGACCGAGGACGACCGGCTGCACGGCCTCTTCGTCGCGCTGTGCCGGGAGTACGCCTCCGTCTCCAGCCAGGCGAGGGCCTCGTGAGTGCGTGCGGGGCACGGCGGCGGCCGGCAGCGCGGGAGTGACCACGCCATGACGGACACTCGCGCGCCGCGGCCCACGGACCTGGTCGCCCTCGTCACCTTCGACGAGGAGGTGCGCGAGAACCAGGCGGTCACGCGCGACCACCTGGGCGTCCCCAACGAGCCCCCTCGTCCGCTCGCCGCGGCCATCGAGCAGTGGCTGCACCTGGGCCGCCGCACGTGGATCAACGTCTCCGGCCGCGAGATCCGAGGCATCGCCACGGCGCGCGACCTGACCTCCCGCAGCGCGTGGGAGATCGACACGCTGCTGGACGCGCCGGAGGCGGGCGAACAGGTGATCGTGGACCTCCTGCGTCAGGCGGCGCGCGCCGCACGCGAGGCCACGGCCACGCACCTCCTGCTGCGCACGCCGGTGGACTCGCCCGCCTCGCAGGAAGCGCCGCGCGCCGGCTTCCGCCCGGTGGTGCAGGAGCGCCTGTGGATCGGCAGCGTGGACCCCCTCCGCGCCTCCGAGTCCAGCGTGCACGTGCGCGAGGCGACGGAGGCGGACACCTACGCGCGCTTCCAGGTCTACAGCCGCGCCCTGCCGGTGGCTGCCCGCGAGGCGCTGGCCATGACCGTAGAAGAGTGGACGGCCGTGCAGGACTACCGCTGGGTGGACCGAGGCGGCGTGACGCTGGTGGCGGAACGCGACAGCCGGGTGGTGGCCAGCGCCCGCTGCGCGCGGAGCGGGCAGTTCACGCTCGCCGCAGAGGACGGCGCGGTGGAGGCGGGCGCTGCCCTGCTCTCCGCCATGGCCCACCTCCACGGCGGCCCGGCGACGGAACGCTTCGCGCTGGCGCCGCAGGGCAGCGTGGCAGAGGACGTCCTGCGGCGCGGCGGCATGACGCCGGCCGCGGAGTACGCCCTGTTCTGCCTGCGCCTGCGCCATCCCGTGCGGGAGGAGGTCCACGCCCGCGCGGGCGTGCCGATCACGGGGTGACGCCCCGACAACCACGGACGGCCGTCCGGCGCAGGTTTCACATGGGAGCACCGGCCGGCGGATGAGACACTCATCGGACTCATGATTCGATCAGGACACACGATGGACGACGACCGAGGCCCCAACGGACGCGCTGAGTTTGACGACGACCTGGCGGACGACCGCGAGGAAGACGCGCTCGCCCTCGATGCCCTCGATGCCGGCGAAGACGGCGGGGACGGCGAAGACGGCGGGGACGGCGGGGACCTGGACGGCGTGCCGGGCATCCCGGACGACCCGGACGGCGCCGGGGACGAGCAGGACCGCAAGGCGGAGATGGCGCGCGCCATCACGGAAGACGAGGCGCGCGAGATCGACCTGCTGGTGGACACTCTGCCGGCGCGCGTGGCGCAGCCCGTGCGGGAGCGCGGCTACCAGGGGTTGATCGAGATCGTCCTGGACCTGGGACGCCCTCCCACCGCCCGCTACAGCGACGGCGAGGTGGCGCTGGGCGAGGAGGACGTGAAGGACACGGAACTGGCGCAGGTGGTGGCGCAGGTCTCCGAGTTCGGCGACGACAACCGCGCCGGCATCCCCCGCACGCTGCACCGCATCTCCGCCATCCGCAACCGCCGAGGCCACATCGTGGGCCTCACCTGCCGCGTGGGCCGCTCCGTGTCCGGCTCCGGCCAGGTCATGCGCGACTTCATCGAGGCGGGGAAGTCCGTCCTGCTGCTGGGCCCGCCGGGCGTGGGCAAGACCACCATGCTGCGAGACGTGGCGCGCATGTGCGCGGACGAACTCAACCGCCGCGTGGTGATCGTGGACACCTCCAACGAGATTGGCGGCGACGGCGATATCCCGCACCGCGGCATTGGCCGCGCGCGCCGCATGCAGGTGGCCCGCTCCATGATGCAGCACGAGGTGATGATCGAAGCGGTGGAGAACCACACCCCGGAGGTCATCGTCATTGACGAGATCGGCACGGGGCAGGAGGCGGAGGCCGCCCGCACCATCGCGGAGCGCGGCGTGCAGTTGATCGGCACGGCGCACGGCACCTCGCTCTCCAACCTGATGCAGAACCCCACGCTGTCCGACCTCATCGGCGGCATCGAGTCCGTGACGCTCTCGGACGAAGAGGCGCGCCGGCGCGGCACGCAGAAGACCGTGCTGGAGCGCCGCGCCCCGCCGACCTTCGACGTGCTGGTGGAGATCCAGTCCTTCCGCCGCCTCTCGATCCACGAGGACGTGGCCGCCACGGTGGACGCCCTGCTGCGCGGCTACGAGGTGGAGGCGGAGATCCGCGTGGTCGGTGAGGGCGGCGAGATCGAGAGCGTGGAGCGCGTCCCCATGCGCACCCGCCCGGAGGAGCCGCTGGAGCCGAGGACGCAGCGCGAACGCACGCGCCCCATGCCGGCCGCCCCCGTGGGCCCGGAGAAGCGCCTGCTGCCCTTCGGCATCTCCCGCGGCCGCCTGCAACAGGTGATCGAGGAGACTCGGTCGCCCGCGCGCATCGTGGACTCCGTGCGGGAGGCGGACGCCGTGCTCACGCTGCGCCCGCACTACCGCCGCCGCGCCGGCCCGCTCAAGCAGGCGGAGGAGAAGGGCATCCCCATCTACGTCCTCCGCAGCAACTCGCCCGAACAGATCGAGCGCCAGTTGATGGCCTTCCGCGGGGACGACGGCCGGGAGGATCCCACCACCATGGCCCTCCGCGAGGCGGAGGACGCCGTGGCGGAGATCACGTTCCGGGGCGCCTCCCAGGTGGAACTGTCGCCGGCCAGCCCCTACGTCCGCCGCCTGCAGCACGAACTGGTGGCGCGCCACGGACTGCGCTCCATCTCCAAGGGGCGAGAGCCGTTCCGTCGCGTCTCCGTCATCCAGGAGAACATCGCGCCCACGCGCGGCCTCCCGTGGACGAGCGAGCCTCGCGACTCGCGTGACGCCGACGCCCGCGACCTGCCGGACCCGCGGGACCTGTAGCACGTGGCCGGCACATCCCCGGGGGCATCCACGACCGCGTCCGCCGCATCACTCGGGGGGACGGCGGGGCGGGGCGTGTTCCTCACGCTGGAGGGCGGAGAGGGCGCCGGCAAGTCCACGCAGATCGCCGCCCTGGCCCGCATCCTGGAAGCGGAGGGGCGGCGCGTCGTGACCTGCCGTGAGCCCGGCGGCACCGCCCTGGGAGAACGCCTGCGCGAGGCCCTCTTCGCCACGTCAGACGAGGAACCGGCGCCGGCGCCGGAGGCGGAACTCCTCATCTTCAACGCGGCCCGCGCCCAACTGGTGCGCGAGGTCATCCGCCCCGCCCTGGCGGACGGCGCCGTGGTGATCTGCGACCGCTTCACGGGGTCCACCGTGGCCTATCAGCACCACGGCCGCGGCCTGCCTCGAGCAGCCGTGGACGCCGCGAACCAGGTAGCCACGGGCGGCCTGCAGCCAGACCTGGTGGTGCTGCTGGACCTGGAGCCGGAACGCGGCTTCGCACGCACCGGCAAGGGGCGCGACTACCTGGAGCGCGCCGGCCTGGACTTTCACCGCGCCGTGCGTCGGGGCTTCCTCGAACAGGCCGCCGCGGATCCCGAGGGCTGGCTGGTGCTGGACGCCACCAAGCCGGAGATGCAGGTCACGCACGCCATCCACCAGCGCCTTGCCACGATGCTCTGACCGCGCACGCAAAGCACGAGGCGAGGCGGCGAGCGTACGATGGACGGGCTATGACGCGCGCAACTGCCTCCGGCGCGACCACTCGCGCGGACGACCGCCGCCCGCCGCTGGTGGTGACCGCGGGCCACCCCGACTTCCGCGAGCGCGCTCGGGCCGAGGCCTCTCGCCTGGGTCTCCCATTCGCAGATGGCCCCTGCGCAGATGGCCTCTTCGCAGACCGCCCCTCCGAGGACGACGCGCCCGTGGCCGACCTCGCACTCCTGCTGGATGAGCGCGGGTGGGCGCTGGTCGATCCGCGGCCGCGTGCGCCGGGCGCCGTGCGCGTCGACCTGTTCGAGGGCGACCTGGGGGAGCGGCTGCGCGCGGGGACGCGCGGCGAGGTCAGGCTGGCACGGGCGCTGGGACTGAGGCGCCACCCGACGCCGCTCGTGCTGGACGCCACGGCCGGCCTCGGACGGGAGAGCGTGCTGGCCGCGGCGATGGGGTGCCACGTGATCGCCTGCGAGCGCTCGCCGGCCGTCGCGCTGCTGCTGCGGGACGGCCTGGAACGCGCGGCCGCCCTCGGTGGCCCGGACGTCAGAGACCTTGTCGCGCGCATCGACCTGCGCGTGGCGGACGCGCGCGAGGTGCTGCGCGACCTGTCGGCGGCGGAGCGTCCGGACGTGGTGCTCGTGGACCCCATGTTTCCGCATCGCAAGAAGGCGGCCGCGCAGAAGAAGGAGATGCAACTCCTGCAGCGGCTGCTCGGGCCAGAGGCCCCGGACGAAGCCCCCGTCCTCCTCGCAGCCGCGCTCGCAGCCGCCCGCCGCCGGGTCGTCGTGAAGCGACCGGCGCACGCGCCCGCCGTCCCGCTGGAAGGACGCTCACCGGACCTGGCGGTCGCGGGCCGCGCCGCGCGGTACGACGTCTACCTGGTGGCCCCCGGCCCGGTGGCCCCCGGCCCGGTGGCCCCCGGCCCGGCGGCAGATGGCCGGGCGGCGGGGGACTGAGGGATGCGCAGCGCGCCGTGGCTCTTCGCGCTGGCGCTCATGTGGTTCGGCTGGGGCGCGTCCACCACCATGCTCGGCATCGTGGCGCTCGTCCTGGGCACGACGTGGGTGCTGGCGCTCTTCGCCACGGAGCGCACGCCACGCACGCTGGACTGGTTCACCGCCACCTGGACGCTCGGCTGGCTGCCCGCGCTGGTGTGGGAACCGTGGCTCATCGCCGTCCCGGTCGCCCTCGTAGTGGCGCGCTTCGCCTGGCGCCGACGCCAGCAGCGGTGGAAGGCCCGCCTGCGCGAGTTCCAGGAGCGCGAACGCCACCGCGCCTGAGGGCAGACGGGGACTGCCATGCCGTCCTCGCCCGGTGCGACGTGCCTCTGCGTGTAACTCGGGTCAGTCCGCGTGCAACTCGAGGCGTTCGATGGCCTCGCGCAGGGTCCGCAGGGCCCGCCCCCGATGGGACACGGCGTTCTTCTCCTCCGGCGAGAGTTCGGCGGCGGTCTTCCAGCCGGCCTCTGCCACCTCAAACACCGGGTCGTAGCCGTGGCCGTTGCTCCCGCGCGGCTCCAGGGCGATGCGGCCCTCCACCACGCCCTCGCGCACCACCGGCCGGTTGCCCGGCACCGCGAGGGCGACCGAGGCGCGGAAGCGGGCGGTGCGTCGCACCGGCGCCACTCCCTCCAGCCGTCCGAGCAGCAGGCGGTAGCGGTCCTCGTCCGTGCGGGCGCGGAAGCCGCCGAACCGGGCGGAGCGCGTGCCGGGCTCACCACCCAGCGCGTCCACCTCAAGCCCGGAGTCGTCGGCGAGGGCGGGGAGGCCGGAGGCGCGCGCCACGGCGGTGGCCTTGTTGATCGCATTCTCCGCGTAGGAGCGGTCGGTCTCGATGATCGGCGGCACGTCCACGCCCGCCTCGGCCGGGGTGAGCAACTCGAACCCCAGGTCGTCCAGGATCTCGCGGATCTCACGCACCTTGCCGGGGTTGCTGGTGGCGAGCAGGATGCGTCGCTCTTCGCGCGGGATGTCCACGCGGCCGGGAGAGGGCGCACGCTCATCGCGCGTGAAGGGGCGCGCCGGCGGCGAGGGGTACTGGGGGTTGGTGGGCGGGATGGTCATCGTCACTCCGGTCTCCGTCTCAGGCCGCAGGTCAGAGACTACCCGCAAGAGGGCTGCAACCGCGACGACGTTCGTCCCCTGCCTGCGGGGACTCCGTGACGCCCCGGCCGCCCTGCGCCTCCGCCGCCCTGCGCCTCGGCTGATCGCTACGCCTCGGCCGATCGCTACGCCTCGGTGCTTGCGTACGCCTCGCGGTAACGCTCCACGGCCGCCGCCTCGCCGGCGACGAAGGGACTGCGCTGGTGCGGCGCCGTCACGGGCACGTCCAGGACGGAGCGCGCGCCGTCCATGGCGGCCCCGCCGGCTGCGACCATGACGAGGCCGATCGGGCAGACCTCGTAGAGCATGCGCAACTTGCCGGCGGGGGACTTCGCGTCCTCCGGGTACATGAAGACGCCGCCGCTGAGCAGGACGCGCAGCACGTCCTCCACCATCGAGCCGCTGTAGCGCCCGCCGAGGTGGGCGGAGGCGGCGTCCACCCCCGCCGTCACCCGCGCGGGCCAGCGCCCGCGGTTGGTCCAGTTGACGCTCGCATACTGCGCCTCCGGGATGCGGATGCCGGGGAACGCCAGCCGCCAGGTCCGGTCTGCGGGGTCGAACGCGAAGCCGGCGGCGGCCTCCCGCGTGGCCACGACCAGCACGGTGGGCAGCCCGTACACGACGAAGGCGGAGGCCACGAGTTGCCGCCCGGACATGGGGCTTGCCTCGCTCGGCGGCGCAGGGGCGCCCTCGTAGATGCCGAGCACGGAGCCGACGCTCGCCACGCCGATGTTGGAGGAGCCGTCCAGCGGGTCGAAGCAGAGGGTGTAGGGGCCGTCGCCCACCTCGACCGGGTCGTGATCCTCCTCCGAGATCAGGCGGGCGACGCCGGGCGCAGACGCCAGCAGCCCGTGGAAGATGTCGTTGGCGAGGTGGTCGAGTTTCGCCGTGTCTTCCTGCTGGACGTTGGTGGCGCCGGTCTTGCCCAGGGTGCCGTCCAAGGGCGCCGTGGCCAGGGCGTCCCGCACCTGCACCGCGGCCTCCGCGAAGCGCAGCAGGGCCACGGCCACCTCCGCCGGGACGAGGGCGGCGAGGGCGGCGTCCATGCGCACGCCCTCCACCAGGTCGCTGCTGCCGGTGCTGCCGGTGCTGGCGGTGCTGTCGGTGCTGGCGGTCATCCTCCGGCGGCCGTCAGGCCGAGTACTCCCGCTCGCCGCGGAAGACAGCCAGCGCCTCGTCCACGGGCCAGCCGCCGTAGGTGACGGAGGCGATCGCCTGCGTCATGCGCACGGCCTCCGCCAGGGGCTTCTGGTGGATGTTGCGGCCGGTGGCGCTGCCGTGCGCCCCGCTGATCACGATCTGGTCGTGCAGCGTCTGCAGGAACCCCTCCACGTCCGTGCCCTCGCCGCCGGCGGTGATGAGGCGCGTGCGGCCGGCGGCCTGCACCGCCTCCCGGAAGGCCTCCGCCACGGAAGACCCGTCCGAGGTGCGCGGGTAGTTCACCTTGCAGAAGTCCGCGCCCAGGGCGGCGGACAGGCCGGCGCAGCCGGCCACCAGGTGCGGATCACGCTCGTTGGGGACGGCGCGGCCGCGCGGGTACACCCAGAGCACGGCCAGCAGGCCGTTGCGGTGCGCCTCGTAGCAGATCTGGGCAGCCCCGGCCATCTGCTCGGCCTCGAACTCGCTGCCGGGGTAGACGGTGTAGCCCACCCCCACGATGTTCAGGCCGGCGTCCCGCAGTGAGACCACCTGGTCCATGGTCACCCAGTCGCGACTGCGCGGGTCGCCGTACTCCGGGGTGATGAGGTGCGTCTTGCTGTTCACCTTCACCAGGTACGGCACGTCGGAGTAGTCCGGCCCGTAGCGCGCCACCAGGCCCAACTGGGTCGCGAAACACCCGATCACGCCCTGCTGGGCGATGCGGAACAAGTGCTCCGGGTCCGCGTCGTCCGCGGCGATGGGCCCGGTCTTGGTCTCGCCGAAGAAGTCGTCGTTGAGGTGTTCCGCCTTCTGATCGCCGGCGAAGAGCGCCAGGCGCCCGGTGTCCCGCGTGACCAGGCTGAAGTTGTCCTCGTAGGTCTTCACCAGGTCGCGCGGCACGTCCGCGGGGACGAAGGCGCGTGTGATGATTTCAGTGGCCATGGGACTCTCCTGCTTGCAGCGATCCGCGTCTGAAGTCGGATATCCGGCCCGCCAGCGCGGCCCGGCGCTCCCGGATGGTCAGGTGACAAGGGCAATTATAGGTGAAGCGCGCGAACGCTTCCGGGGGCACGTCGGGACGGCCGCGGTGCGCCTACAGGTCTGACCAGCGGCTCGCCATCCTGGCGGCGACAGAGGGCACCGTGCTGTGCTCCATCTCCTCCAGCGGGAGCCGGTGCGGCTCGAAGGGGCCGTGACGACGCAGGTAGTCCGCCACCTCGTTCGCCTGCCGCCGCGCGCCCTCGAACGCGGCGTCCGCGAAGAGGTCGCGCGGGCCCACGAGTCTGCCCTCCGCCAGTTGAAACCCCAGCGCCACCACCCGCGGCGGCCCGTCCGACCGTGACGTCCCGGCCCCCTCCTGCCCCACGGGCATCCACGGCCCGTGGTGCGAGGCGCGCAGGCCGCCCACCACCAGTTGCGGCAGCGTGTACGGCTCGAGCACCTCGCCGACGGTGGGAAAGGCGCCGTGGCAGCGCACGATCGCCGTCGGGTCGTCGTTGCCGGCATAGCGGCCGGCCAGATCCGCCACCCGGTCCGTGGAGGCCACGGCGGCCACCTCGCCCGTGGCGCGACTCACGATGCGCTTCACCGCGTACTGCGAGGTCGCCCCCACGAAGGCGAGGAGGTCGTAGGTCTCCTCTGGCGTGGTGAACATCACCTTGCGGTGATGTTTCAGGTCATGCACCTCGAACGCAAAGCCCTGGTGCAGCGGCTCCGCCATGACGAGGCCGGGCGTGGTGAACGGGTCCGCGAACGTGCGGACGAGCGGCAGGTTGAACGCGCCCACGGCGGTCTTGTCCGCCATGAAGACCACCACCGGCTCGGACGGGCGCTCGGTCAGCACCAGTTCCGCAGAGCCAATGCCGGTCCCGCGCACGCTGCCGGCAAAGGCGTCTGTCAGTACGTCCTGACCCGCCCCGTAGAGGTGGAGGCGCCTCGCCACTTCCGTGCACGCCTCGAAGGTCTCCCACGCGGTGCGGTGGACGCCCTCGTGGTCCTCCCCGTGTCCGTGCGCCATCACCAGGAAGAGGTCGTCCCCGCAGGCGTGGGCCTGCGCGTCCGTCAATAGTCCGGACTGCACCGCCAGCGCCAGGGCCTCTCGCGCCGCCTCGATGACCTCCGGATGCGTCCCGGAACGGCCGACGAACCCGCCCACGCCGGCCTTGATCACGCTCAGGGTCTGGGGCATCCGATCCTCCTCCAGCACGCACGCTGCCCGTCCTCGGGTTCCGCAGGCCAGTGCCCAGCACCTGCCAGTGCCCAGCACCTGGTCGAGGGCGGCGTACGCGCGGGCTCCGGCAGCGTACTGGGCATGGTGGAGGCGGATCGAGCCAACGGCTACCGCGCGGGCGTTATAGTCGCCGCAGACGCGGGTGGCGCGAGGGCGCATCCCGCGGGCGCCCCCCGCCCGCAGGCGCCCTGCCGCTGCGTCTTCAACCCCCCGCCTCTGCGCGCACCCCACCCGCGCGCGACCTGTCACGCAGGAGGACCGACATGACCGACACCGCAACCGAGCAGACCTTCGTCCCGCAGCCCCCGCAGAGCATCGAGGCCGCCACCGCCGCCGTGGAGGAGCGTGACGGCCTCCTGGTGGGGCCGGTGAAGGCGCCAGTGAACCTGGGCGCGGGCCTGGGCGCGGGCAGCATCCATGACGACAAGACCGCGCAGAAACTGGGCTTCTCCGGCGGCACTGTGGCGGGCTCTGTGCACATGCAGCAGTTCCCGCCCATGCTCGTGCGCGTCTTTGGCCCGGAGTGGTTCGAGCGCGGCGGCCTCTCCTGCTACTTCCAGAACGCCACCACGCACGGCGTCCCCGTGCGGCCCTTCGGCCGCCCGCCACAGCACGAAGCCGACGCCCCGCCCACGGACGCGCAGATGGAGATCTGGGCGGAACGCGAAGACGGCGCACGCGTACTGGAGGGCACGGCGAGCATCGGCGCTCCGGACGAGCCCTCGGTGCTGGCGGAGCGCCTGCGCAACCTGCCGCCGCGCGGGGAGGTGCGCATCCTGGGCCACATCGAGCCCGGGCTGACCACGGACGCCTACCCCACGCGCCTGGAGGCCGAGCGCTACGCGCGCACGATCGACGCCATGACGGAGCCGCTGGGCTGGTACGCGGACGCCTCGCCCTGGGGCGGCCCGATCATCAACCCTGGCGCCGCCGTGGGCATCCTGCGCGCGTGCGAGCCCGGCTTCGACCTTCGCCGCCACAAGTCCGTGGGCCTGTTCGGCGGCATCGAGATCAACCACCTGGCCGGCCCCATGTTCGTGGGTCGTGACTACGAGTCCCGCGGAGAAGTCCTTGCCGTGGGGGAGACGCCCCGGTCCGAGTACATCTGGTACCGCACCCGCCTGTCGGACGGCGGCACGGACGTGGCGGAGATGGTGATGATGCTGCGCTTCATGAAGGGCTCCTCCGACCTCTGGGAGTAGCGGTCTCCTGCGGGGCTCCGGGCGTTCCCCGTACACACCGAGCGGGCTCCGTGAGGAGCCCGCTCTTCGTGCGCCCTCGCGGGGACGAGGCCTATTCGCTGACCAGCATCACGGTCACCATGCCGAACATGCCGTTCGGCCCCTCCGCATGCGTCAGGATGTGGCAGTGGAAGGCCCAGGCGCCCAGTTCCGTCGCCTCCACGATCACGTCGATGCGCTCGCCAGGGGCCACGGTGACGGTGTCCTCGTAGTGTGGGAAGGGCAAGGGGTAGCCGTCCTTCGCCACCACCAGTTGCGGCACGCCGTGCAGGTGCATGGGGTGGATCTGCAGGCCCTCGTTCATGTAGCGGATGCGGATCTTCTCGCCCTGCCGCGCCACGATGGGCTGGGTGGCGGGGAAGCCCTTGCCGTTGATGGTGTAGCCCAGCGGGCCGTCGTTCAGGATCATGGTGATGTCCTGATCCACCACCTCCTCCGTGCCGTCCTCCACGATGAAGGCGCCCAGCAGGCCCATGGGGATCTGCACGGAGCCGTTCATGTGCGAGTGGTACATGTGGGAGCCGGCGTTGACCACGTCGAACTCGTACACCCAGGACTCGCCCGGCAGCACCAGCGGCTGGGTCAGCCCGGGCACGCCGTCCTGGTCGTTTGGCACCACCAGGCCGTGGAAGTGGATGGCCGTGGACTCCGGCAGTTCGTTGTGCAGCACCACGCGCACGCGGTCGCCCAGTTGCACGCGGATCTCCGGGCCGGGGACTTCGCCGTTGTAGGCCATGGCGTCACGGAAGACGCCCGGCTCCACCTCCCAGGCGATCTCCTCCGCCGTGAGTTCGAAGACCTTGACGTCGCCGTCCAATTCCGGGGCCATCGGCTGGCCGCCCAGGCCCTCGGTGGCCGCCGGGAAGGCCTCCACGCCGGCCATGTAGTCCTCGTCGCTGTGGAGCATGCGGCCGCCGGAGTGGCCGGCGTGCTCGTCGTCGCCCACCACCAGTGAGGCCACCATGCCGCCCTCGCGGTGGCCGGGCACGCTGCAGAAGAGCGTGTACGTTCCGGCGTCCAGCGCGCCCAGGTCCAGCGACTCGCTACCGCCGGGGTTGAGCATGGCCGTGCCCGGGCCACCCTCCACGCGCAGGTCGTGCTGGATGGCGCCGGTGTTGCGGACGTTCAGCACCAGCGAGGCGCCCGTGGCGGCGCTCATCTGCACCGGTGCGATGTAGACGTCGCCCAGTTCCACGTCCAGCGTCTGCGCCTGCGCGGGCGCCTGCGTGGAGGACGGCCCCGGGCTGGCGCCCCTCGCGGACGACTCGGCGCGGTCGGCCACGACGAATGCGGCTACAGACAGGGCCAGGGCGGTCGCCGCCAGCGACGAGGCGATGGCCATCAACAGTTTCATGGGAGTCCTTCCAGGCGTGCGGGCCAGTCGTCCGGACCGCGGAGCGAGCGGCTGGGTCCACGTCAACGTGAATTGTTGCGGCCCAGCCCCCTTGTGTCTCTGGGTCCTGAGTCACGCCTCGTCCGGGACTTCCGCTCCGTGATGAGCGCAGGCACCGCCCGGAAGGATGTGCTAGAACGTGCCCTCACGAGGCGTATCGGGGGGCCGGCGCCTCTGTCATTCCCAGGAACCCCGAGCGGGGGCACATGCTCAGGAGCAACCAGTGGCAATACAGGCGAACATGAACGGCGTTCTGGCGGGCAAGGTGGCCGTGGTCACCGGCGCCTCCAGGGGCATTGGCGAGGCGATCGCCGTGCGCTACGCGATGGAAGGCGCAAGGGTCATCGTCTCCGCGCGCACCCTGAACGAGGGCGACAACCCCATGGAGGGCTCTGTCAACGGCGTGGTCCAGAACATCAAGGACGCCGGGGGCGAGGCCACGGGCGTCCGCTGCGACCTCTCCAGCGAGGACGACCGCAAGAACCTGGTGGCGGAAGCGGAGCGCATCTACGGCCCCATCGACATCCTGGTGAACAACGCGGCGGTCACCTTCTTCATCCCCGTGGTGGACTTCCCGGAGCGCCGCTACCGCCTGATGCAGGAGGTGCAGGTCTACTCCCCCTTCCAGTTGTCGCAGATGGTGATCCCCTCCATGAAGGAGCGCGGTTCCGGCGGCTGGATCATCAACGTCTCCTCCGGCGCCGCCCAGCACCCCAAGCCGGACGCCGGCGGCCGGGGCGGCACGGTCTACGGCATGTGCAAGGCAGCGCTGGAGCGCTTCACCACGGGCCTCGCGTCCGAGGTCTACCAGGACAACATCGCCGTGAACGTGATCTCGCCCGGCCTCGTGGCCACGCCGGGCACGGTGCACCACAACCTGGTGGGCGCCGAGCCCACGGAGCGCGAGACGCCGGTGGAACACATGGCGGAGGCGTGCCTGAAGTTGGCCGCCAGCGACCCGAAGGACCTGACGGGCCGCATCGTGCTGCACCCACGCGAACTGCTGGAGGAGTTCAGCCTCACCCCGGCCGAACTGCCGCTGCAGCCGCTCACCCGCAAGTCCTAGCACCCGTCCGTCCGAGGACTCCTCGGACGGACGAGGCGGACCGACGCCAGACAGCCCTGCTTCGGCAGGGCTGTCTCGTTGTGGTGGAGGCGGCGGCGGCCGGCGTGCGGCTCAGGGGATGGTCAGCACCTGGCCGATACGGATCAGGTACGGCGGCCGCAGGTTGTTGGCCCCCGCCACCTGCGACAGGCTGCGGTTGTAGCGCAGCGCGATGCCCAGCAGCGTGTCGCCCGCCACCACCGTGTGCACGCCGGAGGCCGCGCCTGGCCTCGGCGGGAGGGGCGAGGAGGCCACGGGGTGCGTCCCGCTGCCGCCGCCGGGCAGCCGGAGCACCTGCCCCACCTGGATCAGGTTGGGGTTGGCAATGCCGTTCATCTCCGCCAGCACGGAGACGGACGTCCCGTGCCGGGACGCGATCGCGCCCAGCGAGTCGCCCGCCTGCACCACGTACTGCGTGACGCGAGGCGGCGTGTCGCGCAGGAGCGGCCACAGGTCCGCCTCCACCACGCCGTAGCGCCAGACGGAGACCGTGTCCGCCTCGTTGGAGTAGGACTCGTCGATGAAGTCGCGCCAGACGTCCAGCGACTCCGCCAGGCCGTCGCCAATGGGATGGATGGGCCGCCCGAACTCGGACAGGCGCTCCATGGCGGAGCGCAGGATGAAGGCGGGGCCAATGTCCTCGTGGGCAATGGGGATACCGCCGGCCACGTACCTCTTCGCGTTCGCCTCGTTGGAGAACATGCTCCAGTAGACCTGCGGGGCGATCTCGTCCGTGAACGCCGCGAACTGCGCCAGCGGGATGCGGTCGATCTCCCACGGGCGCGGGTCGATCGAGGTGGAGATGCGCGCGTTCGGCTGCGCGCGGCGGACGGCCTCGCCGTAGCGGGAGGCGTCGTCGTCCGTGCCCACCCAGAAGCCGGGGTGCCCCTCCAGGTCCAGGAAGATGCTGCGCGCGCCGGCGTTCAGCACGTCCGAGACGAGCGCCGCCTCCTTCGCCGCGTCCCGTCCCTTCACCACCGCCCAGGCGTGGAAGGGGACGCCCGCCTGCTCGAAGTAGTTGGCGTACTCCTCCAGGCGGCGGGGGCCGGTGACGGCCAGCGAGGTCTTGTCGTACTCGCCCATCCAGTGCACACCGTCGTGGGTCTTCAGCACCACGCCCAGGCCGTGCGCGGCCAGCGTGTCCCGGATCTCGCCGGGGTCCCCGTCGTGCTGGAATTGCCACACCCACGCCAGGTGTCGAGGCGCTCCGGGCGCCCGGGCAATGGCCGGCCGCGCGGGCTCGGTCCCGGCGGGGCGCACCCGTACTGCGGGCATGCCGGCGGCGAAGAGCGAGCGGGGGGCGATGAGGCCCACCCCACTGCCGACGGCCATGCCGGCCAACCACTTGCGACGTGACATGCGGCGCCGACCGAACGTGTCGCCGGTTTCGCGGGCGAAGGAATCCTGCAAGGCACGCACCCCTCTGGGCGGTGGCTCCGCCACCGCTTTCGCAACACCCGCCGCTTCTTTGTCAAATCATGTCCCCGGGGAGCGGTCGCGGGACATCCGTGTCAATTTACGTGCGCCGGCTCAGCCTTTCCACATATCAATTCGAGATGGCGACCGCGATTTGATCAGACTCTCACCCGCCATGATCGCGGTCGCCCATCTCACGCTCCCGTATCCGCCTGTCCCTGCACGGTGGAAACCGGTCAGTCGACCCTGCGAGACCTCTGCCGAGTAGATCCGCCACTCGGGCTGCGCGCCCTCCACCACGCCGCGGCGGAACGCGTACGTGCCCTGGAACCGCTCTTCCTCGCCGGAAGTGAGCGTGGAGGTGATCGTGACGGGGATATCGACGAAGCGGGAGCCAACACGCCCCGCTCTTCCTCGGACGCTCGGGAGCGCGAGAAGGTTCCGGGGGGGGGGGCCGGACGGGTGCAGTGCGTGCGTTGTCGCGGGTGCTGGAGCGCGGGTGCTGGATCGCGGGCCGGGGGGCCTAGCCGCGAGGCAGTCCGAGTCCGCGCTGGGCGATGATGTTGCGCTGCACCTCGCTGGTGCCGGCCGCGACGGTGGCGGCGCTGGAGGCGAGGTAGAGGTGCGAGAACGCGCCGCCCATCCTGGCGTACGGCGATCCGGGCGCCAGTTGGGACGCCTGCCCCAGCAGGTGCATCCCCGTACCGGCGATGCGCTGCTGGAGTTCGGAGCCGTACAACTTGGAGACGCTGGCCTCGTGGTTGGGGACCAGGCCCTCCGCCTGCAGGTAGGGGACGCGGTAGGCCACGTTGAAGCCCACCTGCAACTCGATCCAGCGGTCCGCCAGTTCGTAGCGCGCCGCCGGGTTCCTTGAGATCAGGGACGCCTCGTCCTTCGCGGCCGCCACCAGGCGTTCCAGGTTCCGCTTGCCCTGCGCGAACGAGTCCACCCCGGAGCGTTCGAAGTCCAGTGTGGTCGCCACCTGGTACCAGCCGCGGTTCTCGTGGCCCACCAGGTGGTCCGCCGGCAGACGCACGTTTTCGAAGAACACCTCGTTCAGTTGCGTGCCGCCGGTCATGTCCTCCAGCGGCCGGATGCTGATGCCCGGCGCGTCCATGGGGACAGCGAAGGTGGAGATGCCTCGATGCTTGGCGGCGTTGGGGTCCGTGCGCGCGGCGAGCCAGCCCATGGTGGCGTCCTGCGCACCGGAGGCGTAGATCTTGGCGCCGTTGATGACGTACTCGTCGCCCTGGCGCTCCGCGCGCGTCTGGATCGAGGCCAGGTCGGAGCCGGCGCCGGGCTCGGTGTAGAGCGTGCACCAGGTGTCCGCGCCCTGCGCGATGCGCGGCAGGTAGAGGCGCTGCTGCTCCTGCGAGCCGAACTGCTGGATCGCCGGTCCCACCCACGCCACGCCCTGGCCTCCGCCACCGGGCATGCGGGCGTACGCCGTCTCGTCTGTGAAGATCGCCTGCTGCATGTGGCCGGCGCCAGATCCCCCGAACTCTTCCTTCCAGGGCAGCGCGAGCCATCGACGCTCGGCCAGCGCCTGGTTCACCACGCGCGCCATCTCCCGGCGCTCGTCCTTCTCAACCTCGCCCACAAAGTCACGGAAGTCCCAGTCCTCCGGCAGGTGGCCGGCCAGGAACGCCTTGAGTTCGGCGCGGAAGCGCTCTTCGTCCGGGGTAAACGTGAAGTCCATGAGGATCCTCGCTCGTGTCAGTGACTCCGGCGCGTCGCCGCAGCCCGCGGTGCGGGTGAGTCGGCTCGCAGTGGTTCACGGCGAGTGAAGATTGTACCAACCGTCAGCCCCCGCGCGGGAATCTCGTTGGGGGCGCCAGGTGTCCAGCACGCGGCCCTACTCCCAGTCCGCCACCACCAGCCGGTAGCCCAGGTCCGCTGCGTCCTGCTCCAGGAGGTGCCCGTACTTCCGGCGCCACTCGCCGGTGCCGAGGTCATCCACCAGGCGCTGCAGGCCCTCTTCTGTCTCCTGGTCGCCGACCGTGGAGAAGCCCGAAGCGCCGGCGCGGACGAGCGGGTCGAGGTACGCCTCTGGCCGACGCCAGAACGCACCCAGGAAGCCGTCCGTGCAGTCGTGCGGCACGGGGACGGGGATGACGCGGGCGCCTGGGAACGCCTCGGCCAGTCGGGCGATGGGGACTGCCCGCTCGTCGTCATAAGCCGCGATGCCGGGGAAGTAGTCTTTCACCAGCCAGTAGTCGCGGTAGACCTGCTGATCCCATGTAAAGATCACCACCCGACGCGCAACGCGCCGGATCTCCGCGAAGCCCGCGTCAAGATCGTCCCAGTGATGGATGGTCAGCGAACACAGTGCCGCGTCCACGGCGCCGTCCGGGAGCGGGATGCGAGCGGCCGTGGTCACCGCCACCGGAGCGAGCCCCGAGGGCCGCTGCGCGATCATCACGAGCGACGGCTCCACGGCCAGGATGGTCTGCGGTGGCTCGTACGAACCGGCGCCTGCCCCAACGTTCACCACCGAGCGCGCATCGCCCAAGGCATCCCAGATCGCCGCCTGGACGCGAGGGTCGGCCTGACGGGTGGAGGCGTACGTGGCGCCCAGGCGGTCGTACTTTGCGCTACCCGGCGGCAGTGTGGCGCGGACCCCCTCCGCCGAGAGGCCGAGCGCTCCGCCGATCTGGCGGAGCGACAGTCCGGCGGCCACCGCCTCTCGGATCGCCTCGTCACGCGCGGCTCGTGCGCGCTGCACCTCGCCGCCGACCCAGGCGAGGACATGGTCGGCCGCGCGCAGCCGGTCCACGTGTTCCTGGAGGACGCCCTCGTCCGCGCGGTCGTGTCGTGTACGGGCCATGCGCCGCATCCTGCGCCT
The DNA here is from genome assembly GCA_023228825.1 of Dehalococcoidia bacterium. Lineage (GTDB taxonomy): Bacteria > Chloroflexota > Dehalococcoidia > UBA2979 > UBA2979 > W-Chloroflexi-9. Next base: position 116,275 of record JALOAL010000009.1, on the reverse strand, counting down.
GCACGCCTCTGCTGTCAATCACACCTGACAGTAGTGTTCCCGGTGCGCCTCGCAGCGCGGGGGCCGGGAGCCTCAAGCGAAAGCCGGTGCTACCATCGGCCCCCGGCCCGGTTCCGGACGACCACCTGTTCGACGCTTCCCCGGATACCGCCATGCCACGCGACGCCTACAGGAGGCCCCCTGTGTTCCGTGAGATCGCCGTGTTCACGGGTAACAACCACAAGGGGCTGGCGGAGTCGATCTGCAAGCACCTGGAGATCCCGCTGGGCGACGTGCAGGTGTTCCAGTTCTCCAACGAAGAGATCTTCGTGAAGTACGAGGAGAACATCCGCGAGCGGGACGTCTACCTGGTGCAGCCGCTGGTGGCGCCGGTGAACACCCGCCTGATGGAACTCCTCATCATGATCGACGCGGCGAAGCGCGCCTCCGCCGGACGCATCACCGCGGTGGTGCCGTACTACGCGTACGGCCGGTCGGACAAGAAGGATCAGCCGCGCGTCCCGGTGACGGCCCGCCTGGTCGCCAACTTCATGGAGGTGGCGGGCGCGGACCGCGTGCTCTCCATGGACATGCACGCCGGCCAGATCCAGGGCTTCTTCAACATCCCGCTGGACGAACTGACCGCATTCCCGCTGATCGCGGACTACTTCGCGTCCCTCAACCTGCACGCCCCCACCGTGGTGGCGCCGGACGTGGGCCGCGCGAAACTGGCGAGGGACCTCGCAGCCCGCATCGACGCGGACATCGCGATCGTGGACAAGAAGCGGGACGGCAACAAGGAGTCCGCGGAGGCCATGACCCTGATCGGGGAGGCAAAGGACCGCGACTGCCTGATCCTGGACGACGAGATCCTCACCGGCGGCACCGTGGCCTCCGCCGTCCGGCTGCTCCGCGAGCGTGGCGCCGCCTCCGTGCGCGTGGCGTGCGTACACCCGGTCATGGCTCCGAAGGCCTTCGAGGTGCTGGACACGCCGGACCTGGACGAGATCGTCTTCACCGACTCGCTGCCGCTGGTGCACGGCGGGTTCAAGACCGTCCCTACCACCGTGCTGTCCGTGGCGCCCATGATCGGCGACGCCATTCACCGCATACACACCGGCGGCTCGGTGGGTGCGCTCTTCCGATAGCGGCCGCACGGTCGGAGGCCTCGCGCTCGCCTCGCCCCAGCGCCGAGGCGCTCAGATCACCCGAGGTCACCCGAGATCACACCGCTTTCGTGATCAGATCGCTCGACGACAACCGTCGCCGGTCTACATTGGATCGACCGGCAGGAGGCACTGATGGTCGGAATCTTCCGCAAACTCCTTGGCGGCGACTCCAACGAGCGCGTCCTGGATCAGATGCGCCCGCTGGTGGACCGCATCAACGCCCTGGAGCCCGAGGTCCAGCCCCTCTCTGATGAAGACCTGCGCGCGCGCACGGACTGGCTCCGCGAGCGCTACGAGCAGGGCGAGACGCTGGACGACCTGCTACCGGACGCCTTCGCCACCATCCGTGAGTCCATCCGCCGCGCCACGGGCGGCGTGGAGCGCGCCTTTGACGTGCAGTTGATGGGCGCCATCACCCTGCACCGCGGCCAGATCGCGGAGATGCGCACCGGCGAGGGCAAGACCCTCGTCGCCACCATCGCCATCTACCTCAACGCCATCGCGGGACAGGGCGTGCACTCCGTCACGGTGAACGACTACCTGGCTCGTCGTGACGCGCAGTGGTACGCACCGGCGCTGGACGCGCTGGGCATCACCGTGGGTGTCATCCAGAACGGCGGTGCGGCCTTCCGCTTCTCCGCAGAGGACGTTTCGGACCAGTCCTCGTTCGAGCACCTGGTGGCCGTGCCTCGGTCAGAGGCGTACCTGGCAGACGTCACCTACGGCACGAACAACGAGTTCGGCTTCGACTACCTGCGCGACAACCTGGCCACCACGCAGCAGGCGCGCGCCCAGCGCGGACGCCACTACGCCATCGTGGACGAGGCGGACTCGGTCCTCATCGACGAGGCGCGCACGCCGCTCATCATCAGCGGCGCCTCCCAGGACGACGTCTCCATCTACCCGCGTTTCGCCCGCATCGTCCCGCAACTGGTGGAGGGCCGGCATTACACGGTGGACCTGCGCCACCGCTCCGTGAACCTCACGGAGGACGGCGTGGACCACCTGGAGCGCGCCCTGGGCGTGGACAACATCTACTCGCTGGAGAACTTCCGCCTCACGCGCTACATGGAGGCCGCGCTGAAGGCGCAGATCCTCTACCAGCGCGACCGTGACTACGTGGTCAAGGACGGCGAGATCATCATCGTGGACGACTTCACCGGCCGCCTGATGGAGGGCCGGCGCTGGTCTGACGGCCTGCACCAGGCGGTGGAGGCGAAGGAAGGCGTCCAGATCCAGCGGGAGTCCGTAACCTACGCCACGATCACGCTCCAGAACTACTTCCGCCTCTACGAGAAACTCGCCGGCATGACGGGCACCGCCGCCACGGAAGCGGAAGAACTCTCCGAGATCTACAAACTCGAGGTCGTGGTCATTCCGACCCACCGGGACATTGCCCGGGACGACCACCCCGACTTCATCTATCGCACGGAGGCCGCCAAGTGGAAGGCCGTGCTGGCGGACATCGCCGAGAAGCACGCGGCCGGGCGCCCCATCCTTGTCGGCACGGTAGCCATCGAGACGTCGGAGATGCTCTCGGAGCGCCTCAAGCGCGAGGGCATTGAGCACGAGGTGCTGAACGCGAAGCAGCACGAGCGCGAGGCGAACATCATCACCCGCGCCGGCCAGCGTGGCGCGGTCACGATCGCCACCAACATGGCGGGCCGCGGTACGGACATCAAACTGGGCGAGGGCGTGGCCGCGCGCGGCGGCCTGCACGTGATCGGCACCGAACGCCACGAGTCCCGCCGCATCGACAACCAGTTGCGTGGCCGCTCCGGCCGCCAGGGCGACCCCGGCTCCACTCGCTTCTTCGTCTCCTTCGAGGACGACCTGATGAAGCGCTTCGCCCCGGACTGGCTGCCGGGCATGATGCAGCGCCTGGGCATGGAGGAAGAAGAGGCGCTGGAGTCCAAGATGGTCACGCGCGCCATTGAGCAGGCGCAGCAGCGCGTGGAAGCCTACAACTTCGACATCCGCAAGCGGGTGGTCGAGTACGACGACGTCATGAACAACCAGCGCACCGTCATCTACGGCGAGCGCGACAAGGTGCTGCAGGGCGAAAGCATGCGCGACACGATCCTGGACATGCTGGAGGAAGAGGTGGAGGCGCTGGCCGCCGACCACCTCTCAGACCACGCAGACGCCGAAGCCTTCCGCGCCGGTGTCGCCCAGATCGTCCCCGAGATCCCGGACGACACGCTGGTGTACGACGCGCCGCCACGCGCGGAAGACGCCGTGGAGACGGCGCTCGACACCATCGAAGACGCCTACGACCGCGTGGAAGAGACGGTGGGCGAGGAGACGCAGCGGCTGGTGGAGCGCCTGGTGCTGCTGCGCACCATCGACTCGCTGTGGGTGGAGCACCTGACGGCCAGCGAGGAACTGCGGCAGGGCATTGCCCTGCGCGCCTACGCGCAGCAGGACCCGCTGGTGGCCTACAAGCGCGAAGCGCACGACATGTGGCAGCAGTTCCGGGAGCGCATCCGCCAGATGGTCACGCGCCAGATCCTGCGTGCGCGCCTCACGGTGCAGGCGGCCGCCCAGGCGATGCAGCAGGAGCAGGCCCCCCGCCAGGTGCAGACCAGCGGACCCACCGGGCCAGACGGCGACCAGGCCCCGGAGCACGTGCACGCGGCCCCGGTCTCCGCGGGCGTGGCCATGGCGCCTCCGTCCGAGGACGCCAGCCGCGCCGAGCGCCGCCGCTACGAGCGCGCCGTGCAGAAGGCCCAGAAGAAGAAGGGCAAGCGCGGGTGATGCACTTCCGGCCGCCTGAGGTCTGGCTCATCACAGGTATCCCCGGCGTCGGCAAGTCCACGGTCGCCCGCGACCTCGCGGGACGCCTCGAGCGCGCCGCGCACCTGGAGGGCGACGCGCTGGGGGAGCAGGTGGTGAGCGGCCGCGTCCTCCCCGGCGAGGAGCCACGTGACGAGTCTGACCGGCAGGTGGAACTGGTGATCCGTAACCAGTGCCTCCTCGCCCGCTCCTACGCGGAGGCGGGGTTCACCCCCGTCATGGACTACGTGGTCTCCACCCGGCACCTGCTGGATGCCTATCGCCACTACCTGATGGGTGCGGCCCTGCACCTGGTGGTGCTGGCGCCGGGCGCCTCGGTGGCCCTGGAACGGGACGGGCAGCGGACCAAGACCGCCGCCTCCGACTGGACGCACCTGGAACCGCGCTTCCGCAAGGAACTGGGCGAACTGGGCCTGTGGCTGGACACGGCCGACCTCAGCGTCCACGAAACGGTGGACCAGGTGCTGGCCCGCCAGGCCGAGGCGCTCCTCCGCTAGCGGCCCATCGAGGTGGGGCCCCGCATCTTCGCGCGCGGCGGGAGATTCGCCCCGCGTGCGGCCTCAGCGGCCTCAATCCCTCGACCCTTTCCTCCGAAGGCGCCCGCGATACCGCTGCCCCGCCTCACGACGCCGTCTTGAGGCGCCGATGGGCGCGTCGCGAACATCCGGAGGCCTGGAAACGTGACTGGACGCGTAGCCCAGCCACGAGGTGGCCTCGACATCCCGCACCGCACCGCCCGCGTACACCCGACGTCCAGAGAGGCCCACTGTTCAGCGGGCCTCTCGCATTACACCCGTCGATATCGCACGTGCTCAGCGCGGCAATCGGTCGAGACGAACCGAGCATTCCTCACATCATCGACCGCCCTCAGTGGACTCAAAGGCACAGGGATCAGTGTGGATATCCCTCCGCCACGCGTGTGTCACGCTGCACGGGGACAGCGCGCCACTGGCAGATGTGGGAGCCGAAATCGGGCGCGTCGCAGAGCAACCGAGCGCCTGGCATCGGTATTGAGATCGGCCCCTGAGCCGTCACCGCACTCGCCCGGCGTGCACAACATGCCCACCCCGCATGCGCCGGTCTGAGGCCTAGTCGCACCTGCGGCTACGGTCACCCGCGAGAAGTCCGATATCGGATGGATAGCAGGTGGGCTGGATTACTCACCCTATCGAGTTCTCACACGTTCACATTGTTTTCTCGCGTTCTTGAATTTCCATTCCGGATACCCCCGTGCCAGTATCTCCGGCGTAACGGTGCTCCTCCTTCCCAGGGCGGCGAAGCAGGGGCCACGCACCACAAGGGGAAGCCGGGCCTCGGCTCTCCGGTGCGAGCAATGGGCGGGTAACAGAGAGGGCGTACGCCTCCGCCGCACGCCGGCCGCACTCCCCGTGGCCTTACCGGGCCATCCACGGCCATCGCGTCCCATCGGACCGGCGCGCTTTGCATGCGCGCCCGGCCCTGCGGCGACCTGTCCACTCACCGAAAGGGATATCCATTTGCGCACGTTCCATGTCCCGGTCCGGCTCACCACGGCGCTCGCCGCGGTGTCCCTGACCCTGGCGATCATCATCGCCAGCCAAGCCATCGGAGGCGCCAGTCCGGCGCCGCTAGCCAAGCAACCCCCTCCTGCGGAGATGGTCCTGACCGTCGCCGGCACCTCCCAGCCAGACCGCCTCATCGACACACTCCCGTTCGACGTCCAGTCCGTGAGTGCGTTCCTGCTGGACGACCAGCAGTTCGTCACCTACATCCCGGGCGCCCCCGCGCACGTGAACAAGGTGTTCCGCTCCCGCATACGGCCGGACGACATCGTCTGGCTGCGCGTGCCCGCGGGTAGCAGCGGCCTGGCCTCGCAGTGGACGAGACAGTCCCTCGCCCAGACCATCTCCACCAACGGACCTCGCGCGCTCGATGCTCCGCGCCCGGGCGGGCTCACGGTGGGCCTCGCCGGCAGCACCACGGTGGAGGGCCTGATCCAGGCCCAGCCGTTCACGGTGGCGGGCGTCCTGATCTTCGACACCGCACTTCAGCACTTCAAGTCCTACATGGTGGGCGCGCCGGACTTTGCCAACACGCTGAGCCCCGCCGTGTCGCTGGAGGCGGACAGCATCGTGTGGCTGCGTCGTTCCTACGCTGAGGAAGCCAACACGGCGCCCAGGACTCCGCAGGACACGCCCGCCCCGCAGGCGCCGTCCGGCTCCAATCTGGCCGCCGTACCGTCAGCGCCGGCCCCGACGGGCTCACAGGACGCCTCGAGCCCCTCGCGGCCCCGCGCTGACGCGCCGCAGGCGCCCACCCCCGCGCCGCAGGCTCGGGCGGCCGCGCCCCAGCCCACCAGCGCGCCTGCGTCCACCCTGGCGGCCGCGGCGCCGCCGGTGCGCTCCACCTCCGGGCTCCTGCGCCACACCACGTATGAGCCGGGCAGCCCCACGCGGGAGGAGGCCCACACGGCCACCTCGCACGCCCTCTCCACCACGTCCATCGCCCGCACGGGCGAGCGGGCCGGCGTGGCCCTGCTCAAGCCGGGCGACCCCACGTGGCACGCCGGCGGCTACCGCGCCGAGTGGCACGCCCAGGATCACGTGGGCGCGGGCAAGGAGCGCTGGCAGGGGATCTCGTACTACTTCCCCCGGGACTACAACCAGGGCAAGAACTCCACCTGGAACGACCGCATCATCTTCCAGTACACGGACGAGGGCTCGCCCATGTTCAGCCTCCACCTGGACGCTGAGCGGCAGCAGTTGTTCCTGCGCCGGAAGACCAGCACGGGCGGCACGCAGACGTTCCAGGAACTGGGCCGCTGGTCGTTCCAGACGGACCGCTGGTACGACATCGCCTTCCACGCCGTGTGGTCCAAGGGCGGTGACGGAGTGTTCGAGGTCTACGTGGACGGCGAGCGGGAGGTCTCCTACCGCGGCCGCACCCTGGCCGTCCGGGACACGACCTACAGCAAGTGGGGCGTCTACGGACAGCCCACGAAACTCTACTTCGACGAGATCCGTATCGCGGAGGGTCCCAACCGGCTCGCAGACGTGACCCCGTAGCCCACGCGGCTCAACGTCTGGTCACAGGAGGGGGCGGCACGCATGCCGCCCCCTCTGCACGCATCCCACAATTCCGACAGGCTACCGTCACGTCCGCATCCCTACTCTGATCCGCATGAGCGGGGAACGGCGTGGACCGCCTGGGGACTCCCGTGTCGGACGGCTCTGCCGCCGGCGCCGCAGCGTGCTGCTGATCGCTGCCCTGGGCGCCGCCCTCCTCGCCTGCGGCAGCGACCGCACCGCGGACAGCGCATCGAGCGAGGCCGACGCACTTGCGACCACCGCGGCCGTCACGCCGTCGGCGGCGTCTGCGGCGGGCCCCGGCCTGCGGGCCACGCCCACATCGAGCCTGAGCGTGGCCATCGACCCGGACCGCCTCCCCCGCGAGATCACCGCAGTCATGCTCCGCCAGGTGACCTACGAGGTAGACGAGATGCTGGCGGAGACGGACGCCGGCTCGCACGTGACGGCCGAGTTCATGCAGGCCGTGGACGACGGCCTGCGCACCACCTCCGAGACCGCGCGCCGCGGCGCCTTCGCGGGCGAGGCGCTCCTCCGGTCCGGCGACCCGCAGTACCGAGGCCGCCTGGGCTACCGCGCAGAGTGGCAGAGCGAGTTCCACGCGGAACGCGACCAGGAGTACTGGTACTCGGCCAGTTACTACATCCCCGAGGACTGGGACCAGGGCCGCAACCAGTCCTTCAACGACCGCATCATCTTCCAGTTCCACGAGGGCACCGCGGGATCTCCTGCCTTCTCCCTCCACCTCACGGACGAATCCCGGTTCATGATGCGCCGCAAGCGGTCAGACGACCGCTTCCAGTACCTGTGGTCACACCCCTTCGAGACGGACCGCTGGTACGACTTTGTCTTCCACGCGAAGTGGACCAGGGACGACGACGGCTTCTTCCGCATCTACTTCAACCAGGAGTTGGTGCAGGACTACCAGGGCCGCACACTGCCGCACGGCTCCAGCGTCTACACGAAGTGGGGCATCTACGGCCAGCCCACTCACGTGCTGTTCGATGAGGTGCGCATCGTGGCGGGCGAGCAAGGCCTCCGCCTCGCCTCGCCGTGGCCGGTCATCCTGCAGTAGCCGGCTAGGAGCGCGGTTCTTCCACGGCCGGCAAGGGCGGGCGCCGCCGCCCCTCGGCACGAGGGCTCTCGCGGGCCGCCTCGGGACGCACGGCGGCGGGCAGCGACACGATGCTGGCGCGCGTGGGGCTGGGGCCGTACACGTGGCCGCCCGCCTGGCGGCCACGCACGCGGTTCAGGATCACGCCCACGATCGGGCACCCGGAGGAGGCCAGCCGCTCCACCGCCTCGCCCAGGTGTTCTGGGCTCGTGCGTCCGGAGCGCAGCACCAGCACCAGCGCATCGGACAGGCTCGCCACCACGGAGGCGTCGCTGGCCTCGCGGGCCGGCGGGGTGTCCACCAGGATCACGTCGTACTCCTCGCGGAAGGCCTGCAAGAGCGAACGCATGCGCGACGAGTCGAGGAGGTCGGCCGGGTTCGCCTGCTGGGCGCCGGCGCCCAGCAGGGACAGCGGCCCGGAGGGGAGCACGGAGACACCCGTGTGCATGGTCTCCTGCACGCCCTGTCCCGCCGCCGTGCGCTCGCTGCGCAGCACGCTGGTCAGCCCCTCGCGGTTGTCCAGGGCGAAGACCTCGTGCAGCGCGGGGCGGCGCAGATCCGCATCCACCACCAGCGTGCGGTAGCCGGCCAGGCCAAAGACCAGCGCCAGGTTCGCGACGGACGTGGTCTTGCCTTCGCCCTCGCCGGCGCTGGTGAAGGTGATCACCTGGCGTTCCAGGCTGTCGTCTTCCCGAGGCAGCAGGACGTGCTTCAGGTTCGTGCGGGCGGCTCGATACTCCTCCGCCGCCCGGGACTTGGGCTGCGCCGCCACGGCCAGGTAGTCCACGTGCTGCTTCGTGCGACCGGCGTCCGGGAGCATCGCCACGGTGGGCAGGCCGGTCAGGTCGTACACCTGCTGCGGCCGCGACACGGACCGGTCCAGGTACTCGTACAGCACCACCAGCCCGAGGCAGAGCGAGAACCCGAGGAGCGCCCCCAGCATCCCGCTCATCATGCTGCCGGTGTCCGCCGGGGCGCTCGGCACCGCCGCCGCCTCCAGCACGCTCACCGCCGGCGCGATCTGCCCCAGGCCCGCCTCCGTGGAGGACATGAACGCCTCCACCACCACGTTCGCGAGGTTGGCGGCGACCACGGGGTCCCCGTGCGTGGCCGTCAGGCGCAGCAACTGCCCGCCCGCCTGCTCCACCTCCAGCGACCCCGCGACCTCGCCGGGGGACATGTCCAGCCGGGGATCCGCGGCAGCGCGTTCCATGACGGGACGCACGGTGATCAGTTCGGTGAGCGCGGTGGTGAGCAGGCTGGAGATCTGCAGGTCCTGCGGCTGCAGCACGCCGTCCTGCCCCTGCTGTGACACCAGCAGCGTGGTGGTGGCCTGATAGGTGGGCGTGGCGGAACGGGAGAGCATCACCGCAGACAGGCCGCCGACGACCGTGGCCAGTAGCAGCAGCCAGCCCCAACGACGCGCGAGCGTCCAGGCGGTGGGCATGTTCATCGGCCGGTGGGCTCCTCTCGCGCAACCGCGCTCGACCCAACAAACGTGCCGGAGGTGAAGAGGACGTGGTCAAACTGACTGCGCACAGCGCCAGAGAGCGCAGGAATACCCTCTCTCAACCGGTGCACGGCGGACGTGCGTTTGCGGCACAGGTCGCCGAACCGTGTCATCAACTGCGTCTCCGTGAAGGAATCAATGTCCAGGCAGTACGCGCCTTGTCCGGCCGCGGCCATCAGGTGCACGGTCTTCGGGTGGTAGGCGAGCCCCATGGTGGGGATCCCCATGAGCAGAGGTAACAACACGGAGTGGTAGCGCGTGGCAATGACGTAATCACAGCCGCGCACCACTCGCACCAGGTCGTCCACCTCCCGCACCGGCCGATAGACGACGCGGCACCCAGCGCCCGCCACACCCGCCACGCCCGCCACATCCTCCGCACCCCGGCCAACGACGGGCACTCCGGCGGCGCCGAGGCGGGCGAGCAGGTCTTCCGCTGTCTGGGGGTCGGCGCGGACCTGGGAGGAGAACAGCACCACGCGCGCGCCGCCCTCCACCAGCCGGCGCACCACCGCGGCCATCTTGTCCAGGTACACGTCGTAGCGTCCTTCGTCGCCGCGGCCCCAGTAGCGCGCGTGCGCGTGCGCCATCGCGTTCACGCCCACGGTCAGGCCCTCAAACGGCCGCACGCCCCGGCCCGCGTGCATCGGACGCGCCGAGGCGCCCCCCGCTGGCTGCGAGGCGGCGCCGCCGTCCTCCGCCGCGTCCACCTCGGCCTTCCCGTCCACCTCGGGCTTCCCGTCCACCTCGGCCACCTCGGCCACCTCGGCCGCCTCGAGGCCGAAGCCCATGTCCGGCACCACCTCCAGCGATCGCCGGACGCCGATGTCGCGCAGTACCTGCGCGCTGTGCACGTCGCGCACGGTGACCTCGCTGCCGGCCTCCACCGCCCAGCGGATGAACCACCGCGCGAGGCGAGACTCGATGGGCCCGGCGCCGACCGAGAGGAACGCCATCCTCGTGCCGGTCAGCCGCGCGAGCAGGGACCACTTGAACAGGGTGTACGGGTGGCCCCACGCGCCGCTCCACGTGTCCAGCAACTGCCCGGAGCCCGCCACCACCAGCAGGTCCACCGGCCTCAGCGCCCAGTAGGACCGCGCCAGGTGCGGCGCCTCCCGCCACAGCGAGCCCGCGCGGCGGAGCAGCCCGGCGGCGAGGTGGCTGAACCTGCCGCCGCCTCCTGTCGCGGCGCGGCCTCGGTCGTTGTCCGGGTAGGAGGTGATGGGCCAGGCGCGGATGCCGTGGCGACGCTCCGTGTCCGTGGGATCCAGCGAGAAGCCGCGCACCTCGCTGGAGGGGTCACGACGGCGCACCGCCTCCACGATGACGCGGGCGACCAGGTCATCGCCCAGGTTCGCGCCGTAGTAGTGCCCCCAGACGCCGACGCAATGCGCGCGGCTGGTCATGACCACCTTGTCCCCGCCGAGCGTGGCAGGGCCTCCGCGGGACCTGACGCGCACGCCGCGTGACGGGGCGAGCAAGGGCGGGTCGAGAGTATGAGGATCGTCATATGGCCTGTCACCGGACTGTCACCGCTCCTTCACAGTGGGTGAGATGTGGGGCGGTACGTTGCTGAGCATGAACTCGCCGGATCAGCCGGAGGTGGAGCGCGCGTGACTGCGGTTCAGGACGACCAGCCCACACATCAAGGCCGGCAGGGAAGCCCGCGGGCGCGCCTCTTCGCCGCCGTCGCCACCTACAACCGGCCGGACGTCGCCGAGCGCGCGGTGCGGGCGCTGCTGGATCAGACGCGCCCGCCGGACGGCATCGTGGTGGTGGAGAACTCCGCCGAACCACAGTTCGAGGGCCGTTTCCCGCCCCACCAGGTGGAGGTGATCCGCCCGGGCCGCAACACCGGCGCGGCGGGCGGCTTCGGCATTGGGGCACAGGAGGCGCTGGCGCGCGGGGCCACGCACGTGGTGTTCGTGGACGACGATTGCATCCTGCACCCCACCACGCTCGCTCGCATCGAACACCACGTCACGCGCGACCTCCGAGGCGCCGTGGTGGGGCCGGTGGTGGTGGCGCCGGACGGCGAGGCGCTGGTGTGGGACGTGTACCGAGCGGACGGCCGCGCCTACGCCGGGCGCTCGGTGCTGCCGTGCCACCCCCTCCCCACGCGCGACATGGCGTTCCACGGCCTCACCGTCAGCGCCAAGGCGCTGCGGACGGCCGGGGGGCCTCGGCCGGATCTGTTCTTCGGGGGGCCGGACGTGGAGTTCTCGCTGCGGCTGGCGGCGCACGGCTACTCGCTGTTCTACCTCCCGGACGCCGTGGCCACCCACCACGCGGTGCCGTACCACACCTTCTGGTGGTTCGGCCCGCGCAAGGTGGTGGCCGGCACGCCGGGCCACCGCTACTACGTGCTCCGCAACCGCCTGCTGATGTGGCGCATGTACAGACGTGACCCCGCCATCACCGGCGTGGGCCGCCTCCTCGCGCGCGAAGTCGTGGGCGCGCTCGTACTGGGCGACCGCGCGAGGCGCCTGCGCCTGCTCGCCAGCGCGCTGCGAGACGGGCTGGTGGGGGACCCCTTCCGGACGCTGGACAATGCTGTACCGCTCAACCGCGGATAGGTTCCGCCTGCTGGACCCGGGGATCCGTTCCCTGCTGGTCGGCCTGGTGGCGGCGTGCACTTCCTTCATGGCGGGGGCGGCGGTGGCGGTCGCGGGCATGCTGCCACTCGCCGGCGTGGTCGGCCTCGCCGGCCTGGCGACCATGGCGTTCGCGCCCTCGTTCCTGGTGCTGGGCAGCGTGCTCGCGGTGCGGGCCATGACGGACCAGTTCTCGGACATCGCCGTGGTCGCCGGGCTCAACGGCGGCGCGCTCATCGGCCTCGGGTTGATCGCCGGTGCGGGGGCGCTCATGCTGCGCCGCCTCTGGTCGGACGAGGCACGAGGCGTGGGCATCGGGCTCCTGCTGGTGATGGCGATCGGCTTCTGGACGCTGGTCGGCGTCATCCAGTTCGGGCGAGACCCATCCTTCCAGCGCGAGGCCGTGCGCTCGCTCTCGATCGTGGCGGTCGCGCTGCTCGCGGCCAACGCCGACCGTTCGATCACGCCTCGGCGCATGGCGAACATCGTGATCCTGGCGGCGCTGGTCCCGGCGCTGATGGTCCTGTACGAGGGCCTGACGAACTGGCAGGCGGTGATCGGCGGCCTCCGTCCGCGCGGCCCGCTCTCTCACCCCAACGCCGCGGCGCTCCTCTTCAGCGTTGCCATCCCGCTGGCCGCCTGGCGCTGGGCGTACGACGGCGGCGGGCGCCGGTACTTGCTGATCGCCGCGGTGCTGGCGGCGGCCATTGTGGTGACGCGCAGCATGGGAGGGCTCGCGCAGGCGGTGGTGACGCTCTTCGTCGCCTCGCTGTTGCTGCCGGACCAGGCGAAGGTGCGCATGGCCCTGGGTATTGGCGCGGTGGCGATCGTGGTGATGTTCGTGGCGGACCCGTTCGGCATCAGCCGCGTCTCCGAACTGGAGTCTGTGAGCCTGGCCGGCGACGAACTGGACCGCCACGACAACTCCTTCGAGTGGCGCCTGGTGAACTGGGGCGCGCTGCTGGAGGAGTGGCGCGAGGAGCCATGGCTCGGCCGCGGCCTGGGGTCCACGGCGTCGCTGATCCGGCCGCTGGGGCACGAACCCCACAGCGACCCGGTGCGTTTCCTGGTTGAAGGCGGCGTGGCTGGGGCCAGCCTTTACCTAGCGGGCTACCTGCTGGTCGTCGTGCGCCTGCGACGCCTCACCCGCACGGGCAACGCCCGTTCCTACGCCGTCGCGGTCCTGGCCATGCTCGCCGGCGTCTCCGTCCACGCGCTGGTGACGCACGTCTCGCTCAACACCCAGCCCATGTACGTGGTGGCCGCCCTCCTCGCCTGGACGCTCACCCTCCCCACGGAGGACGACCCGGCCGTCGAGCCGCCCGGGCCTGCCTTAGACGAGGTGACGCCGAGGTACGGACGGCCCGGGGTCAGCCGGCCCGGAGCAGGCGCCACGGCCGCAGGACGGCGCTGGTGATGAGCCGGCCGTGCACCCGCGTGGGGGCGTACGCGAAGCACAGCAGGTAGCCCGCCACCGCGTAGGAGATCAGCGTGGCCACGGCGGCGCCCATGCCACCGAAGGCGGGGATCAGCGCCAGGTTCAGCACCACGTTCACGCCTGCGCCGGTGACATGGCGCGTCAGTTCCCACGTGCGCCGGTCCTCGGCGATGAGGGCGCGGCCCAGGATGGCGCCGACGAAGATGAACGGCGTGGCCCACATGTGCACGCGCAGGATGCCCGCCGTCCCGGAGAAGTCCGCGCCGAACACGATCGCCACCAGCGGCGTCGCGATGACCGTGGTGCCCAGCGCCAGCAGGATCGCGAGCCACGCCGACACGCCGAAGGCCTGCTCCAGGCTGCGCGTGTACGCCGCCGGGCGCTCCAGGCGGCGCATGACCAGCAGCGGCAGCATGGACGAGGCGATGGCGATGGGCAGGAAGTACCAGATCTCGGACAGGCGGGCCGCGGCCGCGTAGATGCCGACTTCGCGCGGGCCCACCAGGTGCTGCAGCATCACCTGGTCAATCCTCAGGTAGACCACTGAGGCGAGGGCGGAGAGGAACAGCGGCCAGGACATGGCCATGAGGCGCACGGACATGCGGCGCGTGAAGCGCAGCGCACGGAGCGAGCCCTCGCGGCGTTGGTAGAGCATCCCAAAGGCGATGCCCGTGACCGTGAATTCCACTGCGCCCGCCACCGCGAACGCCAGCAGGGGCGCGCCCGCCACCAGCATCGCCACCCGCAGCGCGGACCCCACCACGAGCGCCGCGAACCGCGCGCCCACGGCATACTGCGACTGCAAGGAAGCCTGGAAGAACAGATCCAACTGCGCCAGCGACATCAGCGGCAGGCCCGCCGCCAGCACCACCAGCACCGTCGCCGACCTCGACCCGGGGTCCGCCGCCCACAGCACCGCGAGGACGGCGAGCGCGACGAGGCTGGTCACCAGGCGGAGGCCCACGGTGCTGCCCAGCACCTCCGCACGGCGTTCGGGGTACTCCAGCAGTTCGCGCACCACCGTGCTGCGCATACCCAGCGTGGAGACCACGTCCACCATCGCCACGATGGAGAGGCCGTAGGCCAGCACTCCGTACTGCTGCGGCCCCAGGTAGCGGATCACCTGCACGGAGATCGCCAGCGCCACGCCCATGTGCAGGATGCGCTCGGCGATCAGCCAGCCGCTGTTCACCGCCACCCGGCGGCCCAGGCTCTCCGCGCCCGGGAGCCGCGCGATCAGCCTCGCCATGGGTGCGTGGCCGGGGAGTCGCTGGCCCACCCGCTGCACCCATCCCGAGCGCGCGCTGGCCCGAAGGCTGGCCTTCATTGGCTGGTCGCGGGACTATGCCGCAGGACGGGCGACAGCACACCGAGGATGAACGGGCGCACCTCGCGGCGTGCCCAGTGGCGCAGGGCCAGCGCCGTGCGCATGCGCTCACCGCGCGCGAGCGGCGCACGCCAGACGGCGCGCGTGTACTCGCCGAACAGGCGCGCGTGCGGAAAGTAGAAGCGCGCGTCCGCGGACGGGTCGAACCACTGCGCCACCGACCGCGCCGAGGTGTTCGCCTTGCGCGACATCCGCGCGTGGATGCGGCGCCTGAACAGGTAGGCCGGGATCTCCACGAACTCCCCGGCCAGGCTCAACTCAGCCACCAGCACGTTGTCCGACGACTCGTACGCGCCCAGGAGGCGCGTGCCCATGAGCGCCTCGCGACGGATGAGGCCGTAGAGGACGTGCGTGTAGCGCAGGCGGCGTGCGACCAGCCGGAAGCGCTCGTGCGGCGGCATGCCGCGCGTGTCCAGGCCGTCCTCGAACGTGCCCACGGCGTTTCCGTCCGCGTCCACCAGCACGGAGCGCGTGTACGCCAGGACCACGGAGGGCGGCGCGTCCTCCAGCACCTCCACGCAGCGCCGCAGGTGCGAGGGCGAGATGGCGTCGTCGTGGCAGGCCCAGCGGAAGAATTCGCCGCGCGCCATGCGCACCACGTGGTTGAAGTTCCACGCAGCCCCGCGGTTGCGCTCCTCCCGGTGGTAGCGGATGCGCGGGTCGCGGCTCGCGTACTCGCGACAGATCGCCTCGGTGGCGTCGGTGGAGCCGTTGTCGGAGACCACCAGTTCGAAGTCGGCGTACTCCTGCGCCAGGATCGAGTCGACCGCCTGCGCCAGGTAGTCCTCCCCGTTGTAGACCGGCAGGCCGATACTCACGCGCGGCGGCTCGCGCGGGACGTCCGGCGCCGTCCCATCGTCCGAGGGCGCCAGGCGCGGCACCTCCGTCGCAATCGCCGTCATGCCGCACCCGCATCCACCAGCCGGACGGACAGGCCAAGGCCCCCCAGCGTCCGCGCAATCTCGTCGCGATAGATCGGGTTCATCATCACCACCACATCCGGCGACACCTCGCGAAGGTGCTCCGGCCCCACCACGGCGTGGCCCGTGCCGGCGATGAAGGAGCCCTGCTTGCGCGGATTGATGTCCACCACACACTGCACCAGGCGCCCCGCCTCCCCCACCGCGATCAGATAGGCCGTCGCCTTCGATCCCGCGCCCCAGAAGGCGATGCGCTCGCCACGTGCCGAGGCCGCCTCGAACGACTCGCGCAGGGCGTGGATGCGGCGGGTGTACGCCTCGCGGAAGGAGATCGCGGCGCGCCAGGTCTCCGCGCGGTCGTCCTCGGCCGTGCGGCCGAGGACGCCCCCACGCGCGGGCACGGCCTCCGCCACCAGGTACTGGCGACCGTAGGAGTGCTCCATGCGCCGCACCTCGAAGCCGGAGGCATGGAGGAGGCGGGCGAGTGATCCGGCGGTGAAGTAGGCGGCGTGCTCGTGGTAGACGTCCCAGAACGCGGCGTCCCGCAGGATGGGCAGCGCGTCCGGCACCTCCAGCAGCAGCGGCACGTTGCGTGTGCCGATGGCCGCGCGCACGGTGCCGAGGAACGCGGCGGGGTCCGGGAGATGCTCCAGCGTGTGCCGGCAGACTACGGCGCGGACATCCTCGCGCAGGTGCGCCGCCTCGAAGCGCTCGGCGACCCACTCGATGCGGTCGTGCGGCCGCGCCGGCCCGGCGGCCAGCACCGGATCCACACCGATGCCGCGCCCGCCGCCCTCTGCCACCATCACGTCCAGGAACTCCCCGCGCCCGCAGCCGACCTCCAGCACGGTCTGCCCTCGGAGTCCATGTCGGTCCATCCACTGCCGCGCGAGGCCGGTGGCGTAGTTCCGGAACTGCGAGGACGCCGCCTGGCTCGACTCGTAGTCCTCCACCACCGCGGACGCTCCGAACGCCACGTTCGAGACCAGCCCGCACGCGTGACAGAACCCCAGCCGCATCTCGCCTCGAGCGCACGCCAGCGCCGCTGCGCGCGTGGCGAAGAGGCGGTTGCTGGTGAGGGGGATGGCCGCCTGCTCCAGGAAGACCTCCACCGCCCCCGCGCCGCAGCCGGAGCACGCGCGCGCCTCCACGCCTCCCGCCCCCAGCGTCGAGGCCGTCCCGGGGCGCGCGATGCTCATGTCGTCCCCCAGCGCAGGGCGCCCACGGAGTCGCGCGCTGCCTCGGTGCGGGCGGCCGCGCCGCTGTCCAGGGCCAGCGGGGCCTTGCGCATGGTGAACGCCTCCGCGAAGCCGGTGGCGGAGCGCGCCTCCACGCCGCGGATGCGCATCAGGCCGCGGAAGGTGTCCTCCGTGAACCAGTAGCGGTCCGCCTGCGAGCCGTAGTGGCGGCGCAGCAGTTCCCACTTACGCGCCACGTGCTCATCGGAGACGGCGACGAAGGCGTTCGGCTGGCCCAGGTCGCCGTCGTACTTCGGGATCTCGTACTCCAGCACCAGGTGGTCGCGGAACGTGTTCCAGGTCAGGTCGCTCACCAGCCGGTGGTCCTGGTGCCGGTCGTCGCGCCAGTGGGTGAGGATCACGTCTGGCGACGCGCCCTCGGCGAGCGTGGCCTTGAGCGCCTCGAACGTCTCCTTCAGCGCCGGCCCTTCATGCGGGAGGAAGCCGTCGCGGAAGGCGTGGACAGCCACCTGCACCTGCGGGACGGCGTCCAGGAAGGCATGGGCCGCCTCGCGAGCCTCCTCCGCGCGGTCGGGTGTGGAGGAGCAGACCATCACGTCCACCCGCGCCAGGTGGCCCTCGCTCGCCCATTGCAGCAAGGAACCCCCGGCGCCGATCTCGATGTCGTCGCAGTGCGCGCCGATCGCCAGCACATGCAGCGGGCGGCCGTGCCCGGCCGTGAGGTTCAGAATCGTGGCGCCCCTTCGAATGCGGGCAGGCGTGGCTGCTGCGCCCACAGCGCCCACGGCCGCTGGCCGTGGGCGTACATGTCGTCCAGGCGCTGCTTCTCCTTGAAGGTGTCCATGGACATCCAGAATCCGTCGTAGGAGTAGGACGTGAGGAGGCCCTGCGCGGTCAGGCGCTGGAACGGCTCCTGCACCAGTTCCTCGCCGGGGTTCATGTAGTCAAAGACCTCGCGCCGGAAGACGAAGTAGCCGCCGTTGATGCGCAGGTCGGCCTGCGTCAGGTCACGCACCTCGTGCACCAGGCCGCTCGGCGCCGCGTCCACCACGTGGAAGGAGTACGGCGGCCGCACGGCAACGAAGCCGCCCACGGCGCCGGAGCGCTGCACGCGCTCCACCAGGTCCGGCAGGTGGAAGTCCGTCAGGCCGTCGCTGTAGTTCGCCAGGAACATCTCGTCGTCGCCCACGTGCTCCCGCACGCGACGCAGCCGCTCGCCGATGTTGGACTCCAGGCCGGTATCCACGAACGTGATCGTCCAGTCGCGCGTATCGCAGCCCAGCAGTTCCACGGCCGAGCCGCCGTT
Source organism: Dehalococcoidia bacterium (assembly GCA_023228825.1). Lineage (GTDB taxonomy): Bacteria > Chloroflexota > Dehalococcoidia > UBA2979 > UBA2979 > W-Chloroflexi-9. The sequence continues at coordinate 97,798 of JALOAL010000009.1, read as the reverse complement.
GGACAGCACAAAGTCGTTGGAAACCGTCTCGTCGTACTCCAGGAAGTAGCGCTTGATCGCCTGCCCCTGGTAGCCCAGGCACAGGATGAAGTCCGTGTGGCCGAAGTAGGCGTAGTACTTCATCACGTGCCACAACATGGGCCGCTCGCCAATGGGCACCAGCGGCTTCGGCGTGTTCTCCGAGAATTCACGGAGCCTCATGCCGTAGCCGCCGCAGAAGAGGACCACCTTCATGCCGGCCTCCACTCGCCGCCCTCCAGCAGCCGCACCTCCGGCAGGAAGGTCACGAAGCGCCCTCCCCACTCCTCGATGTACGCATGCTGCGAGGCGATCTCGTCCTTCAGGTTCCAGGGCATCACCACCACCAGGTCCGGCTGCGTCTCGCGCAGGCGTTCCGGCGGGTGGATCGGGATCTGGGTCACCGGCGTCACCCGGCCGTGCTTCCACGGGTTGCGGTCCACGGCGTAGTCGAAGAAGTCCTGACGGAGGCCGCAGTAGTTCAGCAGCGTGTTGCCCTTGCCCGGCGCGCCGTACGCCGCGATGCGCTTGCCCTCTCGCTTCGCCGCAATGAGGAACTCCAGCACCTGGAACTTGGACGCCACCACCCGCGCCTGGAAGCGCGTGTACGTCTCGATGCGGTCGATGCCGGCGGCGGCCTCGTCCGCGCGCAGGTCGCGCAGACGCTGCGTCTCCGGGTGCGAGCCGGCGTCGTGGCAGGCGAAGATGCGGAGCGAGCCGCCGTGCGTGGGGAGTTGTTCCACGTCGAACACGCGCAGGCCGTGGCGGCCCAGGATGTCCTCCACGGTCAGCAACGAGAAGTAGAAGAAGTGCTCGTGGTAGATCGTGTCGTACTGCAGGCCCTCCATCAGGCGGACCAGATGCGGGAACTCCAGCGTGAGGACGCCCTCCGCCTTCAGGATGCGAGGGATGCCGCCCACGAAGTCGTGCACCACGGGGCATTGCGCCAGCACGTTGTTGCCAATGACCAGATCCGCCTGCGCCCCCTCTCCCGCCAGTCGCTCCGCGAGCGACACGCCGAAGAACTCCGCCAGCGTGGGCACGCCGGCGGCCTGCGCCACCTCCGCCACGTTCTCCGCCGGCTCAATGCCCAGGCAGGGGATGCCGAACTCCACGAAGTTCCGCAGCAGGTACCCGTCGTTGCTGGCCAGTTCGATCACAGACGAGTCCGAGGTCAGCGCGAAGCGGTCGCGCACCATCTCCGCGTAGGTGCGACAGTGCGCCAGCCACGAGTCCGAGTACGAGGAGAAGTAGGCGTAGTCCGTGAAGATCTCCTCTGGTTGCAGTGCGGAGGGCGCCTGCACCAGGAAGCACCGTGCGCAGACGTACGCGCGCAGCGGATACACCGCCTCCGGCGCAAAGTGCGAGGGCTGCGGGAACGCCTCGCACGGCGGCTGCATGCCCAGGTCCGCGACCAGCACGGTCAGCGCCGCGCCGCACGAGGCGCACGGCGGCGCGGCGGACGCCTCGGCGCCGGCCTGCGACGACGCGCCTGCGGCGGGCCGCGCTTCGACTTGGTGCACCATGGTTAGCGCACCTCCCCGGCGGCGGTCGCGGCGGGCGTCCCCGCGCCGGATGCGCGGGGCGCCTCCGCATCCGGGAGCCAGCGCAGGGCCTCGTCCAGGCGGCCGGCCTCCTGCTGCGCACGCAGCCAGGCGATGCGCGAGTAGCGGGTCTGGAGGATCTCCGCCAGCGTGATGCCGTGCGTGCGGTAGGCCTGGAGCAGTTGCTGGATACCCTGGCGCAGCGTCCACTGCGGCCTCGCGGCGGGGAGGGCCTCCGCGATCTTGTCGAAGGAGACGCGGTAGGAGCGCTTGTCGGCGCCGGCGCCCTCGCCGAAGGTCACGGTACTGTCCGGCACGGCGTCGCAGACCATCTCCGCGATCTCGCGCACGGTGTAGTTCTCGCGGCTGGCGCCCACGTTGAACGCCTCGTTGTGCACGACTTCCCGGGGCGCCTCCAGCGCGGCGATGAACGCGCGGGCGATGTCCTCCACGTGCACGAGCGGCCGCCACGCCATGCCGTCGCTGTTCAGTTGCACCCGGCCGTCCAGGTGCGCGCGCGCCACCAGTTCGTTGACCACCAGGTCCCCACGTAGCCGCGGTGAGGGGCCGTAGGCGGTGGCGTTGCGCAGGTAGACCGGGCTGAAGTCGTCCGTCGCCAGTCCCCGGATGCCCGCCTCCGCGTCCACCTTGGAGCGTCCGTACGGCGTGACCGGGTTGAACGACGCTTCCTCCGTCAGGAGTTCGTCGCCCTCCGCCGCGCCGTAGAGACTGCAGGAGGAGGAGAAGATGAAGCGACTGGCCCCCGCCGCGCGCGCCATCTCCGCCAGGCGCACGCTGGCGCGATGGTTCACCGCGTCCGTGATCGCCGGGTCCAGCGTGCCCAGCGCGTCATTCGAGAGCGCCGCCAGGTGCATCACGGCGTCGCAGACGGGCACATCCGCCGGCTGCAGGTCGCGCATGTCCCGGCGGTAGGCCTCGATCCTCGGTGTGGCTTCGGACGCCAGGCCGAAGCGACAGGCGTCGAAGTAGTCGCTGTCCAGGCCCACAACCTCGTGGCCGGCGTCCTGGAGCATGGGCGCCAGGACACTGCCGATGTAGCCGTTCTGGCCCGTCACCAGCACTCGCGTCATATCGCCTCTCCGCCTTCCGAGCCGCACCCGGGCGGCAGCGCTCCCTGCGCCAGACGCTGCGCCGGACCACGGAGCGAGGCGCACGCTCCCGCGCACCTCGGTCCCCGCGCCGTTCGTGTCTGGACTGCACCAACGCTGACGCCCCACCGTCGAGACGATGTTGAGTGCGGGAGAGCCAGCAGTGCCGGACGCGTCAGGAAGATGTGGGAGCAGGCGCGCGGTCAGGCCGCGGACGCGATGAAGCCCCCGGCGGGCCTCACCAAGAGGGGGCTGGTGAGGGGCCAGGGGCTTGTGGGGAGCGGGACGAGGAGGGGCCTACTCGCCCTTGATCTCGATCTGCTTCGGCGACGGCTTCTGCGGCAATGGGATCGCGAGGCGAAGCACACCATTCTTCAGTTCAGCGCTCACGTCCTCGTCCTTCACGATGCCGGGGAGCGCCACGCGACGGCTCACGGAGCCCCAGGAACGCTCGCGCCGGTAGTAGTGACTGCCGGGCTTGCCCTCCTCCCGCTCGCTCGACCGCTGCGCCTTGATTGCAAGGATGCCGTCATGCACCTGCACGTCTACCTCGTCCTTGCTGAAGCCCGGCAGCGAGGCCTCCACGATCAGATGGCCGTCCTGCTCGAACACGTCCAGGGCGAGCGAGCCGTCCTCGCCGTCCGCGCTGTCCCTGATGGGGAACGCGTTGCGGAAGAAGGGGTCGTCGAAGAAACGGTCCATGACCTGCCGGAAGGGGGTCATGAACGGATCGCGACGGACCAGATCAGTAGTAGCCATGTCTTCATCCTCTCCTCCTCTCGGTCGCGCGTCCGGTGGTCCGCGAGTCTGGCGTTGCGGGCACCACGGGCAAGCGCACGCCGAGGGGCCAGTGCCGATTCCGAAAGGCGCCGGGGAACCTCAGTCCGAGGTGCGCTGCGTACGCTTCGTGGCCGCGCCCACGAGGATGGGCGGCGCGCCCGGGACGCTGGGGAGTCGCCGGCATCCGCATTATGACTCCACTCCAACCACCACGTCAAGAGATATGAGTCATGTTCGCTCAGATTTAGGCTACTCGACCGAATCATCTTCCTGTATACTCTGAGCATGGCTTCTGGAACTTCGGGCAAGGCTTCGGACTACTACACCGTCCTCGGCGTGAACCGCACGGCGAGCGAGAAGGAGATCCGTGCGGCCTACCGCCGGCTCGCCCGCAAGTGGCACCCGGACGTAAACCCCGGCAACCCCGAGGCGGAGGAGCAGTTCAAGCGCATCAACGCTGCGCACGAGGTGCTCTCTGACCCGGACAAGCGCCGCAAGTACGACCAGTACGGCGACCAGTGGATGCACGCCGACCAGATCGAGGAGATGCGCCGGCGCCAGGGCGCGGCCGGTTTCGGCGGCCGCGGCGGCCCCGGGGGGCCGGGCGACGCCTATCAGTTCACCACGGACGACGTGGACCTGAACGACCTCTTCGGCGGCGCCGCAGGAGCCCGCGGTGGCGGCGGCATCTTCGATTCGCTCTTCCGGCGCGCCTCCGGCCGTCAACGCGGCCAGGACGCCGAGGCCGCGGTGCGCATCTCCCTGGAGGAGGCCTACGCCGGCACCCGCCGCACCATCGAGGTGCGCGCGGGTGAGGAGCCGTGTCGTGTGTGTGGGGGCACCGGGCAGATCGCAAACGCGACCTGTCACGTCTGTCGTGGCACCGGCGTCGCGGCGCCCCTCCGTCGCGTGGAGGTAAACGTGCCGGCGGGCGTCCGGGACGGCCAGCGCATCCGGCTCGGCGGCCAGGGTGCGCCGGGCGCCAACGGCGGCGCCAGCGGTGACCTGTACCTGCGCGTCTCCGTCAACTCGCACCCGCGCTTCGAGCGCCGGGGCGACGACCTGTACGCGGACGTGGACGTGCCGGTGGCGGACGCGGCGCTGGGCGGTGAGGCGAAGGTGCCCACGCTCAAGGGCAAAACGCTGGCGTTGAAGGTGCCGCCGGGCACGCAGGGTGGAAAGGTCTTCCGCCTGTCGGGACAGGGCATGCCGATTTCCGGCCGTGGCTCGGGCTTCGGCGACCTGTACGCCACGGCGCGACTGGTGCTGCCGGACCCGATGACGGACGAGCAACGCCGGCTGTTCGAGAAACTGCGCGCATCCTCCAACGGCTCTAGCGGCTCCAACGGCTCTAGCGGCTCCAACGAAGACGCCGGGCAGAGTGCGGATCGCCCCGCGGAGAGCGCGGAGAGCGAGGCCACCCGGTGACGCAGGACCGCACCAGAAACAGCCGCGAGCAGAAAGGCTGGCGCGTCGGCCTCAGCGAGGACGAGCCGGTCTTCCAGATCAGCGTGGTGGCACGCATGGTCGGCCTCCACCAGCAGACGATCCGTTCCTACGAGCGCATCGGCCTGGTGCAGCCGGCCCGCACGCAGGGCAACACGCGGCTCTTCTCCCACCAGGACGTGGAGCGCCTGCACCAGGTGGTGCGCCTGGTCAATGACCTGGGCGTCAACCTCGCAGGCGTGGAGGTCATCCTCCGTCTCTCGCGACAGGTGGAGGACCTCCAGCGAGAACTCGCAGAGACGCGGCACGAGTTGCGGCGCACCCGCGCCGAACTCGGACGACACGACGAGACAAACCAGGGTGGAGGTAACACCCGATGATGCGACAGGACAGATTCACCGAGCAGGCACAGGAAGTGCTGCAGGTCAGCCAGCAACTCGTGCGCGACCAGCGCCACGCGCAGTGGGACGTGGAGCACGTCTTCTTCGCGCTGGTGCAGCGCCGAGACGGCCTCGCACGCGAGGTCATGAACAAGATGGGCATCGACGTGGACGCGCTGGGCCGGGCGATCAAGGAACGCCTGGACCGCTCGCCGCGCCTGCAGCAGGACGTGGTGCAGATCTACACCACCCCTCGCATCGTCCAGATGCTGGAGGCCGCCAACAACGAGGCCGCCCGCCTGAAGGATGAGTACGTGGGCGTGGAGCACCTGCTGGTGGCCATCGCCGACGCACGCGACGGCGACGCCGCCGCGATCATGCGCGAGTTCGAGATCACCAAGGAGCGCATCTACGGAGCGCTCCAGAAGGTGCGCGGCTCCGCCCGCGTGGACTCGCCCACCGCGGAGTCCAACTACCAGGCGCTGGCCAAGTGGGCGCGAGACCTGACCGCCTTTGCGGAGCAGGGCCAACTGGACCCGGTCATCGGCCGTGACGTGGAAGTCGCGCGCGTGATGCAGGTCCTGAACCGGCGCACCAAGAACAACCCCGTCCTCATCGGCGAGGCCGGCGTGGGCAAGACCGCCATCGTGGAAGGCCTGGCCCAGCGCATCGTGGACAACGACGTGCCGGACCGCCTGAAGGGCAAGCGCGTGCACGCCCTGGACATGGGCGCGCTGGTCGCCGGCTCCAAGTTCCGGGGTGAGTTCGAAGAGCGCCTGCAGGCCGTCATGAACGAGGTCCGGCAGTCCGCTGGCGAAGTGATCCTCTTCATTGACGAACTGCACACCGTGGTGGGCGCGGGCGGCGCGGACGGCGCCATTGACGCCGCCAACATGCTGAAGCCCGCCCTCTCTCGAGGCGAACTGCGCGTGATCGGCGCCACCACACTGGACGAGTACCGCAAGCACATCGAGAGCGACCCCGCCCTGGAGCGCCGCTTCTCCCCCGTGTACGTGGACGAACCCACCGAGGACGACGCGGTGGCCATCCTCAAGGGCCTGCGGCCCCGGTACGAGGAGCACCACGGGGTGCGGATCACGGACGACGCGGTGGACGCGGCGGTGCGCCTGAGCGCCCGCTACCTCACCGAACGCCAACTCCCGGACAAGGCGATCGACCTCATCGACGAAGCGGCCTCCCGCCACGTGATGGAGGCGGAGTCGCTCTCGCCCGACCTGCGCGACCTGAAGCAGCGCCTGGACGCCGCCAACGAGCGTGTCGAGGCGGCCGCCGAGCGCCAGGACTACGAGGAAGCGGCGCGCATCAAGCAGGACGTCCTCGCCATCCAGGAGGAGTACCAGCAGCGTCGCGCCGAATGGCAGACCGAACACGGCATCTCAGACGAGGTGACCGAGGCTGACATCGCCTCCCTGATCGCGCAGATGACCGGCATCCCGGTGGACCGCATGATGGAGGGCGAGGCGGAGAAACTGCTAAAGATGGAGGAGTTCCTGCAGCAGCAGGTGATCGGGCAGGACCGGGCCACGGTCGTGCTCGCAGACGCCATCCGTCGCGCGCGCTCTGGCCTGAAGGACCCGCGCCGGCCCATCGGCTCGTTCGTCTTCGTTGGCCCCACGGGCGTGGGTAAGACCTACCTCGCGCGTGCCCTGGCGGAGTACATGTTCGACGACGCGGACGCCCTGATCCGCCTCGACATGTCGGAGTACCAGGAGCGCCACACGGCCAGCCGGCTGATCGGTGCGCCTCCGGGCTACGTCGGCTTCGACCAGGCCGGCGAACTGACGGAGGCGGTCCGACGCCGCCCGTACCAGGTGATCCTGTTCGACGAGATCGAGAAGGCGCACCCGGACGTGTGGAACACGCTGCTACAGGTCATGGACGACGGCCGCCTGACGGACAGCCACGGACGCACCGTGGACTTCCGCAACACGGTCATCGTGCTCACCAGCAACCTCGGCACGGGGCAGCGCACGGACTCCCTGGGCTTCCGCCGCGCCGAGAACGACGGTGACGCCGCAGCGATGCAGAAGGACATCGAACGGGCGCTCAAGCGGGCGTTCCGGCCGGAGTTCCTCAACCGCATCGACGAGATCGTGGTCTTCGAGCCGCTGACGGAGACGGAGATCCGCCAGATCGCCACCCTGGAAGTGGATGAAGTGCGCCAGCGCCTGCTGGAGCGCGGCATCGATTTCGAGGTGACCTCGGCGGCGCTCGACGTCCTCGCTCACGAGGGCTACGACCCCGAGTTCGGCGCCCGTCCGCTGCGCCGCCTGATCGAGCGGCGCGTGGAAAACCCGCTGGCGAAGGGCGTCCTCAGCGGGGCCTACGAGTCCGGCGACCGCATCGAGGTGGACCACGACGGCGCCGAGTTCACCTTCACCCGCCACCCCGGCGCCGCCGCGCCGGAAGTGGTGGAGGCGGAAGTCGCGAGCGTGTAGCGCTCGGCCTCGGCAGCCCTCGGACGCACGGTCACAACACAACCCCCCGGCCCACGCCGGGGGGTTGTTGTTACCGGGCGTGGCGGGACACGGGGAATACAAGGCGGCGACCGAAGACCTCACCCGCCCGCCTCGAATCACAACTCCATCGCATCCGCGCGGCCTGACGCGCCCCTGCGATTCCCCTCGACGTGCCCTCAACCCGGGGGGCATGGGGGTTCCGCTACCACTTCGGCCATGGAGTCACCGCGACGGCATCCGTGGTTGGCGCTGGCCTGGTGTGTCCTCGCTGTGACGGCGGGGGTGCTGTGGGCGTGGTCGCCGGACGCGACGAGCGGGGCGAGTGGGGCGAGCGGCGGGTTCGCGCATGTCTTCGCGCATGTCGAGGACGGCGGCGGTGCGCTCGTCGCGGCGGACGAGGGGTTCCTGCTGCTGGACGACGAGTTCCTGGGTGAGCAGTGGGGGTTGTTCAACTGGGGTCAGTCCCTGGGCGAGGCCGTCACGGGCACGGTGGACGCGGACATCCGGGCGCCGGAGGCGTGGGCGATCTCGCGAGGCAGCCACGAGGTGGTGGTCGCCGTCATCGACACCGGGGTGGACTACGCACACCCGGACCTGGCGGCCAACATGTGGCTCAATCCCGGCGAGATGGGCGAGGGCCGCGAGTCCAACGGCGTTGACGACGACGGCAACGGCTACGTGGACGACTGGCGCGGCTGGGACTTCCTGGACCAGGACAACGACCCTCGTGACGAACTCTCCAGCGTGGGGCCGGGCGCCGCCGTTGGACACGGGACGGCGGTGGCCTCCGTCCTGGGCGCGGTAGGGGACAACGGCATCGGCATCAGCGGCGTGGCGCCGGCGGTCTCGATCATGGCGCTGCGCGTGGCCGGTGCGGGCACGGTGAGCGACCTGGGTACTGCCGAGGCGATCGACTACGCGGCGGCCAACGGCGCGCGCATCGTGAACATCAGCATCGTCAGCGCCGTCCCGGACTGGTCGAACCTCCCGGTGGACGAGGCGATCGCACGCCACCCAGATGTCCTCTTTGTGGTCTCCGCGGGCAACCAGGGCAATAGCGTGGACCTGCTGAACCTGGAGCCGTGCTCCCAGGGGCACGAGAACATCATCTGCGTGGGCGCGAGCGACGGGGACCACGCCATTGCCCGATGGCTGGGCGGGGCGGGCGGCTCGAACTGGGGCTCGACCACCGTGGACCTCCTCGCGCCCGGCGTCGCCGTTGCCGTCGCCGCGCCCTCGCTGGAGACCGTGTTCGAAGACACGTTCGAGGGTCCGCTGGACGCCTCGCGCTGGGCATCCACCGGCGAATGGGGCACACGCGACGGGCGCCTGCACGACTCGCCGGACGGCCCGCACTCGCGCGACCACGACACGTGGGTGCAGATGGCGCTCCCGGTGGACCTGCACGGGCGGGCGGGCTGCTGGCTCGCGATCAGCGGCATCGAAGCGGACACTGCCGGCGCGACGATGGTGTTGACGGAGGTATCCCGAGACGGCTCCCGGTGGCAGCCTCGGATGGGCCGCAACGTGATGGCCTCGGCCGCCCTGAGCGCGCCCGGCCAGCCGCTGCCGTCCATCTACCTGCCGCTGGACAGGGAGCAGGACGGCCCGTTCTACCTGCGCTTCCGTCTGCGGCCCTCCATGACGGCGGAGATGCAACCCGGCGACGGCGTCAGCATCGACGCCGTGCGCGTGGAGTGCCTCGCCACGCCCGAAGCCGCCTCGACGTCACGGGGCGCGTACGGCTTCGCGCAGGGCACGTCCTTCTCCGCGCCGCACGTCTCCGGCGCGGCCGCTCTGATCCTGGCGGCCTACCCCGACCTCTCCACCCTCGAGGTGAAGCGTGCCCTCATGGACGGCGCGAGGCCGGACGCCAACCTGCTAGGACGCGTGGTCAGCGGCGGCCACCTGGACGCCGCGGGCGCCCTCGATGCCGCCGGCAGGATCGCGGGCGTGCCTCCGGCCGAGGCGGCGGCGCTCCCGGGCCCGCCCGACGTGCCTCGACCGGTCGCGGAGGTGGAACTCGGGCCGGCGGGCGGGCTGCTGGAACTCCCGTGGGGACAGGCGGGCGATCCGCCGGCGTCTCGGGGCGCGGGCGGCATAGACGGCGGGCGGGCGCCGGCTCGGGAGACGGGCGCGATCCCCATCCGATAGCGGCCTCTGCGGTAGCCTTCGATCCGATCGCGATCAGGGCGGCCGCCCTGAAGATCACGCTGCGCGGGCTCGCTTCCTTCTGACAGTCTCCCGGCGCCACGGCTGAAATCTCCGCAATTCCCTCTATCTCACGGTAGATTCGGGACTTCGCGCACTGGCGCCCGGCGGGCAGCCAGGCGATTCTTCGGTCACAGCGTCGAAGGGTCGAGCATTCTCATGACTCTCGCTTCTGAGCACCTGGACGGTAGCCTGCCGCCTCCGGCTCCCGCGACCCATCCGCAGGAGGCGGTGCACTCCGCCCATGTCGCGCGCGTGACGGAGAACCGGTTGGCGCGGGTTGCCTGGGGGACGGGCGGCACCTTCTCCCTGGGCATGGGGGTGGTGGGGATCGTGGTTCCCGGATGGCCGACCACCATCTTCCTGATCATCGCCGCCGCCTGTTACGCGCGATCCTCGCAGCGGATGTACGACCGCATCCTGCGCATCCGCGGGTTCGGCGACCACGTCCGTCGCTACCGGGAGACCGGCGCCATGCCAGCCCGCGCCAAGATGTTCGCGCTGGGCATCATGTGGCCGTTCGTGCTCTTCTCGGTCTTCTTCGCCATCCCCTCCGGCGCCACGTGGGCGCTGGCCCTCACGCTCGGCCTCGCCGTGATCGGGACGATCTACATCCTGCGCCTCCCCCTCCCCCGCGACACGTAAGTCTCCAGGGGGGCACACCAAGTCCGACACCCCCCACGTCCAACACCCGCGTCCAATACCCACATCCAACACCAGGGCCCCGCCGATTGGCGGGGCCCTGTTCTTACGCTGCTTCCGAAGGTTGCGATGCCGCGAGGGCTACCGGGGCGGCCGAGTGAGCGCCGCTCGCGTCAGGCCGAGACCTCGTCGCCCGCCTCGTCGTCCTCGTCCTCCACCACCGCGACGGCGGGCGCCTCCTGGCGCAGCGGGCGCGGGGCGGGGGCGGCCTCGATGAGCGCGCGGTCTGCCATCTCCGCGTGCTGAAGGAGGCCGCGGACGTAGTCCGACTTTCCGGCGATCTCCTCCATGCTGCGGCGCAACGCGGCCACCGCGCGGCCGATCTCGCCGGGGTCCGTGGAGCCGGAGGCGGCCATCTGCGCCAGCGCCTGCTGCCGGCCGTCCAGGTACTCCCTCACGGCGCCGAAGGTCTCGGAGCGCATGGCGTCCAGCATCCGCACCATCACGCGACGCTGGTCGGCCAGGTTCGCCTCCAACGCCTCGATGTCGTTGTCGAAGCGGGAAAGGGCCGCCTCCACCGTGTCACGCTGAGCATCGCCGTACTCCAGGAAGGGGACGCGCTGCTGGTCGATCTGCACGCGCGTCTCGGAGATGCGGCTGCGCTGTTCCTCCAGGTACTGGGAGAAGGACCGCGCGACGTGGTCCTGGCCGCCGGCCTGGATGCGCTCCTCCAGCGCCGACAGGTTGGCCTCCTCGCCGTCCGCGTACTCGTTCAGGGGGCGGAGACGTTCTTCCAGGTTCTGCAGCAGCGACTGCATGGCCTGCGCTTGCTTCACGATCAGGTCGTGCAGCGGCTCCATCTCCTCCTCGAACTGGTCGCGCATGGAGGTGAGGAGTTCGCCCTGGGCGCGGAAGTGTTCCGCCACGCGCTGCAGGCGCTTGCTGGGCAGCACGGGCTGCTGCGCGACCTCCGCGACGGAGCGTGACGCGGGTGACGCCGGCTCGGACCGGCCGTCGCCATCTCTACGGCTGCCAAAGCGCATGACCAAACCTCTTTCGCTGCGGTCGGCTCGCAAGCGCGCCTCGCTCTGGGGAAGGGCGAGGGCTGCCCCCGTGAGGGTTTCAGTACCATAACGCACACGAGGCTTCCGTCGCAGCACCATCACCGGCAACCCCACCGCCAGCGCGGTCAGCCCGAGGATGCTCCCCAGCACGAGCGGATCCCGCAGCGTCTCCACCAGCGGCAGGCCGTCGCCCGCTCCGTTGCCGATGACCAGCGTGGGGATCACCTCGGGATCGGCGTCGCCCGCCACCATGCCGGCGGCGCCGCCATCCGTGACCTGGACATCCGTGACCTGGACACCCGTGACGGCGCCGGTAGCCGCGGCCATGTCGCTGCCGCCCTCCGCCGCCTCGCTGCGGACGTAGGGCAAGGAGGCGCCGGGAGCGCTCTCGCTCCAGAAGGCGTCCTGCGCCGAGAGCAGCGGCTGGCCGTCGCTGGCGTAGGGGAGGTAGGCCGCGGCAGCGACTGCCTGGATCGCCTCTAGCGCGGCGCCAAAGTCCTCGTTCTCCGTCATCACCACCAGCACCAGATCCCCACCCGGCGCGTAGACAATGCCGGCGTCGTGCAGGTAGCCCTCCAGCGTGCCGGTCTTGTGCGCCACCACCACGCCCGCCGGCACGCCCTGTGGGATGGCGTCCCGTACCTGCTGACGGCGGAGCATGTCCATGATCGCGGCGCTGGAGGCGTGGTTCACCACGCGGCCGTGGTAGAGGTCCATATAGAGGCGCGCCTGGTCTTCCGGCGACGTGAGGAAGGCGGTGGCCAGCGTGGTGGCGGGCATGCCGAGCCACTCCGTGGCCGCGTCCACCGTGCTCTCTCCCAGCAGTTCGCGCAGGGCGAACGCGGTGCCGTTGTTGGAGGCGATGATCATGCGGTCCGCCGCCTCGTACACGGACACCGTGTACGCCTCGGACGGACGCAGCGCGGGCGGGTCGTCCACGTGGTGGCGAGGCTGCACGGTGATGGTGTCGTCCAGCGCGACCAGCCCCTCGGCCACCTGCCGGTAGAGTTCGGCCGCCACGACCGTCTTGTAGAGGGACGCCGTGCGGAAGGGCCGGCTCTCGTTCAGCGCGCAGCGGTCGCCCGACCGCAGATCCACCACCACCACGCCCAGCGTGACGTCGGCGGACTGCCGCGCCACGTCGCGGATGGCCTCGCACGCGGAGTCCAGCGGCTCCGCCGCCGCGGCTGACCGAGGCCCCTCGAAGGCAGTTGCGGCGGCCAGCAGCAACACCGCGACCGCCAGGATCGACGATGCCCGCTGTCTCCAGGTGACCACGACCGCGGAGGACCTCGCACCAGGCCTCGCGCAGGACACGGCCACCCCGGCGCTGGCCGGGGGACGCTCACACCTCAAGCCACGCTCCGATGCGCGCTGGGGCTGTTTCGCTGTGTCGGGGCCGGCACCCGCAGCCCGTGCGGGTGCTACCTCACCGCCCGCAGGTCAGTGCTTCCGGCCACCAGCAGCATGCGGTTCCCGCCAAACGCGGTCAACCGCCGTCCGGCCCGGTCTCGCGGCGCCCACCTGCCTCGGACGCATCCGATCGCCCTCGACCGGGAGGCCCGCCGCGGGAACTTCCGCTCCGTCGAGCGGCCCGTCGCGGCGGCCTCGGGCCCGTCGCATGCGCTCCGTGATGGGGAATGGCGGCAGGGGCGGGGGGATTCGGGGGAGATTGCAGCCTCCACCTCACGTGAGGGTGTTGACCCGCGGGGACGTTGCCACGATAGTGCGCGTGGGCGCGCAAGACGGCGGCGGGGGCCTCCGACATTTGCGACCCCGGCCTGGCCTCGTGCAACGCGGATCATCCGCGTCCGCTGCCGAGGGCCAATGCACCCAACCGCACGACCGCAGCGGCCAGCGCGGTACGCACGCGGGCAGTTGGCAGTTGAAGGAGACGACATTGGACTGGAGCGACTCCCCCGAACAGGCGGCCTTCCGCAAGGAAGTCCGTGAGTTCATTCAGACGCAGCTCCCCGACCGCTACCGCCCCAAGGACGCGTTCGCGCCCGGGGCTGATTCCAGCGAGGGCGGCGAAGAAGAAAGCGAACTGACCGCCGGCTGGCAGGCCGACCGCAAGTCTCAGGACCCGGAGAAGCGCGAGACCGCCAAGCAGTGGGCGGACGCGCTGGCGGCCCGCGGATGGATCGCCCCCGCCTGGCCGAAGGAATACGGCGGCGCGGGCCTCTCCGTCATGGAGCAGTTCATCTACAACCAGGAGATGGCCGAGTCCGGCGCCCCGTCCGTGGGCGGCATGGGCGTCTCCATGATCGGGCCCACGATCATCGTGCACGGCACGGACGAGCAGAAGGAAGAGCACCTCTCCCGCATCCTCTCGGGCGAGGTGGCGTGGGCGCAGGGGTACTCGGAGCCCGGGGCCGGCTCGGACCTGGCGTCCCTGCAGACGCGCGCCGTGCGTGACGGCGACGAGTACGTGGTGAACGGCCAGAAGATCTGGACGTCCGGCGCGCACTTCGCGGACTGGCTCTTTGCCCTGGTCCGCACGGACCCGGAGGCGCCCAAGCACCGTGGCATCTCCTTCATGGTCATGGACATCAAGAGCCCCGGCATCACCGTCCGCCCCATCATCGACATGGGCTGGAAGCACCCCTTCAACGAGACGTTCTTCGAGGACGTGAAGGTTCCGGTCAAGAACCGCATCGGTGAGGAAAACCGCGGCTGGTACGTGGGCATGACCCTGCTGGACTTCGAGCGCTCCGGTATCGCCGGCGCCATCTCCTACAAGCGCGACATGGGCCAGTTGAAGCACTTCCTGGAGACCGAGGACGGCAAGCGCTTCCGCCGCCAGGACTTCAACACCACCCGCCTGGAACTGGCGGACCGCGCCGTTGAGACGGAAGTGTTGTTCAACTTCGCGTTCCGGATCGTCTCGATCCAGAACCGGGGCCTGGTGCCGAACTACGAGGCCTCCGTCAACAAGATGTACGGCTCTGAACTGCACCAGCGCATCTCCCGCACCGGCACCAAGGCGTGGGGCCTGTACGGCAACGTGTGGGACAGCAAGAGCGAGCACGCGCCCATGAAGGCGCACCACATCAAGGACTACGTGGGATCCGTCCCGCACACCATCTTCTCTGGCTCCAACGAGATCCAGCGCAACGTCATCGCGACCCGAGGCCTCGGCCTCCCGCGCGGGTAGGCGGCGAGTCAGTCTTCATCTGGTAAGAAAGCATCCTCCCCACACGGTTGGGGAGGACGCACACGGGAGGAACGAACCTTGGACCTGGGCCTGAATGAGCAGCAGGAACTCCTGAAAAACGCCGCACGCGAGTTCCTGGAGAACGAGTGCCCGGAACAGCACGTCCGGGACATGGAAGAGGACGAGAAGGGCTACTCGCCCGTCCTCTGGCAGAAGATGGCGGAGCAGGGCTGGCAGGGCCTGCTCATCCCCGAGGCGCACGGCGGCGCCGGCTTCGACTTCCTGGACCTCTGCGTCCTGCTGGAGGAGTTCGGCCGGGCCCTGGTGCCGGGGCCGTTCATGTCCACCGTCCTGGGCGGCGCCGTGCCGCTGATGGCGGCCGGCTCGGACGCCCAGCAGAGCGAGTTCCTGCCCAAGATCGCCTCGGGCGACCTGATCTTCTCGCTGGCCCTCACGGAGCCGTCCGCGCGCTTCGACGAGGCCGGCATCGAGGCCCAGGCGGAAGTCTCCGGCAACGACGTGACGTTCAACGGCACCAAGTTGTTCGTCTCTGACGCCAACGTGGCGGACTACCTGATCGTCGCCGGCAAGTCCGGCAACGGCACCACCCTGGGCATCGTCGCCACCGACCAGCCCGGCGTGAAGGTCACCCAACTCCAGACCATCGCCCGCGACAAGCAGTGCGAGGTGGTGCTGGACGGCGCCAAGGGCCAACTCCTGGGCGCCGAGGGCGACGGCTGGAATATCCTGCAGCCGATCATCCAGAAGTACACCGTGGCCGAGTGCGCCTACCTGGTGGGCCTCTCCCAGATGGACTTCGAAATCTCCGTGGACTACGCCAAGGAGCGCGTGCAGTTCGGCCGCCCGATCGGCTCGTTCCAGGCCATCCAGCACAAGTGCGCTGACATGGTCACGGACGTGGACGGCTCGCGGTTCATCATGTACAAGGCCGCCTGGTCCATCGCGTCCGACCAGCCGGAGGACGACACCACGCTGGCCGTCAACATGGCCAAGGCCTGGACGTCCGAGGCTAGCCGCCGCGTGGTGGCCCACGGCCAGCAGATCCACGGTGGTATCGGCTTCACCAAGGACTACAAGATCCAGTTGTTCTTCCGCCGCCAGAAGCGCGCGGAACTCGCCTTCGGCGACGCGGACTTCCACCGCGAGGCCGTGGCCACGCAACTGGGCCTGTAACCCGCACCTTCGAGGTCACTCGAACGCCAGGAGGCCGCCCCGTGGGGCGGCCTCTTCGCTTTCCGGATCGGGGGTTGCGGGCCCCGAGCATGATATAGACTGACAGGCATGGGTCGCCAGATCACTCTCACGGACGAGCAGTACGAACGCCTCCGCGACGAATCGCGCGAGACGGGACTCGATGTTGCGGAACTCGTCCGCCGCGCCGTGGAACGGGCCTACGGGACACACACGCCGGATGATCAGATGCGCGCCCTCCACGGCTCCTTCGCCGCCTGGGCTGACCGCAACTTCGACGGTGCTTCCTACGTGGAAGCGATACGGCCCGCCTGGGCTCTCGTCTTGCCGGTTGAGTGATGACGGCCGTCCTCGATACATCCGTCCTCATCGACCACCTCCGCGAGGCACCCTGCTAGGCACCCGCCCATCCCCAATCGCGACTTCGAGATCACTCGAACGCCAGGAGGCCGCCCCGTGGGGCGGCCTCCTGGCATCGGTTGTGTGCTCTTCCACAGCAGGGCTGCGAACCTTCTCGCGAGGAGCGGTGTACCATTCGTAACCACTGCTACCGCACCGGCGGAGGTATGCCGTGCGTCCTCTCCTCGCTGTCACCGTGTCGCTCGCGCTCACCGTGGTGGCCTGTACGGATGGACGGGAGCCCTCGCGGCCAGCGCAGGCCGGGACTGCCGTCCCAGCGACGGAAGCCACGGAGGCGTCCTCCGAACCAGCCGCCGAACCAGCCGCATGGAACGCCACGCGTCAGGGCACACCGGGGTTCCTCGCAGTGGACTACGCGCCGCGAGAGGGCTGGGATCCGGGCCGTCCGGGTGCTTCGCGCGGCGCGCTGCTCCCGCGAGACCTGCGCACCGGGGAGGAACTCCCTGGCTACCGGCCTGTGAACGTCGGCCAGGCCTCGCACCGCTTCGCGTGGACGCCGGATAGGCGGTACCTGGCGTTCGTTTCCACCCCCGGTGGGCCGCCGGCCAACACCGGCCCGCGCGCCGAGTCCGTGCGTGTGGTGGAAGGCGAATCCTGGGCGGAAGTGACCCCACCGGACCTCGCCTCCTTGGACGGCGTGGTCTCTTTCGCATGGGTCCCGGACGGTCGGAGTCTGCTGGTGTTCCGGAACCCGGGCGAGACGCCACCCGGAGCGTCGCAGTCGGTCGAGGCGTGGACGGTGGACGTTCAGGCCGGCTCCCGCACCCTGGTCACGAGCGGCGACTTCCAGACGGCCGGGCCGCCGCTCGTCGCTCCAGATGGAGACATGGCCTACGCACTCGGGTTCCGGGCGAACCAATGCTGTGGCATAGAAGTCCAGGGCCCGCCGTTCGTCGTCGCGATCGACCTGTCCGCCGGTGACATGCGGGAAGTGGCGCTGGAGGATGTGGCGTACGGCCAGTCGCAAGGCCGATCGCAAATGCCGGGCCTGGCCCTGTCCCCGGACGGATCACGCATCTTTGTCGCCCATCCGAACGATGACCTCCTGACGGAGGTGAACCTGGACCGACTGGAGGTCGCCCGGACGTTCCAGCCGAGAGAGTCTCGCTCGGCCCTGTCTCGCCTCGGGGCGTGGCTTGCAGGGCAGTTCGTCAGCCGTGCCGAGGCGAAAGGCGCCCTGTACTTCCGGAAGGACGTGGCGTTCTCTCCGGACGGTCGCCTGCTCTACGTCACCGGCTCGCATGACGAGGCTTGCCCGGAGGCCATCGGCGGCGCATGCAGGTCAGGCGTCCCCTTCGGCCTCCAGGTGGTCGATGTGGAGTCCGGAGCCTTGCTCGCATGGTTCGAGGACATCAGTCAGTTCACGCAGACGCCGGACGGACGCTACGCACTCGGAACGGGATGGACGTACGAGTACACACCAGGCGCGGAACGCGCCGAGGAGATAGGGCACGGCCTGCGAGTCATCGACACGCACACGCTGGAGGTGGCGTACCACGTCCTCCCGGAAGGTCTCCTCGATGGGGTCGTCGCGAGTCCGGACGGCGCCTACGCCTACGTCACCGCCCGCGCGCCCGGATATGAAGCGTCGATGACCTCCGCAGGGCTGTGCACGGAGGCGTGCATCCACCTGCACGTGGTCGACCTGGCGGATGGCGAGGTGGTCGCCACCCGGGGCATCCTGTCTCCGTTCGTCGCGCTGGCGTCGCTTTACCCGTAACGCTCGGCTCGGCAGGAGGCGGTACGCTTCCGGCATGGCCAGTAGCGATCCCCCCATTCCCCACCTTGACCTGCCGTTCCAGCCGCCGGTGGAGCCGATGCTTGCCGCGATCGGGGAGGGCATGCCGGTGGGCGAGGGGTGGCTGTACGAGCCGAAGTGGGACGGCTTCCGTGCCCTGGTGTTCTTTGACGGCGAGACGGTCTACCTCCAGAGCCGGGACCTGAAGCCCCTTGGGCGCTACTTCCCGGAGGTGGAGCGCGGACTGGCGCAGGTGCTGCCGGGTCCCATGGTGCTGGACGGCGAGGTGGTCATCCTCACGGCGCAGGGCCTCGCGTTCGAGGCGCTGCAGATGCGCATCCACCCCGCCGCATCGCGCATCCGGCGGCTCGCGGACGAGATCCCCGCGCACTTCGTCGCCTTCGACATGCTCGCGGACGGGGATGAGGACCTACGCCAGCGCCCGTTCGAGGAGCGCCGCGAGCGTCTCTGGGCGCGCCTGCCGGAGGACACGCGGCCGCTGCTGCACACCCCCTCCACGCGAGACGTGGAGCAGGCGCGCGACTGGTTCGACCGCTTCGAGGGCGCCGGGTTCGACGGGGTGATCGCGAAGCGCCTGGACCAGCCCTACACGCCGGGCGTGCGGTCGCTGGTGAAGGTGAAGCACGTGCGTACGGCGGACTGCGTGGTGGGCGGGCTGCGCTGGGCGAAGGGGCAGGAAGGCACGGCCGTGGGCTCACTCCTCCTGGGCCTCTATGACAGCAAGGGCGTGCTCCACCACGTGGGGCACACTTCGTCCTTTAAGGCGCCGGAGAAGCGCACGCTGGCCGAGCAACTGGCGCCGTACATCGTGTCGCCGGAGGAGCATCGGGAGGATGACCCGGTGGGGTTCGGGCGGGGCCGGACGCCGGGCGCCCCCAGCCGGTGGGCCGGCGGCCGCGACACCGCGTGGGTGCGGCTACGCCCGGAACTCGTCTGTGAAGTGAAGTTCGACCACCTCCAGGGCGACCGCTTCCGCCACGGCACCACGTTCCAGCGCTGGCGCCCGGACAAGCCGCCGGAGCAGTGCACCTACGACCAACTGGAGACCGCGGTCCCCGCCGAACTCAGCGACCTCCTCCGCCGGTAGCGCCGCCGCCCGGCCTATGACTGTTTCCGGCGGCTGGGCTGCACGCGCGGGGGTTCGCCGGGCTGCTTCGGAAAGTTCGGAGGCCACGGGGCGTCGCCCTGGCCCTCGCGCTCATGCGCGGCCACGAGGTCGAGCAGCGGCTCGAGAGAGTGCGCGACCTCGTCGATGCTGGCGGTGGGATCGCCCACGTCTCGCAGGCGCTGGGGGACGGTCGCCACCGTGAACGCCGCCGGGTCCACCTCGGCGACCTCGTCCCATTCGAGGGGGCAGGAGACGCGGGCGTCCGGCATGGCGCGCACGGAGTAGGCGGCGGCCACGGTGCGGTCGCGTGCGTTCTGGTTGTAGTCGATGAAGACGCCGTGCCGCTCTTCCTTCCACCACGCGCTGGTGGCCAGGTCCGGCATGCGCCGCTCCACCTCCCGCGCCAGCGCGAGCGCCGCCCGACGCATCTCCGTGAACCCCCACCGCGGCTCGATGCGCACGTTGATGTGGATCCCGCGCGAGCCGGACGTCTTGGGGTAGGACCGGTAGCCGAGTTCCCGCAGCACCTGCCCGCACTCGAGGGCGACACGACGCACGTCCTCGAACGTGGCCTCCGGCGTAGGGTCCAGGTCCACGCGCAGTTCGTCCGGGTGGTCCACGTCGTCGTCGCGGACGGGCCAGGGGTTCAGGTCCACGCAGCCCAGGTTCGCCATCCAGGCGATGTCCGCCACCTCGTCCGCCACCACCATGTCCGCCGTGCGACCGCTGGGGTAGGTGATGGTGGCCGTGTGCACCCAGTCCGGGCGCTTCGCTGGCGCGCGCTTCTGGAAGAACGGCTTCTCGCCGATGCCGTCCACGAAGCGCTTCAGCACCACCGGCCGGCGCCGCACCCCACGCAGCGCCGCCTCCCCCACCTCGATGTAGTAGCGGACCAGGTCAGCCTTCGTGTAGCCGGCCTCCGGGAAGTAGACCTTGTCCGGGTTCGTCACCCGGACCTCCCGGCCGCCGGCGTCCAGCATGATCGGTCGCGTCGCCATGCCCTCCACCTTAGAACGCAAGACGCCAGTCGCGCGCACCCTCGCCACCGGACGCGTCTGCGGCGGCGCGAACTGCAACGCCCGTGCGATGGCTTCGCCGTGCCCGTCCGCCGCCCGAGCAGCCGCCCGTCACGCCGTCCGCGCCAGACTCGGAGAAAGGAGGTGCACCCATGCCCGGATCGCAGACACCCCACGGCAAGCCCACCAGCATCTGGATCGCCGGCCGGCCGGAGACGCCGTTCCCTGCGCTCGCCCAGGACATCGAGGTGGACGTCGCGGTGGTCGGTGGCGGCATCGTGGGGGTGACAGCGGCGCACCTGCTCCAGCGCGCCGGCCGCAGCGTCGCGCTCCTGGAGGCGCGGCGGGTGGGGCAGCAGACCACGGGCGGGTCCACGGCGAAGGTCACCTCGCAGCACTCGTTGATGTACAGCACCCTCGCGCGGACGTTCAGCGAGGACACGGCGCGCGCCTACGGCGAGGCAAACGAGTGGGCGATCGGGGACATCGAGGCGCGCGTGCGCGACCTGGACATCGACTGCTCGTTCGAGCGTCTCAGCACGTACACGTACACCACCCACCCGAACATGGTGATGGAGGTGCGCGAAGAGGCCCGGCTGTGCGAACGCCTCGGCCTGCCTGCGCGTTTCACGGAGGACGTCCCTCTCCCGTTCGACGCGCTGGCCGCCGTCGCCTTCGACCGCCAGGCGCAGTTCGACCCTGTCCCCTACGTCCTCGGCGTGGCGGAGGCGGTCCAGCACGAGGGCGGCCTGGTCTTCGAGGACACCCGCGTGACCGAGGCGACGGAGGAAGGCGACGCGGTACGCCTCGTCACGTCCGGGGGGCACGTCGTGACCGCCGGGGACGTGGTGATCGCGACGAACCTGCCGTTCGTGAACGACGGCGAGTACTTCGCGAAGGCGCTGCCGCAGGCACACCTCGTGCTGGCCGCGCGCACCGCCAGTCCGCCGCTCCAGGGCGCCTTCATTAGCGTCGACACCCCCACACGCTCGCTGCGCTCCTACCGGCGCGACGGGGAGACGTGGCTGATCCTCTGTGGCGCCTCGTTCAAGCCTGGCGAGGAGGACACCCAGCAGGAACTCGCCAGCCTGGAGGCCTACGCGCGCGAGCACTTCGAGGTCGCCTCGGTAGACCACTACTGGTGGAACGAGGACTACTACTCCATCGACCACCTGCCGTACGTCGGGCGGCTGACCTCGGACAGCGAGCATCGCTACGTCGCCACCGGGTTCAGCGGCTGGGGGCTCACCAACGGCAACGTGGCGGCGCACATCCTGGCGGACGCCATCCTGGGGCGGTCGCATCGATGGGCCTCGATCTACCAGTCCACGCGCGAATCGGCGGAGACGGACACCAGCCCGGTGGCGCAACTGGGCCGCCTCGTGCGGGGGAACCTCACGAGCGCGAAGCACCTGGCCCAGCGCGTGCTGCCCGCGGCGGCTGGCGATCCGGCCGACCTCGCAAACGGCGAGGGCCGCGTGATGTCCGTGGACGGCGAGCGCATGGCCGTGGCCCGCGGCCGCGACGGCGCGCTGCACGCGGTCTCCTCCGCCTGCACGCACATGGGCTGCGAGTTGGGCTGGAACGCCGCCATGCTCACCTGGGACTGCGCCTGCCACGGCTCCTGCTTCGCCCTCGATGGCTCAGTGCTGCGGGGGCCGGCCGTGCGTCCGCTGGAAGTGCGTCACCTGCAGTCGCCTGCGGCGGAGGGAGGCCGGGTGGAGGGGCGGCGGTAGCCCTCCAGAGCCGTTGGTTGTCCTCGGTACCGGCGTGAGACGGGGAACTCTGTCGCCAACCTCGCTTCGCTGACGGATCGCCGTCCAGCAGCCCCACACAGGGCGGGCGCTTTGGGTATGCTGGATGCAGTAGATACGGGTGCGGTTCCGCACCATCGCACGCATCACCTCGGGCGCACGCATCACCTCGGGCGGTCGTGCGGCGCGCGACACGTCGACCGTGATGGCGCAGCCGGGCGCTACAGCCCCCCGCCGTGTTCTCATGGAGATAGCAGACAGGCGTCCACGCGGGGCCTGAACACGCCAGCACCATCACACCGCCGCAGCGGATGAATCGGGCAAGCCACATGAATTCCCTCAAGCCGAACCGTCGGCTCCTCGTCTATGTCGCGCTCCTGGCGGTGCTCGCGCTGACCATGTTCGTCATGCTCCGCCCGGACAACACCACCGAGCAGCCGCTGTCCTGGGTCATCGCCGAGGCGCGCGCCGGACGTGTCGAGCGCATCGAGGTGAAGGGCAACGACCTGACGGTCTACCTCCGGAGTGGGCCGGAGCCCGTGCAGTCGCGCAAGGAGTCGGCCTCCTCGATCGAGGAGATCCTGCGGGAGAGCGGCGTCCCTGCGGGCACGATCCAGATCGCGGTGGAAGGCCCCAGCGGGTCCGGCCAGTTTTTCGGCCTGATCCTCACGCTGCTGCCCTTCCTGCTCATCGGCGGCCTGCTCTTCTTCATGCTGCGCAGGGCGGGCGGAGCCAACAACCAGGCCATGTCCTTCGGCAAGAGTCGCGCCAAGATGGAGACCGGCACCCGCCCCACCGTCACCTTTGACGACGTGGCCGGACAGGACGAGGCGAAGCAGGAACTCCAGGAGATCGTGGAGTTCCTGAAGTACCCGGAGAAGTTCGCCGCCCTGGGCGCGCGCATCCCGCACGGCGTGCTCCTGGTGGGCCCGCCGGGCACCGGCAAGACCATGGTGGCCCGCGCCGTCTCCGGCGAGGCCGGTGTGCCCTTCTTCCACCTCTCAGGCTCTGAGTTCGTGGAGATGTTCGTGGGCGTGGGCGCCAGCCGCGTGCGCGACCTCTTCAAGAACGCCAAGGAGAACGCCCCCTCCATCGTCTTCATCGACGAGATTGACGCCGTGGGCCGTCAGCGAGGCTCCGGCCTGGGCGGCGGCCACGATGAGCGCGAGCAGGCACTGAACCAGATC
Organism: Dehalococcoidia bacterium; assembly: GCA_023228825.1. Lineage (GTDB taxonomy): Bacteria > Chloroflexota > Dehalococcoidia > UBA2979 > UBA2979 > W-Chloroflexi-9. The sequence goes on along the minus strand of JALOAL010000009.1, from coordinate 74,511 downwards.
CTGGTGGAGATGGACGGCTTCGACACGGACGCGAACGTGATCGTGGTCGCGGCCACCAACCGGCCGGACGTGCTGGACCCGGCGCTGCTGCGCCCGGGGCGCTTCGACCGCCAGGTGGTGCTGGACCTGCCGGACGTGAAGGGGCGCCGCGCGGTGCTGGACGTCCACGCCAAGGGCAAGCCGCTGGAGGGCTCCATTTCCCTGGACACGATCGCGCGCCAGACCCCCGGCTTCTCCGGCGCGGACCTGGCGAACCTCCTCAACGAGGCCGCCATCCTGGCTGCGCGTCGCAACAAGAAGCGCATCGGCATGGACGAACTGAACGAGGCGGTCGACCGTGTCATCGCCGGCCCGGAACGCAAGTCCCGCGTCATCACCGAGGCGGAGAAGAAGATCATTGCCTACCACGAGGCGGGCCACACCGTGGCCGGCTACTTCGCGCCGAACGCGGACCCTCCCTACAAGGTGACCATCGTCTCGCGCGGCATGGCGGGCGGCTTCACCCGCTCGCTGCCCTCGGACGACCGGCGGCTGCAGGACCGCTCCTACTACGAGGCGATGATGACGATGGCCCTGGGCGGCCACGTGGCGGAGGAGATGGTCTTCGGCGAGATGACCACCGGCGCTCATGACGACATCGGCAAGGTGACGCAGATCGCCCGCGCCATGGTGACGCAGTGGGGCATGTCCACCCGCCTGGGCCCGCGCACCTACGGCAAGGGCGAGTCGCAGGTCTTCCTGGGACGCGACATCTCCCGCGGCCGCGACTACTCCGAGCGCACCGCCGAGGAGATCGACAACGAGGTCCGCCGCCTGGTGGACGAGGCCCACGAACGCTGCCGCGTCCTGCTCGCCGACAACCGCGACGCCCTGGACCGCCTGGCCGCCCGCCTGATCGAGGTGGAGACGGTGGAGGGCGACGACATCGCCCGCATCCTGGGCCCTGCGGAGGGCCGCGAACTGCCGGACGCCGCCACCGCCGCCGCCGCCTCCGAGCCCCCGTCCGACGACGGCGACCGCGCCCCGCAGGACGCCGAGGAAGAGGAGAGCCCGCAGGGCCGCCCCGGCCTCGCCTGGGGCAGCGGGAACGTCGCGGAGTAGCGCCGAACACGGCTCAACCGTGCCTCGGAGGTCGAGCGGGAGGCCCCTCCCCCACTCGCTCGACCCCCGAGGCTCCGCGGGCGTATGCTGACGACAACAGGGGAGTAACCGCCCGCCGCCTCACGGCGACGGGAGCCGTGCCGTCAGTACGAGGTGTACCCACCTCCGGCGCGGGTACAGGGCCACCGGCCCTGCGTGTGAGACCTGCCTTCAACGCGGTTGACGTTGCAAAGGCGGCCACACGTGCTCGATGCGCTTCCCTGGATCCTCTTCACCGGCTTCGTCCTCGCCATGCTCGCCCTCGACCTGGGCGTGTTCCACCGGCACGCGCACGCGGTCTCTCGGCGCGAGGCGCTGGCGTGGAGCGTGTTCTGGATCGGCCTCGCGCTGCTCTTCAACGCCGGCGTCTACTGGCAGATGGGGACGCAGTCCGGCCTGGAGTGGACCACCGGCTACCTGATCGAGAAGTCGCTCAGCGTGGACAACATCTTTGTCTTCCTGATCATCTTCGCCGCGTTCCGCGTACCCCCGGCCTACCAGCACCGGGTGCTCTTCTGGGGCATCCTGGGCGCCCTGATCATGCGAGGCGCCCTCATCGCCGTGGGTGCGGCGCTGCTGGAGAACTTCCACTGGATCATCTACATCTTCGGTGGGTTCCTGATCTTTACCGGCCTGCGCTTCCTGCGCTCGGAAGGCCCGGACCCGGACGTGGGACACAACCCCGTCGTCCGCTTCGCCCAGCGCCACTTCCGCACCACCGCTGACTACGAGGGCCAGCGCTTCTTCGTGAAGCGCGGCGGGGTCACCTACATCACCCCGCTGCTGCTGGTGCTCCTGGTGATCGAGAGCACGGACCTGGTGTTCGCGGTGGACTCGATCCCGGCGGTCTTCGCCATCACGCGAGACCCGTTCATCGTCTACACGTCCAACGTATTCGCCATCCTGGGCCTGCGGGCGCTCTTCTTCCTGCTGGCCGGCTACCTGAACGACCTGCGCTTCCTGAAGCACGCGCTGGCCGCGGTGCTGGTCTTCGTCGGCGCCAAGATGGTGCTGACGGACATCTACCACATCGACCCGCTGCCCAGCCTCGCGGTGGTGGCGCTCATCCTGACCACGGCCGTGGTGGCCTCCCTCAAGTTCCCGGAGGACGCACCCTCCGTGGAGCCGGAGCCCGTCGCCGCCGGCCCCGGCCCCGCCGGATCCGAGGAGCCCGGTCCGTCCGAGGACGACAGAGACAGGGCCGGCCGCGGGGACCACGCGTAGCACCAGGTGCTGCGTGCGGCGCCAGACACGCCACGAGGCCGGGGTTACCCCCGGCCTCGTCGGTGTCCTCGGACGCCCGAGGCGCCTCGGTCGGTGGGACGCTAGGAGATGTACTGCTCCGGCGTACCCATGAACTTCGTGCGGCACTCGATGCCGCAGAAGTAGTACCAGCGGCCCTCGTGCAGTTGGCGCGTCCCCTGCTGCGGGTTCACGACCGCCATCCCGCCGTCGGTCTGGCTGCCGCCACCGCGGACGGCCTCCTTGTCGACGGGCTTGCCGCATACCTGACACTCTGACATTTGGACTCCTCCTGGAGTGGTCTCTGCTGGTCCGGGCGGCTACGCGCCGGTCGGCCCCAGCACGGCGTTGGCGACGCGGGCTCGGTGCTCCTGCACGGAGCCGAGGCGAGTCGCCCACGCGGACACGCGCCGGAACCACAGGTTCAAGTTCAGTTCCCAGGTTGCCGCGATGCCACCGTGCACGACGTTGGCGTTGCGGACGGCCGCCAGGCACTTCTCGCTCGTGAACGCCTTGGCCTGGGACACGTGCATGTCCGCCGGCAGCCCCTGCTCCAGGCGCCACAACGCCTCGTACGTCACGAGTTCGCAGCCGTCCACCCAGATCAGCGTGTCCGCCATGGTGTGGGCGAGCGCCTGGAACGAGCCGATCGGGCGGCCGAACGCGTCCCGGTGCTTGGAGTACTCCACCGCGAGTTCCAGCGCCCGACGCGTGCCGCCGCTCATCTGGATCGAAAGCAGGGCGGTCGCCCGGTTGACCATCGCTTCCACCACGGGCCAGCCCTGGTGCAGCGTGCCCACCACGTTCGCCTTCGGGACGCGGACGCCCTGGAAGGTGACCTCGCTCAACTTGTCCTTCGCGATGTTCACCAGGTCGGTGGCGCTGAGCCCCGCGCTCTTGGTGTCCACCAGGAGCACGGAGATGCCCTCCGCGCCGCTCGAGCCGCCCTGCGTCCGGCAGACCACGAGGCACTGGTCCGCAGCCTCGAAGTGCTCGACGAACAATTTGGTGCCCGTGAGCACCAGGTCGTCGCCGTCCTCCACGGCCGCCATGTTCACCGCCTCTGGCGTCAGGAAGCGCGGGTCGTCCTCGGTCAGCGCCCACGTGAGGATGGCCTCGCCGCTGGCGACCTTCGGCAGGACCTCCGCGCGCTGTGCCTCCGTGCCCGCGGCCGCGATGGTCAGGGCGGCGGTCTGCGTGCAGTGGAACGGCACGGGCGCCAGCGCACGGCCGAGTTCAGCCGACAGGATGCCCAGGTAGGTCAGGCCCAGGCCCTGGCCGCCGTGCTCCTCCGGGAGCGCCAGCCCCAGCCAGCCCAGTTCGGCCATCTTCATCCACAGGTCGGGCGAGTAGCCCAGCGGGTCAGTCTCAATTGCGCGCGGCAGGTCCGGCGGAGACTCATGCTCCAGCACTTCGCGCACGCTGCGTTGCAGCATCTCCTCGGACTCGTTGAATAGCACGTCCACGGGCGTTCACCTTCTTCTGATCTACGGACGGACGGCGCCGGTCGGGCGCCGGAGCGGTGCTTAGCGGCCCTTCGGCAGGCCCAGGCCTCGACGAGCGATCTGGTCGCGCATGGCGTGCACGCTGCCGTGGCCGATCCCGACGAACCACGCCATGAGCAGGTGGTCGCCGAACTCGCCACCGCGCGGCGCGCGCTCGCCCTCGGTCAGTTGCGTGTACGGCCCGAGGATCTGCGCGATGGCCTCGATGGCGCGGACGTTGTGGTCCGGGCCCCAGACCTTCTCCGCTGGGCTCTCGTGCACGATCGGGATGTCGCGCTTCACCATCTGCAGACTGCGCATGGTCATCAGGCGGTAGACCTCGCGCTCCGTCCACAACTCGGCCACCTTGTCGCGCACCACGGGGTCTTCGCGCGGCGCGTAGTCGCCGAAGGACTCCGACTTCAGGAAGTCGATGACGTGGTCGGTGCGGTATGTGCAGCGCAGGTACCGCGTGACTCCGATGCGGTCGATCGCCAGGCCTGAGGTGGCCAGTTCCCACCCCTGACCTTCCTCGCCCAAGCGCGCGCTCAACGGCACCCGCACGTCCTCGAAGAACGACTCGCCGGCCCACGCGCCGGTGTAGCCGTATGGGCGGGAGCGGTCCTTCATCATCTTCAGGGGCCGGAACGTCACGCCCGGCGCGTCCATGGGCACGAGGAAGACCGAGAGGCCCTGGTGCTTCGGAACGTCCGGGTCGGTGCGGACCAGGATGTACATGTGGGTCGTGCTGGCGTTGCCCCCGTACATCTTCTGGCCGTTGATGACGTACTCGTCACCGTCGCGCACCGCGGTGCTCTTCAGACCCGCCAGGTCAGTGCCGCCGCCGGGCTCGGTGTAGCCCAGGCCCAGTTGCACCTCGCCCCGGATCATGCGCGGGATGAAGTAATCCTTCTGTTCCTGCGTGCCATGCTTGATGATCGTGGTGTAGCCGGTGCCGTAGTTGTGGCCCACGAACACGCCCGCGCGGTTGAACTCCTCGTCCACGATGAACTGGTGGGTGAGGTCGCCGCCCTGGCCGCCGTACTCCTTCGGCATGCCCAGGCGGACCCAGCCGCGCTCCACCATCTTGCCCAGCATGGCCTGGGTGTGCGGCCCGACCTCGTCGCCCTCGTCGGCCTGCTCGGACAGCACCTCCGGGGTCACGTGTTCGGCGATAAACTCGCGAACTGCCGTGCGGAGGGCTTCCTCCTCTGGCGTGAACTGGAATTCCATCTCGTACGTCCTTACTGACGCGGCCGGCGCCGCTCTCTTACGTCGTTCATCCCCAGGCCTGCGGGGGCCTCCGGGCGGTGCGGGCGTTTAGACCCCGCGGAAGTTCGGCGTGCGCTTTTCCCGGAACGCCTGGCGCGCCTCCTGGGAGTCCTCGGCCTGGTGCAGGATGCCGGAGGCGTTGGCGGAGAGTTCCAGCGTGGTCTCCAGGGTGCTGTCCAGGCCTCGGCGCATGATGCGCTTGCCGATCCACTGCACCAGCGGCGGGCTCTCCACGATGCGCTTGCAGACCGCGCGCGTCTCCGCCTCCAGGTCCTCGCTGGGCACCAGCCAGTTCAGGAGCCCCCACTGGTGGGCGCGCTCCGCGTCCAGCCAGCCGCCCATGTACGCGAGTTCCATGGCCCGGCCGTACCCGATGATCCGAGGCAAGAAGTAGTAGCCGCCGTTCTCGATGATCTGGCCCACGTTCTGGTACGTGAAGAACCGCGTGTTCTCACTGCCAATGCGCAGGTCGCAGTGCAGCGACATGTCCAGGCCAGACCCCGCGGCGGGGCCGTTCACCATGGCGATGGTGGGCTTCTTCGTCTCGGAAATGCGGCGGAAGCAGTCCTGGAAGTAGTAGGCGAAGTGCGCCCGGCTGCCGTGCGCGGAGTGGTCCTGCACCCGGCGTTCGCCGGCCGCCACGGCCTTCATGTCGTTGCCCGCGCAGAAGCCGCGGCCAACACCCGTCAGCACCATCACTCGGACGCGCGGGTCCGCATCGCCGGCCGCCATGTATTCCGCCACCCGCTGCGGGGTGTCGGGGGCGGTTGCATTCATCCGCTCCGGGCGGTTGAACCTGATCCAGAGGATGCCCGTCTCCTCTTCGATCTCGTAGAGCAAGTGGTCGACGAGTTCTACCATCGGTGGCTCCTCTCCCTGCCGCGTGGGTTCACTCTTCGCCGTGCCCGCGGAGCGGCTCGGCCGAAGTCACCTTCGAGGCGCGCAACTGTTCGATCTCTTCTGGGGCCAGGCCCGCCAGCCGCGACAGCGCCTCCTCCGTGTGCTCGCCAAAGCGAGGCGCGGGCGCGAAGGGGCGCTCCGTCATGCGGTCGTAGTGCCAGGCCACGGCGGGGAACGGCGCCGGCCCCATGTCCGGGTCCAGCACCATGGGGTTGGACTGGCGCGCCACCAGGTGCTCGTCCGTGAGCATCCCGGCAGGCTTCACCACCGCCCCGGCGGGCACACCCGCCGCCTGCAGCACGTGCTGCACGGCGTACTTCTCCTGGTCCGCCGTCCACGCGGAGACCAGCGCGTCCAGTTCGTCTCGGTGCGCCAGCCGCCCCGCGAGATCGCGGAAGCGTGCGTCCGAGGCCACGGCGCCCTGCCCCATCGAGTCGCACAGCGCTCGCCACTCCTCGTCCGTACGGACGGCGATGGCCACCCACTGGTCGTCGCCCTGGCAGCGGTAGACGTTGTGCGGCGCGGCGTTTGCGTCCGCGTTCCCCTGCCGAGGCGGCACGACCGCCCCCAGCGAGTCCGCCAGCAGCGCCTCGCCCGTGGTCTGGATGCCGGCCTGCACCATGGAGACGTCCACGTGCTGGCCCTTGCCAGTCTCCTGGCGATGCCGCAGCGCCGCGATGGCGCCCAGGGCGGCAATCATGCCGGCATGCTGGTCGAAGTAGTGGTTCCCGGCCTTCATGGCCGAGCCATCCGGGTAGCCGGTCATGTACGCCAGGCCGGACATCGCGTCGATGCCCGGGCCGTACGAGGTGCGGTCCTGGTACGGGCCGGACGTGCCGAAGCCCGTGATGGCGACCAGGATGATGTCTTCCTTGACGGCGCGCAGCGTCTCGTACTCCACGTCCAGGTTGCGCAGCACGCGCGACGAGAAGTTGATGAGCACCACGTCGCTCACGGCCACCAGCCGCAAGAAGGCGTCCCGGCCGTCCGCGCGGCTGAGGTCCAGCACCACGCTCTTCTTGCCGCGGTTGAGTTCGTTGAACTTCGGAACCTTGTCCCACGGGCGGTCGTCTGGCTCCGTGATCAGGTACTCGCTGGGCTTGCGGCTGCGGCCAAAGGGTGGCTCGATCTTCAGCACCTCGGCGCCCAGGTCCGCCAGTGTGTGGCCGGCCACCGGGCCGGCGACCGCGATGGTCATCTCCAGGACCCGGATACCCTCCAGTGGACGCACCATCTAGATGACCCCCTTCTGGCGCCATTCGGCCAGGCGGCCGTCCTCCAGGCGCAGGACGTCCTGGAGGAACGCATCCGTGTGTTCGCCCAGCAGCGGAGCGCGCTCGGCCACCCAGGGTGTCTCGGAAAATTGCAGGGGAGCGTGGACGTACGTGAGCATGCCGGCGACCGGGTGGTCCAGTTCCACCAGCGCCTCGCGCGCGATCAGTTGCTCGTTGCCCTGCGCTTCGGCCGGCGCGAACACCTCGGTAAACGGCAGGCGCATCTCCTGCGCCAAGTCCACGATCTCCTTGCGGTCCCGGGTGGCGAGCCAGCGATCCATGATCTCGTCGATCTCGTCCGCGTGTCCGGCCGGCTGCGCGATCACGTCCGGCTCCTGGAGGCGCTCCGAGTCCATGAGCACCGCGAGCAGGTCCGGGTTGCGGAAGTTGTTGTGAGCGTGCACCCATCCGTCCTGGCACGGGCGGATGGTGGAGGGGTACCCCTGCCCCGGGTCCGCGTTCGCCAGCCGGTTGCCGGCGCGCTTGATGTCCTTGCCGTAGAAGTGCGCCCAGCCCGGCGCCGCGCTCGCCAGGAACGTCGCCGCCTCCACCACGGACGCGTCCACGTGGTCGCCCAGGCCCGAGGCGTACCGGCCCACCACCGCCGCCGCTACGCCCGTGGCCGCGTGCAGCCCCGCGTGGTACTCCGCGTGGTAGCCGTACGGCTTCAGCGGTTCCCGGGCCGGCTCGCCGGTCAGGTACAGGTAGCCGCCCAGCGCGAGCGCGATCAGTTCGGTGCCCGCGTACTCGCGGTATGGTCCGGTGTGGCCGAAGTAACTGAGGGACGCCAGGATCACCTCTGGCTTCAGCGCGCTCAGCGTGGCCCAGTCCGTCCCACGCGCCTGCGCGCGTGAGAGCGAAGAACTGTCGACCACCACGTCCGCCCACTCCCGTACCAGGTCATGCAGCACCCCTCGGCCGCCCTCCGCATCGAGGTCGACCGTGACGGAGCGCTTGCCCGTGTTCAGGTGCAGGAACAGCGGGTGCGCCTCGATCGGCTCGAGGCGGTCGGCCGCCAGGCGGTAGTGGCGGCTCGCGTCACCCACGCCGGGACGCTCCACCTTGACCACCGTGGCGCCCAGTCCGGCAAGGAGTTTGGCGCAGTACGGGCCGCTCACCCCTTCCGAGATGTCCAGCACGTTGATCCCGGCCAGCGCACCGACGGGGGCAGTCACGACGCTGCGCCCTTCCCGCCCCGCTTCGAGGCGAACCAGGCGCCGCCGTCCACCACCAGGGTGTTCCCGGTCATGAAGGACGCGGCGTCAGACATGAGGAAGAGCACCGCGTTTGCGATGTCAGCCGGCGTGCCGACGCGCCCCAGCGGGACGTTCCGGTCCTCGTCCGGCGCCTTGTGCGCGCCCAACTGCTCGGTGACGCCCTGCGTGGGGATCGCGCCGGGAGCGATCTCATTCAGCCGGATGCCGTGCGGGCCCCACTCCACGGCCAGGCTCTTCATCATCGAGGAGACGGCCGCCTTGCCGGCGCCGCCGTTCGTGCGGTTGGCGTTCCCCGTCCACGGGGAAGTACTGGTGATCGAGACGATCGCGCCCCCGTCGCCGCGCGGGATCATGCGCCGCGCCACGGCCTGCGAGCAGAAGAACGTCCCGTTCACGTCGATGTCGATGACGGAACGCCAGCCGTTGGGGGACAGGTCTTCCGCCTTGGACCAGAAGGTCGCGCCGGCGTTGTTCACCAGCATGCGCACGGGGCCAAAGGCCTCCTCCGTGCGCTGCACCATGGCCTCTACCTGGTCGGCGTCGCGGATGTCGCACTGGACGGCCAGTGCTTCGCCGCCGTCCGCGCGCAGGCGTTCTGCCGCCGCCTCCAGGCGTTCCATCTTGCGCGCGGCAATCACCACGCGGGCGCCGTGCTGCACCATGGCCTGGGCAATCCCGAAGCCGATGCCCGAGCCTCCGCCCGTCACGATCGCGGCCTGGCCGGCCAGCATGTCAGCGGGAAAGGTGCTCGGCCTCGTAGGAGTGTCGTTGGTCATAGTCCACCTGACGGAATCCACAGGGGCCTGCGCCGTCCGGAGACGGCGCAAACCCCCATGCACGTGCGTGACCCGCTGCGCAGGCCTCGCTGTCGCGAGGCTGGAGGGGGGTTACGCCTCGAGCCACGCATTCACGAACTGACGCGGCGAGTTGTGGCTGAACGTCGCGTGGTAACCCTTGAGATTGGCGCTGTGGATCTGGAAGCCAGCAGCGGAGTAGAGCCAGGAGTTGGGCACTTCCTCCATCAGCCGGTCCTGGATCTGGAACACCAGCTCGCTGCGGGCGTCCTCGTTCATCTCCAGGCGCTGCGCGTTCAGCAGGTCGTCCAGGGCCGGGTTGCTGTAGCCGGTGTCGTTCCGTGACGCACCCGTGGCGAACAGCGCGTAGAGGTACTCGTCCGGGTTGTCGCGGAAGCCGCTGGTGGTCACCGTCACCTCGAACGACCCGTCCAGCATCTGCGGGATCCAGGCCGCGTAGTCCAGGTGCTCCAGCGTCACGTTGATGCCGATGCCCGCACGGGCCAGTTGCTGCTGGATCGCCACCGCGTTCGTCTCGTTGGTGTCAGCGGGCGTGTAGTAGATGAACTTCGGGTTGAACTCCGTCAGGCCCGCCGCCTCCAGCAGTTTGCGCGCCTCCGCGTAGTCCTCTTCCTTGTCCTCGCGGTAGCCGGGCATCGCGTCCAACTGCTGCTGCGTGTAGGACCAGCGGTCGCCCAGGCCGGGGCCCACCGGGCCGGACAGGTAGCCCTGCCCACCCAGGACCAGGTCGATGTTTTCCTGCCGGATCAGCGCCAGGTCAAACGCCTTGCGCAGACGCTCGTCCGCGAAGGGGCCGGAGGCGCAGTTGTAGCGGACGGTCGCCTGACCCTCCTGGCTGTGCTCCAGCACAACCCACTTGTCGTCGCCCTGGAAGAGCATCGCGTCGTCCGGCGTGGGCCGGGTTTCGATCGTGAGTTCGCCGGCGCGGAGCGCGGCCAGCCGGCTGGAAGCGTCCGGCATGACGTCAATACGGATGCTGTCCAGGTAGGGGCGGTCAGCGCGGAAGTAGTCCGGGTTGCGCTGCAACTCGAACGTGGAGCCCATGTCCGCGCGCGTCTGCACGAACGGCCCCGTGCCGATCACGGTCTGGCGCAGGTCGCCAGTGGCCTCCAGCGCCTCCTGCGGGATGATCGCGGAAAACGGGTTCGCCACGTAGTTGAAGAGCGGGGCGAACGGCTCCGCGAACTTCATGATGACCGTGCGGTCGTCCGGCGTCTCAAAGTCCGTGATCTGCTCAAACATGTAGGCGCGCTGGAACTCCGGCGCGTCCGTGCGGATGCGCTCAATGCTCGCCACGACGTCCTCGGAGGTCAGCACACGACCGCTCACCGGGGCGATGTCGTGGAACTTCACGCCCTCGTGCAGTTGGAAGCGGACGCTACCGTCCTCCAGTACTTCCACCTCGCTGGCCAGGTCCGGCTCTGCCTGCAGGTCCGCGTTCAGCGTCATCAGGCTGTTGTAGGCGTTACCCACGCCCGCGAACTGCGTGCGGAAGGAGGCCTCGATGTGCGGGTCGAAGGAGACCGGGTCGCGGTCCAGCGCGTGCCGCAACTGCCCGCCGCGCGTGCCCTCGCCACCGGGGGTCTCGGTGCCGGTCGCGGAGCCACCGGCGGTCGCGGTGGCGGTCGCGGCGCCGCCCGGCGAGTCGTCATCCGAACAGCCCATGCCGGCCAGCAGCATGCCCGCGCCCATCACGCCCATGGCGCCGCCCTTGATGGCGCGCCGGCGGCTCAGGGGCCGCTGCCAGTACTTCGAATCCATGTGGTGTTCCCTCTCCTGTGAGCCCCTGCGGGCCCTGGTTACCTGCTCCCGCGAAGACGCGGGTCAAACGCATCTCGGACGGCGTCGCCCAGCAAGTTGATGCCGAGGACGGCCAGGCTGACGGCGACGCCCGGGAAGATCACGAGCCACGGCGCCTGCTGCATGAAGCGCCGCCCGTCGCCGCTCAACATCGACCCCCACGAGGGGTCCGGCGCCGGCACACCGAAACCCAGGAAACTCAGCGAGGCCTCCGCGAGGATCGCGGTGCTCAACTCCACCGAGGCGATCACGATGATCGGGGCCATGATGTTGGGCACGATGTGACGGATCAGTAGCCGGAAGTGGCTGGCGCCCAGCACCATGGCCGCTTCCACGTAGTCGTTCTGTTTCACCGGCAGCGTGGAGGCCCGCACCACGCGCGTGACCAAAGGTGATATCGACAGGCCGATGGCCAGCAGCACCCGCGTCTGCCCGCCGCCCAGCACCGCAACGATCGCGATCGCGACCACCAGGTTGGGGAGGGCCATCATCGCGTCCGTGACGCGCTGGACCAGCAGGTCGAAGATGCCGCCGATGTAGCCGGACAGCAGCCCCACCGCCCCGCCCAGCCCAAGTCCAACCAGCATCGCGCCAAAGCCGATGATCACCGCGGGCCGAGCCGCGTAGACCAGCCGGCTGAAGACGTCACGCCCCAGTTGGTCGGTGCCCATGAGGTGCTGCGCGCTGGGCCCCACTAGGCGGGCGACGCGGTCGGTGGCCAGCGGGTCGTGCGTGGCCACCAGGGGCGCCGCCGCCGCCACGGCCAGCAACACCGTGAGCACGATCAGGCCGAACGCGCCCAGCGGGTAGCGACGCACGGCGCGCAGGAGAGACCCGGTGCGGGACATCCGCCGCACCGTTGCCACCTCGGACAGTGCCTGCGCGGTCATGAGTACCGGATCCGTGGGTCTACAACGGCGTAGATCACGTCCACCACCAGGTTCATCACCACCACCGCCAGCGCCATGAAGAGCACGGCCGCCTGGATGACCGGGTAGTCCCGGTCTGCGACGGACTCGATGAAGAGCCGCCCAACCCCGGGCAGGCCAAAGATCGTCTCGGAGATCAGCGCCCCGCCCAGCAGGCTGCCCACCTGCGTCCCCATGATCGTGATCACCGGGATTGCGGCGTTCTTCAGCGCGTGCGTGGTGTAGATGCGCCCGTACGTCAGCCCCTTGGAGCGCGCGGTGCGGATGTAGTCCTGACGCAAGATCTCCAGCATGGAGGAGCGCACCATGCGCGCCGTCACGCCGGAAGACCGGTAGCCAATGGTCAGCGCCGGCAGCGTGAACTGGATCAGGCTCTGCGTGGGGTTCTCCCAGAGTGGGATGTACCCCAGCGGCGGGAACCAGCCGAACCACATGGCAGGCAGCAGCAGGAACAGCGTCCCAAGCACGAACGATGGCACGGAAAGGCCGAGGATCGCGATCACCCGTGCCGCGTAGTCACCCAGGGAGTTCTGGGACGCGGAGGAGATCAGCCCCAGCCCCACGCCGATCACAGCCGAGACCGCAAACGCGAGAAGCGCCAGTTGCGCGCTCACGGGCACCGCGCGCGCCAGGCTGGCCGAAACCGGCTGGCGGGTCTGGAGCGATTCGCCAAAGTCCAGGCGCACCACATCGCCCAGCCACGAGAAGTACTGGACATACGCCGGACGGTTCAACCCGAGCGACTCGCGGAGCGCCTCCACGCGGGCGGCGGAGGAGTCGTCGCCGATCTGCAGTGTCGCCGCGTCGCCCGGGATCAGACGCATCAGGGCGAAGACCATCACCGACACCAGGATGAGTGTCGGTATCATCAATGCGATACGACGAAGGATGTAGAGCGACAATACGTAGCCCAACAAGAATCGCGCGCGTTGTATGCACTCGCGGAAAACACACGCAAGTTGGGATTAGACTACGCCCGACAAAGAGCGCGGTCTATACGATGATTAATCTCGGAGAGACGATCACGCGCGTGAGAGGAAACGTCACAGCGACATCTCGACCGCGCAAGTGGCCGCATGTTCTATCAGTCTTCTTATATGCATCCCGCCGGTTACATCGACCAGCAGGGCGCGGGGCTAGAGGCTCATCTCCGTCAGGTCAGACGCCAGGCGCAGCGTGGGCTCAGTCAGCGCCTGTACCTCGTCCGGTGTGACACCGGGGGCCACCTCGCGCAGGACGAGGCCGTCCTCCGCCACCTCGATCAGCGCGAGGTCGGTGACCACCAGGTCCACGCACCGAGTCGCCGTCAGGGGGAAGGTGCAGCGCTTGAGGATTCGCGGCGCACCGTCACGGGTGACGTGCTCCATGACGACGATCAGGCGTCGAGCGCAGACCGCGAGGTCCATGGCGCCGCCCACGCTACCGCCGCCGCGGTCCGGCACGAACCAGTTGGCCAGGTCGCCGTTCTCCGCCACTTGCATGCCGCCCAGCACGGCCACGTCAATGTGCCCGCCTCGGATCATCGTGAAGGAGGTGGCGCTGTCAAAGAACGAGGCCCCCGGCAGCAGGGTGATGGGCTGGCCGCCCGCGTTGATCAGGTCGCGGTCGTAGGACTCTCCGGCGATGCCGCCGTACCCCAGGACGCCGTTCTCCGCCTGGAACAGCACCTTCTTGTCCGCGGGCAGGTAGGACGAGGTCAGCGTGGGCAGGCCTATGCCCAGGTTCACCACCATGCCGTCCTGCAACTCCTGCGCCACGCGCATCGCCATCAGTTCGCGGGTCAGGCCAACCGGCCGACGAGTCTGTGACTCAGCCATTCCACACAACCTCCAGCGGTGCGCACTGCACGATGCGGTCCACGAAGACCGCAGGCGTCTGCACCAACTCCGGATCCAGTTCGCCCGGCTCCACGATCTCGTCCACCTCGACAATGACCAGGTCGGCGGCGGTGGCCATGAGCGGGTTGAAGTTCCGCCCGGACTTGCGGTACTGCACGTTGCCCAGGCGGTCCGCCCGGTGCGCGCGGAAGATCGCGACGTCCGCACCCAGCGGCCGTTCCAACAGGAACGTCTTGCCGTCCACCTCGACCGTCGGCTTGCCCTCGCCCAGAGGGGTGCCGAGGCCCACCGGGGTGAGGATGCCGCCCAGGCCCGCGCCGGCCGCGCGGATGCGCTCTGCGAACGTCCCTTGCGGCACCAGTTCCAGTTCCACCTCGCCGGCCAGGTAGCGCTCCTCGAAGTGGGTGCGCTTGGAGCCGGAGGCGCGGATGGCGAAGGTGGCGATCAATTTGTCCACCTGGCCATCGCGGAACATCAGGTCCAGGCCCTGGCCAGACATCACGGAGTTCGTGATCGCCGTGACGCCGGTGGTCCCCCGGCGGTGGAAGGCGTGCAACAGGTTGAAGGGCGCCCCCGCCGTGACAAAGCCGCCGATCATCAGTGAAATATTGTTGGGAATACCGTCAAGCGCGTCGTCGACGCTGGGATAGACCTCTGCGACCACTACTGTCCTTTGAACTCAGGCGCGCGCTTCTCTGCGAAGGCACGCGGCCCTTCCTTGGCGTCCTCCGTCTGACGGAGGATGTGCGAGATGGAGGCTTCCAGCCGAAGCCCCTCGTTCAGCGGCAGCCCCTGATGCGCGCGGACCGCCAGTTCCTTGATCGCCCGGACGGCCAGCGGCGGCATGGCGCGCAACTGGCGCGCGTAGTCCATGGCGGTCGAGAGCACCTGGTCGTGCGGGACCACCTGGTTGATGAAGCCGTAGTGGGCCGCGCGCTCCGCTGAGAGCCGGCGGCCGAGCAGCAGCACCTCCATGGCAATGGGGTACGGCAACTGGCGCGCCGTGCGCTGCGTGCCCCCGTTGCCGGGGAGGATGCCGCGCTTCACCTCCGACAGATCATAGGCCGAATGTTCTGAACCGATCCGGAAGTCCGTGGCCATCAGCATCGTCATGCCGCCGGCCAGGCAGAGGCCGTTGACCGCGGCGACCACCGGCTTCCACACCTCCAGTCCGCGGTTCAGGATCTGGTCCTGCTGCGTCTGCCAGAAGTTGGCGATGTTGCCCTGGGCCGGGATGGTCAACTTCAGGTCGGCGCCGGCGCAGAACACCTGCTTCTCCGGCGCACGGTCCGGCTGAGGAGCGCCCGTCACCACCGCGACAAAGATGTCCGGGTTGTCTCGGACCTCCACCCACGCCCTGGAGAGGTCGGTGTACATCTCCGGCGTCATCGCGTTCAGCGCTTCCGGTCGGTTCAGCCGGATCGTCGCGATCTTGTCCTCGACGGTGAAGTCGATGCTCATGGGAGTCGCCCCTCTGTGCTAGCAGCAATGCGATCGCTGGATCGCGAGGTGATCGCGAGGTGATCGCGAGGTGATCGCGGGATTGGACGCGGCCTTAGGCCGGTCGGAAGTAGAGCCACGAGCGCTCGTCCGTCAGCGCCTGCGGCGACGCCTGCACGCGCATCCCCACCGTGACCTGGTTGGAGGGCGTCCCGATCACGTTGGAGACCAGCCGCGGCCCCTCGTCCAGCGCGATGATCGAGACGTTGTACGGCGTGTTGTCCCCGAACGCCGGGTGGTACCGCTGGTGCACGGTGATGAACGAGTACACCTCACCCCCGCCGCTCACGCGCTCCCACTGCAGCGAGGTGGCGCCGCAGTCGTAGCAGAACGACTCCGCCGGGTACTGGAAGGACGCGCAGGCGGAACAGCGCTGGAGGCGCAACTCGGACGCGCGCAGGCCCTCCCAGAACGGCGCGTCGCGCTCGGTCGGCTCGGGCAGCAGGTCTGCCTTGTTCGCGTTGGGCAGCGGCTCAGTCATCTTCGTCCACCCCTGGCGTTGCTTGTGCTGGTGTGCCTCACGCGTTCGCGAGGATCATCGTGGCGTGGGTGGTCATGATCCCGCCCTGCTGGCTGACCAGACCCACCTCCGCACCCTCCACCTGGCGGTTCGTGCCGGCGTACTCGTGACGCAGTTGGCGCACGGCCTCCAGGATGTGCTGCGGGCCCGGCATGCCGGTCTCGGACAGCAGGCCACCGGACGTGTTGATCGGGAACTCGCCGCCGATGTACGTCCGGCGGTCCTCGTAAAAGGCGCCGCCCTCACCCTTCGGCACGAAGCCGTAGTCCTCCAGCGTGATGATGGGGACGATGGTGAAGCAGTCGTACAGTTCGGCGAAGTCCATGTCTTCCGGGCCCAGGCCGGCACTCTTGAACGCCATCTCCCCGGACACCTTGGCGCCGCTCACGGTGATGTCCGGGCGCAGGTGGAAGTCCCAGGCCGGGTGCCCCTGTCCGAGGCCCTCGATGTAGATCGGCCGCTGCTTCAGGTCGCGCGCGCGCTCCTCCGTGGTGACGATCCAGGCCGCGCCGCTGTCGGAGACCGGGCAGCAGTCCAGCAGGCGGAACGGCTCGGCCAGCCAGCGCGAGTTCTGGTAGTCCTCCATGGAGATGGGCTCCTGGAAGTGTGCGTTGGGGTTGAGCGAGGCGTGGTAGCGGTGCGCGATCGCCACGTTGCCCAACTGCTCGTGCGTGGTGCCGTACATCGCCATGTGCCGGCGCGCCGCCATTGCGTACGCGGAGGGCGCACCGAACAGGCCCGCAGCCGCCGCCTCGCCACGAGGCTTCGCGTAGGTGCTGCGGCTCCCGGTGGCCGGGTTGTCGCCGTACGAGCACACCACCACGCTCGCCTGGCCCGCCTCGATCGCGCCGATGGCGAACTGGATGAGGCCAATGTTGCTGGCCCCCGCCTGGTCAATGGTGGCGGTCACCCGCGGCACCACTCGCAGCGCCTCCGCGACGCGCGTGGACCAGAGGCCGGGGAAGGTGGATGTGGGGGTCTTTGTCAGCACGCCGTCCACGTCGCTGGTGCTCAGGCCGGCGTCTTCCAAGGCTGCGCGGATCGCGAGGACGTTGTGCGCCATCTGCGAGAGGCCGGGGTTGCGCCCGTACGGCGTGTTGCCCACGCCCACGATGCAGTACCGGTGCTTCAGCCCATCCATCCGGCAACCCTTCACGCACGGCGAGCCTGCCGCCAGCCAGCATCACCACATTCTCTGAGGGGCAGGTGGGGCGCAATTAGATGCGCTATGAGGCCGGCTGCACATCGCCGGCCGTGATATCACACCGCCGGATCGGCACCCATCAATTCCAGCCGGGAGCGCAACCCGCGCTTGGAGAGAATATTGTGCATGTGCGTGGTGGCGGTCCGGCGCGAGATGCCGAGGTTGACCGCGATCTGGGCGTCCGTCATCCCCCGCGCGGCCAGCCGCGCCACCTCCTGCTCACGCTCGGAGAGCGCGCCCTCCCCGCGCAGCCGGGGCGCACGGCGCCCTGCACGGCGGTAGAGCCGCTGGATCGGCCGCCGGTCAGCACCGGCCCGCACCACCGTCCGATGCACCTCATCCAGCAGCGGCGCCGCGAGCGCGCGGTCCCCGCCCTGCAGGTGCGCCGCGGCCAGTTCCTGCTGCGCCGTGGCGCGCCGTATGACGAACCCCTGCTCCTCGAACACCTGGAGGGCCACACCAAAGGCCCGGAGCGCGCGCGGCCACTCGCCCCGCGCCGCGGCGAGGCGACCGCGTGCCATCTGGTGCTCCGCCCGGGCCACCGGGAAGTCCTCTGCGCTTCGGCGCACCTTCTCGAATCCCGCCAGGGCCGCCGCCGCCGCATCCAGGGCGCCCATGGCCACCGCCGCCTCCACCTGGCGCGGGATCAGGTCCCGGAGCAGGAAGCGCTCCCGGCCGGAGACCTCCATGAACCAGCCCACCACGGTGCTGACGGCTTCATACGCACCAGCGGCGTCTCCCACGAGCATCCGCTCTGTGTAGCGGGCGATCACCTCCTGGTAGAGGGCGTGCAGCATGTCCAGCCGCTCGCTCCCATGCCAGAAGGCCACCGTGCCGCCGCGCTCGTCGAACTCCTGCCCTCGCAGCGCGCGCACGGTGCGCAGGATCGAGTGCGAACGAGGCAGCGGCCGCACGCGGTAGAGGGCGGAGTCCATGTGCATGATCCGCAGCGCCACCCGCTCCGCCACGTCCAGGTCGCCCAGTTCCATGCGCCCCGCAGCCACGCGGATGCCCGTCCAACTGAGCGACGGGAAGTCGTCAGAGGCTTCGGCCAGCCGCATCGCGCGCTCCACCCAGCGCAGCCCTCGTGGCAGCGAGGCGGTGTCCGAGAGCGCGTTGCCCACGGCCGAGGTGGCCCGGGCGATCGCGGCGGCGTCGCCAGAGCGGCGCGCCAGGCGATAGGCCAGGCGCGCCGACCGCAGGCCCTGGTACGGCCGCCCGCTGGTCACCTTGATGCTGTAGCGCGCCAGGAGGGCGAGCGCGGCGAGCCGCCAGTTCTGCGACCGCGCCGACTCCCGGTACGCGCGGTGACTCTGGAGGATCGCCTCGTCCACCCACCCCAGCGTCTGCAGCACACGCGCGGACTCCACCCGCGCCTGGATGATCGAGGCGTCGTGGCTGGGGTTGCGCCCGGAGACCAGCGGCTCGTAGATCTTCCACGCCTCCAGGTCGTGGCCCAGCGCCACCTGGTCGCGGGCCCGCCGGATCGATGACCGGATATCTCCCGGCGCCGCCGTCGCCGGCTTGCCCAGCAACTCCTGCGCAGCCTCCAACTGACCGCTCCGCGACAGCGTCTCCGCCTTCAGCGCCGCGAGGCTCGGCGGCAGGAGCGCTCCCTCTGCCCCCTTAGCAGCAGCAGAGCCGGCGCGTTCCACCTGCGCCATCGCCTGCTGCAGGCTGAGCAATTGCTCGCGGGCGTCCGCGAAACGCCCGTGGCCAATCAGCGTCCGCGCGGACTGCTCAATGCAGTCCACCATCGCGTCAGTCACCGGCATCCCGCTGCCGAGGTAGTGGTCCGCGAGGGAGATGACGTCCCCGCCTTCCGCGGACGCCGGCGACGAGCGCTCCAGCAGGGCCACTGCGCGGCGGTGCATCCGTTCCGCTACGAACGCCGGCATCTCCGCCGCGGTAGCCTGCCCGGTCAGCGGCGTGGGCGGCTCGAACGCCGCGGGCGAGGCCTCCTCGACGGGCCGCACTACGCCTCGGGCGAGCAGTTCGAGCAGTTCGTGCTCACACACCTCCGCCGGGAGGTCCGTCAGTCCCTGGAGCACGGAGAGCGACGCCGGCCGACCCCAGAGCGCCACCGCGAACGCCAGCATCGAGGCGTGCTCGGAGAGGCCGTGCAGCCGCTGCTGCGTCCGCTGGGCCGCGCTCTCCGGGGGTGGCACGGTGTCCAGCCCTCGACTCCCCTGGAACACCTCCAGCCGCAGGCGCGGATCGCTCGCGTTGATGCCCGCCAGCCAGTCCTGCAGGTCGTCCAGCCGCCCCTGCGTCTTCGCCTCCAATTCCCGCAGGAACCGAGGCGCGGCCGCGCCCACGCCCACCATCTGCTCCACCAGCGCGGCGATCTGCTCCGTGTCCAGCGGCGCCAGGTCCAGCACTTCGCAGCGCCCTTCGGAGGCCGCCTTCGCGCGGAGCGGCGCCAGGCCCAGCCACCGACGGCCGTCCGCCCGACGTGCGGAGGCCGTCGCGACGATGAGGAGGTCCTGCGACGGCGGGTTGCAGAGCAGCGCCTCCACCACGGCGGCGTCCTCGTGCGGCAGGTCCTGGATGCCGTGCAGCAGGATGACGGCGCGCTGCAGGTCGCCCTCTGGCTCGCGCAGCGCCAGGCGGATGCGCCTCATGACGCTCATCACGTCCAGCGCCAGCGGCTCGTCCGCTCCGATGCGGTCGCAGAGCGCGAGCGCGAACATCAGCGGCGGCTGGCCCGGGGTCACCCAGAGCGAGATGGCGGGGCGGCGCACCACGGCCGCGCGTTGGGCGATGCGGGCGAAGAGGTCGCGCTGGCCCATCCCCGGCGCCCCCACGACCAGCGCCGAACCACCGTCGCCCGAGGCCACCCGTTCCAGCACTCGGTCAGCCGCAAGCACCTCGGATCCGCGCGGGGCGGGTGTTTCATTCGATACGTAGCGAACTTGCATGGTACGTAAGTGTAGCCTCAGGAGGTACTGGGCGTACGTATTCGTATTCGGAGCGCCGACCTCTACATTCGCGGCCGGGAGGTAACACAAATGGCGCGTCAGACCACTGCCCGTGACCGCGGTTTCCGTCGCGAGTTCGGCGCGATGCTCCGGGAGCGGCGCATGTCACTGAACCTGTCCCAGGAGGAACTCGCCTCCTCGGTCAACCTCACCCAGGCCACGATCTCGAACTACGAGAACGGCCGCAGCGAGATGCCTGTCTCGATCCTGGTCAGCGTATGTGAACGCCTGCAGTTCCGCCCGGAAGAACTGCTCAGCATCTTCCGCCCCACTCCCTACTAGGGAGGGCTACCAGGGCACTTGCGCCCTCGGAACGGGCGCAAGTTACGAGCCACCCCGCCTACGACTCGTCAGGAATCGCTGGTATGCTGCACGTCGCGTCGGGGGACGTGCATGCGCGCTGCCTCGCCAAAGGCCGGGCAGCGGACGTCCTGGATCGCGACGCCTCGCGGGCAAGGACTCCCCATGCACGTCGTCAACACCCACGATCTGACAAAGATCTATGACAACCGCTACATCGCCCTCAACGCGCTGAACATGCGCGTGGAGAAGGGGCAGGTGTACGGACTGGTGGGGCCCAACGGCGCGGGCAAGTCCACCACCTTCCGCATCCTGCTGGGCCTGCAGAAGCCCACCGCCGGCAGCATCCAGGTCTTCGGCGAGGCCATGGGCGCGGAGCGCGCGGACCTGCGCCGGCGCATCGGCTACCTGCCCACGAACCCCACGTTCCCCAAGACCATGACGCCCATCGGCTTCTTGCAGTTCGTGGGCAGCGTGCTGGGGATGCCTCGAGACCGCGCGAAGATCCAGTTGTCCCGCCTGCTGCAGGCCGTGGACCTGACCAACGCGGCGTCGCAGCCGGTGAAGGGC
Organism: Dehalococcoidia bacterium; assembly: GCA_023228825.1. GTDB lineage: Bacteria > Chloroflexota > Dehalococcoidia > UBA2979 > UBA2979 > W-Chloroflexi-9. Next base: position 53,525 of record JALOAL010000009.1, on the reverse strand, counting down.
TTCTCCACCGGCATGCTCACCCGCCTGGGCATTGCCGCCGCCCTGATGAACGATCCGGAGTTGCTGATCCTGGACGAGCCCACCAGTGGCCTTGACCCGGCCGGGCGTAAGCAGACGATCGAGTTGATCCGCGAACTCTCCGGCCGCGACCGCACGATCATCATCGCCACGCACATCCTGACGGACGTGGAGCGCGTCTGTACGGACGTGGGCATCATCTCCGCTGGCCGCCTGATCTACTCCGGCCCCATGGCGGACATGCGTCGCCTGGCCCGGCAGGGCACCATCGCCGTGGAGATCGAGGGCAACACCTCCGCGTTCGAGCAGGAGATCCCCTCCCTCGACGAGTTCGGGTCTGTCCGCTACGAGCGCCTCGGCTCGGAGTTCCGCATCACCTTCCTGGGTACGCGCAGCCTGACGGACTACCTGCAGCGCGTCCTGCAACTGATCGACCGCACCGGCGTGGAGTTGCTCCACATCAACACCGGCTCTGACGAGATCGAAGAGGCCTTCCTCCGCCGCCTGGAGGACGACCGCACGCGCGGCTTCCTGCGCGCCGCCGCCTGGGCGGCAGCGCTGGAGGGCTCCCCCGCCGAGGCCCACCTGGACGGCGGGCTCAGCGACGACAGCCCCATGGCGAGCGCCGCACACAACGGCGCCGCGGGCGCCAACGGCAACAGTGGACCACTGGCACAGGGGAAGGGGGAGAGCGCCGATGCAGGCATTCATGGCCATCCTTCGGTATGACGCGGCGCAACTGCTCCAGTCCTGGGTGACGCGCGTTTGGGTGCCGCTACTGTTGGCGCCCGCGCTCTTCCTGGTGGTGGTGGCCGCCAGTGAGAACGAACTGGCCTCGGAGACGCTGGCTGCGTACGTGGCCGCCGTGCTGATGCCGCTCTCTGCCGTCGCGGTGGCCGTGCTCACCGCCGGCGCCATCGCCGGCGAGGCGCAGATCATCGCGGACGGCATCCTGTCGCGCTCGGTGACCCGCACCGAGTTCGTCTCCGCGAAGATCGTGGCGCGCCTGGGCTTCGCGCTGGCCGTCTTCCTGCTGGTGATGGTGCCCTTCACCTACCTGATCATCCGCTACGCCGCCACGGACGTGTCCTACGCTGGGCTGCTGGTGGGCCTGTTCACCGCCGCCCTCCTGCTCACGTTCCTGGGCGCGCTGGGGCTCACGCTCTCCACGGTGATGACCAACGTCCTGGTCTCCGTGTTGGTGCTGCTCGTGGTGGTGCTCGCCTCCGGCCTGGTGTTGCAGTTCCTGGGCCTAAACTGGATGAGCACCACCGCCGTCCTCACGCAGATGGCCCCCACCATCCGAGGCGAGACCCCGGCCTGGGACACGTTCCGCGTCATCTTCGTCTTCGGCGGCCTCACGGCCGTCTCCATCCTCGCCACCTTCTCCGTCTTTCGGCAGCGCGACCTCTAGCGGCGACCACCGGCCATGACCGAGGACGCCCGACACCCCGCCACCCATCCCACGGGCGCGGGCGTCCTGCTGCACACGGAGGTCGAACGCGTGGCGCTGGGCACGCACGGCGACCGCCGTCTCACCGCACGCGTGGAGCACCGCACGCTGCGGCTCGCCCTCGGACGGCTGTGGCACGCCTCCCTCACGCTCGGCCGCCGCCGCGCGGTCGCGATCGAGGTAGAGCGCGCGGGGACCGAGGTCGAACGGGATCGCGAGACGTCCCACGCATCCTCAACGCCCTCGGCTCGCGTCCCTCGTTACGATGAAGTCGCCATTCCGGCTCCCGTCCAGCCCTGGGCGCGCTTCGCGCGACGGGTGGTGGCCGTGGCCCTCGCCGGTTGGCTGCTGAACAGCGCGGTGACCCGGGCGCGACGGCGCGCCGGGCGGGCGGCCCGGCAACGGACCACAGGAGAGACCCCATGACCAACCCGACCTCCGAAGTCGCAGTCGACCGCATCATGAACATCCCGGAACACGCCGGGGCGTCCATGTGCTTCGGCGAACCCGTCCGCGCCGGCGACCGTACGGCTATCCCCGTGGCGGAGGTCTCCTACACCCTCGGCCTCGGCTGGGGCGGAGGCCGCGATGCGGAGACGTCCGGCAACGGAGGCGGCGCCGGTGGCGCGGCGCGCACGCGCGCGGTGGCGGTGATCGACGTCTCCCCGGACGCGGTCCGCGTCATCCCCATCGAGGACTTCACGCAGATCCGCCTGGCCAGCATCGCCTTCATCGGCACCACCACGGCGCTGGTGGCGCGGTCGTTGCTGAAACTGGTCCGCGGCTAGCCCTCGCCATAGCCCGCGCCCGGGACCCACGGAGACCCACAGACAGAGCCGGCCCTCGGACGACGGCCTCAGACGAACGCCGCTCCCACGGTGACCGCGCCGAAGATGACGAACAGCACGGCGGAGCCCACAGCGATCGCCCGCTGCGGCAGGCGCGCCCCGGCGATGATGCCCAGGCCCACCGCCAGCGCGTCCGCCAGCACCATGCCCAGCGTGGATCCCAGCCACACGCCCACCCAGGAGGACTCACGGCCCGCGATGGAGACCGTGGCCAGTTGCGTCTTGTCCCCCAACTCGGAGATGAAGAAGGCCGCCGTCACCACGCCGAACGCCCCCAGGAAGCCCTTGCGCTCCCGGGTGTCCTCCTCCGTCAGCGTGTCGCCACGCAGGCTCCACCACGCGAAGCCAAAGAAGGAGAGGCCCACGATCACCAGCAGGGCGCGCTCCGGGAGCACCTCGCCCAGCGCGCGTCCGGCGCCCACGGAGGCCAGGTGCACCACCAGGGTGGCCGCCGTCACCCCGGACAGGACGATCCACCAGCGGTAGCGCGTCGCGAACCAGAGGGCGACCAGTTGGGACTTGTCGCCCAGTTCGGCCACAAAGATCAAGATGGTGGCAAGGAAGAACGCAGACACGGCCGGCACCCAATCCATCAAGTCCAGAGGTGCCGGCGGGGGGAGGTCGAGTCAGGACGTCCGGCCCCCACGCGGCACGCGCGCGTTGGGCCGAAAGTCTCGTCCACTCCTCTGGCCTCAGGGGCCGGATGAGCCGCCTCGCCGCCCTGCGCTGAGGGAGTATGTCGACGATGGTGCGGGGGACTACTCCCCTTCGGTCAGCCCGATACTACCCGGCCCCGCCCCCACGTTCGAGGGCCCTCGCCCGCCCGCTCCCTCGCCCGCCCGCTGCCCGCCCTCGCCTGCATTGAGCGAGCCGGAGACGTGTCTCTATACTGATTGGACGGGCGCGCCGCTGTAGCTCAGAGGTAGAGCAGCTGTTTCGTAAACAGCAGGTCGTGGGTTCAATTCCCACCGGCGGCTCCAGCATCTCCCGTCGCCCGTGCGCGACCCCGGACCGCTCCGCACGCACCGCGTCCACCACCTGCAAAGAGGCCTCACCCATGAGCAAGTTCCGCACGCGCATCCGGGACATTGGCCGCGCGCCCGGCGGCATGGGCTTCTCCGCCATCGCCCGCCAGGAGCGCCCCCGCTACGTGATCGTGGTGGCGGAGGCGGCCTCTCCTGCGGAGGCGCAGGCCGCCGCCGAGGCTGGCGCGGACGCCGTCCTCCTCGCAGGCGCCTCGGCAACCGGCCTCTCGTTGAACGTCCCCGTGGGCATCCGCCTGGAGGCCGCCACGCGCGCCGAGGTGGAGGCCGCGCGGGACGCCGGCGCGGACTTCTTCCTCTTCGACGACGGCCGGAGCCACGCCAACGCCCTCACCGTGGACGAGGTGGGCGCCGTACTGCTGCTGGGCGCAGACCAGGACGAACAGCGACTGCGCGCCGTGTCCGCCATTGACCTGGACGCCGTCCTGGTGGAGGCGGACGCGGACGTGATCACCGTGCGCGAACAGATCGAACTGCGCCGGGTGGCCGCTCTGACGGGGGCCTCGCTGCTGGTGCGCGCAAACGGCAAGCCTGACGCCGCCATGCTGGAGGCGTGGCGGGACGCCGGGGCGCCTGCGGTCCTGGTTCCCGCGGACCTGGTGGCCACCACGCTGGAGGCCGCGCACGCCGTGCCCGCGCCTCGACGCAGCGAGCGCCGCCTCCCCGTGCTCGGCGGCCCCGTCACGGAAGCCCCCCACGATCACGACGAAGAACACGAGCACGACCACTAGGCGACCGGCCGGCCTCGTGAGGCGCACCCTCACCCGGGACGTGCGAGCATGCTCATGGCGGCGTCGCTTCTGGTCGCCGCTCGGGACAGTCCCTGACGTATACGGTAGAGTTTGACCGCCTAGCACCTGGCTGTTGAGGATCGCGCCCATGACCAGTTCCGCCGCGGACGAGAAGGCTCAGCGCTACCAGATCGGCGAAGTCGCCGAGCGGACCGGCGTGACGCAGCGCACCCTGCGCTTCTACGAAGAGAAAGGCCTCCTCAATCCGCCCGAGCGCATGGAGGGCGGCTTCCGCCTCTACTCTCAGGAGGACATCCAGCGCATCCAGTACATCCGCCAACTCCAGCAACTGCTGGGCTTCACGCTGGCGGACATCAAGGAGATGGTGGAAGCCGAAGAACTGCGCCAGCAGATCATCGCCACCTTCCGCCCGGATCGAGAACTGCCCGCCCGCCTGGAGCGCACGGACCGCATCATTGACGCCCTGACCCGCCAGTTGGAGGTCGTGGACGACAAGGTGGAACACCTCCAGACGATGCAGGAAGACCTCCGCGCCAAACTGGCCCGCATGGACGTCCGCAAGAAGGAACTCCAGGCGTCGCTCACCAGCCAGGGGGCCGGCGGGGCCGCCCCAGAGGCAAAGGGCAAGAAGAAGTAGCCACCCCTCGACTTTGGGCCCGGATGCCCAAAGTCGGGCGTCCGCTGTATCGTGGACTGACCACTCACCACTGGTTCTGCGAGCGGCGGACCTTCGGATGCAGGCGCGCGGCTACGGTCGCGCCCGCCCGGCCACGCTCGGAGGGAGCACGCGCATGATGCGCCGGCTGATGCCTCGCCTGCGGCTGTGGGTGGGTTGCTCGCGTCTTACCAGCCGGCTCGTGGCGGTTCTCGCCGTGCCCGTGTGCGCGGTGACTGTCCTCGCCGCGTGCGACAGCGGCCCGGACATCGTCGTCACCGCGCCCACAGCGACCGAGGCCACCGCCACCTCCACGCCCTCGCGCACGCCCACTCGCACCCCCACGCCCCAGGCCACGCCCACGGAGGTCGAGGAGCCCCGCGGCCAGGTCATCCAGAGCCTGCGCGACCTGGTGGCTGACTATGGGTACCCGGACGGCGCAGACTTCGCGCGCCTTCGTATCCCCACGCTCAGCGTGGACTCCCAGGTCAGCGCTCGCTACGTGGGGCAGGACGGCGTCATGCCCAACCCCGTCGGCCCGGCGGACGTGGCCTGGTACAACATGGACGACTGGAACGGCATGGGCGGCGCGCCCGGCGGGGGCGGCAACGCCATCTTCTCCGGCCACGTGGACTACGCCGCCAACGTCCACTACGCCGGCGTCTACTACCGGGGGCAGGGCGTCTTCAGCCAACTGCGCCTGCTCTCAGAGGGCGACATCATCGAGGTGGACTACAACGGGCAGACGCTCCGCTACGCCGTGGTCTGGCGCCAGCAACTGGGCGCAAAGGACGCCAGTTGGGGCGCCATCTGGAGCAACGACGTGCCGGTGGACTCCATCACCCTCTACACCTGCGGCGGCGAGTTCGACTTCGACAGTCGCGAGTACGCCGACCGCGTCGTCGTCCGCGCCGAGCGCATCTCCTAGCCCAGCCTGAGAGCCCAGCCTGAGAGCCCAGCCTGCGAGCCCAGCCCAGAGGCCCGTGGCCGAAATCCACGCCCGGCGCACAGTCCCGCCGCCTATACTCGAACCACGCACGCGCGCGACGCCCTCCCCCCGTCGACCGACGGAGGGCCACCGACGCGCCGAGGGAGGCCCCGACTGGCAGATCAGCAGCACGCGCACGACGACCCTCGTAGTCCGTCCCCCGCCACATCCCAGGGGGTACGGGCGCCGACCCGCAACCAAGTGGGCCAACCAGCGGACCTCGAGTACGCCCAGGCGCTGCTGGACGTGTTGGTGGACCGGCAGGCCTCGGACGTGGTGCTGCTGGACCTGACGGCGCTCACTGCCTTCACGGACTACTTCGTCATTGGCACCGTGGACAACATCCGCCAGGCGCGCGCCGTCACGGACGCACTGACGGACGCCGCACACCAGCACGGCGAGGACACACGCATCGAGGGCAGCGCGGAGGACGGGTGGATCCTGGTAGACGCCGGTAAGGGTGTCTTCGTCCACCTCTTCTCGCTGGAGGCGCGCATCTACTACGACCTGGAAGGCCTGTGGCACCGCGCCCAGGAGATCGTCCGCGTCCAGTAGCCTACCCACACTCCGCGGCTGCCCCACCCCGCGAGCGGCGCGGCTAGAAGCCGCCGCCGTTCACGGTGATGCGCTGCCCCGTCACGTACGCCGCATCCCCCGAGCACAGGAAGACCACCGCGTCCGCGATGTCCTCCGGCGCGCACACCCGCCCGAACGGCGAGCGCTCGTCCAACTCGTGGATGTCGGCCACGCCTCGAGTCGCCCGCGCGAGGCGGCGGCCCATGTCCGTGTCCACCAGCCCCGGCGCCACCACATTGACGTGGATGCCGTGCGGGCGCTCCTCCTTCGCCAGCGTGTAGGCGATCGCCTCCTGTGCTGCCTTCCCCATGTTGTACGGCGCCCCCCGCGCCGCGAGGCCCTGCGCCGCGACCGAGGAGATCATCACCACGTCGCCTCGAGGCTGCTCGCGCATCTGCGGCACCAGCGCACGCGACATGTGGTAGGAGCCCATGGCATGCGTGTTCACCACGCGACGCATCTCCTCTGGATCCGTCTCCACCACGGTGTTGCCACGGCTGGCGACGCCGCCGTTGTTCACGAGGATCGAGATGCTCCCGAAGTCCGCCAGCGCCGCCTCCGCCATCGCCTGGCAGGACGCGAAGTCCGCAATGTCGCCCTGGTACGCCTCGGCACGGCGGCCCAGCGCGCGGATCTCCTCCGCCACCTCGTTGGCCGCGTCCGCGTTGCGCGTGTAGTTCAGCGCGACGTCCGCGCCCGCCCGCGCCAGGCCCAGCGAGATGGCGCGTCCAATGCCGCGCCCGCCGCCCGTGACGAAGGCCGTCCGGCCGCTCAGATCGATCGCCATCGTCCTAGCCTCCCGAGACCGTCAGCCGCTGGTTGGTGATGTAGGACGAGCGCGGCCCGCAGAAGAACGCCACCGCTGCGGCAATGTCCACCGGCTGGCCCACGCGGCCGAACGGTTGGCCCTGGTCCAGTTCGCGCATGGACTGCACGCCCCGCGTGAACTTCACCAGCGCGAGGCCCATGTCCGTCTCCACCAGCCCGGGCGCGACCACGTTGACGTGGATGTTGTGCTGCCGCTCCTCCTTCGCCAGCGTGTGCGCCAGCGCCTCCATGGCCGACTTCGCCGCGCTGTACGTGCCGCCGGTGGGCCCGTACCCCTGCGCAGCCACGGAGGAGATCATGACCACGTCACCTCGAGGTTGCTCGCGCATCTGGGGCACCAGCGCGCGAGAGAGGTAGAACGGCCCGAAGGCGTGCGCGGCCATCAACTGGTAGAACGCCTCCGGCTCCGCCTCCGCCACGTGCGGACGTCCCACCGCCGTCGCGCCGATGCCGGCGTTGTTGACCAGGATGTCCACCTTGCCGAAGGCTTCGAGCGCTGCCGCGGCCAGGCGACCGCAGTCGTCCTCCACCGCAACGTCCGCCGGGAAGGTCTCCGCGCGCCGTCCCAGCGCGCGTACCTCCTCCGCCACCTCGCGCGCGGCGTCCGCGTTCGAGTGGTAGTTGATCGCGATGTCCGCGCCGTCTTCCGCCAGGCGCAGGCAGATCCCTCGGCCGATGCCCCGGCTCCCGCCCGTCACGAGCGCCACGCGCCCGTCGAGGTCACCCATCCCTCGCTCGCTTCCCATACGTCCTCGGGCAGTCCCCGGGGTGTGCCGTCGTCCGGCGCGCGCATCCTACCAGCGGGCGACGCGGTCGCGGCCAGCGACCGGGCCAGGCGCGGACAGGAAAGCGCCGGACACGAAGACGGGCCACCCGGTGGGGTGGCCCGTCTGAGCCCGCCAGTGAAGGGGTCTTACTTCTTCAACTTCGGAGCGGCGCCCTGGCCGTTGACGACCTGCTTCAGGCCGGCAGCGGCGGTGAACTTCGGCGCCTTGGAGGCCTTCACCTTGATCGCCTCGCCGGTCTGCGGGTTGCGGCCGGTGCGAGCCTTGCGCTCCACGCGGCTGAACTTGCCGAGGCCGGGGTACGACACTTCGTCGCCCGCCTTCAACTTCGCCTGGACCACGTCGCGGAAGCCGTTCAAGACCTTCTCCGCGTCGGCCGCCGACGTACCGGCTTGCGCCGCCACCACGGCCACCAAATCAGCCTTTGTCATCTCTCAACCTCCCCGATGGCGGCCTGAGGTTCCGCCGCTCACCCGTGTATGCGGATCATCATTTCTCCCGGAACCCCGGAATGTCAAGCGTTTGCACGGGTTTTTTCGGGATCGGACACAGAATATCGCTCAACCACGCGCTCTGAGCGTTCACGCGCCCACGAAATGCAGCAATCGCAGGGGTTTGTGAGGCCCTCGCCGTGTCCGATCACGCTCCGTGATGCGCCAGCCACCGCCGCACGAGGCGCCCCGCCGCGCCCGACGCCCGCTCTGCCGCATGGGCCATCGCGTCCGCCACCGCCGCCACCACCGCATCGAGGTCGTCGCCCGTCCGGGCCGCCACCAGCGCCTCGGCGTCCTCGATGCCGGGCGGGAGCGTGGTGACGACGCCGGCCACCGCCACGCACGGCACGCCGGCATCCCGCGCCAGGTCCGCGACGTGGCCGACGGTCTTGCCGTACGCCGTCTGGACGTCCAGCGCGCCCTCGCCCGTGACCACCAGGTCCGCGCTCGCCACCAGGGCGGACAGCCCCGTGAGATCAGCCACCAGCGCGGCGCCGGACTCGATGCGCGCCCCGCGATGAGCCGCCAGGACGCCGGCGGTGATGCCGCCACCCGTCCCTGCACCCGGCACGTCGACCACGTGGCCCAGGTGGTCGCGGACGGCCCGCGCCCACCGCGCGATGGCGGCGTCCAGGGCCGGCGCCTGCCAGTCCGCCAGGCCTTTCTGCGAGCCATACACCGCCACCGCCCCCTCCGGCCCCGTCAGCGGGTTACGCGCATCTACGGCGATCCGCACCACCGCCTCCGTCAGCGCGGGTGGCGCGGCCGCCTCGATGCGGTCAAGGCGCACCAGGTGCATGCCGCCCGGCGGCAGGTCCTGCCCATCCGCGTCCAGCATGCGGAGGCCCAGGCCGCGCGCCACGCCGGCCCCGCCGTCCATCGTCGCCGTCCCGCCCACGCAGACAATGACGCGCCGCACCCCCCGCCCCAGGGCATCGCGAATGAGCGAGGCGACGCCTTCGCTGGAAGACCACGCGGGGTCACGCACCTCCGGCGGGACGAGCCCCAACCCCACGGCCTCCGCGCACTCGATCACCGCGAGGTCGCCCTCCGCTGTGCTCGCGATGCCGTAGCGCGCGTCCACCGGGTCGCCGTAGGCGCCGCGCACGCGCAGGCTCACCACCTCCACCCCCAGCGCGGCTGAGAGGATCGCGCCCGTCCCGGGCCCGCCGTCCGCCATTGGCCGCTCGACCACCTCGATATCCGCGGCCGGCCGGCCCGCCAGCGCCTCCCGCACACCGCGGGCGATCGCCGCGGTCGCCTCGAACGCATCGAGTGAGCCCTTGAACTCCTGCGGGCAGACCAGCACTCGAAGGGGGCGTGGGGCGGACACGGCGTCGCAGGCCCTCGCGACCTAGGTCCGCCAGCCGGCGAGTTGGAGGATGGCGCCGATGATCACGGCCGCCACGTAGGCGTACGCAACAATGCGCGCCTTGCGCCCGGTCTCGCGCAGTTGGCGCGGCTTCATCACCGCCAGGTAGGCCACGAACAGGACCGAGGCGATCAGCAAGAGGCGCAGGACGGTCGACATCAGGACTCCCGGCGGAGATGGTATGGCCGCACGCTCCCCGTAGGGGCGCCAGAGGAGAACCATCGTGCGCTATCGCCGGCTGGGATCAACCGAACTCATGGTCTCCGAGATCGGACTGGACGCCCGAGCGCTCCTCGCGGCCGGCGAAGATACCGCGGAGGTCACCATCCGCGCGGCCATCGCCCTCGGCGTGACGGTGCTGGCGTGGACCGTGAGCGACGCCAGCGAAGACGTGGAACCGCTCATCGCCCGCGCGGCCGGGGTGGACCTCGGCCGTCTCACGCTCGTCGCGCGGCTGGACCTGGTGCCGGCGCCGGAAGACGTAGGCCCACAGGTCGAGGCGGTCGCCTCGCGCCTCGGCTCCGGCGTCACGCTCGCCGCGTTCCCGGGCGCCCTGGGGCCCGAGGCGCACGCAGCGTTCGAGGAGGCCCGGGAGCGCGACGTGGTGCGCTTCGCCGCGCTTGACTCGGGCGCCACGATCGAGGTGCCCGACGGCCGCATCGCGGAGGCCAGGCCAGGCGCCATCAGCGCGGCCCTCCAGGCCCCCGGCGTCGCGTGCGCGCTGGTGCAGGTGGCTGACCCCGGCGATCTCCGGGCGCTCATCGGCGAGGGGGCGACCGTCTAGCAGGGAGTGCCAACCGGGGTTGACTAGAACATGTGTTCCTTACTACGTTACTCGATAACGAACGCATGTTCTGAACCACGAGGAGACCCTCGATGGCCTCAACCCTGGCTCCAACCGCGCCCCGCACCGCCAGCCCGGAACACCTCGCGACACCCGACGGCGCCGAAGCCACCCGCCGCCGCTACCGCCGCGAGGCGAGCATGGGCGAGCGCTGCCCCCACTGCGCCGGCCCCCTCGTCTTCGGTGAGGGCTGCCACGTCTGCCCGATCTGCGGCTACTCCGCCTGCGGGGTATAGGGGCTAGCCGCCGCGCTCGGCCTCAAACTCCTCGCGGAAGGCGTCCACCGTGCGGGCCAGGCCGTCCTCGAACGTGACGGTGGGGCGCCAGCCCCAGGCCTCGCGCGCCTTCCGCGCGTCAAGGGCGATGCGGGGGATGTCGCCGGGGCGGGGCGGGCCCATGACGGGGGCGCGTTCGTAGCCGGTGAGGCCGGCCAGTGCGTGGAAGATGTCCAGCGTGGACGTCTCTGCGCCGCTCCCCACCACGCACATCTCGCCGGTGGGCGCCTCCGCCGCCAGGAGCATGGCCGCCACCACGTCGTCCACGTAGACGTAGTCGCGCGTGTCCGTGCCCGGCGCGAACACCACCACGTCCTCGTTTCGCAGCATGCGACGCGTGAAGATCGCGATCACGCCGGCCTCGCCGTGCGGGTCCTGCCACGGGCCGTAGATGTTCGCCGGCCGCACGGACGCCACCGAGATGCCGGTCTCCGCCTCCACGATGCGCAGGTACATCTCCGCCGCCACCTTCGAGGCGCCGTAGATCGAGCGCGGCGCCGCCTCGGTGTCGTCGTCCGCGGGCACCACCGGCGGCTCGCCGAACATGGCCCCGCCTGACGAGGTGTTCACGAAGCGCTGCACGCCCGCCTCTGCGGCGGCCTGCGCCAGCATCGTCGTCGCCAGCACGTTCGTCTCAATGTCCAACCGCGGCTCCCGCATGGAGACGGAGACGCTGATCTGCGCCGCCAGGTGATACACCACCTCCGGCCGCGCCGCGGCCAGGGCTGAGCGCACGGCGGCCTCGTCCCGGATGTCGCCGCGCACGTCTCGCCAGCCCTCTGCGCCGGGCTCGAGGGGGCGGCGAGGGGGTGCGATGTCGAAACCGGTGACCTCGTGGCCTGCGGCCAGCAGGCGGCGGACCAGGTGACTGCCGACGAATCCGGATGAACCGGTGACCAGAACTCTCATGCTTCGGACGTTAGCAGCCGATGGTCAAAGACGGGTGAGGCGGATGGGTCCCGCCGTACGCGACATGGCGGCTACCATTTGCGACGCCGCCGGGCTCGTGCGGTGTAGCAGAGGGCGGACGATTGCCTCGTAGCGGGAATGGCGCCGGTCGCTCGCAGGGCGGCGGGCGTCCCAGGCACCCCAGGCACGTGGAGCGCCGGGGCGAACGCCCGGGTGCGAGGACGGCGCGCGGGCGCTGGCTGCTCGCGGTGCTCGGCGCGTGCGCCGTGTTGCTCGCCGCCTGTGGCAGCGACACGCCGGAACTACCGCCCGCCGTGACACGCCCCGTGACCCTCCGCATTGCCGCGTTCCAGGGCGCCGAGACCACGGCGCTCTTCCGCATCATCCCGGAGTGGGAGCACATCACCGGCAACCGGGTGGAACTCGGCATCCTCGACCCCGTGACGGGCGAGCGCGCGGTGGCGGGCGACTACGCCTCCTATCGCGAGGCGGTCATCTCCAACGCCGAGGAACTACGCGCCGAGTACGACGTGATCATCGTGGACGACCCGTGGATGCCTTACCTGGCCGCCAACGGCAAACTGGCGCCCCTCTCCCCCTTCGGCCACGAGACGGACCCGGACATCGCCGGCCGCTCGGCGGGCCTCGGCGTGTGGCCGCCCACCTTCGGCCCGCTGCCGCCGGACTCGCAGGGGACGCCGCGCGGGGATGAGACGTACGCGCTGCCGCTGGTGGGCAACGTGATGATGCTCTGGTACCGGGCGGACGTGATCTCCGAACCCGCGTCCATGGACGAACTGACCAGCAGCCTGGACGCCCCGGACCCCGCCTTCATCGGCTCCGCCGGCCTCGCCCCCTCGAGCAACCCGCACGTCTTCCTGACGTGGCTCGCCTCCCGCGGCGGCGACATCTTCGACCGCGAGTGGCGCGCCTCGCCCCTCCGCAGCGGCCTGGCAGCGGAGGCGCTGGCGGAATACCTGTGGGAGGCGACCCGCCTGGGCGTGCCGTTCGAGGAATTCGCGCCGGAACGCTACACCTCGCACGCCCGCATGCTGGACGGCACGGCCTCCGCAGCGGTGGCGTGGGCAGCGGACGCGCAGCAGATCCTGACCTCCAGCGTCTCCGACCAACTGCGGGTCACCGAGTTCCCCGCCGGCCGGCGCTCCAGCGCGCTGACCGGCAACTGGCTGCTGGCGATCCCCACGGACGCGGAGCAGCCGGAGGCCGCGTACGACTTCCTGACGTGGGCCACCTCGCGCGACATCATGAAGACCAGCGCGCTCCTGGGCGTGCCGCCGGCCCGCCAGTCGCTCTTCAACGACCGCGAACTGGTCAGGCGCTACCCGTGGCTCCCGGACGTGGAGGCCGCGCTGAGCACCTCCTTCGCCCGGCCGCGCGTGCCGGCGTGGGACGTGGTGGAGGGCATCATCGGCTGTGCGCTGGACGGCGGCCTGCGCCAGGCCGCCACCCTGGACCGCAACACCGAGGCCGCCCGCGAGGAGTTACTCGCCCTCTCGCGCCAGGCGCTCATCGGCGCGTCGCGCGACATCGAGGGCGTGATGTCTGAGTGGGGCTACTACCTGGACGACTCCACGTGGACGCAGGACCCCACCGCGCGCATCGCCGGCGACCCGCGCGACGAGTGGGACTGCGAGGGAGGCGGCTGATGCGCATCCCCAACCCGTTGCCCGCCATTGGATCCCGCCTCAGCCGCTTCTACGCGTGGACCGGCTTCGGCGAGAAGAAGTTGATCGACTACGTCCAGTTGATCGTGCTCCCGTTCGTCCTCATCCTCGGCGGCCAGTTGGTGTCCCAGGCCGTGAACGCCTCGGCCCGAGAGCAGGCGCAGGAACAGGCGCAGGAGCAGCGTCTGCAGGAGTACCTGGACCAGATCTCCTCCTTCGCGCTGGACCGCGAACTGCTGGAGACGGACGTGGACGCATCGCGCCGAGTGGTGATCCGCGAGGTCGCGCGCGCTCAGACGCTGACGGCGCTGGAGGGCATGGACGGCGCCCGCAAACGCTTTGTGGTCACGTTCCTGTACGAACTGGGCCTGATCAACGGGGTGGACGCGCTCATCTCCCTCCGGACGTCCAGCCTGGTGGACGCGGACCTGTCGGGCGCGGAGTTGTTCGCGGCCAACCTCAGCGGCGCGCGCCTGGCGGAGGCTGACCTGTCGCGCGCTCGCCTCACGTTCGCGCTGCTGAACAGCGCCAACCTGAGCAACGCGAACCTGCGCGGCGCGCTGCTGGTGGACACGCGCCTCAATCAGGCGGACCTGCGCCTGGCCAACCTCAGCGGGGTGGACGCCTCCAACGCTTCGATGTTCAACGCGGACCTGCGCGGGGCGGACCTGACGGACGCGAACCTCGCCGGCGCCAACCTGCGCTCCGCCGACCTGCGCGGCGCCGACCTCTCGCGGGCCAACCTCACGGGCGCGGACCTGACGGGCGCCCTCATCGGCGACGACCCGGGCGAGGAGCACATGTTCACGGACCTGGGCGACGTGACGTGGACGGACACCGTGTGCCCGGACCGCACGGTCACCAGCGCCCAGGCGGAAGCCTCCTGCGCCTCCCACCTCGTCGCGGTCGAGGCGTCGGCGGAGGGCGGCTCGACGCTCGCCTCGGAGTAGCGGGGTTCAGGCTTTCGACGACTGGTCGCGTCGGTCACGCTCCGCACGGAACCGGCTCAGGGCGTCGCGTGCGGCCGACTCCACCTCGCCGAACGACGCGTCGCCACGAAGGTACGCCTGGTAGACCTGCTTGGTCGTAGGGGTCGATGTTTCGCCCATGCGTTCCTCCCGTCCGGTCACCCCAATAGTAGCCGAACTTCGGGGGACTCCAGCAGTGCAAGGAGCCAGTGTCGCGGCTCGATCCGGTGCTGTGGCCCCGGAAACCCGATCGTCTCCTGGTAGACGCTCCGCATCGCCAACGGGCCGGATGCGTCCCGGAGGTCATCCAGGATGATCGCCTGGGCGATCATCGAGAGCGTGTGTTCCCGACGCGCGTCGTACTCCGGTCGTTCGAGGAGGTACCGGCAGACCTCACACGTGTCCGGTCGCCGCGGATTGTGAAACTCGATCTCTACCATGCCGCCGCCTTACCCCGGCCGAACTATCCGGGCCGCCGGCAAGCACCGTCAACGGAGCGGTGTCACACCTACAGGATCTGGGACAGGAAGCGGCGGGTGCGCTCCTCCTGGGCGTGGCCGAAGATCTGCTCGGGCGGGCCCTCCTCCACCACCTGGCCCTCTTCGAGGAAGAGCAGCCGGTCTGCCACCTCCCGCGCGAAGCCCATCTCGTGGGTGACGATGACCATAGTCATGCCGAGGTCGGAGAGTTCGCCCAGCAACGCCAGGATGCCTCGGATGCTCTCCGGGTCCAGGGCGGACGTGGGCTCGTCCAGCAGCAGGACGCGCGGTTCCATGGCCAGTGCGCGGGCGATCGCCACCCGCTGCGCCTGCCCGCCCGAGAGGTCGGAGGGGTACATGTCGATCAGGTTGGGGATGCCCACCTGCTCCAGCAGGCGCAGCGCGCGCGCGTCCGCCTCCGCCTTCGCCATGTGGCGCACCACCTGGGGCGCCAGCGTGATGTTCTGGCGCACGGTCAGGTGCGGGAACAGGTGGAAGTGCTGGAAGACCATGCCCACCTGCCGCCGCACCGCCGCCAGGTTGTGCACCTGGTGGTCCAGCGTGATCCCCGCGATCGTGATCTCGCCGGAGTCGTGCACCTCCAGGCGGTTCAGGCAGCGCAAGAACGTGGACTTCGCCGACCCGGACGGCCCGAAGACCACCACGGTCTCGCCTTCTGCGATGTCCGTGGTGATGCCTCGCAAGGCGTGAAAGCGGCCGTACCATTTGTGCACGTCTCGGCACACGATCGCCGGGTGCGGGGCTTCTGTGCCGGTGGCGGGCGCGGCGCCTCCGGTGACGTCGGTCGTCGCGTCGGTCATGCGCGTCTTGTCCCCTTCCCTGCCAGCGCCCGCTCCAGCCGCGCGCTCAGGCGCGACAGGGCGAAGGCGGTCACCCAGAACAACATGCCCACGAACAGCAGCACTTCCTTCTGCCGCCCGAAGAAGTCTGGCTGCTCCGTGGTGCCGCGCGCGGCCTGGAGCATATCCGTCAGTCCCACCACCGCCACGAGCGTGGTGGTCATGAACAGCCCGATGAACTCCCCCGCCAGCGCGGGGAGCGAGTTCCGGATCGCCTGCGGCATGGTGACGTACGCGGTCATCTGCCACCACTGCAGGCCCAGCGCCGCCGCCGCCTCTCGCTGCCCCCGAGGGATCGAGTTGAGGCCGCCGCGCACCGCCTCCGCGATGAACGCGGCCGTGAAGAGCGCGAAGGCAATGGTGACGCGGTAGACCAGCGCCACCTCGTCCAACCCGCCCCAGGACGGCAGGAACGTGCGCAGCGCCAGCCACGAGAGCGTGAGCATCACCGGCAGCGGCAGCCCGCGCATGACCTCCACGTAGACGGTGGACGCCCACCGCAGCGCCCGGAACGAGGACGTCCGCGCGAGGGCGAGCGCAATGCCGAGCGGCAGCGCGCCCATCACCGCTCCGCTGGCCACCACCAGGTTCAGGTACAGCCCGCCCCAAAGCGTGGGATCCACGCCGCCGCGCACGTGCAGCAGCGCCAGCGTGAGCGGCAGCGCCAGGAACCACCCCACGCCGGAGGCCACTCGAACGCGCGTGCGCCAGGCGGGGCGCGTGGCCAGCCGCAACGCCACCAGGTGGACGAGGGCCGCCAGCGTCACCGCCGGGAGGAAGGCGAGCGCGCCACCCCACCCCGCCAGCGTGGGCAGCACCAGCACGCCGATGAGCGCCATGGTGGCGGCCGCCCAGCGAGTGACCCGCCCCCACGATCCCCACGTCCAGCCCAGCAACGCCGTGAGCGCGTAGACCACGGGCCAGATGCGCCACTCCTGGTCCTGCGGGAAGCGGCCCACCAGCAGCAGGCGGCGGTTCGTGCGCACCACGCCCCAGTCCGCCTCGAATGCCATCCAGCGCAGGAAGAGGAAGGAGGCCCACGCGAGCAGCACGATCAGCAGCAGGCTCACCACGGCGTTCGCAGGCGAGTTGAACAGCCGCGTGCGTGCCCACTCCCAGGCCGCCGCCAGCACCTCTCGCGCCGAGCGCAAGCCGCGGCCGGACTCCAACGGCAGGCGGACGGCGGTCATGCCCGCCGTCCGGTGGACCAGTTGAAGCGCCACTGCGGGCCCACCAGCAGGAACGCGATCACAAGGTTGAGCGCAAAGTAGGTGGCCATCATCAGCACGAAGACCGGAATCGCCTCGCCGCTGTTGTTGATCACTGTGCCGCCTACGGTCATCAGGTCCGGGAACGCAATCACGATTCCCACAGAGGACATCTTGGCCAGGTTCTGACACTGCGTGGCCAGCGGCGGCAACATGGTCCGCAGCGCCTGCGGCAGGACGATCAGGTGCAGTTGCTGCCACCCGGACAAGCCCAGGGCGGCCGCGGCTTCGCGCTCGCCACGCGGCACCGCCTCGATCGCCCCGCGCACGATCTCCGCCACGAACGCGGCGTTGAAGAGCGACAGCGCCAGCAGCAGGCCCACGAACTCCGGCGACAGGCGCAGGCCGGCGGCGTAGGAGAAGCGCGTGACCTCCGGCGCCTCCATGCGCAGCGGCATCCCCGTAGCCACGAACGCCACGAGGGCCGCCGCGACAAAGACCGCGAGCGCTCCGCGCCAGGGGTAGGAGGGGCGCCCCGTGAGCACCTCGCGGCGGGCGAGCACGCGCCACACCCCCCACGCCACCACGAGCCCTCCGAGCAGCGCCAGGGCGAACGCGCCGGCGCCGTCCTGAGGGCGCGGCCACGGCAGCGCGATAGCGCGGTTGGAGAAGTGGGCCACGCCGAACAGGCTCGCGCTCTCCTGGATGCGCGGCAGGCGTAGCACCACGGCCGTGTAGCAGAACACCACGAACACCAGCAGCGGCGTGTTGCGGATCGCCTCCACGTACAGGAACGCCAGTTTCGCCGCCAGCCAGTTCGTGGACAGCCGCGCCACGCCGATGCCCAGGCCGAGGCCCAGCGAGAGCAGGATGCCGAAGATGGTGATCCTGAGCGTGTTCATGACGCCGGCGAAGTACGCATGCCAGCGCGTGCTGCTGCCGTCCGCCTGCGTCAGGAACTGGTCCCCAATGCCGAAGCCCGCGCGTTCCTGCATGAAGTCGAAGTTGAGGCTGCTCGCCTCGCGCGCCCGCATGCCGATGTAGATCACGAGGGCGGCCACCAGGCCCAGCGTCACCGCCTCCAGCACCACGCGACGCACGCGGACGTCGCGCGTCCACGCCAGCACGCGGGCGAGCGCGGACGCCAGGGGTGAACGGCCCACGGGCAGCGCGGTCATCCGAGGGCGCTAACGGTACGGCGGGGCGTACATGAGCCCGCCCTGCGTCCAGAGTGCGTTTGGTGAGCCCTCGCGCGGAATGCCGAGGGGGGTGATGTTGCGGTCGTACACCTCGCCGTAGTTGCCGACCTGTTCTATCACGTCCTGCATGAAGTCCGGCGTCAGCCCCAGGCCGGCGTCGAACGGCAGGCCCTCGGTGGCGGCGCCGAGCAGGCGGGCGACCTCGGCCGAGGTGGGGGCGGCGGCCATCTCACGCACGTTGTGGCTGGAGACGCCGAGTTCCTCGGCGGCGATCATGCCCAGCACCACCCAGTTGACCAGGTCAGACCACTGTTCCTCGCCGGAGCGCATGGCCGGCGCCAGCGGCTCCTTGGAGAGCGTGTCCGGCAGGATCACCAGCGACTCGGGACCGCCCGCCCGCGCCGGGTACGCCGCCCGCCGTGAGGCGAGTTGCGAGCGGTCCGCCGTCCACGCATCGCAGCGCCCGGCGACGAACGCCTCCTGCAGCGTCTCCGCGCGGTCGAAGTTCAGTGGCTGGTAGCGCACCGTCGTGCCGCCGAAGGTGTCTTCCTGGTTCAACTGCGTGGTGGTCCCGGACAGCGAACAGACCACGGCGCCCTGCAGGTCGTCCAGGCCGTGGATGTCGTCTCGCGCGCGCACCATCAGCCCCTGGCCGTCGTAGAACGTGGGCACCGCGAAGGAGAGGCCGAGCGACGTGTCGCGCGAGAGGGACCAGGTGGTGTTCCGGATCAGCACGTCGATCTCGCGCGCGTCCAGGGCCTCGAAGCGACTCGACGCGGAGAGCGCGACGAATTGGACGGCGTCCCGGTCACCGAAGATGGCCGCCGCCAGCGCGTGGCCGAAGTCCACGTCGAAGCCGCCGAACGAGCCGTCCGACCGGATGTAGCCGAAGCCCGGCAACTGGTCGTTCACGCCCACGCGCAGGAAGCCCCGACGCCGCACCTCGGCCAGCGTGTCCGCACCCTCTGGCGCCCGCGGCGCCGAGGCGATCTGGGACTCCGGGGTGGCGGTGGCGCCCGCGCCGTCCGTCACGTCCGGGCTGGAGGAACAAGCGACGAGGACAATCGAGAGCGCGGCGAGCAGCCAGCCGACCGGCCGCGCGGAACGTGCCAACCCCAACCTCATAGAGAGGCCCCTCCGAGCCGAACCCCGTTGATGTGATCCGTACCACATCGACGGACAGGGGTCAGTTCGCGGATCCCCTCGGAGGGGTCGCCGACCATAGCACCGTGCGGCACCGTGGGACGTCGTGGGGCCCCGTGTGGCGCCGGGGGCGCCGAGACGGGGCGCTAGGAGGCGCCGCCAGAGCCGGCGGCGTCAGCGGCCGCGGCGTCCGTCTCGGCCGCCGTGGCCGTGGCGTCCATCTCCTGCGCAGCCTGGGTGGCGATCTGGTCCACCTTCTTCTCGGTCTTGTCCACGATCTTTTCGGTGTGCTTCGTCGCGAAACCGCTGATCCACCCGCTGATCAGGTCCACCACCTGCGCGACCCGCGGCCGGTCCGCCACGCGCGAAGCGACGCGTTCAAGGCCGTCCAGGCTGCGGTCGGCGCGCTGCTCCACCTTGTCGACCTTCGCCTGGCCCTTGTCCTTGGTCTCGGTGATCTGCTTGTTTGCGGTGTCCGCGATGTGGTCGATCTTCACGCCCGCCTGGGCCACGACCTCTTTGGCGGCCTCTGTCCTGGTCTCGATGCTGGCGACCTTCTGCTGGGCCTGCTGTTGCGCCGCCTTGACGGTCTCCTGGGCGCTCTCCGCAGCCTGCTCGATCTCCTCGTGCGCCACCTCTGCGGCCTGCTGCACGGTGGCCTTCGCCGCGCCCACGGACTGCTGCACCTGCTGGAGCGGCGTCTGAGGCGCGGTCTGGCCGCTGCCCTGGCCGGAGTCGTTGCTCGCCATCTGCCCGCTCTCGGCCGGCGGCGGCGTGGCGGACGGCGTGGGGCTGGGCGTGGGCGAGGGCGTGGCGGACGGCGTGGCGCTGGGGGTCGCACTCGGCTTCGGCGCGGGCATGGAGGCGACGGGCGGCGGGGCCGGCGTGCTCGCGGGCGTCGAGGCGACCACGGGCGGCGGGGCGGGTGGCGCCTCGGTGCGTGGTGCCGGGGTCGGCTCGGGCGTGGCGGTGAGGGCCACCAGCGACAGGCCGGGCTTCGGCGTGGGCGAGGCGGACGGCACGGCCGCCCGGCCCGAGGGCTGCTCGACGGCAGGTGCGCTCGCCACCACTGCGGGCGGCGCGGCCGGCGGCGGGGAGGCCTTGTGCAGGATGGCGCCCGTGGCCACCACGGACGAGACGGCGACGACGATGGCGCCGGCCACCGCGGGCATCGCTCCAAGCGATCCGCCGGCCACCGCGGTCATGCCGGTCGCCGTCACTGCGGTGGCGGTGGTGGCGGCCGTCGCCGTTGCCGCGCCGCCGCCACCCACCGCCGCGGTCGCGCCGGAGCCGCCCGTGACCAGCGACACGACCTTGGTGAGTGCTGCACCGATCGAGGAGAGGAGGCCGCCAGACCCCAGGAGGCCGCCGGGCCCCAGGGGGAAGCCGAACAGGCCCAGGTTGCGGTAGAGCGCCTGGCCGGCCTGCATCGTGATCAGCCGTTCGTCGCAGGGGGTGCAGGTGGCCACGTGGTCGCGCAGCGCCTGCGCGGACTCCGGGTCCATCTCGCCGTCGATCAGCGCACTCAGGCGCAGCGGATCCAGGCCGCAGTCCTGCGCGCGGCCCTCGATCTCCAGGAACAGCCGGCGGAAGCGGTCGCGCGCACGGAAGACACAGACCTCCGCGGCGTTGCGGGAGATCTGCAGGCGTTCCGCGATCACCGCGTACGGCTGGTCCTGGTACTCCCGCATGAAGAGGGCCGTGCGGTCGCGTTCGGAGAGCGATCCCAGGGCCTCCCAGACCTTGCGCTGGTTGTCGCGGGACATCGTGTGCGCCTCGGGCGTCTGGGTGTTGGTGTCCTCGAAGTCCTCGGTGCCGCAGTCCTCGAACGTGGAGACGCGGGCGCGCTGGCGCTTGCGCGCGGCGAGGAAGTTGAGGGCGGAGTGGCGGGCGATGCTCTTCACCCAGGGCCGGAAGCGCCCCTCGTCACGAAGCGAGTCCAGGTGCGTGGCGGCGCGGATCCACGTGTCCTGCTCCACGTCGCGGGCGTCATCGGAGTCCTGGACAAAGCGGTAGACCAGTTGGCGGACGGTGGCGCCGTATTGCTGCATCAGTTCGGCGAAGGCGTCCTGATCGCCCGCGCGAGCACGCAGCACCAACGCTCGGTCGAAGTCCCCCGGCAGGGGCTGGGCCAGAACCATGACGCACCCTTAGACCTGAGAGCCACCGACCATGACCGGCCGGAACCCCCGCTCAAGGCTCAGGTGATGTCGTCGCCGCCGCCCAGGCGCGAGTGCAAGGGGGTGCCCTTACAGCGGGAACCCTACTGGTAGGCTCCCCGCCCTACTGTTGCTGAAAACCCTGATCTTGCATCGAAATCCTATCAAATCTGCACACGCGAAGCCACCCTCCGTCTTTTCCTCGACTTTCTCGCATCTTTTCCGGGATCCGCCTGTAAGGAATGCCCCCTGCCCGCTGTCTATATGGGTAGCGGCGGACGCATCGAGCGTCTGCCGCTACCGGCCGGACGCCGCTCCCCCGCGGCATCCGTGCCACCGCGACGGAGGCGCCTGGTGACTCGCGCGGTCCTCGAGGCGTGGCTGTCGAAGATGTCAGCCTGGCTCCGAGAGGACGACGAGGGCCAGACCGACGTCGCATTGCAATAGCCCTTAAGGGGCGCCGCGGGGCTGACGACTTGCCGCCCAACCTGGTCGCCAGTCCCGCGGCGATTTTTTCTCCGGGGCGTCCCCGGGGAAGGACGCCTCATGGAAGGTGACCTGGCGGCCATCGTCGTGCGCTCCGGCGTGCGCGTCGCAGAGCGGGTCGCCGTCGCCCGGTCGCTCCTCGCCCGGCTTCGAGGGCTCCTCGGACATCCGTCGCTCGCCCCGGGTGAAGGCCTGCTGCTGGCGCCGTGCAACAGCGTGCACACCGTCGGCATGCGTTATCCCATCGACGTGCTCTTCCTGGACCGCTCCGGCCGCGTCGCGCGCGCGGTGCACACGCTCACCCCGGGCCACATCGTCCCCTACGTCCGAGGCGCGACGCAGGCCATTGAACTGCCTGCGGGCACCCTCCAGGCCACCGGCGTGCGCGCCGGCGACGAGGTCTGGCTGGTCTCCGTAGCAGTCCTGCGGTGACGTTCGCCCTGGTCGCGCTCATGCTCGCGCCCGGCTGGGCGGCGGCGTGGATGGACGTGCACACGCGCCGCATCCCCAACTGGCCCATCGCGCTGGGCCTGGCGCTCGCCTACCTCGTGGCGGCGCATGAGGGCGAGTTGGCGGAGGCCGTGATGGGGTCCGTGGTGTGCGGCCTGCTGGGCCTCGCGCTGGTGGTCGCCGCGCAGGGCGAGTTTGGCCGAGGCGACGCGAAGTTGATGGCCTACGGCGGCGCGGCGACCGGCGCGACGGCCGTGCCGCTCTTCCTGCTGTGGATGGCCCTCTGTGGCGGGGTGATCGTGCTCGTGGCGGTCTCCCGCAGGCGCCGCGCCGCGATCCCCTACGCCCTGGCGATCGCCGGCGGCTGCTCCCTGGCCTACGTGCTGGGCTCGTAAGCCCTCACTGCTCGCGCTCGTCCACCAGGCCCAGGCGGTCGATCACGGAGCGCACCGAGCGCTGGTCGCACTGCAACGTGCGCGAGAGCGTGTCCAGGGTGCGTTCGAGCCGCGCCGGGTCGTCCACGGAGCGTCGCACCACCTCGATCAGCATGCCCGCGGCCACCAGGTCCTGCAGCAGTCCGTCGCGGAGTTCGGTGGCCAGCACCTTCGTGGGGGTCATCGTTGGCTCCTTCTCGGCGCCTCTGTCAGGGGGCGCCTGGTGTCAGGGTGCGCCTTGTGTAAGGGCGCCCCTTGCGTGTCCTACTCCTGAGAACGTGCCCGGCTCCGGATTCTTACGCCCCCTCTCTCAGGGGTTTCCCTCATTTCCGGCCGCTCCACAACCGCCAGACGCTCCCGCGCCATCACGGTCGTGACCACTCATGACACATCCGTATCAACGCATCTCTACTGCCTAACGTTTCCATACCCGATCCTGCGAGTCTCGCATGCAGCGTCGGGATATTGAATGTCAGTATCTGCGCCTCCTTCTCCGTCCACCACCCGCTCCGCTCCGGACCCCGGCGAGGCCGCCCCGGTACTCCCGGATGGCCCGCTGTCCGAGGACGAGCAGCGCATCCTGGGCACCCCCACGCGACGCGCCCTCTTCGCGGAGGGCCTGCTCTCCTCCGCCTCGGATGCGGCGCTGCCGTTCCTGCCCGTCTACCTGGTGGTGCTGGGGGCCACCACGGCGCAGGTGGGATTGCTGGCGGCCGCCACGGCGTTCGCCGGCCTGCTGGCGTTGTTCCCGGCGGCCTGGCTCGCGCGTCGCACACCCTCCCGCGTGCGCGTGCTCATGGCCGGCAACTGGACGATGCGAAGCATCGTGCTCGTGATCGCCCTGGTGCCCTTCACGCTGGGGGCGCAGGCAGCCATCCTCGCGCTCATCGTGCTGGGAGGCGTGCGCGTGCTGCTGTCCTCGCTCACGCACCCCTCGTGGATGTCGCTGTTCGCGGACGTGGTGCCCGGCCGGCTGACGGGGGCCTTCAACGCTCGTCGCTCGCTCTTCGCCAGCGTGATCGCGATGTCCACCGTGCCCGTCGCCGGATGGGCCATCGGCGGGATCGGGGGCGTCCCGGGCTACCAGGTGGCGTTCGCGGCCTGCGCGGTCCTCGGCGTGCTCGGGACGTTCGCGTACACGCGGGTGGCGGAGCCGCCCCGAGCCGTCACGCACACCCGAGGCCACGCGTACGGCAAGGTGCTGCGCGACATGCGCTACCGGCGCTTCCTGCTGGCGCAGATGTGCCTGCACGGCTTCGCCACGCTGTCCGGGCCGTTCGTCATCGTCTACCTGGTGCGCAGCCTGGGCGCGGCCCCGGGCGAAGTGGGCTTGATGGCCACCGGCGAGGCGGTGGCGGCCGTGGCCGGGCAACTGCTGATGGGCGTCCTTGTGGCCCGCTTCGCCTCGCGCGGCCTGTTCGTGGCGGCCATCCTGGGCATCGCGCTGGCGCCGGTGGCCTGGCTCACCATCAGCACGCCGTGGATGGCCGTGTTCCCGATCTTCCTGGGCGGCATGTCCTGGGCCGTATGCCACCTGGCCGTCTTCAACCTCCTCCTGGAACACGCTCCTGCAGAGGACATCCCGGAGTACGTGGCGGCGCAGCAACTGGCCATGCTCTCTGCGGGGTTCGTGGGGCCGCTGGTCGGCAGCGTGCTGGTGGCTCACGTGGGGATCCCGGTGGTCTTCGCGCTCTCCGCGGTCGGCCGTCTCCTCGCGATCCCGCTGTTCGTGGCGCCCGTCCCCACGTGGGCCGGCCTCGCCACGTGGGCGCGCGCCCGCCTCCGCCCGGCCTCGCTCTCCGGCTAGCCACGCTCCGAGGCCCTCACCCGGCGCGGTACCCTCAGCCCACAAGTGCCGCGGCGCGCTGGGGAGCCCTCGCCATGTCGTCCCACCCGCACCCCGACCCGCACGCAGGCCTCGACGCGCACGCGGATCCGCACGCCCACCATGGCGGGCACGAGGGCCATGGCGGGCACGACGACCACGCCGCCCACGACCCGGAGGCCTTCCGGCGGTTGTTCTGGCTGTCGCTCATCCTCACCATCCCCACGGTCGTCTTCAGCGAAATGGTGCAGGACTGGTTCGGCTACTCGCTGAGCGGCGTCCCGGGGCACCAGGTGGTGTCGCCGGCCCTCGGGACGGTCGTATTCGTGTACGGCGGCCGCATCTTCCTGCAGGGCGGCTGGGACGAGGTGAAGGCGCGCCAGCCGGGCATGATGCTCCTGATCTCGCTCGCGATTGTGGTCGCCTTCGCCTCCTCCGTGGCCAGTGAGTTCGGCTGGCTGGACCTGGACTTCTGGTGGGAACTGGCGGCGCTGGTCACGGTGATGCTGCTGGGCCACTGGCAGGAGATGCGCGCCCTGGGCCTCACGCGAGGCGCCCTGGCAGCACTGGCGGAACTCCTGCCAGACGAGGCTGAACTCGAGGTGGACGGCGTCACGCGGACGGTGCCGGTCGCGGACCTCCGCGCCGGCGACGTGGTGCTGGTGCGCCCCGGCGGGCGTATCACGGCCGACGGCACAGTGGCCGCCGGCCAGGTGGACCTCGATGAGTCCATGCTCACCGGCGAGTCTCGCCCCGTCCTCCGCACGAAGGGCGAGCGAGTGGCTGCGGGCACGGTCGCCCTCGGATCGTCGGTACGCGTGCGGGTGGACGCGGTGGGGGAGGACACCGCGCTCGCGGGCATCCAGCGGCTCGTCGCGCAGGCCCAGCAGTCGCGCTCTCGCGCGCAGGCCATCGCCGACCGGGCGGCAGCGCTCCTTTTCTACGTCGCCGTGGCCTCCGGCGTTGCCACGTTCGCAGTGTGGTCCCTGCTGGGCGAGGTGGACGACGCCATCGCGCGCACGGTCACGGTGCTGGTGATCGCCTGTCCGCACGCCCTCGGCCTGGCGATTCCCCTCGTGATTGCGATCTCGACGGAGGTCGCGGCGCGCAGCGGGATCCTGGTCAAGGACCGGCTGGCGCTGGAGCGCACGCGCCAGTTGGACGTGGTGCTCTTCGACAAGACCGGCACGCTCACCCTGGGCGAGCCGCGCGTGACGGGACTGTGGGCTGCCGACGGAGACGAGGACGGCCTGCTGCGCCTGGCCGGCTCCGTGGAGGCGGAGTCCGAGCACCCACTGGCGCGCGCCATCGTCGACCGTGCGCGCTCACGGGTGGACCTCGCACCCGTGGCCGCGTTCGCCGCAGACCCCGGCCGCGGCGTCCGAGGCGTGATCGACGGCGCCGAGGTGGAGGTCGCGGGCCCGCGACGCCTCCGTGAGCGCGACCTGGAGACGCCCGCGGCCGGCGCCTCCACCGTCCGGACATGGGAGCAGCGCGGCGCGACGGTGCTGTACGTGCTGCACGACGGGAGCGTCGCGGGCGCCCTGGCGTTGGAGGACCAGCCGCGGCCGGAGTCTCGCGAGGCCGTGGCGGCGCTCCACGCCCTGGGCATTCACGTGACGATGGTCACGGGCGACGCTCGCAACGTGGCGGATGCGGTCGCGGCGGACCTTGGCATCGACGAGGTGTTCGCGGAAGTGCTGCCGGAGCACAAGGCGGAGCAGGTGGTGACGCTCCAGCAGCGCGGCCTGCGCGTGGCCATGGTGGGCGACGGCGTGAACGACGCGCCCGCCCTTGCGCAGGCGGACGTGGGCATCGCCGTCGGCGCGGGCACGGACATCGCCATCGCGTCCGCCGGCGTAGTGCTCGCCTCGGACGACCCGAGGGCTGTGGTCGGGGTGATCCGGCTCTCGGAGGCCACGTACCGCAAGATGGTGCAGAACCTGGTCTGGGCATCCGCCTACAACGTGATCGCGATCCCCCTCGCCGCGGGGGTGCTCGCCTGGGCCGGCTTCATACTCCCGCCGGCCGTCGGCGCGGTGTTGATGAGCCTGTCCACCATCATCGTCGCCGCGAACGCCCAACTCCTGCGCCGCCTCGACCTCCGCCCGCCCTCTGACGAGGCGACGCCGAGGCCCTCAGCCACGCCCGCGACCACCGCGCCGTGACGCACGCACGCCACGACGCCGCCCGGCGCTACCCGCCCGACGAGATGAAGAGCGTGACCACGTCGCCTTCCTGCAGCGTCGCCCCCGGCGAGGGCGACTGGTCGAAGACCGTGCCGGCCGCCGCTTCGTCCTCCGCCTCCACGATCAGCGGGGTGACGCCGATCTCGTCCAGCACGCGCTGAGCCTCCGCCCGAGGCACGCCCGTGAAGTCCGGCGCGGCGCCGTCGTCAAACGGGGGCACCGTGGCGCTCACGTCTGGCGTCCCGGTCGCCGTGCCCGTGGCGGTGGTCTCCGCGGTCCCGCTGGCCGCGCCCGTTGCGGCCGGCGTCGCGTCGTCCGGCAGGTCAAGGCCGCTCGGCCCGCCGAGGCGCGGCACGATGAAGACCGCCGCGAGCACCAGCACGCCCACGATGCCAGCGGCGACCACCACGGGCATGTTCACGGCGGGTAGCGTGGGCGTGGCGGTACGCCTCAGGCCGGGCATGGGCTCCAGGCCGGCCGGGGCGGGGAGGTCGCGCGGGACGGCGGCCACGGCCTCCTCCGCGTCCATGCCCAGGTAGCGCGCATAGGAGCGCACGAAGCCGCGGGCGTAGACCGGCGCGGGGATCTCCTCGAAGCGGGCGTCCTCGATGGCGTCCAGGTAGATGCGGTTGATGCGCGTATCGCGCTCCACGTCCGCCAGCGACAGCCCCGCCGCCACGCGTCCGTCGCGCAGCCTCCGGCCAAGGGCCGCCGCGCGTTCGGCGCGCTCCGCCGCCGCCTCGCGCGCGGCCAGGTCCGGGCCGGCCCCCTGCGGGCGCGGCAGCCAGTCCGGCCACCTCATGCGAGGCGCACCCTTGCTGGTCTCCGTGCGGGCGTCATCGACGGTGCGCCGTGCTCAGCGTTCATCCACGCCGGGGAACTCCACGAGCGACTTCAGCCCGGAGAGGGCGAGCCGCGCTGAGTACGCCTCCGGTGCGTCTTCGATCAGGTAGCGGTTGGTCAGCAACTCGTCCATGTGGGGGACGTGCCCCAGCAATTGCGCGGTGCGCCGGTACTGGTCCGTGGTGGCGTTCTGGCTGCCCGTCAGCACCACCTCGCCGTAGTGCACCAGGTTCGGATCGAACGGCACGGGTGGCGCCCCCTTCGGGAAGCCAGCAAACAGGTTGACCACGCCCTGCGGACGCACCAGGTCAAGCGCCGGCGCGACGAGGCTCCCGAGGCCCACGGAGACGATCACCGCGTCCGCACCGTCCCCGGTGGCGTCCCTGACCGCCGCCCGCACATCGTCCACTGCGGGGTCCAGCACCAGGTCCGCGCCCCAGCGCGACGCCAGCGCGCGCCGCTCCGCCACGGGCTCGCTCACGATGATCGGCCCGGCGCCCAGCGCTCGCCCCAGCAGCAGGTGCATCAGCCCCATGGGCCCCGCCCCCAGGATCGCCATCGAGGTCCCCGCGCCCACCTCGCACAGTTCGAGGGAGGCAAGGGTGCATGCGGCGGGCTCCGTGATGGCGGCCAGGTCCAGGGGCAGCGCGTCCGGCACGCGGATCACATGGCCCGTGGACACGATCTCCGCCGGCACCCGCAGGTACTCGGCGAAGCCACCGTCCAGGTCGTAGCCCAGCGTGCGCCGTTCCGTACAGCGGTTGCGCCGCCCCAGCAGGCAGAAGCGGCAGCGGTTGCACGCCACGATCGGACAGAGGATCACCCGGTCGCCCTCCGCCACTTCCGTGACGCCCTCGCCCACCTGGTCCACCACGCCGGAGACCTCGTGGCCGGGGATCACGCCGGGCTCGGCGTGCTTTTCGCCGCGGTACACCCGCACGTCCGAGGCGCAGAGCGAGGCGGCGGCCACGCGCAGCCGCACCTCGCCGGGCCCGGCGAAGGGGCTGGGCCGGTCCTCTACCGTGACCTGGCCCGGCGCATGAAAGATCGTCGCCCGCATGGCAGCCCTCAACGTTCCGGGGAGAGGAAGCGCCGCAGGGGGCGCCCTGCGGAGTATCGCAGCCGACTCACGCCGCCGCCATCGACGGGACGGGCGAGGCGGCTACTCCAGGATGACCTCGTCCTCCGCGCTGTCGATCACCTCGCCGCGGCCCACCAGGTGGTCGTCCACGAAGCGCCGCGCCGCCGCCGCCACCGAGCGCGCCGTGGCGAGGTCGCCCGAGACCACGGCGAAGCCCACCTGCGCGCGTCCCACGGCGTTCTGCTCGCCCACCTCAGCCGCAGAGAGCCGCATGCGCGCGCGAAGCCGCTCCACGAGCGAGCGCACCACGGCGCGCTTCTCCTTCAGGGAGTGCGCGGACGGGATGTCGATCGTGAGCAGGACGCTGATGGTGACCATCGTCACCACGATACCCGGGCTGGACAGGGAAGACCGTCGCGGACGGCCCGTAACGGGACACGGCGGCCCGTGGGCCGCCGTGTGATCGAGCCTGGGACTGACGGGTGCTAGTGGTCCGAGTGCGGCGCGTCCGGCCGCTGGAACGGCCACTCCAGGCCACGCTCGCGGCGGTACAGGTAGCCGATGGCGCTCAGGAGGAAGAGCAGCGCCGTGGCGCCGGCGGTGACGAACATGATCATGGCGGAGTCCCCGGTGGGCTCCATCGCGCGACTGGCCGCGTCGAAGTCCGCGCCCTGCGCGGAGGCCACCAGCGGAAGCCACGCCCCGGCCGCGCCCGCCGCCATCGATCCCACCACCACGCGCAGACGCTTCATCCCGGCCTCCGAAACATCGCTCACGCCCGCCTCACGTTCGAGGGGGCGCCTCGGACGCCGATTCTACCCGCGCAGCGCCGAACGAGCATCCGCCTCCGCAGTATCGGCGGCCCTCACCCGCCATGGGGGAGCGAGGGCACCGGAGCGCCGGCGTAGAGGTAACGGTACATCGCGTAGTTCGCGGTCACGTGCTCCAGGTAGGCGCGCGTCTCCGTGAAGTCCACGGCGTACACGTACCCATCCGGCCCGCCGAACGGCTGCGCCGCCAGCCACCGCGAGGCATTGCCGGGGCCTCCGTTGTACGCGGAGAGCGCCGCCAGGTAGTGCCCGTCGAACGAGTCCAGTTGGACGGCCAGGTAGTACGCACCAAACCGCATGGACACCAGGGGATGCGCAAGGTCCGCGAACGACCACGACGGCATGCCCAGGTCGTCCGCGATCGCCTCGCCCGTGGGGGGGATCACCTGCGTCAGGCCGTACGCCCCGGCGCTGGAACCCGCCTCCGGGTGGAACGCGGACTCCTGCCGCACCAGCGCCATCAGCAGCAGCACCGGCACGCCGAACTCCTCCGCCGCCGCGCCCGCCTCGTCCAGGTAGGCCAGCGGGTAGGCCAGGGCCAGCAGCGAGCGCGGGGCGGCGAGGTACTCGTGGGGCGGCAGGCCGCGCAGGAGCACGCTGGCGGCGCTCAGGGTGACGTCATGCATGTTGCGCTCACGCGCGGCGAGCGCCAGGTCAAGCAACTCGTAGGGACGGTCGCGGCGCTCGGCGATCTCGTCCGCGATCAGGCCCCGCGCCACGCTCCCCTCGCCGGCCTCCGCGAGCAGCCAGGCCAGGCGCACGTGCGCCGCCTCCGCCACCCCTGCCGAGCCGGCGGGCCGTGGCCCCACGCGCGCGCCGAGCCACGCCTCCACCTCGCCCGCGTCCACGGCGATGGGCGCGGGGACCTCACGGATGGACCACGGCGGCAACGGCCCCACCGCCGCCTCGCCCGCGCGCTCGAAGGCGGAGACGTAAGAGGTGGGGTCAAAGGCCTGCGCGGAGAAGTCTCCCGCCGCCGGCGCGTCGAACTGCGTGACCAGCACCTCATGCCAGCGCGCCGCCTCGGCCGCCGCCCCCGGCCCGCTGCCTTCGGCGATCGAGGCGAGCCGCGACGTCGCCGCGGCCCCGTCCCCCGCCAGGCCCAGGGCCACCGCGGCCCGCAGCCGCGCGTCCTCCACAAACCCGCTGCCGGGATACGCCTCCGCCAGCCGGTCGTATTCGTGCGCGGCCTCCTGGACGCGGCCCTGCTCCTCCATCACGCGGCCACGCCAGTAACGCGCGTCGTCCGCCAGCGCACCGTCCGGCGCCACGAGCAGGGAGCGCGAGTACGCCTGCAGCGCCTCGTCCCGCGCGTAGTAGCGCTCGTGCAGCGCGCCCACGTAGAACCACGCCGCCCCCGCCTCGCTGACCGTGAGGTCGCCGCCGTCCAGCAACGCCTGGTAGCGCGCCAGGGCGTCATCGTTGCGGTGGGCGCGGTACTCCACGAAGGCGGCGGTCATCTGCGGATACTCGGCGCCCCGCTCGTCTAGCAGGTCCAGCGCCTGCCTCGCGGCGACAGAGGCGGGCTGGGTCTCCATCGCGAGCACGGCCACGTCGACCCACCCGGCATCGCCGCTGTCCTCCCGGATGCGCGCCCGTTCGGCGTGGGCCTGCGCCACCTGGAACGTGTTCGCGGTCTCCCGTGGCACGCGCTCCAGCGCCGCCAGCGCCTCCGCCGTGCGGCCGTCCGCCTCGAACGCGTCGGCCGCCTCGAACAGCGCCACGAGGCGGATCGAGAGCGGGAGGGCGTCCGCGGCGCCGCCGGGGGAGATGAGCGCGGCGAAGGCGTCAGCGGCCGCCTCGTCCTGGTCGTCGCTCGCCAGCATCTGGGCTGCGCGCAGCCGCGCGAAGGGCTCGAGGTCGCCGTCAGCCGTCGCCGCGACCTCGAACAGGTTCGCGGCCAGCCCGAACTGGCGCGCGTCCCGCGCCTGGAGGGCGGCTCGATAGACGAAGGTCGGCTCGCTCTGGTGCGCCTGCGCGAGCATGGCGGTGAACGTGACGAGCAGGTTGGGGATACGCACGCCGGGCTGGGGCGGCCTCGGCGTGGCCACATCGCCGTTCACCGCCGCGCCCGGATCCGGCCCGGGCCCACCTCCACCGCCCGAGGCGCCGCCCGCGTCCGAGCCGTGCCCCGCGGATCCGGGGGAAGCCAGGCCCACCTGCACGCCGTCCGCCGCGTCCTCGTCGTCTCCGACAGAGCGGAGGTCGAACGCCACGGCGACCAGCACGACCGCCAGCGCGACCGCGAACACCACGCCCAGACGCACGACGACCGTTCTCCGCATGCGCTCTCATCGTACGGGCGCGCGGGCCCTACCGAGTGCGGGCGCCAAACTTGTCCGCATGACATTTCGAACATTTCGAGGGGTCCTCGTACGGATTGTGGGCACAGCAGCCCGAATCTGACCGCGCCGGGATCAGGCTTGGCGCGTTCGTGCCCGGGGGGATGTCGGGGGATGCCACGGGATGACGGTGCGCGCGACGGGCGGTAGCCTGAACGCCCCGCACCACCCTCGGGCGGTCGCGAGGCCGAGCGCTGACGGATGCAGACACGGGCGCGGAGCCCCGGCAGGGACGCAGTGGTGGCGCCTGCCCGTGACCTCTGGCACAATACGTTGCCCGCATCTGGAACCACTCCTATACTCCGCGGGATAGACAGAAATCGATCGGAGCAGCGGTGAAGCGTACCTGGCAGCCAAAGCGCATTCCCCGGAAGCGCAAGTTGGGCTTCCGCGCGCGGATGTCCACTGCGGGTGGTCGCGCCATCATTGCGCGCCGCCGCCAGCGCGGTCGCACGCGCCTGACGGTCTAACCGCACCTCGAGAACCTCGGCCGTGCCCTCCAGCCGGAGGGAGACGGGGCTCACCTATCCGTCCCATCTTCGGTGCCGGCGTTCCCCATGGGGCGTGGTCCAGGGGGCCGAGAGTGAACCAGCCCCAGCAGACGGCCTCACGCCTGCGTCCGGAGAGACTCCGGGCAAGCGGTGACTTCTCCCGGGTGATGCGGAACGGCCGCCGGGCACGGCATCCGTGGCTCCAGTTGGTGGCACTCCATACCGGCGCACCGGTCACTCGCATCGGCCTATCGGTCGGCAAGCAGATCGGCGGCGCTGTGGTGCGCAACCGGCTGAAGCGACGGCTGCGGATGATCGTCCGGGACCTGCACTGGCGCCAGGGCTATGACGTGGTCATCCTGCCCCGCGCCGGTGCCGATTCCGCGAGTTTCGAGGAGATTACGGGCGCTGTGCTCCGCAATGCTGAGCAACTGCGCCTCCTGGACACCTCTAACGCATGAGAACTGCGCTCCTGACACTTATCTGCGGCTACCAGCGCATTGTTTCGCCGCTGATGGGTGTCGCCTGTCGCTACGAACCCTCCTGTTCCCACTACGCCTACGAATCCATCGAGCGCCACGGTGCGTGGCGAGGCCTGCGCCTCGGCCTCGGCCGGCTCGCCCGCTGCCGTCCCGGCGGTGGCAGCGGCTTCGACCCGGTACCGGAGACACTCGACCGCGCCCAGCGTACGGGGCGCCCAGAATCCGCAGACGCCCCTCCCACTCCTGACGTAAGGCCCGCTCGATGACCCATGCCCCGACCGCCTCATGGCGGCGCGCCGTTGGCGCGGTGACCTCCATGTTTCACGTGAAACAATCAGCCACCTCCGACGATGCCTCCGATGTTTCACGTGAAACACACGCCGCTGACCGCTCGGCGGCGCGCACGATGTTTCACGTGAAACACGCCCGGCAGCGCCGAGGCGCGCTCATCGCCCTCGCCGCCGTCTTTGCCCTCGTGGCCGTGGGCTGCGGCGGCGTTCAGCGGCCGGACGGCTGGGCCGCACCCGTGCAGGTGGGCGACGGCGTCCTGGTGCAGGCCCGTAGCGGGCAGTTGTCCCTCATCAACCCCGCCAACGGCCAGCCCGCCTGGCAATACCCCTCCGACGACGATGGCGGCCGCCCGTTCTACGCGACTCCCGTCGTCGAGGGCGACTCCGTCTACGTCGCTGACTACAAGGGGCGCGTCGCCCGCCTGGACGCGAACGTGGGGAACGCCACCTGGGCCACGGATCTGGACGTGCAGGTGGTGGCCACCCCACTCCTCCGTAACGGCTCCCTCTTCGTCCCGGCGGAGGACGGCACCATCGCCGTCCTCGATGTCTCCAGCGGCGCCGTGACCCGCACCATCGACACGACCGACCGCCGTATCTGGTCTTCGCCGGCTGCGGACGGCGGCGGGCTCTACGTCTCGGACCTGGACAACGGCATCACCATTGCCTTCAACCCCTCCACCGGCGAGCGCCTGTGGGAGCAGTCCGCCACCGGCGCCTCGGCAGCCGACCTCGTCCTGGACGGCGATCTGCTCATGGTGGGATCGTTCGACCGCTCCCTGCACTCACTGGGTGTGGAGCAAGGCGGACAGGAGCGATGGGTGGCCCAGGGTGACGGCTGGTTCCTGGCCCGTCCGCTCGTCAGCGGCCGCACCGTCTTCGCCTCCACCATGCACGGCACCGTGTACGCCCTGGACCGCGCCACCGGCGCCGAACGCTGGACCTTCACCGCTGACGATGGCGCCGAGTTCCGCGCCGCGCCGGTGATCGTGGGCGGCCACCTGGTGGTCGCCGCGCGCGACGGCCGCGTCTTTGCCCTGGACACCACGGATGGTTCCCTCCGCTGGACGGTGGAGACCGCCGTGGACGGCAACCTGAACGCTGACCCGCTCGTGGTCGGCAGCGACATCTACTACTCCACGTCGAAGCACAACCTGGTGCGCGTGGACGCAGACAACGAGGGCGCCCCCCAGGCGATCCCCCTCGCGGCGGCCCGCTAGGGTCTTCCGGCTAGAGGAGAGCGATAGCCATGCCCATTGGCGCCATCTGGCAGACGTTCCTCGAGACCCCCCTGATCAACATCATGGTGGGGCTCTCAGCCATCACGTTCGGCTCGTACGGGCTGGCCATCCTGGTCTTTACGGTCATCACGCGCGCGCTGCTCTTCCCGCTCACGCTGCGCATGCTGCACTCCATGCGCGCCCTGCAGGACATCCAGCCGCAGATGCAGGAGATCCAGAAGAAGTACTCCGACCCGAAGCGGCGCAACCAGGAGATCATGAAGTTGTACCGGGAGGCCGGGGTCAACCCCCTGGGCTGCCTGGGCCCCCAACTCCTGCAGTTCCCGATCTTCATCGCGCTCTACCAGGTCATCCGCATCACGCTGGGCAACACGCCAGAGGGCGTCCTGGACCTGTCACGCCGCCTCTATGACGTGGGCTTCATCCAGGACGCCGTGCCGCTGAGTCGGACCTTCCTGGGCATGGACCTGGGCCAGAACGGCAACTTCGTCCTGGGTGGTGCGGTCTTTGCGGCCATGTGGCTACAGCAGCGCATCTCCACCAGCCGCTCCGCGGCCACCACCTCCAGCGCCAACCAGGCGCAGATGAACCAGATGATGCAGTGGATGCTGCCGCTCATCTTCTCCTGGTTCGTGCTCTTCAGCCCGGCCGGGCTGGGCGTCTACTGGTTCTCCAGCACGGCCATTGGCCTCATCCTGCAGTGGATCTTCGTGGGCCCGGGTGACTTCACCTGGGGCTCACTGGTCCCAGCGCCGTTCCGTGACGCGCTGGGCATCACCTTGCCCGAACCCGGCACCGGCCGCGGTTCGCGCCCCCGTCCGAAGCCCGCCGCTGTGGCAAACAGCGATACCGAATCGAGGGACACCAATGCGAGTAGCGGAGACGAGCGGAAGGACAGTCGAGGAGGCAGTCAACAAGGCCCTCGCACAACTCGGCCTTCGTCGAGAGCAAGTCGACGTCGACGTCATCACAGAAGGTAGGGCCGGACGGTTCCTGGGCTTCGGCTCAGAGGACGCCATCGTCCGAGTCACCGCCAAGGACAGCGCCCCCCCGAGCGGCCAGCGTGGCCGC
Source organism: Dehalococcoidia bacterium (assembly GCA_023228825.1). Classification (GTDB taxonomy): domain Bacteria; phylum Chloroflexota; class Dehalococcoidia; order UBA2979; family UBA2979; genus W-Chloroflexi-9. The sequence continues at coordinate 17,929 of JALOAL010000009.1, read as the reverse complement.
GGCGGACCGAGGGGCGGACGTCGCGCTGCTCCCCCCAGCGAGGAGTCGCCCGGCGTGCAGCGCGGCGAGCCTCGCCCCGAGCCAGGAGATACCCCTCGTGACGACGCCGATCAGGGCGACGTCTCCGAGGAGGAGCGCGAAGGCCGCCGGCGACGCCGTGGACGGCGCGGCGGTCGTGGCCGTGGCGGCCGGGCCAACGCCAGTGATGCCAATGGCGCCAATGGTGAGGTGGCAGCCGCCCGTGGAGGCGATCGTCGCGAGGCCGGCCGTGACGCCGGCCGTGACGCCTCGGACGACGGGAGCGAAGGGGGCCGCGCTGAGCGCGCCCCTGCCCCCGAGCGCGATGACCGCGATGACCGCGATGAGCGGGGCGAGCGCCCCGAACGTGGCGAGCGCGGCGGTCGTGGTGGCCGAGGCGGACGCGGTCGCGGCCGCGACGGCGGCGGGCGCAATGGCGGTGGGCGCAACGGTGGACGCGCGCGTCGGGACGACGACCGTGAGCCTCGGGGCCCCATCCGCGAGGTGGACGAAGAGGACGAGGTCATCATCCCCGGCACGCCGGACGAATTGCCGGCGTTCCCGAACCCGGACGCCGCGGACGACCTGGACCTGGCGGGCTCCAGCCTGCGCGACATCCTCACCCTGCTCGGCTACACCGCCACCGAGATCACGGCCCGAGACCCGGAGACCCCCGGGGACGGCGAGGGCCTGATCGAGCAGATCTTCGACATCTACGGCGAGGACGACGACACCTCCGACGAACTTGGCGTGCTGATTGGCCGCCGCGGCGAGACGCTGGCCTCGCTCCAGTACCTCGTGAACACCATCGTCTCCAAGGGCGGCAACAAGCCCCCCGTCTTCGGCCTGGACATCGAGGGCTACCGACGGCGCCGTGAGCAGATGCTCGTGGACCTGGCGCGGGAGATCGCGCAGGAAGTCCGCGAGACCGGAGACGTGATCACGCTGGAGCCGATGCCCGCCTACGAGCGGCGCATCGTCCACATCGCTCTACGCGAGGAGCCCGGCGTCAAGACCGAGAGCGTAGGCTCCGGCGACGACCGTCAGGTCGAGGTGATGCCCGACTAGCCCACGAGGACGACCGGGGGTGCCCGAGGACGGCTCAGGCTTTCCCGGGCACCCTCGGCTCTCGGACTCCCCGGCAGGCCCTCCCACGCTGGAGGTGGTTGCACTTGGCCCCTTGCCCGCGATGACCCACCCCGCCGCGCCCTTCGCTGCCGCCCAGCCCGTCCTGGTCGTGGGCCCCGTCACCTGGGACGTGTTCGACGACCGTCGCGTGGCGGGCGGGGCCGTCTCCTACGTCGCACGATTGTGCGACGCGCTCGACCTCGAGGCGCGGCTACTCGTGCTGGGCGGCAAGGATGCGGACCTGTCCGCGCTCGCCGGGCACGAGGTGCGACGGGTGGACGCGGACACCCTGACCTACCGGCACGCCTCGAGAGACCTCGGTGGCAAGGACCGGCGCGTACTGCGGCTGGAGCAGGCCTGCGGGCGCACACTCCGGACGGGCGACGCGCCGCCCGACTGGCCGGAGCCGGCCACGCTCATCCTCGCGCCGCTGATGCCGGAGGACGTGGACGTGCTCGACTTCATCGACGAGCACCCGACGTCCGAGGTGGCCTTGCTGGCGCAGGGCCTCCAGCGCGCGGTGGCGCCGGACGGCGAGCAGACCGTGATGCACCGCGCTCAGCCGTCCTCGGTGCTGTTGGACGCCCTCCGTCCCAACGTCTCCGTGTTCCTCTCTCGCGAGGAGGTGGAATTGTGGCCGGTCGGTGCGCTGGAGCACCTGGCGGCCCGATGCGCCCGCGTGGTGGTCACGGACGGCGCGCGCGGCGCCACGGTGCTGGACCGTACGGGGGCTCGAACGGTGGCGGCGGTGCCACTGGAGCCGGCGGCGGTGGCAGATACCACGGGCGCGGGTGACGTGTTCGCGAGCGCCTTTATACTCGGCGTGCGAGCGGGGGAGTTGTTCGCCGGACGGCTGGCTGCGGCATACGCTGCCGCAGCCGTGCAGGTCGTCGGGCCGGCGCCCCTCCCACTCCGCTCGGCCATGGAAGCGCGTCTCTCCTCACCACCCGATCGGGGCCGTCCCTCTTGAGCGTCGTGATCGCCCTGGCCAACCAGAAGGGCGGGGTCGGCAAGACCACGTCCACCGTCTCACTCGCCGCCGCCCTGGCCGCGAGGGGCCTGCGCGTGCTCGTCATCGACGCCGACCCGCAGGCCAACGCCAGCAGCGCGCTCGGCGTCGGGCGACCGGAGGACGGCGGCGGCCTCTACACCGCGCTCGTCGAGGAGCACCCCCTGATCGAGTCGGCGGTGCAGAGCGAGACGCCGAACCTGTCCGTCATCCCCACCAGCCCGGCGCTCGCCGGCGCGGAGGTGGAACTGGTCTCCATGATGGCGCGCGAGTTCCGCATGAAGCGTGCGGTGGATCCGCTACGCGACGCGTTCGACCTCATCTTCATCGACTGCCCGCCCTCGCTCGGCCTGCTGACCGTGAACGCGCTGGCTGCGGCGGACGAGGTGGTGATCCCCGTGCAGACGGAATACTTCGCCCTGGAGGGCCTGGGCCACCTGGCGCACACCATCGAACTGGTGAAGCGCAACCTGAACCCCCGCCTGCTCATCCGCGGCGTCCTCCTCACGATGTACGACGCGCGCACCAACCTCTCGCGTGACGTGGAAAACGAGGTGCGCTCGCACTTCCCGGCCACGTTCGAGGCCGTCATCCCTCGTTCCATCCGCCTGGCCGAGGCGCCCTCCCACGGCGAGCCGATCCGCCAGTACGACCCGCTCTCCGCCGGGGCCCGCGCCTACGACGCGCTGGCGGACGAACTGATCCGCCTGATGGGAGACCGCCTGCCGCCGGTGCAACCGCTGGAGCCGCCCAGGCCGAGCCCGAACCCGGGAGCCGCCTCGACGCCTCCGCCCGTGCCCGCCTCACACCATTCGACGCCGCCGGGCGCCACGCCCCGACCAACCCCCACGCTGCCGCCCGCACGCGGCTACCGGAACGAAGGAGACGCGTAGATGGCGTCCAAGAAAGGCGGACTGGGGCGCGGCCTCTCGGCGCTGATCCCGCAGGGCCCCGCCGCATCCCCGTACACGTCCACGCCTGGCTCCACACCTGGCTCCACACCTGGCTCCACGTCTGGCCCCGAGGGCAGCGAGGGTGCGCGGGACGAGCGCATCCCCGTGACGGAGGTGCCCATCCGGGACGTGGTCCCCAACCCGCAGCAGCCCCGCACGGTGATGGACGAGGACCAGTTGCGGGAACTGGCGGACTCCATCCTGATGTACGGCATCATCCAGCCGCTGCTGGTGACGGAGGAGAAGGGCCAGGACGGGCAGACCGTCTACCAGTTGATCGCGGGTGAACGCCGCCTGCGCGCCGCCCGGCAAGCCGGTCTCCAGACGGTGCCGGTCACCATTCGTCAGACCACGCCCCAGGAACTCCTGGAGATCGCGATCGTGGAGAACCTGCAGCGGGCGGACCTCAACCCGCTGGAGGAGGCCGTGGCCTTCGAGCGCCTGCGGGAGGAGTTTGGCCTAACGCAGGCGCAGGTGGCAGAGCGCGTGGGCAAGTCGCGGACGGCCGTGGCCAACACCATGCGCTTGCTGGATCTGCCCGTGGACGTGCGCGCCGCCATCTCCGCCGGCCAGATCTCAGAGGGCCACGGACGCGCGCTGCTGGGCCTGCCGGACGAGGCGCGCCAGGCGCAGTTGATGGAACGCATCATCAAGGACGGCTTGAACGTCCGTGACACCGAGCGCATCGTACGCGAGTGGACGGGGGCGCCTGCCCGTGCGCGCAAGGCGAAACTCCCGGACCGCGGCGCCGAGGCGGTGACCACGGGCTTCCAGGAAGCCCTCCAGCGGTCGCTGGGCACACGCGTGGCGTTGCGACGCGGCACGAAGGGTAAGGGCACGCTGACCATCCACTTCTACAACGACGACGACCTGACGGGGATCCTGGAACGGATCCTGGGACCGGAGGCGCTGTGATGTCCGTGGCGGACCGTCTGCAAGCACTGGGCATCGAACTGCCCTCGGTGACGCCGCCGCTGGCGGTCTACCGCCCGGCCGTGCGTTCCGGGAACCTGGTGATCGTCTCGGGCCAGGTCGCCATCAAGGACGGCGCCCTGCTGTACCCGGGCAAACTCGGCGACGCGGTCTCGGTGGAGCAGGGCCAGGAGGCGGCCCGCGCGTGCGCGGTGAACGCGCTCGCGGCGGCGCACAGCCTGCTCGGCGCGCTGGACGGCGTGCGCGTCCTGCGCACCATTGGCTACGTGGCCAGCACCCCGGACTTCCTGCAACACCCCGCCGTGGTCAACGGCGCGAGCGAACTGTTCCGTGACGTCCTGGGCGAAGAGCACGGCGTTGGCGCACGCTGCGCCTTCGGCGTGGCCGCGCTGCCGATGGACTCGCCCGTGGAGGTCGAAGTGATGCTGGAGGTCCAGTCATGAGCCGTATTGACTTCGTGACCGGGGCGCCGGAAAAGTACGCGCACCTGGTGGAAGCGCTGGCCACGGTGCCGGAGCGTCTGCGCGACGCGCTCGCCGGACGCAGCGCCGGCGACCTGCCTCGGCAGGCGCAGGAGGGCTGGTCCGCCGTCCGCATCATGCAGCACATGCTGCTCTACGCCGCACGCAACGGCGTCTTCATCCACCAGATGGGCACCATGACCGACCCCATCCGCCGCCCCTTCGAGGAAGCGGAAGCCGAGGCCTACCCCACGGACCCACAGCGCCTGGCCGACATGATCGAGCGCGAGATCGGTCAGACCGTGGCCTTCCTCTCGCACCTCCCGGACGCCTCCTGGGGCCGGGCCGGCCTGTTGCCCGCCGGGCGTCGGTCGCTGCGGGAGCAGGTGCGGCTGCACACGGAGCACATGGACGAGCACATCGCGCAGATCCAGGCGACCGCGGGCCCGTAGCGCCCGCCTCAGCCCGGCGAACGCGCCTCAGCCCGGCGAGCGAGCCTCAGCGGGGACCAGCGGTCACGCCGCCGTCCGGTAGCGGAGATAGACCATCCCGCCCGGGAACGGGTACTCCTCCAGCAGGTGCAGGCGCGCCTGGAGGGCGCTCGCCAGCCATGGCTTGCCGCCCCCCACCAGCACCGGCGCGATGAAGAGGCGCACCTCGTCCACCAGCCCCGCCTCGAGCGCGCGGGTGGCCAGCGCTGCGCCGCCGATCGCCAGGTCGTGGTCCACGGACGCCTTCAGCGCCCGCACCGCCTCCGCGTCGAACGTGCGCTCGATGCGCGTGCGGGGCGTGGAGGGCGACTCGAGCGTGGTGGAGTAGACGACCTTCTCGGCGGCCTGCCAGATGGCGGCGTAGTCCTGCATCTCCGGGGGCTCGGCGCTGAAGTCCTCGGTACCCCAGACGCGCATCACCTCGTACAGCCGGCGGCCGTAGAGGTGTGTGCCGGCGGTACGTTCCAGGTCATTGATGAAGGCGTGGACCTCCGGGGTCGGGACGGACCAGTCGAAGTTGCCCGCCTCGTCCTCGATGTAGCCGTCCAGCGACGTCATCGCGGTGTAGATCAGGTTCCCCACGAGTCCCTCCGAGCACCAGCGCGCACGTGATCGGAGGGTACCCGCCGGCATCTGACTGAGGCAGGCCGAGTGGCGCCCCGCGCGAGGCCCGCCTACTCGTTCCCGTGGAGCAGGAGCACGGGGATGCCGTCCAGGTGGCGCAGCACGTGGTCCGCCACGGAACCGAGCACCGTCCGGCGCAGGCCGGAGCGTCCGTGCGTGCCCATGAGCACCACGTCGCAACCGCTCTCGGTCACCTCGCGCACGATCGCCTCGCCCGGGCGGCCGTCCAGCACCTTGGTCACGATGTTGCGCAGCCCGTCCTGCTCCAGGACGGCCCGTGCCTCCGCCAGGTGGCGCTCGGCCGCGGCGCGCTGTGAGGTCACGATGCGCTCGGCCAGGCTCGGCTCCAGCAGCCCCGCTCCCAGCGAGTAGCCGGCGGGCGTGGCGCGCGCGAAGACGTGCGCCACGTCATCCACCACCTCGACAATCGTCACCGTGCCCTCGGGGTCCACGATGTGCCGGACGTGCTGGTACACGGCGGCCGCCGTATCCGATCCGTCCGTGGCGATGAGTGCGTTGCGATACATGAACATCCTCCCTGGCCCGAACACATCATGCCCCCTCATGACGTGGAGCGCTCCCAACGGCAGTCCCGAGGTGTAGCGGACGGAGGGCCCAGCGGGTTCCTGCGTGCCGTGCTACAGGGACTACAGCCCTCGCCAGTCCACCTCCGGCGGCTTGCGGGTGGGGGGCGCTTCCGGCCAGGACGAGGCGTCTCCGGCAGGGTAGCCAAGGTAGACGTACGCCACGATGCGGTCATGTCCGCCCAGCCCCAGGAACGCGCGCGCCTCTGGCATCTCCGCCATCCCGCCCGTGCTCCACTTGGTGGCCAGTCCCTCCGCCGTGGCGGCGATGAGCAGGTTCTGGGTGGCCGTGGCCACCGCCGCGTAGTCCTCGCGCTCCACCTCCGCGTTGGCGGCGGGGCCTCGTTGCGCGATCACCACGAGGACGGGCGAGCGCAGCGGCTTGGCGCGCGTCTTCTCCACCGCCTTCGCCGGCTCCCCCGCCTCCGCCATCGCCGCTGCCAGGTGCGCACCGAAGCGGGCGCGCTCGTCCCCGGCCAGCACCACGAAGCGCCACGGCTCCGTCAGGCGATGGTTCGGCGCCCACGTGGCCGCCTCGATCAGGCGCTCCAGCACCTCGCGCGGCGGTATGCGGTCCGCGAAGGTCTTGGCGGAGCGCCGGGCGCGGAGGGCGTCCCAGGCGGACATGGGCGCGGACGCGTCCGTCACCGGCCGCCCCCCTCCGCGCGGAACGCTGCTTCGACGTCCTTGATCGCCTGGGCCACGTGCCCGTCCTCAATGAAGCCGTCGCCGGCCTGGTCGCGGAGCATGGCCGCGCGTTGCAGCACCAGCGCCCGAGGCATCCCGGCGGGCGGTTCCTCGCCCCAGGCCGTCAGGGTGATGAGCACGCCGTTCGGGTCCTCCAGGAAGACCAGGCGCTCGTAGCCGCGCTTGATCTCCTCGGAGCCCTGCACGCCGGCGGTGGACATCTCGTGCCACATCTCCCGCATCTGGGCGAGCGAGACGACGAAGGAGATGTACTGCATGGACCCCACGCCCGGCGAGGCCTGTGCGATGTTCACGCTGCCGGGCTTCGCGGGGCCCACCAACTGCAGGAACGTATCGTTCCCGCCACAGTAGAGCATGGCCACGATCGACTCCGGGTCGTCGCGATTCTGTTCCACGTACAGCGGCTTCAGGCCCAACCGCTCGTAGAAGCGGATGGAGTCCTCCATGTCCCGCACGATGATCGCGGGATAGCCGATGCCCTGTGCCTGGAGCATGCGCTCCGCCCTTCGCGTCAGTGGCCCGCCTGCGCCGTCGCGGGAGGATCGCGCCAATCTGTGCCTTCGGTGGGAGGGTATCGCAGGACTCGCGCACGCGCGGCCTTGTCGCGTACCTGGCACGCCGGGCCGGGGGCCTTCGGGGTGGGTTGGTCGCGACGGATGGGCCGGTAGACTGGAGTGATGTCTCCGTCGACCCCCACTGACGAGATCGCCCGCCTGGAGGACATTCCCGTCCCGGAGGAGGGCCCGCTCGCACCGTTGCAGGGTGTGATGGCGCTGCGCCGCGCCCTGCAGGCCGGCGAGCCGTGGTACGACGCCCTCCTGCGCGTGATCGCCCGCTGGACCGCTCCCACGGAGGAAGTGGACGGCGTCCGCCTGCACTACCTGGTCGCCGGCGAGGCGTTCGACTGGCTGCTGCTGGCGCAGCGCCTCCTGGCCGCCATGGAGGACCTGGCGCCAGCCGAAGAGGTGGAGGCGCTCCTGGTCCAGGGCATCCCACCCCGCCCGGAGGGCGAGGAGGAGTTCGAGGCTGCGATCGGGCCGGCCAAGTACCGGGCGCACCTCAACTTCCAGTACGGCGTGGTGGTGGAGGAACTCCTGCTTCTCTCCGCCGAGATGGAACTGCAGAAGCACGGGACGCTCTCCCGCCTAGGCACACGCGGCGCGGAGGTGGAGGCCTACGAGCGCGTGTATGGCAAGACGCTGGAGGAGTTGAAGGTGCTGTACCAGGGGGAGGAGGGCATCCCGCTGGGCGACCAGATCACGCAGACGGAGTTGCGCGCCTTTACCTACTGGCTCAGCAAATTCCGCATCCGCCACGCAGAGCCCGCCCGCATCGCCTCGGACACGCGCAAGGCCATGACCGTGCTCGCCCGGATGGAGGGCAACCGCACGCGCATGGCGCGCCTGCGGGCCGCAGCAGAGCGCCGCGGCGCCCTCGGGTAGCGGCCCCGCGACCGGCCCGGCGCCGGGCGCCGGGCTCCAGATGCCGGACATAGACCCGAGCCCTCCAACAGTCCTAGTATTCGCGCCATTCCAGGGGGACTTGCATCCGTCTTCGGAGGGCTCGTGGACACTCGAATAAAATGGCTCGCGCCACTCGCCATCGCACTCGCAATGATCGCCGTCGCCTGCACCGGAGATGGCGAGGGCGATTACTCGCTGGTCTCCGGCGGCAACCTGACCGTCTGCACGGACGCGCCCTACGAGCCGTTCGAGTTCCAGGACGCGGCCGGCGCGTGGACCGGCTTCGACATGGACATCCTGCGCGAGGTGGCCTCCGGCCTTGACCTTGAACTGGACGTGAAGGTTGTCCCGTTCGACGGCATCTGGCTGCTCCCGGCGGCGGGCGAGTGCGACATCGTCGGCTCCGCCATGACCATCACGGAGGAGCGGGCAGCCTCGGCGCTGTTCAGTGACCCGTACTTCGACGCGGACCAGTCGCTCCTGGTACGCGCCGCGGAGGCGGACACGTACGCCACGCTGGAGTCCCTGACCGGCCGCAACATCGGCGTCCAGACCGGCACCACGGGCGAGCAGTACGCGCAGGACAACCGTCCCGAGGGCTCCACGCTCATCTCCTTCGATGAGCCGGCCGCGATGTTCCTGGCCCTGGAGTCCACGGACGTGGACGCCATCCTGCAGGACCTGCCGGTCAACGGCTTCCGCTCCACCCAGGACGAGGCCTTTGTCGTGACGGAGACGTTCTCCACGGGCGAGCAGTACGGCTTCGCCGTGGACCCGGCCAACACCGCGCTCATCGAGGCGGTCAACGGACAGTTGTCGGAGATGCGCGACAGCGGCCGCTACGACGAGATCTTCGCGAAGTGGTTCGGCGTCTAGTCATCCGCCGGGACGTCCCGCCGGCCTTCGTCCACGGCGCGCCGGCAGCCGGTGGGACGGGCGCATGACCGCCTCGCAGGCGGACGTGCAGCAGGAACCGCCGCCCGGTGGGCGGCGGTTCCGCGTCTCTCGCTCGCAGGCCACGCAATGGGCGCTGTACGCGCTGTCCCTCGCGATTGTGCTGGCCGTCGCGTTCCTCGTGGACTGGGAGCGCCTGCAGGACCGCATGTTCCGCTGGGACCTGGTGCGGGCGCAGTTCCCGGAGGTGGTGACACAGGCGGCGCGCAACACGCTGGTCTTCACCGCCTTCGGCTTCACCGGCGGCCTGGCGCTGGGCCTGCTGGTGGCGCTCATGCGCCTCTCCACCATCCGGCCGTACCGCTGGGCGGCCACGGTCTACGTGGACCTGATCCGAGGCCTCCCGGCGCTGCTGGTGCTGATCTTCATCGCCTTCGGCCTGCCCATCGCGCTCGGCATCCGCATCCCCGGCACTTACGGCCGCGGCGCCGTGGCGCTCGCCATCGTCGCCTCCGCCTACATCGCCGAGGTGATCCGCGCGGGTATCGAGGCGGTGCCGCGCGGGCAGATGGAGGCGGCCCGGTCGCTGGGCATGTCGCGCGGGCAGGCCATGCGGCGCATCGTGCTGCCGCAGGCGTTCCGCCTGATCATCCCGCCCATGACCAACGAACTCGTCCTGCTCCTGAAGGACACCGCGCTCATCTCCGTGATCGGGGTGACGGAGGCGACGAAGGAACTGACCCGCTTCGGCCGGGATGGCGTGAACGCCAACGCCAACGCCACGCCGCTGGTGGTGGCCGGCCTGGTCTACCTCGCCCTCACCATCCCCATGACACGGCTCGCGGCCTACCTCGAGCGTCGAGCGGCGGCTTCGAAGTGACCGGGCGAGGCCACGGCAAGGTCGCGCCCGCCATCCGCGTGCGCGACCTGCACAAGTCTTTCGGGACGCTGGAGGTGCTGCGCGGCATTGACCTGGACATCGCGCGCGGCGAGGTGGTGTGCGTCATCGGGCCGTCCGGCTCGGGCAAGTCCACCCTGCTCCGCTGCGTGAACCTGCTGGAGGTGCCCACGAGCGGACGCATCTACCTGGGCGAGGTGGAGGTGACGGCGCCGGACACAGACCTGGACCGCGTGCGCACCCGGGTGGGGATGGTGTTCCAGCAGTTCAACCTGTTCCCCCACCTGGACGTGGAGCGAAACCTCACCGTGGCGCAGGAGGTGGTCCTGAAGCGCTCGCACGACGAGGCCGTGGAGGTCGCGGTCGCCATGCTTCGGCGTGTGGGGCTGGAGGACAAGCGTCACGAGTACCCCGCGCGGCTCTCCGGCGGCCAGCAGCAGCGGGTGGCCATCGCGCGCGCCCTGAGCATGGGCCCGCAGGCGATGCTCTTCGACGAGTCGACCAGCGCGCTGGACCCGGAACTCGTGGGCGAGGTGCTGGGCGTCATGCGCGAACTGGCGCAGGAGGGCATGACCATGCTGGTCGTCACGCACGAGATGCACTTCGCCCGCGACGTCGCCGACCGCGTCATCTTCATGGACGGCGGCGTGATCGTGGAGGAAGGCCCGCCCGCGGACGTCTTCGCCGCGCCTCGGGAGGAGCGCACCCGCCGGTTCCTGGATCGCGTCCTGGCGAGGTAGTCGCCACACGCACCCCCGCACCACAACGCAGAAGCCCCGCCTCGCGGCGGGGCTCCGGTACGCCTCGGACAGGCGAGGGCTAGGAGACGCGCTCGAAGATCGAGGCGATGCCCTGGCCACCGCCGATGCAGAGCGAGACGAGGCCGTAGCGGCCGCCGGTGCGCTCCAGTTCATACATGGTCTTCACGGCCAGCATGGTGCCGGTGGCGCCCACGGGGTGGCCCAGCGCGATCGCGCCGCCGTTGGGGTTGGTCTTGTCCTGCGGCAGATCCAGCGCCACGGAGCACGCCGCCGCCACGGACGCAAACGCCTCGTTCAGTTCGATCACGTCCATGTCGTTGACGGACATGTTCGCCTTCTTCATGACGTTCTGGATGGCCGGGATCGGGCCGGAGCCCATAACCTGCCACTCCACCCCGGCCTCCGCACGGGCCACGAGGCGCATGCGAGGCTTGATGCCCAGTTCCGCCGCCTTGGTGGCGGACATCACCACCACCGCCGCAGCGCCGTCGTTGATGCCGGAGGCGTTGCCGGCGGTCACGGAGCCGCCCTCCTTGAAGGCCGGGCGCAACCTGGCCAGCACCTCCATGGAGGTGGCGCGCGGGTGCTCGTCCGTGTCGAACGTCACGGTCTCGCGGCCCTTGCGCACCTCGATCGGGGCGATCTGCTCGGCAAAGTAGCCGGCGTCAATCGCCGCGCGGGCGCGCTCCTGCGAGCGGACGGAGTACTCGTCCTGCAGTTCACGGGAGACCTCGTAGCGCTCGGCCAGGTTCTCTGCCGTCACGCCCATGGGGTAGTTCTCGAACGGGTCAGTGACCAGGTCCTGCGTGCCGTCCTCCAGCACGCCGTCGCCGTACTTGTAGCCGTAGCGCGCCTTGCGCACGTAGTACGGCATCATGCTCATGTTCTCGGCGCCGCCGGCCACCACGATGTCCGCGTCCCCGGTCTGGATCCAGCGTGCGGCGGTGTTGATGGCCTCCAGCCCGGATCCGCAGATGCGGTTCACGGTGTAGGCCGGCACGCCGATGGGCAGGCCCGCCTTGATCGCCGCCGCGCGGGAGATATAGCCGTCTTCCGCCACCTGGCCCACGCAGCCCAGGATCACCTGGTCCACCTGCTCCGGCTTCAGGCCGGCACGCTGCACCGCCTCGCGGATGACGTGCGCGCCCAGGTCGGACGCGGGCGTCTCGCTGAGCGATCCACCGAACGCCCCAATGGCGGTGCGGCAGCCACTGACAATCACGATGTCTTCCACGGATACCCCCCTCGAAGGCCCCCGCCTGGGGACCGCCTCCATCATCACGCCCGCCCTGCCCCCGCAGGTTGGAATCGTGTGGTCTTCTCGTGCGCGTGAGTGTAACGCCGCCGGTCGCCGCGAGTCGAAACCCCCGTGATTCGACCGCGTCGAGGCGCACCGATAGGATCGAGGCTGCGCGTCGGCAGCGCGCCCAAATCGACCGATGTTCCTGTGGCATCCCTAGCCTGGCAGGCCCCACCTGTGACCTCCGAAGCCGCACGATCCGTGACCGTCCGCGTCCCCGCCACCTCGGCGAACCTGGGGCCTGGCTTCGACGCCCTGGGCGTGGCCCTGGACTGGACGGCACGCATCACGGTCACCACCGGCGCGCCGCCGCGCACGCCCTCGGACGACCCGGTCGTCGCCGCCATCGAGCGCATGGCCGCCACCGCCGCCGCCGCGCTGTTCGAGGCGGCGGGCGAGCGCACGGACACCGTGGACGCCACGTACGAGGGCGACCTCCCCGTGGGGCGCGGGCTCGGCATGTCGGCCGCCTCGCGGGCCGCGGGCCTGGTGGCCGCCAACCGCATGCTGGGCGACCGCCTGGGCGCGGAGGCGCTCGTGCCGCTGGCCGTGCGGCTGGAGGGACACGGAGACAACATCATCCCCGCACTCTTCGGCGGGCTACAGGTGGTGGTGCACACCGACTCGGACGAAGGCCACGGCGCGGTGCACGTGCCGATCGCGCCGCCGGATGACCTCCGGCTGGCGCTGCTGGTGCCGGAGTTCAGCATGCCCACGGAGGAGTCGCGACGGCGGCTCCCCGCCACCCTCACCCGGCAGGAGGCGGTGGCGAACATCGGCCGCAGCGCCCTGGTGGTGGCGGCCCTGACCCAGCGGCGGTATGACGTGCTGCGCGTGGCGGTGGAGGACGTCCTGCACCAACCCGCGCGCGCCGCCCTCTTCCCCGCGCTCTACCCGCTGATCGAGGCGGCGACGGAGGCGGGGGCGTACGGCGCCTATCTCTCCGGCGGCGGCTCCACCGTGGCGGCCTTCGTGTCGCCCGCCCAGGCGGAAGCAGTGGCGGCGGCCATGGGCCGCACGGCCGCCGCACACCAGTTGCAGGCATCGACACGCGTGGTGGCGCTCAGCGCCCGGGGTACGGAAGTGGTGGACGGATGACACGCATCGTCCAGAAGTTCGGTGGATCGTCGGTCGCCACGGCGGAGCACATCAAGCGCGTGGCGAGCCTCATCGCGCAGCGTTCGCGCGCGGGCGAGCAGGTGGTGGTGGTGGTGTCCGCCATGGGCGACACCACGGACGACCTGCTGGCCCTGGCCGCGCAGATTACCCCTCGTGGCCGCGCCCGGGAGATGGACATGCTGCTCTCCACCGGCGAGATCGTGTCCAGCGCCCTGCTGTCCATGGCCCTGCAGGAGCAGGGCATCCCCGCCATCAGCCTCACCGGCCAGCAGGCCGGCATCCGCACCAGCGGCGAACACGCCCGCGCCCGCATTGACGCCGTCCGCGCCGACCGGCTGGAGGGCGAACTGGGCCAGGGCAACGTGGTCATCGTGGCCGGGTTCCAGGGCATCTCCGAGGACCAGGACGTGACCACGCTGGGCCGAGGCGGCAGCGACACCACCGCGGTGGCGCTGGCGGCCGCGCTCTCCGCGGACGCGTGCGAGATCTACACGGACGTGGCCGGCATCTACACCGCGGACCCGCGGGTCTGTCCGCAGGCGCGTCCGCTCCGCGACATCGGGTACGAGGAGATGCTGGAACTCGCCACCACCGGCGCCCGCGTGATGCATGCCCGCGCGGTGGAACTGGGCGCAATCTACAACGTCCCCATCCTGGTACGCAGCAGTTTTGACCCGGCCGCCCCGGGCACCATCATCCGCAAGGAGACCATCATGGAGCAGGGCAACAAGGTCCGAGCCATCGCGCACGAAAACCGCGTGGGCAAGGTCACGCTCCGAGGCGTCCCCGACCACCCGGGCATCGCCGCCATGGTCTTCGAGCCGCTGTCGGAGGCCGGCGTCTCCGTGGACACCATCGTCCAGAACGCCAGCGTGGAGCGCCTCACAGACCTGACTTTCACCGTGGAGCCGGACGACCTCCCGCGCGCCATCGAGGTAATCGAGGCGATGCGGCAGGAGATCGGCGCGGCCGAGATCGTGACCGCGGACAACCTGGGCACCGTGTCCGTGGTGGGCACGGGTATGGCCAGCGCCCCCGGCTACGCCGCCCGCATGTTCCGAGCCCTGACGGACGAGGGCGTGAACGTGGAGATGATCAGCACCGGCGACATCCGCATCACCTGCGTGATCGCCGCCGACCGCGTGGCGGACGCCGTGCGCGCCCTCCACGCCGCCTTCGAACTCGACCGGGCGTAGGCCGCGTAGAAGACAGCGCCCAACGGACCGCTAGTCTCGCTCGGGAGCCTCGGGCTCTTCGGGGGGGCGGAGGATGGCGCCCTTCGAGAGGTCCAGGACGTCGTCGTCGGCCAGGTCCAGTTCCAGGTCGTCCACGTCCACCACGTTGCCGCGCCGCACCTCCTCGCGGAGGGCTTCCACGCGCTCCTCGCGCCGCTCGCGGGCCTCGCGGCTCAGTTCCAGTTCCTCCTCCACGCGCTCGCGCAGGATGCGCTCGGGCGCCTCGAAGTCGCGCGGCAGGCGCGCCTCGATGGCGTGGTAGAGGGAGGAGTAGCGGTTGCCGCCCAGGAAGTGCAGCACGCGGTCGTCCTGCTCGCCGAAGCGCCACTGCCGCAGATCCTCGTCATAGGACGCGGGGTCAATGCGCACCGCGACCACCTCGCCCACGAACAGCACGTGGTCGCCCAGCGGCGTCACCTCCACCACCTGGCACTCGATCCAGCCCGCGCACCCCGCGAGGAGCGGCGAGGTGATGCTCGTCGGCGTGAAGGTGGACCACTGCGTCGCCTCGAACTTGTCGATGCCCTCGCCGCTCAGGCCGCCCAGGTACTGGACGTGGTGGACGTAGGGGCGCTTCGGGAAGTTGAGCGCGAACTCCTGGGAGTGGCTGATCATCTCCGCCGTGTGCCGCGACTGCTCCACGGAGATACCGATGAGCGCCGGGTCCGAGGACAGCGGCGTGTACCAGGAGAGCGGCATCACGTTCGGCGTGCCTCGCCAGGTGGTGGTGACCAGGACCACCGGGCCGCCCATCAACAGCCGGGAGGCCTCCGCATTCGGACGGACTTCCGTGTCTTCCGGGGCGAACTGCAGGAACGGATCGTCGGCCATTCGCCCAGTATAGGAGCGCCCCCCACGCGCAGAGCCGGCCACGAGGCGCTCGTGGCCGGCTCCCCGGTCGGTACGGGCCTGTGTCGTGGTCTAGACCCGCAGGCGGCCGCGCTCCGTAGCCATGACCCCCTGCGCCTCCTGCGGTGTCAGCGATGCGCTACAGGACTCGCAGGTGTAGGACGTCGCGCGGTCCTCGTGGCCCATGTCTTCTGCACGGTCCCAGCGCGGGATCAGCATCCCGTGTCCGCACGCGCTCTCTGGTGTGTCCTGCCGGCTCGGGGCCTCCGTTTCGGCCTCCTTCTTGCCGCCGGTGATCCTTCTCAAGAAGCCCATTCGGGTTTCCTCCATGGACGCCCCCAGGTCAGGTACCGCTCCAGCCTCCGGGGCCGCAGGGCGGGGGCGCCTTGTTCCATCGTCAGGGAAGCGGAGGCCGCGCAGCAAGAGGATGACCCTGCCCGGCGGGAGGCATCGCAAACTCCTCGCAGTTCGCCCGTGGGAGTGACCGAATTGAGAGTCCGAGGCGACCTCGGGCGGCGCCATGCCCCGGGGAGCGGGATCAGGACAGCCGCACCACCAGCACGGTGCCGTCGTCCACGCGGACGAGGTCACGGTTCACGAAGTCCGGCGCACCGGGGATGTAGGCGCGCCAGGTCTGTCGAGCGAGGTCCAGGGTGTAGACGCCGGTCACGGTCTGGTAGCCGGTCAGGCGGTGGATGAAGCGCACGGGGTAGCCGTCTGGCCCGTCGTACTGGAGCAACGCCAGTCCGCTGGCCGGGATGTCCCCCAGCAGTTGCGCCGACTCGCTCCTCTGCGGCAACAACGGCCCGAGGCCGGACAACAGCCCGAGGTCCACGCGACGCGCTCCCGATCCGCCGGGGACGGACGGCACGCTGACCGCGCGCGTCTGCACCAGCGCCGCCAGGCGCGCGGCGTCCGCGCCCGGGTTCGCCTGCTTCAGCATCGCCAGCACGCCCGCCAGGTGAGGCGCTGCGGCCGAGGTCCCGCCGAACGCCGCGGCCGGCGAGGCGTTGCCGGCGCCGGTGGGCGCCAGCACGTTCGGCTTAAAGCGTCCGTCCGAGGTGGGCCCTCGCGAAGAGTAGGGCGCCTCCGTCCGCGTCGCCGAGGCCGTCAGCGCCCCCACGGTGATCACCCCCGGGTGGTCCGCCGGCTCAGAGAGCGAGGACTCCGGGTTGGAGATGGAGAGCGGGTGACCTCGGTCCGGCGTGCCCACCATCATCAACTCCAGGCGCCGCGGACTCTCCGCGTGGGCCTGGATGATGCGCACGCCGTAGGTGCCGGTCTGCGTGGCCAGCACCTGCAGCGACTCCACGGGATCCTGCGCGCAGTTCTGGATGCGGCGGGACGCGCGCACCAGCGCGCCGTTGGGCCCGAACAACTCCAGGTCGTAGTCAGAGCAGGCGGCGCCCCACGGCTCGTCCCAGCGCAGCGAGACCGTGATCAGGTCACCGGCGGCGAAGTCGTGCTCGTTCACCTCGTTCATGCCGGCGAACTCGTGGGCGGCGTCGCCGTCCGTGTCGCGGAACTCGCCCACCCAGTGCTGCTGCGCCCAGTTGCCAGAGGCCACGGCCCACGCCTGTCCCGCGGCCACCGCGCGACTGACGATCTCGTTGACGGGCCCGGTGCCGTCGCCGGGGCCATTGTGGATGTACCCGAGCGAGAACGAGACCACATCCACGCGCTCTGCGATCAGGTAGTCCACCGCCTCTGACAGTTCTGTGACCGTGGAGAAGTTCACCAGGAAGAGCGTGGCGCCGGGCGCCACGCGGTGGATGACCTCGGCGGCGCGCCTGCCGTGATCGGTGCCGGCGTTGATCTGGCCGTCTGCACGGAACGAGCGCACGCGCACGCGTGTGGGGAGGTTCTGGCCCAGCGTGAGCGAGTAGCCCTGGAAGCCGGCGTCCACCACCGCCACCCGGGTACCGAACCCGCTGAACCCGGCCGACTGCCACCGGTCCGCGCCGATCAGGTCCAGGGCGTCCACCGTCTGCAGCGGCAGGAAGATGCCGGGCGCCTGCACCGCCACCAGCGGCGACGCCTCCAGCACGGCGACGGCCTCCGAGGGCACCATGGCCTGCACGCGCCCGTGCGAGGTGACCTCTACACGTCCGCCCAGGTCCGCGATCAGCGCCAGCGCCGCCGCCAGGTCCGCCGGCGTATCGCCGGACGCCAGCAACTCCACCCGCGTCTCGGTGGCGGAAACGGGCTCGGACGCATGAGGGAAGACGTCGCCTGCCAGTACCACGGTGCTCAGTACGAGCATCGCCAACAGGCGGACGCCGATACGCAATGGCATGGTGGACGTCCGAGTAGCGAGGTGGATGTGATGGGAGCCCCGCAGACCGAGTGTAGACGAACCCCGGCAGTACTCTAGGCCCCGAGTGCCCTCATAAAAATGGTTACCGAACGGGAGGTAGTTGCCTCATAAGCATGGTTACCCAAGAGAGGTGGAGGGGCCATGACACGGGGCAGCGTTGCGGAGTACGCAGCGGCGGTGCGGA
>JALOAL010000020.1 GCA_023228825.1 Dehalococcoidia bacterium | reverse complement strand
CCCCCACGACGCCGCATCACAGCCCTCCTACGACCTCGGGGTGGCGGTGGTGGCCACCTACCCCTCGCCCATGGGGGGCATCGGGCCTGGGGTGCGCTGGAGCCCGGCCTCGGCGTCCGAGGCGAGCGTGCACAGCAGCGGCGAGCCCTCTCTGGACGGCGACACCCAGCGCGAGGCGGGCGCCTCGCCACTGTCGCGCCTGCCCGCCTTCGGGCTGCACTCGCGCGTGCTGCTGCCGCTATACGCCGGCGCAGCCGTGGCCGGCGTGCTCGCGCTCTACCGCACCGGCCCCCGCCGCTTCGACGCGCGCGACGGCATCCTGGCCGAGCGCACCGTGCGTCGCCTGGGCGAGACGCTGGCGCAGCCCGGCCCCTCGCCCGCCGCAGGCGACGGACACCTCGATCCCCCCTCGCACGAAGCGCAGGCCGCACCGACTGCCCCTGCCGCCCCGGCCGTGGAGCAGCCCTCGGCAGCAGCGCCGGCCGGGCCCCTGGGGTTTCCGGAGAGCGCGCTGCCGGGGTCGCGGCTGGAGTCGCTGGGGGAACTGGTGGCCGGGGTGGCGCACGAGTTGAACAACCCGCTCACGGCCATCCTGGGCTACGCCCAGATCGTGTCCTCCCTGGAAGATGCCGAGCGGGAGCACGCACTGCGCACAATCGAGTCAGAGGCGCAGCGCGCCTCGCGCATCGTGCGCAACCTCCTGGCGTTCGCGCGCCAGCGGCCCGGGGACCGTCGCCTGACGGACCTGGAGGGCGTGCTGCGTCGCATCCTGGACCTGCGTCGCTACTCGCTGGAGGTGGACGAGGTGCGCGTGATCACGCGCTTCGGCCACGTCCCGCCCGTCCTGGTGGACGAGGGCCAGTTCGAGCAGGCGTTCCTCAACCTGCTCGCCAACGCGCACCAGGCGCTGGAGGACGGCGGCGGCGAGGTGCTGGTGAGCACCTGGAGCACCGCGGAGCACCTCTACATCTCGTTCGCAGACGACGGCCCCGGCGTGCCGGGGGAACTGCGCGCGCGCGTCTGGGATCCGTTCTTCACCACTCGGGAGGTCGGCGCCGGCGAAGGCATGGGCCTCTCCATCGTCTACGGCGTGGTGGCGAACCACGGCGGCCGCACGTGGGTGGAGACCGCCCCCACCGGCGGCGCCAACTTCGTCATCCAACTGCCGCTGGTGGCCCCGGAACCGCGCGTAACCACGCCCCCCGCAACCACGCCCCCCGCAACCACGCCCCCCGCACCAATGGGAGCGAGGCCTCGCGACGCCGCACCCGCCTCGACGCCGTCGGTGGCGCCGTCGGTGGCGGGGGAGCCGGCGGAGGCCGGGGAGCCGCCCCGCATCCTCGTGGTGGACGACGAGCCGTCCGTGCGCGCGCTGACCCGGGAGATCCTGGCGGCGCAGGGCTACCCCGTGGCCGTCGCCGAGGACGGCCCCACGGCGCTGCGCATGCTGGCGGAAGGCGACTACGGCCTGGTGATCACGGACCTGCGCATGCCCGGCCTGAGCGGCTCCGACCTCTACCACGAGATCCAGCACCGCTGGCCACACCTCGCCTCGCGCGTCCTCTTCGTGACCGGGGACATCGAGGGCGAACGCGGCGGCCGCGCGCTGGACCGCGAGCAGATCCGCTACCTGGAGAAGCCATTCACCACACAGCAGTTGCTCGCCGCCATCCGCGACGTGCTGGCCACGCCGCAGGCCTGAGCCCGCGGCGGCCTCGGCCCTCCGGCCAGCCTCGCAGCCTCCGTATGAGGGGCCAGTGCGAGGGCTAACGCGAGGGCTAGTGCGAGGGGTTGGAGTGCGTCGGAGAGTCGTCGTACCGGTGCGCCTCGATACGGTCGGCGGCGATACCCAGGAACAGGGCGAAGGCGAAGCCTCCCACGAGCAGCACGCCGGCGGTAATCACGGTGACGGGTTCCATACGAGCCTCCTTCGGTGGCCCCATCCTCCGCCCGCGGTGGCACGCAAAGGAGGGCCGACCGTCCCGCCGCAATCAGGACGAACGCCCCGTGACACACGCGCAGGCCAAGGGGTCGCCTCGAACCGTCGGTCGCCCTCGTGGTTTCCGTGAGGAGACGGAAACGGCGGCCCGTTGGGGCCGCCGTGGTGCAATCGAACGTGGGTGGGATGCGGGGGCTAGCGGGCAACTATCCCTTGACAGCACGTAGGGCGTGTGTTCTAATTGTCTCATGAAGCGGTACACGATTCGCGACTTCAACTCGGACTTCCCCGACGACGACGCTTGTCTGCTCGCGGTGTTCGGGATGGTCTACCCGTCCTACCTGGAGGACGGGACTGTGCCGTGCCGCTCTGAGAAGTGCGGCGGCGAATTCACCAAGCACGCCCGTCTGACCAAGCGACCGAAGGCGCTGACGTGCTCCAAGTGCGGGACGCACGCCTACCCGCTGGCCGGGACGATCTTCGAGAAGTCCAGCACGCCCATGAAGTCGTGGTTCTACGCCATGTACCTCATGAGCACGACGCGCTCCGGGATCAGCGCGAAGCAACTGGAGCGCGAGCTCGGCGTCACGTACAAGACGGCTTGGCGCATGTTCAAGCAGATCCGGTCCCTGCTCGCTGAGGACGGTGGCCCGCTGACGGGGACGGTCGAGGTCGATGAGACGTGGCACGGCGGGAAGCTCTACTTCCCCGGTCGGCCCGGGCACACCGGTCAGAAGCCCGGCTACAACTCGCTCTCGAACAAGACGCCCATCGTCGGTGCTGTCGAGCGCGGCGGGCGGGTGACTGCGCGAGTCGCGCAGAACGTCCGCAAGAGCACCCTGATGCCTTTAGTGGCCGAGCACGTCATGCCCGAGGCGACGGTGTTTACGGATGAGCACACGGCCTACAACGACCTCAGCAAGAGCGGCTACCAGCACAAGCGGGTCAACCACTCCGCGAAGGTCTGGGTCGAGGGTACCGTCCACACGAACACCATCGAGGGGTTCTGGAGCCTGCTGAAGAACGGCATCCGTGGCGTGTACCACGCGGTCGGCTCCGACTACCTCCAGACCTACGTGAACGAGTACACCTTCCGGTACAATCACCGGAAGGATGAGACGCCCATGTTCGTGACCATCACGAACCGGGTCAGGGAGGTTCGCGCCGGGAAGCACGGCGACTACTCGCCTATCGGGTAGATAAGCCAAACCCCCGGCTGGCACCGGGGGCGATTCACTCGATTGCAGCGGCATCGGGCTGGAAACTAAGATACCAGTCCGCGCGCCTCACCGCGCATTCAGGATGGCACCATGCCCGAGACTCCCGTCACGTTCGTCATCGATGCCGACGAGATTAGCCCCGAGAAGTTCACACTCCTGCTTCGGGAGTTTCTTGGTGTCCTCAGTGAAGTCGATCGCGAACTGTCCGACTTTGGCGATCCGTCCCTGCTCTGGCGCATCACTTCGCTTTCGTACAACAGCCCGGCTGCCGTTGGCTTGATGTCCCGCCCGAAGGGGAAGCGCCCAGATATCGGGCCACAGGTGATCACCACGAGCCTCGCGGGGCTTCATGAGATTCAGAAAGAGCGACAGCGCCCCATCGCCTTCAATGACGATGCGCTCACGCACGTCCGTGAAATGGCCCGTCAGACCGGTAACGGCATCCGCCACGTTATCGCCCGCTCTGACCTCTATCCGAACAGCCCACCGGTCACAGTTACGCGAGATGCGGCTGCGACCGTCGATCGCGTGCTTCCGATGGGCTACTCGTTCGGCAGCGTCGAAGGGCGCCTCGAAGGGCTGGACATTCACCGTCAGCCGCGATTTACGGTCTATGACGCCGTCACGGGGCGAGCGGTTAGGTGTTACTTCGACACGACCGAGCTAGACAAGGTGAAGGCCGCAGTCGGGCGCAAAGTCATCGTGAGTGGGAAGCTCCGGCGCGACCCAGAGGGTCGCCCGCAGCAAGTACGCCAGGTGGACTTCTTCGAGGTGCTCGATGTTGCGCCACCGCACCCGCCGCGCGATGCGGCGGGTGCATTCGGCGAGGTCGAGGACCCGGAGAACTATTTGGAGCGCCTACGTGACATCGGATAGCGGGAATCAGACCCCCGCGACTGGGCGCAACCCAGACTTGGTCTACCTCGACTCAAATTTTTACTTCGACTACCTGATCTCGAATCGAGCAGGCCATCAACTAGCCGTCGATGTGATCAACGCGTGGAAGGCCGGCGCGGTAGAACTCGCAACCTCTGCGCTCACGCTGACCGAAGTGCTGTACGTGAAGCTGGATGTCCCGAACGAACGGCGCAAGATAGACCGGTCGCGTGAGCCAGATATCATCGACCTATTCGCGGAGTACGGCCCGCGCCGCCTGAGGCTCATTGAGACAGATCGGCGTGTCGGGGAAGATGCGCGGCGAGTGTTCTACGACTGCGCCATCGACCCGAAGGACGCGATCCACGTAGCGTCGGCGATCCGCGGCCGATGTCCTGTGATGTTCAGCCGAGATCACAAACTCCTGAGGGCGTCAGGAAAAGTCGGCGGTACGCCGACGCTGGTGATCAAGAAGCCTTCTTGGACTGTTCAGACGAGCCTCGGTCTCGACGAGAGCTCACCGCTCGGGCGATGAGGCTGAGAACCCCCGCTCTCTGATCGTTGCCGTCCGGGAGGCACCCTTCCTGCAACCGATCGATCTCAGGGTCGCGGGTCTTGCCGTCCTCATACGAGGGGCGAGGTCGCTTGGACTTTGATCCACTCATGCACCCAGTCTACACCGAGCGCCCCCCTGTCACGGTGCCTCTAGCACACGTGCCGTGAGGGGATAGTTACCGGCTAGCGGTCCGGTGCTTCGCGCTGCCGCCTGCGGTCGTCACGTTCGGCAACGACGCCGAGGAAGACCGCAAAGGCCAGACCAGCCACCAGTAGCACGGCGCCAACAGCGAGTGAAACCACTCGTTCTCCTTCCGACTGTCACCCGACCGAATGTCGCCCGGACGGATCACAAGTTGACGTCTGTTTTTCCCATGGTAATCCAGAGGCTTGATAACAAAACGGAAATTGCGTTAATAAAGTAGAAACGGCGGCCTCTCGGCCGCCGTCTTTATCACGAGCGAAAACTATCGCGGGAAGTAGGCTAGTCTCCCGTCTCCATCGGGTAGCCGGCCTCCGCCCACGCCTCGTGCCCGCCTTCCACGTTGTAGATGTCCGTGATGCCCACGGAGGCGGCGAACTCTGCGGCCACGGCAGAACGCTGGCCGGACTTGCAGATGAACAACACGGGCCGGTCGCGCGCGATCTTGTCCGCCTGCGCCAGCGTGGCCATGTGCTGGATGCGCACCGAGCCCGGCACGTGGCCCTCCGCGTGCTCGTGCGGCTCACGCGAGTCGATGACCTGCGCGTTGTCCTCGTCGATCATCTTCCTGGCTTCTTCCACGGTGATGCGCGTAAACGGCTCGCCGGGGCGCTTCTCTGGCATCCGAAATCCTCCACCCAGTCGCCGCCGCGCGCGTTTGCACGCGGGGTGTGATCGCTCTCCCGCCGGATCGCTCCAATTCTACCGCCTCACCCCCCGCTCACGCTCGGCCTCGACCCGCGCTCCGTGCCGAGGCGCCCCGCAGGCGTGGCCCGATGTCCGCCGCACGCGGGTGACCGCCGCACGGGTACAATTCACCCATGGCCAGCCCTCCACGCCTCCGCGCTGCACTCTCCGCCGCCTCGTGACCCGCGTGTTCGTCACCCGCGCGCTGCCGGGCGGCTCGGGCCCCGGCTCCCCGCTGGCGCGACTCCGTGACGCCGTGGACGAGGTGGACGTGTGGGAGGACGAGGCGCCGCCGTCCCCGGCCGCGCTGCTCGCGCGCAGCGAGGACTGCGACGGCCTCCTGTCGATGCTCACCGAGCGCGTGGACGCCGCCCTGCTGGACGCCCGCCCCGGGCTGCGCGTGGTGGCGAACATGGCCGTGGGTTATGACAACGTCGACGTCCCCGCCTGCAGCGCGCGTGGCGTGCTGGTGACCAACACGCCGGGCGTC
The DNA here is from genome assembly GCA_023228825.1 of Dehalococcoidia bacterium. Classification (GTDB taxonomy): domain Bacteria; phylum Chloroflexota; class Dehalococcoidia; order UBA2979; family UBA2979; genus W-Chloroflexi-9. The sequence continues at coordinate 33,967 of JALOAL010000020.1, read as the reverse complement.
CTGACGGACGCTACCGCAGACATGACGTGGGCGCTCCTGCTGGCGGCCGCGCGCCGCCTGCCGGAGGGCCGCGCCGCCATCGAGGCCGGCGAATGGGGGCCCTGGCACCCCTCCTGGCTGCTCGGCAGCGCCGTGACCGGACGCACGCTGGGCATCGTGGGGCCGGGTCGCATCGGCGCTGCGGTGGCGCGCCGGGCGCAGGGGTTCCAGATGCGCGTGCTCTACAGCGGGCGCTCGGCGAAGGCGGACTTCCCCGGCGAGTTCGTGCCGCTGGACGACCTGCTGGCCCGATCGGACTTCGTCTCCATCCATGTCCCGCTGACCGAGGCGACACGCGGCATGTGTGACGCCTCGTTCTTCGCGCGCATGCAGCCGCACGCCGTCTTCGTGAACACCGCCCGCGGGCCCGTGGTGGACCAGGGCGCGCTGACCGATGCGCTCCGCGCGGACCTCATCGCCGGCGCCGGACTGGACGTGATGACGCCCGAACCACTCCCGCCGGACCACCCTCTCCTCCATGCGCCTCGGCTGGTACTGGCGCCGCACCTGGGGAGCGCCACGCTGGAGACGCGCACGCAGATGGCGCACCTGGCCGTGGACGGCCTGCTGGCGGCGCTGACCGGCGAGCGGCCGGTGCACCTCCTGAACCCGGACGCCCTGACCCCAGACACCCGGGAGCCAGACGCTCTGGATGTGACCGCCGCGACCAACGACACCGCAAGACGACGAGGACGCCCGTGACCAACGCTGGCACCAACGGAGGCAACCACACCGAGCCGGAGGGCCGCCTCTGGCTGGCCGAGACGCTCTGGCGGCTGGGCGCGATCCAGTTCGGCGACTTCTCCATGGGCCGCACGGTCCGCCACTCGCCCGTGTACGTGAACGCGAAACTACTCATCTCCCGCCCGGAGGCCATGAGGCGCACCGCGCGCCTCATCCAGGAGGAACTGGACCTGGCCATGGCCATGCGCAACCGCGTGGTGGAGCCGTTCGACGCCATCGCCGGCGTGCCCATCGGCGGGCTGCACATCGCCACGGCGCTGGCGCTCCAGATGGACCGCCCCCTGCTCTACCTGCGCCCGCCTCGGTCGCCGGAGGAGGTGATGGCGCCGCACGTGGAGGGCATCTACCGCCCTGGACAGCGCGTGCTGGTGGTGGACGACCTGGCGGCCGGTGGCGGATCGCTCGTGGAGACGGTGGAGGGCCTGCGGAATGCCGGCCTCATGGTGCAGAGCGTGGTGGTGCTGATCGACCGCGAGCAGGGCGCGGCCCGACGCCTGGAGGCGATGGGCGTACGCGTCCACTCGATCCTGACGCTGGAGGTGATGCTGACGTACCTGCACTCGGCCGGCCACCTCAGCCGCCAGGACTACGACCGCTCTACGTCATACCTCCGCCGCGAGGGCGAACCGCGCTCCGAGTTCGACTGACCCTCCCAAGGCCCGCGCTTGGGCTCGAGCGCGGGGACGGGCGGGCGCGGAGGCGGGAGCGTCCGCTACGCTGGGATCGTGCCCTCGGAATCCCCGAGCCACGCCGATCCGAACGAGGACGCCGCCTGCCCCGTTCCCCCCACAGGACAACGGACACCCGGAACATCGACTTGCGACATGTCAGCCCCTCCCGGCCTGGCTCCTACCGGAGCGCGGAGGCCCCATGACCTCAGCCCCCCATCGACTCCGCCGCTGGCTGCTCCTGCCGGCCCTGGGCGTCGCGGCGCTCGCCCTCGTGGCCTGCAACGGCGAAGATGCCGGCGGCACGCCTGGCAGCGGGAGTACCGGCACCACCACGGCCACCGAGGCCGCGACGAAGGCGCCGTTCCTCGCCCGCTCGCCCAGTGACCTCGCGTCCTACCGTTACCGCGTGGACGTGACCGTGGCGGCGGCCGCACTCCAGGACGGCGATGCCCCGGCCGACCTCCCGATCGAGGGAGACCTCTCGTTCAACGTGGACGGGGCCGTGGTGAACCCGGACCGGGAGCAGACCGCCACCTCGATCGACCTCGGCATCCTCACGCTGACCACGGAGACGATCCGCATCGGCGACCAGGAGTGGACGCGCGCCGGCGAGGGTGCGTGGAGCCCCTCCACCCCCTCGACCGGGGGCGACGACCTGCTGGACGTGGACATCTCGCCCGCTGCCCTCTTCACCTCGTCCGAGGACTTCGACTACGAGGCGCTGACGGAGCGCCTGGAGGAGCAGGAGTGGCAGGAAGAGGAGGCCAACGGCCTCCCCACGCGTCACTACACCTTCACGGAGGAGGAGTTCTACCGCGTCTTCCAGACGGAGGACGCCATCCTTCCGCCGGACATCGACGCCACCTTCCTTGCGGACATCTGGCTGGCGCGTGAGCGGGGGGTGCCGGTGCGACTGCTCATCCTGGGCACGGACGGAAGCGGCACGGAGATCCTGCGCCTGGAGATGAACATGATGGACCTCGACGCAGAAATCCTGATCGAGCCGCCCGTAGCGTCCTGAGGCTCATGCCTCGCACGTCGTGCGCAGGATCCGTCCGGCGAGAGGGCGTGCCTAGAGTAGGCGGCGGATGGGCTTCCGCCCGGGGCGCGGGTCATAACTGGACTTGAAGATGTCCAGTTTGTCGCGCTCGATCAGGTACTTCCCCGCGAACAACGTTGCGGGGACGCGCCCTTGCTTGATCAGGCGACGCAGGCTCTGGGGATGAATGCCCAGTTCTCGCGCCGCCTCGACCAGGTCGAGGTAGTCGTCGAATGGGGAGTCAGGCACGGTGTGTCCATCCAGTGTCGGCTAATGGATCAACCGCTGACACGATAACGGGCCATCACAGATATGTAAAGCGATCTGTTGCACCGCATAGACAGATTGGCCAGATCGCCGCGCACCGCCCCAGGCCCCTCTGACGGCCGCCCACTTCGAGGCGTCGCGAGCGGCTACGGAGCGGGGAGCACCGCCCGCCGAGACTGCGCCACGGCCTCCGGAAGTTCGCCTGCGACGTAGTCGATCTGCTCCTCCGTGAGCGACGGCCAGAGCGTCATCCGCAGCGACCCGATCGCCAGGTCGATCGGCACGCCCATGGCCAGCAGCACGTGGGAGGGCTCCCACGTCGCGGAGGTGCACGCCGCCCCCGCCGAACACTCGATCGCCCTCGCGTCGAGGGCTGCGACGAGCGTCTCGCCCTCCAGGTCGGAGAAGCAGACGTGGAGGTTGTGCGGCAGGTGCTCCGTGGGATGGCCGTTCACGCGCACCTCTGGACACGCCTCGCGCATGCCTCGGAGCAGGCGGTCGCGCAGCACGGAGGTGCGGGCGGAGAACGCCTCGCGCTCGTCCTGCGCCAGGCGCAGGGCGGAGGCGAAGCCCACCGCACCCGGGACGTTCTCCGTGCCGGAGCGGCGCTGGCGCTCCTGCCCGCCGCCCGAGATCTGCTCCAGGAAGGGAATGCCGCGACGCAGGTAGAGGACGCCGCTGCCCTTGGGTCCGCCGAACTTGTGGCCGGAGAGCGAGAGCAGGTCCACGCCCAGCGCGTCCACGTCCAGCGCATGCGTGTTGGCGACCTGCACCGCGTCCGTGTGCAGCGGCACCCGCCGCCCCAGGGCGTGCGCCCGGTCACGCACGGCGCGCGCGATCTCCGCCAGCGGCTGCACCGTGCCCACCTCGTTGTTGGCGTAGCCGATGGAGACGAGCGCGGTGTCTGGCCGCAGGGACGCCGCCACCTGGTCCGGCGTGACCCGCCCGCACTCGTCCACCGGCAGCAGTTCCACCTCGAACCCGAAACGCTCCAGGTACTGCGCGGAGTGGAGGACGGCGTGGTGTTCGATCTCCGTGGTCACGATGTGGCGCCCCACGCCGGCCTCGGACTGGGCCAGCGCCACGCCCTTCACGGCGGCGTTGATGCTCTCGGTGCCGCCGGAGGTGAAGACGATCTCCTCCGGGATGGCGCCGAACACCTCCGCCACCGCGTCTCGAGCGCCTTCCATGGCCTCGTGCGCGCGGCGGCCGCGCTCATGGTGGGCGGAGGGGTTGGCGTACTCGCCCGTCAGGTAGGGGAGCATCGCCTCCAGGGCTTCCGGGCGCAGCGCGGCAGAGGCCGCGGAGTCCAGGTAGACCACGGCGCCAGGGGCGCCGGGCGCCTCGGGTTCGGTAACCGGGGGGGGCGTCATGCGTGGAGAATACACCCCATGGGGGTATCGGGGTGAGGCACGGCGCGCACGGGATGCCTCGGGGTCTCCGTGCCTCGGGGTCTCCGTGCCTAGCAGCCCACCTCGCCACGCCACGCCCAGTAGTCGCGCACGCGGCCGAACGCGATCGCGGCGCGGGCGAACGAGGCGTACGTCGCGAACCCGGCGCGACCGACGTGCACCCGCGCGTCCGCCAGGATGCCCGGCGTGGCCGCGCCGAAGCCGCCCTCCGGCATGATCGCCACCACGGGCTGCTGGGTGCGCTCCTGGTAGGAGCGGAGCAGTCCGATCTGGCCGTCCAGGCGCTCGGTGCCTTTCTCGAAGTCGCGCGCCTGCATCTCCAGCGCCACGCCTTCGATGTTCGCGTCGTCCGCCAGGATGTCCAGGATCTTCGCCAGGTTGTCGTCCTCGCGGCCGATGGTGGAGGAGGCGTCGAACGGGTTGCGGTAGGAGCCGCCGATGGTCACGAAGAACTCCGCCAGGCGGTCGTAGGACTGCTGGCTCAACTCGGGCACCTCGAAGCCCGCGCGGGCGAACTGGTCCGTGATGGCCACGGACTGCCCGCCCGTCATGGCGATGAGAGCCAGCCCGCGGCGGTCCGAGCGTGGCATGCGCACGAGCGCCTGCGCCACGTCCAGCGTCTCCTCTGCGGAGTCCGTGGAGATCGCTCCAGCCTGGCGCATGAGCGCGGACCAGATCGCGTCGTCCGAGGCGAGCGAGGCGGTGTGCGAGGCTGCCGCGCGTGCGCCCGCACTGGTGCGGCCGCCGCGCCAGATCACCACCGGCTTCTCGCGCGTCACCTTGCGCAGCAGGGAGGCGAACTGACGGCCGTCTCGGACGCCCTCCAGGTACATCACGATCACCGGGGTGTCCGGATCGTCGCGCAGGTACTCCAGGTAGTCGGTCTCGTTGAGGACGGCGGCGTTGCCGATGGAGATGGTGCGCGTGACACGGATGCCCAGCGCCTGCATGCCTGCCGTGATCGAGATGCCGTGGGTGCCGCTCTGGGAGATGATCGAGAGGTGGCCGTCCTCATCCGGCTGCCCCTTCTCCTGGCCCTGCCCGAACTTCACGCCCAGCCGGCGGTTGTAGACGCCCATGCAGTTGGGCCCCACCAGCGGCAGGCCCGCCTCGCGCGCGGCGGCCACGATCTGCTCCTGCAACCTGGCGCCTACCTCGTCGCCGGTCTCGACGAAGCCGGAGGTGAACATGGCCACGCCGCCCACCTCCTTCTTCACCGCGTCCGCCACGATGTACGGCGTCACCTGGCGGGGGACAGCGCAGATCACCAGGTCCACCTCGCCGGGGATCTCCGTCAGCGAACTGAAGTTCTCAATGCCCTTTTCGAGGATCCCGGGGATCTCCTTCTCGTCCAGTTGCACGGAGTAGACCGGCCCCTCGAACTCGGAGAGGTTGGAGAGCCACATGTAGTGTGGCCCCTTGTCCCCGACGACCACCACGCTGCGAGGGTTGAGGGCGCGGTCCAGCCGCGCGCGGTCCACGTTCACGCGGAGACCTCCACACCGCTCACGTCGTCAGCGCCCACGGGCTCCGCCAGCACCACGCGCGCGTCCACGGCGAGGACGCCTTCCTCGTAGGCAAACACGGGGTTCAGGTCCAACTCCGCCACCTCCGGGTGGGCGGCCATGAACGCTGAGACCTGCAGGATGAGCGCCTCCAGCGCCTCGAGGTCGGCGGGCGCCTGGCCGCGCACGCCCTGCAGGATGGGCAGGCCCTTGATCTCGCGCACCATCTGGCGCGCGTCGCGCGGCTCCAGCGGCACGATGCGGAAGGCCACGTCCTTCAGGACCTCCACGAAGACGCCGCCCAGGCCGAACATCATCACCGGCCCGAACTGCGGATCCGTGGTGGCGCCCACGATCACCTCGGCGCCCTGCGGGGCCATGGACTGGACCGCCACACCGAGGATCGAGGCGTTGGGGGCGGCCTCCTGCACGCGGGCCATCATCTCGCCGTGGGCCGCCTGCAGCGCCTCGGCGTCCGCGAGGTTCACCACCACGCCGCCCACGTCCGACTTGTGGGCGATGTCCGGCGAGACGACCTTCATCACCACGGGATAGCCCAGGTCGTCCGCGATCCGGACGGCTTCGCCTGCGGTGGTGGCCAGTTGGGCCATGGCCACGGGGATGCCCGCGTCCGCCAGTAGTTGCTTGGATTCGACCTCGGTGAGGAGGGTGCGACCCTCTGCGCGCGCAGAGGCGATCACGTCCGCCATCAGTCATCTCCGATCGGTAGATGCACAGGCCCGGACCAGTGCGACAGGAGTGTGTCTCCGCTGTTTCCCCCGAGCGCGGGCATCGTATTGTTGGCGCCCTTGGTGTCGCAAGGCGGAGGCAGAAGCCGGCTCCGCTTGCGCTGCCGCGCTCGGCTGCCCACGATGGCATGCATGTCCGTCCTGAAACGCTTCGCCCAGTTCCGCAAGGCTGCCCCTCGCCGCGAGGAGGAGCCGCTGCCCCTCGAGGATGCCGACCTCGACCGACCGCTCGTGGTGTTCGGGCTCGGCAACCCGGACGACCGTTACGCGCAGACGCGGCACAACGTGGGTGCGTGGTGCATCGCGGAACTCGCGCGCCGCCACCACGTGGAACTGAAGCGCGAGGGCCGCGTCAGCGTGGCCCGCATCGAGGTGGACGGGCGGCCGCTGTTCATCGCGCGGCCTCGGTCATACATGAACGAAAGCGGCCCGCCGATCGCGCAGGAGGCGAAGCGCCTGAAGGCGCACCCGCGGCAGATCCTGGTCCTGTACGACGAGTTGGACCTGCCGGTGGGCGCTACGCGCATGCGCCCGAAGGGCTCCAGCGGCGGCAACAACGGCATCAAGTCCATCATCGGCGCGCTCGGGAGCCAGGAGTTCGCACGCATCCGCATCGGCATCGACCGGCCGTACGACCACGGCGCGCCGGTGCGCGCCCCGGAGCGGGTGGCCGCGTGGGTGCTGGGCCGCCCCTCGCCCGAGCACAAGCGCCTGCTGGACGACGCCGTGGAGCGCACCCTCGCGGCCGTCGAGCAGGCCGTCCGCGAGGGCTACGAGATCGCGATGCAGCGCCTCCACGAGGCCGACCCGACGCGGGGGCCGGGCAAGTAGGGCGCCAGCCCTCGTAGCCCCCTCCGCCCTCTGTAGCCCTCTGTAGCCCTCGTTCAGCGGCTAGCGGTAGCCGCTGGACGGCGAGGCCGGGTCGATGTCCTCCGGTTCGGACGAGGACGGCGGGATGGGCGCGTCGAAGACGGCCAGGTTGGCGCACGCCTGCCCGGCGTCCGCGATCCGCACCTGCACTTCCGGGAGGCTGCTGCTGGAGAACTGGGCCAGGCGCACCACGTCCAGCACCGTGAACGCGACGATCCCGTAGTTCTCGCCCTGCAGGTTCCCTTCCGTGAACGGGCTGCTGTCCTCGTAATTCACGCTCACGTCGCTGTCGTAGACCACGGCGCAGACCGTCTGGCCCTCCAGTTCCGTGAGGCCGCGAGCGCGCAGCGGACGGACGTCCGGCACCTCGTCCAGGTTGTCCTGGGAGATGCTGCCGGCGCGGAAGGCGTCCATCGCCTGGGTGCGCTCGGCGCCGGAGAGGCACTCGTCACCGCTGCCACCAGGCAGCCACCGAGCCGGCACGCAGGAGATCGCGAACCAGCCCTCGTCGCCGGTCTGGCCGCTGAGCAGGGAGACCTCCTGGCCCACCCGCGAGGAGAAGAACGACAGCGGGTCACGCAGGCCCTCGGCCGCGCGGTTGTCGTTCACCTCGGCGGCGCTGAACTGCGTGGGGTTGTCCGGGAAGATGTTCTGGGAGCCCAGCGTGGGGTTGAGGCGGTAGAAGAGGCCGTTGTCGATCGCATCCTCGTCCAGCACCAGCAACCGCGCGGCCCCCGCACCCGGCGTGGCCGAGGGCGTCGGCGACGGGCCCGGCCCGGATCCCGAGGCGCACACGATCAACAGGGGCGTGGCGGGTGGGATGTCAGAGGGGTAGAGCCCCGCGAACTCGGTGTTCACGAAGTCCGGCGCTCCCACGATGTGCCCGATCATCTCGCCACCGCTTGTGGACCACACGGAAACCAGCGAACAGCCCTCGGTAGCGGCCGCCGTCGCCACCCCCTGCACACTGCCGCCGCTATAGGTAACGAGCGCGACGCCGCCGTTCGTTGGCACGTCGCCGGTGAGTGTCGGTTGCTGGGCGTGGGCGGTGGGAGACACGAGTGCCGCCAGCGCGATCAGAAAGACGGCTGCTCCCGCAACCATCGAGGTCGTTCGCATGAAGGTGCCCTTCCGCCGACCTTCGGAGGATCGTAGGCCCGGGGGCGCCCCGCCGCTTCACGCGAGGTTGCGTTCAGGTACGATAGAAGGGTCATCCGTCACCCCCTTTTCAGGGCCACCCCAACGTGGGCGGCCCCACTCCCGCATGCGGATTCGTCCAATCAGCGGCCAGTCCTGAGGAGCCCATGGCGATCCGGCTCGACTCCGTCCTCCCCTCCTTGAGCGCCCTGGATGCGCTCGTGGAGACGCACGCGCGGCTGGACGACGGACACCCGGTACGCCTGGGGCTGCCGGACGCGGCGAAGGCCGTGACGGCGGCCCTGCTGTGGCGCCGCGCCCGCCGGCCGGTGCTGTTCATCGTGCCGAAGGAGAGCGACGCCCAGGCCTACGTGGAGCAACTGGCCGCGTGGGTCGGCGACGCCGCCATGCACTTCCCGGCGCGCCACGCGCTGCCCTACTCCCGCTCGGGCCACGACTCCGGCGTGGCGTGGCGGCGCATGACCGCCCTCGCAAGGATCGCGCGCGCCTCGGCCAGCGAGCCGCCGCTGATCGTGGCGTCCGCGGGCGCCGTGGCGGAGCACACCCTGCGTCCGAGCGACCTCGGACGCGGGCCGGGCATCGTATCCAGGGGTGACCGCCGGGACCTCGAAGGGTTCGCGCGCGCCCTCGTGGATGCGGGGTACGAGGTCACCTCGCTCGTGGAGGCGCCGGGGCAGGCCGCGCGTCGAGGCGGGCTGGTGGACGTCTTCCCGCCGGGCGCGGACCACGCCCTGCGCATCGAGTTTTTCGGGCCGGAGGTGGAGTCGATCCGCCAGTTCGATCCGGAGACGCAGCGCACCACCGGCCAGGTGGACGAGGCGCGCATTGGCCCGGCGACCGAGTGGTTCCCCACCCGCACGGAGTTGACCGGACTGGCTGACCGCCTGGACGACGTCCACGACGCCACCGCGCGCGAGGAGATCCGCCAGTTGCGCGCCGGCGAACTCGCCTCGCCCGACTTCTACGGCCCGCTGGCCGTGGACGGCACGATCCTGGACCACCTGAAGCGCGACGCGCTGATCGTGGTGGACGAGCGCGAGGCCGTGGACGCCGCGCTGGCCGACCTGGACGAACTCGCCACGGAGCGACGCGCCGAACTCGCCCAGAAGGGCGAGGTGGACCCTCGGGCCCCACTCCCCCACGACCCGCGGGACACCGTGCGCGCCGCGATGGACGGCCACTCGCAGCGGGTGGAACTCGGGCGCTGGGTGACCGGCACGGAGGTGGGGGCCCTGCGCCTGCCGTTCCGCCAGGCGGACGCCTACGCCGGCCGGCTGGGCGACGCGGCGCGGGACATGCACCGCCAGTTGCAGCGCGGCGACCGCGTGGTGGTGGTCAGCCAGCAGGCCCAGCGCTACCGCGAGGCCCTGGACGAGGCTGGCGTGGAGGCCTCGGTCAGCGAGGCGGCGCCCGCACTCACGGAGCGCGGGGGCATCGCACTGCTGCAGGGCGGGCTGCCGGAGGGCTGGACGGTCCAGACGCCTAACGGGATCGTCTCGCTGCAGACTGACCGCGAACTGTTCGGCTTCGTGAAGCGCCGCCGCACCCTCCGCCCGCGTAGCGCCAGCCACCGCTCCCGGTTCCTCTCGGAAGTGTCGCCCGGGGACTTCGTGGTGCACTCGGACCACGGTATCGCGCGCTTCGGCGGCATCGTCCGGCGCGAGGTGGACGGCGAGGGACGCGACTACCTGGAACTGCGCTACGCCGCGGACGACCGGCTGTACGTGCCGGTGGAGCAGGTGGACCGCGTCACCCGTTACAACGGGCCCGGCGGACACATCCCACGCCTCACGCGCCTGGGCACCCAGGAGTGGACGCGCGCGCGCTCCAAGGTGCGGGAGGCCGTGCAGATCGTGGCGCAGGACCTGCTGCGGCTGTACGCGGCGCGGCAGTTGCTGCCCGGCCACCGGTACGGCCCGGACACCCCCTGGCAGGCGGAACTGGAGGCCTCCTTTCCGTACGAGGAGACCCCGGACCAGGTCCAGGCGATCGCGGCCGTCAAGGAGGACATGCAGTCCGAGCGGCCCATGGACCGCGTCATCTGTGGCGACGTGGGCTTCGGCAAGACCGAGGTGGCCGTCCGCGCGGCGTTCAAAGCCGTGCAGGAGGGCTACCAGGTGGCCGTGCTGGTCCCCACCACCGTCCTTGCCCAGCAGCACCTGCGCACCTTCCGCGAACGCCTGGCGGGCTTCCCGGTGACCGTGGACGTCCTGTCGCGCTTCCGCACAGATCAGGAGTCGCGCGAGATCGTGCAGCGGGCGCGCTCGGGCGACATCGACATCCTCATCGGCACGCACCGGCTGATCGAGGCGAACACGGAGTTCAAGAACCTCGGCCTGGTGATCATCGACGAGGAGCAGCGGTTCGGGGTGACGCACAAGGAGCGGCTGAAGCGCATGCGGCTGGAGGTGGACGTGCTCACGCTCTCCGCCACCCCCATCCCGCGCACGCTGCACATGGCGCTGACCGGCATCCGCGACATGTCGCTGATCGAGACGGCGCCGGAGGGGCGCCAGCCGGTGCAGACCTACGTCATGGAGTGGGACGAACCGGTGGTGCGCGAGGCGATCCTCCACGAGATCGAGCGCGGCGGGCAGGTATTCCTGGTCCACAACCGCGTGCAGAGCATCGACCGGTTCGCGGACCAGGTGCGGGCGCTGGTGCCGGAGGCGCGCGTGGTGGTGGGCCACGGCCAGATGCCGGAGGGCCCGCTACGCCAGGTCATGGAGAAGTTCGCGGACGGCGACTACGACGTGCTGGTCTGCACCACCATCATCGAGTCCGGCATTGACATCCCGAACGCGAACACCCTGATCGTGGATCGCTCAGACATGCTGGGGCTGGCGCAGATGTACCAGTTGCGCGGCCGCGTAGGACGCGGCGAGAACCAGGCCTACGCCTATCTCTTCCACCCCAAGAATCGAGTGCTCCACGAGACGGCGCAGGCCCGCCTGGCCACGATCTTCGAAGCGAGCGAACTGGGCGCCGGCTTCCAGGTAGCCCTGCGCGACCTGGAGATCCGAGGCGCCGGCAACCTGCTGGGCGCGGAACAGAGCGGCCACATCGCCTCGGTGGGGTTCGACCTCTACACGGAGATGCTGGCGGAGTCCGTGGAGGAACTGAAGTCCACGGCGGAGCAGCGCCCGCGCGAGGTGCTCCCCCACGAGGAGCGCGACCTCCTGCGCAAGGTGCTCATCGACCTGCCCGTGGCGGCGCACATCCCCGAGTCCTACGTCCCGGACATCGAGGGCCGGCTGGCGCTCTACCAGCGCGTCTCCGGCCTGCGCACGCTGGAGGACGCGGAGGAACTGGCGAAAGAGACGGAGGATCGCCTCGGCCCGCTCCCGGAACCCCTGGCCAACCTCCTCGCGCTCGTCCGCATCCGCATCGCCGCACGCGACGCACACATCGCCTCCGTACGCATCGAGGACGGGGACGTGGTGATCGTCTCGGCGGACCGGGCCCCCTTCCACACCCGCGTGATGCCCGCCCTCCCCGGCCAGGTGCGCGTGGGCCGGACGCAGGTGCGTCTCCTGCAGCGCTCGCTCGGGGAGGACTGGCTCCGCCCGATCGAGGCGCTGGTGCGCCTCATCGGCGGCGCCCCGGCACAGCAGCCCGTGGTGGCGTAAGCGCACCAAGCCGCGTTCCTACCGTGGTAGGATTACGAGCATGAAGTCCGACAAGATGAGCATTTCGCTCCCTGCTGAACTCGCAGCCGAAATCCGCGACGCCGCGAGATCGGCTGGCGTGCCCCTTTCTCGCTGGGTCGCCGACGCCGCTGCTCAACGCGCGCGCTTCGAAGCGTTCGATCGCTTCCTGGAGGAGTGGGAGCATGAGCACGGACAGATCACGCCCGAGGAGTTGAGAGCAGCCGAGCAGCGTTGGCTCTCGGCCCGCGTCTCTGGACGTCAGGCCAGTTGACGCAGTACGTCCTGGATGCCGGCGCGCTGATTGGTGTCGACCGCGACGATCGTCGCCTCCTGGTTGCCCTGGCCAGTGCCCGCGGCCGGGGCACTCCGTTCCTCACGACCTCCGTCGCACTCGCGCAAGCATGGCGATCTCCTGGCGGCCGGCAGGCCAGGCTCGCCCATTTCCTGCAAAGCGTGCTGGTGCTCCCGGTCACTGCGGAGATGGGCCGGGCCGCAGGATCCCTTGTAGGACTCGCAGGAACGTCGGACGTGATCGATGCCACCGTTGCTTTGATAGCGGAGACCGACGACACGATCGTCACCAGCGACCCTGATGACCTCGATCATCTCGCCTCCACACTCGGCCGTCGCGTCCGTATCCTTCCCTGCTAGCCCCCTCGCCCCCCGCGGCTGCGCCTCCTATCGTTCGGCCATGGCCACGCCTCAGATGACCCCAGCACCACAGGCCGAGGGAGGACCGACGCGCATCCGCGCGGTCTTCTTCGACTTCCAGGACACGCTCGCCCGCTTCCGCGATGGCGCGTGGAACTCCGCCTACGGCCTCTACGTCGAGGCGGCGCGCGAGCACGGCGTCGACATCGACCCGGAGGCCATCGTCCTCCCCACGGAGGAGGCGTGGGCGGACTTCCAGACGCCGGACGGCCCCGCACACCCCGAGGGCTCCCGCAGCGCCGAGGCCTTCCAGCAGGTGCGCATCGCCGTGCACCGACGACGCCTCGCCCGGGCCGGCGTGACGGGCGATCTCGCCGACTCGATCGGGCGGCGCATCGACGAATTCGAGGCGCGCAGCGAGCGCTACGAGTTGTTCCCGGACGTGTTGCCGGCGCTGAATGCCCTGGGACGGCTGGGCGTGCAGTGCGTGGTCGTCTCCAACCACATCTGGCGGCTGCACGAGATCGTGCGTGACCTGGGCCTGGGCGCGAAGTTCGAGGGTGTGGTCAACTCCGCGCACGTCGGCTACCGCAAGCCGCACCCGAAGATCTATTCCGCCGCACTGCGCCTCACCGGCATCCCTCCCGAGGACACCATGATGGTGGGCGACTCCTACAGCCACGACGTGCAGGGCGCGGAACGCCTCGGCATCCACGGCGTGCTCCTGGACCGCGATGGCGCCAGCCCGCCCCGCGAAAGCGTACGCGTCATCCGGACGCTGACCGAAGTGCCGCTGCAATGGCCGTGACCCCCCCGGTCGCGCTCGTCCCCGTCCCTGCCGAGGAGTACGACGAGTTCTTCGCCATGCTCGCCACGTACCACGCCGAACTCGACACCTACGACCCACACGCGGAGGACTGGGACGCGGAGGTGCACCGTCGCGCCGTCCTGGACGACATGGAGGGGCGCGAGGTCTCCTGGGTGCTGGCGGATGGCGAGCGCGCTGGCTTGCTGATGGTGCGCGTCCTCCCCGACTGGCCGGACGAGAGCCGCGAGGTTGCCTCCATCGCCGAGTTTTATGTCGCCCCTCCCTTCCGCCGTCGCGGCGTCGGACGGGAGGCCATCGTGGCGCTCCTCGCAGACCATCGCGCTCGCGGGACGTTCGAGGTCGAAGCGGGCATCCTCGCCCTGAACGAGCCCGCCCGCGCATTCTGGGCGTCGCTTGGCTTCGAGGTGCGCAACATCGTGACCGCCCGGCGCCCGTAGGCGCGCCTCGGAAGCCGGCCCGGTGGCAGGCTTCCGAGCACCGGGCGCGGTAGGATTGATGCTTGGGTGCGCACGCAGGGGCTGCGCGCCAGTCGAGGGGACACTACGTGAAGCCGCCGATCTGGGACGTCCACTGCCATTTCCCGCGCAACTGGGAAAATCCCGACGACCATGACCACGCGAAGGCCTTGGACGAGCGCGCGGACGCCCTCCGCGCAGCCGGCGTCACCAGGGCCTCTCTCCTCTGCGGCGGCCGCTTCGGCCTCGAGTACGAGGAGTCGCTGAAGTACGCGCGGCGCCACGAGGACCTGTTCGTCCCCTCCGCCATGGTGGACCCGGAGGACGTGACCGGCCGCGAGGTGCGCCGCCTGCATGACCTGGGCTACCGCGGCCTCAAGATGATCGGCGTCCGCCGTCCGTACGACGACTACAAGTACTTCGGCGTCTACCAGGTGGCCGAGGAACTCAACATGCCGATCCTGATGCACATGGGCGTCATCGGCGGGGGCATCGACTACTCCATTACGCACCCGCGCCGCGACCCGAAGGCCGCCGAGACGTACCGGCGCTGGGCGGAGGGCCCGCGCGCAGCCGGGCGCGACGTCTCCGCCACGCGCATGCGCCCGTTCCACATGGACACCATTGCCAACAACTTTCCGAACCTGAGGCTCATCGGTGCGCACATGGGCGGAACCGGCAACTACGACGAGGCCGCCTCGGTCACTCGCTGGCGCCACAACGTCTACCTGGACATGTCCGGCGGCGACACCATCGAGCGCCACGCCGTGGAGCGCCGCCTGGTGGGCTACGAGATCGGCGTCGAGAAGTTGACGTGGGGCTCGGACTGCGGGAATGACGAGATCGCGCAGCACGTCACCAACCTGGAGGGCATCTTCGACGCCGTGGGGCTGGACGACGACCAGAAGCATCGCATCCGCTACCAGAACGCGGCGGAGATCTTCGGCTTCGAGCAGCCGGCCTTTGCGGGGGAATAGCGCCGAGTGACGGACCAGCCGACACCCGACCAGTCGTCGGAAGACCAGACTCCAGACGAGACGCCCGGGGCGCCTCGTCCCGCCGGCGGCGTGCGCGGCCTGATGGGCCGCTTCCGCCGCACCACACCCCCCTCCCCCGCCGAGGATGAGCAGCCCCCGGAGGACCTCGCCACCCCCTCTCCCCTCGCGGACGACGATCGCGACAGTGGCGACGAGGACAGTCCCGCGACTGCCCCCCCGGCCTTCCTCACCCCCACCGGACCGACCGAGCCCGCCCTTCCGGCCTCCTCCCCTCTCGCGGACGAGAGTGGGGACGAGGGCAGCCCCACGCCAGAAGTCCCGAGCGCCGGCGCCGTCTCCGAACCGACCGAGCCGCCCCTTCCGCCCCCCTTCCCCCTCACAGGAGAGGGTGGCGACGAGGGCAGCCCTGCACCAGAAGCCCCGAGCCCCGTCTTCGCCTCCGAACCGACCGAACCGCCCCTTCCTGCCCCCTCCTCGCTCGCGGGAGAGAGTTGGGGAGAGGGGGCTCTGCCTGCCGCCGCGGCCTCGGACGCCCCAGACGCAGACGCAGACGCAGACGCAGACCCAGACCCAGAGTCAGAGTCAGAGTCAGAGCCAGAGCCAGAGATCGCCCCGGAGCCTCGCGTCCGTCGCCGCCACGCCGGCATCTCCGCCCACCTCGTGGTCCTCGGTGGGCTCGCCACCGCGGTGATCCTGGCGTTCCTGCTGATCGAGCCCTCGCCCAGGTGGGTGCTGCTGCTGGGCGCCGGCAGCGTGGTGATCGGCCTGGACGGCACGCTGCGCCAGACCTGGCGGCAGCCTTTCACCGACGGAGCGGAGACCTCCGCCTACCTGTTCGTACCCGCGCTCTACATGCTGGCCGTGCCCGTGGTGATCGAGCACAACGTGCCTGGCGAACTCGTGATCCTCGTGGGGCTCCTGGCCGGCCTCGGCTTCGCCGCCCTCGCCTGGGCCGAGACTGCCAGCGTGCGCCCCCAGGCCCCCGAGTACGCCACCGGGCGCGTGGTGGTCACCGCCGGTACCTACGTCGCCGGCTTCTCCGTCTTCTCGCTGACCTATGTCTTCGACGTCAGCCTCGCCACCGCCGTGCTGGCGGTGGGCCTGGCCTCCACCATGCTGGCCATGGAAGTCCTCCGCGAGGGCGAGATCGACCCCCTGGAGACGCTCGGCTTCGCCGTGGTGACCGGCGTGATCATGGCGCAGGCGCGCCTGCTCATGTACTACGTGCCGCTGGACACCTACCTGGCCGGGCTCACGCTCCTGCTCGCGTTCTACCTCACCACCGGCCTGCTGCACTCGCACATCACCAGGGCGTTCTCGTGGCCCCTCTCCGTGGAGTACGGAGGCATTGCGGCGGCCGGCCTCGGCCTGGTGGTGGTGGCCAGGGCGGCCGGGCTGGCCTGACCGCCGCCCCAACCGGGACGCCGACAACAGCGCCGAGCCCCCCGCAGCGCCTCGGCCTGCGCCGTCAGTGAGTACTGTTCGATGAGGGACGCTCCTGGAGCAGCCGCCACGCCCCGGCGCCTGCGACCAGCGCCACCAGCCAGAACAGGACTGCGCCCACGGCCGTGGCGCCACCCCGGCTCAGCACCTCGTAACGGACGTCCTCCACCACGGAGAGCACCCCGAGCACGCCGAGCGACAGAGCGCAGACCAATAGCGCCCCTTCGTACGAGAAGATCGGCTCCGCGTTCTGCACACGCACCCGGACCGCAGCCAGCAGCACCAGCACCGCCAGCAGGAACGGCAGTTGGCCCACGAAGTAGTCCTGCAGGATCAGGTCGAACACGAGCCACAGCAGGAACACCCCCGCAGCGCCCGCCAGCACCAGCCGCTCGCCCACCCCGAGTTCACCCACGACCTCGCCAATACCCCGAGTCTCGCTCGCCATCACACACCTCCCCGTCTCACGCCCCGCATGGCAGGCCCCGCATGGCAGGCCCCGCATCGCGCCGGGAGTGTATAACGCACGCGCATCCCTCGGAGTCCCGTGAAGCCGGGTACTCGCCGGCCCGCCCACGCACGCCTCGGACCGTGGTGGACGATGCCATAGGCCGATGTCCTGCTACCATCGAAGGCCTACGGTCGGGGAGTGGCGCAGTCTGGCAGCGCACCAGTCTGGGGGACTGGGGGTCGTGGGTTCAAATCCCGCCTCCCCGACCATTCGAATCCCTTGCGATTGCTGAGGATTCTGGCTTCCAGGAGGCTCCACGACCGTCCTAGCGGAGGGCGTCAGAGAGCAGTAGAGGGAGCGATAGGCTCTCTGTCCGAACAGAGCGGCGGCCATCTTGTCGGCAACGCCGCGGCGCATTTCCTCTCCGAGGTGCGTGTAGACGTTCATCGTGATCCCAATGTCTGAGTGCCCGAGCGTCTCCTGAATCTCCTTCATGGTCGCACCCTGGGCGAACAGCACCGAGGCCGCACCATGCCGGAGATCATGGAAGCGCACGCGCCGCACACCGGCGTGTGCGAGCAGTGCGACAAACTCATCGTGGAGCCGCTTCGCCTCAATCGGCTCCCCGATGTTCCAGACGAACACGAGGTCCCACTCGTTCAACCAGACCTCGGACGCGAGGCGCGCCTCGACCTGGCGCTTGCGATGTGCCCGCAGCACCTCCACCACGGGTGACGGGATCGGGACCGTGCGTCGGCTGCGGCGCGTCTTAGGCTCCTCCATGTGGAACGCACGGTCGTAGCGCTGGAGCGTCTTCTCGACCCGCACCGTCCCCCCGTCGAGATCTACGCACGGCCATGTGAGGCCGAGCACCTCCGCTCGCCGTAGGCCGGTCGCCGCCGCGAGCACGAAGAGCGCCTCCCACGGATGCCCCTTCGCCGCCGCCATCGCCTTCTTCACCTCATCAGAGCTCAGAGGGTTCATCTCTTCGCGGGGGACGGAGGGAGCGGACGTGTACGGCTTCTTCGCGTAGTTCCGTTCGAGGTAGCCCTCGCCGACAGCCACCTCTAACGCCTTGCGAAGGGTGCTGAATTCGTTTCGGATCGTCTGTGGACTCGCTCCCTCTTCGTCACGTGCACGCATGTACGCCTTGATGTGCGCCGGCCGAACATCGCGGAGCGGGATGACGCCAAGGGCCGGGACAAGGTGCCCGTTGATCGCCGCGCGATACGTGACTTTCGTGCGTGGGCGCACCGTCGCCTCATCTAGCCACCGCTCGAGCCAATCAGCGACGGTCCTTCTCAGACTCGATATCGAGGTTCTTCTCGATGTCCCCCTGCATCTGTGCGAGACGACGCTTGGCCTCCGTCTTCGTCGCAGTAACCGCCTTGCGCCGCTTGCGTCTCCCATTCGGACCGTAGCCGACGTAGAGAGCTGCCTCCCATTTCCCATCGGCCCGTTGGTAGAGGGCGCCCTCTCCGTTGGCCCGTCTCGCCTTAGTTGTTGGCATCGGCGTCATCCTTCATCTTCGTGCTCCTCTCATCCGAGGCCGCTGGGGCCTCGTTGTTCGCTGTGCATTCGTTGAGGTGCCCTCGGCAGGCGCAGAACCGGGTGTGCACCCGCTCCCGGAAAGCGGCGATCCCCTCGGGGTTCGTCACGATCGCCCTAGCCGCCTCCGAGTGCGCCATTTCGGCCTTACGCCGTCTCGCCCAGCGAGTGTTCGATATGCGCCCGCACCGCGCCAGGGCTCCAGGCCACTGCCCACAGCAGTCCCGCGAGCAAGTCCGGCTTCAAGTCCGCCGCCAGTTCCTCGAAGGCCAGCGCATCGGCCTCGTGGCAGCGCTCCACGGCCACCCGTTGCAACGGGTTTGTGGTGGCAGCGAGGACGCGCTCAAGCGCGCTGTAACGATGCTGCCGGATAAGATGGATCATGTGGCTACCTTCCCTTCAGTCGTGTGGCCACCTTGGGCGGTCGAGAGTTCCTGCTCTCGGCCTCCTCTTTCGTGTCAGTAATCTCTTCCGCTAATCGCTCGGTTTCTCTCCTTCCTCCTGTCGCCGGAGTTTCCCAAACGCCTTCTCCACCTCAGCGAAATCGCTGAGCGTCGGCGTTGCGACTGAAAGCAGATGACGGGGAGGCTCAGGGATCGCGCCGTCGGCGATCGCACGGCGGTAGGCGTTGTTGTCCCGCTCGCTGGCCCACGGGTGGAAGCCGACGAGCATGTCTAGGTCGGCGGTGGGCTCTCCGCGGGCGCTCCGAGCGGAGTAAGCAACGGCGAGTCGATAGCGATCCCACGCGAGCAGGCCGGGCGCGGCACGGTCGATACGGACAACCCACGCGGCCTGATCTCGTGACAGGCTCGAACGCTTACCGTTCGTGACCCGCGCCATCTCCGCCAACACCTCCAGGACGGCGCGGCCCTCGTCAGGATCAGCGTCCTCTAAACGCCACGCATCGCCGCCACTCGTGCGAGGCAGCAGTTCGCGCACGCGGTCCTGAATCGTCCGCAATGATGCACCGCCGCGCTGGCGCATCTCTTCGTCATCACGGAGCGCACGCTCGATAGCGGAAGCGCCGAGCCCGTGGTTGATCGCGAGGTCATCGATGCGGGCAAGAACGCCTGCGTCGATCCTCCTCGCGCGGCGCCGCCGCTGTTCTTGCGCCATGTTGCTGCTCCAACTGCCGATCTGATTCCCAAGATGCCGATACATCCCCGGTCAACTGCCGCCGGTGGAGGCAAGATACCACCACGAGCAAAGGATCGCGAGCGCTTACAGGCGCTGGTTTGGAGAAGGCATGAGCGGAATACCTACCGCCGACCGGGGCCTCTACACCCTTGACGAGGCATGCGAGTGGCTGGGCGGCATCTCGCGCCCACTGATCTACGGGTACATCAATAGCCGCCGGCTCCGGTCGGTGAAGATGGGGGCGCGTCGGATGATCCCGGCAGACGCGCTGTCGTCCTTCGTCTCGTCGCTCGAAGCGGAGGCAAGTTGATCCGCTTCTCCCGCTCCTCACCAGTCCAAGAGACTGCGGCACGGGAAGCCCGAACCCGCTCTGGTGCAGGTGATTCGGGCTTCTTGCTCGCTGCGGGGAGCGACGGGGGTAGCTGCGTCTCGGAGGATCGTTGACCGTCGCCGTCGCGGCAGCCGTTCGGAACGGCGAGGCTGCCCTCGAACTCGCTGAGGCCGGCTGGCACGTCTTCCCGTGTCGGGAGTCCGGGCCGCTCGCGAAGGCACCTCGGACTGCGAACGGGCACCTCGACGCGACCCGCGATCCCGACGACATCCGCGCGCTGTGGCGCCAGCATCCGGCCGCGCTGATCGGCGCGGTGGTGCCGGACTCGCTGATCGTGCTGGACCTCGACCCACGCAATGGCGGGAGCGTCGAGGCGTTGGAAGCGTTGGCCGAACCGCTCCCTGAAACTCTGACCGTCCTTTCTGGCCGGCAGGACGGCGGGCGACACCTGTACTTCCTCCGGCCGGCCGGACAGTTCACCTCGACGCGGGTGCCTGCGGGCGTGGACCTCAAGGTCCACGGCTACATGATCATGCCGCCAAGCCTGCACCCGGTGACCGGGAAGCCGTACCGCTGGGAACTCCGAGACCCTGTCACGCTGCCGCCTCGACTGCGTGAACTACTTCGGCCTCCTACGCCACCACCCCCGCCGTCGCGCCCCGTGAGCGGCGACGGAGCCGCCCTGGTCCGGCACGTGATGGCGCTGCGTGAGGGGAACCGAAACAACGGCCTCTTCTGGGCGGCCTGTCGCGCCGTTGAGGACGGACACGACATCACCGACGAACTGATCCAGGCGGCGCGCTCCGTGGGCATTCCGGAGCGCGAGGCGCGGCGGACCGTCGCCTCGGCGGCGCGTGCCAACGGTGGTGGGCGATGACGGTTCCGCGCGTTCCCGACGCTCCCCCTACCCTGCCGCCTCACTACGAGTCCCGCATCGACTGGCCGGCGTTCTGGTCGAAGGATCATCACGTCGCCGAGTGGTTGGTCGAACCGCTGCTCCCCCTCGGACGCTCGATCTCGACGTACTCCCGGGCGAAGGCGGGGAAGTCGCTGCTGAGCCTCGACGTGGCGGCGAGGATCGCGACCGGCCGGCGCGTCCTCGACCATCCGTCCGGCGCCCCTAGGAGCGTCGTCTACCTCGATCTAGAGATGACCGAGACGGACCTGTTCGAACGCCTGGAGGACATGGGATATGGCCCCGAGACGGACCTCTCGCACCTGCACTACTACCTCCTCCCCTCTCTCCCGCCGCTGGACACCGCGGACGGCGGGGCCGCGCTCCGGGAGATCGCCGCGTTCCACGATGCCGCGCTCGTCATCATCGACACGACCAGCCGCGTGCTCGCCGGGGCCGAGAACGAGAGCGACACGCTGCGCGCCCTCTACCGCCACACGGGGCAACTCCTGAAGGCGGACGGGCGCACCGTGTGGCGGCTCGACCACAGCGGAAAGGACCCGGAGCGGGGACAGCGCGGCACGTCTGCGAAGAACGATGACGTAGATCTCGTCTGGGAACTCTCACTCCGCGAAGGCGGCATCCGGCTCCGCGCTACCCACCGACGGCAATCGTGGGTTCCTGAGTTCCTCGACCTTGTACGGGCTGAGGAACCGCTGCGCCACGAGCGCGCGGCCGAGTCTTGGCCGGCTGGCGCGATCGCGCTCGCGAGCCGACTTGATGCCCTCTTGGCAGACCGAGGCATCAGCGTCCGTAGCGCCCGCGACCTCCTGCGCGAGCATGGGGAAGGTGCGCGAAACGACGTTCTCGCGGCGGCGCTCCGGTATCGCCGGGAGCGTGACGAGGAGCCGGGTAACACCTCGGGTAACACCTCGACGGGGAGTATGGGTAACACCCTCCGGGAACAGGCCGCCGATCAGGAGTGGGTAACAGCCGGGAAACAGCGGGTAACACCGGTCTCGGTCACAGGGGAACGTTCCCCCTCTCTAGGAGGGGAACAGTTCCCCGACCTGCTGGGCGACACGGCGGAGTTCGCATGAGCCGGCCTGAACAACTGCTCGTGCTCGGCCCAAGTGCATGGTCGGCGCTCGTCCTCTCTAGGAGGGGAACAGTTCCCCGACCTGCTGGGCGACACGGCGGCGCTCGCATGAGCCGGCCTGAACAACTGCTCGTGCTCGGCCCAAGTGCATGGTCGGCGCTCGTCTTCCTGCATGGCAGCGCCGAGCAGGCGGCGACGGTGCTGCTCCAGTTCGCGACGGAACGCGGCCGGCCGGTGGGCGTCCACCTAGAGGACACGACGACGTTCGTTGGGCCCGAGGGGTGGAGCGAGGAACGGCTACGCGGATACGTGGCCGGCTTCCGAGACGAGATCGAATCGCTGTTCGGAGAGGCGGAGGCCAAATGAGCCAGGCAACGGCACTGCGCTGCCCTCAGTGCGGCGGAGGTGCGCTCGCTTTGGGGAGCGATCGGAACGGCCAACTCGTGCGTCTCTGCGCGGAGTGCGGATACCGGACACCCGCGCTTGCTCCGGTGCGTCCGCCCGCGCGTGCGGTCGCTAGCGCGCCCTGGTGGGCGACGTGAACGCCATCAGCCGGGAACTTCGCCGAATGCTCGCGACCCGCATCGGTGCCGCCGATCCCGTGTGGGGAGGCCTCGGGTTCCCCTACTCGTGCGGCGTGACGGGGGAGGATTTCGCGCGATGGGCGCGGGCTGATCACGTAGACGACGGGATCAGGTTCGCGAACACCATCGGGCGCCGGACGCAGCGGTTCTGCGCGGACTGCGCTCCCGCGTTCCGTCGCGAGGCGGAGGCCCGAGGCGTGTGCGTCGGAGCCCTGCTGGAGACCTACAAGCCCGGTGGCCGGCCGGCGAAGGTGATCCCGATGTCGGAGGCAGCATGAGCCCCGCGAGGCGGAATACGGCGGAGCGTGGCGGCCCTCAGCGAGGAACCGACGCCCTCGCTCTCGGCGTAGCGAGCGGGCTAACCCTCAAGGACGCTGCGGCGCGGGCTGGCCTCACGCAGCGGACTGCGGAGCGACGGCGCGCGGAACCGGGCTTCGAAGATCGCGTCCAGTCACTGCGGGATCGCGTCATCGATACGGCAATCGGCCTACTCGCCCAGGGCGCGGCGGACGCGGCTCGTGAACTGCGCCGTCTGACAACCGGGGCACGGTCTGAGCACGCGCGCCGGGCTGCCGCGATGGGGTTGCTCGAAATCCTGCTCCGGCACACATCGGAGGATGCACTCGACAGGAGGATCGCCGATCTCGAACGGCTCGCTGCGGAGGCGGTTGGCTCCCCGCGCGACTCCCGTGTGGTGACGCTCGACGACGAATCCCTAGCAACGACGGGGGAAATGGTGGAGGTGGAATCAGTCAACGGAACTGAGGAGGAGTGATGAACACCGAACGCAAGAAGCGGCTCGATCGCGTCGCGTCCGGGCTGCGCCAGGCGACCGAGCGGTTCCGCCTCGACGTGGCGCTACGGCTGCTGATGGGACCAAAGCCGCCCGACCCGGACACCGGCCTGGTCGTGCCCGATCCACCGATGAACGTTCCCACCTCGCTGGTCGAGGCGTGGGCGAACGAGGAGAAGCCGGACAGCGCGTTCGGCGAAGTCACAAGAGATTGGGCGCGCCAGCAGCGCGCTCGCAGCAACTAGGAGAGTAGGAACCGAGATGGCAACGAAGAAGATCAAGCAGTTCTACCCCTTCGGCTACGAGGACGCCCTTGCCGCCATGCGAGGCGCTATCGAGCACTTCCACCAGCATCGGCGAGTAGTCAGCGGGAGCGTGGGCTACAGCGAGGTGGGCAAGTCGGAGCGTATCGCCAAGGCAGCCGCCAAGCGCGACGAGGAAGTACAAACGGCGCTCGATGACTTGCGCCGGGTTGTTGGAGAGGACCGTGAACGCTTCGCGAAGGCCGCAGAGGAACACCTCGACGCGGAGACGCTGGCAGCGCGGGCTCACTGGACGACGATCCTTGACCCGCAGTTTCGAGATCTGTCTCCGACCGCGGCGATCGGGCTCTGGGAGCGCATCCAGCGAGACGGGCGGACGGACGCCTCGTTCGTCGCTAGGACACTGGCGGGATCGATCGTGGAGCGCTCCGGCGACTCCACGGCCGGTCAGCAGTACCGCCAGAAGCTCGAAGCGAGCCTGACCCCCGAGGAGCATACGGCGGCCACACACGGGCGCCTACGAGATGTAGTCGCGGAGTTTGAGCAGTTCCTCGACTCGCACGCGAGCACGCTTGTCCGAGACGCGCGGGCCGCGAGCGGCGTGCCGATCCCGCTCGCACTCGCCTACCGCTCGCTCACGCAAGGCGTGGCGCGGGTGCAAGCCGAGCACGAGGAGGCGCAGGCCGCGTAGGAACGTCACCAGCCGCGCACATGAGTGCGTGTGAGGGTGACGACATCGATCACGAGGGACGGGACGGTTCGCTCTCCCGGGCGGGCCGTCCTGGTCCCTCAACTGCCGGGAGCCTTCCGATGCCAGACACGAAGACCTTGATGTGGAACGCGGAGTCCTACGAACTCCCTGCCCGACCGCCGCTCCGCGCGATCCTGCTCTGCGACCAGATCCGACGCGAGGGGCGAAGCGTCACGCCGGCCGAGGCGCACCGACTCCTCACGGACTTCATCGCCCCGCCCGTGCTGGATGCGATCTGCACTGACCACGATCTCGAGGTGAGTGACCTCGGACCGCTGCTGGTGGCCGCGATGGACCTCTACGCGGACACGCCGCCTCCATCACCTCGCCGAGGCAGACTCGCGCGTCTGATCCGTCGGAGGCGGCACTCGGAGGCCGCATGAGCGTCAAGGTCGGTGAACTCTACGCCGTCCTCGGCCTCGACACCCGGCCCTACGACGATGGGCTAGACGAGGCCAAGAAGGACGCGCCGAAGGTTGGCGACGGCATCGGTAGCGGCCTCGCGAAGGGCATCGCGGGCGCGATCGGCGCCGTGGCGCTCGGTGCTGTCATCACCTCCGGCCTCACGCAAGGCTTGGAGATGGGCGCGGCGAACGACAAACTGGCGGCCGGCCTAGGCCTGAGTGAGGAGATCGCGGAGCGCGCCGGGAAGGCGGCCGGGGACATCTTCGCTGACGGTTGGGGCGACAGCATCGAGGAGGTCAACGCCGCGTTCACTGGTATCCAGCGGAACATCGGTGACCTCGAAGGAATGACTGATGAGGCGATGCACGGCATCGCCGAGAGTGCCCTCATCGTGGCGGAGACGTTCGACCAGGACGTGAACGGCGTCACGCGCGCGGCCGGCCAGTTGATGCGCAACGGCCTCGCCCCCGACGCTCAAACCGCCATGGACATGATCACGGCGGCGATGCAGGGCCCGGCCGGCGCTACCGCAGGAGGTAGACCCGCAGGGACGCTACGCGCACGTCCGGGCGGAGGCCTTCGAGGGACCCGCACTGTTCGACACGGTGACGGCTCAGCCGGTCCCCGGCGCGCTGATGTGGCGCTATCGCTGTCCGGGATGCAATCGGCAGACCTCGACGGCAGCGCTCATCGGAGCGGCGTTGGTCTATCACGTGAGCCTGCTGGGATGTGACGGTGCCGTTGTGCTGGTGCCACCTGAGGGGTAGGCAGGGAGTCGCGCAGGGAGCAGTAAATCTCCGCTAGTGCGTGTAAGTAGGTGGTACGGGGTGGATGGTCACATCACGGGATGACAGTATTTTCCACTCCCTGACGCCGTCCGTGTACCTGGGGGACTGGGGGTCGTGGGTTCAAATCCCGCCTCCCCGACCATTCCCCACCACCGCGAACAGCGGTCGGTATTGGGGACGAGGCAGGACGATCCGGATGCCGGATCGGTTCAACTCGATCCGCTCGAACACCTCTTCCCCCAGTTCCCGTGGTCGCTCCGGTGTGACGCCCTCGTGCTTCCAGAGGTGGCCGAGGCCGCCCATGAGTTCCCCGGCGCGATTTGTCGCCGCTCTTCGAAAGTGCGCGCTGCACGTCACCAGTCGAAAGGCCGTCGCGCTCGAGCTTCTCCACGAAGAAGTCGAAGGGTTCAGGCCTGTAGCGGTCCCCCCGGCGATACCAACCCATGTGACTCGTGGAGAGCCACCGTAGCGCCGCATGTGTGGCCTCGAACTCGCGCCGGTCGAGACGTTCGCCGAACTCGTTCGTTCCTTGGACGCCGGCGAACTGGCGGCGTTCCTGCTCCGCATGACGCTCGCGTTCCTCCTGCACACGCGAATCACGATGTCTGGTCACGACGAGGCGGGCTTCACCGAACGAGGACGCCTGAGCCAGCTGCCGCGCCCATGATTGGCGGAACTCGGCGATCTCGTGGGGACGGAACACACCGCGTGAGAGCAGAGCGACCACTGCTCGCACAGCAACCCAGCGGCTCTTACTGCTGAATCCGACGCGTCGCCTGACGGCGTCGTACGCGAAGAAAACCGCGAAGAAGTAGACGAGCGGAGCGAGACCGAGCGTCATCCACACCGGCAACAGCAGGGTGAGCAGGATATCCCCCTTATCCACCTGTTCCCACCCGGTCGCGATCTCGCTGACGGAGTAGGCGAGAAGGCCAACGCCGATGAGGGCCAACAGAACATCGACGATTACCTGGACGCGGCGCTGGGTCGCGTCCCTCGCGGGCACCACCGAAACGATCGCAAGGATCGCGAGTACTGGCTGCAGCAGGAGCTCCCAGGCGAGCGGTAGCGGCTCGAGGCTCACAAGGAATGCCACCAGCACCGACCAGGCAATGAGGCGTCGAAGGCGCTGCTTGAGGTAGTCCGGGTGCCGCTCGAGTTCCGTGAAGTTCATGGAAAGCACCAGTGCAGATCCGAGGAACCAAAGAGCGGTTTCCTTGGCGAGTCCCCAGTACCAGAGTCCAACGGCGGAACCTGCCCAGGCCAACAACGCCGTGTAGACAGCGATTGCTGCAACGGGCGTCAGAAGCACCGGATGCAGCGCGGCCGCCTTTACCAACGAGACCACGGGGGTCCTCGTGTTGCGCCACCCGAGAATGACCAGTGCCAGGACAGCAAGCCAGAAGGCCGCGGCAAGTTCGCGGCTATCTAGCTCAATGACGGCTGGCCCGATACTGAACTCCATATCGCGCTCAGAGTGCGGTCAATAGAGCGTGATCGCTAGCAGCGGGTGTCACTCGCCCGCCGGGTACCTAGCCATCCACATCTATGTAGAATCCCCGGGTAGCGAGGGGCGGCACGGTGGCATCCCGTAACGATGGGCAGAAGCAGGCGAGCGGCGCGACCCTCGGGTTCGAGGCGCGACTGTGGCAGATGGCGGATGCGCTCCGCCACAACATGGACGCGGCCGAGTACAAACACGTCGTCCTCGGCCTGATCTTCCTGAAGTACATCTCCGACGCCTTCGAGGAGCAGCACGCACACCTCGAGGCGCAACGCGACGAGGGCGCCGACCCGGAGGATCCGGACGAGTACCGAGCGGTGGGCATCTTCTGGGTGCCGCCGGAGGCGCGCTGGTCGCATATCCAAGGTTGGGCGCCGCAACCCACGATCGGCCAGACGGTGGACGCGGCGATGGCGGCCATCGAGCGTGAGAACCCGTCGCTGCAGGGCGTGCTGCCGAAGGAGTACGCGCGGCCGGGCCTGGACAAGGAGGCGCTCGGCTCGCTGGTGAAGCTGGTCAGCGACATCGAGGTGGGCGGGGCGGAGGCGCGCGCGCAGGACGTGCTCGGCCGCGTCTACGAGTACTTCCTCAGCCAGTTCGCGAGCGCCGAGGGCAAGCGCGGCGGCGAGTTCTACACGCCCCAGAGCGTCGTCGGCGTGCTGGTGGAGATGCTCGCGCCCTACAAGGGGCGCGTGTACGACCCCTGCTGCGGCTCGGGCGGCATGTTCGTGCAGAGCGAGCGGTTCCTGGAGGAGCACGGCGGGCGTCTGGGCGAGATCAGCATCTACGGGCAGGAATCGAACCACACCACCTGGCGACTGGCGAAGATGAACCTGGCGATCCGCGGCATCGACGCGCAGATCGCGCACGGCAACACCTTCCACGACGACCAGCACCCGGACCTGCGGGCCGACTACGTGCTGGCGAACCCGCCGTTCAACGCGAGCGACTGGCGCGGCGACCTGCTGCGCGAGGACCAGCGCTGGCAGTTCGGTGTACCGCCCGCGAACAACGCGAACTTCGCCTGGGTGCAGCACTTCATCCACCACCTGGCGCCCACCGGCACGGCCGGCTTCGTGCTGGCGAACGGCTCGATGTCCTCCAATACCTCGGGCGAGGGCGAGATCCGCAAGGCGATCATCGAGGCGGACCTGGTGGACTGCATGGTGGCGCTGCCCGGGCAGCTCTTCTACTCGACCCAGATCCCCGTGTGCCTCTGGTTCCTCGCGCGGGACAAGCGCAACCACCGCTTCCGCGACCGGCGGCGCGAGGTGCTGTTCATCGACGCCCGCAAACTGGGCACGCTGGTCGACCGCACGCACCGCGAACTGAGCGCCGAGGAGATCGCGCGCATCGCCGGCACCTACCACGCCTGGCGCGGCGACCCTGACCTCGAGGACGGTGCGGCCGAGTACGCGGACGTGCCGGGCTTCTGCCGCTCCGCGACCGTCGAGGAGATCGCGGAGCACGGCTACGTGCTCACCCCCGGCCGCTACGTCGGCGCCGCAGACGCCGAGGAGGACGGCGAGCCGTTCGAGGAGAAGTTCGAGCGGCTGCGGAGTGAACTTCACCAACAGTTCACCCTGGCTTCCGAGCTCCAGGCGCGCATCATTACCGTGCTTCGAGAACCCGATGACTAGAATTCGACGGCTCGGTGAAATCACCGAAGTGATCATTCGTGGGGCGGCGCCCCGCTACGTCGAATCCGGCGGTGTGGCGGTCCTAAACCAGAAGTGCATCCGTAATCAACGAGTCTCCTATGAAGATGCCCGCCGGACGGACGCCGAGAGCCGCCCCATCCGGGCGGATCGTTGGCTCCGCCAATTCGACATTCTCGTCAATTCCACGGGCGTTGGCACTCTTGGTCGAGTCGGCCAGGTGATAACGATTCCGGAACCAACCACGGTAGACTCCCACGTAACCATTGTTCGGCCTGCCCCCAGCGAAGTCCACCCACATTTCCTGGGTTTCGCGCTGCGGTCGATGCAGGGTGAGATCGAGTCCCTCGCGACCGGTTCGACAGGGCAAACTGAACTTTCAAGGGATCACCTGCGAGAACTGACACTCGCCCTCCCTCCCCTCCCCGAACAACGCGCCATCGCCGAGGTCCTCGGTGCGCTCGACGACAAGATCGAGGCGAACGAGCGGATGAACGCCACGCTCGATGAGATGGCGCGGGCGCTGTTCAAATCGTGGTTCGTGGACTTCGATCCCGTGCGCGCGAAGGCAGAGGGCCGCCAGCCCTCGCACATGGACGCCGCCACCGCCGCCCGCTTCCCCGCCTCGTTCGAGGACTCGGCGCTGGGCCCGATCCCGGCGGGGTGGCGGGTGGGGGAGGTTGGGGACATCGTCCAGTCCGCACGGAACAGCGTACAGCCCTCGGAGGTCGAACCCGGCACCGCATACGTCGGATTGGATCACATTCCGCGTCGGTCACTTGCCTTGGCGGATTGGGGCGATGTCGGATCGGTAACGAGTGGCAAGGTGCGATTCCGCAAGGGAGACATCTTGTTTGGGCGGCTGCGACCCTATTTCACGAAGGTCGTCGTTGCCCCACTCGATGGTATTTGCTCATCCGACATCGTGGTCTGTCGTCCGACACAGTCCTCGTACCTCGCAGCTGCTGCGACGCAACTCGCTGACACCGCGTTCATCGACTACTGCGATGCAGCGTCGACGGGGACCAGGATGCCTCGCGTCAGTTGGGAGGACATGTCTCGCTATCCGATGGCGCTACCCGCGGACGCGATCCTCGAGGAGTTCAACGCCCTCGTGGAACCGTGGCTCTCGCTGATGTGCGTGAACACCCACGAATCGCGCACGCTTGCCGAACTTCGCGACACGCTGCTGCCGCGACTCATCTCGGGTGAGGTCCGCGTCAAAGCCCCTGTGTGCATCCTCGGAAGAGATTGCTGATGCCTGCCGAGACTATCAGCGGCCGATCTGGCGAACAGCCGCGATCCATCTCGGAGGTCACTCGTCGCGCCATCCGCGATGAGATCGTCGTCGGGCAGGTAGCCTGGTCGGGTCGGCTCTCCGAGTCAGAATTTCTCGCGCGTTTCTATCCTGTCGGCACTCTGCCCTCCCACGATGGCCGGTTCGCCAATATGTCCGCGGACATATGGCAGCACCGCGAGAACAACTACGACTGGGATGATTACTGGGTCTTCTCCGATGACCGTCTCAACCTGATGGACGGAGCCGACGACGCCTTCCTTCGGTTTTTGTGCGAGATGGTGCATCCAGTAGTGCGTCCTGACTCAACGGAGGCAAGGAGGCTGGTCGACACGTTCAATCAGCACCTGCTTGTTGACGGCTGGGAACTGGTCGAGGCTCGCCTCATCTCGGGCAAGCCTACCTTCAGGGAGAAGCGCCGGGCGAGCGGTGCCGTCGCACTACCCGATCCGGCTCACGCCACGGACGTCTTGTCTGATGATTACGTGCGAGAGCTGGCGGACAAGTGCGAGGCCCGTCTCGCCTCGGGCGACCTGGACGGTGCCGTGACGGTGGCCCGCACGTTGCTCGAAGCCGTCCTCTCGGAACTCGAAGTTCGTCTCACAGGCGCGAAGGAGGAGCACAAAGGGAATCTCCCCAAGCAGTTCAAGCAGGTGACCAAACTACTGCGCATGGACGAGCAGCGCTCGGACCTGGACGCTCGATTCAAGGACGTCATCCGCGGCCTTGTCATGGTGGCCAACGGTTTGGCACCGCTGCGAAACAGCATGAGCGACGGCCACGCGCGGGAGCGCAAGCCTGCCCCTCACCACGCCCAGGTGGTCGTAAACGCCGCCAAAACCGTCTCAGCATTTCTCGTCGAGTCGTACAACTACCAGATCGGGACGGGACAGCTTCAGGATATGACTGTGCCGGCCAGCAAGACATCCGCATGACCGCCTTCACCGAGTCCGTCGTCGAGGAAGCAGCCCTCGAGTGGTTCGCCGTGCTCGGGTACGTCGTCGCGCACGGGCCGGAGATCGCGCCGGGCGAGGTGGGGGCGGAGCGCGACGACTTCGGACAGGTGGTGCTGCATCGACGGTTGCGGGACGCCCTCCGACGGCTGAACCCGGATCTGCCGGTGGAGGCGATCATGGATGCCTTCCGGCGGCTCACGCTCATCGACGGGCCCTCGATCGTCACGCGCAACCATGCGCTGCACCGCATGCTCGTGGACGGCGTCAACGTGGAGTACCGGCGGCCGGACGGCAGTATCGGCGGGGCGCAGGCGCGCGTGCTGGACTTCGATGACCCGGCCAACAACGACTGGCTGGTGGTGAACCAGTTCACGGTCATCGAGAACAAGCACAACCGCCGCCCGGACGTGGTGGTTTTCGTCAACGGTTTGCCGCTCGCCATCCTGGAACTGAAGAACGCCGCGGACGAGGA
Source organism: Dehalococcoidia bacterium (assembly GCA_023228825.1). GTDB lineage: Bacteria > Chloroflexota > Dehalococcoidia > UBA2979 > UBA2979 > W-Chloroflexi-9. The sequence continues at coordinate 2,555 of JALOAL010000020.1, read as the reverse complement.
CGCCACCATCTGGTCCGCCTTCCAGCAACTGGAGACCTACCGCGCGGAGATCCCCTCGCTCTTCACCTACAACGCGACGCAGGTGATCTCGGACGGCACGCTCGCGCGCCTCGGCACCGTCACCGCCGGGCGCGAGTGGTTCATGCCCTGGCGCACGATCGAGGGCCAAGCGGTCGCGGACAACGCGCTGCCGCAACTCCAGGTCGTCATCCAGGGCGTGTTCGAGCGTCGGCGCTTCCTCGAACTCGTGCGCTACTTCATCGTCTTCGAGGACATGGGAGCGGGCACGCTGGTCAAGAAGATGGCCGGCTACCACCAGTTCCACGCCGTCAACGTCGCCCTGGAAGAGACGCTGCGCGCCTCGACCTTCACGCCAACGCCGGAGCCGGAGCCGCCTCGCCGGCGCACCTCGGACGGCAGTAGCGGCACGTACCGTGCCGTGCCGCAGACCGGCGGCGAGCCGAGCGACCGCCGCATCGGCGTCGTCTGGCACACGCAGGGGGCGGGCAAGAGCCTCACGATGGCCTTCTACGCCGGCCGCGTCATCCTCGAACCGAGCATGCAGAACCCAACCGTCGTGGTGATCACGGACCGCAACGACCTGGACGACCAACTCTTCGGCACCTTCGCGCGCTGCCACGACCTGCTGCGCCAGAAGCCTCGGCAGGCCGAAAGTCGCGAGGAGCTCCGCGAGTTGCTGCGCGTGAACGCCGGCGGCGTGATCTTCACCACGATCCAGAAGTTCATGCCGGACGAGCGCGGCGACACCCATCCCGTCCTCTCCCCGCGCCAGAACATCGTCGTCATCGCGGACGAGGCGCACCGCAGCCAGTACGAGTTCGAGGCCCGGCTGACGGCCAGAGGCGACCTCTCGGCGGGGTTCGCGCGCCACATGCGCGACGCGCTGCCGCACGCCTCGTACATCGGCTTCACCGGCACGCCGCTCGAGCTGGAGGACAAGAACACGCAGGCGGTCTTCGGCGACTACATCAGCATCTACGACATCGAGCGCGCCGTCGTCGACGAGGCGACGGTGCCGATCTACTACGAGAGCCGCCTCGCCAAACTCGGCCTGGAGGAGGAGCGCCTGCCGCACCTCGACTCGGAGTTCGACGAGGCGACTGAGGGCGAGGAACTCGACCAGAAGGAACGCCTGAAGACCAAGTGGGCGCAACTCGAGGCGATCGTCGGCGCGGAAGAGCGGGTGAACCTCATCGCGCGCGACCTCGTCGAGCACTTCGAGACGCGCCTCGAGGTCCTCGACGGCAAGGCGATGGTCGTCGCCATGAGTCGCCGCATCGCCATGGACCTCTACGACGCGATCGTGAAGTTGCGACCCGACTGGCACCACGACGACGATGAACACGGCGCGATCAAGGTGGTCATGACCGGCAACGCCTCGGAAGGTGCCCGCGTGGCCATGCACGCCCGCAACAAGCCTCGACGGGAGGCGCTGGCGAAGCGCTTCCGCAACCCGGACGACCCGCTGCGCATCGTCATCGTGCGTGACATGTGGCTCACCGGCTTTGACGCGCCGGTGCTGCACACCATGTACGTCGACAAGCCCATGCAGGGCCACAGCCTGATGCAGGCGATCGCCCGCGTGAACCGCAAGTTCCGCGACAAGCCCGGCGGCCTCATCGTGGACTACATCGGGCTCGCCGACGACCTCCGGCGCGCCCTGGCCACGTACACCAACGCTGGCGGGAGCGGCTCGACGGCCCTTCCGCAGGAGGACGCGATCAACGTCCTCCTCCGCGACTACGAGATATGCCGCGACCTCTTCCACGGCTTCGACTGGTCGAAGTGGACGACCGGCACCGCGAGCGAACGCCTCAGCCTGATTCCCGCCGCGCAGGAGCACATCCTCGCGCTCGGAAGCGGGAAGGACGGGCAGAAGGACGGCAAGGAGCGCCTCCTCGATGCCGTCGCGTCGCTCTCCCGGTCGTTCGCGCTCGCGGCCACCTCGGACTTCGCTCAGGAGATCGCGACCGACGTCGCCTTCTTCAAGACGATCCGGGCCGCCCTCGCGAAGGGCACGACCGTGAACGACCGCACGCAGGAGGAGACCAATGCCGCGATCCGCCAGATCGTCGAGAGCGCGATCGCACCGGACGGCGTCATCGACATCTTCGCCGCCGCCGGCCTGCAGAAGCCGGACATCTCGATCCTCTCGGACGATTTCCTGGCGGACGTGCGCAACATGCCGCAGCGCAACCTCGCCGTCGAACTGCTCCGCAAACTCCTCGAGGGCGAGGTGAAGGCGCGACGTCGCAAGAACGTCGTCCAGTCTCGCTCCTTCGCGGACCTCCTCCAGGACTCGATCCGCCGCTACCAGAACCGAGCGATCGAGACGGCCCAGGTCATCGAGGAACTCATAGAACTCGCGAAGAGGATGAACGAGGCCGCCCGCCGCGGCGAAGACCTCGGCCCGAGGTGCCTCAGAAGTAACGGTTACCGAAAGCGGAGCAGTTGCCTCATAGCGATGGTTACCGAGCATAGGCGTGGTCAGCGAGGTGGTGGAGTCGTCCGAGGGCGCCGTCGACCTCAGCTCG
>JALOAL010000019.1 GCA_023228825.1 Dehalococcoidia bacterium | reverse complement strand
ATCTGGCGGTAGGCAAATCCGCTGCCAGGCTAAGCGGAGGGTGTGGGGGAAGCAGCGACGACAGTCAACGCGATTCTGCTGAGTCCATGCCGGCTAGAAAAGCGTCGTCATCGAGTACATGTGGCGCCCGTACCGCAAACCGACACTGGTGGGCGACGGTAAGTACCGTAAGGCGTTCGAGAGAACCTTCGTTAAGGAACTCTGCAATTTGGCTCCGTAACTTCGGGAGAAGGAGCGCCCCTGGGGGTGAGAGACTTCGCGTCTCGAGCGCTCGGGGGCCGCAGTGAGCTGGCCCAGGCGACTGTTTAACAAAAACACAGGTCTCTGCTAACCGGTAACGGGATGTATAGGGGCTGACGCCTGCCCAGTGCCGGAAGGTTAAGGGGAGAGCTGAGAGGCTTGAACCGAAGCCCCGGTGAACGGCGGCCGTAACTATAACGGTCCTAAGGTAGCGAAATTCCTTGTCGGGTAAGTTCCGACCCGCACGAATGGCGTAACGATCTGGGCGCTGTCTCGACGAAGGACTCGGCGAAATTGAGCTGGCCGTGAAGACGCGGCCTACCCGCAGCAGGACAAAAAGACCCCGTGGAGCTTTACTGCAGCTTGGCGCTGGCGTCCGGGCCAGAATGCGTAGGATAGGTGGGAGCCTGTGATCCGGTCCTTCCGGGGGCCGGTGAGGCAACGGTGAAATACCACTCTTTCTGGTTTGTACTCCTAACCCGTGAGCAAGCACGGGAACAGCGTCTGGTGGGCAGTTTGACTGGGGCGGTCGCCTCCCAAAATGTAACGGAGGCGCGCAATGGTTCCCTCAGGGTGGATGGTAATCACCCGTTGAGTGCATTGGCATAAGGGAGCTTGACTGCAAGACTGACAAGTCGAGCAGGGACGAAAGTCGGCCAAAGTGATCCTATGGTCCCGTGTGGAAGGGCCATGGCTTATCGGATAAAAGCTACCCCGGGGATAACAGGCTGATCCTGCCCAAGAGTTCACATCGACGGCAGGGTTTGGCACCTCGATGTCGGCTCGTCGCATCCTGGGGCTGAATCAGGTCCCAAGGGTTGGGCTGTTCGCCCATTAAAGCGGTACGCGAGCTGGGTTCAGAACGTCGTGAGACAGTTCGGTCTCTATCCGCTGTGGGCGTAAGTGGCTTGAGGAGATCTGCCCCTAGTACGAGAGGACCGGGGTGGACGAACCTCTGGTGTGCCGGTTGTTCCGCCAGGAGCACCGCCGGGTAGCCATGTTCGGAATGGATAACCGCTGAAAGCATCTAAGCGGGAAGCCAACTTCAAGATGAGGCCACTCACCGGGTTAACCGGGTAAGACCGCGGGAAGACTACCCGCTTGATAGGCCGGAGGTGTAAGCGCAGCAATGCGCTCAGCTGACCGGTACTAATGGTCGAGGGCTTGACCCTCCATCAAGCACATCTCGTGATGTGTTGCATCTCCCCTCGGCGCGCTCGTGCCCGCTGGGAAGCCTCGAAGCCTGCAATCGCAATGTTCTGTGTGAAGCCTCGGATCGAGGGCCTGCAGAGGGCCTCGGGTCGAGGGCACGCCCAGGCTCAACCAGGCCGCCGGCAGCAATGCTTGCGGCGATGGCGTAGTCTGGTGATCCGGCGCGGGATGGAGCAGCGGTAGCTCGTCGGGCTCATAACCCGAAGGTCGGGGGTTCGAATCCCTCTCCCGCTACCAGAACCTAACGAACGGCGAGGCCTACCAGGCCTCGCCGTTCTGTATTTCCGGCGCCTACTTCGAACGAGGCGTGGCGCCCGTACGCCATGGCCCTGGTCCCGGGGCCGCTTGACACGCTGATACCTCTGACTAACATCAGCGAATGGTGACGACTGACCTCCCTCCGAACTCCAACGATGGCGAGATGATAGGGAGCGCTGTTGCCTCCGTCCGATCGTTCAACCGCACGGTGACCGAGCGGATCGGTGCTCTGGAACAGGAGTACCTGGCTCGGGGGCGGCCGCTGGGCGCCTCGCGTCTCCTCTGGGAGGTAGGTGAAGGCGAGGACGTGCGCGTCCTCCGGGCGCGTCTCGGGCTGGATTCGGGCTATCTGAGCCGGCTCGTCCGCCAACTCGAAGCCGAGGGGCTGGTGGAGGTGGGCCCGAGTCCTGCAGACCGGCGAGTGCGGCACGTGTCCCCAACGCCGAAGGGCCGGGCCGAACGCACGCTCCTCGACCGGCGGAGCGACGACCTGGCGGAGTCGATCCTTGAGCCGCTCACCCCGACGCATCGGACACGTCTCGTGGATGCCATGGCGGAGGTGGAACGCCTGCTCACGGCGTCCGCGGTGGATCTCCGCCCGGTGGATCCCGGGAGCGCAGACGCCACGAGGTGCCTCCGCGCCTACTTCGCCGAGTTGATCGAGCGTTCCGCCACCGGGCTGGACGTCGACTCGGCGCTGCCGAACCCGGACGAACTGCGGGGGGCCGGCGATGCGTTCGTGGTGGCGTACCTGCAGGGATCCGCGGTCGGGTGCTGCGCGCTCAAGCAGTACGACGGAGGCTGGGCGGAACTGAAGCGGATGTGGGTGACGCCTCGTGTTCGCGGGCTGGGGCTCGGGCGCCGGCTGCTCGCTCACATGGAGAGCCTGGCGCGCCAGGCCGGGGTGGGACGGCTCCGGCTCGACACGAACGAGCACCTGGTGGAGGCGCTCGCGATGTATCGCTCGGCCGGGTACGTGGACATCCCGCGCTACACGGACGAGGTGTTCGCGACGCACTGGTTCGAGAAGCACCTCTGAGGGCGGAAAGCCCAGGAATTCCCTCGAATGGTGGCCCTCGGAGCCTTGCGCGTACGGGCCGGAGGGGATGATAATAGGCATCCTGGTGGTCGGAGCGCGGCGGACCCACCCGTTCTCATTCCGAACACGGAAGTGAAACGTCGTAGCGCTGACGATACTGCCGGGGCAACCCGGTGCGGAAAATAGGCCACCGCCAGGACCGATGCAGGCCATCCGGGAACACCGGATGGCCTGCTGCACGACTGGGGGCTTTTCGCCCAGGTCGGAAGAGTTCCGTGGGCCCCCATGTCCGGGGGCGGGGTTAGACCCCAACCGGTCCGCCGGGAAGGACTGCAGGTGCGTGATACCATGCGCCGGCTGTCCGGACTGCGATCAGGCCGGAGGGCAAATCATTCCGGAGGCAGACTGCAACTTGACGAACCAGACCACAACCCCAGGCGCTGAGATGGAAGACATGGCGGCGCTGCTGGAAAGTAGCACCATCGCCGAACCGCGCCAGCTGCGCCGCGGGGAAGTCGTCGAAGGCACCGTGATGTCGATCGACCGGGACGGCGTCCTGGTGGACATCGGCTTCAAGTCCGAAGGCGTGGTGACCGCCAGCGAGATGCACTCGCTGGGCGCGGACCCCTTCACCAAGGTGACGGTGGGTGAGCAGGTGCTCGTCTACGTCCTGTCTCCGGAGACCGCAGAGGGCCAGGTTGCCCTCTCCATTGACCGCGCACGAGGTGAGCAAGGCTGGCGCGTCCTGCAGGACCGCTTCGAGGCCGGCGACATCTTTGAGGCTGAGGTCACGGGCTACAACAAGGGCGGCCTGCTCGCGAACGTGGAGGGCGTCAACGCCTTCATCCCCATGTCGCAGGTGGTGGGCGCCAAGCCCGGCACGGACGGCGCCAACCCGCTGTCCGCGCAGGTCGGCCGTACGCTGCGGCTCAAGGTCATCGAGATCAACCGCCGCCGCAACCGCGTGATCCTCTCGGAGCGCGCGGCGCTGCAGGAGTGGCGTGCCGAGCAGAAGGACCGCCTGCTGGACGAACTCGCCGAGGGCGAGATCCGCACCGGCCGCATCACCTCCATCCGCAACTTCGGGGTCTTCGTTGACCTCGGCGGCGCGGACGGCCTGGTCCACCTCTCCGAACTTTCCTGGGACCGCAATGCGAACCCGGAGGACCTGTTCAAGGTGGGTGACGAGGTCCAGGTCTACGTGATGAAGGTGGACCAGGAGACCAAGAAGATCGCTCTCTCCATCCGGCGCGCGTCGCCAGAGGAGTGGGAGCAGTTGATCACCCGCTACCAGGTGAGCGACGTGGTGCCGGGCGTGATCACCAAGTTGGTGGCCTTCGGCGCCTTCGCCCGCCTGCCCGGCCCCGTGGAGGGCCTGGTGCACGTCTCCGAACTGGTGGACCGCCGCATTGGCCACCCGGAGGAGGTGGTGCAGGAGGGCGACATCGTGCCGCTCAAGATCGTGCGCATCGAGCACGACCGGCACCGCCTGGGCTTGTCCCTGCGCGAAGCCCGGAACGAGGCGCTCCTGCGCGGCTGGCAGTTCGACGCGGACGGCCGCGTGACCGAGATGCCCGAAGACGCCAAGGCGTCCTTCCCGGATGAGGCCGAGCGGCTGGAGGCTCGCTACAACGAGCGCGCCAGCAAGGCCGCCGAGGAGGGCGCGCGCCGCGAGCAGGCGCAGGCCGCTCGCGACGCTGATCACGCCGGCCGCCAGGCCGCCATGCGCGACGATGGCCCGGTGCTCACCGCCATGCAGGCCGCCATGCAGCAGGCCCAGGCCGACCTGGCCAGCAAGGAAGAAGATGCCGAGGCCCCCGCTGCGGATACGTCCGCTGCGGAAGCGTCGGCGGCAGAAGCACCGGCGGCAGAAGCCCCAGCGGCCGAAGCCCCGGCGGACGAGGCGCCTGCCGCCTCGGAGCCCGCGGTTGAGGCTGCGACCGAGGCGCCGGCTGCTGAAGCCGCCACCGATGAGCCTGCCGCTGAAGGAGCGACCGAGGCCCCCTCGGACGCTGCCGAAGAGGCGGCAGCGGGGGCGGCTGAGGACGCAAAGGCCGAGGAATAGCGAGACCTCCTCGGCACTGCTCGGACGTTCAGGCGCGCCGGTTGGTATGATCCAACCGGCGCGTTTGTTTCAGTTGAATGCACGTGAGGTCCAGGTCCGGCGAGTGAGGAGGGCGGTGGATCCGCCATCCCGTGATTCGGCAGTCGCTGCCAGTGCTGGCCGAAGCCGGACTCTCCGAACAAGCGCCGGGTGACTCCCCCGCCCACATTGAAATGTTGCAGCCGCCTCGTGTCAGTGGACACGGGCTTCGTCACTGTCGCTACAGAGCGCAGCGAGGTCCTGTGCTAGCCTTGATACAGGGATGACGAACGGAGCCTGACATGGCCGACCGATTCGATAAGTTTACGGAACGCGCACGCCGCGTCCTGACACTCGCTCAGGAAGAGGCGCAGCGCTTCAACCATTCATACATTGGCACCGAGCACCTGTTGCTGGGCCTTGTCCGCGAGGGCGACGGCGTAGCAGCCAAGGTGCTCGGCAACCTCGGCGTGGAGTTGAACAAGGTTCGCTCCGCCGTCGAGTTCATCATCGGCCGCGGCGACCGCCAGGCCTCCGGAGAGATCGGCCTCACGCCACGCGCGAAGAAGGTCATCGAACTCGCGGTGGACGAGGCGCGCCGCCTGCAGCACTCCTACATCGGCACGGAGCACCTGCTCCTGGGCCTGGTGCGGGAGGGCGAAGGCATTGCCGCCGGCGTGCTGGAGAGCCTGGGTGTGAACCTGGAGCGGGTGCGTGCGGAGACGCAGCGTATCCTCGCCCAGTCGCAGCCGCAGGGCGGCCAGGGTGGCGGTGGTCAGGCCACCGCAGCCGGTGCCCGCGCGGTGCGGACGCCCACGCTGGACCAGTTGGGCGTGGACCTCACGGCCATGGCCCGCGCCGGGCAACTCGACCCGATCGTGGGCCGGGACCGCGAGATCGAGCGGGTCATCCAGATCCTCTCGCGGCGCACCAAGAACAACCCCGTGCTCATCGGCGAGCCGGGCGTTGGCAAGACGGCGATCGCGGAGGGCCTGGCCCACCGCATCATCTCCGGCGACGTCCCGGACACGCTCCTGGGCAAGCGCATGCTGACCCTGGACATCGGCCTCCTGGTCGCCGGTACGAAGTACCGAGGTGAGTTCGAGGAGCGCCTGAAGAAGGTCATCGAGGAGATCAAGTCCGCAGCCAACTGCGTCCTCTTCATCGACGAGTTGCACATGCTCGTCGGTGCGGGCGCCGCGGAAGGCGCCGTGGACGCGGCGAACATCCTCAAGCCGGCCCTCGCCCGAGGCGAGATCCAGGCGATCGGCGCGACCACGCTGGACGAGTACCGCAAGCACATCGAGCGGGACGCGGCGCTGGAGCGTCGCTTCCAGCCGGTGAAGGTGGACGAGCCCAACGTGGAGGACACCATCCAGATCCTGGAAGGCGTCCGCCCCGCGTACGAGGAGCACCACAAACTGCGCATCTCGGACGAGGCCGTGCGCGCGGCGGCTGAACTGTCGTCGCGCTACGTCTCCGACCGCTTCCTGCCGGACAAGGCGATCGACCTCATCGACGAGGCCGCCGCCCGCGTCCGCATCCGGCGGCACGCCACACCGCCCTCTGTCCGCGAGGTGCAGAGCGGCCTGGAGGCCATCCGGCGCGAGAAGGACCAGGCGATCGCGAACCAGCAGTACGAGTACGCCGCCGAACTGCGCGAGCGCGAGGTGCGCCTGCAGGCGCAACTCGAGGAACTCGAGCAGGAACTGGAAGAGCAGCGCGGGACCGACCAGCCGGTCGTGACCGAGGACGACATTCGTGACGTCATCTCCCAGTGGACGGGCGTGCCCCTGTCGCGCATCGCGGCGGAGGAGTCCAAGCGGCTGCTGGAGATGGAGCAGTACCTCAAGGAGCGCGTGATCGGCCAGACGGAGGCCATCGAGGCCGTCTCTCGGGCCGTGCGTCGCGCCTCTGCGGGACTGAAGGATCCGAAGCGCCCGATCGGCGTGTTCATGTTCCTGGGGCCCACCGGCACCGGGAAGACGTACACCGCCGAGATGCTGGGCGAGTTCATGTTCGGCTCGCGAGACAACATCGTGCGCATCGACATGTCGGAGTTCATGGAGAAGCACACGGTGTCCCGCCTGGTCGGGTCGCCTCCGGGCTACGTGGGCTACGACGACGGCGGGCAGTTGACGGACCTGGTGCGGCGCAAGTCGTACTGCCTGATCCTGCTCGACGAGATCGAGAAGGCCCACCCGGACGTCTTCAACATGCTGCTGCAGATCTTCGACGACGGGCACCTGTCCGACGCGAAGGGCCGCAAGGTGGACTTCCGGAACACGGTCATCATCATGACCTCCAACGTGGGCTCCGACCTCATCCGGAAGGACTCGCGCGTTGGGTTCCAGACCGCTTCTGACGAGGCGAAGACGGCGGAGGACGCCTACAAGCGCATGAAGTTGCGCGTGGAAGACGAGATGAAGCGCGTCTTCCGGCCGGAGTTCCTGAACCGCATCGACCAGGCCGTGGTCTTCCGGGCGCTACAGCAGGAGCACATCCGGCAGATCGTCAGCCTGGAACTCGCGGACCTGCGGACGAACCTGGCGGACAAGGGCATGGCGCTGGTGGTCGAGGATCGCGTCCTGGACCACCTGGGCGAGTCGGGCTTCGACCCGGTGTTTGGTGCACGGCCGCTGCGCCGCGTCATCCAGAACCAGTTGGAAGACCCGCTGTCCGATGCCGTCCTGCTCGGGACGTACGAGGACGGCGACGCCATCCGCGTCGACTTCGTGGATGGCGAGGTCACCTTCGACCGCGTGGTCGGCGAGACCGTCGCGCCCGAGGCGGAGGAGGCTGCGCTCACGTCCTAGTGAGGCCTGGAGCAATCACCAACGGCCGCCCGAGAGGGCGGCCGTTCTGTTTCTGAAACGCGCCGTCCAGCCTCGATCCCGGCCACGGCTAGCCCCAGCGCTCCGCGGCCCAGGACGCCCGTGGCTTCGGGGGCGCCTGCGCGGCGATCGCCTGGATTAGGCCGGCTGACAGGCACATGCCGACAAGCGCCGAGCCGCCCGTGGAGATGAACGGCAGCGGGATGCCGGTGGCCGGGAACAGCCGCGTGTTCACGCCCACGTGCATGCACGCCTGCAACACGATGATCGAGGTGAGGCCGGCCGCCACCATGCGTCCGAAGCGGTCCGGCGCGCTGATGGCCGCCTCCAGCCCCCGCCACGCGATTACGGCGTAGAGCGCGAGTACGAGGAGCGCCCCCAGCAGGCCCATCTGCTCGCCGATCTGCGCGAAGGCAAAGTCGGATGCCCTCGTGGCGACGCCGTCCAGGGCGGACGTCGCGCCGTCCAGGCCTCGTCCGGTGAGGCCGCCGCCGCCGAGGGCGATCTCCACCTGGCGGAGCGTGAAGCCGGAGCCCAGCGGGTCGCGTCCCGGGTCCAGGAACACGGCCAGGCGTTCGCGCTGGTAGTCCGGCACCGCCAGCGCGAAGGCAATGGGCAGCACCGACAGCACGAGGGCGCCCAGCCCGCCCAGGAGCCGCCAGGAGACGCCCCACGCGGCCACCAGCACCACAGCGGCCACTCCCAGCACCAGCGTGGTCCCCAGGTCCGGCTCGACCACGACGAGGGCCGTGGGCACGGCCACCAGCGCGAGCGCTGTGAGGGTGGCCTTCACGCCACCGTCGCGCTCGGCGGCATAGGCGGCCACCGCCACCACCACTGCGATCTTCGCGAACTCCGAGGGCTGCACGGTGACGCCGCCCCCGAGCGCGATCCAGCGTCGCGCGCCGTACTCGTCCGACCCCAGGGCGAGCACCGCAACCAGCGACAGCAGCGAGGCGACGTAGATGGCGGGCGCCAGTTGGCGCAGGACGCCGGCGTGCAGCCGGGAAGCCCCGAGCAGGACGAGGAGACCGACGCCGGCATAGAACAACTGGCGCCACGCCTCGTCGGAGAGCGCGCCGGGTGTCTCCATGGTGGCAGCGCGTACCATCAGCGTCCCCGCCGCCACGAGGCCGGCTACCGCGAGCAGCAGCCAGACGTCCGGCACCGCCCGCCGCGCCACGGCGAGGATCATCGGCGCGCCTCCACGCGGCTGCCCGATGCGTCTGGCGCGTCTGGCGCGTCCCGCTGCGCGAAGTAGGCCTCCAGGATCTCGCGGGCGACGGGGCCCGCGTGCGTGGCTCCCACGCCGTACTCCAGGAAGACCACCACCGCCACCTCGGGCTCGTCGTATGGCGCGTAGCCGATGTACCAGCCGTGCGTGTCGAACTCGCCGTCCGGGTAGGGCAGGCCGAACTCGGCCGTGCCCGTCTTGCCCGCGATGCGCTGTCCCGCCGGGCGGCCCGTCGCCGCCGTGCCGCCGTCCGCCGCGGCCGCCAGCATCCCCTCGCGCACCACGTCGTAGTGCGCTTCGGAGCCTTCGAGGCGCCCCGTGATGGCGGGCGGCAGCGCGTGGACCAGCCCACCCTCGCGCAGGCCGTGGACGATGCGCGGCTCCACCAGGCGTCCGCCGTTGGCGATGGCGGCGGTCATGACCGCCATCTGCAGCGGTGTCACCGTCAGGTAGCCCTGGCCGATGCTGTAGGGGTAGGAGTCGCCCAGCAGCCATTGCTCGCCGAACTCGGCCTCCTTCCACCGCCGGTCTGGCACCAGCCCGCTCGCCTCGCCGGGCAGGTCATACCCCGTCGGCCGGCCGAGGCCCGCCTTGCGCGACCACGCGGCCAGCACGTCCGGCCCCATGCCGACGAAGTCCTGGTACCCGCCGACCAGGTGGTAGAAGTACTCGTCCGAGGACCGCGCCAGCGCTCCGCGCATGTCCAGGTTGCCGTGGGCCATCCAGTCTCGGAAGACGTAGACCACGCCGGGGTTGTACTGGTCCGGGATGGTGATCGCGCCGCGGGAGAAGATGTGCGTGTTCGCCGTGGCGATCCCCTCCTCCAGCGCCGCCAGCGCCACGAGGGGCTTGTAGATCGATCCGGGCGAGCGCACCTCCATGTACGTGCGGTCGATGAGCGGCCGCGCCCGGTCCGTGAAGATGTCCGCGATCGCCTCGGAGTCTCCGTCCACGAAGAGGTTGGGGTCGTAGGAGGGTAGGGAGACCGAGGCGAGCAACTCGCCGGTGTGCACGTCCATCAGCACGGCGGCGCCCAGGGGGATGGGCGCCGGGCGCGCCTGCCCCGTGTTGTGGCGGACCACGGACAACCCGCGCTCCATGCCCTCCGCCAGCGCGGCCGCCGTCGCCCGCTGCAGTCCGAGGTCCAGCGACAGCACCAGGTCGGCGCCGGGCCGGGCGCCCAACTCGGCCAGCGGCTCCACCTCGCGGCCCTGCGGGTCGGAGAGGACCAGGCGGCGGCCGGGTTCGCCTCGCAGTGCGTCCTCGTACGCCGCTTCCACGCCCATCAGCCCGATCGAGCCGTCCAGCGGGTAGCCCTGCGCGATCAGCGCCTCCACCTCCTCCTCCGGGATGGACCCGACATAACCGAGGATGTGGGCGAGGCTCGCTTCGTCCGCGTACACGCGCGAGGGGCTGGCCACCACGCGCACACCGGGATGCCCCGCGGCGGATGCGCGCAGCGCGATCGCCTCCGCCTGGTCGAGGCCGTCCTTCACGAGGATCGGCGCGTACGGGTCGATCACGGCCAGGCGGCTGGTGGCGGCGGCTTCGAGTTCGGCGTAGGGGACGCCCAGGACTTCCTCCAGCCGCAGCAGGGCACGACGTCGCGCGTCCTCTGCGTCCGGGAGTTCGCCGGGGATGAGGTGGACGCGGAACTCCGGGGTGTTCCTGGCCAGCACCTCGCCGTGGCGGTCCACGATCAGGCCGCGCGGTGGCTCTACTTCGAGCAGGCGGGGCGCCAGGCCGTCGCCGTAGTCGGGCGGGATCACCGGGTCGAACCACTGCATGGCCGCCACCCGCACGCCGAGGACGGCGACGACGAAGAGGATGGCGCCCTGCATCACCCGCAGACGCTGGGCGGGGGTGAGCGTCACGCGAACAGGCTCCGCTCCCGCCGTCGTAGCGGCCAGAACGCCAGCATCGCGACCGCGGCGAGCCCCGCGCTGCCGAGGCCGGTCGCCAGTAACGAGGGACTGCTCGCCGGCAGGTCGGTCGCAAGGCCGGCGGCCACTGCCAGCACCACGGCGTACGACATGGCCCCGAGCGCCGCGACGCCCGTCGCGATGCCGAGCCGGCGGCCGAAGCCGGTGACGCGCGGACGGATGCGCGCCGCGCCCACCGCAGCCAGCGCCGGCGCGGGAAGTAGCGCGAGGAGGAACCAGCCCATGCGCTCCTCGGACGCCGCGCCCAGCACGACCGCGGGGAGGAGGATGGCGGGCCAGATCTCCGGGCAGCCCTCGTGGTCGCCCGTCCCGCCGCGGGTGACCGCCCACGCCGCGATCAGGGCCACTGGCAGTACCGGCGCCGCTAGCGGGTCGCGCACCAGGGCTGTCGCGATCGCCGCCTGCACCGGCGCGACGAGCAGCAGGAGGAGCAGGAGGAGGAGGGTCATGGGGCCGACTCGTCACTCGCGGTCGGGGCCGCGGCCGCAGTCGGAGCGGCGAGAGCGTCGTCCGAGGCCTCGCCCAGGGCGTCGTCCAGCACGGCGCCGGGCTGGAAGCCGGTCATGATCAGCACCTGTTCCACGCGGTCCAGGTTGGCGAGCGGCGCGACGACGATCGACTGGAACAACTCCTGCTTGCGGGCCTCCACTTCCGCGACGCGTCCCACGAGTAGCCCGGGCGGCAGCAGCCCGCCGAGGGCGCTCGTCAGGACCACGTCGCCGGCCGCCACCTTCGTGTCCACGGAGACGAAGTCCAGGCGCAGGCCCTCGCCCGTACCCACGAGTGATCCCGCCGTGCGCGAGGACTGGAGGAGCGCCGCGATCGCGGAGTCGCGGTCCGTGACCAGGCGCACGCGCGAACGGCCGGTGTCCACCTCGGTGACGATGCCCACCAGGGTCGCCCCGGCGCCCATCACCGGCTGGCCCGGCCGCACGCCGTCTCTGCTGCCGGCGTTCAGCACCACGCTCTGCCGGCCGGGGGCGGGGTCGCGCAGGATCACTGTGGCGGTCACCGTCTGCCCGGCGTCCGCGCCCACGCTCTCCACCAGCGCTCGCGCCTGTTCGAGGGCGATGCGGCCTTCGCGGAGCGCGGCCAGGTCCGCCTCCGACCGTGCGAGGGCCTGCCGCAGCGCCGCGTTCTCCTGTGACAGTTCGTCGATCTGGCCGGCGTGCAGCACCACGTCAGTGACCGGCCGCAGCATGTCTCGCACAGCGCCCACGGCGGGCGCCACGGCCGAGCCCACGCGCGCTTCCACTTCGGCGGCCAGGGGGAGCGGCGAGAGCGCGAGCAGCATGATGGCGGTCGCCAGCAGCGCGGTGAACCAGGCGGCGTTGCGCGCGCCTACCACCGTGCGGCCACCCACCGTGCGACCACCCGCCGGGCGGGATCAGTCGGACGAGAAGGCGTCGCGCCCGTACGTCGGAGGGGGCGCGGCGTCACGAGGGCCTCGTTCCTCCGCTAGCGCGGCCGCTGGCGGCTGGCTACGGCGGCCTGCACCTTCTGCAGCGTGTCGGCCTCTTCGAGCGCCCCGGCGCAGCCGCGGACGACGGTGCGGAGGGGATCCTCGGTCACGTAGACGGGGAAGCGCGTCTCCATGGCCACCTTGCGGTCCAGGCCGCGCAGCAGCGATCCGCCGCCGGTCATCGCGATGCCGTGCAGCATCAGGTCCGCCACCAGTTCCGGCGGCGTGGTCTCGATGGTCGCGCGGACGGTGCGCACGATCTCGTTGACGACGGGGGAGAGGGCGTCCCGCACCTCCACGGTGGAGATCTCCACGGACTTCGGCAGGCCGGTCGCCAGGTCGCGTCCGCGCAGGTCGATGGTCCACTCGTCGTCCAGGGGGTAGGCGGAGCCCGCCTCGATCTTGACGCCCTCGGCCGTGCGTTCGCCGATCAGCATGTTGTGGACCTGGCGCGCGTAGTCCACCACGGCGGCGTCCATCGCGTCGCCGGCTGCGCGCACGGACTGTGCCCGCACGATGCCGCCGAGCGCGAGCACGGCCACCTCGGTGGTGCCGCCGCCGATGTCGATCACCATCGATCCGGCGGCGTCCATCACGGGCAGGTCGGAGCCAATGGCGGCAGCCATCGGTTCTTCGATCAGGTAGCAGGCGCGGGCGCCGGCGGCCATGGCGGCGTCGTGCACCGCGCGTTTCTCCACCTCTGTGGCGCCCGACGGGATGCCGACGACGACTCGTGGCTTGGGGATGCCGAGGCCGAAGCGCTCGTGCACCTGGCGGATGAAGTACTGGAGCATCTTCTCCGTGACGGCAAAGTCAGAGATGACGCCGTCGCGGAGGGGACGGACCGCGATGATCGAGGCGGGCGTGCGCCCGACCATACGCTTCGCCTCCGCGCCAATGGCGAGGACGCGCTTGGTCACTCGGTCGATCGCCACCACGGACGGCTCGTCGATGACGATGCCGCGTCCCCGCACGCTGACGAGCGTGTTGGCGGTCCCGAGGTCAATGGCGATGTCGTGCGAAAACATCCCCAGGAAAGAGGAAAGCGGATTGATCACGAAGGATCGACCTCAACTGGGGGGAGAAGGCCGCGTTGCGCATGTCGCCTGGGGAACGACGTAGCGAGTATAGGGAGCGGCGCTCAGCCGCGGCAACCTCGCACGTGGTGTGGCGGTAGGATCGCGCGTCTACATGTCCGCCAGGCCGCGGAGGGCCCAGCCCGCCGCGAAGGAGACGCTGGCCGCCAGGCCACCCAGCGCCAGGGTCTCCAGGCCGTCCACCCACCAGCGGCGGTTCACCAGCCGGCTCTTGTACGCGCCGATGGCGAAGAAGGCGATGCCGGTGAGGGCGATGGAGACGAGGAACGTGTCGTAGCCGCCAATGTTGAGGGACTGCATGACGAACGGCAGGATGGGGATCAGTCCCACCAGGAGGAACGCGAGGAACGTGGACATCCCCGCCATCACGGGGTTCGGTCCCTCCAGTCCGATGCCGTGCTCCTCCACCAGCATGGTGTCCACCCAGCGGTCGGCGTCGGAGGTGATGACGTCCACCACCTGCTCCAGCAGTTCGCCCTCGAAGCCCTTGGCGGCGTAGATCTGACGGACCTCCTCGCGCTCGCCCTCGGGGACTTCCAGGATCTCCAGGTGCTCCTCGCGGCGCAGTTGCTCGCGCCGCTGGTCTTCCGAGCGCACACCGAGGTAGTTGCCGACGCCCATGCTGAGGCCGTCCGCGAGCAGGTTCGCCACGCCCAGGACCACCACTACGCCGCCCGGCAGGCTCGCACCGATGGAGCCGGCGACCACCGCGAACGTCGTCACCCCGCCGTCGATCCCGCCGAGGACGGCGTCGCGCAGGTAGGACTGCTCGCGCTCCTGGTTCAGGCGTTCGGCGATTGCTTCGGCGGAGTGATCGCGTTCGTGGGCGGGGGTGTTCTTGTCCTGGATTGCCATGCTGGGAGCATAGCCAGTTCCCGGAAAGCGCGACTCGGCGAGGCGAAGGCGGGTGCTGTGCCGGGGCTATCGTCCGCTATTCGCCCTCGCTCCATCCCAGGTCGCGTAGACGCTGGATGAACTCGTCCTCGTCCAGGATCTCCACGCCCAGCGCCTCGGCCTTGTCACGCTTGGAGCCGCCGCCCTCGCCGGCAAGCACGAACGAGGTCTTGCGGGAGACGGCGCCGCTGACCTTGCCGCCCAGGCGCTTGATCAACTCCTCCACCTGGTTGCGGGACCACTGCTCCAGCGACCCCGTGGCCACAATGGAGAGGCCCTCCAGGATGCCGCCGCGGGCGGAGACGTCCTCGTCCATGCGCAGGCCGGCGGCGGCGAGGCGGTCCACCTGCGCCTGGTATTCCGGGTCCTGGAAGTACTGGTGCACCGCCTCCGCCACGATCGGGCCCACGTCCGGGACGGACTGGATCTCCTCCAGGCTGGCGTTGCGGAGCGCCTCCATGCTGCCGAAGTTCAGGGCCAGCGCACGCGCCGTCTCGCTGCCCACGTGGCGGATGCCGAGGGCGATGAGGAGGCGATGGAGCGGCTGCTGCTTGCTCCGCTCCAGGCCCTCGAACAGTGCGTCCAGTGTCTTCTCGCCGATCTTCTCCACGGCCAGCAGTTCCTCGCGCCGGGCCGGGAGGTCGTAGAGGTCGGCCAGCGAGGTGACGAAGCCCTGCTCCACCAGCATGGCGGAGCGCTGCTCGCCGAAGCCCTCGATGTCCAGCGCGCCGCGGCTGGTGAAGTGTTCGATCTGGCGCGCCAGTTTCGTGGGGCAGTTGCGGTTGGGGCAGTAGTACGCGGCCTGCTCCGGATCCTTGTGCACCGCCGTGCCGCACACCGGGCACTCCGAGGGCATCTCGAAGACCGGCGGGTCGCCCTTCCGGCGGGCGAGCACGGGGCCGACGACCTGAGGGATGACGTCCCCCGCGCGCTGGACGATCACGTCGTCGCCGGCGCGGATGTCCAGTTCGCGGATGTGGTCCAGGTTGTGCAGCGTGGCCATGGACACGGTGGCCCCACCCACGAACACCGGTTCGAGGACTGCGAAGGGCGTGAGCACCCCCGTGCGTCCCACGGAGACCTGGATCTCCCGCAGGCGGGTCACGGCCTGCTCCGCGGGGAACTTCCAGGCGGTGGCCCAGCGGGGCTCCCGGCCGACGGCGCCCAGCACGCGCTGGGTGGTGATGTCGTCCACCTTCACCACCACGCCGTCGATCTCGTAGTCCAGCGTCTCCCGGCGCTCCACCCATGCCTCGCAGAAGAGCGAGACCTCCCCCGTGGAGTGGAAGATCTCGGTCAGTGGGTTGGTGGGGAAGCCAAGGCTCTTCAGCCACTCGATGGAGCCGGAGTGCGTGCTGGCCGGGCGCTCGCCCTCCACCCAGCCGAGTTGGTAGACGAACAGGTTGAGGCGCCGCGACGCCGTGATGCGCGAGTCCAACTGGCGCAGCGAGCCTGCGGCCGTGTTGCGTGGGTTCATGTACAACTGCTCGCCGGCCTCGGCGCGCTGTTCGTTCAGGCGGACGAACTCCGCCTTGGACATGTACACCTCGCCGCGCACCTCGAACGCGGCGGGCAGCGTGTCCGGATCCGCGTCCAGCACGAGGGGAAGCGTGCGGATCGTGCGCAGGTTCTGGGTGATGTCCTCGCCTCGGAACCCGTCGCCGCGGGTGGCGCCGCGCTCGAAGCGTCCATCCCGGTAGACGAGCGAGATCGCGAGGCCGTCGATCTTGGGCTCGCAGACGAGGGTGAAGTCGTCGCGCTCGGCCAGGCGCACCATGCGCTTCTCCCAGGCGAAGAGTTCCTCGCGGTCGAAGACGTTCGAGAGCGAGAGCATCGGTTCGCGGTGCTCAACGACCGCGAAGCCCTCCGCCGCCTGCCCGGCCACGCGCTGGGTGGGGGAGTCCGGCGAGAGGAGTTCCGGGAACTCCTCCTCCAACTCGCGCAACTCGCGCATCAGTGCGTCGTACTGGGAGTCGCCGATCTCGGGCTGCGCCAGGACATAATACTTATAGTCATGGTCGCGGATCTGGGTTCGGAGCGCGTCCACGCGTCCGCGGGCGGCCTGCAGCGCTCGCAATTCGTCCTCGTGCTCCTCGGCCTGCGTGGTGGTGGCCGGAGCGGAGGCGCCGCGCGCGGGCTTGGGGGGGCGGGAATCGGCGGACTTCGCCATGCCTCGAGTATACGGGGGAGCGCGCCCGCGGCCCGCCGGCAAACGTCACCGAGCCGCAGGACGGCGAGGCAACGTGCCGGCAACGAAGGACGGCGAGAATCACCGAGACGAGCGAGGGATCCGCAGCGCCTCGGACGGACGAGGCGACATGACGTAATGAACCCCCGGGGTACACTGGTGATGACGCTACCCGAGAGACCCTGGGTGCTTCAGGGGACGCTTGTGGCGCCCTGATTGGGTGTGGTGAACACAGCATGGACCTGGTGATTGTCGACTACGGCGCGGGCAACCTCCGCAGCGTGGCGCGTGCCGTGGCGCATGCGGGCGTGGAGCCGCGCATCACCGCCGTCCCCGCGGAGGTCGCCGCTGCGAGGGCACTCATCCTGCCGGGCGTGGGCGCGGCTGCGGACACCATGGCCAACCTGAGGCGCTCGGGGCTGGACGGGCCCATCCTGGACTACATCGCCTCCGACCGCCCGTTCCTCGGCGTGTGCATGGGGCAACAGGCCCTGTTCGACGTCTCCGAGGAGGGCGGCGAGCACCCGTGCCTGGGCGTACTGCCTGGCCGCATCGTGCGCTTCCCGCGCGGGATGACCGTGCCGCACATGGGCTGGAACACCGTGGAGATGCGCGTGGACCACCCGGTCTTCGAGGGCATCCCGGACGGTTCGTACTTCTACTTCGTGCACTCGTACCACCCGGCCCCAGCCGACCCCTCGGTCGTCCTCGGGGAGACGGAGTACGAGGGCGTGCGCTTCGCCTCGGTGGTGGGGCGGGACAATGTGGTGGCCACGCAGTTCCACCCGGAGAAGTCCGGGCGGACGGGGCTGCGGCTGTATTCGAACTTCATTCGCCTGGCGAAGGAACGTGGTTCCATCGCCCCGGTGGAGGCCGGCGCCCGCTAGGGGGCCCCTGCCGTCAGGAAAGGGCCAGGTTTTTGGAGATCATTCCGGCGATCGATGTCCTGGGTGGCAAGTGCGTGCGTCTGGCGCAGGGCGACTACTCCCGTGAAACCGTCTTCAGCGACGACCCGGTGGCCATGGCGGTGCGGTGGGCCTCGCAGGGGGCGGATCGCATCCATGTGGTGGACCTGGACGGCGCGCGGACGGGCGTCCGCTCCAACGCGAAGGTCATCTCAGACATCGTGGACTCGGCCAGTTGCGCCGTGCAGACCAGCGGCGGCATCCGCACCGTGGAGATGGTGCGGGAGATGCTGGACGCCGGCGTGAACCGCGTGGTGATCGGCACCGGGGCCGTGAAGGATCCCACCTTCCTCCGCGAGTCCATCGCGGTGGCGCGTGACCGCCTGGTGGTCTCCGTGGACGCGCGGGAGGGCAAGGTCAGCCTGGAGGGCTGGACGGAGTCCACGGACCTGGACCCCCTCCAGTTCATCGAGCACATCTCCGCCATGGGCGTGGAGCGCATCGTCTACACGGACATCCTGCGCGACGGCGTGACGGACGGCCCGAACTTCGAGATGTACGAGCGGCTGACCTCCGCCACCTCCGTCAAGGTCATTGCCGCTGGCGGCGTGGGCAGCGTGGAGGATATCCAGCGCCTGGCCGACTGCGGAGTGGAGGGCGCGATCGTTGGGCGCGCGCTCTACACCGGCGACATCCGCCTGCCCGAGGCGCTGGCCGCCGCGGTCTAGCAGCGGTCCACCCGAGAGGCCTTGCCATGCTCACTCGCCGCATCATCCCCTGCTTTGACGTGGACAACGGCCGCGTGGTGAAGGGCGTGTCCTTCGTCGAACTGCGTGACGCCGGCGACCCCGTGGAACTGGCGGCGAAGTACGACCGCCAGGGTGCGGACGAACTCGTGTTCCTCGACATCACCGCCTCGTCCGAGGCGCGCACGAGCGTGTACGACATCATCCGCGAGACTGCGGACCAGGTGTTCATCCCGCTCACCGTGGGGGGCGGCGTGCGGTCCGCGCAGGACGTGCGCATGATGCTGGAGTGCGGCGCGGACAAGGTCTCCATGAATACCGCCGCCGTGGAGCGCCCCGACCTGATCGAGGAAGGCGCTCGGGGCTTCGGCTCGCAGTGCATCGTGGTGGCGGTGGACGCCAAGCGCACGGGTTCGGAGACGTGGGAGGTCTTCACCCACGGCGGCCGCACCGCCACCGGCCGTGACGCCGTGGAGTGGGCGCGCGAGGCCGTGGAGCGAGGCGCCGGCGAACTGCTGGTGACTTCCATGGACTCGGACGGCCACCAGGACGGCTACGACATCCCCCTCCTGCAACGCATCACTAGCGCCGTGGACGTGCCCGTGATCGCCTCGGGCGGGGCGGGCAAGCCGGAGCACCTCTACGACGCGCTGATGGAGGGAGGGGCCTCCGCCGTGCTCGCCGCCTCGATCTTCCACTTCGGCACGTACGACATTCCCTCGCTCAAGGCCTACCTGGCCGGACGAGGCGTCCCCATGCGGCCGGTCGATGCGCCCGAGGCGCCCGACGCGGCTTCCGGAGCCTAGCAAGCGAGACCGTCCGTGCCGCCTGCCTCCCGAGCCCCCTACGCCATCACGCACATCTTCTTCGACGTAGACGGCACGCTCGTGGACTTCCGCGCTTCGCTTCGCGCTGGCCTCGAGGCGGCGGCGACGCTGCTCTCGGAGCGCACCGGCAGACTTGTCACCCCCGCCGTGCTCACGGAGACGCGCGACCGCTTCTACCAGCAGGGGCGGGAGCGACGCACCCTGACGGAAGTGCGCGCCGCCTCGTTCCAGCAGGTGCTTGCGGAACGCGGCGTCACGGATCCGGACGCCGCTGCCGAGGCCTCGCGCGTGTTCTACGAGGCGCGGGACGGCGCGCTGGCCGCCTACGACGACGTGGTGGAACCGCTCCGCGTCCTGCGCGAGCGCGGCTTCCGCCTGGCCACGGCAACCAACGGCAACGCCGCCCTCATGCGCACGCCCGTCATGGACCTGATGCACGTCCTCTTTGGCGCGGAGGAGGCCGGCCTGGCCAAGCCACACCCCGCCTTCTTCGAGGCCGCCCTGGCGAAGGCCGGCGCGGAGACCTCGCGCTCCCTCATGGTGGGGGACCGCATCGACAACGACGTGGCGCCCGCCCTCGCCGCCGGCATGCACGGCGTGCTGCTGGACCGCGAGGGCACCGTGGACACGTCCGCGGACCCGGGGATGCCGGTCATCCGCAGCCTGCGCGACCTGCCGAGCATGGTGGTGCTGCCGGACGGCCCTTAGCGCCGCGTGAAGTGCACGCCCAGGTCAGGCTCCGGGCGGTCGAAGGGGCGGTAGTCCGCGCTGGGGTGGCCGAGCGCCACGAAGGCCTGCGGTTGCCACGCCTCGTCCAGGTCGAGTGCGCTTCGGACGGCGTCCTGCGCGTAGAGCGGCGCGGAGATCCAGAAGGCGCCCAGGCCGCGCGAGGCGGCGGCGAGCAGGATGTTCTGCAGCGCCGCGCCGAAGGAGTGCTGCGCCAGCCCCCATTCCGCCCGCGCGCGGCGGTCGTCCTGGTACACGCGCAGGCCGTCCGCCACAAGGCAGCCCAGCAGCAGCGTGGGTGCGCCCTCGACCTGGCGGCGAGAACGGGCCAGGGCGCGGTCCTGCTGCGCCACGGGTACCCCATCACGGTCCAGGTCGGCCCGCCACGCCTCGCCCATCGCCGTCGCGAGTGCGGAGCGTCGCTCCGGCGAGACCTCCACGAAGCGCCACGGCTGCGTGTGGTGTGGCGCCGGAGCGGTGCAGGCCAGGAGCACGAGCGCCTCGACCTGCTCGGGCGGCAGGGGAGGCCCCTCCAGGCCGCGGATGGAGCGCCTCGCGCGGATGGCGTCCTCGATCGGCCGGGGGGCGGGGGTGTCAGTCATCGCGTGCTCCGTTCACCGGGAGGGGCAGGTGCTCCAGGAGTGCCGTGGTCGCCTCGCCTACGCGGTCCCACACCCGCGCCAGGTCTTCCAGCGTGTCCACGTCGTGCCGCAGGTCCGGCAGGCGGCCGAGCGAGGTGCGCACCCCGGCCGCATGGCCGGCCTGGATGTGTCGCTGTGCCGAGTCCGGCCCGAACGCGGGGAGGATCACGTCCGGCGGCGTCAGGCCCAGCGCCAGCGTGCCGCCGTCGTCCGCCGCCAGCACAGACACCCCGGGTTCCTCGAGCGCGTTGAGCAGTGTGGCGATCGCGGTGGGGGTGGCGTGGGGCAGGTCGCCCGGCAGCACGAGGGCCGCCTCCGCACCGCCGACGGCCTCCAGCGCCATGGTCACCGCCTCGTTGTAGCCGGTGCCGCCGTCCCGGATCACCTGCGCCCCGTGGTCTCGCGCGATGGGGTCGTAGACCGCGTCCGCGCTCACGACGACGACGCGGCCGCGCCACACTTCGCGCACGGCCGACAGCAGGTCGTCCAGCATGGCGATGACCAGCGAGCGACGCATCCCGGCATCCAGGCCAGCGCCCAGGCGGCTCTTCGCGCGGCTCGCGTCCTGCACCGCCACGATCACCACGTAGTCCGCGCCCGTGTGGCCGGACGTGTCGGCAGCCGTCACGCCGGCAGCCCGTCCGCGTCGAAGCCGGCCGCCGCCAGGACGTTGCGCGCCACGCGCTCGCGGCCCTCGTCTCCGGTCATCATCGTGTCCACGGCCAGCGCGTCCATGCCCAGCGCGCGCACCTCCGACAGCAGCGCCTCGTCTACCGCGTCCAGCACGAACAGATCCACGAGCCCTCGATAGAGCGAGGCGACGGCGAGCGCGGAGACCTCGTGCCCCAGCGAGCGCAGCATGTCCGCCGCGGGGCCCTTCACCGCCGCGCCACCCACGATGGGGGAGACGGCCACGCGCCTGGCGTGCGCGTCCGCCAGCGTCTGGCGTACGCCGGGCACGAGCAGCAGCGGTCCAATGGAGACGAAGGGGTTGCTGGGCGCGATCACCACCAGGTCCGCCTCGCCAATGGCGCGCAGCACCCCGGGCGCCGGGCGGGCGGCGTCCGCGCCCGGGAAGTCGAAGCCCAGCACGTCACCCTGCGCGCGGCGGCGTACGAAGTAGTCCTGGAAAGAGAGGTCGCCCTCCGCCGTGCGGATGATGGTGGGATGCGGGTCGTCCGTCACGGGCAGCACGGTGACGCCCACCCCGCGCGCCCTCGCGAGGGCCGCCGTGCTCTCGGTCAGCGTGCCGCCGTTCAGGAGACGCGCCGTGCGCAGCAGGTGTGTCGCCAGGTCGCGGTCGCCGATGGTGAACCAGGCGTCGCCGCCCAGCGCGCGGAGTTCGTCCAGCACCACCGTGGTGTCGCCTCGGACGCCCCAGCCGTGCTCGCCCTCCTCGCCCGCCAGCGTGTAGAGCACGGAGTCGATGTCAGGCGAAACGTGGAGGCCGTGCCACGTCAGGTCGTCGGAGACGTTGCAGATCGCGGTGATCGAGGTGGGATCGACCACGCGCTGCAGGCCGGCGAGAAACCTCGCGGCGCCAATCCCCCCGGCCAGCACGGTGATCTTCACGCCGGTCATCCTAGCGTGACGGCGCGTCAGCGGGCAGGGCGCCGGAACTACCCCGGGCCTATCGAGGCGCCACCGGTTCGGACGACATCTCCGCGCCGCCCTCCAGGCTGGGCTCGGTGCCTTCGACCTGCGCAAGCAGCACGGCGGCGGGGGTGAACCCGCGGTTCACGGTCACCAGTTGGCCCTGGCGGTCATAGACGGCGGTGGTGGGCACGGAGAGCACGCCGTACTCGTCCGCCAGCGAGCGTTCTTCCACGGCGTCGTGCCGCTCGACGACCAGGTCCTGCACGCGCTGACGGAGGGCCGCCATCGCCGGTTCCTGCTGCGCCTTGCAGACGACGCACGTCCGGGTGGTGAAGTAGACGATGCGAGGCGCCACCGCGCGTCCCGCGCCCGCGATCGCCGGCACGGACTGGCGCAGGCGCACCTCGATGCGTGCGTTGCGCGCCTCGTACCAGCGCCTGCCGAGGGCGATGGCGACGGTGAGGAGGGCGATCACCGTTCCGGCGACCAGGAGGCGTTCCAGCATGTGTCAGGGCGTCTCGGCTACGCGCTCAGGACGCGGTGCGCGTGCTGGCGATCGAGGAGGGCAGCAGGCCGCGGCGGTCCAACTGGAAGTAGACAAAGCACCCGGCGCAGAACTGCACCGTGAGGTTCACGAACGCCAGCGCCGCCACCAGCCAGGTCAACACCCACCCCAGTGCCACGGCGCCGCCGACGAGGGCGGCGAACGCGGCGAACAGGAACACCGAGCCCATCGCCTGCGCGAACTGGTGCGGCATGGGGTCCTCGATGTGGACGTTGGCCGGCAGGATGCCCGCCGGCTTCAGGATGCGTCGGTGTACCTGCTTGAACAGCGCCAACCCCTCGTGCAGCGTGCCCAGCGACATGACGAGGGCGGTCCCCAGCACCACCCAGCGGCCGGCCTCCGTGCCCAGCAGGAACGCGAGCACGCTCAACCCGACGATGAACGCCTGGTTGGTACGGAGCGTGTTGCGGTCAACACGGTAAGGGGACGTGGGGGCAGTGGTGGTCATCGCGAGGCCTCCTGGCGTGCGCGCGTACGGCGGAGTCGACTCGTGAACTCGCTAGCGTTAGTCAGCGAACTTGAGTGACTTAGTCAGGATTATAGCGCGCGCGTGATAGGTGGCATGGGACGAAAGTCAGTCTTCAGTTCCGGCGGGCCAGCGCCTTCGACGCACCAGGGCAATGCGAAGGCCGGCGCCGGAGTCCGCATCAGGCGGAGTCCGCATCAGGCGGAGTCCGCATCAGGCGGAGTCCGCATCAGGCGCGTGGCCTAGCCTTCCTGTTCCGCCGCCATCGTCTCGTCCAGCGCGCGGATGGCGACCTGGATGTGCTCGTCGTCCGGGAGGCGGGTGGTGAGCCGTTGCAGGGCGATGTTGCCCGCGAAGAGCAGTCGCACCACCGGCCACCCCTGGTGGAAGCCCGCGAACCGGATCGCTTCGTAAGAGACCGCAGCCACCACCGGCACCAGCACCAGGCGGGAGGCGATGCGCCACCAGAGCGGGTCCGTCCCCACAAACGCAAACACGACGATCGAGACGAACGCGACCGTCAACAGGAAGGAGGTGCCGCAGCGCGGGTGCTCCTTCGGGTAGCGGCGCACGGCGGGCACCGTCAGGTCGCGGCCGTCCTCGTACGCGGCGATCGCCATGTGTTCCGCGCCGTGGTACTGGAATACACGCCGCACGTCGTCAGAGCGACCGATGAGCCAGATGTAGCCCAGCAGCAGCAGCAGCCGGATGCCGCCCTCAATGCCCAGGACGACCCACTGCGGGAGCACCCCGTCCAGCCAGGCCGTGACCAACACTGGCCCCACGAAGAACGCGGTGACGGCGATCGACATGCTGACCACCATGAACGCGATCTCGCCGCGTGTGAGCGTGGCTGGCTCGCCGTGCTCGTCCACCGCGCCCGTGGCGATGGCGGAGGACCACGTGAGGGCGCGCGCGCCGAGCACCATGGTCTCGAAGAGCACCAGGATGCCGCGCAGCAACGGCACCCGGCGCAGCGGCCCGGTGTGGAGGCCGCCCAGTTGGTCCGAGCGCGTCTGGATGTCGCCGTCCGGACGCCGCACCGCGATCGCCATCGCGCGGGCGCCACGGATCATGACGCCCTCGATGACCGCCTGGCCGCCATAGGTAGGAGAGGGCGTCTGGCTCACCTCGTCAGGGTAGGTGCACACCCGTCCGGGGACGAGGGCGGGGCGACGGGGTGCGCTCGTGGGCGGCGGCACGACGGCCGTGATCGAAGGAGGGCGGCCCATGGGCCGCCCTCCTGATGTTCGACGTGCGCCCTGGTTACGAGGGCTTGTTGTAGCGGCGGCGGAAGCGCTCCACGCGACCGGCCGTGTCCACAATGCGCTGCTCGCCCGTGAAGAACGGGTGGCAGACGGAGCAGACGTCCAGGTGCATCGAGGGCAGCGTGGACCGGGTCTCCCAGGAGTTTCCGCAGGAGCAGGTGACCGTGGCGGTCACGTACTCGGGGTGAATGTCAGCCTTCATGTGTCCTCCGTATCCGAGGTGGCCCAGTTGCCCCTCGAACGGTGCGATGCGTGATTGATTGGTAGCAGCGCCGGGCGGTGAGGCCTCGACCCAGCCGAGACTAAGCCTCGAGCGGGACGATGGAGACGCGCTTGCGGCGGCCCTTGGCGTGGGGGGAGAACCGCACGGTGCCCTCCACCTTGGCCCACAGCGTGTGGTCGCGGCCCACGCCCACGTTCTCGCCCGGGTGCATGCGCGTGCCGCGCTGGCGGACCAGGATCGAGCCGGCGGTCACGACCTGGCCGTCGTGGCGCTTCACGCCCAGGCGTTGCGCTGCGGACTCGCGTCCGTTCTTGGTCGATCCGCCGGACTTCTTGTGAGCCATCTGGTTGCCGTCCTGTTCCTGTCTCGCGCCTCGCCGATGTCCCCCGGGGTGTTGAGGTGAAGCGGTCGCCTAGCCGGCGCTGATGCCGGTGATGAGCACGCGGGTCTCCTGCTGACGGTGCCCCAGCATGCGCTTCTGGCGCGTCTTGTTCTTGTACTCGAAGAAGATGACCTTCTTCGCCTGGCCCTGCGACTCCACGCGACCGGTCACGGACGCGCCGGCGACGGTGGGCGCACCCACCCTGGTGTCGCCCTCGCTGCCCACGAGGAGCACGTCCTCGAAGGTGACGTCCGCACCCTCGTCGGCCTCGAGCAGTTCGACGGCGATGCGATCGCCTTCCTGCACGCGGTACTGCTTTCCGCCGGTGCGGATGATTGCGAACATCACGGTCTCCCACGTTGCGGGGTAGGGGCTGTTGAGGTGACACCCGAGCGCCTGGTAGACGCCGGGAGTCCGGAAACACTGAGTCTAGAAAGACCTTTGCCCACGATCAATCCGCCGGCAGGCAGCGGACACGGGCGACTCTGCTCAGGCCTCGCTCTACCATTATGGCACAGCCACGTCCCCGGCAGGAGTCCCCGCTGGATCTCTTCGACATAATCACGGCGCCGTACGACGCTCTCAACTGGGTCACGGACCTCCTGTTCGTGACCGTGAACCGCCTTTTCCAGGAGTTTGGCACCCCGATCGTCTTCATCTCCGCGCTGGTGGAGGCCACGATCGCGCTGGGCGTGGTGTTCCCGGGCGTGCTGATGATGTTCCTGGGCGGGGCCGCCGCCTCGCAGGGGAACGCCAGTGTGCTGGTCGTCTTCTCCGCTGCCGTGCTGGGCACCATGATCGGCGACACGGTCTCGTACGCCGCCGGGCGCTGGGGTGGCGACCGGCTGCAACGTACGCGCCTGGGCGGATCGCTGCGGATGGGCGCGCAGTTGATGACCGGCCGCGCGAGGTGGCTCATCCCCTTCTACCACCTGCACAGCGTGACGCGTGCCGTGGGCCCCTTTGGTTCGGGGGCACTGCGCATCCCCGTGCGTGTCTGGGCGCCGCTGGACTACCTGGGCGCGGTGATCGCCAACGCCGTCTGGGTGGGTGGAGGCTTCCTCCTGGGCACCGCCGTGCTCACGGAGGACGGCAAACTGGAGGAACACCCGGCCATCCGCCTGGGCCTGGCGGCCGCCGCCACAGCCTGGTTCCTCGTCATGCGGGAGACCATGCAGCGCCGCATCCGGTCCATCCGCGAGCGCGAAGCACGGGAGGCCGAGGCGCGCGCCGCGCTCGACCTCGATGCCCCCGAGTCGCCCGAGTCGCCCGGCGCGGGGGCGGCGGCTCCGGTGGAGGTTGCGGACTAGCGGTCGACCGCACCTGGTTTTACCGCACGAAGGCTCTACCGCACGAAGGCTCAGGGGCAACGATACGAAGAGGCCCCGCGCGAGCGGGGCCCCTTCGACCTCACGGGATGCCGGGACTCCCGAGTCGTCCTAGTCGGCGTTGCCCTGTCCCCACGCGAGGCCGGGGCGGCCCTGCGGGGCCTCTTCCTCGGCCTCCTCCACGGTGGCGGCAGGGGCGGGGGCGCCGCCGGTGGGCGGCTGGAGTGTCTCCAGGTCGGCGGGGAGCGGACGGCCGTCCGTCGGGCCCAGGATGCGTAGCAGTTCGTCGCCCTCCACCGTCTCCACCTCGATCAGGCGGGCGGCCAGGGTGTCCAGGGCGTCGCGGTGCTGCGTGAGAACCTGGCGGCAGCGTTCGTGCGCTTCGTCAATGATGCGACGCACTTCGTCGTCGATCTCCTCGGCGGTGCGTTCGGAGTAGTCGCGTTCTTCCGAGATGTCGCGCCCCAGGAAGACCATGGACTGACGCTTGCCGAAGGTGCGCGGCCCCAGGCGAGAGGACATGCCCCACTGCGTGACCATGCTGCGCGCGATCTGCGTCACCTTGCCGATGTCGTCGTGGGCGCCGGTGGTCATCTGGCCGAAGACCATCTCCTCCGCCACGTGGCCACCCAGCGACATGGTCATCATCGCCTCGTAGTACGAGCGGTCCTGGAGCCGTCGGTCGTCCGAGGGCAGAGAGCGGGTGAAGCCGCCCGCCATGCCGCGGGCCACGATGGTGACCTTGAAGGGGATATCCGCCCGCGGCGAGAAGTAGCCGGCCACCGTGTGGCCCGCCTCGTGGTAGGCGATGATCTTCTTCTCCACCTCGGTAATGACGCGCGACTTGCGTTCCGGGCCGGCGATGACGCGGTCGACCGCCTCGTTCAGTTCGTCCATGCCAATGCGCTTCTTGTTGCGGCGCGCGGCCAGGATGGCGGCCTCGTTTACCAGGTTCGCCAGGTCGGCGCCGGAGAAGCCGGGGGTCTGTCGGGCGATCGTCTCCAGGGAGATCGAGCCCTCCAGCGGCTTGCCCTTCACGTGGACGTCCAGCACCGCGCGGCGGCCCTTCACGTCCGGCAGGTCCAGCGTCACCTGGCGGTCGAAGCGTCCAGGCCTCAGCAGCGCCGGGTCCAGCACGTCCGGGCGGTTGGTGGCCGCGATCACGATCACGTTTGCGTTGGAGTCGAAGCCGTCCATCTCCACCAGGATCTGGTTCAGCGTCTGCTCGCGCTCATCGTGCGACCCACCCAGGCCGGCGCCACGCTGACGGCCCACCGCATCGATCTCGTCGATGAAGACGATGGCCGGTGCGTTGCGCTTCGCGTTGTCGAAGAGGTCGCGCACGCGGCTGGCGCCCACGCCCACGAACATCTCCACGAACTCGGAGCCTGAGAGGTGGAAGAAGGGCACGCCGGCCTCGCCGGAGACGGCGCGGGCCACCATGGTCTTGCCGGTGCCCGGCGGGCCCACCAGGAGCACGCCGTGCGGGATGCGCGCGCCCAGGGCGGCGAACTTCTCCGGGTACTTCAGGAACTCCACGACTTCCTGGAGTTCCTGCTTCGCCTCGTCCTGGCCGGCCACGTCCACGAAGGTCACGGTGGGCTTGGTCCCGGTGAACATGCGGGCGCGGCTCTTGCCGAAGGACATCGCCTGATTATTGGCGCCCCCGGCCTGGCGCATCATGAAGATCAGGATGGCGCCAAAGATGATGAGGGGCAGGAAGTTCAGCATCAGTCCAAAGATGTTGCCGAACTGGCTGGGCCCCTTGACCGCGACTTCCACGCTGCCGGAGGGCACGCCGTTGTCGCGCAGGATCTCCTCGATCGAGGAGGATCCTTCCTTGCGGGACTGCAGCGGCTCGGCGTCGCCAGAGCGGTAGACGGTCAGATTGTCGCCGGACACCTCGATGGACTGGACGCGGCCGGCGCGGGCCTCCGCGATCACCTGGGACAGCGGCACGTCGTCGCCGCTGGTGGGCCTCAGGAGCACCACCAGCACGAGGACAAGCGCCGAGAGGATAACGAGGTAGACGGCGATATTACGCACGGAGCGGGTACTCATGGTCGCTCGCTTCTGGGGGGCCATCGGGGCGAACGCGCGCCCGACGGTCCGCGCTGGGGATCACAAGGCGGCGCCCCGGAGGTCTGCGGGCGCGCTGAGTAACATCAGACGGCCAGTGTAGCACCGTGCTAGACGTAACTCACGGAGAATGCGCACGACTCCGGCCGCCCCGACCGCGGGCCCCCGCTCCTGACAGGCCCGACGGTCTCTGCACCCGACTTCGACGCCGCCGTCCGAGGCTAGGGCCTAGTCCTCGTCATCGTCGTCCTGGTCGACGTACAACTTGCCGTCCGAAGCCCAGTCCTCCACGGAGTACTCGGAGAAGATGACGTGGGTGTTCTTGGGGTCGGTGTGGGCAACGTTGCAGACCGCGTCCGTGATCAGGCGGACGAGTTCTCGCTTCTGCGCCAGGGACCGGCCGGGCAGCATCTCAATGCGAACGATGGGCATGGATCATCTCCTCCGCACGCGAATCGGTTCCAGGGCCATGGGCACCAGCCGAGGCCGTCCCGCCCTGCGCGCGCCACGCATCATAGGTGGCGCGACGCGCATCATAGACGGACGTGCGAGGGGGCTCGGCCACCGTGCATACGGCTCCGCATTTGGCTGCACGCACGCCTCGAAGTGCGCGTGCGGTGTAATTGCTCAGTTGCCTTCTCGATATCGGCATGTCACCATGCTCCGCATGAAACGCGATGCCAGCCCGGCGTACGCACCGAGCGCTTCCGCGAGTCCCTCTGGTCGAGGTCGGCGGTCGGCGCCGGCTCCTCGGCCGGGCTGGCGGCACGAGCGCGCCCTCTGGCGCGAGGGCCACGAGGTGGTGGCGGGGGTGGACGAGGTGGGGCGCGGCCCGCTGGCGGGCCCCGTGGTCGCGGCGGCCGTCGTGCTCCCCCGCCGGCCCTCGGGCGAGCCGCCTCGGGCGGAGTGGGTGTCGGCGCTGCGGGACTCCAAGCAACTCACGGCAGCGCAACGAGAGCGGCTGGCGGCGGCGATCCGCACACACGCGCAGTGGGCCATCTCGTCCGTGAGCCAGCAGGTGGTGGACCAGATCAACATCCTGCAGGCCACACGCCTGGCAATGGCGCGGGCGGTGGGCGCCTTGCCTGCGCCCCCTGCCGCGTTGATCATTGATGGGCGAGAATGGATCGATGGCGACATCCGACAGGTGTCTGTCATTGACGGAGATGCGCTGTGCGCCTCGGTGGCGGCGGCGTCGATCCTGGCAAAGGTCGCCCGGGACCAGATGATGTGCGAACTCGACCACCAGTTCCCCGGGTACGGGCTGGCGGTCAACAAGGGCTACGCGACGGCGGACCACCGGGACGCCCTCGCACGGCTTGGCTACACGAATATCCACCGGCTGTCGTTCGCGCCGGTGCGCGCGGCGGTCGAAGCAAGGCAGGTCGGATCGTGACAGAACGTTCTCAAATGCTGGGCCAGGCGGGCGAACGCATCGCCTCTGAGTACCTGGAGAAAAATGGCTGGGAGATCGTCGACCGCAACGTCAGCCGTCGCGAAGGCGAGATTGACCTGGTCGCAATCAAGGATGACACCACGGCCTTCGTGGAGGTGAAGTTGCGCACGTCCCGCCGCATGGGCGCGGCCGTGCAGCAGATCTCGGCCGCCAAGGGCGCGCGCCTGCGCACGCTGGCGGAGGCGTACTGGGCGGACCACCCCGAACTGCCGGAGAACCTCCGCATTGACCTCATCGCCATCGAACTGACGGTGGGCGGCGATGTGGGGCAACTGAACCACGTGGAGAGCGCCATCGAGGGCTGATCCGGGCCCCGAGCCGGACGGAACGCCGAGGCGTTCCGGTATCCTGTTGCCATGCCGATCTATCAATACGACTGCGCCGGTTGCCAGAAGCGGGTGGAGGTCTTCTTCCGCTCGGTCAGCCGCGTGTCCGATCCCGCCTGCCCCGAGTGCGGCGGGCGCGACCTGACGCGCGCTGTCTCCCGCATTGCGCGGGCGCGCTCCGTCGGCGAGGCCATCGACAGCATTGACTTCAACCAGGAACTCGGACGGCTGGAGGGCAAGGACGAGCGCGCCTTCTCGCGCTGGGCGCGCCGGATGGGCGAGCAGTACGACGGCGCCCTGGGCACGGACTTCGGCGACCTGGCGGCGCAGGCGGACAGCGGCCTGGACCCGTCCGCCCGGGCGGACGTGGCCTTCACGCTGCAGAACAAGATCTCCCGCGCGAAGGAACGCTTCACCTCAGATTCAGGGGACTCGGGCGACGCCGGGGCCGGCGGGGGCTAGCGGCGTGCCGATCTACGAGTACCGCTGCGAGGCCTGCGGACGTATTTCCAACGTCTTCGTGCGCTCGGTACGCGCCAAGGTGGCCGCGACCTGCGAGCACTGCGGCGGCACGGACCTGAAGCGCTTGATGTCCCGCGTGGGGCGCGTGAAGAGCACCCAGGACGTGGTGGATGAGTACGGCGCGCCTCGGACGGGCGAGGGGTACCGGGATCCGAGGCAGATCGGGCACTGGGTGGAGCAGCGCTTCCAGGACTACGGCATGGAAGTCCCCGCCGAGACCCGCGAGATGATCGATCGTGCCCGCGAGGGCGACCTGCCCGAGGACATCTCAGGCGTCTAGCCTCCCGTCCCCCATATTTGCGCTTCACCGTGCTGACGAGAGTGGCTGACACGCGCATGGACGCCGCGCCTGCCCATCTCGTGACGTGTTATCCACTCTCGTGGATTGTATGTGGATAACTCTCGCGTGTTAGCGGGAGGCTCCGTATCATCCCGGCGGGCATGCGTCCGCCTCTCCCCCTACGACCCGGGTGTCCATAGACGAGGCGGGTGATACGGTGCCGCGCGGCCTGCCTCGGGAGGGCGGCCGCGCCGAGAGATGCGCGACTCCTTTCGCGCAACAGCCCGGAGGCGTACCACCACATGGAGAGTCTGTATATCGCGCTGGGAGCGAGCGTCCTGGCGCTGCTCTTCGCCGTCGTCACAACGCGGCGGATCCTCGCGGAGGATCAGGGCAACGAAACGATGCAGCACATCGCCGCCCTGATCCAGCAGGGCGCGGCGGCGTTCCTGCGGCGGGAATACACGTTCCTCGCCGTCTTCGTCGCCGTCATCACCGTCGTGCTCGCGGTCTTCATTGACTACGACGTGCTGGACAAGTTCGGCGAGCAGGAAGGCAACCTGGTCGACCTGCCGCGCTCCGCGATCTCCTACCTCGTGGGCGGCGTGGCCTCCGCGACGGCGGGCTACGTGGGCATGTACGTCGCCGTGCGCGCGAACGTGCGCACCGCCGCGAAGGCGCGTGTGGGCCTGAACCCCGCCCTGCGCGTGGCCTTCTCCTCCGGCTCGGTGATGGGGATGACGGTGGTGGGCATCAGCCTGCTCTGCATCGTCGTGCTCTACATGGTCTTCCAGCACTACACCCCGCTGACGGGCTTCGCCTTCGGCGCCTCCTCCATTGCGCTCTTTGCGCGCGTCGGCGGCGGCATCTACACGAAGGCTGCGGACGTGGGCGCGGACATCGTGGGCAAGGTGGAGGCCGGCATCCCCGAGGACGACCCCCGGAACCCCGCCACCATCGCCGACAACGTGGGCGACAACGTGGGCGACGTGGCCGGCATGGGCGCCGACCTGTTCGAGTCCTACTCCGGCTCGATCGTCGCCACCATGGCCCTCGCTGGGGTGGCGGTGGCGAGCGCCGGCGACAGCGTCTCGGCGCACGGCGTCTTCGAGGCGGTGGACCTGGGCAACTACCGGGACACCGCGTTCGTGCTCCCGCTGCTGATCGCGGGCCTGGGCATCATCGCTTCGCTCGTGGGCACCTTCCTGGTGCGCACGTCAGAGGACGCGGACATGAACCGGCTGCTGTGGGCGCTCCGCACGGGGGTGTTCGCTTCGGGCGGCCTGGTGCTGGCTAGCACTGCCGCCGTGGTGGTCATGATGGAACTGGACTGGGGCATCTTCTGGGCGGTGCTCGTCGGCCTCGTGGCCGGGCAGGTCATCGGCACGGCCACGGAGTACTACACGGCGTACGAGTACAGCCCCACAAAGAACCTGGCGCAGCAGGCTGAGACGGGCGCCGGCACGCTGATCATCGGCGGGCTGGGCCTGGGCATGATGTCCACCGCCGTCCCGCTGCTGACCCTCTGTGCTGCGATCTGGATCACGTACGAACTCGCCGGCCTCTACGGCATCGCGCTGGCGGCGGTGGGCATGCTCTCCACCCTCGGCGTGACGCTGGCGTCTGACGCCTACGGGCCGGTGGCGGACAACGCCGGCGGCATCGCGGAGCAGGCGGGCCTGCCGGCCGAGGTGCGCGAGCGTACGGACGCGCTGGACTCGCTGGGGAACACCACCGCCGCGACCGGCAAGGGCTTCGCCATCGGCTCGGCCGTCCTCACGGCCCTCGCGCTGATGGTGACCTACTCCCAGGTGACCGACATCGAGGTCTTCAACCTGCTCCAGGTCGAGGTTCTGCTGGGCCTCCTGGTGGGCGCGCTGATGCCGTTCATCTTCGGTGCGCTCACCATGAGCGCCGTGGGCCGAGCGGCGATGGCCATGGTCAACGAGGTGCGCCGCCAGTTCCGCGAGAAGCCGGGCATCATGGACGGCTCGGAGCAGCCGGATCCGGCGCAGGCCGTGGCCATTGCCACGGACGGCGCCATCCGCGAGATGATCGTCCCCGGCACGCTGGCCGTGTTGGCGCCGATCGCCGTCGGCGTCTTCGTCGGCCCGGAGGCCCTCGGCGGCTTGCTCATCGGCTCTATCGGCGCGGGTTCGTTGCTGGCGCTGATGATGGCGAACGCGGGCGGCGCCTGGGACAACGCGAAGAAGTACATCGAGACCGGCGAGTTCGGTGGCAAGGGCTCGGAAGCCCACAAGGCCGCCGTCACGGGCGACACGGTGGGTGACCCCTTCAAGGACACCTCCGGCCCGGCCCTCAACATCCTCCTGAAGTTGATGGCTATCGTCGCCGTCGTCTTCGGACCGCTCTTCCTCTAGGGCAGGCCTTCCGAGGCGTCACGAGACGGCCCCGCGCGAGCGGGGCCGTCTCTGTGTTCGGGGCAGCGTGTTCGGGTCAGCGTCTGGCGCTCGCGGTGGGCGCGTCAGCCCTCGTCCGGGTCGAAGCCCAGCACCTGGCTGGTGGCGACCAGGAACGGGTTCTGGCGCGATTCGATGTCCACCGTGCTCGCCTCGCCGTGGCCGGGGAGCACGGTGGTCTCCGGGGGCAGGGTGAGCAGGTGCCGGCGGATGCTGCGGATCAGCGTGGGGCCGTCGCCGCCCGGGAAATCGAAGCGGCCGATGGAGCCCTGGAAGAGCACGTCGCCGGTGAACACCACGCCCTCCCCGGCCAGGCAGACCGAGCCCGGGGTGTGACCGGGAGTGTCGAGGGCGATGAAGCGGTGCTGTCCCGCCTCCAGCGTGTCGCCGTGCTCCAGCGGACGGTCGGGCGGGCGGGGCACCGTCACCTCGTGGCCGTACCAGGAGGACGCGGTGGGCGCCTGCAGGGCGATGGCGTCGTAGTCCGTGGCGCTGATGGCGAAGACCGCATCCGGGAAGGCCTCCAGCACCTCGTGCGCGGCGCCTGAGTGGTCCAGGTGGGCGTGGGTGACAAAGACCGCCACCGGGCGGTAGTCGCGTTCGCGCAGGTGCGTCGCGATCGCCTCCCCCTCGTCGCCGGGGTCCACCACGATCACCTCGCGGGTCGTCTCATTCCCCACGACATAACAGTTCGCCTGGAGACGCCCCACGACCAGTCGTTCGAGGATCATGCGCGGACACACCTTCCTGACCGGCCTTCCCCCATCACGGGGCGCCCTGAGGCAGGACGGTAGCGGATGGGCGGCGTGCGGGCACTCTAGAACGCGCGCCGGCTGCCGAAGATGAAGGGGGCAGGGCGGACCGCGCACGTGCTTGCCGTTGGGATCGAGGAGGCCATGGACCGGAACCCCGCGCAGCGCACCGTCGGCTCGCTGGCCATGGCTGCGCCGTTCCGATCCCGCGAGTTGCGAGTCCGCCCGGCGCGACGCATCGACCTCCTGGTGCACTTCGCCGGCGCCTTCGACCTGGTGGAGGGCCAGGCGGTGGGACATGCCGCCCGCATCGCCTACCTGGGCCACGCCGTTGCGGAAGGGCTGGGGCTGACCTCGGAAGAGCGTGCGCGGGTGCTGCACGTGGGGCTCCTCCACGAGGCGGGCGCGGCGCTGCACGAGGACACGTCCCCAGACGCCGGCGCCTGGATCGCCGG
This sequence comes from Dehalococcoidia bacterium, assembly GCA_023228825.1. Lineage (GTDB taxonomy): Bacteria > Chloroflexota > Dehalococcoidia > UBA2979 > UBA2979 > W-Chloroflexi-9. The sequence goes on along the minus strand of JALOAL010000019.1, from coordinate 5,722 downwards.
GCGCTTCGGGCTGGACTCCCAGGTGGCGGAAGCCGTGCGCGCCGTGCACGAACGCTGGGACGGCCGAGGCGGACCGGTGGGCATGCGCTCCACGGACATCCCGGTGGAGGCGCTATGCGTCAGCGCGGCGCACTGGGCCGCAGAGTACACGGACCACATCGACCATCCGCTGCGCGCGCGCGCCAGCCTGCAACGCGCGGACGAGTCAGAACTGGCGCCGCTGGTAGGCCCGGACGTGGCAGACGCCCTGCGCGACGTGCTGCGCGACGACCAGACCTGGCTCGCCGTCTTCAGCGAAGACCTGCCGGGGCTGGTGGCGCGCCTGGGGGTGGGCGAGGGGAAGCCCTCGCGACGTCGGGTGGAGGAGGCCACCGCAGCCATGGGCGACGTGGTGGACGCGTCGTTCCGCGAGCGAGGTCGGGCGAGGCGCATCTCCGCGCTGGGCCGCGCCCTGGCGGCGCATCTGGGCCTGGCGGACGGGGTCTGCGAGACGATCGCGGTGGCGGGGCACCTGCTGGACATCGGCCAGTTGGGGGTGCCGCCGCACATCCTGGACAAGCCCAGCATCCTGACCGTGGACGAGATGGAGTTGATGCGACGCCACCCCGGCGTGGGGGCGCGCATGCTGGAGCGCATCCCTGGCTTCGAGGACATCGCCGCGTGGGTGGAGCAACACCACGAGCGCCCGGACGGGCGCGGCTACCCCGAGATGCTGAGCGACGACGAGTTCCCGCTGCCACCTCGCATTCTGGGCGTGGCGGACGCGTACTGGGCGCTGCGTGCGCTTCGACCATACCGCCCCGCGCATGGGCCAGAGGAGGCGCTGGAGATCCTCCACGCCGGGGCTGGCCGCCAGTTCGATGCGGACGTGCTGGCGGTGCTGCCGGTCGCCCTGGAGGCGGCCCAGCAGGCGATGGGCGAGGATGCCGGGGCGGCTGGCTGAGTCGTCCCGCTACGCTCGATGCAGTGTGCTCGATGCGGTGCGCTAGATGCGCTGGAAGCGGTCCACGTCCAGGACGAAGACGATGGCGCCACCCACGCGGACCTCGATCGGTTCGGCTGAGAAGGAGCCGTCGCCGATGAAGGGGAGCGTCTGGACCGGGACGAACTCCTTGCGGGCATGACAGATCTCGGTCACCAGTTCCAGGACCTTGTCCACCTCGGACTCGTTCACGCCGGAGAAGACCGTGACGTTGCCCCGGCGCAGGAAGCCGCCTGTGGAGCCGATCTTCGTGACGGGATAGCCGTGCTCCACGAGCGCGCCCATCAGGTCGTCCGCGTCCGTATCGGACACGATCATCATCACCAATTTGGTCGGATCTGCTCGTTCCGTCATCTCACGCCCCTCCTGCTTCGCCTGCCGCCACCACCCGTGCGACCGCCTGGTCCTGTTCTCGAGCCGCCACGAGGACGGCGATTCCCGCACCGATAGCCACGCCGATGACGACCGCCGCAAAGAGTTTCATCGCATCTCCCTGACCACAGAAGGAGTCTCGGAGTCTATGGGACGTGGCGAAGGGCTGCCAGCAAGGGCCGACCCTAATACCTACTCGACATCTAACCTCGACGTCGTGCAGCCATTGGTCTTGCTCCGCTCCCTCTGCGCGAGAGGCTCGCGATACGTTCTGTTTACCTGTTGAGACGACTCCGTGTCCCATCAACAGTGGTGGTTCTCGCCACGCACCCGTGTGTTGCCGCGTTTGAGGGTGTCGAGGGCCGGTGTTACGCTCGCCACCCCAACCCCAGCGCACCCCATCCGGGGCCCCGTACCTGTGGGAGCCTGACTTGACCGATGCCGCCTCGAACGATCCGGTGACTTCCTCGAACGCGCAGGGGGAGGAGGGGCCCGCCTCCGGCATGAAGGCGGACCTGGAGACGATTACGTCGCTGGCGAAGCGCCGCGGCTTCGTCTTCCCCTCTGCGGAGATCTACGGCGGCTTCGCGGCGGCCTACGACTACGGCCCGCTGGGCGTGGAGATGCGACGCAATATCCGCGACCTGTGGTGGCGCGCCATGGTGCAGGAGCGCGACGACATCGTGGGTGTCGAGGCCGCCATCATCACCAACCCGCAGGTGTGGACGGCGTCCGGGCACGTCTCGAACTTCACGGACCCGCTGGTGGAGTGCCGCGAGTGCCAGGGCCGGTTCCGGGCGGATCACCTGGAGCCGGACGACCAGGGCGTCGTGCGCTGCCCCAACTGCGGCAAGGCCGGCGCCATGGGGGAGCCTCGGCAGTTCAACATGATGCTCTCCACCATCGTGGGGCCGGTCTCGGACGAGAGTGGGCGGGCGTACCTGCGGCCGGAGACGGCGCAGGGCATGTTTGTGAACTTCGAGAACGTACAGACCACCTCGCGCAAGCGCCTCCCGTTCGGCATCGCGCAGATCGGCAAGTCGTTCCGCAACGAGATCACGGTGAAGCAGTTCATCTTCCGCACGCGCGAGTTTGAGCAGATGGAGATGGAGTTCTTCTGCCACCCGGAGCGGTCCCTGGAGTGGCACACCTACTGGAAGAAGGAGCGCCTGCGCTGGCACTACGGCCTGGGCATGCGCCCGGAACACCTGCGCCTGCGCGACCACACCCCGGACGAACTTTCCCATTACTCCCAGGCGACCGCGGACATCGAGGTCCACTACAAGTGGGGCTGGGGCGAACTGGAGGGCGTGGCGCACCGAGGCGACTACGACCTGACCCAGCACGCGCAGCATTCAGGCAAGCGGCTGACGTACCTGGACCCGGAGACCAACCAGCACATCGTCCCGCACGTAGTGGAGCCGGCGGTGGGCCTGGATCGCGTCATGCTCAGCCTGTTGCTGGACGCCTACGACGAGGACGAGATTGGCGGGGAGAAGCGCGTGGTGCTGCGCCTGGCGCCCAGCGTGGCGCCGGTGACGGTGGCCGTGCTCCCGCTCTCACGCAAGGACACGCTGGAGCCCACCGCCCAGCGCGTGGCCTCCATGCTGCGTAAGCAGTGGAAGGTCCAGTACGACGACACGCAGTCGATCGGCCGCCGCTACCGGCGCCAGGACGAGATCGGCACGCCGCTCTGCGTCACGGTGGACTTCGACACGCTGGACGACCAGGCGGTGACCATCCGCGAGCGCGACACCACCGAGCAGATCCGCGTCCCGATCACGGGCCTGGAGGCGGCGGTGCGCGAGCGACTGGAGGCGTTGCAGCCGCACGTGCCGTCGCTCGACGAGATCGAGATCTAGGTGCGCCGGCCGCGCCTGCGTGCGCTGCACACCTCGGATGTCCACCTGGGCGCCTCGGACGCTTCGCGCGGGGAGGCGCCGGACCCGCAGGCGGCGGCGTTCACGCGCGTGATCGACCTGGGCATCGAGCATGAGGTGGACTTCATGCTCATCGCCGGGGACTTCTTCGACAATGCGCGCGTGCGCCAGGAGACGCTGGAGTTCGCCGCCCACGAGATCGCGAGGCTGGAGCGGCCGGCGGTGATCGGCCCCGGCAACCACGACCACGTGGGCCCGCGCTCCGTCTACGACCGGTTGGACCTCACCTCCATCGCGCAGAACCTCCAGATCCTTCGCGGCCCGGACGGCGAGACGGTGGCCGTCGACGGGCTGGAGGTGGAGGTCTGGGGCCGCGCCCACACGGAGATGCTCCCCACCTTCTTCCCGTTCGAGGGCGCCCCGCCCCGAGGTGACGCCTCGTGGCAGGTGGGCATCGGGCACGGGCACTACATCCACCCGCAGGCGTTGCTCCACCACTCGTTCCACATCCTGGAAGAGCAACTGATCGCGGCCGCGCGGGACTACGTGGCGCTGGGGCACTGGGAGCAGATGACGCGCGTGTCAGCGGGCGAGGGCGGCTCGGCCGCCTACTCCGGCGCGCCCGAGGGCCTGGGCGGCCACAGCGGCGGCCAGGTGCTGCTGGTGGACCTGATGGAGGACGGCGAGGTACGCCTCACCGCCGTCCCACTGGCCCCCGGCGCCGCACCCATCCCGCACGACGAACTCCCGCTTCTCCGAGGCCTGTAGGCCGCACCATGACCCCGCCGGAGGGCACCACGATCCGTCGCGCGGACGAGGGTGATGCCTCGCGGATCGCCTCGATCCATGTGCGTTCCAAGCGCGTGGCCTACCGCGCGTTCATGCCGGACGGGTACGTGGATACGCTGGACCAGGACGAGCACCGGCTGAACCGGTGGCAGCCGTACTTTGCCGCCGGCATCCCGGAGAACCGCGCGTGGATCGCCTTCGTCCGAGGCATCCCGGCGGGCTTCGTCGCGCTGGAGCGCATCCGGCAGCCGGACACCGCGCCCGCCGGCTACCTCCACCTCCACCATCTGCACATCGCCCCGGAGTTCCGCGGCCGCGGCATCGGCCAGGCGCTCCTCGACACGGCCGTGGAGGATGCGCGGAGCCAGGGAACGGCGGGCCTCGCGCTGTGGACGCAGGCGGGGAACGGGGAGGCGCGGGCGTTCTACGAACGTGCGGGGTGGCAGCCAGACGGCGCCGAGCGAGGCCAGCAGTATCGCTGGGAGGGCGGCGAATTCACCATGGACGATGTCCGCTACGTGCGCTCGCTCGACTGACCCGCTCGTCACATAGAGTCACGGAGAGAGTCACGGAGAGAGGCGTCTCGATGGGCCTCGGCCAGAGGGAGAGCAAGGACACGAAGAAACGGCCGCCCCGGAAGGCGGCCGTTGTTGTGTCCGGGGTGTGGGAGCGGCGCTAGCCCACCTTGGCCCGCGCGGCGTCCTTGTCCTGGAACCAGAGCGCGTTGATCTCGGTGAAGTGCTTCTGGTCGTCCGGAACGTCGTCCTCGGCGAAGATCGCGGACACCGGGCAAGCCGGCTCGCACGCGCCGCAGTCGATGCACTCGTCCGGGTCGATGTACAACATCTTGTCGACGCCCTCGTCGAAGTGGATGCAGTCCACCGGGCACACGTCCACGCAGGACTGGTCCATGGTGTCGATGCATGGCGACGTGATTACGTAGGTCATGACCGGTTTCCTTCCAGGTCGGGGCCCCTGCCCGTGAGGTGACTATATGAGTATCGGAGACCTAGGGACAACCGTTCAGCGCGGAAGAATGTCGCTGCGGAGCCGCGCTTCTAGCGCTTCCAGAATTGCCACCAGCGAGGCCGTGATTTTCGCTCAACCTCGGCCTCCTCGCGGGCTCGGTCCACGTCCGCCTGGGCTTGCTCCAGGGCGTACGACATGCGGTTGCGGAGCATGACCGGGTGCTGGACCAGGTCCATCGCGGCGCCCGGGTCGTCGGCGGTCTCCGGGTAGAATTCGCGCACCGTCTCGCTGAACCGAGGCACCATGGAGTGGCCGTTGGAGAGGGCGAACTGCTTCAGTTCGTTCACCAGCCCCAGCAGCGCCTCGCCGAGGCGCACCACCTGGTAAGGCGAGGCGTCGATCTCCACCACGGCCTGGTTGAGCCGCGGCACGAGTTCGTCATGGATCGGACGCAGGCCCAGATCGTGCCGCTGCAGCGTGTCCGGGTCCGTCTCCGAACCTGGCCGTCCAAGGTGATAGATGGTCGCGAGGTACACGACGCGCGCGTCCTCGCTCCGTAGTTGCAGCAGCGTCATACCGCCAGTGTAGGTCGCCAGCCCGGCGGGCGGGCGGCGGCGAGTGCCCTCATAAGAATGGTTACCGAACGGGAGGTAGTTGCCTCATAAGCATGGTTACCCAAGAGAGGTGGAGGGGCCATGACACGGGGCAGCGTTGCGGAGTACGCAGCGGC
>JALOAL010000018.1 GCA_023228825.1 Dehalococcoidia bacterium | reverse complement strand
ACCCCCGGCGGCGACACACGTCCGTCGGCGACCTCAGCCCCGTGGACTACGAGAGGAGGCCCATCCAGACGACCGATGCGGCATGATCTCTAGAAGCGAACTGTCCGGGAAACCGGGTCAGGCTCATGCGCCATCCGGAGCAACACGACATCCCCCGGGACCAGTCGCATGACCATGAACGATAGGAACGTGACTCCCAACATCACCGGTATCAGCAATAGGATCCGCTGAAGGATGTAACGCTGCATGATGAAGCCCCTTGGCTACGAGTGCTGCTAGCGACTCGTAAAGTTTGGCTCGCGGCGCTCCATGAACGCGCGCATGCCCTCTGCGACGTCGCCGGTGCGGCCGATCAGGCTCATGTAGTAGCCGATGGCGTCGAAGTGGTTGCGCAGGTCGACGTTGGCGCTCTCACGGATCGCACGCTTGGCCAGTTCAACCGCCATGGGCGGCCCAGCGGCGATCTTCTCCGCGAGTTCCATTGTCTTGTCCATCAACTCCGCATCCGGGACGCAGTAGTTGACCAGCCCAATGCGCTCCGCCTCACGCCCATCGAAGAGTTCGCCGGTCAGGATGATCTCGAAGGCCTTGGCCGCGCCCACGAGCCGCGGCAGAAACCACGCGCCACCCTCGTCCGGCACCATGCCCCGCTTGATATAGAACATCCCGAACTTGGCGCTTTCGCCGGCGACGCGCATATCCGCGCCCAGCGCGAAGTCCATGCCCATGCCGACCGCCGCGCCGTTTACCGCAGCAATGACCGGCTGCCGAAGTTCGTGCAGCCCTAGGGGCATCGAGTGCCGGGCTTCGTTCCGGCGCCACGAAGTGATGGCATCCGACTCCTGCTGCTCGCCAGACTCCAGGCCGGCGTCCCACGCGACCACGTCCGCACCAGAAGAGAAACCGCGGCCGGCGCCGGTCACGACCACTACCCCGATGTCCTCGCGGCTATTGATCTCCTTGATGGCGGCGCGAATGTCGTCCTCCATCTTCGGAGTGAACGCATTCAGTTTCTCTGGTCGGTTCAGGGTCAGCGTGGCGATGCGCTCCTCAACGGTGAGCAGCGCCTCCGTGTAATCCCAGCTCATATCACCCTCCTCTTGGGTTTAATCCACTACTTCGATTCCCCGGTGCCTGTTAATGCCAGGCAGCATCCCGCACGTCCCTCGGCATCTGTGCCGGCGCTAGTGGGCTGGCCTCGGCAAACGCGCCGGACCACGGCAGCGCGATGAGCGGAAAGTCCACTCCGTTGGGGTGGCGCACCCAGCGCATGCAAGCGCTGCCCGGCGCGTCTGGCGTGCCGACCACCTGATCGATGGTGCGACACGGCACCGCGGTCGCGCCGTCGTCCAACGGAAATGTCCACACGCCATCTCGTTGGGTGGCCTCCTGAGCCCGTGGCGGATGCTTACCCATCTGGTGTCGGATGAGTGGACGCAGCACCATGGAGAGCGCGGCTTCCTGCTGGCTCACCTCCACTGTCTGCCCGCCGCCGGCGAGGACGCCGAGCAGCCCACCGATCGCCGCGTAGAGTCCAGCCACGGGATCAGAGAAGTTCGTGCCGCTGCGGTGCGGCCGCCCTTGCTCATCTGAGTAGAGGGCCCCGATCCCCGCCGACTGCTCGATGGTGGCGCCGTAGCCAACCGCTTCCGCGTCCGGGCCAAAGGTCCCCATCGCGGGCATCGAAACAATCGTCAACTTCGGGTTCACGCTCAGAAGCTCATCCTCGCCCAGCCCCAGCCGGCCCAAGCTCCCAAGCGCGAAGTTCTCGATGAGGATGTCGGCGTCCGCCAGCAGACTGAGGAGGGCGTCCCGTGCCTCCTCCTCTGAGAGGTCTGCTACGTAGGGATCCTTACCCCTGTCACACAGGATGGAGTAATAGCCGCGGTCCCACTCCTCGCCGGTAGAAAAACTGCCAACCTTTGCTTCCTGGCGCTCCACCTTCTTGACGGTGGCACCCAGGTCCAGCAAAAGACGGACGGCCATCGGGCCCGCCCAGACGGACGAGATGTCCACCACGCGAACGCCTGCGAGCGGCAGCGTCCTGGGGCCTGCTGCGCCGGCCGCGCCCTGGAACGGGCGCACCACTTCACCACGAGGAAGTCTCGCCGGGAACCGCGGCACACGCAGGTCGCCGAGCACCTCGAAGGTGTTGCGTGCCAACAAGTGCTCAGACTCCAGGAGATCCTGCATCTGCTGCACAGGAGACACTGCCACGCGCGCACGCCGTAGGGCAGCTACCACCTCCGAGACAGATCGCGCTGCGAAGGTCGCCAGGAATAGGGCCTGCAGCAGGTCTGCGTTGGTCAGGCCACCCCAGAGGAAGTCCTCGAACGGTCCGTCTTCAATCTCGGGGATACCTAATTCCCGGCCAGCTCGTCGGATTTGATCGCTGTCGCGGAAGGCGACCGCAACGCGACCGTCCGCACAGTCGTAGAGCCCCCAGCCGACCATGCCGCCCCAGTCCCCGGAGCGGGAGCGAACCTCGCCCCTGATCACAATGGCGAGGCCAAAGACCTCGATCAGGGATGCCACCACGTCTGCCGCATCGATCGTGATCTGCATGCTCTGGATGTCGCCAGTGCGTGCTGCCAGGATCGCCAGCACAGCATGGACGCCCGCAAGTTGACCGCTCAGTGGGGCGTCCGGTGCGAGTGCTGGTCCGTCCTCATCACCTGTCAGTTCTGCCAGGCCTCCCCAAGCCCACGCCGCCTCATCGGAAACATCCTTGACGAATGGCATCTCGCGGTTCACGAAGTCAACTTCGTACGTGCCGCCGTTGGCGGTGGTCAGTTCGAGCCGCCCGAGTGTGGACACGCTCTCCGTCGTCGCCAGCGCTCGCACCACGGCTTCGCGATCCAGCGTCACGCCGTCTGCGGTGGTCACATCAGCACCCAGCGACTCCAGAAGCCAGGCGGAGTACAGCTCTGGCGGGCTGGAGCACTGCAGGCGCAGCCTCCACCCGGCGAGGACTCCTGGCGGTACCACGCTGTCGATCGTACGGGTTGTCTGGGTGGTCATCAGCGTGCCAACTCCGAGAAGATGCGCCGCACCGCCTCCTGGTCCCCACGTGCATCTACTTGGTGGACGGTGATCCCGGCCTCGTCCTGCTGCGCCAGGCGGTCGCGCGCTTCGCTAGTGTCGGATGTGACAAACCAGAACGACTGCTGGAGGTCGTCCGGGATGACGTCCATGGCGCCTGCGCGTCCCCCCTCAGCCCAGGCACTCCGGACATCTTCCACCAGAGCCTCATATCCCAGTCGCCGGAGGTGCTGGGCGTAGAAGTCGCCCATCTTCACGATGTAGAAGGCAACGGTGGACTTCACCTCCTGCCGCGCGGCGTCCACCTGATCCGTGACGGTGATGCGCCCGGGTGAGCGGACGTCCAGCGGCCGCCCTTCCTCACGATCTGCGACGATGGAGTCCACCAGCCCGCGCATAGCCTCGAGCGGCGTCCAAATCGGCAGCCAGCCATCAGCGATGCGCCCTACCTGCGCCAGGCTCTTCGGCATCAGGGCTGCCAGGAAGATCGGCACGTCCGCCCGGATCGGACGGAAGGCGAGCGGAATACCGGCGGGGTTGCCCTCCTCGTCTTCGCGCAGGGGCTGGCCCGCGAACGCACGCCGGAGAGCCCGCACGTACGAGTCCGTCCGGCGAAGCGGCGCTCGGAACTCGGCCCCATGGAAGTCTTCGATGACCGCGGCACCGCTCGTGCCCAGACCAGCAATCACCCGGCCGCCGGAGAGTTCGTCCAGCGTGGCGAAGTGTTGTCCCAGCGCGCCCGGCGTCCGCGAGAACACGTTGACGATGCCCGTGGCAAGACGCACCCGCTGCGTCCGATCAACCACCTGGGTCAGCAGGCTGAAGGCATCACGCCCCCATGCCTCCTCAACCCAGACCGAGTGGGCGCCAGCCTCGTCGGCTGCCTGTATCCGGTCCAGCAGTCCTTGGCGGCCGGCCGCCAGGTCGAACTGCCACTCCACATTAATCGCAAGGTTGTGCGACATAGTGCCTCAATCGCGGGGGGACGCCCATGATGCGCCGTGATTCTGAGACAGGCGGGCGCCCTCGCTCGTTCGAGGGCGCCCGCGGTGCCTAGACGGACAACCACGCCTCGGAGAATCGCTGGGTCGACTGGAACCAGTGGTCAGAGGTGCCGAAGTTCTGCAAGGCGGAGGACCAACCGTCTACCGTCTCCCAGTTCGCCAGCCCCACGTTGTACATCTCCGTCGCGAGATTTTCCTGGATCTGACGGAAGAGGTCGCCTCGCTCGTCCTCGTCCAGCGCACCGCGCTGGGCGTAGATCAGGGCATCCAGCTCATCCGAGCCCCAGGAGCCGAAGTTCCGGCCGCCGTCCTGGATGTACTCGGCCGCGTAGCCATCCGGATCGTCGTACCGGTTGCCGTAGTGGATGTTGATCTGGAACTCCCGGGAGAAGGCGGCCTGCAGGTACGCCCCGTATTCCAGCATCCGGTGCTCCACCGTGACACCGATGCGAGCCAGTTGGTCGCTCACCACGTCCGTCTCCGCCTGCTGCAAGCCGCCCACGGTGGCGGGGCGCAGGTTCTCTAGGACCAGCCCGTCCCCGAAGCCAGCAGCGGAGAGGAGCGCAATGGCTTCCTGCGGGTCGTACTGGTAGTGTGGCAGGTCATCGGCCGGCACCGCCCAGCGGAGCGCGTGGGGGAAGATGCCGGAGACCGCACCACGCCCCTGGAAGGCCGTCGCCACCACTTCTTCGCGGTCGATGGCGTAGGAGATGGCCTGGCGGACACGCTCGTCGCCGAGCGGCTCCACGTCCAGGTTGAGACGCACGTACTGCAGCGACTGGTCCGGATACCCGCCCACCTTGTAGGCATCGTCCGATTCGAAGCGCGGTACGTCCGCCCAGTTGATGTTGCGCACGAAGTTCGTCTGCTTGGACTGGAACGCAGAGAGGATGGCTGCCGCGTCCGGCAGGATCGGTATGCGCACGCCGTCCACGTACGGGCGGCCCTCCAGGAAGAAGTTGGGGTTCCGCTCGAACTCCATGCCTGTACCCGGCTGATGGCGCGTCAGACGGAAGGGACCAGCGCCCACTGCGCTCTCCCGCATGTCGCCGTCGCGCTCCACGAGCTCGCGCGGGATGATCACGTTCCATGTGTCCGCCAGGTACGTCATCAGCGGCGCGAACGGCTCGCTCAGGTTAATCTGAGCCGTGCGCTCGTCCACCACCGTGACCTCGTTCACGGCGGTGAAGAACGAGCGGCGCTGGAACTCAGGCTCATCGGTCTTGATGCGCTCGATGGAGAACTTCACGTCCTCCGCCGTCACCGCACGGCCAGCGACGATGTCGTCGTCGTGAAAGTGCACGTTCTCGCGCAGCGTGACCACGACCGTCTGTGGATCCGAGTACTCGACCGACTCCGCTAGGTAGCTCTCCGGGATGAGCTCGCGCGGATCATCCGAGGGGGCAAATCGCAGCAGTCCAGCGTGAACCAGGGCCACCAGGAACCCGGCCGGATACGTCTCCGTGTGCGGATCCATATGCGGAATGTCAGTGGCGACCGCCTGACTGAGCATGCCGCCCGTCTTGATCGCGCCGTCCCCGGAGCTCCCGGGCTCCGTGGTCGCAGAACCAGTACCTCCCGCCGGCGTACTCGTGGCGTCGCCGTCGTCAGCCGCGCAACCAACGAGTGCTGCCGTGAGGCTCGCGCCCGCTAGCGAGGCACCCACTCCCAAGGCACGACGCCGCGAGTACCGGCTCGTGAGCATGCGGCGACCGCTTGCCGTCGACTGTTCCACTTGAAGTCCCCTCTGTTGTTTCACTTAAAATCCCCTCCTCTTGCATCCCGGGATGCGGCCTAGCCAGCCATCCGGCTCATTCCCAACGTTCTGGAAAGGTCTGGGCAGGCACCCTCGCTGGGAGCGTCCGGCACGAGCACCTCACTTCGGGCCCATCTCGGGCACGTCCATGGCTGGACCTGGAACGCATGCTTCGGCTGGCCTGGTCAGCGAGCCGTACATCTTGCTTCGGCACGTGCCCAACGGCGGCGTCTCGCCGATCTCGTACAGGTCCTTCTTCTCGGCGGTGGTAGTCGTAGGGATCTCCTGAAACCGACGATCCGCAAGATTCGCGGAGAGCGTGTACCTCCGATCCGCTCCGTAGCGGAGTCAGAAACGGGCCGGAGACGAGCGATGTCCTCATCGTGAGTCAGTCCTGGCTCACTCTGCTCCTGGGCCCGAACGGCTCGGGCAGGAACGGGCCATCGCGCGCTTCGAGGAACGCGCGCAGGCCACCCTGCTTGCGCGCTTCCTCCAGGTGCGCCACATCAGGCCCATCGCCGGAAGCGTGAGCGAACGCCGAGAGCATGCCGTTGATGTTGAGCGCGCTGGAGAGGCCCATTGCCTCGAGGCCGTAGGTTGTCACGAGCTTGTTCAGCCGCACGGAGTCTGGCGGCACATTGGCGAGCCGCTCCGCGAGGGCGGTCGCGCGCGTCATGAGGTCGTCGTGCGGCACCACCTCGTTGATCACCCCGATCCTCAATGCCTCCGCCGCATCGAAGTGATCACCCGTCAGGGTGTACCGATGCGCAACCTTCCAGCCGGCGATTGCCGCGAAGAGGAATGTCGAGTTGGAAATCATCCGCACCTCCGGCAGCGCGAAGACTGCGCGGTCGGAAGCAATCGTGATGTCGCAAGGCAGGGAGTAGAAGAAGCCGCCACCGATGCACCATCCGTTGATGGCAGCGATGACCGGCGTCCCCAATTCCATGATGTGCAGCATCTTCTTGGGGTCGCTCATCGAGCGGTTCAGGCGGTCACGGAGGTACGGCCCGACCGGTGATGGCGGGACGCGTTCCGGCCCGCCATCGCCTCCTGAGATGTCGTAGCCCGACGAGAACGCGCGCCCCGCCCCGGTGAGAATGATCGCGTGCACGCTGGAATCGGCGTCTGCCACGTCGAGTGCTTGATGCAGCTCTGCCTCAAGCGTCGGTGAGATCGCGTTAAGCGCCTCTGGACGGTTCAGCGTAATGGTCGCCACGGCGCCGCTCTGCTCGAAGAGAATCGTCTCGAAGTCCACGTATCTACCTCAGTCGCGGGGTCTCCCCGCGCCGATTCCAGGGCTCTATCGACGGCCGCCTAGCGAGTCCCACGCAGGCACGGCTCGAGGACGTCTCGGAGCGCGTCGCCGGTCGTGCTACGGCGTGCTGGCATCCTCTTCGATCAGGGGAGGCGTGGGTTCAGGTGAAATACCCAATCCACTGGGACTGCAGGCGCCTGGTCTGCGGACTGGCTCGAGATACTCGAGATACTCGAGACATGGGAACCACAGCCGTACTGAGGTAGGATTCGCGCGATGACACCGTCCACTCAGCCCATGCGCTCCCGGATCACCGGGAACCTCCCGCCTGAGGTCTCCAGTCTCGTCGGACGTGAACGCGACGTCCTCGCCGTCGAGTCGCTGCTCGAGAACCAGCGCCTCGTGAGCCTGACCGGGCCCGGAGGAGTCGGGAAAACGCGGTTGGCTCTACGCACGGCTCGCGAGGCTGCGGGATCGTTTCCGGGTGGCGTCTGGTTCATCGAGCTCGCGACCTTGCGCGACGGCACACACCTGGCGCGCCACGTCGCCGAGGTCCTGAACTCGGGGAACGCTCTCAACACTCTGCCGATACGCTTGGCGAGATGCTTGGGCGGCGCGCGCGCCTCCTGATCCTCGACAACTGTGAGCATCTCGCCGAAGCGACTGCCGCGTTCGCCGCTGCGCTCCTCAAAGCGAGCCCCTCCACCCATATCCTCACCACCAGCCGAACCGCGCTGGGGGCCAAAGGGGAGGCAGAGTGGCATGTCTCGCCCCTCGGCTTCGCACCTCTCTCGGCGCATCTGACCGTCGAGGAGGCGTTCCAGCAGCCAGCCGTGAGATTGCTCGTGGAGCGTGCCCAGGCCGTGGAGCCCGCCTTCACGCTGAATGAGCAAAACCTCTCTGCCGTCAGTCGACTCTGCCAACAACTCGACGGGCTGCCCCTCGCGATCGAACTAATTGCGGCGCGTGCTCGGGTCCTCACCCCTGACGACATCGCTGCGCGACTCAACGATCACCTCAACGTGCAAGCACACGCGAACGGGGGGCGACCTGACCGTCATCACACCCTCCGAGCGTCGATCGACTGGAGCTATGCCCTTCTCTCGGCAGCCGAGCAGGAAGTGTTCGCCCGCCTCTCCGTCTTCGTCGGGGGCTGCAGCCTCGCCGGGGCATCCGAGATCAGTGGCCTGAGAGACGAGGACCAAACCCTTGAGGTGCTGACCCGACTGGTCGAGAAATCGCTGCTGATCGCAGAGCAAGCTGACTCGCAGATGCGATACCGAATGCTCGAGACCCTCCGTCAGTACGGCCTCGAGCGACTGCAGGAACGGGACTCACTCGACGAAGCGCATGGCCGACTCGCGGGCCTCGTCAGGAACAGCCTCAGACGATATGAACTAGGGCTGCGTGGCGCGGAGCAAGTACGCATCGCGAGAGAGATCGACCGCGAGTACGGCAACATCACCGCGGTCCTGGAGTGGTCAACAGAGCACGATCCGCACCTCTCGTTAGAGATCGTCGCGGCGATCGGCCGATTCTGGCTGATCCAGTCGCGACTCACGGAGGGCCGGCGGTGGGCAGACCAGGCACTCGGAGCCTGCCGGGAGCCCGACAACCTCGACCTCCAGAATGACGTCCTTGTCCTGTCCGGCGTACTCGCTTCCTATCAAGGCAACAGTGAGGCCATGCGCCTGATTGTCCGCCGGCTTCGCCAGCGAGAGATCGGCCAGAAACATGAGCGAGAACTCTGGCGAATCGAAGGATCACTCGCGGCCATCGACGGCGACCCGGACCGTATGATCGAGTGCTACCAGCGCTGCCTGGAGGCTGCCTTCGAGCACGGGAACCGGACGGATCTCGCATGGGCGAACGCCCACATGGGCTGGGCGCGCATGAGACAGGGGGACTTTCGTGGTGCGGTGGTGCAGATGGAGCCGAGCATTACCGCCCTGCGCGAGATAGGTGACCAGTACGGCGTCGCGTGGCTCGCCGGGTACCTCGCCGAATCGCGATTTCACCTCGGGCACACGGGCGCCGCTCTTGAGTTGTATGAGGAAAGTCTCGCGCTGTTCGCGCAACTCGGCGTCCCGACTCCGACCCCATCCGTGGCGGGAAACATGGCGCTCCTCATGTACCTCCAGCGCAACCGCACCCGGGCCATCGATCTGTTTCGACACGCCCTCAGCCTCGCCTTGGAGCGTGGCCCTGGTGGCCTCGCCGGGATGCTCATCACCATCGCGCGGGTTGACCTGCTGAACCGTTCCGTGGCCGCGTCATTGGTCGGTACCGCAGACAGAGTTCGCGCCCGTCACCGATCATACGTGTGGCCCGCCGACGTCCCATTCGAGGCCCAGTTGCGAGACTCACTCCGCGCCAGCCTCGGAGAGTCCGGGTTCGCAGCGGCGTACGCTCGCGGACGCGCGTTGCCGGAGGAGTGCATCTTCGACGAAGCGCGAGCCGCGATTACTCGCATCGCCGAGACATCCCAGGAGAGCACCGAGGCGCTTCCGAGCGGACTCTCCAAACGCGAGGTTGAAGTGCTACAACTCGTGGCGGACGGCCAGACCAACCAGGAGATCGCGGACACCCTCACGTTGAGCCGCAAGACGATCGAACGCCACCTTGAGCGGATCTTCGCGAAGATCGACGTCCGATCCCGCGCAGCGGCTACCCGCTTCGCCATGGAGCGTGGCCTCATCTAGAGGCACTCGCGTCGGTTCACCACGAGTCCTATCAGGCGAGGGTCGCCCACTTCGACGGTCCCGCCTTGCTCAAACCCTCCGGCTTCGATGGGACTCGATCGAACCGTTTGCGGTTCACGCCGATATGTGTCCGTGCGCACGCGAGATTGGGGAGAACACCCGAATCCGGGCCGCCGCTAACCATGGACACTGTCCGCGTTCTCTCCGCCACGCGCTGCGATAGAGCACGGGGCCCGTCGCACGCGGGAGGGAAGCCAACGTGTAGCGCCAGGCTTCGGCTAGTCAGCAGAGATGATGAAGTGATCTCGCACACTGGACCACTTGAGGGCCTACACGTCCTGGAACTTGCTCAGGGCGTCGCGGGGCCCCATGCCGGAAAACTCCTCGCCGACTACGGCGCGACCGTCACCAAGGTGGAACCTCCGGGTGGCGACCGAACGCGACATCTCCGACCAGCGGGCCTTGAGAGCGTCAGCGTAGAGAAGAGCCCCTCGTTCCTCTGGCTGAACACGAACAAGCGCAGCGTGGTCGCGGACATCGAGACAGCCGACGGACGCGCGCTCATCCGTTCGCTCATCGCACGCTCGCACGTCGTCCTAGAGGACTTGGCTCCGGGCCGGATGACGGAACTCGGACTAGATCCCTCCGAGCTGATGGAGGAACACCCTGGTCTCGTCATCTGCTCGATCACCCCGTATGGCCAGGATGGCCCGTACGCTCAGCTACCCGAGAGTGACATCGTCCTGCAGGCCATGGGCGGCGAGATGTACTCGACCGGCCATGCAGATCGCGAGCCACTCCGACTGAGCGGCGACTTCGCGCTCACTCACGCGGGCATTGCGTCGGCGCTTGCGGTCACGCTCGCCGTGGTGCGCCAAGAGGCGACCGGGCACGGGGAGCACATTGACTGCTCGATCTACGAGACGCAGGCGGGCGGGAAAGATCGCCGTCAGCTCAATCTGCTGAGTTATGCGTGGACGGGGAACATTTCACGTCGGCGAGGCGAGGGCTTCACGGTGGCGTCGGGCGTGCGGCCCTGCGCCGACGGCTACATCAACCTGCTGGGCGGCCAGCGACTCCCCCAGTTGCTCAGGATGATCGGGCGCGACGACCTCGCGGAACAGTCGGAGGTCTGTGGGCAGCGCCACGAGATGCCCCGCGAACTGATCGATGAGATCGAGACGGCCTACCTCGGCTGGACGACCCGCTACACGATGCGCGAAGCGCTCGCGATCGCCCAGGAGAACCGGGTGCTCGGCGGCGCCGTGTACACCGTCGCTGATGCCCTCGCCGATCCGAATTTCCGCGCTCAGGGAGCCTTCGAGCGAATCGAACACCCAGAGGCAGGTGCCCTGGACTACCCCGCGCGACCGTTCATCATGTCCGAGACGCCTCGCCCCGTCGCTCGGCGGGCGCCCTTGCTCGACGAGCACCGAGCCGAGGTACTGGCTGAGTTGAAGCAACCGCCACTCGCTCGCGATCGCGTCGAGGGGCCAGCCCCCCTGCCTCTCGATGGCGTGCGGGTCATCGACCTCTCCGTCGTATGGGCAGGCCCATTCGCATCACAACTCCTTGCCGAATGGGGCGCGGAAGTGATTCGGATGGAGCCGGTCACCGGGCTCCAGCCCCAGACACGTACGCTCGTACCCCGCGAAGGCGTCTCGGTTCCAATCAGCATGGTCGAGCCATGGAACTCAGGGTTCTCCTTCAACTCATCGTCCCACAACAAGCGCTCGTTCGCGGGGGATGTACGAACACCTGAAGGACGGGAAGCCTTCCTACGCCTCGTCGCGGTGTCAGACGTGATCGTTGAGAACAACGTGCCTGAGACGATCGACCGGCTGGGCATCACCTATGACGAGTTGCGTGAGATCAACCCGGGCATCATTTTCACCCGGATGCCCGGCTTCGGTCTGACCGGTCCGTACCGCGACTATCGGGCCTGGGGTAACCACCTCGAGGCGATGGTCGGCTACCTCATGGTGCGCGCCTATCCGGACGCCACACCGGACGCTGCGGGTGAAGACTATGCCTGCGACTCGGTTGCGGGACTTACGGCCGCGTTCGCCACGGCGGCGGCGCTCCGCCACCGCGCTCGCAGCGGGCGAGGCCAGTTGATCGAGGTTCCTCAGATCGAGGCGTTCATGGCGATGGTGGCGCCGGACATGCTGCTTTGCCAGATGTCGGGAAGCACACCAAGTGCGCGTGGTAACGACCACGTGAGTCACGCCCCGCACAACTCCTACCGGTGCGCCGGCGACGATCGGTGGATTGCCATCGATGTCAGCAGCGATGAGCAATGGCGCAACCTCTGCGACGTTCTTGGCCTCCAAGCCGTGGTGAGTGATCCGCGCTTCGCCTCACAACATGAACGTTGGGAGCACCGACGGGAAGTGGATGTGATCGTCGCCGACGCTGTCGCCGGCTGGGATCGCTGGCAACTGTTCGAGGCGCTCGTCACTGCGAGGGTCCCTGCGGGCCCGGTCCAAGATGTCGCCGACTGCTTCCACTGCCGCCATCTACGCTCGCGTAACTGGTTTCGACGCATCAGCCGCGACGACATTGGCAGCTTCGACCATGCCGGTAGCGTGTTCAGTTGGAAGTCCACACCGAATCCGTTCTGGCGAGGTGCAGTCCGATTGGGCGAGGACAACGAGTACGTCTACCGCGAGGTACTCGGGTACGACGCCTCCAAGTACGACGCGCTCGTCGCGAGCGGTCAGGTCGGGACGCGCTTCACAGACGAGGTGATCCAAAGGCATCGCTGACCACACCGCCCCCGCGACTGCCGGATAGAACGGCGTGGTCTACTGCCGCCGGCGGAGAGGCATCTACGGTCGAAGGGACATGCATGCGATCCCAGGCGTTCCTGATGATCTCCATGGCGATGTTCGTCGCCATGGTGGGCGTAAGCATGGTTTCGCCGCTGTTACCCATCTACGTCGGCGACGAACTTGGGGGACCGTCATACGCGGTGGCCCTTTCGTTCTCGGGCCTCGCGATCGCTCAGATCATCATGTCTCCATGGATCGGTACGCTCGGAGACCGGTTCGGTCTCAAAGTCTTCATCTCGGGCGGCTTCGCCATCTACGCCGTCGGGGCGTTTGGCTACCTCGTCTCTCCGACCTGGGAACTCGTGGTGTTCTTTCGGATCCTCTCGGGATTCGGTGCCGCGGGTGTCTTCCCAATGACTCTGGCGTACATCGGCCTCTTATCCCCACCGGGCAAGGAGGGCCGATACATGGGTGTGTTTATGATCGCTCAGATGGCCGGATTCGGTGCCGGGCCGCTCCTTGGTGGGGCCTTTCGAGACCTGTTCAACGCTGATGCAGCGTTCCTACTGATGGGACTGATGCTCTCGGGGACTGCTATTGCCACGCTCCTCTGGCTACCGTCCGACCGGTCGGGAACGGACGAGCCCGCGCAGAAGGGTATGCCCTGGTTACAGATCCTGAGTCGTGCAGCAGTTCAGGGATCGGTTCTGTTCATGGTGTTGACGGCCGTGGGCTGGGGGGCCGCCTTCTCGTTCCTCGCCATCTACGTGGTGGACGCTGAGGGGCTGGGGATCGACAGCGCGCTCCTGGTTGGCTTGCTGCTCTCCGCACGGACGTTGGTGACCGCTGCCCTACAGCCACTCACCGGTTGGCTCGCGGACCGCGCGGACCGCGTCACCCTGGTGGTGATCGGCCTCGTACTGTCCGCGGTCGGCCTAGCCCTCATCCCCTTCGCACCGGGGACGACTGTCGACATCACAGTAGGGGGGATCAACTTCCCGCTTGCGCCGTGGCTGCTGGTGGTCGTCATGTTCGGTGGGGTGGGCGAGGCCATCGCAACTCCAGCGCAGCAGGCGATCTTCGTCACGCTGGGCCGGACCGTCGGGATGGGCGTGCTGATGGGCCTGAACAACACCGGCGTATCGATCGGCATGGTGCTGGGTGCGCTCGTGGGTGCCGCCGTTGTGGATGCCTTCGGCCTGACTGAAGTCTTCGTGTTCTCTGGCGGGATCCTTGTGGTCGGCGTGTTCGCGTACCTCGCGATCATGTTGCCTATTCGGCACGATATCCGTGAACAAGGAGCCACGCTCGTCCCGGCAAGCGGTGGAGGTGTGAGCGTTGTGCGGCCAACATCGCCGGATCAAGCGTAGCGACGATGACGGACCAGTGTCTCCCCCTCCGGAGGAGGCAGATCCGGACATAGGGTTATGAGGGATGAGGACTGCCCCCCCTTCCGAGCCAGACGCCGGACGCGATGCCTCACCTCCCCGTCCGCCACCGACGATCTGGTCCATCGGCGAATACTTGCGGTGCTGCACGGCCACGTGCGCCGACGCCAGGTTCACGTAGCGACGCACCATCTCCAGCGTCGTGTGCCCGAGGATCTGCTGGAGACTGAACACGTCGCCACCGTTGATCAGGTAGCGCGTCGCGAAGGTGTGCCGGCAGAGGTGCGGATGGAGGCGCGTGACGCCCGACCGCGTCCGTAGCCGGTGGAAGAGCGAGGCGAGGCCGCCCTTGGTCAGCGGACGCCCGTCCAGGGTCAGGAAGAAGTAGACATCGGTGCCGAGCGGTGCGGGGCGGTAGTGGTGCAGATAGCGCCACAGCGCGCGCTGCGTCGCCGTGCCGAAGGGCACGATGCGCTCCTTCCCACCCTTCCCGAGCACCTTCAGCCAGCCGGCCTCAGGTTCAGGTCCGCGGTGCGCAGTCCCGTGATCTCGCTGAGGCGGAGGCCGGAGTCGAGCGCGAGGGTCACGATCGCATGGCCGCGTGCGCCCCACGCCGTCTTCGGGTCGCATGCCTTCAGCAGCCGGCCGATCTCGGCCTCCGTGAGGACCTCGACCACCTGCTTCGGCGTCTTGTAGTTGGGGAGCCGCCCAAGGCGGTGGCTCTCGGTGTAGTCCTCGCGGTGCAGCCAGGCGAAGAACGCCTTCAGCGCGCGCACGCGCGTCTGGATGCTCTCCGCCGCGAGCAGTCGCTCACTCTCCCGCCCCTCCAGTCCCTCCCAGCAGTGTTGCTGCTGCATGTGCGCGATGAACCCGCGCACTTCCGGCTCGCCGATGTCGGCGATCAGCGTGGACATCCCCGCGCCCACGAGGTACCGCTCGAGCGTGGCGAGCGCGTCGTTGCACCAACGCACGGTGTCCGCCGACTTGTTCTCGGTGCGGTTGTGGAACTCCCAGTACCCGGTGAGGTCGCGGAGTGTGAGCTGCTCCATCCCGTGTCTCCAGCGCTGCTCCGTCCGGCTCGGCTTCGTGGGCACCACCGTCCTCCGTTCGGGCGCGGGCGATCAACGTGGCGTGAACGCGGCGTGACCTGCCCGTGCAGTGGACGTGAACCGATCGTGACCTGCAAGGGGTGGCGAGGCAGGATGTCGTCGCGGGGCGATCTTGCCCCGCGCGCACCGGCCTCACCAGCGCCAGGTATGTGGACGATGGGGAGATTCTGAATCTACGGGCGCACTCTCGGCCGATGATGGAGAGAGATATGGAGCGGGAGATGGGGTTCGAACCCACGACATCCTGCTTGGAAGGCAGGCGCTCTACCACTGAGCTACTCCCGCAGCGGCGACTCTCTCAGGATACCGCGCCCCACGCCTACTCCGCACCGGCAGACGCGCCGAGGGCTACCGAGATGGGGGCGCGGGAGGTGACGTCGGCCTCGAAGAAGGAGCGCGTGGGGAAGCGGAAGGCGGAGGCGACGAGCGAGCGCGGGAAGGTCTGGCGTAGCGTCTCGTAGTCCGTCACCCACGCGTTGTAGTAGCTGCGGGCGTAGGCGATCCGGTCCTCCGTGGTGGCGAGTTCCTGCTGGAGCGACGCGAAGTTCTCGCTGGCCTTCAACTCCGGGTACGCCTCTGCCACGGCGAACAACGAGCGGATGGCGCCCGTCAGCGTGCTCTCCGCCACCGGATCGCCGGTGGTCGCGCGCGAACGGGCGAGGGCGACCCGTTCGAACAGGCCGGACTCGTGCGAGGCGTAGCCTCGGACGGCGTCCGCCAGGCGCGGGACCAGGTTGTGGCGACGCGTCAGTTCAACGTCCACGGTCGACCATGCCTCGGCCACGCCGTTGCGTGCACGGATCAGGCGGTTGAACGTCCACGCGATCCACAGCACCAGCGCGGCAACGATCGCCACGAGCACCATCAGGAGCGGATCCATCACTCGCCTCTTTCCGTGTCCCGATCCTTCTACGGATTCGTGTTCCGCTTCCGCCGACGGTCGGACGTGACGCCGGATGGGGCGCGGACGGCCAGCGGGTTCTGTGTCATAGTCTGCCTCAACTGAACACCGCAGCGGGGAGCGGGTCGTGGTGATTGTCCGTCGTGCAACCTCGATGCTCGTCTTCGCCGGCATCCTGGCGCTGGTGCTGCTCGTGGCCCCGGCCTCCTCCGCCACCGCGCAGGTGGGCGAGCGCATCCATCGCTACGAGGTCACGGTACGAATCGCCACCAATGGCGACGTCGAGATCCTCGAGTCTATCGACTATGACTTTGGCAGCGCGGAGCGACGCGGCATCCTGCGCGACCTGCCGATGCGCTTCCGCTACGACGACACGTACGACCGCATCTACGAACTCGACGTGATCGAGGTGACCGCAAGTGGCGGCGCGTCTGCGCGGTATGCGGTGGAGGACATCGAGAACGGCGTGACGCGCATCCGCGTGGGCGATCCGGACGAGACGGTCAAGGGCCTGCACACGTACATGCTGCTCTACCGCGTCCGAGGCGCGCTCAACCATTTCGACTCACACGACGAGTTCTACTGGAACGCCATCGGCACGGGCTGGGGCGTGCCCATCGACGCCGCCATGGTGACGGTGCACGCGCCCGCAGCGATCGATGCGGCGCGCTGCTTCGCCGGGCCGTTCGAGTCTCGGCTCGAGTGCGACGCGGCGTCGGCCCGGGACCAGAGTGCGCGATTCGTTCACGAAGGCCTCGGTCCGTACGAGGGTGTCTCGGTGGTGGTCGGGTTCCCCACGGGCGTCGTCACCCCCGCGCCCGAGCCGATCCTGGAGGAGCGCTGGAGCCTGGCGCGCGCGTTCACCATCTCGCCGCAGACACTCATCGCCACGGGGGTGGTGCTGGTAGTCGCCCTCGGGGCCATCGCGCGGCTGCTGTGGACCACCGGCCGTGATCGCCGCTGGCGGGGTTCCGTGGTGGACGCCACGTTCGGCACGGCCACCGGCGAGGCAGGCCGCGTCCCACTGTTCGAGGGCGGCCCCTACCCGGTGGAGTACACGCCGCCGGCCGGGTTGCGCCCCGGTGAGATCGGCGCCCTCCACGACGAGGTGGTCCACCCCATCGACCTCACGGCGACGATCATCGACCTGGCGACGCGCGGCTACCTCACGATCGAGGAGGTGGAGGAGCGACAGTTCCTGAGGACCAAGCAAGACTGGAAGTTGCACCGCCAGAAGCGGTCAGACGACCTGGAAGAGTTCGAACGCCTGCTACTGGACGGCCTCTTCGAGTCCGGCGACGAGGTCATGATTTCCGACCTGCAGGAGAAGTTCGTCGACCGCCTGAACGAGGTAAAGGAGGCGATGTACGCGCTGATGGTGGAGCAGGGGTGGTACCGCCGCAGCCCGGAGCGGACTCGGAACGTATGGCTGGGCGCCGGGATCGTCGTGCTGCTGATGAGCATCGCGCTGGTGGTGGCGGCGGCGGCATTCACGCGCTGGGCGCTGGTGCCAGTGCCACTCGTCATTGGCGGCATCGTGCTGATCGGGGCGCACGGCATGACGCCGGCACGCACGCCGCAGGGCACCGCCATGCTGCGGCGCATCCGAGGCTTCGAGCGCTTCATCACCAGCGCGGAGGTCTACCGCGCGCGCTTCGCGGAGCAGGCGTCGCTGTTCTACGACTACCTGCCGTACGCGATCGTCTTCGGCGCCACGGACGGCTGGGCGAAGGCGTTTGAGGGGCTGGACGATGTCCCGGCGCCGACCTGGTACCAGGGCGCCGGCGGCGTCAACGCCTTCAACATCGCCGCCTTCTCGAGTTCCATGCAGTCCTTCGCCGTCAGCAGCGCTGGCACCATCGCCTCCACCCCCGGCGGATCGGGCAGCAGCGGCTTCGGAGGGGGCGGCTTCTCCGGCGGTGGAGGCGGCGGCGGGGGCGGCGGCTCCTGGTAGCCCGCCCGCACCTACCCTACCCCGTGCGAGATGCCTAACTGACACCTCTCACGTTGCCTTGGGCGCCCTTCCGGCCACACCTTTACGCATCCCGACACCCGGATGGTCGTCCGGTTGAGCCTCCTGCACCGGCGCTCCAGCGAGCCCGAAGCGTAAACGCTGAGTGGATTCGGTAGAGAAGGGGTAGAGGCTCTATCGACTATCAGGAAACCGTCACCCTTCTAGGGGTAACTTGGCGTAGTTTCTAGGTGTCGGAAGAGGGGTATCGCGAGATTCTGGGGCGGTAGAATGTCGTATCCATCACGCTTGCTTCAAGCGGTCACCATCGCGCTCGTTGGCGTGGTCAGCCTGGGGGTGGTCATCCTGACCACGAGCGCCTTCGCTGAACCCGGTGACAACCTGCCACCTATCGCGGCGCCAGACTTTGCTGCTACGGAGCAAGACACCCCCGTCGTCATCGATGTGCTGGCGAACGACTCCGACCCTGACGGCGGCACGCTGCTGATCGCCCCTGACGCAATCGCCCGCGCCTCGATCCTCTCCGCCGGCCCGATCCTCTTCTGGGAGTGTTACCCCGCCGGTGGTGGCCTGGTCACGGACCTCTCCGGCCTCGGCAACCACGGCAACATCGGCCCAGGCGTCACGCCCGGAGACCCGGACGGCGACTGCGGTGGCAGCCACGCCTTCCAGTTCCCCGGGGATCCCTCCGCCGTCGTCTCTGCGGAGGCGCCCATCGCCCCGCAGGGTGCCGCGCCGCGCTCGGTGCTGGTGCGCTTCCAGGCGGACATGGAGTTGGCCGGCGGCGTCGGCATCTTCTCCATGGGCACGAACGAGGTGGGGAACGCCCAGTTCTCGCTGACGCGAGACTGGAACAACAGCCAGGTCACGTTTGCCGCGTGGGGCAACGACGTGGTGGTCCCGCTCCCGGCTGGTGCGAACCTGGCCGACGGCCTGGAGCACACGCTCGTCCTCACCTACGACGGCACGACGACGCTCACGGCCTACCTGGACGGCGTACCGGGTGCGCCCGCCTCGATCCACGCACCACTTGAGACCCTCGGCTCCACGGTGATGCTGGGGCAGACGCTGTACGGCGCCCTGGGCGGGAACGACCAGTTGCGCCAGTTCGCGGTGTTCCCCGTCGCGCTGGCCCCCGAGACCATCGCGAGCGTGCACAGCGCGATCCAGGCCGGCGCGCAGGGCATGCCGGTCACCCAGCCGGCCAACGGCGTGGCCGCGAGCGACGGCTCGATGATCACCTACGTCCCGAACCCCGGCTTCTCCGGCACGGACGCCTTCACCTACTCCATCACCGACGGCCAGGGGGGTACTGCCTCGGCGGTGGTGACCGTGACGGTCTCCGCCGGCATCACCGCGGCCCCGGACCACGTCACCGTCGCCACCGGCGGCGCCCTCACCTTCGATCCCACCGCCAACGACACCATCCCGGAGGGCGTCTCCGCGTCCGTCACGGTGGTCTCCGTCCCGGAGAACGGCCAGGCCTCCATCCTGGAGGACGGCCGGACGCTGCAGTACGTCCCGGACGAGGGCTTCATCGGCACGGACACGTTCCAGTACACGCTGGAGACTGACGAGGGCGTGCTGCGCTTCGCGATCGTGACCGTGACGGTCACGCCGGCCAACACCTCCCCCGTCGCCGTGGACGACAGCGCGGTGACGTCGCTCGGCGCCCCGGTGCACATCGATGTGATCGCCAACGACTCCGACCCGGAGGGCCAGGCGGTCTACATCTCCCCCGGGCAGTTGGCCCGCGGCGCCATCCTGCGCGCCGGTCCGCTGCTGCACTGGGAGTGCCTCCCGGAGGGCGGCGCGGCCGTCCTGGGCGACACCAGCGGCAACAACCGCGACGGCGTGGTGGGCGCCGGCGTGGGCATGGGCGCCGAGACCGGAGACTGCGACAACGGCACGGCCATGGTCTTCGCAGGCCCGGACGGTGTCGTCAGCCTCGCGAACCCGGGGCTGCCCTCTGGCCAGCAGCCGCGCGCCGCGCTGGTCCGATACAAGGCGAACACCACCTCCGCTCCGGCGGACATCCCGCTCTTCGGCTACGGCAAGAACGGCGAGCCGTTCTCGCAGTTCTCGGTGTCACGGACGGTGCTGGGCAACGACAAGTTGATCTTCACCTCGTGGGCGAACGACCTGCACTTTGACCTGCCGCCGGGCGCGAACGTTGGCGACGGCAACGAGCACAACATCATGTTCGTGTACGACGGCGACCTGACCGTGTACGCCTACTACGACGGCATCCCGTCCGGCCAGGGCACGCTGCACACGCCGCTCACCACCGTGGACGACACGGTCATGCTCGGCCAGTCGCCATGGGGCTGGCAGAGCGCCGGCGACGAGATGCGCCAGTTCGCCATCTTCCCCACCGCCATCTCCGAGGATGACGCCTACCTGGTGCACGCCGCCATCCAGGCCGCCGTCCTCAACCAGTCCCACACGGTGCCGCGCTTCGGCTCCGTGGTGGAGGACCCTGACCACCTGGGCTTCACCTACACCCCGGACCCCGGCTTCACGGGCTCCGACCAGTTCTACTATTCGATCTCGGACGGCCACGGCGGCGGCGCGATCGCCCTCGTGAGCATCGAGGTCACCGCCGGCGTGGCGGCCAACGACGACCACGCGGAGACGGACGCCGACACCCCCGTGGTGATCGAGGTCCTCGCGAACGACTCTGCCCAGGAGGGCGCCGCGCTCAGCATCAACTCGGTGACGCAGCCCGAGCACGGCGCCGCCGTGGTTGACGGCGCCACCATCGTCTACACCCCGGAAGAGGGCTTCCAGGGCGTGGACTCCTTCCAGTACACGGTCTCCTCCGACCAGGGCGGCGACGGCGTGGCCACGGTCGTGGTGGTGGTGGGCGACAGCGGCGAGAACCTGCCGCCCGTCGCAGTTGACGACGCCGCAGGCACCACCGCCGGCGCGCCCGTGGAGATCGACGTCCTCGCCAACGACTCGGATCCGGACGGCGACCCGCTGGTGATCGCAGCGGGCGAGTCCGCGATCCCGGCCGTCCAGGGCTACGCGCCGGTGCTGTACTGGGCCTGCCTCGCGGACGGCGCGGCCACCGTGTTTGACCAGTCCGGCAACGGCCGTGACGGCGCGGTCAACGGCAGCGTCGCCGCCGGCCCGGCCGCAGCCGACTGCGGCGGCGGTACGGCCATGTCGTTCCCGGACGGCACGGCCAGCATCTCCCGCGCCACCCCCGGACTGCCCGAGGGCTCGGCGGCTCGCTCCGTCATGATGCGCTACCGCAGCGACTTCGCGGGCCCCGGTGACGTGGGCCTGATGGGCATGGGCACCAACGCCATCGGCCTTGGCCAGTTCTCTCTCTCGCGCACGGGTTCAGGGAACGACCGCCTGGTCTTCGCCTCCTGGGGCAATGACGCCGTCCTGCCCATGCCGGCCGGCACGGACATCGCAGACGGCGGCGAGCACACCATCGTCGTCGTGTATGACGGCGACACCACGCTGACGGCGTACGTGGACGGCGTGGCGGGAACCCCCGTCACGGTTGCTCCCCTCGCCACGGTCGACGGCGCCGTGGTCCTGGGCCAGACGCTCTACGGCGCAATCAGCGTGGGCGCGGAGATGCGGCACTTCGCCGTCTTCGACCGCGCTCTCACGGGTGGCGAGGTCTCTGGCTTGCACGACGCCATCGAGGGCATCTCGGGCGGTGCGGGCTTCACCCAGCCGGCCAACGGCACGGTGGTGGCCACGATGGGCGGCCTCACCTACACGCCGGCGCCGGGCTTCACGGGCGTTGACACGTTCACCTATGGCATCTCGGACGGCAACGGCGGCAGTGACACCGCGACCGTGACGGTCACGGTGCATGGCGCCTTCAACGTCGAAGACGACAGCGCCGAGGTGATCGGCACTGAGCCGACCCTCATCGACGTGCTGGCGAACGACACGGCGGCGCCGGGCTTCCCGCTCGTCATCGACTCCGTCACGCAGGGCGCCCACGGCTCCGTCTCGATCGTGGACGGCGCCGTGCTCTACATCGCGGCGGAGGGCTACAGCGGCCCGGACGAGTTCACCTACACAGCCGTGGACGAGGACGAGAACAGCGGCACAGCCACCGTGTACGTGACCGTGATCTCGGACGTGAACACCCCGCCCGAGGCGCAGGATGACCAGGCCGAGTCCGAAGACGGCGGCCCGGTCGTGATCGACGTCCTGGCGAACGACACGGACGCGGACGGCGACCCGCTGCGCGTGAGCAGCGGAGCCGGCGCGCGCAGCACCATCGCCAGCCTGAACCCCGTGATCTTCTGGGAGTGCCTCGCGCCCGGCGCCGGCGCTGTCCAGGACCTGGGCAACTTCAGCAACACCGGCACCCTCATGGGCTCCGCCACCGCAGGCGCCGCATCCGGCGACTGTGACGGCGGCGCCTCCGTCCGCTTCCCGGACCACACGGCCGCGGTGCAGGCGAGCAACCCGAACCTCCCTGCGGGGAACGCGGCGCGCTCCGTGATGCTCCGCTTCAAGGCCAACTACGCCGGCCCGGGCGACATCGGCCTCTTCGGCTACGGCACCAACGCCGTCGGCCTGGGGCAGTTCTCGGTCGCTCGCACCGGCCTCGGCAACGACCGACTGGTCTTCGCCTCCTGGGGTAACGACGCCGTCCTGGCGCTGCCCGGCGGCGTGGACCTGGGCGACGGCCTGGAGCACACCATCGTCATCGTGTACGACGGCGGCTCCGTGCTGACGCCGTACGTGGACGGTGTCCCGGGCACGCCCGCGGTCATCGCTCCCCTGAACACCGTGGACGGCGTGGTCGTCCTGGGCCAGACCGTGTACGGCGGCGCTCAGGCCGGCGACGAGATGCGCCAATTCGCCATCTTCGAGGGCGCACTTTCTGACGGTCAGATCCTGGCGCTGCACCAGGGCCTGAACGCAGCCGCGGCCGCCTCGGCGCTGACGCAGCCGGCGAACGGCGCCGCGACCACGGACGGCCTCACCGTCACCTACACGCCCAACGCCGGCTTCTCCGGCGTGGACACCTTCACGTACCAGGTCTCGGACGGCCGAGGCGGCACGGACGTCGCGACGGTCACCGTGACCGTGCAGGAAGGCGAGTTCGCTCCGCAGGACGACACCGCCTTCACCCAGCAGGGCCAGCCGGTCACCGTCCCCGTACTCGACAACGACTCCGGGCCGGACCTGGTGGTGGACGCCGTCACGCAGGGCGCGAACGGCTCGGTGACCACGGACGGCGAGACCGTCGAGTACACCCCCGAGCCCGGCTTCCACGGCGTCGACACGTTCGAGGTCACCGTCGTCAGCGGCGAGGTGGCCCTCACGAGCACGGTCACCGTGACCGTGAACGGCCGCCCGGTCGGCGGCGACCTGGCCACCGGCACGGACATTGACACGGCCGTGACTGTGGACGTGCTCTCGACCGTGAGCGATCCGGAGGGCACTGACCTCGCGATCACCTCGACCAGCAGCCCGGCCAACGGCTCGGTCGCCATCGAGAGTGGGCAGGTCGTTTACACGCCGGACGCTGGCTTCATCGGCGGCGACTCGTTCACCGTCACCGTGGCGGACGAGGACGGCGGAACGGTCACCATCACCGTGACCGTTACCGTGGGCCAGTTGGCCACCGCGGACGACGAGGCGAGCACGCAGCAGGACCAGGCGGTCGTCATCGACGTCCTGGCGAACGACGTGGGCTCCGGCCTCTACGTGCAGTCGGCGGGCGCGGCCTCGAACGGCACGACGAGCACGGACGGCGCCACCGTCACCTACACCCCGGACGCGGGCTTCTTCGGCACGGACTCGTTCCAGGTCACGGTGAGCCAGGGCGCTGGCGCTGACCCGGAGACGTGGCAGACCGGCATCGTCACGGTGACCGTCAACGGCGCCCCCGTGGGCGACGACATCGAGGCCGAAGCGGATCTCGAGACGCCGGTGGTCATCGACATCCTCGCCGCGGTCACGGATCCGGAGGAGGGCACGCTCTCCATCACCGGCACGACCGATCCGAGCAACGGGACGATCAGCGTGGACGGTGGCCTGGTCACCTACACGCCAGCGCCCGGCTTCACGGGCGCGGACTCCTTCACCGTGACGGTGGCCGACCCTGACGGCGGCGTGCTCACCATCACCGTCACCGTGGACGTCGCGGGCAACCTGCCCCCCGTGACCGTGGACGACGAGGCGAGCGCCGTCTCAGGCGTCCCCACAAGCATCGACGTCCTCGGCAATGACAGCGATCCGGACGGCGACGCCCTGACGCTGCACTCGGCGGTGGGCGTCCTCCGCTCACTGACGCCTGACCTGTACTGGGCCTGCCTGCCCTCCAGCGGGCTGCTGGTGCAGGACCAGAGCGGCAACGGCCAGCACGGCGTCATCCAGGGGAACGTGCTGTCCGGCGGCACGGCTGGTGACTGCGGCGGCGCGACGCCGGTCTTTGCGGACGGCTCCGCGCTCATCCTCAACGCCACGGGCAGCATCCTGCCCTCCGGCAGCGACGCCCGCACGATGGTGGTGCGCTTCCGCACCGACCTGGCGGAGCCGAGCAACGTGGGCCTCTTCGGCTACGGCACCAACGCGCAGCCGCTGGGCCAGTTCTCCATCGCTCGGACCAGCGCGGGCAACGACCGCCTGATCTTCGCTTCCTGGGGTAATGACAACCTCCTGCACCTCCCCGCCGGCACGGACATCGCGGACGGCCTGGAGCACACGATCGTCGTCACGTACGACGGCGCGAGCACGCTCGTCGCGTGGGTGGACGGTGTGGCCGGCACGCCGACCACCATCGCCCCGCTGGACACGCAGGTCGGCCAGGTGATGCTGGGCCAGACCCTGTACGGCGCGGTGAGCGCCGGGTCCGAGATGCGCCACTTCGCCATCTACAACGGCGTGCTGGATGGCGCCGACATCGCCCACATCCACGCCTCGATCGAGGCGGGCGACACGCTGACTTTCGAGCAGCCGGCCAACGGCGCCGTGGTGCGTGACGGCGACCAGGTGGTCTACACCTCCATGCCCGGCTTCACGGGCACGGACTCGTTCACCTACGTCGCCTCGGACGGCAACGGCGGCACGGCGCAGGCCACGGTGACCGTGACGGTTACCGCGCCCGCACTGGTCGCGGAAGACGACACCGCCTTCACGCAGCAGGGCGCGACGGTCACCATCCCCGTCCTCGACAACGACACGGGCGACGACCTGATGGTGGACTCCGTCACCCAGGGGGGCAACGGCACCACGTGGTCGGATGGCGAAGTCGTCCAGTACACGCCAGAGCCGGGCTTCTGGGGCACCGACATGTTCGAGGTCACTGTCAGCGACGGCTTCACCACGGCCACCTCCACCGTGACCGTGACGGTCAACGGCGCCCCCGTGGGCGGCGACCTGGCCGAACAGACCGACCGCGGCGCCGCCGCAGTCATCGACGTGCTCGGCACGGTCGCAGATCCCGAGGGCGGCGACGTTGCGATCACCGCCGTGACCGCCCCGGCCCACGGCTCGGTCGTCGTGGACGGCGGCACGGTTACCTACACCCCGGACGAGGGCTTCAGCGGCCTCGACACGTTCGAGGTCACCGTCACTGACGAGGACGGCGGCACGCTCGTCATCCTCGTCACGGTCGAGGTGGAAAACCGCGCCCCGCAGGGCGACGACCTGCAAGCGCTGACGCAGCAGGACCAGTCCGTGGTGTTGGAGGTTCTCGCGACCGTGACCGACCCGGACGGTGACACGCTCAGCATCGCCTCGGTGTCCACGCCGGCCAGCGGCTCGGCCGTGATCGCCGGGTCGGCGGTCGAGTACACGCCGGATGCGGGCTTCCACGGCGTCGACTCGTTCGACGTGACGGTGGAGGACGGTCACGGTGGCGAATTGACGCTCACCATCACGGTCGCCGTGAACGGCGCGCCGGTGGCGAGCGACATCGATGCCGGCGTCACGCAGCCGGAGACTCCGCTGGCCGTGGACGTGCTTTCAACGGTCACGGACCCGGAGGGTGGCGCGCTGGAAATCACCGGCGCCGGCCCCGCCTCAGGCGGCTCTGTCACCATCGAGGCCGGCGGGGTGGTCTACACGCCGGCGCCGGGCTTCACCGGTCCTGACGCGTTCCAGGTCACCGTCGTGGACGGTGATGGCGGCTCCGTCACCATCACCGTCACGGTCCACGTGAACAGCCTCCCCACCGCCCCGGCTGGCCTCGCGGCCGCCACGGGCTTCGAGGAGGCCGTGAGCGTCGACGTGCTGGGCGCCGTGACGGACGCGGACGGGGACGACCTCGCAATCGTCGAGGTCACCGAGCCGGTCAACGGCTCGGCGACCATCGTGGGTGGCTCGGTCACCTACACACCGCACGCGGGCTTCGCGGGCAGTGACTCCTTCACCGTGACGGTGGAGGACGAGCACGGCGGCTCGGTCACGCTCATCCTCACCATCGAGGTCGCGCCGAACACGGCTCCCGTGGGCAACGACGTCCAGGCTGCAACGCAGCAGGACACGCCCGTGGGGATCGACATCCTCGGCGGCTTCACTGACGCCGAGGGTGACGCGATGGCCATCGCGGACGTGGAGACCCCGGCCAACGGCTCCGCAGCCGTGGACGGCGGTTCCATCACCTACACGCCGGACGCGGGCTTCGCCGGCATCGAGGTGTTCCAGGTGACCGTGGCCGACGAGCACGGCTTCGAGACCACCATCACCGTGTCGATCCTCGTCAACGGCGCCCCGCAGGGTGCGGACGTTACGACGCACACGTCCGAGGACGCCCCGGTGGACATCGACGTCCTCGCGGGCATCATGGACCCGAACGGCGACGCGGTGGAGTTGGTCCAGGTCAGCGACCCGGCCAACGGCTCCGTGACCGTGGTCAACGGTGTGGTCACTTACACGCCGGACGCCGGCTTCGTCGGCGACGACGTGTTCAACGCCACGTTCCAAGACGGCAACGGCGGCTCCCTCACGATCGCGGTGACCGTGACCGTGGCGTCCGCCCCGCGCATCGTCCTCACGCAGAACGCCTGCATCGTGGTGGTCGCCCGCGGCGGCGAGGCCACCTACCTCAGCGAGTTCTGGCTGCAGGCGCCGGGTACGCCCTCGTTCCTGGGCATCACCAGCCAGTCCCCGGACGGCACGATGGTTCCGCTGGGCGCCTACGCCGCGGGCACGGAGGTGGTCCTCTCCATCCACGTGACCAGCACCGGGCACGTCTTCTCGACGGGTGTCGCCGCGAACAACCCGGACGGCATGGTGCACGCCACCCTGACCGCCGGCGCTGACGACGTCCTCTACACCGTCGCGTTCGAGGACCAGTTCAACGGCGGCGACCAGGACTTCAACGACGCCGTTCTCGACGTCCTCGCCCTCGACTGTGCCGTGACGGCGCAGGACGACTCGGTGGGGACGCCGGAGGGCTCCGCGGCGACCGTAGCCGTGCTGGACAACGACAGCACGATGCACGGCACGCTGGCCATCACCTCGGTCACGGACGGCGCCCACGGCGCCGTCACCACCGATGGTGAGACGGTCACCTACACGCCGGACGCGGGCTTCGCCGGCTCGGACGCCTTCACCTACACGGTGGAGAACGGACTGGGCGGCGTGGCCACGGCCACCGTGAGCGTGCAGGTGGCCCCGGCTCCGCGCGTGATCCTGGCGCAGCAGGCCTGCATCGCGCTGGTGGTGCAGCCCGCCTCTGCGGAGTTCACGAACGAGTTCTGGCTGGAGTCGCCGGACACCCCGGTCTTCCTGGGCATCACGAACGCGGACAGCGGCGCCCGGGTGGCCCTGGGCACGTTCCTGGAGGGCACGGAACTGGTTTTCTCCATCCGCGTCACGGAGAGCGGGCTCACCTTCCGCACCGGTCCGGCCTCCGGCAACCCGGATGGCCTGGTCCACGTGAACCTGGACACCGGCCTGGCCGGCATCCTCTACCGCGTGGGCTTCGAGGACCTCTACGGCGGTGGCGACCTGGACTTCGACGACGCCGTCTTCGACCTGGTCAACATCAACTGTGACGTGCAGGCCTCGGACGACAGGGCCACCACGGACAAGGGCAACGCCGTCGTCATCGACGTCCTGGCCAACGACGACTCCGAGGAAGGCACGCTGGAGGTCACCTCGGTGACCCAGGGCGCGCACGGATCTGTCGCCACGGACGGTGACACCGTGACCTACACGCCGGCATCCGGCTTCACGGGCACGGACACGTTCACCTACACCGCGGAGAACGGCCTGGGCGGCTCCGCCATGGCGCAGGTGGAGGTGACCGTCAAGAGCGCCTCCATCACCGTGGGCAAGATGACGGGCGGAGGCAACTTCCAGAAGGACGGGCACAAGGCGAACTGGGGCATGGAACTCCGCTGCTCCGGCGGCGGCCACTTCAACTTCCACGATGACACCATCCGGCTGCACGTGAACAACATGACCTTCGACTCGCTGGACTGCCTGAACGATCCGGACATCCACAACGGAAAGACGTTCGACACCGTGGTGCTGGTCGGCCACGGCCCAGCGCAACTCGGCAACAGCAACGTGGACGTGATCGTGGAGGCCACTCTGACCGACGGCGGTGGGAACAAGTCCAGTGACACGATCACCATCACAGTCACGACGACTTCTGGCTCCGTCGTGACGCAGTTCTCGGGCTCGCTCTCCGGCGGCAACCACGTGGCCCACAACAAGTAGCCTTCACGCGGGCGGCGCGAAGGAACGGCCCGGCGTCTGTGACGCCGGGCCGTTCGCATCCCCCCTCCCCCGTGCCCACCTCGTGACCCCGACGCTCGAGGACTGACCGCAGCGATCGCCACCCCCTACGATCAGGGCATGCCTCAGCAATACGCCTCCAAAGATGCGCGCACGGGCCTGGAGGTCCAGGTCACCGGGGACTTCCCCGACGACCCGGACGACCGGGTGCGCATCGCCCGCACCACCAACCTCTTTACGCGCCTGATGTCCACCATCCTGGCCACGGAGAACCAGACTGAACGCCGCGAGCGCTTCAAGGCCATCGAGACACAACTCGAGGTGGCGGATGCGCTCGTCCGAGGCGACATGCAGGAGGTCCAGAACCTGGTGCGTGAGACGCTGCGCAACATGGGCGTCACGGACGACCAACTGAAGGACGTGGAACAGCAACTGCGCGCCCAACTGGAGCAACTCGGCGAGGGCCACCTGCCTCCCGGCTTCCCCTGGGGCCTCGGCGAGCGCGACAGTGACGAGGACGGCCCCGCCAGCGACGAGCCCGATCCGCGCTACCCCGACGGCTGATGCCGTCCCGGAAGTTCGCTGCTACGCGCGGAAGGCGGCGCCTTCGTGGCGTAGGAGCCAGTGCTTGCGCTCGATGCCGCCGCCGTAGCCGGTGAGCGTCCCGTCGGCGCCAATCACGCGGTGGCACGGCACGACCACACCCACCGGGTTCGCCCCGTTGGCGAGGCCCACGGCGCGCACCGCGGCCGGACGTCCAATGGCCCGCGCCAGTTCACCGTACGAGCGCGTCGAGCCCGCCGGGATGGCGCGCAGGGCGTCCCACACCTCGCGCTGGAAGGCGGTGCCGCCCGTCCGCACGGGGACGCTCGCGAGCGCCTCTATCTCGCCGGCGAAGTAGCGCCGCAGGGCGTCTCGGACAGTCGTGGACATCGAACCGGACGCCCGCTGGAGGCGGACAGTCCCGTAGTGAAGCCGCAGCAGGCGGCGCATACGCTCCTCGTAGTCGCTCCAGTCCACCGCACGCACGAAGCCCTCCGCGTCCGAGGCGACGAGCATCGTCCCGATGGGCGTCTCGAACGTGTCGAGGGCCAGGTCGGTCAGCGTCGAGATTGCCATGGCGGGCTTCCTTCCTCGCAGCACCGACGAGGGTCTCCGTGTCCGTGCTGCCAGCGTGCTCCCAGTGTGCGCGTGGGGGCAAGCCTCGAATCAGACGGAACCGGACAGGGATCCGCGATGTCCGGTTTTGTCCTGTTCGGCAGCCCAAAGTGGTGCAGAATCGAACTATGGACGCCGCCACACTCGCCACCCTGCTCGCCGAACGGCCCACCGCGCCCGTCCGAGGCCTCAACGCCGTGCGCACCACCGGCATCTACTGCCGCGACGGATGCCAGGGCCGGCCGCTCTCCCGCAACGTCACGCGGTACGCCTCGGCCGTGGCGGCGGAGGCGGCGGGCTACCGGCCCTGCCTCCACTGCCGGCCGGACCGCCTGGCGCCCGGCTTCGGGAGCGGCACACCGCACGAGGTGGTGCAGCGTGCGCTCATCCTGATCACGGACGGCCTGCTGGACACCGAGACCGAGGACGCTCTTGGTGCGCGTGTCGGTGTGACGGCCCGGCACCTGCGACGGCTCTTCGTGGAGCACGTGGGCGCCACGCCGGCGTTCGTCGCGCGTTCTCGTCGCGCCCACTTCGCGAGGCGGCTCCTGGACGAGACGGACCTGCGCATGGTGGACATCGCGGACGCCTCCGGATTCGCCAGCGTGCGGCAGATGAACCGCGTGATGCTCGCCGTCTTCCACTTCACGCCCGCCCAGTTGCGCGCCAGGCGCCGGGACGCCGACCGCCTGGTGGCGGACGGCGGCGTGCGCCTGCGCGTCCCCTACGAGGGCCCGCTGGACTTCCCCCGCATGCTCGCCTACCTCGCGCCGAGGGCTATCCCGGGCGTCGAGGCCATCACCGCGAGCGGCGATCAGCCCTCGTACCGGCGCACCACCTCGACGCACGGCGAGCCCGGCGCGATCGAGGTGCAAGACGCCGGTGACGGGCGCCACCTGCTGGTCGTGGCCCACCTGCCCGCGTGGAGCACGCTGATCGACGACGTGGCGCGCATCCGCCGCCTCTTCGGCCTCGACCGTCCCGCTGCCGAGGCCACCCCACTGGCCAGCGATGCCCTGCTCGCGGGGGTGGTGGCCCAGACGCCGGGCCTGCGCGTGCCCGGCGCGTGGGACCCGTTCGAGTCGGCCGTGCGCATCTTCCTGGGCCAGCAGGTGACCGTCTCCGGCGCCACCACGCTCTCCGGCCGCCTGGTGGAGGAATTCGGCGGACCGGTGGACGGCCTTGGGCCGATGGGCCTGTCGCACGTCTTCCCCGCCGCCGCCCGCCTCGCCGAGGCGAGCCTGGACCGCCTGCGCGGCCTGGGCCTGCCGGCGGCGCGCGCCACCGCGATCCGCGACTTCGCGCGCGCCTACGCGGACGAGCGCATCCGGCTGGACGGCGCGCTCCCGCTGGATGAGACGCTGGCGGCGCTGCTGGACCTCACGGGCGTGGGCCCGTGGACGGCGCAACTGATCGCCCTCCGCGCCATCGGCCTGCCGGACGCGTTCCCCTCCGGCGACCTCGGCCTGCGACGCGCCGCCACGAGGCTCCTCGACGCGCCCGAGGCCATCAGCAGTGCCGCGCTGGACGAAGTCGCGGAGGCGTGGCGCCCACACCGCGCGCTTGCCGCGACCCACCTCTGGATCTCGGGCGGCCTCGACCGCGGCGGGTAGCGCGC
This sequence comes from Dehalococcoidia bacterium, assembly GCA_023228825.1. Taxonomy (GTDB): domain Bacteria; phylum Chloroflexota; class Dehalococcoidia; order UBA2979; family UBA2979; genus W-Chloroflexi-9. Next base: position 8,902 of record JALOAL010000018.1, on the reverse strand, counting down.
TGGCGCCGGCGGTCGTGACCTGGTGGTAAGGGCTTGGCGCTGGGCGCACAATGGAGATGCAGGCAGGGAGCACTCCATGACCAACCCAGCGACCGACGGAGCCGGCGCCGACCGCCCCCAGGACCTGGAGGCCGCCACGCTCGCCGGAGGCTGCTTCTGGTGCCTGGAAGCCGTCTACGAACTCCTGCGCGGCGTGCGCAGCGTCACCTCCGGCTACGCGGGAGGACACGTCGAGAACCCCTCGTACGAGGCGGTCTGCGCGGGCGTCACCGGCCATGCCGAGGTCGTCCAGGTGGAGTTCGACCCGCAGGAGATCTCCTTCCGAGACCTCATCGATGTGTTCTTCACCATCCACGACCCGACCACGCTGAACCGCCAGGGCCACGACGTGGGCACCCAGTACCGCTCCGCCATCTACACGCACTCCCAGGAGCAGCAGGAGGCCGCCCGAGAGGTCATCCGCGACCTCACGACCAAGGGCCTCTGGAGCGACCCCATCGTGACCGAGGTCGAGCCCCTCGTGGCCTTCTATCCTGCCGAGGACTATCACGCCGAGTACTACCGCAGGAACCCCGGCAACCCGTACTGCGGCATCGTCATCGCCCCCAAGGTGGCGAAGGCCCGCTCGAAGTTCTTCGAGCGCCTCAAGGACCCGTCCCGGGTGTAGCCTCCGACTCTGGCCCCCTCCCCCTCGCGGAGGGAACAACATACTTGACTAAGCGTGGTCGGTGGCTTATCCTTCTACTTACTGAAGGAGAACCACCATGACCGCTGAACCGCAGACCCTGATGGAAGCCATTCGCCAGTTCGCAGACCCGGACGTGGCGCTCGACTTCATGGTCGAGATGCGCTGGCCGAACGGCGTGGCGTGCCCAACCTGTGGTCAGGTTGACCCGACGTGGCTCCCCTCGGTGCGCCGCTGGCAATGCAAGGCGAAGCACCCGAAGCGCCAGTTCTCGGTCAAGGTGGGCACGGTCATGGAGGACTCCCCCATCGGCCTCGACAAATGGCTCGGGACGATCTGGATGCTCGTCAACGACCGGAACGGCATCTCGTCGTACGAGGTCGCACGCTCTATTGGCGTCACCCAGAAGTCCGCCTGGTTCATGCTTCAGCGCATCCGTCTCGCCCTGGAGGACGGCACCTTCAACCGCATGAAGGGCGAGGTCGAGGCCGATGAGACGTACATCGGCGGCAAGGCACGCAACATGCACAAGGACCGCAAGGCCAAGACGTTCGGCACCCTGAAGCCCAACGGCATGATGGGCAAGGCTGGCGTCATGGGCTTCATCCAGCGCGAAGGGCCGAACGGTCACTCGGTGGTTCGCACGATCCGCATCGAGGACAACCGGCGCGGCACCATCGAGGGGGCGGTGCGCGAGCACGTCGAACCCGGTTCGGCGCTCTACACCGACGGCCTCGGTTCCTACCGCTTCCTCGGTGACGAGTACGCTCACGGCGTGGTCGAGCACGACGCGAAGGAGTACGTGCGCGGCGAGGTTCACACGAACCGGATCGAGAACTTCTGGGGACTCCTGAAGCGCTCCCTCGGCGGGACGTACATCTCGGTCGAGCCGTTCCACCTGTTCCGATACCTCGATGAGCAGGTGTTCCGCTTCAACACCCGACAGATGAAGGACGGCGAGCGCTTCAAGGTCGCCGCTGCCGCCCTCGTCGGGAAGCGACTTACGTACGCGCAGTTGATCTCGTCGGGCGCACAAAGCCTCGCGTAGACAAGGGAGGGGACGACGTGCCCCAGCAGAAGAAAGAGCCAACGCCATTCGAGAAGTTTCGCGAGGCGGTGAAAAAGGTGGTAAACACACCGAAGCCACCGCCGAAGGATGAGGACGGAACGAGTCGCGCATCAGCGTGAGTCCCCGTCTGGTGGCAACTCGGGGAGAGGTCTGCCGTTCGCTGCGATCCGCTTCTCGTTGAATGAGGCACGCATCGCAGCGTCCTTCGCCGGTTCAACGATGAAGTGATCGAACAGCCGCTCAACCACTCCGAGCGTCCACTCCGCTTCCTCGGCGGTCACGTCGAGGATGACCGCCTGATCGTCCTTGTCCCTCTTGGTGTGCGCGCCGAAGTCCGCGATGGAACGCAGGATGTTGACGTTCTCTCGCACTCGGCGCGGGTGCGCCGAGTCTTTGATGAAGTTCTCGACGCGGTTGGACAGGCGGTAGTTGTCCTGCCCCGCGAACTCCTCCAACAGATCGGCCAGGACTCGCCGCGAAAGCACTGCTGACATTCGGGGACTGACGGATAGAAGCGCCGCAGCCTCTTCGAAATCATGCTTGTAGGGGTCAGGGACGAGCGCGTCGGCACGCCGCGAGCCGCTCAGCTTCGGGAGTGCGAACCACCGCTCAGTCCGGAACGCGGGGAGTCCGTTGCTGAAATCACGCTCGGTCTGCTCTAGAGCAACGATCGCCCTGCGGCACGCATCCCGTGGGCAGTACATGAGCGAGACGGTCACGACACCGCTAAAGAAGACATCGCCGCGCGAGTGCTCGTCGAGCTCCACTGGGTATCCGTGCCGAAATTGCTCGGTTGGCATGTGGCTGAAGATCGGGTTAGACGAGTCTTCTTGGACAGGATCAGGGTGCAGCATCACCAATGATTCGTTGACTTCGACGCCGCAATGAGGGCACTCCACAGGTTCGACCTCCATGAGCCGCCGCACCCTCTGGAGGTGCGCGGCCAGAAGGCTATCAGTTGATTAGCCAAGTATGTTGTTCCCCTCGCGGAGGAGGGTTGGGGTGGGGATAGGCACCCCTGAGGACGTGTGCCTCCTCACTACGCCCGGCGTAGAAGGCTTGGAGCCGCCACGCCCGGCGCGGTAGAATACCTGTTCGACACCTTCCCGGGGCCCGCCGCCCCGTCCCTGCCCGAAAGTACGAGGATCGAAGATGCCCATCGACCGCATCGTCGTGACCGGCGCGCGCGAGCATAACCTGAAGAACATCACGGTCGAGATTCCTCGTGACCGACTCGTCGTCATCACCGGGGTCTCTGGCTCTGGCAAGTCCTCGCTCGCCTTCGACACGATCTACGCCGAGGGCCAGCGGCGTTATGTCGAGTCACTCTCCGCCTACGCCCGTCAGTTCCTCGGACTGATGGAGAAGCCCGACGTCGACTACATCGAGGGGCTGTCCCCCGCGATCTCCATCGACCAGAAGGGTGTCTCGAAGAACCCCCGCTCCACGGTGGCCACGGTCACCGAGATCTACGACTACCTCCGCCTGCTCTTTGCCCGTGTCGGCACGCCCACCTGTCCGCACTGCGGCCAGGTCATCCGCCGCCAGACCGTGCAGCAGATCGTGGACTCCGTGCTCGGCCTGGACGCCGGCCGGCGCGCGATGATCCTCGCGCCGGTCATCCGCCACCGAAAGGGCGAGCACGCCCAGGTGTTCGAGGCCGTCCGGCGCGGCGGCTACGTGCGCGTCCGCGTCGACGGCCAGGTGCTGAACATCGACGACGAGATCGCCCTCAACAAGAACAAGTGGCACGACATCGACGTGGTCACCGACCGCATCGTCATCCCGGCCACGGGCGACGAGGAGTTCGAGGCCACCCGCAGTCGCGTCACCGACTCGGTGGAGCAGGCCCTGCGGCTGGGCGAGGGCATCGTGGTGCTGGCGCTGCTGGGCGACGACGGCGCCGTGGTGGAAGAACAGACCTACAGCGAACAGTTCGCGTGCTCCAATACGGACCACCCGCCCTACTCCGTGGGCGAGATCGAGCCTCGGAACTTCTCGTTCAACACCCCGCACGGGGCGTGTCCGGCCTGCACCGGCCTGGGCTTCCAGATGCGACTGGACGAGGACCTGGTGGTGCCCAACAAGAAGTTGAGCATCGGCGAGGGCGCGATCGTCCCCTTCCAGCGCATGGCGACCAGCGCCTCTTGGTACCGCCGCCGCCTGAGCGCGCTGGCGGAGGCCATGGGGTTCACCCTCGACCAGGCGGTGGAGACACTGACCGAGGTGCAGTGGCGAGCGCTGATGCGCGGCACGGGCGACCTGCCGGTCGACGAGATCGAGATCCGCTCGTCGTCCGGGAGCAAGCGCAAGTACAAGGTCACGTGGGAAGGCGTCATCACCAACCTCGAACGTCGGTACCGCGAGACCGAGTCCGACTGGGTGCGCAGCGACATCGAGCGCTACATGGTGGCCGTGCCCTGCACCACCTGTCACGGCGCACGCCTGAAGCCCGAGGTGCTCCACGTCTTCATCGACGGCAAGTCAATCCTGGACGTGTCGCGTATGTCCGTCTCGGAGGCCCTCCCGTGGGTGGAGGCGCTACGACAGGAGGACGGCGGCCCGCTGACCGCCCGCGAGTTCGCCATTGGCCGTCAGATCCTGCAGGAGATCCACGGCCGCCTGGTCTTCCTGCGGGACGTGGGCCTGGACTACCTGACGCTGGACCGCTCCGCCGGCACGCTCTCGGGCGGCGAGGGCCAGCGCATCCGCCTCGCCACGCAGATCGGGTCGGCGCTGATGGGGGTGCTCTATGTCTGCGACGAGCCCAGCGTGGGCCTGCACCCCATCGACAACGAGCGCCTAATCCACACCCTCACGCGCCTCCGTGACCTGGGCAACACCGTCCTGGTCGTGGAGCACGACGAGGCGATGATGATGGCTGCGGACCACCTCATCGACATCGGCCCGGGGGCGGGGGAACACGGGGGCGAGGTGGTGGCCTTCGGCCCGCCGCAGGAGGTGGCGAAGGCCAAGGGCTCCGTGACCGGCGCGTACCTGTCAGGCCGGCGCATGATCCCCATGCCGGAGGAGCGCCGGCCCGGCAACGGCCGCGAGTTGGTGGTCATGAATGCGCGCGAGAACAACCTGAAGGGCCTGGACGTCGCCTTCCCCCTGGGCACGTTCATCGCGGTCACGGGCGTGTCCGGCTCCGGGAAATCCTCGCTCGTGAACCAGATCCTCTCGAAGGCGCTGGCGCACGAGTTGAACGGCGCCCGCGAGAAGCCCGGCGCGCACGACCGCATCACCGGCGTCGGCTACCTCGACAAGGTCGTGGTCATCGACCAGTCCCCCATCGGCCGCACGCCGCGGTCGAACCCGGCCACGTACACGGGCCTGTTCACGCAGGTGCGGGATCTGTTCGCCCAGAACCCGGAGGCCAAGGCCCGCGGCTACGGCCCCGGCCGCTTCTCCTTCAACGTCAAGGGCGGACGCTGCGAGGCGTGCAAGGGCGACGGCTACAACCTCATCGAGATGCAGTTCCTCCCGGATGTCACCGTCCCCTGCGAGGTCTGCAAGGGCGACCGCTACAACCGCGAGGCCCTGGAGATCCTCTTCCGAGGCAAGAACATCGCCGAGGTCCTGAAGATGACCGTCACGGAGGCCCTCGAATACTTCGAGGCGTTCCCCGGCCCGCGGCGCAAGTTGGAGACGCTGAAGGACGTGGGCCTGGGCTACATCCGCCTCGGCCAGCCCGCCACCACGCTCTCCGGCGGCGAGGCGCAGCGCATCAAACTGGCCACGGAACTGTCCAAGCGCTCCACCGGCCGCACCGCCTACATCCTGGACGAACCCACCACCGGCCTCTCGTTCTCAGACGTCGAGGCGCTCCTGCACGTCCTGCAGCGCCTGGTGGACGGCGGCAACACCGTCATCGTGATCGAGCACCACCTGGACGTCATCAAGGGCGCCGACTGGGTCATCGACCTCGGGCCCCACGGCGGTGGCCGCGGCGGCGAACTGATCGCCACCGGCACCCCAGAGGACGTGGCCGCCGTGGAAGACTCCATCACCGGCCGCTTCCTCCGGGACGTCCTCGCCAAGCACGGCGCGAAGCCCGCCGCCCGGAAGCCCTCGAAGGGCGGTGCGAGCAAGGCCAACGCAGGGGCAGAGAAGAAGGCTGCCGCAAGCACCAACGGAGCCGGAGCGGCGAAGGCGAAGGCACCCGCGAAGGGGCGGAAGCGCGCTACGGCTTAACCGCCCACGCGTAGGTGCTCCTGCATCGCCGTGATGCGGCGGACGATCTGGATCGCCAGCACACCGGCGGCGATCTGCATGGCGAAGGCCACGATGAGGAACAGGTCGGCGCCCAGCCACGTCTGGAAGTCGATCGTCTCCTCGGCGCGGACGGACGAGAACATGCCGCCGACGACCGAGGAGCCGAGGTAGAGCGCCCACCACCAGCCGACCAGGGCGGAGGTGCCGCTCACGGCCCACTGTGTGGAGCCGGGGTTGTCCGTGGGGTCCTGAGAGGCCCTCCAGAGCGTGGACATGACCTGGTACGGGCGGAAGAGGTTCATGATCGGGATGAACCACCATCCCACCGCCCAGGAGGCGCTCCAGCGCACGCCGCCGAAGCCTCGACGTTCCACGTTCACCCAGGCCAGGTGCAGCCACATCAGGAAGGTCACCGCGCCGAAGAGTGCCGCGCCCACGCCCAGCAATGACGCCATCGCCACGAGGTTGTCCGACGTCTCAAGTTCTTCGAAAGAGACGCGACGGCCCTCGTCCAGCGCGACTACCAGCGTCATCTCGTTCGCGTAGGCGACGATGCCGACGCCGGCGACGGCCATGGCCGCGACGAGCGCCGCCACCGTCCACGACGAGCGCGTGGTGACGCGCTCGAACGGGTCCGAGGCGTGCCGGGGAGAGGCTCCAGCGCGGATCGGCGTGTCCGCCCAGTCGGCATAGGTCGTGGACCGCGAGGCGGCGGCGGTCGTCCAGGCAGGCGGCGGCAGGCCCACGCTCGGCGCAGCGACGGGCGCCACTGCCACCTCCTGCTCGCCTCGCTCGCGACGGGCCGTGCCACAGGCGGAGCAGAACCGATCGGTATCCGCCACCTGGTTTCCACAGTTCGTGCAGTACGCCATGCCCACCCCTCATCCCGTGCGTGAGCGGCCATCTTATCGGCTTATCTGGCTTATCTGGCACATTCGCCGCTGCGACAACGGCGACGGACAATGCAGGCGTGACCTTGCCGCTACTCGTGCTGGGCGTGGTGGTGGTGCTGATCGCGGTGCGACAGGTGGGGAGCCTCCGCCTGCAGATCTGGCACGTCATGCTGCTCGGCGCGGCGGCCATGCTCCTCACCGGCGCCATCACGCCGCGAAGCGCCTTCCGAGCGGTCGACGTGGACGTGATGCTCTTCCTGTTCGGGATGTTCGTGCTGGGCCGCGCGCTGGAGGACTCAGGCGTGCTGGCGGATCTCTCGCACCGCCTGTTCTCCCGTGCGGCCAGCGTGGACGCCCTCCTGATCCTGGTGCTGCTGGGCGCGGGCGCCGCCTCCGCCGTGGCGATGAACGACACGGTGGCGGTGGTGGGCACGCCGGTAGCGGTCGCGCTCGCCCGGGCGCACGGCGTACGACCGCAACTGGTGCTCCTTGCCCTTGCCTTCGCGATCACGGCGGGTAGCGTGGCCAGTCCCATTGGCAACCCGCAGAACCTCCTGGTCGCCCTCGCCGATCCCGAGGCGAACCCGTTCGTGGTGTTTGCCCGCTGGCTCGCGGTCCCGGCGCTCGGCGCGCTCGCGCTCACCTACCTCGCCCTACGCCTCGCCTACCGCCGCGAGTTCCACCGCACCGCCCTGGCCCACGTCCGAGGCGGCACGCTGGAGCCGAGGCTGGCCCGGGCGGCGCGGGTGGGCCTGTGGCTGCTATTGGGCCTCATCGCGCTGCGCATCGGCCTCGTGTTGGCGGGCAGCGACCTGGACCTGCCGCTGACCGCAATCGCCCTGGTCCCCGCGGGCGCGGTGCTCCTGCTCGCCCCGCGACGTCTGCAGGTCGCGCGTGGGGTGGACTGGGCCACGCTGGCGTTCTTCGCCTCCCTGTTCGTGGTAGTCCAGGCCGTGGACGACGCTGGCGTGACTCGCGAGGTGGTCGCGCGCCTGGGCGACCGGGTCGCCTCGACCGGCTGGGTGCTCGTGGTGAGCGGGGTGGTGTCACAGGTGGTCTCCAACGTGCCGCTGGTGGCCCTCTACCTCCCCGCGCTGGCCGAGGCAGGCGCGGGGGAGGAGGCGCGCATGGCGTTGGCAGCCGGGAGCACGCTGGCCGGGACGATGACGGTGATCGGGGCGGCCTCCAACGTGATCATCGTGGACAACGCGGAGCGGCGGTTCGGGGTGCGCCTGGGCTTCTACGAGTTCGCCCGCGTGGGCATCCCCCTCGGCGTGGCGCAACTCGCCATGACCTGGGTTTGGCTCGCCCTGGTCGCGTGAGGCCTCCCGGAGCGAGGCTGCGTCCTCGCGATGTGCCTGGCTCGGTGAGAGTCCCGATCCCGTGACTGCACCCATTATGCTCGGCAACGGTGGGGTGAATCGTTGGGGAGGAGGAGCGGATGTCGTTCCAGCAAGCCGTCCGATCAGGCTTGGAGAAATACGCCAGGTTCGAGGGCCGAGATGGGCGCTCGGCGTTCTGGTTCTGGGTGCTCTTCACGGTGCTCGTGAGCATCGTCGCCGGCGTGGTGGACACCATCTTGGGGACCGGCGATCCCAGCACGGGGACCGGCCTGGTCGGTGGCCTGGCTTCGCTCGCGCTACTCGTCCCCAGTCTGGCGGTCGGCGCCAGGCGCCTGCACGATATTGGCAAGAGCGGCTGGATGCAGTTGCTCGCGGTGGTCCCCATCCTGGGGTGGATCTATCTCATCTACCTGTTCGCGCAGGAAGGCCACGCCGGCGAGAACCAGTATGGCCAGCCGCCGGTGACCGCGCCGTCCATGGCGTAGCGCACACCTGGAGGCAGCGCGGGCGTCGCCCCGAGTCGCCTGTCTCACGGGGGCCCTCACACGAGGGCCCCTCTGTGTGCCCGCCCGAGGTGCCTCAGAAGTAACGGTTACCGAAAGCGGAGCAGTTGCCTCATAGCGATGGTTACCGAGCATAGGCGTGGTCAGCGAGGTGGTGGAGTCGTCCGAGGGCGCCGTCGACCTCAGCTCGC
>JALOAL010000008.1 GCA_023228825.1 Dehalococcoidia bacterium | reverse complement strand
CCGCATACCCCTTCAGCGACAACGTCTTCGTGATCGCCGCCGTCAGGGACGTCTTCCCGTGGTCCACGTGCCCGATCGTACCCACGTTGAGGTGCGGCTTCGTCCGCTCGAATACGCCCTTTGCCATCTGTCTGCCCTACTCCTGCGCCAGAACGTCCGGCTAGGACGCCTTCCGCTTGCTGATCTCATCCGCAATGTTCGACGGGACCTGTTCGTAGTGGTCGAACTCCATGGAGGAGGTCGCCCGCCCCTGGGTCATGGACCGCAGATCCGTCGTGTACCCGAACATCTCTGACAGCGGGACGAACGCGCGGATGACCTGCGTGTTCGCCACGGCCTCAGAGCCCTGCACCATCCCGCGCCGGGAACTCACGTCTCCCAGCACGTCGCCGAAGTAGTCCTCCGGCGTGGTGATTTCGACCTTCATGATCGGCTCCAGCAGCACCGCGCCGGCCGCAGTCAGCGCCTCGCGCATGCCGATCGAGCCCGCAGTCTCGAACGCCATTTCGTTCGAGTCCACCTCGTGGTACGAGCCGTCCACCACGCGCACGCCCACGTCCACCACCGGGTAGCCGGCCTTGACGCCGGACGCCAGCGCGCCCTCCACGCCGCGGCGCACCGCGCCGATGTACTCGCGCGGGATGGAACCGCCCACGGTCTTGTCCTCGAACAGGAAGCCCTCGCCCGGCTGGCGCGGCTCGATCTCCAGGACACAGTGGCCGTACTGGCCGCGTCCGCCGGTCTGGCGGACGAAGCGGCCTTCCGCACGCGCCGGGCGCGTCACGGTCTCGCGGTAGGACACCTGCGGCTTGCCGGTGTTCGCCTCCACCTTGTATTCCCGCTTCATGCGGTCAACGATGACTTCGAGGTGCAACTCGCCCATGCCCCAGATGACGGTCTGGCCGGTCTCCTCGTCGTTGCGCACGCGGAACGTGGGGTCTTCTTCGCCCAGTTTCTGAAGCGCCTCGCCCATCTTCGCCTGGTCCTCGCGCGTCTTCGGTTCGACGGCGACGGAGATGACCGGATCCGGGAAGGTGATGGCCTCCAGGATCACGGGGTGCTCACGGTCCGTGAGGGTGTCACCGGTGAAGGTGTCCTTGAAGCCGATCGCAGCGGCGATCTCGCCGGCGTAGACCTCTTCCACTTCCTCGCGCGTGACCGCGTGCATACGGACGATGCGCCCGAAGCGCTCGCGCTTCCCGCGCGTGGAGTTCAGGACCTGGTCGCCGGAGCGCACCACACCGGAGTAGACCCGGAAGAACACCAGGCGCCCCACGAAGGGGTCCGCCACCACCTTGAAGGCAATGGCCGTCAGCGGCTCGTTGTCGTCGGGGTGCCGCTCCACGATGGTCTCTTCGTCGCCCAGCGCGTGCGCCTCCACCGGCGGCACGTCAGCGGGCGAGGGCAAGAAGGCCACCACCGCGTCCAGCAGCGGCTGGATGCCCTTGTCCTTCAGGGCGGAGCCACAGAGGACGGGCGCGATCTTGTTGGTGATGGTGGCGCGACGGATGGCCGCGACCAGTTCTTCCTCGGAGAGCGCGCGGCCCTCCAGGTAGGCCTCCATCGCCTCGTCGTCGTTCTCGGAGACGGCCTCAACCAGCACCTCGCGGGCGGCGGCGGCGGCGTCCTGGAACTCAGCGGGGATGGGGCCCTCGGTCGCGTCGCGGCCGTGGTCGCCCTCGAACTTGATGGCGATCATGCGGACCAGGTCCACCACGCCGGTAAAGTTGTCTTCGGCGCCCATCGGCATCTGGATGGGGGCCGGGATCGCGCCCAGGCGGTCGCGGATCATCTGCACGCTGCGGTCAAAGTTGGCGCCCACGCGGTCCATCTTGTTGACGAAACACATGCGCGGGACGTGATACTTGTCCGCCTGGCGCCACACCGTCTCCGACTGCGGTTCCACGCCGGCCACGCCGTCAAAGATGACCACGCCGCCGTCCAGGACGCGCAACGACCGCTCCACCTCCACGGTGAAGTCCACGTGCCCGGGCGTGTCGATCAGGTTGATCGTGGTCTGCTTCCACTTGGTGGTGGTGGCCGCAGAGGTAATCGTGATCCCGCGCTCGCGCTCCTGCTCCATCCAGTCCATGACCGCCGTACCCTCGTGGGTCTCGCCCAACTTGTGGGTGCGGCCGGTGTAGAACAGGATGCGCTCGGACACGGTGGTCTTACCCGCATCAATGTGCGCGATGATGCCGATGTTGCGCATGTCTTCGACGCGAACGGTCCGCGGCATATCAGTTCCTCAAACTCGTACGTGGTCCGCTTCCGGGGGACTGAAGCGCCCCCGGAAGCGGGGGCGCCAGCCCGTCACAGGGGCGGGTTACCAGCGGTAATGCACGAACGCTCGGTTGGCCTCCGCCATCCGATGCGTCTCTTCCTTGCGGCGCACGGCGTTGCCCTGGTTGTTGGCAGCGTCGAGCAGTTCAGCGGCCAGTTTCTCCGTCATGGAGTGGCCGGAGCGGCGACGAGCGGCTTCCCGCAGCCAGCGCAGCGCCAGGGTCTGGCGGCGCTCGCCACGGATGTCGATCGGCACCTGGTAGGTGGCGCCGCCCACGCGGCGCGGCTTGACCTCGATCACCGGCGTTACGTTCCGCAACGCCTGTTCGAAGATGTCCACGCCACTGCGGCCCGTGACTTCCTCGATGCGGTCGAAGGCGGTGTAGACCACCCGCTCCGCCGTGCCCTTCTTGCCGCTGATCATCAGCATGTTGATCAGTTTGGACACCGTCCGGTTCCCGAAACGCGGGTCAGGGGCGGTGGGGCGGACTGGGGCGCGGTTACGACGCATCTACAATTTCCTCAGACTCAGCAGGCGTTACGCCTTGCGCGTGCCGTACTTGGAGCGGCCACGCTTGCGGTTCTTCACGCCCTGCGCGTCAAGCGCGCCACGGACGATGTGGTAGCGGACACCCGGCAGGTCCTTCACACGGCCGCCCCGGATGAGGACGACCGAGTGCTCCTGCAGGTTGTGGCCCTCGCCCGGGATGTAGGCGGTGACCTCAATGTTGTTCGACAACCGGACGCGGGCGACCTTCCGCAGTGCGGAGTTCGGCTTCTTCGGCGTGACCGTGCGCACCTGCGTGCACACGCCCCGCTTCTGAGGCGATCCCTTCGCCGAGCGCACCATCCGGTTCTTCAACGTGTTGAAGCGGAAGCGCAACGCCGGCGACTTCGTCTTGGTGTGTACCTTGGCCCGCGGCCTGCGGACCAACTGGTTGATCGTCGGCACGCCGACTCCCTACCCATTTCGGCCCGGACTTGTCCCCAGTGGGACGCCCCCGGATCGAGGCTCAAAATGGCAACAACAACGGCCGAATGACCTGGCGGTGAACCCGACGCGGCCCCTGGTGAAGCAGGCTGACGTCGCCTGCAAGGGCCACCGGTCTTCACCGCGATCCAGTCACACGACCGACTCGCGTGAAATCCGTACACGCCTTTTTGGGGCGCAAGGATTCAGTCTGGGACTTTATGGCGTCAGTGTCAAACCGGCGTCCGGACCCAGACGGGCGGACACCAGGGGGGAGACGAACGCCTCGTGATCCTCGCCGCACGAGATCCACGAGCCCGCTCCACGCGGGGTCAGAGCAGCGTAGTGCCACTCTGGCCTATGCGGAAGCAGTTTTGACCGTTACCGCCGCCACACCACCTTGGCGAACGACTCCCGCAGCACCGGCAAGTCCGGGTGCTCCGCGTTCGCCTGCTTCGCGCGCTCCTGGTACATCCGCACCATGTCCGCCTCCCGCCGCCCCCCCATCTGCGAGGTATGCGCCAGGATCGCCCGGACCTTCGTACGGAAGTGCTCGCCGATGTCCACGTGGTAGTCCGGCGTGGGCGATCCCGCCAGCAGCATGGCCGCCGGCCGGTGCGGCTCCAGGCCCTCTTCCTTGTCCATGGGGTAATAGAGGTGGTCATCGGACGAGGGGTAGATCGCGTCGTACACCGCCTGGCCCGCCACGCGGTGGTCGCGGTGGTTGAAGCCGGGGCGGAAGCCGTCCCAGGTGATCACCAGTTCCGGCCGCGACCGCCGAATCTGGCGGACCAGGAGCGCCCTTAATTCATCGTCGTTGGTGGTGCCGCCGTCATGGAAGCCCAGGAAGATCGGCTCGTTGGCGCCCATGATGCGGGCGGCGTTGCGCGCCTCTTCCTCCCGCTCGCCCGCCAGCATCTGGCCGGTGACGTGCGGATCCTTCGTGCCCTTGTTCCCGCTGGTGGTGACCAGGATGTCCACCCGCCACCCCTCCGCGCACAGCCGCGAGACCGTACCGCCCGAGGTGAACTCCAGGTCGTCCGGATGCGCGAACACGCAGAGCGCCCGCTTCGCGAACTTCCGGCCCACTTCGGAAATAAGGTCCTTCGCCGGATCGATGTCGGTGGGGCCGGGTGGGGTCATGACCATGACGGGCAGTATACCGCCCGGTGGTTCACGGGGCAGGACACTTTAGACGGCGTTGGCGCGGGCGGGCTCCTCCAGGAGTTCGTCGTACAGTGCAGCGACGGACTCGGCCACCTTTGCCCAGGAGTAGGCGGCGACCATGCGCTCGCGGGCGGCGGCGCCCAGGGCACGACGCAACTCCTCGTTCGCCAGGAGCAACTCGATCTTCTCCGCGAACGGCTCCGGGCAACGCCACGCAATGAGGTAGCCCGTGCGCCCGTCCACCACGGTGGAGGCCAGCCCGCCCACCCGCGAAGCCACCACCGGGACACCGGAGGCCATGGCCTCCACCGCCACGAGGCCGAACGACTCATAGAAGGACGGCATCGCCACCAGGTCCGCCGCGTGGTAGTAGTCCGGCAGCGCCTCATGCGAGCGCGGGCCCAGGAAGGTCACCGCATCCGCCACACCCTGCTCGTGCGCCAGCGCCTGCAGCCGCTCCACCTCCGGCTCCGCGCGGTCGTCCCCGCCGATGACGTAGATGCGCACGCCCTCTCGTGTGCTCATCAGCGCGAGCGAGCGGATGAGGATGTCCAGCCCCTTCAGCGGCTCGATGCGCCCCACCGCCAGGACCACCCGCTCCTCCTCCGGGATGTCGAGGCGTGCGCGCGCGGCCTCCCGTTCGACCGGCTCGGCGGGGCGGAAGCGGTCCAGGTCCACGCCCAGCGGGATGACGGAGACGTGCTGCGGGGAGACGCGGTAGATCTGGCGCAGCAACTGCCGCTCGTGCTCCGTGGCCGCCACGATGCGGTCCAGGCGGTGCACCAGGCGGCGCTCTGCGTCCAGCCGTGCCTGTGGTTCGTGCTCGGACGCGCGGGCGCGCAACTTCACGTCGCCCAGCGTGTGGAACATCGCGCAGTGCGGCACCCGCCACTGCCCGGCCAGCCGGTCGCCGGCCTCCGCGGACAGCCAGTAGTGGGAGTGGATGACATCGTAGGAGATGCCCTCGGACGCCCGGAACGCCTCGACGCCGTCGGCGAAGGGGGCGGTGAGGTCCACCATCTCCTCCTTCTCGATGCGCTCGGCGGGGCCGGCGTCCACCTGCACCAGGCGCGCGCCTGGTGCGAACTCCTGCACGGCGGGCAGCGCCGGGTCCGTGCGCCGGGTGAAGACGTCCACGGCGATGCCATGGGCGGCGAGTTCCGTGGCCACCTGCCGCACGTACACGTTCATCCCGCCCGTCTCGCGCCCGCCCAGCGCCGCCAGTGGCGAGGTGTGCATGGAGAGCATGGCGATGCGGGTGACGGTCATGCGTGCGTTCCGAGTGTGATCCGATAGTCGTCGCGGAGTGAGGGATGCAAGCGAGGCTGGCTAACTCTGGCTAACTGCCGATCAGGCGCAGGAACTCCTCGCGGGTCTTTTCGCCGTCGCGGAACCTGCCGCGCATGGCGGAGGTGACCATGCGCGATCCCGGCTTGCGGATGCCTCGCGAGGTCATGCACAGGTGCTCCGCCTCAATGACGACACCCACGCCCTTCGCGCCCAGCACCTCCTCCACGCAGTCCGCGATCTGGCTGGTCAGCCGCTCCTGCACCTGCGGCCGGCGCGCATAGATCTCCACCGTGCGGGCCAGTTTCGAGAGCCCCACGATGCGTCCGTCCGGCAGGTAGCCCAGGTGGGCGCGTCCGTGGAACGGCAGGAAATGATGCTCGCACATGGAGTAGAAGGGGATGTCCTTCAGGATCACCATCTCGCTGTGACCCTCCTCGAACTGCACGGCCAGCGGCTCGTGCGGGTCCAGCCACAGGCCCTCGAACAGTTCGAGGTACATGTCCGCAATGCGCCGCGGCGTCTCCGCCAGGCCGTTCGAGTTGCCGTCCAGTCCCAGGTGCTGGATCACCTCGGTCAACGAGCGCATCAGCGCGTCGCGGTCTGGAGTCCGCGGGGCGGTCTGGGTCATGCTGGGACTCCCAACGGAAGACACCGCCTGCCGGCGGCACACGGGGCACTGTAAGAATTACCGCGAGGCGCAAATCGTAACACGCAGGGCCGGCGGTTGACCTCGGTCAGGTGGCGCGGCTGGGCCCAATACCGACGGCCGTGAGGACCGGGCGGGACACGGTTCAGGCCCAGCCCAGCACCTGCTCCACGGCGTCCGTCTCCGCCTTCGCCTCGTGCTTCACCACCTCCACGTGGAGGGCGGTGTCCGGATCCTTCAGGCCGTGTCCGGTGAGGACGCACACGGCCACCTTGCCGCGCAGGTCCGCGCCATCTCGGTGCTGCTTCATCAGGCCCGCCACGGAGGCGGCGGACGCCGGCTCACAGAAGACGCCCTCGCGCGAAGCCAGCAGGCGGTACGCCTCCAGGATCTCGTCGTCGCTCACGGCTGCGATGGCGCCTTCCGAGGCGTCACGCGCATGGACGGCGCCGTCCCAGGAGGCGGGGTTGCCCACGCGGATGGCGGTGGCCACGGTCTCCGGGTGCTCCACCGCGCGGCCCAGCACCAACGGCGCCGCGCCTTCCGCCTGGAACCCCCACATGCGAGGCCGCCGCTGCGACTTCTCCGCGTGGAAGTACTCCTCGAAGCCTCGCCAGTAGGCGGTGATGTTGCCGGCGTTCCCCACCGGGATGCAGAGCAGGTCCGGCGCCTCCCCCAGGTCGTCCACGATCTCGAAGGAGGCGGTCTTCTGGCCCTCCAGGCGGTGCGGGTTCACGGAGTTGACCAGCGCCACCTCGTGCCGCGTGGCCAGCGCCCGCACGATCGTTAGGGCGTCGTCAAACGACCCGTCGACCTGGACGATCTCCGCGCCGTGGATGATCGCCTGCGCCAGTTTGCCCATGGCGATCTTGCCGCTGGGCACCACCACGTAGGACTTCAGGCCGTGCGCCGTGGCGTACGCCGCCGCCGCGGCCGAGGTGTTCCCGGTAGAGGCGCAGATCACGGCCCGTGCGCCCTCCTCCGCCGCCTTGGCCACGGCCACCACCATGCCGCGGTCCTTGAAGGAGCCGGTGGGATTCACGTACTCCAACTTGAAGTAGAGCGCCTCCAGGCCCAGCAGGTCCTGGATGTGCCGCGAGCGGATCAGCGGCGTGCCCCCCTCGCCCAGCGTCACCATGGGCGTGCGCTCCGTCACCGGCAGACGGTCGCGATAGCGCTCCATGATGAAGCGCGAGGCGGGCTGCTGGCTGACGGACGGGCTCATAGCGGCTGCTCCTGCTCGCCTTCCTCGGTCTGTTCGCTCAGGCGCTGGAGGAGCGCGCGCTGGACGCGGATGTCACGCTCCAGTTCTTCGATCATGCGCCGGCGCCCTTCCTCGTCCGCGCGGGCCTGGCGCCGGATGTGCTCCTGGAACGCGTCACGGTTCGCCTCGATGCGCTCCAGGAGCGCGCGCCGCTGCTCCCCCTCGCCGGACACCTGGCGCAAGAGCAGCGCTCGCTCTTCCGAGGCGGCGGCCAGGCTCTGCCGGACCGCCTCCAGCGCCTCTTCCACGTCGTTCACGCGGTCTTCCAGCCGGGCCCGGGTGGCGCGCTGCTGTTCCGCCATCTCCACCAGTTCGTCCTCGTGGCTGCGGACGGAGCGCAGCGCGGACACTGCCTCCGCCAGGCGACGCTGCTCCTCCTGCACGCCCCGCGTGCGCGACTGGATCGCGTCCAGCGACGAGACGAGTTGGGTGACGGACGATGCGAGGCGCGCGATCTCCGTGCCCTGGTGTCGGGCGCCCTCGAACTCCGCGCCCTGCCGGTGCTCCAGCCGTTCGAGGCGCGCCAGGACGTCCGCACTGTCCGGCTCCGGGATGTGGGCGTCCACGCGATGCGCGGCCTGCCGGTGGGCCTCGGCGGTGATGCGCTGGTCGTACTCGTCCAGGCGCTGCGCGATCAACTGCAACACGCGCTGGAGTTCCTGCTGCGTCTCCGCCTCGCGCCTCTGGGAGCGCTCCACCTGCGCGGCCAGGTCGCGCCGCAAGGAGACCTCCTGCGCCAGCCGGTCCTCCAGGTCTGCCACCTCGTGCCGGGCTTCGCGGGCCTGTTCCTGGCCCACCTCGTGGCGGATGGTGCGGCCTTCCACCACCTGCACCGAGTCGGACAGGCGGGAGACCTCGTCCTGCTGGGAGCGCAGGGCGCTCTCCAGTTGGTGTATCTCGCGGCTCATCGCCTCCACGCGGGCCAGCGCGGCCTGGAGTTCGTCCGCGACCCAGGCGCCCTGCCCAGGTTCGTCCGTGGCCCGGGGAGCGCGCAGGAGGCCGCCCCCACTGCGTCTGTCTCCGTGGGGCTGCTCGCGCCCCTCACCCGAGCCGCTCGTCACGACGTTAGCCCTCCATCGGCAGGACGTTGCCGATTTCGGTGACGGCGTCCATCTGGCGGATCTGCTCCAGCGCGCGGGCGAGCGCAGCGCCGGGGGCGCGGTGCGTGGTCAGCACCAGTTCCGCGGTACCCTCCTCGCCGCCGGTGACCTCCGGGTCGAACTGGATCACGGAGGCAATGGATACGCCGGCGTCGCCCAGCGCCGCCGCGATCCGGGCCAGCACGCCCGGCTCGTCACGCACGCCGATGCGCAGATAGGCCCGAGACGAGTGCTCCTCCGGCGGCCGCACGCGGACCTGGCGCCGAGGGATGAACGGGAGCGGCGTGCGCGATCCGGCCACGTCCTGCGCCACATCCAGCACGTCCGCCAGGATCGAGGACGTCGTGGGGCCCTGCCCCGCGCCCGGCCCCTCGAAGAGCACGCGCCCCACCAGGTCGCCCTCCACCTGCACGGCATTCAGGACGCCGTCCACCTTGGCCAGCGGCTCCTGCACGCCGATGAGGGTGGGACGTACCGTGGCCTCCACCTCCCCGTCGGCGAAGCGGGCGCGGGCCAGGAGTTTGATGACGTGGCCCAGTTGCAGCGCATAGGCAATGTCGCGCGCGGTGACCGTGGAGATGCCCTGGCGCGCAACGTCCGCCGGCGCCACGTCCACGTTGAAGGCCAGGCCGCAGAGGACCGCGATCTTGTAGGCCGCGTCAATGCCCTCCACGTCCGCCGTGGGGTCCGGCTCCGCGTAGCCCAGGCGCTGCGCCTCCGCCAGCACCTCCGCGTAGTCCGCGCCCCGCTGGGTCATGGCCGTGAGCATGTAGTTCGTGGTGCCGTTGATGATGGCGGTGACCGCGGTCACCTCGTTCGCCAGCAGGTCGCGAGAGAGCGGCGCGATCACGGGGATGCCCCCGCCCACCGACGCCTCGAAGAGCAGCCGCACGCCGTGGTCGTTGGCGACCTGCAGGAGCGCCGCCCCGTGCTTGGCGATCACCTCCTTGTTGGCCGTGACCACGTGGCGTCCGGACCGCAGCGCCGCCTCCATGTAGGCGCGCGCGGGCTCCTCGCCGCCCATGACCTCCACCACCACATGGGTGCCCTCGTCCCGCAGGACGTCGTCGATGTCGCCGGTGACCTGGGAGGGCTCGATCCCGGCCCGCGCGCGCTGCGTGTCCCGCACCAGCACGCGGCGCAACTCCAGCGGACGGCCCACGCGCGCGGCGTAGCGGTCCGCGCCGCGTGCCAGCGCGGAGACCACGGCCGAGCCAATGTTCCCCGCACCCAGCAGGGAGACGCCCACGGGATTAGCCACTCGACGCCTGCCGTTCCCGGATGTCGTCCTGTACACGCTGGGTGATCCAGCGGCGCTTGCTGGCGGAGAGATCTTCCTCCACGCCGATCGCCGCCTCCTGGTCTTCCAGGAAGTCCGCCAGCGCGCGGTCCGCCAGACGGTCGCGCACCTCGTCTTCGTACGGCTGGTCCACCGTGCGCTCGGCGACGTAGTAGACCTCGTACCCCACGCTGTTCGCGTCGTCCACCGGGTCGGAGACGTCGCCGGCCTGCAGCGGTTCCAGCGCCGGCTGCACGCGCTCCGCCAGCGTCTCCACCGTGGTCCAGCCGAGTTCGAAGATCGACTCGTCGTCTTCCACCACGCCGACCTCCAGGGCCGCCTCGCGGAAGTCCTGGCCGCCTCGGACGGCGTCCACCAACTGCTGGGCCAGCGCTCGGTCGTTGGTCTGCACCGCGAGCACGTTCATCTGGTCGCCGGCTTCCGGCAGGTCGTCCCGGAACTGCGCCGCGAGGCGGTCCTCGATGATCCCGGCGCGCGTGAGATCTTCCAGGCCCGACCGGTCGATGGGCGCCACGCGCAGGTAAGACGCCAGGCCAGAGGCGTACGCCTCGTCCGTGTAGTCCTCCGGCAGCGAGAGGAGCGTGGCGATCTCGTCGCGGACATCCTGGTCCGTGACCCCGTCCACCAGCGTGGAGCCGGCCTGCAGAAGGACCTCCTGGCGGACCAGAGAGCGGATGCCCTCTGGCGCGGGCTGGCTCACGGCGTTGCCGTTGCCCATCAGCGCCAGGTAGTAGCCGCGGTCCGCGACCTGCGCGGCGTTGAAGTCCCGGCTACCCACCGTCAGCACGTGCGCGCGCGGCGGCAGGTACCACGCCACCACCAGGCCCACCACCACGATGAGCCCGACGAGCGCAAGCACGCCCACCACGGCCAGTTGGATCCAGTGCGCCTCGCGCGACTGGCGCGAGGCGTTGGAGCGGCGCTGCGATGCTTTCGTTCCCGAAGACCCCGCCACGCTACGCGGCCCCTTCCCGCCGGCGCCCCGTGGAGCGCCCTTGATGCACCTCTACCAGACTCCCACCGCGAGCCGCGCGGGCGCGGAGGGCCATGGCCGGGTCTGGCGCCTAGCGGCGGCCCGGCCCACCACCCGACAGACGGATGTGCTCGGACGTGTAGGGGAGCAAGGCGATCTCGCGGGCGCGCTTCACGGCCTGCGCCACCACGCGCTGGTGTCGCGCGCAGGTGCCCACCTTACGGCGAGGCTCCATCTTGCCGCTCTCCGTGATGTAGCGCCGCAGCATGTCCGTGTTCTTGTAGTCCGCAATGTCCGTCTTGGCGCGGCAGAACTCACAGCCACGGACGCGCCGGAACCGGCCACCGCCGCCGCCGCCTCCACCACCGCCGCGGCGAGGGCCACGGTCATCGCGGTCGCGGCCGCCGCCATCACCACCACGGGGTCCACGGTCTTCGCGGTCGAACGTCATGGGGAATCCTCCAGAGACCCGGGGCCGCCGCTAGCCAGCGCTAGAACGGCAGGTCGTCCGGGTCGATGTCACCTTCGTTGTCGGGGCCAGTGGCAAAGCCGGCGCCGCCGAAGCCGCCGCCAGAACCGCCACCATCGCCATCCCGAGGGCTGCTCAGGAACTTCACTTCCTGGCCGACCAACTCGGTCATGTATCGCTTCTGGCCCTGCTGGTCTTCCCAGGAGCGCGTCTGCATGCGCCCTTCCACGTAGACCAGCCGGCCCTTGGCCAGGTATTGCGCGCACAACTCCGCCAGCCGCGCCCACACGACGACCCGGAACCATTCGGTCTCCTCGCGGCGTTCGCCAGAGGAGTCCGTGAAGTTCCGCGAGGTAGCCACGTTGAACGTGGTCACCGCGCTGCCGTTCGCCGTGTAGCGCATCTCCGGGTCGGCGCCGAGGCGCCCGATGATCATGCACTTGTTCAGCACGTCAGTACTCCGGTCGGGGGGAGCGGCCTGGTCCTGCGACCCTAGCCCTGCGACTCGCCGTCGCCGGACTCGTCGGTCTCGCCCGAGGGTTCGGCGACCTCGGCCGAGGGCTCTGCGGTTGCAACCGGGGCCTCGGATGCCTCCTGGGCCACGGGCGCAGCCGCCTCGGTCTCCGCCGGTGCCTCGGTAGCCGGTGCCGTGGCCACAGCCGTAGCCGGGGCCGCAGCCTCGGCCTCAGGCGCCGGGGCGGAGGGGGCGGGACGCTGCTCCTCGGACCCATCTCGCCCGCGCTCCCGGGCCCGGTCGTCGTCCCGGTCACGGTCGTCACGGTCGAAGCGGTCGTCGCGGTCATCGCGGCCGCCCTCGAAGGGGATAATGCCACGAATGAGCATGTGCCGGAGCACCGACTCTGAAATCCTCAGCCCGCGCTCCAGCGCCGCCGTGTTCTGAGGCGGCATGTTGAAGGTGAGCAGGACGTACGTGCCGTCGCTGACGCCGTCGATGGGGTACGCCAGCCGGCGCCGTCCCCACACGTCCGTCCCCAGCATCTCGCCGCCGTTGGCGACGATCTGCTCTTCCACCGCGGCCACGGCCGCAGCAGACTCATCCGCGTTCAGACGCGGATGGATGATGGTCATCATCTCGTAATCGTTCACGGTGCCTCCGCTGATCCTGGACTGAGGAGACGGTCTGAGCCGGCGAGCGCCGGGTTCCGCCCCGATCCAGCGGTGATTGGGATGCCCCGAGTGTAGGAGCGCCCGCACGCCACGATCAATGAGCGCCCGTCCGAGGCGGCACGATGGCCCGTCCACAGACGCGCCGGAGCCCTCACTCCCAGCCGAGGCCTGTCCGCACCGCCTCCGTGCGTGCGAGCGAGTCCAGCGTGAACCACATGGTGCGCGGATCCTGGCGGACCTGTTCCGGTGTCAGCCACGCCAGGCCGTCCACCTCCTCCTCCTGGGCCACGGGCTCGCCGCTGACGTAGCGGGTGAGGAAGACCACGTCCAGCACGGGCGCAGGCACGCCGTTGAACGTGCCCGTGAAGGCAAGCGACTCCACGTAGGTGATCGCGTCCACCTCCACGCCCACCTCCTCGCGCACTTCGCGGCGCACGTTCTCCTCCAGCATCGCCGGGGCGGTGGCGCTCCCTTCGAACGAGGGCGGCTCCAGTTTTCCGCCGGGCGGCGTCAGGGCGTTCGGCGCCACCTCCTTTGTGCTGGCTCGAACGATCATCAGGTAGCGGCCCCGGTGCCACACGAACGCGGTGGTGTTCACCACGAACATCGGCGGCGGGGAGGGGGACGGCGCGGGCTGGCTCATGTGGCGAGTAAAGCAGACGGGCCACCCCGTGGGGTGGCCCGTTGTCGCATCGGTAGCCTCGGTCTGGCGCTAGCCGCGAGGCAGACCCAGGCCACGGGTGGCGATGATGTTGCGCTGGATCTCGCTCGTGCCGGCGGCAATCGTGGACGAGACGGACGAGACGTACGCGCGCGTGAACGAACCGCGCAGCGCCGCGCGGTCGCTGTCCTCGTCCCAGATGTTGGAGTAGAGGCCGAACGCCTTCACGCCAGTGTTCGCCAGGCGCTGCACCAGTTCCGAGTTGAACAACTTGGAGGTGGACGCCTCGTAGTTGGGGATCAGGCCGCGCGCCTGCATGGAGATGATGCGGAACGAGAAGTTGTACATCACCTCCGTCTCGATGTAGCGGTCGGCCACGTCCAGGCGGATCGAGTCGTACTCCTCCAGGCGAGACTGGCTCTTGCCCTTGCCGCCGGCGTAGTTCAGCAGCCGGTCCAGGCTACGGCGGGCGGTGACGGCGCCGGTGATGTTGGAGCGCTCGTAGTCCAGCAGCGTCATGCCCACGTACCAGCCGCGGTTCTCCTCGCCCACGCGGTTGGCCACCGGGACGCGCACATCCTCGAAGAACGTCTCGTTGAAGACGTGGCCCCAGGCCATGTTGATGAGCGGCCGCACGGTGATGCCCGGCGCGTCCCGCTCCGTGAGGAGGAACGAGATGCCTCGGTGCTTGGGGGCGTCCGGGTCCGTGCGGGCCAGCAGGAAGAGCCAGTCCGCGTGCTGCGCGCCGGACGTCCAGATCTTCTGGCCGTTCACCACGTACTCGTCGCCGTCGCGCACCGCGCGCGTCTGCAGCGACGCCAGGTCCGAGCCCGACCCGGGCTCCGAGTATCCCTGCGCCCACGCCACCTCACCAGAGAGAATCTTGGAGAGGTGCTGCTCCTTCTGCTCGTCCGTGCCGTGCACGATCAGCGTGGGGCCGATCATGGAGACGCCCGAGCCACCCACGCCGGGAGCGCCCGCCTTCGCCATCTCCATGTTGTAGATGAACTGCTCCGTGGGGGAGAGCCCGGCCCCGCCGTACTCCCTGGGCCAGTGCGGCGCCACCCAGCCATGCTTGGCCAGCGCCCCCGCCCAGTCGCTCGCGGCCTGGCGCGCCCCGGTGTCCTCGCTCACGCGGTCGGCCTGCCAGCCGAACTCGGTGGCGAAGCCCTCGTCGTCCATCCTGTAGCGTTCGGGCAGGCTGTTCTTGATAAAGTCGCGCACTTCCTGTCGGAAGGCGGCCTGTTCCGCGTTGTCGTTCCAGTCCATGTGCAGACCTCCGTGACGTCCCGGCCCGCGCCAGCCCCCCGGCCTGCGGGTCCGTGCCGCTTAGTACTCATCGAGGTAGCGAGCCGGCAGCCCACCACGGCGGCATGATAACGCCCGCCGTCGAGGCCCGCCGAACCGAGGCCCGCCGCGCGGTGCGCGGCCCTTCCGAGGGCTACCGCCCCCGCGCGCCTACGCCCGGACGGGCACGCCCGGGGCGGGGAAGCGCGCGGTCAGTTCCAGCACCTGCTGGCGGACGGCCTCGTGTTCCGCGGCGTCGTCAACGCGCTGCAGGACGCGGGTCATCCACTCGCCGATCTGGCGCATCTCCGCCTCGCCCATGCCGCGCGAGGTGAGCGCGGGCGTGCCGAAGCGAATGCCCCCGCCCACGCGCGGACCGTGCCTGTCAAAGGGGATGGAGTTGAAGTTCAGAACGATGCCGGCCGCCTCCAGCGCGTCCGCCGCCTGCACACCCGTCAGGCCCTGCTTCGTCACGTCCATCAGCACCAGGTGGTTGTCCGTGCCGCCGGAGACCAGCGTGAAGCCTGCGTCCAGCAGCGTCTGGGCCAGCACCCCGGCGTTGGCCACCACCTGCTGCGCGTACTGGCGGAACTCCTCGGTGGCCGCTTCCTTCAGCATCACCGCCTTGCCGGCGATGACGTGCATCAGCGGCCCGCCCTGCGTACCCGGAAACACGCCCGAGTCGATCTTCCGACGCAACGGCCGGTCGCACAGGATCATGCCCCCGCGCGGGCCTCGCAGCGTCTTGTGCGTGGAGGTGGTGATGACCTGCGCGTGCCCCGCAGGCGAGGGGTGCGCCCCGCCCACGATGAGGCCGGCCAGGTGCGCCATGTCCGCGATGAGGATGGCGTCCACCTCGTCCGCGATCTCGCGGGCGCGCTTGAAGTCCCAGAGGCGGGGGTAGGCGGTGGCGCCAGTGACGATCACCTTCGGGCGGTGCTCCTTGGCCAGGCGCAGCATCTCGTCGTAGTCGATCTGCTGGGTCTCGCGGTCCACGGTGTAGGGGACGAAGTTGTACTGCTTGCCGCTGGCGTTGACCGGCGAGCCGTGCGTCAGGTGCCCGCCCGCATCCAACTGCAGGCCCATCACCGTGTCGCCGAAGTTCAGCAGGGCCAGGTAGACGGCCATGTTCGCCTGCGCCCCGGAGTGCGGCTGCACGTTGGCGTGGTCCATGCCGAACAGTTCTGTGGCGCGCTCCCGGGCCAGGCTCTCCACCGTGTCCACGTGCGCGTTGCCGTGGTAGTAGCGCGCGCCGGGGTAGCCCTCCGCGTACTTGTTCGTGAGGACGGAGCCCACGGCCTCCATGACGGCGGCACTGGCGTAGTTTTCGCTCGGGATCATCTCCAGCACCTCGTGCTGGCGACGCTCCTCGAAGCGGATCGCTTCAGCGACCTGCGGGTCTACTTGATCGAGGGCGCTCATCGCATTGCTCCCACCAGGAACCACCGCGGACCGGGACGAATGCCGATGGTATCGCCCGCCGCAGTTAGCCGCGCCGGGGAGCGGAGCGGAGACTCCAGGGACGCTCCTAGCCCAACAGTCCGTCGTGCTCGTCCCACGCCCACTGGTTGAGCAACTCCAGGCAGCCCCCCACCAGCGAGTGCCCGCCCAGCACCACCGGGATCGGCGAGGTGTTCGCCGCAGCCACGATCTCGCGCAGCCGTGCGTCCTCGATCTCCTCCACCCGGCCCAGGTCCGCGGCGAAGCGGTCCGCCCGCGAGGGCTGGATGCCGAGGTGGACGAGGGCTGGCCGGATGTCGAGGAAGGCCGCGCGGGCAAGTTCCGGCAGCAGGCTGCCGAAGGCCCTGGGCGCCCCCGCCTCCGCGATCAGCGCGCCGAGCATCGAACGAGCGGTGCCGGCGACGTCCGTGCCGGCCGCCTGCATGCCGCGCTCCTCCGCCAGCAGACGGATGCGCGACGCCGCCTCCGTCTCCAGGTACTGCCACGTGCGCGAGGACACCCGGCCGGCCACCAGCACCTCAGACGTGCGGTCAATGAGGTGGCGCGCGGCGGCGCGGACGCGCTCCACGCCGGGGTCGGGTGCGTCGCCGCCGGTCAGCGGCGCGATCACCGCGCGCAGACGAGGCCCGGCGCGGCCCGACAGCGCAAGGGCGACCAGGTCGTTCGGGGTGTCCATGTTGAACTGCGTCGCCAGCGTCCGAGGCAACTCGATCACCTCGATGCCGTGCTCCTCGCGC
This sequence comes from Dehalococcoidia bacterium, assembly GCA_023228825.1. Classification (GTDB taxonomy): domain Bacteria; phylum Chloroflexota; class Dehalococcoidia; order UBA2979; family UBA2979; genus W-Chloroflexi-9. The sequence continues at coordinate 128,390 of JALOAL010000008.1, read as the reverse complement.
AGCCGGCGGGGGACGGCGTTGTCCTTCTCCGGCGCCGGATCCAGGAGCGACAACAGCGAGGCCGGCCGCAGCGCGAAGAGGTCTGCGGAGAAGCGGTTGTTCGTCACGCAGCGGCGCGCCTCCGGGATCAGCGGGAGCACCAGCGCCTGGTAGTCCTCCTCCCCCAGCAGGCCGCCGCTCCCCGCGCCGAGGTAGGCCAGCGCCTCGATGCCGCGCGAGCGCACCAGGCGGCGGAGCGTGTGGCCGAAGTGGAACGCCTCCCCCTCCGGGTCGCCCATGCCATCCACGATCACTTCGACGCCCGCGGGGGCGGCCACCCCGGGCGCGCGGTCGGCCAGCAGGAGCACCGCGTGGAACGCGCCGGAGGCCAGGGCCACCTCGGACGCGTCGAGGGCGGCAGCCTCCAGGGCGCGGCGCATCAGCGCCTCACTGGGCGCGCCGTCCATCCCGCCGAGCAGGATCGCGAGCGTCGGGCGGGTGTCTCTGGGCAGGGTGCGCTCGATCTCTGGGCCCGCCGAGGGGCGCGATTGAAACGGCATTGTAGGCAGCGCCGCCCGCAGGAGGACCTACGCTCGATCGTAGGAGGCGTCAGGAGGCCCGGATGCCCCGCGTCAGATTCTTCCCCCGCAGCGCCCGCACCGCCCCGGAGTGGATCCCGCCGGACGCCAAGGATGATGCGCCCGTCCTGGACGGGCACGCCCCGGACCGCCCGGAGGACACCGGCCACCCCGGTCGCCGACGACGTTGGGCGCAGGCCGGCGGCGCTGCCCTCACCGTGGCCGCCACCGCCGGCGCCCTCGCGTGGGGCCGCAAGCGCCGGGACCGAGGCAGGTGATGCAAGTGAGGCAAGTGTCGCCCGGTCTCGCCCGGGCAGCGCCAGGTCGGGAGGGCGCGCCACAACGGGACGCCCTCAGTCCTCTCGCGCCACCGCCAGCGCGTAAACACGGCTCGCCCCGGCGGCCTTCAGGACGGCCGCCACGGTGGAGAGCGTGGCGCCCGTCGTGGTCACGTCGTCCACCACCAACACGCCCTCCGGCGGCACGCCTCGCACGGCGAAGGCGCCCTCCAGGTTGCGGTGACGCCGCGCGGCCGTGAGCGACGCCTGCGCCGGCGTACTGCGCACGCGCAGCACGAGACGTGGACGCGGCTCCACCCCCAGCGCCTCCGCCACGTGCCGCGCGAGGATCCCCGCCTGGTTGAAGCCTCGACGCCGCTGCCGTGCGCCGGCCAGCGGCACGCCCACCACGGCCTGGAAGCGCCACGGGGCCGGCACCACCGCAGCCGCCGCATGACCAAGGGGCTCCAGGTGGGCGGTCACGCCGCGGAACTTCGCCTCCAGGATCGCGCGTCGCGCATCGCCCTTGAAACAGAAGGCGGTGCGCAAGCCGTCGAAGGCGGGGGCGCCCGGGCCACCCACGGCGCATCGGTCGCACCAGGTGCCGGGCCCGGGTCGCCAGCACCGAGTGCAGCGCGGCCCCTCCGCCGCCGCGAAACCGGCGAGGCACGAGGCGTGCAGCGAGGCGCCACCGCCGCCGCAAACCAGGCACTGCTGCGGCAGCAACAGGTCCAGGCACTCCGCCAGCAGGCGGCGCCCCAGTCCCTCGCGTACCCCTCGATGCTCCTCAACGCTCACCGGCAGACCTCGTCCCGCCGGCGGAGGATGCCACACCCGCGCAAGAGGGCGAGGGACGGAGGCCGCCGCGCCTATACTGAATGCGTATCGACCTCGGGCATCCGAGGGCGGGGAGGAACGCCGTGCAGGTCACCGTCCGTCTCTTTGCCGGCCTGCGCGAAGTCGCCGGCAGCGACCGCCTGGTGGAGGACTTCGACGGCCAGGCCGTGACGGTGGAGACGCTGCGTGCGCGCCTGGAAGAGGCCCACCCCGGTTTGCGCCCCTACCTCAGCGGCGTCGCCATCGCCGTGAACGAGGAGTACATCCTGGAGCCCGGCACCACGCTGAGCGACGGCGACACCGTGGCCCTGATCCCCCCGATCGCCGGCGGTAGCGACTCCACGGACGGCACGGATGCAGCGGGAGCAGGAGGAGAAGCGCCGCTCTACCTCGTGACTGCGGCCGTCCTGGAACCACGCGCGCTGCGGGAGGCGGTCATGACGCCCGCCAGCGGGGCATGCGTGGTGTTCGAGGGCGTGGTGCGCGACCACCACGAGGGCCGCGCCGTGGAGCGCGTGGAGTACGAGGCCTACGAGGAGATGGCGGAACGCCAGTTGCGCGCCGTGGGCGAGGAGGTCCTGCGCGACTTCGCCGGCCGCGAGGTGCACGCCGCCGGCATCCACCACCGCACTGGCCCGCTCGACGTCGGCGAGACCTCGCTGCTGGTCGCCGTCTCCGCCGCACATCGCCGCGACGCCTTCGAGGCCGCCCTGCGCGCGGTGGACCGCGTGAAGGAGACCGTGCCCGTCTGGAAGAAGGAGTGGGGCCCGGACGGTTCTCACTGGCAGGAGGGCGTGCAGCCCCGTCCCGGCACGGCATAGCCGCAGGCCCATGCACGGCGATCCCGCCCAGCACTACTGCCCCGCATGCGGCTCGGACCGCGTCTCGCCACGCCTCGTGCACCACTGGCGCTGCGAGGCGTGCGGCGTCACCGACTGGAAGAACCCTCAGCCCGTCGCCGGCACGTTCGTCGTGCGTGACCGGCGCGTCCTACTCGTGCGTCGCTCACGGGAGATGGAGTACGGCGCCGGCCGGTGGGCGTTCCCGGGCGGCTTCGTGGAGCAGGGCGAGACGCCGTGGCAGGCCGCCGTCCGCGAGACGTGCGAGGAGGCAGGGGTGCGCCCCCGCATCCTGCGTGCGTTGCCGCCCCAGACCGTGCTCGCCCCGCACCACATCGTCATGCCCTTCCTCGCCGAACTCACCGCCGACGAGGAGCCGGCGCCGGGCAGCGAATGCGACGAGGTGGCGTGGTTCGCCTTCGACGAGATCCCCTGGGAGGAGATCGCCTTCCCCACCACCACCGCGGCGCTCCGAGGCCTGGTCGCGGGCGAGGCGGGCACGGACGTCTACGGAGAGGTGGCGTCTCCGGACCGAGCACGCATGTCGCTTCGATACTGCGCGCGGTGCGGGACGCCGCTGGGGGCGCCGGGGGCGGACGGCGCGGTGCGCTGCCCCTCCTGCACGACCGCCCGCTGGGTGAATCCGAGCCCCACCGCTGGCTTCCTCGCCATCGGCGAGCGCCGCATCCTGCTGGGCCTCCGCAGCCAGGGCCGCGACGGCGCCGGGCGCTGGGCGCTGCCCTCCGGCCACATGGAGCCGGGAGAGACCCCGGCGGAGACGGCCGCGCGCGAACTGTTGGAGGAGACGGGTGTGGAGGCGGTGGCGGACCGCTTCGTCGGCCTCTTCGCCAGCGGCGACCACTCCGAGGCCGTCTACGCTGGGCCGATCCTGGCCGAGCACGCCGCGCCCACCGGCGAGTTCGCGGACCTGGGCTGGTTCACGGGCGCGGAGGCAGAGGGCCTGTCCACGCACCACGGGACGCCGCGCCTCGTGCGCTGGGCGCGAGCGTCCGGGCTGCTGGACTAGCGAACCGCCCTCACCGCTGCCCTGCCGCCGGTGACCGCTCGGGCTCGGACTCTGGCTCGGGGATCCAGTGCCAGAACGAGACGACGAAGCCCCGCGCGTCCACCTGGTACTTCTGGTGCGTGGTGGCCGGCGTATCGCCTCGGCACAGCCAGCCGTAGATCGTCTGGTGTCCCACGAGCGAGCCGGGCAGCGGCGTACCGTCGAGTTCCCTCGAACAGAACTCGACCATCTCGCGGGTGGGGCGGCTGCTCAGATCCGCCTTGCCGCAGGGCAGGTTCGCGCCGTACGTGCAGGCGTAGACGAACCCGTCCATGCACCGCCACTCGAACTCCGGGGTCACGGTGCGCTCCGGCGCGTCCGAGGGCAGCCCCATCAGGTCTGCCAGGACCCGGAAGACCTCGGGCGGATGCTCGGGTCCCACGTACGGCGCGCCCGGGTTGTCGACCGAACCCGTCTGGCCGCAGTACGCGAACGGGCTCTCGTACTCCGCAGCCGCCGTGGCCGTGGGCGTCCTTGTCCCCGGCGATCCGGAGCCAGGCCCCGCGGCCACCTGCTCCGCCGGCCCCCCCTCGCACGCCACGAGCACGAGCGCCACGAGGGCACACGACAGGAGCACGAGCGGGGACGGTCCGCGACCAGCGGGCATGCGCAGTCCGATTCAGGAGACGCCACACGGTGGGATCCGCCCTTCCACCGTACTCGCGACCGCGCGTGCGATCCGTAGCGAATCCATGACGACCCGCCCACCACCCCTGCGCTCGAAGTGACGAGGCGGCCCCCATGGCCCTCCAGGTAGTGGAGCGTCCTGCGTTCAAGGGCACAGTCCTCGGCCCTCGCCGCGGCCGTCAGGGCTTCAGGGCTTCAGGGCTTCAGGGCTTCAGGGCTTCAGCGTGCGGTAGTCCGGCGCCGTGATCTCGCGGAGCACGGACACGTCCTTGTCCGCCAGCCGCGAGGCGATGCGGGGCTCCAGGTCGCCGATGCGCTTGTTCGTGGTCACCACCGTGAAGGCGCCTGCCAGGTGGCGGTGGTTCAGCAACTGGTAGAGTTTTTCCTCCGCCCACGGACTGGACTTCTGGGCGCCCAGGTCGTCCAGCACCAGGACGGGGGCCTCCACCAGGGCCTTGAACAACTGGTCGTAGCGCCTCGGAGCGTCGGGGGCGTAGGCGGCGCGCAACTCGTCCAGCAGGTCGGCCACGTTGGCGAAGGCCACACGGTCGCCGGCGTCCAGGCGCTCATTGGCAATGGCGGCCGCCAGGTGCGTCTTGCCGCAGCCGTTGCCCCCCATCATCACCAGCCACCCCTGCGGCTCCCGAGCCCAGCGCAGCGCCTCGCGATAGGCAGACTCCAGGCTGCGTCGAGGCTCGCCCTTCAGGCCAATGCCGTCCGGGATGAAGTCCGCGAAGGTGTACGCCGCCAGCCGCTCCCGCGTCATCGCGCCAATGTGGAGATAGCGAGGCGCGGCGTCGCCGTGGGCCAGTTCCACCACCTGCGACATCGTGGGGTCGGCCAGGCGGCTGCCCAGGCGGTCGTCGATCTCGTTGGGAGACTTCACGGCGGTGAAGACCGTAGGCAGGGCTGCGTTGAAGCGGTAGGAGACCACCTGGAAGAACTTCTCACGCGCCCACTCGGTCTGCGCGTAGGCGTCCAGGTCGTCCAGGACCAGCAGTGGCGCGGAGCGCACGCGCTCCAGCAGCGCGTCGTAGCCCACCTCGGCGTTGTCGCCGTAGCCGGAACGCAGGTGGTCCAGGAAATCCGCCACCGCCAGGAACAACGCCGGCTCGCCGCGCTCGATCACCCGGTTGGCGATGGCCGCGGCGATGTGTGTCTTCCCGGCGCCATGCGGGCCGGTGAGGATCAGCCACCCCTCCGGGTGCGAGGCGAACCGCTCCGCGATAGCCACCGCCTCCGCGTACTGCACCTGGAGACGCGGATCGTTCGTGCGACCGCTCTTGACCAGCGTGTCGAACGTCAGACGCTGCATGCCGCCCAGCCGCGAGTAACGCAGCAGCCGCGCGCTCCGCTCCTCCGGAGGTTCGTAGCGGGCGCACTCGCAGGGGACAGGGTTGCCGAAGCGGGGGTCCTGCGGATCCGAGGTGACGCGCACGAAGCGCGCCCCCTGGCACAGCGGGCAGAGGTCTTCCGGCTCCTCCACGCCCTCCGGGCTAGTCGCGCCGGTAGAGGTGCGCGTAGGGGTCGTCGGATCGCCCAGGATGTCCCGTAGTTGCTTCATCGTCTCGTCCCTCGGTCTGCCATCGGCGCAGGATGGCCTCCGCGTATGACCACGATCGCTTGTTCTGCCGGGCGGCCTCGCGGAGGGCGTCCGCGATCCAGCCGGCGGGGTAGGTCTGTTCCGCCTCCGCGAGGGCCGCGCCCACGGAGGGCGTGAGCAGGCCGATCTCCTGCTCGTACACCGCCGCCCCAGCGCTCGTCTCCACCACTACCGCCCGAGGCGCCACGCGCGCCCCGGGCACGGCCTCCGCGCCGGCGGCGATGCGGTCGCGCAGGCGCCGGCCGCCGTCGTTGTTCACCAGCACCAGCGCGTCGCCGTCCTCCAGCGGCAGCAGCAGCAGCACGCCGCGTCGGGCCGCCGCCTCCGCGGCCGTCCGAGTCGCCTCGGCCGCACGCTCCCCCAGCGCGCGGGCGAGCGGCTGTTCCGCCGCGAGCGCACTCACGCGCAGGGCGGCCAGCCGGCCGGGCCGAGGGATGGCGTAGAGCGCGTACAGCGTGACGCGCAGTTCCGTCGCGTCCTCGATCTCCGGGAGCACCTCCGTGAAGAACTGCACCGGGAGCGCGGTCGCACGCTGGCCGGCTCGGAAGCCCTCGAACGGCGCCTGTGACGCAGGGGCGGCCATGGCGGACTAGCCCCAGCCCGGCTCGGTGCGCAGCAGCAGATCCTGGAAGGAGGCGGTCTTGGCCACCCAGCGCACGGTGACGGCGCCGGTGGGGCCGTTGCGGTGCTTCGCCAGGATGATCTGGGCCAGGCCCGTGGGGTGCGCGCCGCCGGGCTCCTCCGGGTGCTGGTCCTGCCAGTCGTTCGCCTGCGTGTAGACGTCCTCGCGGTAGATGAACATGACAATGTCCGCGTCCTGCTCGATGGACCCGGACTCCCGCAGGTCGGACAGCATGGGAATGTGCGGCTGGCGCGTCTCCACGGCACGAGACAACTGCGCGCCGGCGACCACGGGCACGTTCAACTCGCGCGCCAGTTCCTTGAGCGCGCGCGAGATGCCGCTGATCTCGTTGGTGCGCGTGTCCGCCCGCCCGGCGCCGTGCAGCAACTGCAGGTAGTCCACCACCACCAGGTCCAGCCCGTGGTCCGCCTGCAGGCGGCGGCACTTCGCGCGGATCTCCGGCACGCTGAGGACCGCCGAGTCGTCGATGAAGACCGGGGCGCCGCCGAGCAGGCCGTGCGCGTTCATCACGCGCGCCTCCTCCGCCTCCGTGTGGCGGCCCAGGCGCAGCCGCGACATCTCCACGCCCGCCTCCGCGGAGAGCATGCGCATGGCCAGGCTCTCACCGCCCATCTCCAGCGAGAACAGCGCCACCGTCCCCTGCTGGCCAATGGCGCAGTTCCGCGCCAGGTTCAGCATGAGCGAGGTCTTCCCCATGCCGGTGCGCGCCGCCAGGATCACCAGGTCGCCGCGCTTGTAGCCGCCGGCCAGCAGTTCGTCCAGGTCCATGAAGCCGGAACGCACGGACTGCGAGTCGCCGTCCTCGTCCTCTGCGGGCGACTCCAGGAACTCGTCCAGCAGGTCGCGCAGACGTTTGAAGTCGCCGGCCGCCTCCGCGCTGCGCAGCGCCAGCAGCAGGCTCTCCGCCTCCGACAGCACGCCGCTCACGTCCGGGCCGCCCTCGTACGCCAGGGAGGCGATCTGTCCGGCGGCCTGGATCAGGCGGCGGTAGAGGGCGTCCCGCGCCACGATGCGGGCGTGCGCCTCCACGCCCACAGCCGTGAAGTACTTCCCCGCCATCTCCACCAGGTACGTCTCGCCGCCGGCGGGGTCCAGGCGGCCCTGCCGGTCCAGTTCGTGCGCGACCGTCGGGATGGTGATCGACTCGCCGCGTTCGGCGACGGAGAGGCAGGACTCGTAGATCCAGCCGTTCTGCTCTCGGAAGAAGTCCTCTGGCCGGACGATGGGGAGGACGCGCGCGTAGGCGTCGTCGTCCAGCAGCAGCGCGGCAATGACCGCCTCCTCCGCGGAGACGTCATGCGGTGGCAGGCCGGTCTGAGGGCGACGACGTTGATCGCCGAAGCGGTCTCGGTTCTCACCCGTGAACGAGCCGAAGGGACGAGGACCGCTGCTGACCAAACAAAACCCCCGGGCCCGTCAGGGAGCCCGGGGGACGAGGGGCGTGTCCCTGTGAAGCAGAAGGAGGGCTATGCGCCCTCCTCCGTGGTGTCCTGTGTGCCCGGCTCCGACGCGCCATCAGCGTCGTCGGCCTCTGCGGTGGGTTCCGAAGAACCTGCCGCTTCGGCATATGGGGCCTCGGCCACTTCTTCCTCCACAGGTGGAGCAAGGAGCGCCGCCGCGGCTGCTTCCACGCCTTCCGGCGCGTCTGCATCCACGACCACCACCTGGACCTCTGGCGTCACATTACGCGACAGCCGGATGCCAACGGTGTAGACCCCAACTCGGCGGATCGCCTCGGGCAGCAGTATGCGACGACGGTCCAGGTCTTCGCCGAGAATCTCCCCAGCCTTCTCGGCGATGTCAGCATTTGTGACAGACCCGTACAGTCGTCCCTGCTCTCCGACGCGGGCCGTGACAACGATCGGGCTCTCGAACTTGCCGACAAGTCCTTGAGCCTTCTCGTCCTCAGCCCGTTGCCGCTCCTCCTCGATCTCCCGCAACCTTTCGGCACGGGCGAGGACTTGCGGTGTTGCCGGCGCGGCCAGGCCGCGAGGCAACAGGTAATTCCGGGCATAGCCCCGAGCGACGTCTTTGACTTCGCCCATGGTGCCGGAACCTTCAACGGTCTCCAGGAACACGACCTTCACGTCAGATGACCCTTCGGCGTGCCGGAGCCGGGACTGAAGCCATCTTTGCGTGAGATGGCGACGCCGGCCCGGGACTTGTCCAAGTGGAAGTGCACGGTTGAACCACAATTCGGACAACTTGTCCGCAGTGGCCGCTGGTACACGTTGATGGGTGTCGATTTCAACACCCGCCGCGACGTACGAGCGTACCCGTGCCCCCGCGATAGGGACAACCACCGGGCCGTCGTCGCCACCCCGCCGCACGGGGATGGCGACGCGCCAACGATAGAACAAGAGTTCTTGTCTGTCAAACGTTTGTTCTGATACGCTGGCCGGCGTTTCCTCACAGGCTGCGACAGATCGCGCACGAATCCCAGAGTGCGCAGATGGGAAGTCACCACCATGTCCCCTGAAACTCCGCGCGAACCGCGACTCGTCCCCACCCGCTTCGGGGCGTCCTACGGCGTCACCGGGGAGGCTCGAGGCGCCTCCTGGCCCGCGACGGAAGAGAAACTGGCGGCCTCCCGCAACTACTGGGTCTGCACCACCCGCGCGGACGGCTCGCCCCATTCCAAGCCGGTCTGGGGCTACTGGCACGAGGGCGCCCTGTGGTTCGGCAGCGGCGGCGTCGCCGCCGCCAACCTGGCGCGCGACTCGCGCGTCTCGGTCCACCTCGAAAGCGGGGATGACGTCGTCATCCTGGAGGGCAGCGTGGAGGTGCGGCGCGTGCCGGAGGAGGCCCTGGCCGCCTACGCCAGGAAGTACGCGATGAAGCCGGAGGACATCGGCGGCGAGGACGCGAGCGACGACTGGTTTTACCTGGCGCCACGGAAGGCCCTCACCTGGGTTGAGGCTGACTTTCCCAACACCGCCGCGCGCTGGGACTTCGACTAGGCTCAACACCCCGGCAGGCAGGCCGAAGCCGCGTCGACACGGCCATACGCCCACACGGCCACGGCCATCACTGAAGCGCAACCTCGTACCGTCGGAGGGAGACCGCTATGCCCGCACCTCGACGCCCCGCCACCCGCGCCGCGACCGCCAGCCTCGCCACCATCCGCAAGCGTCGGGACCGCGTCACCCGCATCGTCGAGGGCTACCCGGAGTCCGAGGCGACAGACCGCTACGAGAACGAGCACCGCTCGCTGGAGGTCGGCGGCAAGCGCCTGGGCTACTTCCTCGTGGACCACTTCGGCGACGACGGCCGCAGCGGACTCACCCTGAAGGCTGCCCCCGGCGTCCAGGAGACGCTGGTGGAGGAAGACCCGGACACCTTCTGGGTGCCCGCCTTCGTCGGTCGCCACGGCTGGCTGGGCATCCGCCTCGACCTCGAAGAACCGGACTGGGAACAGGTGGCGGACTTCATCCGCGACGCCTGGCTGCTCACCGCACCCCGGCGCGTGCGCAACATGTATGAGGCGGAGTAACCACTAGATCTCCGCCAGCATCCGGTCCAGGCCCTCGCTCCACTCGCGGGCGGCGTCTTCCAGCGCGACGTCGATCGGGCCGAGGCGCAGGCGGTCGCCCCCCACCACGCCGACGGCCACCGCCGGGATGCCGTGGCCGGCCGCCAGGTCCAGCAGCACGCGCGCGTTCGAGGTGCCGACGAGGAAGCGCGAGGGCGCTTCGCCGAAGAGCGCGGCGTCCAGGCGCTCGCCCTCGGCGATGTCAGAGGCGTCGATGCCGGCGTCCGCGGCGAAGCACATCTCTGCCAGCGCGACGGCGAGGCCGCCGTCCGACAGGTCATGCGCGGCGGTCAGCAGGCCTCGACCGTGTGCGTCCAGCACGAAGCGCTGCACGCGCAACTCGTGGTCCAGATCCAGGCGAGGCATGCCGGCGATACGTCCCTGCGTGGTCCACTGGTACTCCGAGCCGGCCAGCGTGCTGGCCGGCTGCGCTACCTGCGCGCCCAGGAGCACCACGGTGTCGCCCGCCGCCGGGGCGATCGTGAGGGCCCGCGAGGCGTCCTCGATCAGGCCGACCACGCCGATGCTGGGCGTGGGCAGGATGGGGCCGTCCGGCGCCTCGTTGTAGAGCGAGGCGTTGCCGGAGATGACCGGCGTCTCCAGCACGCGCGCGGCGGCCGACAGTCCAAGGATCGCCTCCTCCATCTGCCAGGCCACCTCCGGCTTCTCCGGGTTCCCGAAGTTCAGGCAGTCCGTGAGCGCCGCCGGCTGCGCGCCGGTGGCCACCACGTTGCGGCACGCCTCGGCGACGGCCATGGCGGCGCCGGTGCGCGGGTCCAGGGCGAGCATGCGCCCGTTGCAGTCTGTGGAGGCCGCCACGCCCTTTGTGGAGTCCTTGATGCGGATCAGCGCGGCATCGCCACCGGGGCGAACCACGGTGTTGTTCTGCACCTGGTGGTCGAACTGGCGGTAGATCCAGCGGCGGCTGGCAATGTTCTCCGTGGCCAGCAGCCGCAGCAATGCCGCGCCCGCCTCGGACGGATCGAGGTCGGGCTGGGCGGCCAGGTCTTCCGCCTGCAGCGCGTCCAGGTCAGCGGGGCGGACGCCCTCGGGCGGGTACTGCGGCGGATCCACCAGGACGCCGACGGGCATGCGGGCCACCACCTGGTCGCCGTCCCGGATCGTCGCCATCTGGTCGTCGGTCACCGTGCCGATCACGTCCGCGCGGATCTCCCAGCGGCGGAAGTGGGCCAGCACGTCCTCCAGGTGTTCCTTCTTCGGGATCACGAGCATGCGCTCCTGCGACTCGGAGAGCATGACCTGGTACGGCGTCATGTGCTGCGCGCGCCTCGGCACCAGCGCCACGTCGATGTCGATGCCCGTGCCGGCGCGGCTGGCGGCTTCCACCGCGGACGAGGTGAGGCCGGCCGCGCCCAGGTCCTGCAGGCCCTCGATCCAGTCCTTGTGCTGCTCCGCCAGTTCGCAGCACGCCTCCATCAGCAGTTTCTCCAGGAACGGGTTGCCCACCTGCACGGCGGGCCGGTGGGCGTCTGAGCCCTCCGACAGTTCCACGGACGCGAAGGTGGCGCCGTGGATGCCGTCCACCCCCGTGTCCGCCCCCACCAGCACCAACGGGTTGCCCACGCCTCGAGCGCTGGCGGAGAGCAGGTGCTCCCGGCGGCCAATGCCAATGGCCATGGCGTTGACGAGCGGGTTCCCGGAGTAGGAGGGGTGCATCTGCACCTCGCCGCCCACGGTGGGCACGCCTACGCAGTTCCCGTACCCGCCAATACCCTCTACCACGCCTCGGAACAGGCGGCGGTTGCGCTGGTCTGAGAGGGGGCCGAAGCGCAGCGAGTCCAGCAAGGCCACCGGGCGCATGCCCATGGCGAAGATGTCGCGCAGGATGCCGCCCACGCCCGTGGCGGCGCCCTCGTAGGGCTCCAGGGCGCTCGGGTGGTTGTGGGACTCCATCTTGAAGACGGCCACCCAGCCGTCACCCAGGTCAATGGCGCCGGCGTTCTCCTCGCCCGCCTTGGTCAGGACGTACTCGCCCGTGCTGGGGAAGTGCTTGAACAGCGGCCTGGAGTGCTTGTAGCCGCAGTGCTCGGACCAGAGCGCCCCCACCATGCCCAGTTCGACCTCGGTCGGCTCGCGATCCAGAAGGTCGAGCAACCGCTCGTACTCCGGACGCGTCATCGCGACCTGTTGGAGGGCGAGATCGTCTACCGACATGGGCATCCTCGCACTGCTGACGGCCGTTCAGCCAGGGTCAGGGGGAGAGCCCCGAGCGTACCAGCGGTGCGGGTGAGGGGGGAGTCAGCGGCGGTCAAGCGTCCGACGGCGCGGTACGGACAGCATGCGGCGCCCCGGCGCGCGGAGGATCATGTGACTCCCTCGAACGCGGTCAACCTCGTATCCGAGTGCCGCCACCGCTCGGGCGAATTGGTCACCGGAAGTGACCAGGAGGTCCGCTAAGCGGCGACCTCTACCGTCGGGCGGTCCTCATCGGGAATCGGCTCGCCATGATCGCGCGCCGCTTCGAGATAGAGCGCGATCGCGTCGCGGACGTTGGCGATGGCTTCGCCGCGGGTTTCGCCTTGCGTCCAGACGCCGGGCAACGCAGGGCATGAAGCGACGACCATGCTCTTCCCCTGCCTGCAACACCACCGTGAGTCGTCTTGTCATATCCATGCGCTGCCAGCGGGCGCCAGCCACCGCAGCGCGCCCATCAGACCTTCGCGCCGACAGACTCCAGGACGGAGCGCCAGATCGCGTTGCCGTCCTCGCCGCCCAGCAGCGGCTCACAGGCGCGCTCCGGGTGGGGCATCATGCCGAGGACGTTGCCACGCTCGTTCAGGATGCCGGCAATGTTGTTGACCGACCCGTTGGGGTTCGCGTCCGGCGTCACGCGGCCGTCCGGCTCCGCGTAGCGGAAGGCCACGCGGCCCGTGTCCTCCAGCATCGCGATCGTGCTCTCGTCCGCCACGTAGCGGCCGTCGCCGTGCGAGACCGGGATCATGTACGCCCGGGACGTGTCGAGGTGCGCCGTGAACGGCGAGGCCTGGCTGACGGGCGCCAGGTAGGCGTCCTGGCAACGGAACTGGAGCGAGCCGTTGCGCATGAGGACACCCGGCAGCAGGCCGGACTCGCAGAGGATCTGGAAGCCATTGCAGATGCCGATGACCAGCCCGCCGGCCTCGGCGTGCCGGGCCACGGGCTCCATGATCGGGCTGAAACGTGCAATCGCCCCCGTGCGCAGGTAGTCGCCGTAGGAGTAGCCGCCGGGCAACACCACGAGTTCGTCCGGTGCGAACGAGACCTCGTCCCGGTGCCAGACCTTCCGCGCCTCGATGCCGCACTGGGCCAGCGCCCACACGGAGTCGTTGTCGCTCCACGTGCCCGGAAAGACGACCACCGTGGCGCGCATCTGCTGCTCCTGTGCTCTTCGAGGGCCTGTGCTGTTCGCCGTGCTGTTCGCTGGGGCGCCCCCAGTATACCGAGGCCGCCCGGTACGCCCTCACTCCGCCGCGGGCGCACCGGGCCTCCGCCGGGCTCGAGCGCTACGAGTCGTCCTCGGAGAGCACGGGTTCGTCGCCGTCCTCGAACTCCTCGTCGCTCTCCACCACCACGGCGCGGGCGGGGGCGCCGATCTCCCGACGTCTCGGCGGCTCCTCCAGGGGCGCCGCGTGTCCGCGGGCTTCGAGTTCGCGCCGCGTGGGCTGCGGGTACTCCACGCGGGGGTGGTAGACGGCGGAGAGCGCCTGGACAAAGGAGTCCGCCACCACGCGCAGGTCGCGCAGGGAGATGTCGCACTCGTCGAACTGCCCCTCCTCCACGCGTTCCGCGATGATGCCCTCCACCACGGAGCGGATGCGCTCCGCGCTGCGGTCCGTGGCCGCGCGCACGCTGGCCTCGCACGAGTCGGCCAGCATGACCAGGGCCGCTTCGCGCGTCTGGGGCTTGGGGCCGGGGTACTGGAAGAGCGTGGGATCCACGTCTGGCTTGACCTTGGCGGCCTCGCGGTAGAAGTACGCCACCAGGCGGTTGCCGTGGTGCTGCGGGATGAAGGCGATCACCGCCTCCGGCAGGTTGTGCTTGCGCCCCAGGTCCACGCCTGCCGAGACGTGCCGCATGATCACCCGCGAGGACTGGAGCGGGTCAAGGTTGTCGTGCGGGTTGGCGCCGTCGCCGAAGTTCTCCACGAAGAACCCCGGCGAGTGCAACTTGCCGATGTCGTGGTAGTACGCGCCCACGCGCACCAGCAGCGAGTCCGCGCCGATCCGGTCGGCCGCGCGGTCCGCGAGCGAGCCCACGAGCATCGAGTGCTGGAACGTGCCGGGCGCCTCGTCCTGCAGGCGGCGCAGCAGCGGGTGGTTCAACTGCACCAGTTCCATCAACTCCACGCGGGTGATGATGCCGAACGGCCGGCTGAGCAGGATGAACGCCCCCACCGCCACGATCGCCGTCAGCAGCCCGCCCACCGAGGCCGTCCCGGCAATCCAGGCCACCTCGGTCAGCGTGCGCTCGTCGTCCAGCAGCAGCACCATCACCGCCACCAGCCCGGAGGCCACAGCCACCGCCAGGCCCGCCCCCAGGTAGCCCTGCAGGCGCTCGGCCCGCGCAGCCACGAACAGGCCCGCCAGCGACGAGGCGACGGTGGCCAGGACGATGCGCAGCGCGTCCAGTTCCGCCCCCGGGCCGCCGCTCTGCGGCACCGCCACCGAGAGCACGCCCACCACCCCCGCCATCACCAGCGCCACCATGACGCCGCTGGAGATGTCCAACAGCACGGCCGCCACCACCGCCCCCGCCGCCAGCGGTAGCGCCAACGCCAGGTAGAGGTTGTCCGCGTCCGGCAGGATCAGCGGGAAGGCGAACTTGGCCACGGTCACGGGGACGATCAGCGTCAGGCCGAAGAGCAGGAGCCGGCGCACCCCGCGCAGCGAGCGCGGCTTGGTCACCCACAGGTGCGCGCCAAACGCCGCGCCCCCCAGCACCGAGCCGATGGCGGCCGCCAGCACCGCGGGCAGCGTCACCGCACCCGTGCGGATGTCCAGCGTGGTGATCGCCTCGTACGCCGCCTCGTCGATCACGCCGCCCGGCGGCACGATGACCTGGCCTTCCTGGAACGTGACGCTCACCGGCGGCGTGTTCGCGGCGGCCTCCCGGCGCAGGGCCTCCGTGCGCTCCTCGGAGATCGCGAGCGTGGGCACCACCAGGGGGTCCAGGAGTTCCGTCATCGCCATGGTCTCGTCGGCAGTGAGCAGCGGGGAGAGGAACGAGCCCGCGCGGCTGCGCGCCCCCTCCACGTCCTCCGGCCCGATCGCCCCGGTCAGCGTGCGTGACAGCGCGTCCCGCGCTTCCGACTGCATGGTGGCCCAGCGCACGTCCGAGCCGCTGACGAAGGTCGCAGCGGCCCGCTGGGAGAGGTCCACCCCGGCGATCTCCTGGATGGCCGTCTCGCGTGCGGACTCGGCGCGCGTCTGGTCGCGGCGCTGCATGTCGATCGCGCCCAGCACGCGGTCCAGTTCCGCCAGTTGCCGGTCGCGGATCTCCGGGTTCAGCACCAGCACGTCGGCGATCGCCTCGGCGGCTGCCTCGCGGCGTTGCTCGGTGAGGACGGCGGACTCGTAGGAGGCGGCGCGCGGGGCCACCACGCCCACATCCGTGCGGACGCCCACCTCCAGGCGCTGCCCGCCCGGGAACCAGGGGAAGAGGACGGCGAAGAGCGCGAGGGCGGTCAGCGCGCCGAGGGCGAGCGCGACCGAGCCGTTGGGCGCCTTGAGCGCCGCCTCCCGGATCGTGCTCTGCGTGGAGCGGCTGACCATGGGTCGCCTGCGCCCGCGGGCGCTAGCCCCCCAGCATCTCGCGCGCGACCTTGTTCACGCGGCCGCCGTCCGCGCGGCCAGAGACGCGGGCCAGCAGCGGACGCATCACCTTGCCCACGTCGCCGGGGCCGGACGCGCCCACCTCCGCGATCACCTCCCGCGCCAGCGCCTGCAGGTCTTCGTCGCTCAACTGCTGCGGCAGGAACTCCTCGATCACCACCAGTTCCACGCGCTCCTTCTCAGCAAGGTCCGCGCGGTTGGCCTTCTCGTACTCGGTGATGGAGTCGCGGCGTTGCTTCGCCTCCTTCTGCAGGACGCGGATCGCCTCGTCGTCCTCCAGCGGGTGGCCGAGTTCGATCTCGGCGTTCTTGAAGGCGGCCAGCATCAACCGCAGCGCGTCACGGCGCACGGTATCGCCGCCCTTCCAGGCTGCGGTCATCTGCTCGCGAATGGTGTCCGAGATGGTCGCCACGCTGGCTCCTTCGCCCCCGGCAACCCTACTCGATCAACGCGGCGCCCGGCGCCTGCCACGTGGGCCGGTGCGGGGGCCAGCGTGTCAGCAGCCCTTCCGGTGTGGCCCTTCCCGTGTGGAAGGACCGGGGAGTGCTACGCGCGCTCCCGCGTCTTCGCGCGGGCAATGGCCTTGCGCAACTTGCGGCGGCGCGCGGCTTCCTTCTTCTTGCGGCGCTCGGACGGCTTCTCATAGAACTCGTGCCGGCGGGCGTCCGTCAGGATGCCGTCTGCCTGCACGCGCTTGTTGAAGCGCCGCAGCGCGGCCTCCAACGATTCCGAGTCACCGACGTAGACTTCAGTCACGCGTTACCACCCCCGCCGGAGCGCCTGCGCCAGCCTCGTCAATCGCGAGTGCCTGGGGCGCGCCGGTATTGAATCCTGATGAAGACATGCACACCCGCAGCGCGGGCGCATCCGCGATCGTTGCACGCCTCGCCTGCCCGGTCAACGAACCGGCGCTGCTCATCCCGGCGGCGCTGGTACAGGGACTGCCCGCAGACGGCGTGCAACGATGCTTCGGTCCTGGCAGGAACGCAGCGGCGCGACCGCTGGGTCGCGCCGCGTCAGTCCCGCAGATGTACTAGTCAGCGGACGGCAGCACCTTCGGCTGGAGTTCTTCCATGCCGCGTCCATTGACGTTCAGGTTGCAGTCGCCGGGCTTGATGCAGAGCACCTCAACGCCCGTCGTCTCGTCCTTGTAGCGCTTGCCGAGTGCAACGGCCATCTCTACCTCGTCCTACAACTGCTCGAGCGGCTGGTCGTCGCAGCGCAGTTCCGCGTCCTCCGCACCCTTGGTGACGATGAACTCTGAACCGCACTTCGTGCACCGGTACCGTTTGCCGGTCACTGCTGCCATGTTTTCCCCTCCGTCGGGGCCGCTGGCCCCGATCCGGCTGGTCGAGCCCGAACGCCTACGGCTCGACGTGCTTGATGAACTGGACGAGGTGGTCGACTTCCTCGTCGGTCAGACCCGCCAACTGCGACCAGGCCGGCATGATGGTGCCGCGCCCGTTGGCAATGGTGTCTGCGTAGAAGTCGTCCGGCTCGGTCAGGGCCTGCGGCGTCAGGGCCGGGCCCACCGCACCCTGGCGCTGACCGCCGTGGCAGGAAGCGCAGTTGTTGGCGTAGAACTCGCCTACCAGCGCGCCCTGGACCATGGTCTGGGCTTCCGGCTGGTCAGACGGCTCCTCGCCCGGCTCCTGTGTGGCGCCCGGCTCGCCCGGATCCGCGAACGGATCCCGGCTCACGATGCCCTGGCGCACGGCGCCCGTGTACTGCCCGCAGTTCGCCGTGGTGGCTGACAGCGAGCCAGCGTCTTCTGGCGTCAATACTACCGTAGCAGGATCGGTGCTCGTCTCAATGTCGTGCTCGACACCGATCTCCTCCACCAGGTCCCAGCGCTCCGAGGTGATCATGTCCACGATGTAGTTGACCTGCGTCTCCGACATGGAGCCGCCGTAACGCTCCGACCAGAGGGGCATGACCGTGTTCGTGCGGCCGCAGGCGATGGTGTTGAAGAGGAACTCGCGGACCGTGCGGGCCTCGCCCTCCGCAGTGGCGTCCACGCCGTACGGGTTGTCCTCGCCCAGGATGAGGAAGGCGGCGCTGTCCAGGGCGGGGGCAATGCCGCCCTCGCCCACCAGGCCGTGACAGGAGCGGCAGTTGTTGACGAAGAGGTCCGCGCCGCGCCGCGCGATCATCTCGCTCTGCGCCTCCTCCGCCGTGGCCTGGCGGTTGGGCTCGTTGATGATGTACGCGCCGAACGCGAGGAACGCGAGGAACAGGAGCCCGATCATCGCGTTGACCTGCTTGCTGGTGTTCATACGTCCATCACTCTCCGCGCCACATGGCGGTGGGTTGGTTCACCGCGTCCATCTCCTGGAACGTTCCGGGGAGGCGGAGCGGCCTCGCCGTCCTCGCAGTCTGCAAGCCCGTCCTAGACTGGCGTTGCGCGCGAGGGGTTGTCCGGGCCGCCGGGCAGGATCTGCCCGGTCTGCACCGTGATGTTGCCCGCATCGTCAATCTCAATGGCCATGGTGTCCATGGAGCGCGCCGCCGGGCCGTAGACCCGGACGCCGGCCACGGTGTAACTGGAGCCGTGGCACGGGCACTGGAACCACGAGCCGGAGTCGAAGCCCGGCACCGTCGCGTTGTGCTTCCACGGCACCGTGCAGCCCAGGTGCGGGCACTTGCGCCACAGCGCCAGCAGCCCGGATCCGCCCCCGGAACCGGCGTCCGAGGTGTCTGTGGGGTCCAGGTTCACCATCCAGAACTGGCCCTCTGAGTTCGCCACCGGCTCGGCGCCCACGGGGTAGTCCGCCAGCGTGCCGGCCGGCACGGGGCCGCCGAAGCCGCGCACGTTGCGCGGGTACAGGTAGTCCACCAACAGTCCCACACTGCCCAGCAGGCTGACCCCCAGGCCGGCCCAGAAGGACGCGCGGATGAAACTCCGCCGCGAGACATCCTGGTCCAACGGCGTCACCAGCGCGGCAGGCACGGACTCCGAGTCCGCCACCTGCGTCCGGCGAGACGCCAGCGCCGCCTTCCAGGCGTCTGACTGGGACTGCTGAATTGGTTCGTTCGCCACAGGGTTCCTCCGAGCGGGCCGTCTTACTCGTGCGCGAAGATCGTGTATGGAATCAGCACCAGGCCCTCGCCACGGAAGAAGGTGCCCACGATCGTCAGCGTGATGTAGACCGCGATGAATCCGGAGAACTGCAGGACCATGTGATCCCGCTTGGTCTTAGCCCACCCCGCCCGATGGGCGACGAAGGACAGGAGCAACGGCAGGCCGATCATCGTGTTGACCGGGATGAACTGCTCCACCAGGAACGCCGGGATGTTCCAGTCCAACTCCACGCGCGGGAACCCCAGCAGGTCCGTCCGCAACACGTCGCCCAGCGGGACGTTGAACATCCATTCGGGCCACGCGATGTTGTCGCGGATGGCGGCCATGTTCTCAATGCCTGACAGCCAGGAGGGCCAGGCCACAAAGCCGGGACTGTCGGGGTTCGCATTCAACTCGCCGTTCGCGATCCACTCGTAGATCTGAACGTGCTTGGAGGCGTCGAAGAAGATGAGCAACATGGTGCCCACCGCGCCCACGCCGGCGCCGATCTTGGTGAGCAGCCAGGCGTTCGGAGTGGACAGCCACTCCCCCTGGCCCTCGTTGCTGGTGTCGAAGTAGGGGATGGCGCCCAGGGCGATCAGGGCCACGGTGGGCACCACCACGCCGGCCAGCGCCGGGTGCATGTGCAGCAGTAGTTCCTGCAGGTTCAGGAAGTACCACGGCGCCTTGGACGGGTTCGGCGTGATGGCCGCGTTGGCGCGGTCCAGCAGCACGGAGTCCACCATCACCGCCAGAATGACGATGAGGATGGTGAACAGCACGGCCGAGATGAACTCGATGAAGACGAGGTCCGGCCAGACCAGCAGTTCTTCCTCGCGTGCGCGGCGCTGTCGCCCGCGGACGGCCGCGGAAGACGGTTGAGCCTGGGCCTGTGGCGTAGCAGCCATGGTGACTCCCTTCCTTCCTACGACCTACAGCGGGCGCGCCAGGCCGCCGTCACGACGGATGCGCCAGAAGTGGACGGTCATGAACACGGCGGCCAGCAGCGGCAGGCCAATGACGTGCAGCGCGTAGAAGCGCGTCAGCGCGGCCTGGCCCACCTGGAAGCCGCCCACCAGGATGAAGCGGTTCGGCTCGCCCAGGATGGGGGCGGACCCCACCATGTTCGTGCCCACCGTGATGGCCCACAGCGCCAACTGGTCCCACGGCAGCAGGTAGCCGGTGAAGGACAGCAGCAGCGTCAGCACCAGCAGCACCACGCCCACGACCCAGTTGAACTCCCGAGGCGGCTTGTACGCGCCCGTGTAGAACACGCGCATCATGTGCATCAGCACGGTCAAGACCATGCCGTGCGCCATCCAGCGGTGCATGTTCCGCATCAACTGGCCAAAGCGCACGTCTGTCTCCAGCGCCAGGATGTCCTCGTACGCCCGTTCGATGGAGGGCACGTAGTAGAACATCAGCAGCACGCCGGTGATCGTCAGGCCCAGGAACAGGAAGAAGGAGAGCCCGCCCAGGCAGAACGTGTGGGTGATCTTCACGTGCGTGCGGTGGATCCGGGTGGGGTGCAGGTGCAGGAAGACGTTCGTCGCCACTGCAAGCATCTGGTTCCGAGGGGTGTTGGGGTACCCGGACCGGAAGATGGATCGCCAGACCCGATTCGAGAAGATCGCGTCGTACAGACGATCACCCATCGTCCGTCTCTGCGGTCGTTCCGTGGCGGCCATCCGCTGCTCCTGTCAGTCTCGCCCGGCGCGGAGGCGCCCAGGCGTTTTGGCTACTACCCGCAGTCGGTCACTCGACCGTCACGCCCGCGGGCCGGCGTCCAGTTCTGAAGACTACGCTTCCCACCATTTGCCCAGCAGCACCATGGCGCCGAGCCCAACCATGAAGGTGACAAAGACGCCGATCAGTTCAATGCCTTCGCCTTCACCAAGCATGGGGCAACCTCCACAGCAGTGTCGCGGCGTCCCTGGGACAGCCGCGAGGAGCGCCCGCAGGTCACACTGCGGGGCCGCCGCGACTGTAGCGACGGGCTCTCACTACGGTCAACGTCCCTGTGATTCGTATCACGAATGGCGGCCAGCACCGCCGGCCTGCAATCCCTGCTTCATACGCCCTTCACACGATGGAGCAGTCAGACTTTACCCGCTACCCGGGGGATTCCGCCGCGCTTCAGCCGCCAGATCCCCTGCAAATCCTCGCGTGCGGTCTTGATGATCTTCACTCGGGTGTCCGGATCCTCGTTCCAGCGCACGGGCACCTCCCGCATGCGGTAGCCGTTCGCCTGCGCCACCCACAGCAACTCGGAGTCCCAGAACCATTGCGTGTCCTGCACCAGCGGCACCAGCGCCCGCGCCGCCTCGCGCGAGATCGCCTTGAAGCCGCACTGCGCGTCCGTGACCTTCAGCCCGGCCAGCCGCAAGATGGCGACGTACCCGCGCGAGGTGATCTCGCGCTTGAGCGAGCGGTTGGTCTGAGACTCCTTGTGCAGCCGCGTCCCATAGGCCAGGTCCACCTCGCCCCGCGCGATCGGATCGACGATCTCCGTGATGTGCGCCAGGTCCGTGGACAGGTCCACGTCCATGTACGCCAGCACGTCCGCGTCGGAGGTGAGCCACGCCGTCCGAAGCGCCAGCCCGCGCCCCTTCACAGGGATCTGCAAGGCGGCCACACGCCCCGGGAACTCCGCCTCCAACGCGCGCGCCACCTCCAGCGTGCGGTCCGTGGAGGCGTTGTTGGCCACCACGATGCGCCACTGGTGCTCCGGATGCGCATCACACCAGGCCAGCACCTGCCGGACGCTGCCGTCCAGCACGTGCTCCTCGTTGTAACAGGGAATGACGAGGTCAACGGTTGCCACGGACGACCTCACGCATTGATCACCTCGATGCCTTCTGGGGCGACAAACACCGCCGGCCTAGGATTGGGTACGGTCGCCAGCATACCGATCCGCACGATGCGCTCGATCAGCAACCGAGCGCCGGCCGACGTGAGGCAGTCGGCGGCGGTCTGGCCCTAGTGCCGGAAGTGCCGCACCCCCGTCACCACCAGGCCAATGCCCAGCCGGTCCGCCTTCTGCCGCGAGTCCTCGTCACGGATGGAGCCGCCCGTGTGGGCCACCACCGTGCATCCGGCGGACGCGGCCACCTGCACCGTGTCCGGGAAGGGCAGGAACGCGTCCGTGGCGCAGACCGCGCCCTGGGCGCGCTCGCCCGCCTGCTCCTTGCAGAGGAGCGCCGAGCCCACCCGGTTCGGCTGCCCCGCCCCCATGCCGATGAGCACGCCGTCCTTCACGAACACCACGCCGTTGGACTTCACGTGCTTGCAGATGGCCCACGCCACCTCCAGGTCGGCTATCTCCGCCTCCGTGGGCTGGCGCTGGCTCACCACCTGGAAGTCCGACCGTGTGACCTCTTGCACGTCCGCGTCCTGCACCAGCACGCCGCCGCGCACGGCTCGGAACTCCAGCCGCTCGCGGCGAGGTTCGCCCAGGGGCGCGCTCAAGATGCGCAGGTCCTTCGACTTCTTCTTCAGGTGCTCCAGCGCATCCGGCTCATAGCCAGGGGCGATCACGATGTCGTAACGCATGCGCGTCTCGCCGTCCGTGGGCGAGCGCACCTCCCGCAGCGCGGTGGCGAACTCCATGTCCACCACCCGGTTCACCGCCACAATGCCGCCGTACGCGGAGACAAAGTCGCCCTCCCCCAGCGCGCGCTCGTACAGCGCGGTCAGGGAGGCGTCCCTCCCGGCCGGCGTGGTGGCGAAGCAGGCGGGGTTGGTGTGCTTGATGATGGCGATGGCCGGCGTGCGGAAGTCCGCCACCGCGTTGAAGGCGGCGTCCGCGTCCAGGATGTTCACGTAGGACATCCCCAGCCCGTGGTGCTGCTCGTACGCGCCGATGCCCTCCACGGGCGTCCGCACGGAGTCGTGGGTGTAGAACGCGCCGCGCTGGTGCGGGTTCTCGCCGTAGCGCAGCACCTCGCGACGGGTCATGCCCTCCGTCAGTTGCGACGGGAACGGCTCGTCCCCCGTGCGCAGGTACTCGGCAATGGCCGTGTCGTAGTGGGCCACGTACTGGAACGCCTTCGCCGCCAGCCGGCGCCGGAGGGCCGCTTCCACGTCCCCCGGGGCGCCGGCGGCCGCTCGCAGCGCCTCCAGCACCGGTGCGTAGTCCGCCGGGTCCACCAGGGGGATCACCCACTGGTGGTTCTTGGCGGCCGCGCGGATCATCGCCGGCCCGCCAATGTCGATCTGCTCCACGGCCTCCGCCAGGCTCGGCGCGCCCTTCGTCACCGTGTCGATGAACGGGTAGAGGTTCGCCGCCAGCAGGTCGATGCGGGCAATGCCGTGCTCGGCCACCTCCGCCTCGTCCTGGTCGTGGCCGCGGCGGTAGAGGAGGCCACCGTGGATCACCGGGTGCAGCGTGCGCACGCGCCCGCCCAGCATCTCCGGGCTTCCGGTCAGATCCGCCACCTGGTCGACCTCGATGCCGGCCTCGCGCAGGCCCTTCACGGTGCCGCTCGTCCCCGCGAGGTCCCAGCCCAGTTCCTTCAGTCCGCGGGCGAAGTCCACGAACTCCGGCGTAAAGCCGACCAGTAGCGCCCTCATCGTGTCTCCTTCGCCCCGTCCTGGGGCTCGTCTCGTGCCTCGTCTGGCTCCGCCTCCAGCGGGATGCCGCGCACCACCGCCCCGCCCTCGCGGCTGACGACCTCGCCGATGCGCCACGGGGGCGTGGAGGACGCTAGGGTGGCGGCGAGCGCGTCCCGGGCCGCCGCCTCGTCGCCGGGGGCCACGGCCAGGATCATGCCCGCGCCCATGTTGAACGCGCGGTACATCTCCGCCGGGGCAATACCGCCCTCGCGCTGGATGAGCGCGAAGAGCGGCGGAGTCTCCCAGGAGGCTTCGTCCAGTTGCGCCGCGACGGGATCGCGCAGGATGCGCGGCAGGTTGCCGGGAATGCCTCCACCGGTGATGTGAGCCGCGCCCTTGAGGTACGGCAGCACCGCCCGTATCGAAGTCCAGAACGGGGGGTGAGGGGCCGTCAGGGCCTCCCCAAGGCTCTGGCCGCCCAGTTCCTCGTAGCGCTGCGCCAGCACCTCGCGGTCGCGCGTGGCGTCCAGGCCCTTGCCCAGCCCCCAGACCTCCCGCGCCAGCGAGTAGCCGTTCGTCATCAGCCCGTTAGAGGGCACCGCGAGGAGCACGTCGCCGGGCTCGATGCGCGAGCCGTCAACCACCTCGTCGCGTTCGACCACGCCGACGACGAAGCCGGCGAGGTCGAAGTCGCCCGGGCGGTAGATGTCCGGCATGTCGGCCGTCTCGCCGCCCAGCAGCGCCACGCCGTTCTCGCGGCACGCCTCCGCGATGCCCTCCACCAGCGCCACGCGCTCGTCATGGGGCAGGCCGTTGGTGGCGATGTAGTCCAGGAAGAACAGGGGCGTAGCGCCGGTGGTGACCAGGTCGTTCACGTTGTTGTTGACGATGTCGTGGCCCGCGAGCCGGATGCTGCCGTGGACCGCGTGCAGCAGCACCTTGGTCCCCACGCCGTCCGTGGAGGCCACGAGCACCGGATCACGGTAAGACGCGCCCAGGGCGAAGAGGCCGGCGAACGCGCCCGGCACGTCGATCACCTGCGGCCCGTGGGTGGCGCGCGCGATGGGGCCAAAGCGCCTCGCGGTCGCCTCGCGCGCGTCAAGATCCACGCCGGAGCCGACGTAGGTGAGGGATGGACGGGCGGGGTCGGTCATCACAAGACTCGCAGTGGGGGAGGAAAGGGAAGGCTATCGCCTCCGCGACGTGAGTTCGACTGGCGTGCGGTGGGTGGGCTTCGGGTGCCAGATCAGCGGACGGTCAGCGGTTCGGTCACGGGCAGCGGAGCCGCCATCGGGATCTCGTGGTCGGGCAGGCCCTCGCCCTCCAGGGCGAACTTGTCGAACTGCAGCGGCACCTCGCTGGGGTAGACGCCGGAGAAACAGGCCGTGCAGTGCTGGCCCTCGCCGATGTTCGCGGCCCAGACCGTGCCCTCCAGCGACAGGTAGCCCAGGGAGTCCGCGCCCACGTGCTCGCGGATCTCGTCCTCCGTCATGTTGGCGGCGATCAACTCGCCGCGCGTGGCCATGTCCACGCCGTAGAAGCAGGGATGGGTGATGGGCGGGGCGGTGATGCGCAGGTGCACCTCCGTGGCGCCCGCGTCGCGGACCATCTTCACCACGCGAGGGGTGGTGGTGCCTCGGACGATCGAGTCGTCCACCACGATCACGCGCTTGCCCTCCAGCACCTCGCGCAACGGGTTGTACTTGAGTTGCACGCCACGGTCGCGCAGACGCTGGTCCGGCTGGATGAACGTGCGGCCCACGTAGCGGTTCTTGACCAGGCCTTCCGCGTACGGGATGCCGGTCGCCTGCGCGTAGCCGATGGCCGCCGCGGTCGCCGAGTCCGGCACGCCGATCACCACGTCCGCTTCCACCGGATGCTCGGAGGCCAGCCGCTCGCCCATGCGCATGCGCGCCTGGTGCAGCAACTGGCCTGCCATGCGGGAGTCTGGCCGTGCAAAGTAGATGAACTCGAAGAGGCACAGCGCCTGGCGTCCATGCTCCGGCTCCACCATGTCCAGCGACTCGCCCAGCGGGAAGGAGGAGGTAAGGCCCTCGCCGTCCGCCCTCACCACCTCGCCCGGCCGCACGTCGCGCACGTAGACGGCGCCCAGGTGGTCCAGGGCGCAGGTCTCGGACGCGAACACCCAGCCGTGGCCGTTCAACTTGCCGATCACCAGCGGGCGGATGCCCAGCGGGTCACGGACGGCGTACACGGCCTCTTGCGTGAGGATGGTGAGCGAGTAGGCCCCGTTGGCGCGGCGCATCAACTGTCCGAAGCGCGCGTTCCAGTCCTGACCGTCTCCGTCCGTCAGCACGCGGCCCAGCACCTCCGTGTCGGTGGAGGTCTCAAAGTGGACGCCGCGCGCCACCAGGTCGGCGCGCATGACGTCTGCGTTCACCACGTTGCCGTTGTGGGCAATGGCCAGTTCGCCGTGCAGGCCCTTCATCCGGAAGGGCTGCGCGTTGCCCACGGTGCTGGCGCCGGTGGTGGAGTAACGGGTGTGGCCAATGGCCGCGTGGCCGGGCAGCGTCTCCAGCGCGTCTTCCGTGAACACCTGGGCCACCAGACCCATGTCCGTGTAGAGGTGCAGGCGACGTCCATCTGTAGTCGAGATGCCGGCGGACTCTTGCCCGCGGTGCTGAAGAGCGTGGAGGCCAAAGAACGTGAGGCGGGCTACGTCTTCGCCGGGAGCGAAGACTCCAAAGATGCCGCACTTCTCATTCAGAGCGTCGTGCAAAGCGGTGGAGTCCCCCCGGTATGGGCCGCTAGGAGCCAAGTGTAGCACCTGCCGCCGCGCGGTCGAATCGGTATCGGATTCGTGACAGTCCTACCGCCGGCCTACAGCCGGGCGTGCTCCACCTTGGTGCAGCGATCCATCACCACCTCCAGCCCCGCCTCGCGGGCGTGGGCGGCGGCCTCCTCGTTCACGATGCCGATCTGCATCCACACCGCCTTCGCCCCCGCAGCGATCGCGTCCGCCACCACCGGCGGGACCGCCTCCGGACGGCGGAACACGTCCACGATGTCCACGGGTTCGGGCAGGGACTGGACGGACTCGTAGATGTGGTGGCCCAGCAGTTCCTCGCCCACCTCGTCCGGGTTCACCAGGTACACCGTGAACCCGTGGTCAATGAGGTAGGCCGCAATGTCGTTGGCCGGCCGGTCGCGCCTCGTGGTCACGCCCACCACGGCAATCGTCCGAGCGTTGCGCATCAGTTCCCGAGCACGATCCATCCCGCGCCCCCTTCCGTCAGGCCTCCTGGTCGATGCCGTCGACCGGCGCGCCGTCTGGCTCCGCCCCGATCATCTCATCTTCGGCCGCACCCGAAGCCACGAGGTCGTCCGAGTCTTGGTAATCCTCCAGCGCCCACGCCGGGATCTCCGCCAGCCGGACGGACTTTTCGCACATCGCGCCCAGAGCGCTGGCCAGGGCGTTCGCGCGCTCCAGCGCCTCGTCCGCCAGGGGCCGCGCCGTGGTGATGTTGGCGATGTCCAGGACACGGTCGTTGTCCTTCACCAGCCGCACGTCCCAGCGCACCACGTCCTGCAGGTCGCCGGACCCCAGTTCGTCGTCGAAGTCGCCGCCCACCTCGATGCGCTGAATGCGGGGGAACGGCACGAGTTCGCGGGTGCCGAGGCCCAGCCCCAGGAAGCCCTGCTGCCAGCGGCAGGTGCCCTTTCGGCGTTCCATCAGGAACGCCGTGCCCATGGCGTTGTAGACCAGCCCCAGTACGGAGGTGGGGCCGGCGATGATGATGAACACCAGGAGCACCAGCAACAGCCACAGCGGCAGGTGGTTCATCCAGCGCGCGATCACCACCACCGCCAGCACGGCCAGCAGCGACTGCACCGCCGGCCCGATCAGCGCCGAACGCGCCGGCTTGATGATGATCGAGTCCGGCTTGAGCACGGCGTACGACCGTGAGAGCGCGATGCGCCCTCCCTGGCTGGGATCTGGGATCTGGCTGGTTGGAATGTCGTCGGCCCCCGCTGATTCGCTCACCCTTCGAGTCTAGGCGGGACGCCCGTTTGCCGCTGCTGCGCGGCCGCGCCTACGATCCGGCCATGCAACGAGAACTGATGGACATCCTGGCGTGCCCGCTCTGCAAGCAGCCGTTGCGGCTCGAAGCCACGCGCGAGGACGCGGGCGAAGTGCTGGACGGCACTCTTACCTGCACCGCCTGTGGCGAGGGCTATCCCATCACCGAAGGCATCCCGAACCTGCTCCCCCCGGACCTGCGCCGGGAGATGGAGGCCCAGGCCGGCAGTCCCACCGGCCACTAAGGGGGCCGTCATGAGCGAGAGCGGCCACGTGGATCCAGAAGCCCCCGCCATCAGCGGCATGACGCAGGAACGCTCGCGCCAGATCGGCCGGGCGCTCATGGCGCTGGCGGCCGTGCAGTTCCTGTGCTTCTTCGGCGGCGCCGTGCGGCGCTCCTACCTCGTGATCGCGGTACCCCTCGGCATTGCCGTGGGCGTGGTGTCCGGAGTGCTGTTCTGGGTGGGCTACACCATGGCCACGAAGGACTGGGACAACCCCGCCGACTGGCCGCCGGAGGAGCCCGGCGCCGAGGCGTAACCGTCCCCACCCTCGAGCGTTCGTCCCGTCGTGCGCTACCCGTCCACCCACTCCGGCCCCGCAACCCTCCGCACCGCGCGACGCTCCGAGGCGGGGCGCAGGTCACGCAGCGTCCGGATGCGCATCCCCGCGAGCGGGTGTCGCACCTCCCCCGCCACCTCCGCGAGGGGGACAAGGACGAACGAGCGCTCGGTGAGCAGGGTGTGCGGCACCGTGAGGTCCGGCTCGTCCACCCGCTCCCCCTCGATGAGCGCGATGTCGATATCCAGCGGGCGGGCCGTCCAGCGCTCGGCGCCAAAGTTGCGGCCCGCCTCGGCCTCCAGGCGCTTCGCCAGGTCCAGGATCGCCGAGGGGCAGAGGGAGGACAGGCCGCCCACGGCGGCGTTCCGGAACGGCGGTTGGTCCAGGACGCCCCAGGGAGGCGTCTCGTAGAGCGAGGATACCGCGTCCACCGCCACGCCCCCCTCGCGCAGCCCTCGCACGGCCGCGCGCAGGTGCGCCTCGCGGTCACCCAGGTTGGAGCCGAGCGCCAGGTAGACGTGGCGGGGGTGTCGCCTCACGGCACCTGCCCACGCACGATCGCGTCCGTCACCTTCGCGACCTGCGCCATCTCCTCCACGTCATGCACGCGCACGATGTCCGCGCCTCGGTCAATCGCGATGGCGATGGTCGCCGCAGTGCCGTACGTGCGCTCCCGCGCCGGACGGTCGATCACGTAGCCGATGGAGGACTTGCGCGAGGTCCCCACCAGGATCGGCCGGCCCAGCGCCTTCAACTCGGCCAATCGCGCCAGCATCTCGAAGTCGCGCACGGGCCCCCAGCCGAAGCCGTAGCCCGGGTCCACGATGATCTGCGACTCCGGCAGCCCGGCGTTCATGACGGCGGTCATGCCCTCCCGCAGGCCCGCGCGGATGTCCTTCATCACGTCGCCGCTGAACTGGCGGCCGCGCTGGTTGTGCATGATGACCACCGGCACGCCGGCGTCCGCCACCACCTTCGCCATGTCGGGGTCGCCCCGCAGGCCGGAGACGTCGTTCACCGCGTCCGCGCCGTACTCCAGCGCGCGTCGGGCCACCTCCGCCTTCGTGGTGTCCACGGAGATCGGGACCCTTACCACGCGGCGCACGGGGCCCAGCACCAGTTGCAGGCGCTTCCACTCGTCCTCTGCGTCCACGGGGGCGAACTCCGGGCGGGTGGACTCGGCGCCCACGTCCAGCCAGTGCGCGCCCGCGGCCACCATCTCCTCCGCCAGCCGGGCCGCACCCTGGGGGTCGGGCATGCCGTCCCCGGAGAACGAGTCCGGCGAGGCGTTGATGATGCCCATCACGTGGGTGCGCTGCCCCCACTCGAAGACCTGCCCGCCGATGGTGATGGCGGCGGGCGGAGGAGGCGGAGGAGGCGGAGCGCCCTCCCGGGTCATCAGACCACCTCGATCGGTTCTTCCGTGATCTCGCCGCCGCGAGTGATGAGGTAGGCGCGCACGTCCGCCTCCTCGTGCTCCAGCGAGACCAGGATGTAGTACGTCCCGGGGAACATGGGTTCCTGGTCCAATTCCCCCGGCGGGAAGAACGCCATGCGCACGTCCGTGGGCGAAGGGTACGCCTTGCTCGCCACGTGCGAGTGGTAGATGGCGAACAACGTCTCGCCGCTCTCCTCGCGCCCGCGCTCAAGTTTCAGCATCTGGAGGGGGTCCATCTCGTACCGGTACGGGCTGGCGGCCACGTTGCGGATGCGATGGGCCGCGGTGACCTCCCCGCCGCGGGCGTGCAACATGCCGCACGCCTCGTCCGGCAGGTCCTCCCGCGCATGCGCGACCATCTCGTCCACAATGGCCTGTGAGATTCGAGGCATCCTACGGCTCGTTTCTACGCTCGCGGGCGGTCAGACACGTCGGACTCACTCTTCCCCCGGAACCGTCGCCCTCAAGGCCTCTCGGCGCCTGCGCACGCTTCGCATGCCTCGCTCACCACGTACGGCGGGGCACTACACCCAGGCCTCGGGCTCCCCATCGTCGATGCAGGCGCCGGCGGACATCTTCATCTGCAGGAAGTTCACGCTCGAGGGCTGCGAGATGAGGTGGGCCACCCAGTGGGCGCGCTCCTCCTCCGGGAGGCGGTCCAGGAGGTCGCCCAGGGTGGCGTGGAGCACCACCCCGGCGGCCTCGTCCTGGCCGTCCGCGGGGGCGATCCCCACGTCCAGTGACCAGCGGCTCGGGAGGTTGATGCGGCCCACCGTGCGCGTGCGGATCAACTGCGCGCCGGGCATCGCGCGGTAGCGGTTCAGCACGGCCGCATCAAAGCGGACGTGCAGGCGCCGGCCGTCGGCGGAGGAGAGGACTCGCCGGAGCAACGCCTGCTCCAACGTCGCGCTGTCTTTGGAGGCCACCATGGCGTCCCTCGCTCCTCTCCCCCGGCGGACCGCCGTCCGCTACTTCTCGATCGGCACGCCCACCATGGAGCCGTACTCGGTCCAGGAGCCGTCGTAGTTCTTCACGTTCTCGTAGCCCAGGATGTGCTTCAGCACGAACCAGGTGTGGCTGGAACGCTCGCCGATGCGGCAGTAGGCGATGGTGTCGCCGTGCGGCTGCACGCCCGCGCCCTCGTAGAGGGCCTTCAACTCGTCCGGCGACTTGAAGGTGCCGTCCTCGTTGACCGCGCGCGCCCACGGGACGTTACGGGCGCCCGGGATGTGGCCGCCGCGCTGCGCCGTCTCGCTCATGCCCGGAGGGGCAATGACCTCGCCCGTGAACTCCGCAGGGCTGCGCACGTCCACCAGGTTGATGTCGCTCCCCAGCGCCTGCAGCACATCGTCCCGCCTGGCGCGGATGCTCGGATCCGCATCCTTCGCCTGGTACGAGGTGGCCTCGAAGGTGGGCTCCGCGGTGGTGATGGGGCGGTTGTCGCCCAGCCACTTCACGCGCCCGCCGTCCATCAGCGAGACCTTCTCGTGGCCGTACAACTCCATGAGCCAGAGCGCGTAGGCCGCGAACCAGTTGTTGTTGTCGCCGTACAGGATCACGTACGTCTCCGGGGTGATCCCGGAGCGCTGCATCAACGCCTCGAAGTCCTCCCTGGTGAGGATGTCGCGCGTGACCTCGTCCTGGAGTTGGGTGGTCCAGTTCCAGGAGATCGCGCCCTCAATGTGGCCCTCGCGGTAGGCCTCCGTGTCTACGTCCACCTCCACCAGGCGTACGTCCGGATCGTCCCTGTGTTCCTGGACCCAGTCGCAGGTCACCAGTTTGTCGACCACATCAAGCCTCCCTGTGCTGTCTGCTCGAAATCTCACACACCGGCTGTCACCACTGCCACGGGCGCCATGGGCGCCATGGACAGTGACGAGGTTTCGCGCTCGTCCAGGCCGATCACCACCACAACTTTTCCGCCACGGCCTCGCGGATGTCCTCGTACTCTGCGGCCCAGAGGCCGGTGGAGAGGTACTTCCAGCCGCCGTCCGCCAGCAGGCAGACGATCTTGCCGGACTCCATGCGCTCCGCCGTCCGTTGCGCCGTGCGCACCACGGAACCCGCGGAAATGCCCGCGAAGACGCCGGTCTTTTGCGTCAGTTCCTTGGTCAGTGCAAAGGAGGTGGCGGAGTCCACCACGATGCGGCCGTCCAGCACGCTATCGTCGAAGACGGGCGGGATGTAGCCGTCCTCCAGCGCGCGCAGGCCCTGCACCAGGTCCCCCGGGTGCGGAGCGGCGGCCACCACGCGGATGGCGGGGTTGTGTTCCTTCAGGCGGCGCCCCGTGCCCGTGAGCGTCCCGCCGGTGCCGAGGCCGGCCACGAACACGTCCAGGTCCGGCAGGTCCGCGATGATCTCCGGCGCGGTGGTCTCGTAGTGCGCGCGCGGGTTCATCTCGTTCTCGTACTGGAAGAGCATCACCCAATCCGGGCGCTCGTCTCTGATCTCCGTGGCGCGGCGAACCGCGCCGTTGGAGCCCAGGTCGCCGGGCGAGTAGATGATCTCCGCGCCGAAGGCCTCCAGCAGTTGCACGCGCTCCTGGGAGACGGCGTCCGGCATCACGATCTTGACGGGGTAGCCGCGCAGGCTGCCGATCATCGCCAGGGCAATGCCGGTGTTGCCGCTGCTGGGCTCCAGGATGGTGGCGCCCGGCTGCAGGACGCCGCTGCGTTCGCCCTCCTGCACCATGAACCAGGCGATGCGGTCCTTCACGGATCCGGTGGGGTTCTGCCCCTCCAACTTCGCCCAGATCTCCACGCGCGGGTTGGGAGACATCGCGGAGATGTCCACCAGCGGCGTGTTGCCGATGAGGTCCAGCAGGCTCTTCGCCTTCACCCGCGCTCCCCTGCCACTACAGGTCCCGTCCTCAGCGGCCGGCGTCAGGCCGCCCCGCCGGCCAGGGCCGGCAGGAAGGAGACGGTGTCCCCGTCCTTCAGCGCCGTGTCCTTGCCGCCCAGGTAGCGGACGTCCTCGTCATTCAGGTAGACATTGACGAAGCGACGGATCTCGCCGTCCTCGTCCATTACGCGGCTGGCAAAGCCCGGGTAACTGTCCTCCACGTTGGCGATCAGTTCGCCCACGGTCTCGCCATCTGCGCTGAACTCCCGCTGGCCGTTCACGACCTGCTGGATGACCGAGGTCACGTGTACGGTCACCGCCATCGCTTGTCCTCTTCCCTGTCAGCGTGGGGCGGCCCCTGGCCTGCCCCCGCTTCACTCACACTCAATGCGCCGCCCGGTCGGGAGCCTACGCAGTCGCCGCCGGCATCTCCAGCGGCGGCGAGCCGCAGAAGGCGTCGTAGTCGATCAACTCGGTCACCGTGGGGTTGTCACCGCACAGCGGGCAGGACGGGTCGCGGCGCAACTTCATGGTGCGGAACTCCATGCTCAGGGCGTCCACCAGCAGCAGCCGGTTCACCAGCGGGTTGCCGATGTCCAGGATCTGCTTGAAGACCTCGGTCGCCTGGATGGAGCCGATGATGCCGGTGATCGCACCCAGCACGCCAGCCTCCGCGCAGGAAGGCACCAGGCCCGGCGGGGGCGGATCCGGATAGAGGCAGCGGTAGCAGCCGCTGCCGGGCTTGTAGACCGTGGCCTGCCCGTCAAACAGCAAGATGGCGCCGTCCACCAGCGTCTTACCGGCCAGGTAGCAGGCGTCGTTCACCAGGTAGCGCGTGGCGAAGTTGTCCGCGCCGTTCACCACGATGTCGTAGCCGGAGATGATCTCCATGGCGTTGTCGCTGGTGATGGGCGTGTGGTGCTTCACCACCTCCACGTGCGGGTTGTAGGCCTTCAGTTTCTCCTCTGCGGAGACGATCTTCGGCCGGTCCACGTCCGCGGTGGTGTGCAGCATCTGGCGCTGCAGGTTGGACAGGTCCACCACATCGAACTCGACCATGCCGATCTTGCCCACGCCGGCCATGGCCAGGTAGAGCGCCACGGGGCCGCCGAGGCCGCCCGCGCCGATGATCAGCACGCGGCCGGCGCGCAGTTTGCGCTGACCCTGCGGCCCCACCTGGGGCATGATGATGTGACGCGAGTAGCGCATCACCTCGTCCGGCGTCAGCGCCTCAGAGACTGTCGTCTGCGGTGCATCAGACATTGCTTCCCCCAGATCCACCCGCCAGCGCGGGGATGACGGCAACCTGGTCGCCGTCCGATACCTTCGTCGCGATCCCGTCGAGATCGTGAATCTCTGTGTTGTTCAGGTAGACGTTGATGTGCGTGGGCACACGGTGGTCGGCGTCAAACACCAGGTTCGCAAACCCGGGGTGCAACCGCTCCACCGCATCCAGCACCTCGCCCACCGTACTGCCCTCCACCGTCACGTTCTCGCGGTTCGCGGTGATCCGCCGGAACGGGGAGGGGATATAGACACTGACCGGCATGCCGACCCTTTGCTCGTGCTTGTCACTACGTTCCGCCACTTCGAGGGCTACCGGAGGACGCCGCGATTCCTCCTGCTGCGGGCCGGCGGGGATCCCTCGTCCCGCCGCGCCACACCAAGGGCCTACATGGCGACCGTCAGGTAGCGTTCGCCGGTGTCGCAGAGCATGGTCACCACGCGCTTGCCCGCGCCCAGTTGCCGCGCCACCTTCAACGCCGCCCACACGTTCGCCCCGGAGGAGATCCCCACCAGCAGGCCCTCCTCGCGGGTGAGTCGTTTCGTCATCTCCAGCGCGTCCTCGTCCTGGACGCCCATGATCTCGTCGTACACGTCGCGGTTCAGGACCGTCGGCACGAAGGACGCGCCAATGCCCTGGATGCCATGGATGCCGGCGCGCCCGCCCTGCAGGACCGGCGCCCGCGCCGGCTCCACCGCAACGATGCGCGCGCCCACGCCTTCCTCCCGCAGCACCTCGCCTACCCCGGTGATGGTGCCGCCGGTCCCCACGCCCGTGACGAAGGCGTCCAGTTGGCCGCCCGTGGCCTCCAGGATCTCGCGCGCCGTGGTGCGGCGGTGCACCTCCGGGTTGGAGGGGTTCTCGAACTGGCCGAGCATCACGTAGTGCTTCTTCTCCACCAGTTCCTGCGCCGCGTAGACCGCGCCCGTCATGCCCTCGATCGCCGGAGTGAGCACCAGGTCCACGCCGAAGCGCTCCAGCAGGCGGCGGCGCTCCAGGCTCATGTCTTCCGGCATGGTCAGCACCAGGCGGTAGCCCTTGGTCGCGCACACCATGGCCAGGCCAATGCCCGTGTTGCCGGACGTGGGTTCCACCAGCGTGTCGCCGGGCTTGATGCGGCCGCTGGCCTCCGCGTCCTCCACCATGGAGCGGGAGATGCGGTCTTTCACGGATCCGCCCGGGTTGAATACCTCGAACTTCGCCAGGATCTCCGCAGCGCCCTCCTCCGCGATGCGGTTGAGGCGCACCAGCGGCGTGTTGCCAATGAGATCCAGCACGGAGTCCGCAATGGCGGGCTGGCGTGTCGTCGGCTGGTCCGGGGCGACCACGGTGACCCCCTCCTACCCCCGCGGGGGCTCCGCTAGATGCTGTAGTTGATCACCGCGTCGCGCTCGTGGCGTCGCTCGTGGTCCACGAGTTCTGCCACGGAGACCGCGGACAGGCTGCTGCGCATGCTGTCGTAGATTTCCTGCCAGACCCATTCCTGCCCGCAGATCGCCTCCTGGCCCGGCTCCGGGTTGTCCAGGCAGGCGAGCGGCGCGAGCGAGCCCTCCAGGGCTTCGAGCACGTGCAGCAGGCAGATGTCTTCCGCAGGCTTGGCCAGCATGTGGCCGCCGCCCGGACCGCGCACGCTGCGGATGAAGCCCGCGCGACGCAGTTGGGCCAGGAGGTGGTCCAGGTAGGACTCCGGGATCTGGCGGCGACGCGCGATCTCCGTGCGCTGCACGGGGCCGGCGCCCTCGTGCTTCGCGAGGTCGATCATGGCGCGGACGCCGTAGTCACCCTTGGTACTCAGGAGCATGTGAGAGTTGATACCCCGCTGATGCTGTCACCGCGGACCCCAGATTCCACTGTGTGTGGGACGTCTGCGGGCGCCAGTGCTATTCACGACCAATTCAGTCGACATTGTAGCAGATACCTCCCCTCCGTATAGTTCTACGCATAGTGCTAGCCGGCCGCCAACCGCCGGCCCGCGCCCGAGGCCGGGCGCACACCCCAGCGCACCCCGGCACATCCAGGCCCGGCACATCCAGGCCCGGCACATCCAGGCCCGGTACATCGAGGAAGGCCCCGCCCGTGACCCCCACCCCGCCCGTCGCCGAGCGCGACGTCTTTGCACACCGCCTGCGCGCCGTCTTCGAGCGGCTCGCCGAGCACGTGGAGGCCATCCCCCCGTCCGAGGTGGACACGAAGGTGCTGGCGGACGGGAACACCCCGGCCGTGATCGTCGCGCACGTCCTGGGCTCCGCCCGCGGCGCGGTCCTGGGGATCGGGTGCGGCGTGGAGGTGGAGCGCGACCGCGTGCAGGAGTTCGCCACGTCCGGTGGCGCCCCGGAACGCCTGGGCGCCTCGCTGCGCGCGTTCGTGGACGAGGCGGAGCGTGCGCTGGCCGCCACCCCGGACGGCTTCTTCGACGAGGTGACCACGCCCCCGCAGGCCTGGCTGGGCCTGGCGTCGCAGCAGCCCATGGCCCGCCGCGCCGCGCTCCTCTCCGCCGTCGCGCACGCCTCAGAGCACCTGGGGGAGTTGATGTTCATCAAGGACACACTGGCCGCCCGGCAGGGGTAACCCCTGGGGGCGGCCAGGCCGCAGCGTGCGGGCGCCCCCACACCCGGAGGGCCATGCGGGCGCGGCGCCCTGCGGCCCTACCGGGGAGGGTCGTCGGCTAGCGCGAGCCGCCGGCGACCGCCGGGACGATGGAGACTTCGTCGCCGTCCTTCAGGTCCGTGGTCAGACCGGACAGGAAGCGCACGTCCTCGCCGTTCACGTAGATGTTGACGAAGCGGCGGATCTCGCCGCCCTCGTCCAGCAGGCGCTCGCGCATGCCGGGGAACTGGCCCTCCAACGTCTCCACCACGGACCCCAGCGTGCCGCCGTCCGCGGTCACGGTGTCCTGGTCCTGCGTCAGGTTGCGCAGCGGAGTGGGGATCTTCACCTTCACGGCCATCTGTCGGACTCCTTGTACCCGTCACTATCGTCGTTGCCGGCCCCCCGCCCGTGCGAGGCGTGCCGGGAGCGTGTCTTCTGCTACTCGCCTACGGGCGAGGGCTACCCCAGGGCTTGAACCCGCCCTCGGTCAGCCCTCCACCACGTCGCCCAGTGTGGCGTCGTCAATGCGGACGCCCTTGGAGCGGACCCAGTCCAGCGCGCGCTGGACCTCCGCGTCGTCGCCCTCCAGGCTCAGGACCACCCATCCCACCTTGGCGTCCACGTCCGCCATGCGGATGTTGGTCACCACCTGGAACTCCTGGCCCAATTGGTAGATCAGCGGTTCCTTGATCAGGTCCGGGCTGAACGTGAGACGGACGTGCTTCTCCACGAGATCCTCCTACGCCGTCACCGGTGAGCCGGCTATACGGGCCTGCTGGGCGCTGCGGGCTTCCACGAAGGACTCTACCGTCGGCTGCACGTGCAGGGGGGCCGCCACCTCGTCCACCACCGCCTCGATCGTCTTCAGCCCGCCGCCGGAGATGATGGCCACGGTCTCCTCATGCCGAGGGATGAAGCCAGACTGCACCATCTTGCGCAGACTGGCGATGGTGACGCCACCCGCCGTCTCCGCAAAGACGCCTTCCGTCTCCGCCAGCAACTTGATGCCCTCCACCACCTCCGCGTCCGTCACCATCTCCGCGCCGCCGCCGGTCTCCTGCATCTGCTTCAGCGCGTAGTACCCG
This sequence comes from Dehalococcoidia bacterium, assembly GCA_023228825.1. GTDB lineage: Bacteria > Chloroflexota > Dehalococcoidia > UBA2979 > UBA2979 > W-Chloroflexi-9. The sequence goes on along the minus strand of JALOAL010000008.1, from coordinate 91,121 downwards.
TCCGCCGGGTTGCCGATGGCGAGCGACTTGGCGATCGTGTCCGGCTTCTGCGGGACGAAGTTCAGCGTGTTGTTCGCGAAAGCCGTGGCAATGGGCGAGCAGCCCGCCGCCTGCGCACCGGACATGCGCGTCTTCGGCTCCTCGATCAGGCCCACCTGGTGGAACTCCTGCAGGCCCTTCCAGATCTTGGTGTACATGGACCCGGACGCCATGGGCGCCACGATGTGCTCAGGCGCGCGCCAGCCCAGTTGCTCCGCGATCTCGTAGCCCAGCGTGCGCGAGCCCTCCGCGTAGAAGGGGCGCACGTTGATGTTCACGAACGCCCAGTTGAACTGCATGGACAGTTCCGTGCACAGGCGGTTCACGTCGTCATAGGAGCCGCGCACCGTGACCAGGTTCGGGTTGTAGATGGCGGAGCCCACCACCTTGCCCTTCTCCAGGTCGTCCGGGATGAAGACCAGGCACTCCATCCCCGCCGCCGCCGCGTGCGCCGCCACCGAGTTCGCTAGGTTGCCCGTGGACGCGCACGCGATCGCCTCGAACCCGAACTCACGAGCCTTGGCGATCGCCACGGAGACCACGCGGTCCTTGAAGGACCAGGTGGGGTTCACCGTGTCGTTTTTGATCCAGAGCGTGTCCAGGCCAATCGCCTTCGCCAGCCGGTCGGCGCGGATCAGCGGCGTGTAGCCCACGCCCAGGTCCACCCGGTACTCCGGGTCGCACGGCAGCAGGTTCGCGTAGCGCCAGAGCGTCTTCGGCCCGGCGGCAATGCTGTCGCGAGTGGTGGCCTCGCGGATCGTGTCGTAGTTGTAGGCCACTTCCAGGGGGCCGAAGCAGTACTCGCACGAGAAGATCGGCGCGATCTCGTACTCACGGGAACACTCGCGGCACTTCAGCGCGCGATGGAATGACGATGCGGACATGCGGAGGACCTTCCTCGTCTGTGCTGACCGGGTCTGGGCTGACCGGGTCTGACCGGGTCTGACCGGGTCTGGGTTCCGATCCGGGTCTGGTTCGGATCCCGCGCTCCGGCCGGCGTGGGCCTGGCGCGCGGGACATTCGATGCTGGCGGTGGCTGGGAGGGCTGGCGATCGCCCTGCGGCACGCCCGGTCTGCGCGTCGCCTCCTGCCGCCTCCTGCCGCCGGTGGCTTCGAGGGCTTCGAGGCTTCGAGGACTTCGGGGGCCCTCGGCGGGCCGGTCGAGTCTCGATGTGGGGCGGACGCGCGCCGGGCTAGCGCATCACCATGGGCGCGTGCATGCGCATGCCGGGCCACCGCATGGCGGCCGCGCGACACGCGGAGGCGCGGCGGCAGGTGGTGACGGTGGGAGGTGAGCCAGGTTCGACCATGAGGTGAACGCCTTCCGTTCATCTTCCCCGGCGTCCGTCTGTGGCGCTCGGGCCGGAAGTAGCACCGTGTTCGCCCAGGCATAGGCGACCGGTTGCCGCGGCTTCGCAGGGCCGGAACCCTCCGCCGCTCTGGATGAACCGCCGCGCGGCATCCACAGGATGCGCCCGGCAAGTCACCTCCAAGGCTAGGAACCCTCCGATTCTTCTGTCAATGAGGCGGCAACCAGCAGCCTGCGCGGGACGTGCGCAAGACTCCGTGCCGAGGGCATCCCGGCAGCCCTCGCCCGTGCCTCACACGCCGGCACTTCGAGGGCAATGAGGGCGCTCTGGCTACTCCGCGGCGGCGCGCGCCAGGTTCAGGGCCAGCAGGCGGCCCAGCATGGTCTCTTCGTCCAGGCCGTCCGGGCCCTCCGGGTCAGTGGCTTCCGGCCAGCCGTAGGCGGCGAAGACGGCGCGGTCCAGGTCGCGATGCAGATCCTCCAGCCACGTGGGACGCGCGTTGTAGAGGTTGGTCAGCGTCCTGGTCTTCAGTTCCTTCGCCGCCGCCTCGTCCACGGGCAGCAGGCGCGGGGGGAGCGAGGGCAGCACGTCCGGCTCCGCCCGCACCAGGTCCGGCGGGTTCAGCCAGTGTCGACGCTTCTCGTCCAGCGCCCGCGCCGCCGCGCCGATGGCGTCCCGGTGCCCGCGCTGCGCCTCGGTGAGCGCATCGTCCGAGGTGTCCAGCGGCCACGGGAACGGAAACGTCTCGAACGTGGTGGTGGGTGTGTAGCGCGGGTCGTTGCCCTTCCCGAGCCACGTCCCCATCCGCAGCGACCACCGCTCGTGCGCGCTCGAATGGAGGACGCCGAACGCGTAGTCGTCGTCCCGCGCGATGGCGAGTGTCCCCTGGTTGCAGATCACTTCGGGCGTCATCCAGACGAACAGCCGGTGCTTTGCCACGGCCGGCGTCACGATGAAGCGCTCCAGGCCGGCCATGGCGGCGTTCATCTCGGGCCTCGGACGCGCGTATTGCCACCATTGGCCTCGGTAGTCGTCCCGGCGGTTGGCTCGTGCTGGCAAGACCACGCTCTTCACGTACTCGAACGGACGCTCGTAGGGTGCAGCCTCCCGTTCGCTCATCAGTCCGAAGTAGATCGTCCACATGTCACGCGAGCGCCGCGCGATGTCGATAGCACTCGCTACGGGGCGCACGACATCCAGGTTGCTCCGGCCGTTGACGTTCCCTCCGGAGGTGATCATCTCTCTCGCGAGCGCTCCATCAATGTCGAATGGCGCCTTGGCCGAGGGGCCCATGAAGCACGCAGCGGCGTTCTCTTGCAGCCTCTCCGCGAGCGTCAGGTCAATACCAGCAGTGAGATCAGCGTTTATCGCCAGCACCGACCGACCGTCGAGACACTTCTCCGGCTCAGTGCCGTCGTCCTGACACACGATGGAGACCCGCACCGCCGCGCCATCGACTACCCATGGCTCATCAGACCACGCGACAAAAATGTCGCCCGAGTCCTTCACACGCTGGAGCACCTCGCGGTTCGCACCTCCACGAATACTGTTCGTGGCGAGCAGACCAACGCGCCTCGTACGGCTTGCGGCAATCGCCGCCCGTGCCGCTTCGTGCCAGTAGCAGACGAGATCCGCAAACCGGGGAACGCGGTCGGTGTACGCGGCAAACAGATCATCGACGTACTCGTCCCCGAGGCTCTGCCGGATGTAGTTCCCGCCCAGGAAGGGCGGGTTGCCGACGATGAACTCCGCCTCCGGCCACGCAGCGGGGATCGGGTTGCCCTCGGCATCGCGGGCCAGGATGGCGTCGCGCAGTTCGATGTTGTCCAGCGGGCGGAGGACGGGGTCCTTCTCGCGGCCGTAGCCGTGCGCGTCCGTCCACTGGATGAAGCCGATCCAGATCGAGACGCCGGCCAGTTCGCGCGCGTACGGGTTCACCTCCAGCCCCAGCACGTTCTGCGGGCCCACGCGCGGCTGGCGGCCCGGAATGCCCAGGCGCTGCGAACCCCACCCAATAGCCTGGTGCTCCAGGTCCTTCAGCAACTTCAGCGTGACGTACAGGAAGTTGCCGGAGCCGCAGGCCGGGTCCAGCACCCGCACCCCCTCCAGCCGGTCCAGGAATGCGTACCACGTGGCCTCGGCCTGTCGCTCCCACGCCGGAAGGCGAAGCCGACGGCGCGCCCCCAACCGCCTGCGGGTGAACGGACTGGGCGTGCGGCCAGCCATCAGTTCGTCCACGCGCTCCTGCATGGCCGCAAACTCGCGGCGCAGCGGCGTCATCACCACCGGCTCCACCACCTGCATGATCTTGCCCGTGTCCGTGTAATGGGCCCCCAGTTGCCCTCGCTTGGCCGGGTCCAGGCCGCGCTCGAACAGCGTCCCCAGGATGGAGGGCTCCACCTGCGACCAGTCCAGGCGCGCGGCGTCCTGCACCAGCCGCAACTCCTCGCGCGTGAACTCGATCACCGGCGCGCCGTCGAACAGGCCGCCGTTGAACCACAGCAGCGGGTCGTTCCCCCAGAAGCGGATGGCCTCGCGGTGCGACATGCGGTCGAACAGGTCGCCCAGCGCGTGGTTGAACGCCGCCGGGTCTCGACGCGACTCGATCAGCCCCGTGACGATGCGGTTGGGCAGCAGGTTCACGTCTTCCGCGAACAGGCAGAACAGCACGCGGTTCAGGAAGTGGGCCACGTCCTCCGCCGGGTGCCCGCGCTCCTGCAGCGACCGCGCGATCTGCGCAAAGCGCGTGGCCGCGCCTCGAGTGACCTCGTCCGGCGTCTCGGTGGGCTTCAGGGAGTCCGGATCGGTGAAGACGGCGCGCAGCCACTTCAGCGGCTCGTCCGGCGCGTCCCGCAGGTCGGCCAGGGAGAACTGGTAGGTCTGGGTCTTGGTGTTGTTGAAGGCCGTCCGGATGATGATCCGATCCATGTCGGACACCACCAGGAACGGGGGATGCTCCAGCGCCTCGCGATAGTCGTGCAGTTGGCGGTAGGCGGCGTCCAGGTCCTTGTGCGCGCCCTTGTACTCCCACCCGAAGTGGTGCCGCATCCAGACGTCCGCCCAGCCGTCACCCCCGGTGGTCTTGGACGCGCCTCGTTCGAAGCAGTACCAGGTCTGCTCCGGGTCCGCCTCGTTCGGCGTGGCCACACCGACGAGCGCGCACAGGTCGTTGAAATGCGACTGCGAACCGGCACGCTCGCGGCGCGCATTCTGGCTCCACTTCGCGACGAACGCCGCAGGTGTCATGGTGGGATTCAGTTGCGCCATACGGAGGTGATACCCGGCGGCAAGACGGAACGCAATCCGAGCGCGTCACCGCTCCCCCGGACGCCGGCGTTTCCGATGCGCCCCCCATGCCCGATGCGCCCCCGTGCCTCCGTGCCTCACCGGCGTCGCCCGTTACTCCTCGCCGGTGGCGGCGCGGCGCGAGGCGGCGATGCGGGCGCGGTTCACGGCGGCACGCACGGCGTCCAGGTCCACCTGGCCCGTGCACACCACCTCCCCCTCCACCTCCACCACCGGGATCTCCAGCATGAAACGCCGCTCCAGGTCCTCGTCGCCCTCGATGTCGCGGGGCTGGAGGTGGAACGGGATGGTGCGCTGGAGCGAGAGGAGCAGCGCGCGCGCCACCTCGCAGAGGTGGCAGCCCCGCTTCGTGTAGAGGACCACGGAGGGCGCCCCGCCGGGCGGCAGGCCGCGGAGGTTCGTCACCGCCGGGCCTCCCTGCCGCGCCCTGCCCGAGTGGCCCGAGTCGCCTCGACCATCACGCCTCGCGCACAGGGACGCGGCCGGGCGTGGCGGCGGCCTGAGGTGGGGGCGCCTGCGGGTCGTGGGGGTCCGGGCCGTTGCGCCAGATGACGTAGAGCACCGGCAGCGAGGCCGCCACCACGATCACAGACACCAACTGCGGCACGGTGGCGAACGGCAGGAACGTGTCTGCGGAGTCCAGCCGCAGGTTGGACAGGAAGTAGCGCATCACCGCGTAGCCGACGAGGTAGATGAAGAACGTGGCGCCGGGGTAGCGCCCGATGGGCCATCGGAACATGGCCAGGAAGAGGACGCCCAGGATCGCCAGGTCGCCGATCATCTCGTAGGTGGTGGCCGGGTGATGGGCGCCCACGGTGAGCGAGTGGGCGTAGACGTGACTGAGCGCGTTCGGGCTGGTGTAGATCACCCCCCAGGGCAGGTCCGTCCCCTTCGCCAGGTGCTCGCCGTTGATGAGGTCGCCGATCCGGCCGATCGCCATGCCGGTCACCAGGCCAAAGGACGCCACGTCCAGCCCTCGCCACACGGGCCAGCCGCGCCAGAGCGCGAAGGCCAGCGGCCCCGCCACGCCGCCCAGCACGGCCCCCCAGATCGAGATGCCGCCCTCCGTCAGCGCGATGATCTCGCCCAGGTTGCTGCCGTAGTACTCCCAGTGCTCGGCGACGAACAGCAGCCGCGCGCCGACGATGCCGCTGGGCACGCCGATCAGCGCCAGCGTGTAGGCATCGTCCACGTTGTAGTGGATGCGCCCGGCGATCCACAGCGACAGCCGCACCCCCACCAGGATGCCCACGGCCGTGAAGAGGCCGTGCCAGGTGAGCAGGAACCCACCGATCTCGACGATGTCGGGACTCCACGGAATCTCGATCGCCAGCACCAAGCCGACCAGTGTCACGCGCGCCTCCCCGCCGATTGGTGGTCCCCGTCCACGATAGCGTGAGCCGTTCCTGTGTGGCGGCGCAGCCCGCCGCGCCTCTACGGGGCGGCGGGCGCCTCGAACAGGCGGTCGTAGAGGGCGCGCACCTCGGAGGCCTCGAGGCCCTCGCCCAGGAAGGAGTCGCCCACGCGCACTTCCCAGTGCAGGTGCAACTCTGTGCCCGGCGCCGTGATGGACTCCGGCGTGCCCGACTCGCCCACCGCGCCCACCACGTGGCCCCCCGGCACGCGGATGCCCTCCGCCAGTTCGGGGGCAATGGCGTTCAGGTGGCTGTAGCGCGTCACCACGCCATTGCCGTGGTCGATCCAGACCTGGCGGCCACGGAAGACGTCCAGCGTCTCCGCGTCCGAGGCGCCCTGCTCCGCCGTCCTCGCCTCCAGCGCCGCCACCTCCTCCAGCGTCGGGTCCACGTACTGATGGTCGGCGCGCACGACGACGCCGCCGTACGCCGCCCGCACCGGGGTGCCGCGCTCCACCACCACGCAGGCGTCGCCAAAGTAGAAATCCACGCCCTCGTGCACCCCATTGCGGTACTCGCGCGGGGCGTTCGGCATCAGCCGCTCGTTGGAAGGCAGGCACGCGCCCTCCAGCGGCATCACGAAGCCGTGGAGGTCCTCCGGATCCAGGTCGGACACGGGCGAGGGCGGGATGAAGGGCACGGCGGCGGGCGCGGACGCGGTGGAGCGCACCACCACCGCCCCGTCCGTGGGCGCGGGCGTGCCGCCGTCGATAGTCACGCTGAGGGGCGGATCCTGCGAGCCGAGACAACCGGCGGACATCAGCGCCCACAGCGCCCCAAGCGCCAGGGCCACCCGCACCAACGTGGAGGGTCGTCGAACCACGGTGGGAACAGTCCGTCCCACCCCCGCAGGCCCGAGGATAACGAACCGCACGCTACCGGGCGACGGGCCGACCTCGCCGCCGCGCCACGAGCACCGCCGCACGATGCGCCCGCTCCGCCGCCCGCGCCATCAGGCCGTCGGCCCCCTCGACGCTCGGGAGCGCCTCGATGCCCGCGTGTCTCGCGGCGGCGGCCAGGAGGTGGCGGAGCAGGCGCGGGTTTTTCGGGAGCACGGAGCCGTGGAGGTAGGTGCCGATCGCCTCGCGGTGGACCGCGCCCTCCGTGCCGTCCGCGCCGTTGTTGCCAGAGCCATACAGCACGCGGGCGAAGGGCTGCGCCGCCGGGCCCAGGTAGGTGCGGCCGCCGTGGTTCTCGAACCCCACGACCTCGCCCACCCCCTCGAGCGTGGAGTCCACGAGCACGTCGCCAATGCATCGAGGCTGGCCGGCGCCCCCCGCCACGGAGGTGACGTCGAACACGCCGGCGCCCGGCAACGTGCGCCCGGCCGTGTCTCGATACCAGCGGCCGAACAACTGGAAGCCGCCGCACACCGCGAGCATCGCCACGCCCTCGGCCGCCCACTCGCGCAGGCGCGGGCCGTGCGCCGCCAGTTCGTCCGCGATACGCCGCTGCTCGCGGTCCTGCCCGCCGCCGATCAGCACCAGGTTCACCGCCTCCGGCAACGCCTCGCCGAGCGACACGCGGAGGACGTCCGCCTCCAGCCCCAGCGCCGCCGCCCCACGCTGCACCGCCAGCGTGTTGCCACGGTCCGCGTACACGTTCATCACGTCGTCATAGAGCGACAGCACGCGGATGACCCTGCCCGCACCGTCCGTCACGGGGCCACCTCCCAGTACGCACCCTGCCCGGCACGCGCCGCCACCAGGTCACGCACCTCCAGCATGGCCGTATACGTCGCCACAATGTCGAGCACCTCGCCCGCCTTCGTGCGCTCGAGCGCGGCATCCAGGGCCACCTCGGTTCCGCGCTCGACGACGTCCGCCTCGATACCCGCCACCGCGAGGCGGAGCGCGAGGTCCTCGGCACGGTCGCCGGCGCACACGAGCGATGCGACGCGGCCCTCCAGGCGCTCCAGGTCGGCGTCGTAGATCCAGGAGACGTCCTGGCCGTCCTGGATGCCGTCGTTCAGCATCGCCAGCAACGAGAGGTCGGGGGCCTCCCGCCCTTCGCCCTCGCCACTGCCTCCACGGGACGCGAGCAGCGCCCGCACGATCTCGTTGAGGCCGGCCGGGTTCTTCGCCAGCCACACCCGCACCCGCCGCCCGCCCACCTGGAACCGCTCTTGCCGCCCGAACGCCGGCCCGGACTGCTGCACCGCGCGCACGGCCGCATCCCCGGGCACCCCCAGGGCGACCGCCGTGGCGAGGGCGGCAAGCGCGTTGGACACGGAATACAGACCCGCCGTGGGCACGGTCAGCGCGTGCGCGCCCTCCCCGATCCGCACGTCCACCTCGCTGCCGTCCACGCCCAGCAGCACCCTCGTCGCGGCCACGTCCGGCCGCGGCCTCCTGCGCCCGCAGTCCGGGCAACGCCAGTGGCCCACGTGCCCCATGAACACCCGCGCGTGCTGGAAGCGCGATCCGCACACGCAAAACCGCGCGTCCGAGGCGTGCTCCGCCTCCGGCAACGCCGCCGCCTCGTCGTCGATGCCGAACGTGACCACCGGCCCTCGCGCGCCCTCGGCCAGCAGCGCCACGGAGGGGTCATCGGCGTTGAGGACGAGCGCCGGCGCCCAGTCCGCCGCGGCGATCATCGCGGCCCAGCCCTCGGCCACGGAGTCGATCTCGCCGTAGCGGTCCAGTTGGTCGCGGAACAGGTTGAGGAACACCGCCACCCGCGGCCGCAGGCGGGGGAACAGCGGCGGCAGCGCCGCCTCGTCCACCTCGAACAGGCCAAGGTGGCCTCGGCCGTCCGCCACACCGTCCCGGCCGGCAGCGTCCACGTAGGTGGTGACGAGCCCGCGCTCGAGGTTGGAACCGGAGCGGTTCGTCAGCGTCTCCATGCCCGCCTCCCGCGCGATCGCGGCGAGCAGGTGCGTGGTGGTGGTCTTGCCGTTGGTGCCCGTCACCGTGACCGCGCCGTGCTCCGCCAGCCGTCCAAGCGCCTCCACCAGGTCGGGCGCCAGCCGCCCGGCCACCAGCCCCGGCAGGGCCGTCCCCCCGCCCCGCCCGAGGCGTCGCGTCGCCTCCCCGGCCACCCGGCCGGCGATGAGCGCGACGCGTCGTTGCAGTGCGGAAGCCATCCGGACGATTGTCGCACCCCTCGGAGAGAGGGTGTGCAATGACCCTGAGGTCCCTACCTCGACCGAAGGTTGGAACACACACTGACGATGCGCCGGGGGATCTGGGCGCCCTCCGAGGCCACGCCCCGGCGTCTAGAATCGCCGCCCCGGTAGCCCTCCGACAGACTGGCCCGGTACTACCCCGCGCGCTGCCAGAGCACGCGGCCGTCCGGCTCGGTGGAGGAGACCCTGCCTTCGTCCTCCAGCAGACGGAGGTGGGCCAGGGTTTCGCCCACGGCGGAGCGCTTCATGAAGATGTTGAAGTCGTCGAACGGGCCGGTGTTCCACTTCACCCGCTGCGAGATCGATCGCGCCGAGGACGGCTCTTCGCCGATAGCCGCGCGGACTTCCTCCAGGCGGTCGTCGTGGTGGTGCAGCAGGATCTCGCAGCGCTCGCGCAGATCCGCGATCGTGAACTCGTGTGCCGGAAGGGCTGCCGCCACGTCGAACGCGGCCACCTTCTGCAGGCTGTCCCGGAAGTCGCGCAGCGGCGAGGTGCCTTCCTGGTCCGCGTGCAGCGAGACGTTGGGGCTGATGTACGGCAGGACGTGGTCGCCCGTGAACATCAGGCGATGGTTGGTCTCGTACATGCACATGTGGCCGGGGGTGTGGCCGGGCGTCCATACGGCCTGTAGCCGCCAGCCGTCGAATTCGACCACGTCGCCGTCCTGGAGTTTCACGTCCGGCTCCACGTAGGTGAACGGCATGCGCCCGCCGTTGGGCCGGCCCTCGTTCCGTGGCTTTCCCTCGTCACCCGGCCTCGAGGCGGGGGCGTCGCCAGGCTTCACGGCGGGAGAGTTGGGCGAGAGCGCGCCCGCCGCCTGGGCCGCCTCCACCTCCTCCGGCGGCAGGCCGTGGCGGACGAGCCAGCCGTCTGACAGGGCCGTCCACGCGGCGTTGTCCAGCCAGCGGTCCTGGATCCACTGCCACTCACGCTCCAGCATGATCACCTGGCAGTCCGGCGACTGCTCCTTCACCCACCCCGCCATCCCGATGTGGTCCGGGTGCGCGTGCGAGATGAACAGCCGCCGGATGTCCTTCGGCTCGTAGCCGAGGCCCGCGAGTTCCGAGGTCATCGCCTCGACCGCAGGGGGCGTGCCGAAGCCAGCGTCGAACAGGCTGACGCCGTCCGCACCCCGGAGGGCGTACGGCATGACGTAGGGCAGGGCTGGCCCCATCATCGGGGTCTTCAGTTGGAACAGTCCGGGAACGATCTCCACAGGGGTCCTCTCTGCTTCGGGGCGCGCCGTACGTCCACTGACGGCGGCGATGTGCTCCCGGTACAGGTGTGGCGCTACGGGAACGCGGGCGGAGCCGCGCCGGACGTCTGGGGCTCAGTCACCACCAGGGCGAAGCGACGCGGGGCGGCGGGAGCATAGCAGAGCAAAAGCGCGCAATCCCACCGTCCCATTCGTCTGGGACGGGCGACACACGGGCAACACGGAGACGGGTGGACAGCAAAACGGGCGCCTCCGGGGGCGCCCGCTGTCACCTCGACCGATGGCGGCCGGGTGGGATGTGCATTCCAGGAACGGTCAGACGTTCGAGGAGGACGAAGACTCGTCGCTCTTCGTGGTGGTCTGATCCTTCTGCTCGTCCGAATCGCTGCCGCGCGCCTCGGTCCGGAACTCCCGGATGCCGCGGCCCAGAGCGCCACCCAGGCCCGCCACGCGACCCGCTCCAAAGAGCAGTGCGAGGATGACCAGGATGATCAGCAGTTCCTGCCAGCCCAGGCTTCCGATCATTCGATACCCCTTCCGGTCCGCCTCGTCTGTGAAGCGTCCGCGTCCGGTCACTGTAGCACCGCCGCCGTCGCCAGTTGTAATCCACCGGTTGTAATCACCGGCGCTGACGGTACGAGTCCACACCCCTCGCCGGATGGGCCCCCCGGACAAAGGCCGAGGAGCCGCGAAGAAACGGGCGCATAGGGCGGAACGGTGCTGGCTGGACTCTAGCCCTGCTGGGCGATGCGTTCTACGAAGACGTGCATCACGCCCCCGCAAATCTTGTCCTCGCCGTCGACAGGTTCGGTCAGGTCCACCACGACTGTCCGAGGTTGGCCGTCGCGCATGGTCTCCATGGCTTCCTGCCAGACCTCCGCCTCACCGCAGCCGCCGCCGATGGTGCCGTTGAAGGAACCGTCCGGCCGCAACAGCATGGAAGCGCCCGCCTTGCGCGGCGTGGAGCCTCGGGTGGAGGCCACCGTGGCCAGGACCCGCGGCTCACCGCGGCCCAGGGCCTCTCGAATCTCGCGATACACGTCCAAGGACATCACGCCACCTCTTCGCGCCCCATTATACCGAGGATCGCACTCCATCACGGTTTCGAATCTGGCGGTGGGCCGGCGAGAATCTGGCGGCGATCCGGAGATCCAACGCGCGAGTCCGAACGTACCCTCATGCAGACCGTGCCCGTGAGGCTCGATCCCACAGGATCGCCTCGGAGGGACGCCCGGAGGTCAGAGCCCGGGCGCTGCGCCATCCGGCGCAGAAAAAGCACGAGGGCCGATTACTCGGCCCCCGTGCCCCAGAGGGAACTGGCTGCGGTCTACCCCGTGGTACTCCTCGAACCCCGGTAGAATCGAGGAGTATTGCGGCGCTCGGCCGCGGCCAGCGCCACCATAGCACAGCCGAATTGCCCCTCAACGCGTCGCCCGGTCCGTTCTGGCGACGACTTCGTGCTCCCGCGTGCGACTTCCCTAGAATTCGGCGCCAGAGTCCCCCGGACGCGCTCGCCCGCGCGGACTCGGCGTCCGATTCGGGCGCCCGGCCCCGTCCGCGCCTTACCCGGCCGCGCCCGCTTCGCCCTCGTGCCCCGGCGTCTCCCGCGCCACCAGGACGCTCATACGGCTACCGGTGCCGCCACGCTGCAGCAGGATGATCTCCGCGAGGATGGCGATGGCGATCTCCTCCGGCGTCTCCGCGCCAATGTCGAGGCCGATCGGGGTGGCCACCACGGCAAGCGCGGCCCCCGGGACGCCCTCCTCCGCCAGGTGGCGCAGCACGGTGGCGGTGCGGCGGCGGCTGCCGATCATGCCCACGTAGGCGGCGCCGCGCCCCACCGCGTGACGGAGCGCCTCCTCGTCCTGGCGGTGGCCGCGGGAGACCAGCACCACGTAGGTCCCAAGGTTCAGGTCCAGCGCGTCCAACGCCTCGCCCGCGTCCGCCGTGATCACGGCGTCCGCCATGGGGAAGCGCTCGCGGTTGGCGAACTCCTCGCGGTCGTCGATCACGGTGATGGAGAAGCCCGCGAACTCCCCCACCGTGGCGAGCGCCAGGCCGATGTGCCCACCCCCCACGATCACGAGGTGCGACGGCGCGTGGAAGAGTTGCGCCATCACCTCCGCCGCGCCGGGGCCGGCCTGAGACGGGCGGTCCGTGAGGGCGCCGTCCCCGCTGGCGAGCAGCGTCTGCATGGCCACGCGCGGGACGGTCGTGAACATGGCTGCCGCCGTCTCCAGCACGGCCGCGTCCACGGCGGCGTCCCCCAGGCTGCCCTCGGACGAGCCATCGCGCCGCACCACCACCTTGTGGCCAACGGAGAGTCGAGGCGGCTCGCCCGCGGAGACCGCCGTCGCGACCACCACCGGCGCGCCGCCGGCCAGGGCGTCCTCGATCTCCTGCATGATGCGCGCCTGGAGCGGTGCGTCCATGTCCCCGCCATCCCCTCGTCTTGCCGCCCGCGATCATACGACCCGGCCTGTGGGGGTGGGCTCAGCGGAGGGAAGGTGGGCGGTGGGGGCGGAGGCGGGTTAGACGTTGAAGAGGATATTCAGGACGTCGCCATCCTGGACCACGTAGGACTTGCCCTCCGTGCGGAGTTTGCCGGCCTTCTTCAGTTCCGCCATGGACCCGCGCGCGGCGACCATGTCCTGCCAGGAGGTGACCTCCGCGCGGATGAAGCCGCGCTCCAGGTCGCTGTGGATCTTGCCGGCAGCCTCCGGGGCGGTGGCGCCGCGCGCCACGGTCCACGCGTGCACTTCTTCCTCGCCTGCCGTCAGGAACGAGTGCACGCCGAGCAACTCGTACGCAGCCATGATGGCTCGGTCACGCGCGGAGTCCTCGGACAGTCCAAGGTCGGCGCGGAAGGCGTCCGCCTCGTCCGGCTCCATCTGCGCCAGTTCCGCCTCGATCTTGGCGCACATCGCGGCCACGGCCACGCCGGGAGCCGCATAGCGCTCGCGGTACGCCGCCTCGATCGCGGCGGCGTCGCCCACTGCGTCCTCGCCGATGTTCACCAGCAGCAGAACCGGCAACTTGGTGATGAACTGGTAGGCGCGCAGTTCCTTGTCTTCGCTCTCGGTCAGCGTCAAAGAACGCAGGCCCTGGCCACTCTCCAGGTGCGCCTGCACGCGGCCCAGCAGGTCGCGGTGCGCCTCCATCGCGGAGCGCTCGCTGGCCTTCATAGAGCGCATCTCGGAGTCGATGCGCGTGAGCCGCCGTTCGATGAGCCCCAGGTCCACGAAGGTCAGTTCCAGGTCCAGCGCCTCGATGTCGCGATGGGAGTCCACGGAACCGTCGGGGTGGGGGACGGAGTCGTCGGTGAAGTGGCGGACCACGTGCACCAGGGCGTCCATCCGCGCCAACTCAGACACGAACTGGCGGCCAGGGCCATCCGCACCGAATTCACCGACCGGGTAGTCCACCCAGCGGATCTCCGCGTAACTGACCTTCTTCGGCGTGATCGCTTCGGTCAGCGCCTCCACGCGGGGGTCCGGCACCTTCACTACGCCCACGTTGGGCTCCGTGCCGGCGGAGTACGCGCCCACCTGCGCCGTCCCGCGGGTGACGGCGTTGAAGACCGTGGTCTTCCCGCTGCGTGCCTTGCCGATGATGCCGAGTTCCACGATGGCCAGTCTCAGCCGCTACCTCGTGAGCGGCAACTCCCGGCCGCCGCGCGGGTTACCGCGGACCAGCGCGCGGAAGCCGCGAACCGGGCCGAAGACGGTCATGCCTCCCGCTCCTGCTCCTCCATGTCCTCTCGCGCCCAGCGTTCCAGGCGCGCCTGGCGCTTCGCCTCGCGGCTGGCCTCCGTCGCACGGCGGTAGCCGATGTAGGCGTAGACCGCGACGCCAATGGCGACGGCGACCACCACGGCAAGGACCTCGTTCGTCGGCCGCAGGAGGTACCAGCCGAAGATCGCGAAGATGAACGACCACAGCGAGCGGTTGCGCTGCTGGCGGCGCGCCTCCGCCTCCGGGTCGTTGTCCGGGGCGCGCTTCCGTCGTCGGGGGAGCCTCATCGCCCTGACCTCCCACCACCCGCATTCCCGGCGTCACGGGCGCCCGGGTGCGTCCATACCCACGCCACGAGGGCCGCCGCCGCGCCGATGCCAATGCCAAACCCGAGCCGCTCCGTACCCACGAAGGGCATGGGCGAGGCTCCCACGGTCATGCCGATCACCACGACCCAGGTGATCCGGCCCCAGGTGGTCCACGAGGCGCTGTTCTTCATCCCAGCCCCCACTCCCCGAGGCGGCCTCGGTCAGGGAACGTCGTGTCAGGGAGTCTCATCGTCGTCTCGCGTACCGTCATCTGGAGTGTCACCATCCGGGGGGTCGCCGTCGCCGTCGCGCGACTTCGACTGCTGGCCCCAGGCCACACCCAGCGCCACGCCGATCGCGATGCCCGCCCCCATGCCAGCGGGCCCCATGGACTGCATCATCGCCACCCCGATGGCCACGCCGATGGCCACGCCCACCGCAAGCCGACTCCCCTCGTCCTGTTCCATCGCGTCACCTCGCGGGCCCACCCATCTCCTCACGGCCGAAGTCGCAACGGCGCAGGAGCGGGCACTCGGCGCATCGGGGGTATGTCTTCAGGCAGACCTGCTGGCCGTGCCGGACGAGGAGCGCGTGCCACTCGTTCAGCAGCGTCACGTCCGGCCCGATACGGTCGAGCAGGAACGTCCGATAACTATCGTACTTCCGAGGCCCGGGAGGAGTGCCGAGGCGCTCGAAGATTCGGTAGGCGTAGGCGTCCACGACGAACGTGGGCTTGCGCCCTGCGTACAGCGTCATCGCGTCCGCCGTCTCCGGGCCGATGCCCCAGATCTCAAGGAGCCTCGAGCGCACCTCGTCCGCGTCGCCCTCCAGCAGGACGTCCACGGAGCCGTCGCCGTCCGCCATCACCGCCTCGCAGAAGGCCTGCACCTTGCGCGCCTTCACGTTGAAGTGCCCGGACGGCCGCACCAGGTCGGCCAGCACGTCCTGCGGCAGGTCCAGGATGGCCTCCGGCGTGGTCACCCCCGCCTCCCGCAGGTTCACCAACGCCGCCGCCGCCCCGCGCCAGGAGGTGTTCTGCGTGAGGATCGCGCCCAGGCAGATCTCGAACCGCTGCTCCTCGGGATCCTCGGAGGCGGTGGGCCACCACTGCTGGTGGCCGTGCACGGACAACAGCGCACGGTAGATCGCGTCCAGCGTGCGCCGCGTGGGCGGCCGGCGCGCCGGACCTTCGAGGCGTCCGCCGGTGGTGCGCTCCTCCATGCCCGTGCGCCCTGCCTGCAACCGCCCGCCCGTGGAACGGCTTCCGGATGGACCCGGCCGCAGCATCAGGCCCGCACCATTAGGCCACACCGTGAGGGGAGCCCTGCCACGCTGGCGCTGGCGGCGCGGCAGCCGGTCATCCGCCGGCCCACTTCGGGATCTTCGCCTTCGGGACGGAGTCGTAGAACGCGATGTACGGCTTCACGTCGATCACGGGCGTGCCGTCCACCAGGTCCAGCCCGCGCACGGTCAGCGAGTCTCCCTCCACGCCTCGGAGTTCGCAGACGGTGACGCTCACGGGGTTGGGGCGCACTCCCCGCAGCGCCAGGGCGCCCTGGAGCGGCAGCCGCTCGTCGCCGGAGGGGTACGCCGTGCGTCGCGCGAGGTACTCCGGGGGGTAACGGTCCAGCCAGCCCAGCACTATCACGTGGGAGTAATCGCGCAGCCCCAGCAGCGCCTCCCCCAGGCTCTCCGACAGGTCGATACGCGACTCCACGCGCGACCAGTCGAGGCGGCCGAGGTCCTCCTCGCCGTTGCGTACCACGCCAATCGGGTGCAGGGTGATGTCAGCCATCAGGCGGCCATTGTACGCAGGGCGCTCCGGGCCACGTCGCGCCCACGCCCACGCCGCGTGCTCTCTCGCGCTTTCGGCACCATCCGAGAGTATTCGGGCGTACCCGTGAGTATGCGGGAGCCATTCTGATGCGTCCCTCCGGACGCCGGGCGCGCGAAGCGGCTGCGCGGCGCGGAGGGCCAGAATCTCCCCGTAATACAGGCGATCGTGGTATAATTCGATGGTGTCGGCGCGACCCTTCGGACCCTCCCCGTCGCCCGACAGCACGCTCGATCCGGACCGCCTGTTGACGGCGTCCGTACGTCAGATCGAGCACGCGAAGACGGCCCACCTCGAGCGCTTCGAGAGGCCGCGAGTGAACGGGACAGCATGACCACCACCGCCCCGCGGGCCAGCAAGCCTGCGTCCAACTACACCGCGGACAACATCCAGGTCCTGGAGGGCCTGGAGGCCGTCCGCCGCCGCCCCGGCATGTACATCGGCTCCACCGACCAGCGCGGCCTGCACCACCTGATCTTCGAGATCGTGGACAACGCCGTGGACGAGGCGATGGCCGGCTACTGCGACAAGGTCATCATCACCATCCACCCGGAGGGTGACGTCACCGTGGCCGACAACGGCCGAGGCATCCCCGTCGGCAAGCACTCCAAGACCGGGCTCTCCGCCGTGGAGACGGTGCTCACGGTGCTGCACGCCGGCGGCAAGTTCGGCGGCGGCGGCTACAAGGTCTCCGGCGGCCTCCACGGCGTGGGCGCGTCCGTGGTCAACGCCCTCTCCGAGGCCATGGACGTCGAGGTGCGACAGGACGGCGCCCGCTGGACCCAGACATACGCGCGCGGCGTCCCGCAGACCGAACTGAAGAAGTCCGGCAAGGTAGCCAAGGACGACACCGGCACCATCATCCACTGGGCGCCGGATCCCACCGTCTTCGAGACGCTGGACTACGACTTCGACATGCTTGTCCAGCGCTTCCGCGAGATGGCCTACCTGACCCGCGGCCTCATGATCCAGTTCATCGACGAGCGCGGCGAGGGCAACGAGCGATCCTTCTACTTCGACTCCGGCATCCAGGCCTTTGTGCGCCAGTTGAACCGCACGAAGAACCCGCTGCACGCGGACCCGATCTACGTCTCGCACGAGACGGAGGACGCCTCCGTGGAGGTCGCCTTCCAGTACAACGAGTCCTTCGGCGAGATCCTCTACTCCTTCGCGAACGTCATCAAGACGATCGACGGCGGCTCGCACGTCACGGGCTTCCGCACCGCGCTCACCCGCGTCCTGAACGACTACGCCCGCAAGGCCAAGATCCTGAAGGACAACGACCCCAACCTCACCGGCGACGACGTCCGGGAGGGTCTGGCCTGCGTGATCTCCGTCAAGTTGTCCGAGCCCCAGTTCGAGGGCCAGACCAAGACCCGCCTGGGCAACCCGGAGATCAAGGGCCTGGTGGAGTCCGCCGTGGGCAACGCCCTCTCCCAGACGCTGGAGGAGAACCCCTCCATCGCCCGCCGCATCATCGACAAGTCGCTCACCGCCGCCCGCGCGCGGGAGGCCGCCCGCAAGGCTCGTGACCTGGTCCAGCGCAAGGGCGTGCTGGAGGGCTCCAACCTGCCCGGCAAACTCGCCGACTGTTCGGAGACGGATCCCGAGAAGTGCGAGTTGTACATCGTGGAGGGCGACTCGGCCGGCGGCTCCGCCAAGGCCGCACGCGACCGCCGCAACCAGGCGGTGCTGCCACTGCGAGGCAAGATCCTCAACGTGGAGAAGTCCCGCCTGGACAAGATGCTGGAGAACGAGCAGATCCGGAACATCATCACCGCGCTGGGCACCGGCTTCGGTGAAGACTTCGACATCAGCAAGTTGCGCTACGGCAAGATCGTGATCATGACGGACGCGGACGTGGACGGCGCGCACATCCGCACGCTGCTGCTCACGTTCTTCTACCGCTTCATGCCCGAAGTGATCGAACACGGCCACCTCTTCATCGCGCAGCCACCGCTGTATTCCGTGACCCGCGGCCGCAACACCACCTGGCTCTTCGACGACCGCGCGCGCGAGGAGTACTTCAAGGACCACTCGGACAAGGGCGTCTCCA
Source organism: Dehalococcoidia bacterium (assembly GCA_023228825.1). Lineage (GTDB taxonomy): Bacteria > Chloroflexota > Dehalococcoidia > UBA2979 > UBA2979 > W-Chloroflexi-9. The sequence continues at coordinate 72,775 of JALOAL010000008.1, read as the reverse complement.
TCCAGCGCTACAAGGGCCTGGGCGAGATGAACGCGGAGCAGTTGTGGGACACCACCCTCAACCCGGAGAACCGCATGCTCCTGCGCGTGGAGGTCTACGACGCGGAGGTCGCCGACGAACTCTTCAACACCCTGATGGGTGACGAGGTGGCGCCTCGGAAGAAGTTCATCACCACCCACGCCCTCGAGGCCCGGCTGGACATCTAGTCCACGCAGACGACGGATCGAATCGGTGAACGTCGCGCCGCCACCTCTGACCCCCTCCCCCCTCGCGGGGGAGGGTTGGGGTGGGGGACGATCCGCCACCCCAAACCCCGCGGTTGCCCGACCACGAGCGGGGCTCCCCCTTCGACAGGCTCAGGGTGAGCGGTTTGCACTCGTAGGTTGCGCGGCCCCCAACGCCCTCCCCCTGCGGGCGGGCTGGGGTGGGGGGTCTCCGCCCGACCCAGATGCCACCCCATGACCCAACAACCCTGGCCCCAGCGCTTCTTCGTCGAGTTCTCGCCCGAGCCTGAACCGGCCTCACCGGTGCAGTTCACGGACGATCCGGCCATCATCCTGTTCTTCATCTCATGGGCCTACAGCGCGGAGATGGGCGGTACCCACGAACTCGCCCTCGCCGCCAGTCACCTCCGACGGCAACTGAAGGTGGACCTGAAGCCCGTCTACCAGTACGCCGACCGCAACGTGGACACGCCGCAGGACCGCATGGAACTCGAACGGTCGTGGCAGCCCGCCGCCGACCTCGCCCGTGCCGCCACCGAGATCGCGGAGCACTGGGAGCACCCCGACGACACCCTCGCCCCCCTGATCGAGGGCTACCAGCACCTCGCCCCGCGCCTCCGCGAACTCGCCGCCATGTGCGAGTGGGCCGTCCAGCACGCCGGCCCGGAGGCCCCAGCGGTGAGGGTGCGCATGTCCTTCGACCTCGAAAACACCGAGCACCACGCCCAGCGCCCGGAGGGTTAGTCCTTTGCCCCCCACGGTCCGGCGACGATGCGGTCAGAGTCGCGGTAGGGGCCCCCACACTGGTACTCCACGCTCACGATTGCGCCGTCCGTCACGCCGATCACGACGAACACCGGGGAGTCGCCTGCCGGCCGGTAGACCAGCCCGTACTCGGTGACGAGCCCCGGAAACTCCGTCCATGTGACCCCACCCTCCAACACCGCCATCAAGCCGTCCGAGGCGAGTGCGGCAGAGATGGCATGCTCAGCGCCCTCGGCCCACGTCCCATGGCTGCATCCCGCAACCGGGAACCGTTCGTAGACCGTCCCCTCCGCGTCGTCGCCCCCGCACTTCGGAGGACCACCGAGGCCCTGTCGGCGCGTACAGCCCACCTCGTACAGGCGGACGCGGTCACCCAGCGCGGCAACTTCACCCGCCTCGACTTCCGCGATGACGGCATCGACCTCCGCGATGCCAGAGCGTCGAGGGGCGTCGGCCTCGCCCAGGTCGAGAGCGGTGAGTCGCTCCTCGCCCCAGGTCGCTGCCCGCTCGGCCGTGTCGCATGCGTAGTCGATACCGACGATGCGGCCCGCCTCGGTGATGCCTACTCGCGCCGCTCCCAGCAGTTCGTTGTGCGCGACGGCGTAGATGGCCCACCACGCTGCGTCCTCCCAACCCTGAGGCGGCGAGGTGGGGGCGCGGAACACGCCGTGGAGTTGGGGGCTCTGTGCGTAGAACTGATACCAGGCAACGGCCAGGTCGCTCACACCCACGCCGAAGGGGAAACACGATTCCAGGATGAACGGACGCCTGGAGTACTCCAGCGCCCCGTCCTGGCTGCTGCGATGGATCGACTGCAACACCCGGTCGAGCGATTCGTCCCCCGTCTGCGGCAGGGGACCCGCGCCCAACGCGTCGAGCCACGGCCCGGCGATGATCGGTAGCCGTTGCTCACCACGGATCGTGCGATCCTCTTCCGTGGCGCACCCGCCGAACGCGAGCGACTCGATGCCTCCGTCCGAGGTGACCACCGCAAACGGCGACTGAATGAACTGATCTCCCACCGCGTGGAAGATCAGCATGGCTCTTCCCTCCGACCCTTCTCCCGAGGGTTGCTCGACGGCTGCGTACAGCCCTCGCGTTGCTGCGACCCAACGGGGGAGCACTTCCTCCCATTCCCGCAAGGTCGCACCTTCGCACCCCAGCCCAATGGTGAAGACGCTCACCGACGTACCGGCTGGCTCGCCGGGTTCGCAGATCGGTGGTGCGGGCAGGGACATAGCCTCGCCATCCGGGGCACAGGCTTCGAGTCGCACATCCAGGAGCGGCTTGAGGACTTCGACGTGCCCGTTCTCGATGGCGGCGAGGATCACGTCGAGGTGCGTCACGCCCGTGCGGCGCGGCTCTGGCACGGACGTTGCGAAGGGCGGAGGCCGTCTCGCCGTATTGCCACTGTCGAGGTAGTGCGGCGGCCTCGTCGCGCTCGGCGAGGGGTCGGTAACCGCCGTGGCGCTTGCCGTCGCGGTGGCCGTCTCCGTCCCGCTCGCAGTCGCGGTCACCGGCGCATCCTCCTCGCCACTGTCGCAGGCGACGAGGATCACGAGGGTGGCTGCGAGCAGGGCGAGGCGCATCAGTCCTCCAGGCTGAACTCCACCCGGGCGCCGGCGTGTTCGACCAGGGCGGGGACGGTGCCCTCGCATCCATACCACAGGATAAGGACCCCGCCGGCGTCAGAGACGTGCAGGCGGACGGCGTCCGGGAAGCCGTCGGCTGCCGTGAGTTAGTATACCACCCACCACTCGCTGTGCGGGAAGTTCGCCGACGGCGACGGTTCCGAGGGCGCCTGGTAGATCGAGTGCAGCACGGGCGCCTGATCCAGGAACGCAGCGAGCAGGGCCTGGGGGCTGCGGGAGTAGACGCCGTGGCAGTAGGCGCTCGGGAAGACGTGCACCGGCGTGCCGTCCACCTCGCCGTTCTTAGGGTCGCACTCGGCAGTGGAGCCTTCCAGGATCTCCTCCTGGCAGGCGACGGCGGGCGTCTCCTCCATTGCCCGCAGGGCGTCCTGAGTCAGCGTCATGAGGTCGTACCTGGCCACGCCTGCGAGCGCGTGGTCGAGCGCCTCGATGCCCGTTGCCGGCGCGCTCGTCTGCGTCGAGGGCTGCGCGTCGAAGGGGCCGATGACCAGCGGGAACGCCTGGCCCTGCTGGCTCACGAAGTTCTCCAGCATGGTGTCGCAGCCCATGGTGAGCGAGGTGATCCGCCCGTCCGTGAGGTTCAGCCGGAAGCCGCCCTGGTGCCGGTCCGCGTGGAAGACCACCAGCGTGTCCACCTCCGGTCCGCCGAACGAGGGGTCGAAGCCGTCGGGCGCCTCGGCGACGGCGTAGAGGCCCTGCTCCGCCTGCAGGACGAGGCCGAGCGTGAGCACGGGCTGGGTGTGCCACTCGGCCTCACAGGAGGAGACCGGGAAGGCCTCCACCCGTTCGCCCTCGGGCTGTTCGGGCGCGCACTTCGGCGGCCCGCCGATGCCGAGCGCGTGCGTGCACGCCTCTGTCTGCATCTCGATGTAGGCGGACAGCGCGCCCAGGTCGCGCGCCTCCACCGCCTCGATGATCGCGTCCACGTCCGGGTCACCGGCCGTCCGAGGCGTCTCTGCCGTCGGTCTTGGACTCGGGGTGGGCGATACGGTGAGCGTGACCGTGGCGGTGGGCACGACCGGCGTCGACGTGGGGGTGGAGATGGCGCTCTCGCCGGAGTCACACGCCGAGACCAGGAGGAACGCCGCCGCCAGGACGGCAAGTGCGCGCACACGCATGGGGTCGCCTCACCTTCGTGAGGAACACGCCGCGCGGTGCGGTCTGGTTCCGCTCGACTGAGCGAGGCTACTCCACGTCCTCCGCGAACGGGCCGGCGATGACCTCCAACTCCTGGTTGTCGTACTGCATCAGTTCTTCCAGCGGCGCCTGGCAGCCCTCCCAGTAGGCCAGGATGGCGCCGTCCTCGGAGACGTGGAGGCGTGCGGCGCCCTCGCCGCCGGCGCCGCCGGTGATCGTCCGAGGGAAGATGAGGTAGACGTCTGGCTGCGGCCACTCGTTCGCCTCGAAGCCCGCCTCGGTGGCGGCGTAGAGGCTGCCCGCCTCCTGCACGAAGCGCGTCCACAGCGTCTCCGGGTCGTCCGTCCAACCGCCCTCGCAGCCGATGACCGGGAAGACCGTGTACGGCGTGGACTGCTCGTCACCCTCCTGGCACTGAGGCGGGCCGCCGGCGCCCTGTTCCGTGGTGCAGGGCACCGCCTGCGTGTGCGTGCGCTCCACCAACGCGTCGACGTCGGCCTCCGCCACGGCCTGGATCAGCAGGTCCACCTCGGCAATGCCGGTGACGGCCTGGGGGACGCCGCCTGCGGTGGGCGTCGGGGTAGTGGTGGGGCTGGCCGTGCCCGCGTCCGCGGGGGTCGCCGTGGGCGAGGGGGAGGCGGCCTGCGTGGTGGTAGCGGTCGCGCCGCTGTCCGAGGCGTCGTCCTCCTCGTCGCAGGCGGAGGACACGAGGACGACGAGCGCGAGGAGGACGAGGAGGGCGACGTGGGCGAATGCGGGCAGAGGGAGCCGGTGGTGCGTGCGCATAGGGCGACATCCTGAGTGCCGCGACCCCGACGCTTCCACCTTATCCTCCCCGCGGGCGCGGCGTCGTTGAGCCTGTCCGCCACCGATGGGACGATGCCTCACGTGAGCAGCAACATCCCCCCGTCAGCACCCGCGGACCAGGCCCGCCGCGCGCTCGCGTTCGAGCGCTGGGTCTCGGCGTCTTCGCCATCGGCAGCGGGCTACCGCTGGCTGATGGGGCCAGGCCAGTGGGGGATGAACGCGGCGCTCTACCGACTGCCCCGGAACCTCAAACTGGACGCCAGCACGCGACTGCTGGACCTGGGTTGCGGCCGCGGCGCCATCCTCCGCAACCTGGACGACCAGTTGCAGTGCGACCACCCGCCCGTGGGCCTGGACCTCTCGCGCGAAATGCTCCGACACGCCCAGCGTGACGAGGGCAACCCGCGTCGAGGCGCGGGCCTGGTGCAGGGCGCCGCCACAGCGCTGCCGTTCCAGGACAGCGCGTTCAACCTCGTGCTCTGCGGGCACCTCGTGAAGTTCATGGACGACGTGGACGTGGTGGGGCTCTTTGCGGAGGTCCGCCGCGTGCTGGAGCCGGGCGGGCTGGCCGTGGTCTGGGAGTTCGGCCCCACGGGCAACCCGCGGCTGGACGCCTGGAACGCGCGCGTCGTCTCGCCTCGTGGCCCGCGCCCCCGCCTCCGCTCCGAGCGCACCCTGAAGCGCCTGGCCACGGACGCTGGCTTCGAGTTCACCCGCGAGGCGGATCTGCGGCCCTTCCTGCTCCCGCCGGTGCCGCGCTCCTCCGTCCTCCTGGGCCGCCCGCCAGAGGACTACACCCCGCTCCGCCTCGCGTGACGGCGTAGCGAAGACGCATCGGCCTGAAGGCTGGGGGTGGTGGGTCAGGCGGCGGTCGGCCGCGCCTGGCGTGCTTCGAGTTCGGCCGCGCGGCGTCCGAAGAAGGCTCGGATCCGGGGGTAGCCGGCGGACTGCAGCCACATGGCGACCATCAGCGCCACCAGCGACATCAGCGTCCCGATCAGCGCGTCGAAGAAGTAGTGGTTGGCGGTGGCCATCACCGCCACGACCTGCGCCACCAGGACGAAGAGCACCCCGCCCCGCACGATCCAGTTGGGGGTGGCCATGAACAGCACGAACGCCAGCAACACGGACCAGCCCACGTGCAGGGACGGCACCGCCGCGAACGGGTTCACGAACGGCTTCATGGAGGACGCCTGGTACGACAGGTTCGAGAACTGCTCGATGGTGTCCACGAAGCCCCACTCCGGCAGGTACCGAGGCGGCGCCACCGGGAAGGTGTAGTACACGACCAGCGCAAAGCCGCCGGAGATCAGCAGCGCGTCCCGCAGCAGCGTGTAGTGGAAACGGGCCTTGAAGAACATGAAGAGGCCAATACCCACGATCAGCGGGAAGTCCATCCAGAAGTAGACGAAGTTGAAGAAGTTTACGCGCCAGGCTTCCGCCAGCGCCCAGGAGTTCAGCGCCGGCTCGAAGAGCAGGCCCGCCGCCTTCTGCGCGTCGATAATGGCGCGCGCGTTCGCCAGGGCCTCGCCCGTGCGGTCCACCACGCCCCCACGGACCACGAAGTACAGCAGGAAGCCCAGCGCCACCAGCAGGATCTCTACCAGATCGAACCAGGAGACCGACCGTCGCGTGGGCGACGTGGCCTGGTGGATATAGCGGTAGATACGAGCCTGCATCGGGCGGTTACCTGCTCGGCGTGCTTCCCCCGCTTGCCGGAAGGAGGCCGCCACTACGTCAGTCCATGATACCCCGGTGGGGCTTCTGTTGTCCCCGTGAAAGCGTCATGACTATGCTCGGCGCTGGTGCGCACCACATCCTGAACGCTCGTCCGCCTCCGGAGGTTCCCGGAGCGCCGCCCCTGCGCGGCCGGACGCGCACGGTTCGGGCCCATGAACGCACCGAAGGTTCGCCACGTCCCGAAAGCGCGTTCCGCAGGGACGCCGGCGTGGCACGAAGGGGAGTTCCCATGCAGATCACGGTCGAGGGCGGCAGCATCACGGGGATCGAGGCGGACACCTACGTGGTGCCGCTGGCCCAGGGGGTGCGCTCCCTCACCGGCGCGACCGCAGAAGTGGACCTGGCGCTGGGCGGCGTCATCGCCACCATGCTCGAAAACGGCCACATCAAGGGCAAGAGCGCCGAGTTCACGGTACTGCCTGCCGCGCGGCGCATGAAGGCCAAGCGCGTGGTGGTCTACGGCGTGGGCGAGCGCTCCAAACTCACCACCACCACACTCCGAGACCGCCTGGGCGCCCTGGGCCGCAGCCTGCGCGGAATCGACGCGGGCCGCGTGGCCATCTCGCTGCAGGAGACACCCACGGGCGTGGACGCCGACGGGTCCGGGCAGGCCGCCGCCGAAGGCCTCGTGCTGGGCCTCTACCGCTTCGACAAGCACCACACCAGGGACGGCGACAAGCCGGAGCACACGCTGGGCGACGTGACGCTGGTGGAGACCTCCGCGCGCCGCGCCACGCAGGCGCGCCGTGGCGCCGAGGCCGGCGTGATCGTGGCCGAAGCCACCAACATGATGCGCGACATGGCGAACGAGCCGGCCAACCTCATGACCCCCACCATCATCGCGGCGCGGGCGCAGCAGATGGCCGCTGAGACCGGCGTGGAGTGCACCGTCATCGAACGTGCGGAGGCGGAGCGCCTGAAGATGGGCTCGTTCCTCTCGGTCTCCAACGGTTCCATCCAGCCGCCCAAGTTCATCGTGCTCACCTACAACGGCGCCAAGACGCGCGGGCGCTATGTGGGCCTGGTGGGCAAGGGCATCACCTTCGACACGGGCGGCATCTCCCTGAAGCCGGCCGAGGGCATGGAGGCGATGAAGGGCGACATGAGCGGCGCGGCCACGGTGATCAGCGCCATGAGCGCGATCGCCCGCCTGAAGTTGCCGGTGAACGTGATGGCCATCGCCCCGTGCACGGAGAACATGCCCAGCGGCTCCGCCACCAAGCCCGGCGACGTGGTCTACGCCATGGACGGCCAGTCCATCGAGGTGCTGAACACGGACGCGGAGGGCCGCCTCGTGCTGGCGGACGCCATCGCGTACGCGCGCGCCAACGGCTGTAACACCATCGTGGACGTGGCCACGCTGACGGGGGCCATTGGTGTGGCGCTGGGCACCGTGCGCATGGGCGCCTTCACCAACAACGACCGCCTCTATGCCGAGGTGGAGAAGGCCGCAGAGGCCGCGGGCGAACGCATCTGGCAGTTCCCCATGGACTCCGAATACGGCGAGCAGATCAAGTCGGACGTGGCGGACCTGAAGAACACGGGCGGCCGCCAGGCCGGCTCCATCACCGCCGCCAAGTTCCTGGAGGCCTTCGCCGGGGACACCCCATGGGTGCACCTGGACATCGCCGGGGTGATGAGCGCCAGCAGCGACAAGGGCTGGATGGTGAAGGGCATGCGAGGCACCCCCGTGCGCACGCTCGTGGAGTTCGTGAAGGCCCGGGCGAAGTAGGGAGGACAAGGCGACCCATGGCCGAGACACCCACCCCCGGCGACCACCCCCACCCACGGGAGTCTGGCGACATCCCCCGCGTGGAGGGCCTCGCCAGCATCGTGATCTGGACCAACGCCGACCGCTTCGAGGCCATGCGGGCGTTCTACACGGACCGGCTGGGGCTCACCCCCCAGCCGACCAACCGCGAGCAACACGTCGCGTTCTCGTGGGGCGAGCCGCCCACCAACATCCGCCTGATCATCGGCGTGCACAGCGGCGTCACGGGCCCCAACACCGACCCGGACCGGCTGATGGTGAACCTGCTGACCTTCGACATCGCCGGCCTGGCCGCCGCCATGAAGGCCCGCGGCGTCACCTTCTTCGCCGAGCCGTACGCGCAGTCCTGGGGCGGCCAGATCGCCACCATCCGAGACCCGGACGGCAACACCATCCAGTTGCTCCAACCCGCAGGCTGAGGCGCACACATCACCTCTGCCCGGCCGGCGCCGCGGCCAGTCCGCTAGCCCTCCACCACCCCGAACACGCCGCCGGACCTCCGCCGCGGGCGCTGCCACGGGGTACCCTCGCAGCATGCGGATCGGCATTGACTTCGACGACACGCTCTGTGACTTCGGCGGCATGCTCCAGACCGAGACGCTCCGGCGCTGGGAGGTGGACCTCGGGGCCCTGCGTGCCGCTGGCTCGCGGCCGGAAGACCGCCTGGGCAAGGACTGGTCGAAGTTGGTCCTCGAACTGCTGGAGACGGACCTGGGCCTGCAGATGCCAGTCAAGCCCGGCGCCGCAGAGGTCACGGCCCGCCTCGCGGAGCGTCACGAATTGGTCATCCTCACCGCCCGCCACGACCACGAGAGCGTCCTCGCGCGCCAGTGGATCGAGGCGAACCACCTCCCCATCCAGGACTTCCATTTCACATCGAGAGGACCAAAGCACGAGGTCGCCCGCGCGCTGGGCCTGCGCGTCCACCTGGACGACACGGCGCGCGTCTTCGACTCGTTCCTGGACCATCCCACCACCGGCGCGCTGCTCCTCGGCTCCATCTTCGACCGAGGCGATGAACCCGCCGCCCACGTCCGCTCCGTAGAGCACTGGCACGCCTTCGAGGACCTCGTCCGCACGCTCGAGGAGCGCGAGGGGTAGGCAGATGGCCGGCTCGCGCCGGCGATTGCCAGCAGAATGGCCGCCTCCACTCCCTCCAGCTCGGTCAGCACTTCCCTGTCTGAGAACCGGATGACGCGGAAACCGTCCGAGATCAGGCGAGACTCTCGCGCCTCGTCAGCGGCTCTGCGGCGGGTGTGCTCATTGCCGTCCACTTCGATCACCAGGCGGTGACTGAGGCAGACGAAGTCCACGATGTAGGGGCCGATCGGTTGCTGCCTCCGGAACTTGAGGTTGGCGAAACGGTGGGCACGGAGCGCTCGCCAGAGGGCCCGCTCTGCGTCTGTGGAGCGCCGGCGGAAGCCCTGGCGAGGTGGTTGCCGGACAAGTCGCAGGCTCCCCTCGCAACCTCCGTCGGCGGTCGTCCCCGGCGGCTTACCCCTCCAGGTACGTCCGCACGCGATCCAGGATGGCGTGGCCCACGTCGTACTTGGACATCAGGTCCAGGTCGTCGCGCTCGCCGCGGTCGCTGAGGATGACCACGCGGTTCGTGTCCACAGAGAAACCCGCGTCCGTGGAGGAAACATCGTTCGCCACGATCAGGTGTGCGCCCTTCTTCGCCAACTTCTTCTGCGCGTTGGCGATCAGGTCGTCCGTCTCCGCAGCGAAGGCGACCTTCACCAGGCCGCCCGCCCGCGCGTTCTCCACCGGCACGGAAGCGATGATGTCCGGGTTCTCCACCAGGTCGATGCTGATGTCGCCGGCCTCGCCGCGCTTGATCTTGCCGGCGACGGCCTGCGCGGGACGGTAGTCCGCCACGGCGCCGGCCATCACCAGCGCGTCCGCGTCCGCGCACTCCGCCAGCGTCGCCTCCTGCATCTCCAGCGCCGACTCCACCGTCACCACGCGCACGGTCACCGGGGCCGGGAGCGCAACGGTGGAAACGATGACCACCTCCGCGCCCCGGTCGCGGGCCGCCTCCGCAATGGCGTAGCCCTGCTTGCCGCTGGAACGGTTGCCCACAAAGCGCACCGGGTCGATCGCCTCGCGCGTCCCGCCGGCGCTCACCACCACCTTGCGGCCCAGGTAGTCGCCACGCTCCCGCGCGAGGCGCGCCCGCGCCAGGTCCACAATTTCGGCGGGCTCCACGAGGCGCCCTCGGCCGGTGCGGCCGGAGGCCAGGCGGCCCTCCACCGGGCCGATGAACTGCACACCTCGGTCCGCCAGGGTGGCCACGTTGGCCTGGTTCGCGGCGTGCTCCCACATCTGGCCGTCCATGGCCGGCGCCACCAGCACCGGCGCCGCGGTGGCGAGCGCCGTGAGCGACACCATGTCGTCCGCCAGTCCGTGCGCCAGGCGCGCCAGCGTGGAGGCGGTGGCGGGCGCGATCAGCATCAGGTCAGCGCGCCTCGCCAACTCCACGTGCGCCTCGCCGTACTCGCCGTGCGGGCGCCACATGTCCCCGTACGGTTCGCGCGAGGTGATGGAGCGGAAGGTCAGCGGGGTCACGAACTCCGCCGCGTGCGCGGTGATCGCCACGTCCACGCTCGCGCCGGCCTGCACGAGGCGGCTGGCGACCTCCACGGCCTTGTAGCAGGAGATCGAGCCCGTCACGCCCAGGACAATGTGTGCGCCTCGGAGCGGGTCTCCGGGGCGCCCGGGGAGGCCCAGGAGGCCGGCGGTGCCGGCCGCAGGACCGGTCACTGGTTCGCCTCGTAGACCAGGCGCAGGCCGGTCAGGTTCAGGTCTGGCTCCAGCGCGTCGAAGCAGGCGGCCTCCTCCGCGAAGACGGCGGAGTAGCCCCCGGTGCCGATCACCAGCGCCTCCTCCCCCACCTCGGCCTTGAAGCGGCGCACCATGCCGCGCACCATCTCCACGTAGCCGAAGAAGATGCCGGACTGCATGGAGTGCACGGTGTTGCGCCCGATGGGGCCGGCCGGGTGCTCCAGGCTCACGCGGTGCAGCATGGCGGCACGGCTGAACAGCGCCTGCGACGCCAGCCCAATGCCCGGCGCGATCGCCCCGCCCAGGTAATCCCCGTCCCGCGAGACCGCGTCGAACACGCAGGCCGTGCCCAGGTCCACGATGATCAGCGGCGGGTCGTACGAGTCCAGCGCAGCGACCGCGTGCAGGATGCGATCCGGGCCCACCTCGCGCGGGTTGTCGTACAGGACGCGGATGCCCGTGCGTACGCCCGGGCCCACCACCAGCGGCTCCACGTGGAAGTGCTTGCGGCAGACCTGCTGGAAGGTGTTCACCAGCGGCGGCACGGTGCTGGACATCACCGCCGCGGCAATGCCGTCCGGCTCAATGTCCACCGTGCGCAGCAGGCCCAGCAGCAGCATGGCGTACTCGTCCGGGAAGTTCTCCTGGTCCGTGGCGATGCGGAACGTGCCCACGATCTCCTGCTGATCGAAGACCCCGATCGCGATGCTGGTGTTGCCAATGTCGATGGCCAGGAGCAAGCCGTCCGCCTGCTCCTCGGTGGGATTCCCGCTGTCGCCGGCGGCCGCATCGGTCGTCATCGTGACCCTCCTGATACGCCGCCGGTGATGGTCGGCGTTCGGCGTCTCTGCAACGGAGACAGTGGCGTGCAGTATAGCGAGCGCGGAGGGGCGCCGGGGGACTCCTCCAGACGGGCCGCGCATGAGATGCTATTCGGTCGCAGACGGTGGCGATCCGGCTCGCGCGGCGTTGTCGCGCGGGTTGGATCGGATGCGCCGCGTGATGCCCATCGTGATCGGGTATAGGCAAACGAGAGATGTTCGGCAAAAGCCGCGGCACTTCCCATAAGAGCCTTGATCGGCCAGATCCGGCGGTGCTACAGTCCGTCGCGTTCGGCTCTCTGGCCCACTGGTTGCGGCAAGACTCGGGCCAGCCGGACAGCGAACCACCGTTTTGGCTGCTTCACAGGGCTCACGCTCTCAGCGGTACATCCCACAGAAGTTTGATCTGAGGGATCCGAGGAACCAACATCCTCGGACTGCGGAGCATTGTGCCCTCTACGCGGCCGCTGGAGTCAGGGAGGCGGCCGAGTGCACGACGATCCCGCCGCCCTGTGGCAGGCCGCGCTCAAGGTCCTGTCCGCCCAGGTCTCCCGCGCCAACTACGACACGTGGTTGGACGGCACGGTGGGTGTGCACTTCCAGCATGACCTGATGACCGTGGGCACCCGCTCCGAGTTCGTCACGGAGTGGCTGCAGAAGCGACTGCGCCCCGCCATCCTCCGCACGCTGAGCGAGATCGTGGGCCACGAGGTGGAAGTGCGCTTCGAGCCGCTGCGCCCGGACGAGGCGCAGGTGGCGGCGCTGCACCAGCCCTCCGGCGAGCAACCGCGCGTGGCGGCCATTCGCCCCCGCCTGCGGGAGCGTTACACCTTCGCCAACTACATCGTGGGGCCGGGCAACCAACTCGCCTTCGCCGCCGCGGAGGGCGTGGCCCGCGAGCCGGGCCGCCTCTACAACCCGCTCTTCCTCTACGGCGCCGCCGGGCTGGGCAAGACTCACCTGCTGCACGCCATTGGCCACGCCCTGCTGGACAAGGGCCAGCACGTGGTCTACCTGAGCGCGGAGGCGTTCACGAACGCCCTGATCACGTCCATCCAGGGCCGCAAGATGGACGACTTTCGCCAGCGCTACCGCTCCGCGGACGCCCTGCTGATCGACGACATCCAGTTCATCGCCGGCAAGGAACAGACGCAGGAAGAGTTCTTCTACACCTTCAATGAACTCTACGAGGCCGGCCGCCAGATCGTGATCACGTCGGACAAGGGTCCGGCGCACATTGCCCAGTTGGAGGAGCGCCTGCGCACGCGCTTCGAGTGGGGCATGATCGCGGACCTGCAGGCGCCGGACATGGAGACGCGCGTCGCCATCTTGCGGCACAAGGCGGCGGAGCAGAACATCCGCGTGCGCGACGACGTGCTGCACGTGATCGCCGCCCGCTTCAAGAACAACATCCGGGAACTGGAGGGCTCCCTGACGCGGGTGGTGGCCTACAGCCGCCTGACCGGCGAGTCCCTGACCCCGGACGTGGTGGCCTCGGCCCTGGCGTCCCTGCAGACCAACGAGCCCAAACTGCCGCCCTCGCCTGACCTCATCATGGACCTCGTCTGCCGCTACTTCGACATCGACCGGACGGGCCTGCTCTCGCCGAGTCGGGAGAAGCGGGTGGCCTACCCGCGGCAGATCGCCATGTACCTCATGCGCGAACTGGCCCACCGCTCCCTGGTGGAAATCGGGCAGGCGCTCGGTGGCCGCGACCACTCCACCGTCCACCACGGGTGGCGGAAGATGGAGAAGTCGCTCTCGGTGGATCCGGAGACACGGCGGGACATCGCCAGCCTCCGCGAGATGATCGAGCAGTCGCGCCGCATCGCCTGACCGCCGACGATCCTGACCTCCCTGCCCATGTTGTCAACGCTTCCGCGGATCCTCGGTACCGGGGAACTGCGCAATCCCCTAAACCTTTCTGTGCGCCCATCTGTGGACAAAGCATGGCCGATGCGTGGACAAGTGTTCACTCTTTCGATTTCTGTCGACTCCGGAGTGACACTCGGTGATCCCTGCTCAGGGGCAACGTTCACAACTACCCGGTTCCCGCACGAGGACACCCATGCCTGTCCAACCCTCGATCAGAGCGATTCGCGAGTGAGGACGCGGCAGTCCGGGAAGCATGCACACGATCCACACCACTACGATGACGATGATCTGATCTCACATCCTTCGCGTTGTCCCCTGTGGACTGAGCGATCAACATCCACAGGAGCCCTTCCGCCTCATGATCGACCAGATCGAAATCGAAGTTGCAGCCGGTCGCGGCGGTGATGGCGCCGTCTCATTTCGGCGTGAAAAGTTCACACCACGTGGCGGACCGGACGGCGGAGACGGCGGGCGAGGTGGGGACGTCTACCTGGTGGCCCAGCGCCGCATGACCACGCTGGACGACTACAGCGACGGGCGCGTGCGCCGCTCCGAGGACGGCGTCTCCGGCGGCCCGAACCAGCGTCGGGGGCGCTCGGGCGAGGCCCTGGTGCTACCGGTGCCGGTGGGCACGATGGTGTACGACGCGGAGACGGACGAGGTGCTGGCCGACCTGACCGAGGACGGCGCGCGTGTCCTGCTGGGACGCGGCGGGCGAGGCGGCTGGGGCAACAAGCGCTTCACCAACTCCACCCGCCAGGCGCCAAAGTTTGCGCAGCGCGGCGCCCCGGGCGACGAGCGACGGTTGCGGCTGGACCTCAAACTGCTGGCGGACGTGGGCCTGGTGGGCCTGCCGAACGCCGGCAAGTCCACGTTGCTCACGGTCTGGAGCCGGGCCCGCCCCAAGATCGCCGCCTACCCGTTCACCACGCTCCAACCCGAACTCGGCGTGGTCTACGTGGGGCACGACGCCTTCGTCGCCGCGGACATGCCCGGCCTCATCGAGGGCGCGAGCGCCGGTGTGGGCCTGGGCCACGAGTTCCTCCGCCACATCGAGCGCACCCGCGTGCTGGTGCACGTGCTGGACATGACCGAGGACGAGCCGCTGGCGAACTACGCGATGATCAACGCGGAACTACGGGAGTTCGGCCACGGCCTGGCGGAGAAGCCTCAGATCCTCGCGCTCAACAAGGCGGATGACCCGGACGCCCAGGCGCACATTGAACTCCTGCGCGAGGATGTCGAGGCGCTGGGCGTGCCCACATTCACGATTTCCGCCGCAACCGGGCAGGGCGTGAGGGAACTGGCGCAACAGGCCCTGTGGACGCTCAGGGCGGCGCAGGACGAAGAAGCGGAGGCCACCGCGGCGGAGGTCCCCGTGCTCACCCCGGAGCCGAGGCGCACAGGCCGCTTCGAGGCCTACCGGGACGCCGAAGGCGTGGCGGTGGTGGACGGGCCCACGCCCAACTGGCTGGCCGCCACCCTGGACCTGCACGACCGTGAGCCTCGGGAGGAGTTCTTCAGCCGCCTGCGGCGCATGGGCGTCCACCGCTCCATGCGCCGGCTGGGCGTGAAGGAGGGCGACCCGGTGCGCGTGGGCGACGTGGAGGTGGCGTGGGAGGAGTGACCGCCGCGGCCGCGGCGTCCCGCACGGAGCGGCCGCGGGTGGGCGTGCTCGGTGGCACGTTCGACCCTCCCCACCGTGCCCACCTCGCGCTGGCGGCGGCCGCGCGCGAGGCGTTGCGGCTGGACCGCGTCCTGTTCGTGGTGGCCGGCGACCCGTGGCGCAAGAGCGACCGGCAGGTCACCCCCGCCGCGCTGCGCGTCGAGATGGTGCGCGCCGCCATCGCGCCGCTCGCCTGGGCGGAGGTCTCCACCGTCGAGGTCGACCGCGAGGGTCCCTCCTACACCGCCGAGACGCTGGAGGCGCTGGTACGGCCGGGTGAGGATTGGTGGTTCATTCTGGGGGCGGACGCGCTCGCGGACATGCCCGCCTGGCGTGAACCCAGGCGCATCGTGGCCAGCGCCCGCCTCGCAGTGGCGCGCCGCCCGCGTGCCGTGGGCCCCCTGGTCCCGGCCGCCCTGCGCGAGGTGGTCCCGGACGTCGAGTCGCGCATCGACGAAGTGGAGATGCCGCCGCTGGACATCTCCGCCACGGACATCCGCGAGCGCATCCGCCGCGGCGCTGCCACGGACGCCCCACTCCCCCCCGTCGTGCGCGAGGTCATCGACCGCGAGGGCCTGTATCGCGAGTAGCCTGTATCGCCGCTAGGAGCGGCGGGCGCTACGGCTGGGACGCGGCCACCACGCGCGTGCGGAGCGCCTCGAAGATGCCGGGTCCGGCGACGACCCACGTGCCGGCGGGCACCTCCGGGCTGTCCAGGCGTTCGGCGATGCCGCCGGCCTCCTCCACGATGAGCGCGGCGGCTGCGGAGTCCCACGGCTGCAGGCCGCGCTCGAAGTAGCCGTCCAGGCGGCCGCAGGCGACGGCGCAGAGGTCCAGGGCGGCCGACCCGGCGCGGCGGATGTCTCGGACGTGCGGGACGATCTGCGCCAGCATGGCGCCCTGCGCGCGGCGAACCTCTGGGTCGTACCCGAAGCCGGTGCCCACCAGCGACTGACCGAGGTCAGCGACCGCGTTCACGTGGATGCGCTCGCCGTTCAGCCAGGCGCCCACGGCATCCTCCAGCCCGTCTGCGAACGTGGAGATCGGCGCCCGCTTCCCGTCCACGGTGGGAATTGGCGGGCGACTACGGATGGCAGAGAACGTCTCGTCCAGGCTGGGATCGTGCACCACGCCCACCACCGGCGCCGCCCCGCTGCCGAGGTCCATCTCAATGCCCAGCGAGACCGCGAAGTCGCCGCGGCGGTAGACGTAGTTCACGGTGCCATCCAGCGGGTCGATCACCCAGCGCAGGGAGGAGGTCCCCTGCCGGCTGGCGCCCTCCTCCCCCAGGATCGAGTCGTCCGGGCGGGCCTCCAGGATCCGCCGCACGATCAGGTCCTCGCACGCCCGGTCCACCTCGGTGACCGCGTCCGTGGAGGTGCTCTTCGTGTCGATCGTGCGTTCGAGGTGCAGGCGGGACGTCTGGATGACGCCCGCCTCGCGCGCGATGTCCACGGCCAGGCGGTGGAGTTCCGTGAGGTTTACGAATTCGTTGGCGGACGGCATGGTTGCTGGCCCCTTACCCCAACTCGGCCAGGCTCGCGCGCAGGCCCTCCAGGCGTGACCGCGCAGTGTCGAGGCGCTCGCGCTCCTTGGCGACCACGGCCCCCGGCGCCTTCGCGGTGAAGTTCTCGTTGGCCAGTTTCGCCTCCTGCCGCTGGACCTCTGCGGCCACCTCGTCGATCTGCTTGGAGAGGCGCGCGCGCTCGGCCTCCGCGTCGAAGAGGCCGGCCATGGGCAGGGCCACCTGGCCCACGGATAGCACCGCGGTGACCACGCCTTCCGAGGGCGTCTCCGCGGATGAGGTGACCACGTGCAGCGGCCGCACGCGCGCCAGCGTCTCGATCGAGGCGGCGAGGGATCGCGCCGTCTCTTCGGCCTCCCCGGCAGCGATGTAGGCCTCCACCCAGCGGCCGGCGTCCACGCGCTTCTCCGCGCGAATGTTGCGGATGGCTCGGACAAAGTCCTGCACCGCGGCCAACTGGCGCTCGGCCTCGGGGTCGCGGCGGCCACCGGCGCCCGGCTGCGGATACGAGGCGACGATGAGCGCGGGGGCGCCCCGCGGGTCAGGGCGCAGCGTGTTCAGGCGCTGCCAGATCTCCTCGGTCACAAAGGGCATGAACGGGTGCAGGAGCCGCAGCACCTGGTCGATCACGTGCACGAGCACAGGGATGGCGCTGCGGTCGCCGGCGCGCACCCGCACCTTCGCCAGTTCGATGTACCAGTCCGCGAACTCGTCCCAGAAGAAGTCCCGTGCTTGCCGCACCGCCTCCGACAGTTCGAGGGTGCCCATGAGCCGGTCGACATCGGTGATGACGGCTTCGAGCCGAGACAGGATCCAGCGGTCCTCGACCGCGGGCCCCGAAACAGAGGCAGAGGCAGAGGCAGAGGCAGAGGGCGGAGCCCCCTCGCCGCTGCCCTCCCCCACCAGAGCGGTCGGGGACAGCGCGGGCGGCAGCGTCAGGTTGTCAGTGGGCTCGACCATCTGGAGGACGAAGCGGCTGGCGTTCCAGAGTTTGTTGCTCAGGTTGCGGCCGGCCTCGATGCGGTCGTCCGTGATGCGCTGGTCGTTGCCGGGGCTGGTGCCGGAGAGCAGGGCGAAGCGCAGGCCGTCCGTGCCAGAGGTGGCCAGCACGTCCAGCGGATCCACCACGTTGCCCTTGGACTTGGACATCTTCTGCCCGTCCGCCGCGCGCACCAGGCCGTGCAGGTAGACCGTCTCGAAGGGGATCACGCCATCCATGTTGTAGAGCGACAGCATGATCATCCGGGCCACCCAGAAGAAGATGATGTCGTACCCGGTCTCCATCACCTGCGTGGGATAGAACCGCCGCAGGTCCTCCGTGTCGTCCGGCCAGCCCAGCGTGGAGTGCGGCCACAGGCCAGAGGAGAACCACGTGTCCAGCGTGTCCTCGTCCTGGCGGATGTCCGCGGACGCGCAGCGGGTGCAGGACGTGGGGTCCTGGACCGCCACGATCACCTCGTCACAGTCGTTGCAGTACCAGACGGGGATGCGGTGGCCCCACCAGATCTGACGGCTCACGCACCAGTCCCGGATGTTCTCCATCCAGTGCAGGTAGACGCGTTCGAAGCGCTCCGGCACGAACTTGATGCGCCCGTTCGTCACCGCCTCGATGGAGGGCCTGGCGAGGGTCTTCGCGTCCACCCACCACTGCATGGAGATCAGCGGCTCCACGATGGTTCCGGAGCGCTGGCAGTGCCCCACGGCGTGCGTGTACGGCTCGATCTTCTCAATGCGCCCCGCCGCCTCCAGATCCTCCACCACCCGCGAGCGCGCCTCGAAGCGGGGCAGGCCGCTGTACTGGCCGGAGAGGTCGTTGAGCCGCCCGTCCGGATCGATGATGGAGATGATCTCCAGGTCGTGCCGCTCGCCGATCTCGAAGTCCACCGGGTCGTGGCCGGGCGTGACCTTCAGCGCGCCCGATCCGCCTTCCATGCTGACGGCGGTGTCCGCGATGATCGGCACCAGGCGCCCGTTGGTGGGTACCGTGGCGCGCAGCCCCACCAGGCGGCGGTAGCGGTCATCATCCGGGTGCACCGCGATCGCGGTGTCCGCCGGGATGGTCTCCGGCCGCGTGGTGGCAATGACGATGTTTTCGCCCGTGGGCGTGCCGTCCGCGTCCACCACGGCGTAGCGCACGTGCCAGAACGAGCCCGGCTCGTCCTCGTACTCCACCTCTATGTCGGAGATGGCGGAGCCGCAGTCCACGCACCAGTTGATCAGGCGTTCCGCACGGTAGATCAGGCCGTCGTCGTACAGGCTCTTGAACGTGGTGCGCACGGACTTCTCGCGCTGCTCGTCCATCGTGAACGCCTCGCGCGACCAGTCCGCGGAGGCGCCCAGGCGGCGATGCTGGACCGAGATGCGGCTGCGGCTGCGCGTGACGAAGTCCCACGTGCGCCGCAGGAACTCCTCGCGGCCGATGTCGTGGCGGGAGATGCCCTCGCGCTGGAGGTCGCGCTCGATGATGGCGTTCACGGCGATCGCGGCGTGGTCCACGCCCGGCACCCAGAGGGTGTCGTCGCCGAGCATGCGGTGCCAGCGGACCAGGGAGTCCTCGATCGCCGTGGTGAGCGCGTGCCCCATGTGCAGTTCGCCGGTGAGGTTGGGCGGCGGCATGATGATCGTAAACGGCATCGCCCCCGGCCGGTTGGGCTTGAAGAAGTCGTTCGACTCCCACCACTCGTAGAGCGGCTCCTCCACCGTCTGCGGTTCGTACGCGGCCGCCATCGCCCGCGGATCGAGGTGGGCGGGGTCGCGGTCGCCCGCTATGCTGGTCGCGTCGGTCTGGTCGGTCATGCGCCGGTGTCCCTCTTCTGCCGCCAACAAAAACGCCCCGCGGTGCGGGGCGTGCGACAGGCTGCGGGCGCTCCCCTATGCGAGGGCGCCTCTGGCCTGCCGTGTGCGTACTACTACATGGTGCCGGGGAATACTCACCCCCTGATGGTACGCGCGGCGTGCACATCGCGACAAGGCACGCCCCGAGGCCCCCCGCACCCCCGACACCGATCCGGTGGAGGGCGAGCGTAGCGTCGGGCGAGCAGGCGCGTGGTAGTTGACAACCTTGCCGCACGATTAGCCTCGGACTGGTGCGAGCGCGCGCAGGTTCTGCGGTTCCAGCCATCGTTATAACCGACATAAACGTTGTGTCATCGCGCTGCTCAGTAGGTTACTGTTCTCTCCTTCGATACCGTTGCTCCACTATCGCTGACCGGTCAGTCCTCCGGAATACGAGGCAACATGGCGGGGTTCACTGCGCCCCTGGGATCCGTGTACGGGGTGCTGCTGAACGAACGGCCCCACCACCCATGACCGAGCGCCTGCCCTCTGAGCCGCCCCCGGCCGGCGCCGCACGAGGCAACGGCCTCGCCCGCCCGCTGAGCGTGCTGCTGCTGGAGGACAACGACTTCGACGCGGAGTTGGTGATCGCCAGCCTGCAGGGGCACGGCTACGCGGTCAGGGCCACCCGTGCGCGCAACGCACAGGAGTACCGCGCGCACCTGGCGGGTGACTACGACCTCCTAATCCTGGACTACTCCCTCCCCCAGTTTGACGCCCACGCGGCGATCGCCATGGCCCGCGGCGCCGGCGTGGAGACCCCCATCCTGGTGGTCACCGGCTCGCTGGACGACGAGGCCGCCGTGCGCTGTATCAAGGAGGGCGCCTTCGACTACCTGCTGAAGGACCGCCTCGCACGGCTGGGCAACGCCGTGGGGCAGGCGCTACAGGAGCGGCGGCTGCGCGTGGAGAAGCAGCAACTGGCCGACCGCGAACGCCAGCAGGCGGAGCGCCTGAACGCGCTGCGGCTGATCGACGTGACGATCACCGGCAGCCTGGACGTGAACGTCACCCTGAACGTACTGCTGGACCAGGCCACGACGATCCTGGGCGTGGACGCCGCCTCCGTGCTGCTGGTGGACGCGTTTACGGGCAAGTTGCGCTTCGCCCAGGGGCACGGGTTCCGCTCGCGCCGGATCCAGGAACGCGCGATGAGCGTGGGCGAGGGACTGGCGGGGCGCGTCGCTGCCACTGGCCGCACCGTGTACGTCGCCGACCTGCTGGAGGAGCACAGCCTCCTGGGCGAGGATCTGATCGCGGAGGAGGGGTTTCGCAGTTACCACGGCATCCCTCTCGTCGCGAAGGGCGCCACCAAGGGCGTGCTGGAACTCTTCCGTCACACCCCCTTCGTGCCGAATGCGGACTGGACGGACTTCGTCCACGCCATTGCCACCCAGGCCGCCATCGCGCTGGACAACGCCCAACTGTTCGACGACATGCAGCGCGCCAACCTGGCCCTGGAGGAGGCGTACAACAGCACGCTGGAGGGCTGGGCGCGGACGCTGGAACTCCGCGACCACGAGACCGGCGGCCACTCGGAGCGCGTGGTCGCCCTCTCCCGGGAGATCGGCCGGGAGGCCGGCTTCGACGCCTCGGAACTGGCGGACCTGAAGCGAGGGGCGCTGCTGCATGACCTGGGGAAGGTTGCCATCCCGGACGCTGTGCTCCTGAAGCCCGGGCCCCTCAACGAGGAGGAGTGGACGATCATGCGCAAGCACCCGGAGTACGGCTACCGCCTGCTCTCCGGCATCCCCTACCTGTCGGAGGCGGTGAAGGTCACCTACTCGCACCACGAGCGGTGGGACGGCACGGGCTACCCGGACGGACTGCGGGGCGAACACATCCCCGCGCTGGCCCGCGCCTTCTCCCTGGCCGACGTCTACGACGCCCTCCGCTCCGAGCGCCCCTACAAGCAGCCGTGGGCGCGCACCGACGTGATCGCCTATATCAAGGACCAGTCCGGCCTCCTCTTCGACCCCGAGATGGTGGAGGCCTTCAAGCGTCTCCCGGACGACGTCCTGCCCTGAGCCTCCCCCTCGCCACGCGCTCTGCACTCCCACGAGCGCAGGGCCACGCGCCCGCAAGGGCCAGAGGCGCACCCTCGTGTCGCGCGCACGCGCATCACGCGCGTCCAGGGAGGAGCGTGGGCATGAGCCGACCGGCGCACGTAGCACAGGAGATCATGGCGATCGGCATGGTCGGCAACGGCGTGGTGGCGGGCCTCTTCACGAGGCGTCACCTGGAACTCTGGAACTTCGACACCTGGCCCGCGTGGTACCGCAACATGGTGCGACGCACCCAGGACCGCCCGTGGATCGTGCGCGGCATCGCCCTCGCCGAGGTAGCCCTCGGCTTGTGGTGGGCGTACTGCCTGGTGCGCCGCTACACGGCCGCCGCCCCGCTCGCCGCCACCAGCGCCACCGACCGCGACTGGGAGCGGTCGCAGAAGCCCGCATAGCGCCGTCACAGGACGAAACCGAGAGTGCCCTCGCCCCTCCCGATCCCCGGTGCTACGATCCGGAGCCCGGCCCTCCCCTCGATCAGAGCGGATCCGCGCCGGCGCCTCGGGGTGTAGCTCAGCTTGGCAGAGCGCTTCGTTCGGGACGAAGAGGTCCCCAGTTCAAATCTGGGCACCCCGACCATCTATTTCCTCGTGATCCTCGGCCCCGGTGACGCCCGGAACCTTCCGGCGGCTTCGTGCGTCCTATCTCGGACGGCGGGCGGGTCGGAGGTTGGGCGATGAACTCACTGGTGTTGCAGTACCGCGTGTGGCGCGCGAAGCGACGGATTGCGCGGCGCGTGGTGGCGTACGCGGGCGGGACTATCCGTGGCGGACGGGGAGTCGCCCGAACTTGAGGTAGGCCAGCGGGCCGAAGAAGTTCACGAACAGCAGCGGCAGCCACAGCAACTTCCGTCCGCGCATCTCATCGGACGGGCGGCGGAACCAGTCGACGAGGGCGATCAGCAACAGCGCCACCTGCACGATGGCGGCGAGTCCGACCCCTCGCTGCTGCTGCGGCGTCAGGTCGCTCCAACTCTTCTTCCGCTTTGTCCGTCCGAACATGGCGTGCTCCTCGTCACCTCTCGTCGTGCCATATCTACTGTAGGCGTGCCGCCTCGCGATACCATCAACGTCTCATGACCGACCGACCACGGGTATTGATAACGCGCGCTGAGGACGTCCTGGGCGAGGACTGGGACGACTATGCCCGCTGCATCGATCGTGCCGGCGGCGAACCGGTCGCCTTCGACTGCGCCTCGTTCACCACGGTCGAGGCGCTCCCACCGTTCGAGGGTCTCATCGTCACTGCGGGCGTCGACGTCGACCCGGCGGCCTACGGGCAGGCGCAGAGCGACCGCGTGACGGTGGTGAACCCGGATCGCGACCGCGTGGAGTCGGCGCTGATCCGCTTTGCGTTGGCCGGCAACGTGCCGCTGTTCGCCATCTGCCGCGGCTTCCAGTTGCTGAACGTCGTGCACGGCGGCAGCCTGCTGCAGCACATCGAGGAGCGCGAGCCGCACCGCGCCCGCCGCGCCGAGGACGGCGTCACCATCGCCTCCGGCTGGCACGAGGTGGCCGTGCGTCCGGGCTCGCTGCTCGCCGCCGCCACCGGCGAGGAGATCCTGCGCGTGAACTCCCGCCACCACCAGGCCGTGC
Source organism: Dehalococcoidia bacterium (assembly GCA_023228825.1). Lineage (GTDB taxonomy): Bacteria > Chloroflexota > Dehalococcoidia > UBA2979 > UBA2979 > W-Chloroflexi-9. The sequence goes on along the minus strand of JALOAL010000008.1, from coordinate 49,515 downwards.
TGCCGGGCGGCCTCGGCGCGGATCTGCTGGCGACGGGGATGGCGCCCGACGGTGTGGTGGAGGCGACCGAGGCGCCCGGCCACACGTGGGCGCTGGGCGTGCAGTGGCACCCGGAGCGCCCGGAGATGGCAGAGATGACCGACAGCCCCGCACTCCGGTCCGCCTCGACCGCGCTCTTCGAGGCCTTCGTTGCCGCCTGCCGTGAGGCCGCGGGATGAGGGAGGCGTCCGCCCCGGAGACCCCCGCCGGCCCGTTCCTCTACTTCGCGTACGGGAGCAACCTGAGCGAGGCGCGGCTGCACATGCACGCGCCCAGCGCCCGCCTGGTCTCCATCGCGCGACTGGAGGGCTACCGGCTGGCGTTCAGCATCGAGTCGAAGCGGTCGTGGCTGGGCGGCGTGGGGGACATCGTGGTGGCGGCAGGCGAGGAGACGTGGGGCGCCCTCTGGGTGATCGACCCCGAGCACTCCCGCGGGCTCGATGCGCAGGAGGGCGTGTTTCGCAACCCGCCCGCCTACCGCCGCCTGGCGGTGGAGGTGGAGACGCCCGCGGGAGACCGCGTGCGGTGCCGGACGTACCAGGTCGTCGCTCCGGATCCTGACGGCTTCGCGCCCTCCCCGGCCTACAAGGAGACGATTCTCTCCGGCGCGCGCGACCTCGGACTGCCGCAGGCGTACCTCGGACGGCTCGAGGCGATCGCGGACAACGGGGTGGCCGGGGGCGGCGCGCACTAGCAGCGCATTACGCAGGCGGTCTTCGGGCCGCAGCGGCGGGAACATCCCGACCGTCAGAGACGTTTACTGATCTGGACTCACTGAGATTCAGCGAGCGACGCAGCACGCCCTGGTGCGTGCCTTGATTGAGGTACTCATGCGATTGCACATCTCCGGCGTGCGCCGGTTCGGCCTGCTCGGCGCCGTGGCAGCCCTCGCGCTGTTCGGGGCCGCGTGTACGGACAGCGACGACCCCACGGCCGAGCCGACGACCACCGCCACCTCCACAGCCGAGGCGACCACGACGCCCGACGCCACCAACACGCCGACGGAGACCCCCACCGCTGGCGTGACCGAGACGCCGGCAGCGACCGAGGTGGCCGGCGACGCCTGCGCGGCCCTCCACCCGGACGCGGTGGAGTCCTCGTTCGTCTTCGTCGTGGGGATCGCCTCGGGAGACGCGTTCGCCTCGGGGAGCACGGTGGAGGGCTGCTCGCGGACGTTCGAGTCGAACGTGACGTGGAGCCTGGTGGACCGCGAGGGCAACACGCTCGCCGACGGCTTCACCATGGGCGGCGGCGTGGACGGCCCGGCTGCGTTCGAGTTCGAAGTGGAGTACTCGGTGAGCGAGACGCAGGTGGGGCATCTGGTAGTGGACGCGCCGGACCCCTCCGATGGCGAGGGCTTCCCGCCGGTGGTGAACAGCATCCCGGTGGTGCTGCAGCCGTAGCGGCTTCCGCCCTCGAACACGCAGGCGCCGCACGAAATACGGGCCGTCCCGGGTGGGGCGGCCCGTTGCGATTCCGGGCGTGGGGGGGAGCCTCACCACTGGCGTTGTGCGCCGCATTATGTTATAGTGTTATTAGCGTTGAGGCTCCTCGGCTCCGAAATCCGTTCGTGACGCGTTGAGGCCCAAGTACTGAAGTAGGTCTATTCATTGTTCGTCCCGCTTGCTCGGGGCCTGGCACTCCGATCCTCCTTGCCGCGGTTCTCCATGCCCCGTGACGAGGTGCTGCGCAACGTGATCGCTGGCGCGATCGTCGGCGTCATTGCGTTTCCACTCTCGATTGCTCTTGCTGTCGCCGTCGGCGTCTCACCGATCGCCGGGCTATATACCGCTGTCTTCGCGGGGGGCACTGCCGCCGCCCTGGGCGGCTCCCGGTTCAACATCACCGGGCCCACCGCGGCGCTGGTGCCGCTGCTCCTGCAGGTGGTGGTCAGCCACGGCGTCAGGGCGCTACCGGTGGCCGCCTTCCTGGCGGGCATCTTCCTGGTGCTGATGGGCCTGCTGCGCTTTGGCCGCCTGATCCGTTTCATGCCGCACCTGGTGATCGTGGGCTTCACCGCCGGCATCGGCGTGTCGATCGCGTTCGGGCAGGTCAACAACCTGCTGGGGCTGAGCGACACGGACGCGCAACTGGTGCACTTCCACGAGCGCGTGATGGACACCGTGGCCCACCTGGGCACCATCGAGCCGGCCTCGGCGGTGATTGGCCTGCTCAGCGTGGTGTTCCTGCTGGTCTACCAGGCCCGTCCGCGACGCATCCCGGGCGCGCTCCTGGTGGTGGTGGTCGCCACGGTTGCGGCGATCGTGCTGGACCTGAAGGTGGCCACGGTCTCCAACCGCTACGGCGCGCTCCCCACCTCGATCCCCACGCCCTCGTTCGACTTCCTGGACTTCGGCCTGGCCATGGACCTGGTGCCGGCGGCGGCGGCGATCGCCGTCCTCGCGGCTGTCGAGTCGTTGCTGTCCGCCGTGGTGGCGGACGGCATGGCGGCGGACGGCGTGCGCCACGATGCGGACCGCGAACTGGTGGGCCAGGGCGTCGGCAACCTGGTGGCGCCGGTGTTCGGCGGCATCCCGGCCACCGCCGCCATCGCGAGGACGGCCGCGGGTGTCCGCAGCGGCGCCACCTCGCGCCTCGCGGGCGTGGTGCACGCAGGTATGGTGCTGGCGCTGACCGTGGTGCTTGCCTCGGTGGCGGGGGACATCCCGCTGGCCGCGCTGGCGGCGATCCTGGTGGTGGTGGCATACCGCATTGCGGACGTGCCGGAACTGGTGCGCCTGATACGCACCGCCCCGCGCGAGGACCTGCTGGCGCTGGTCGGCACGGTGCTGGTCACGGTCTTCCTGGACCTGACCTTCGCGATTGCCCTGGGCGTGCTGACCTCCACCGTGCTGCTGCTCCGGCGCCTGCACCGCATCCCGGTGGTGGCGTCCATCCTGGACGGCGCCGAAGCCGAGGCGGGCGAGAACGACTACTCGCCCGAATTGAAGTCCCTGGTGCGCGACTACCCGAACGTCCTGTTCTACAACGCGCAGGGCGTGCTCTCCTTCCACAGCGCCGCGGCGCTGGAGGCCAGCCTGCCGAGGCAGGACCCGCGTCCGCTGGTGATCCGCATGCGCGACATCCACCACGTGGACTCGTCCGGCCTCATGGCCCTGCAGGCCATCGTGGAGCAGCGCGAGCGGGCAGGCGGACGCACCCTGCTCACGGGCGCCCGGCCCGAGGTGGAAGCAGTACTGCGACGCTTCGGCCTGGGCGGCGCGCTGGGCCCGGCGGAGGTCTCGCCCACATCCAAGGAAGCGTTGCGAGCGACGCTGGCTTCAGAGCGCGAGAAGCACGCCGCCTCGACCTCGCCGTAGCGTCCCGAGCGCGACGGCCGCGCGTACACTCCACGCATGGCCACACCAGATGAGATCCGCGAACTCCAACTGAAGATGCTCCAGGAGCGAGACGCCCTGCTGACCGCAGTGCGGCCCATGTCCGTGGAGGTGGCGGAGCACCGTCCGCCAGACAAGGACGGCGAGGACGGCTGGTCCGTGAAGGAGCAACTCGTCCACCTCGCGCAGATGGACGCCCGCTACCGGTCGTGGTGCGAGCGAACCGTGCGCGAGGAGCGGCCGGACCTGGACGTGGACGCGCAGCCGCCCGCTGACCCGGCGCGCTACGGCATGGACGTCGCGCACGACGTGTCCGTGGCGGACCTCATCACCGAGGTGGACCGGCAGCGCGCCCTGACCGTGGAGTTCATCCAGGGACTGGCGCCGCAGGACTTCGACCGCGTTTCGTCCAACGCGATGTTCGGCGAACTGACCGTGCTCCAGTGGCTGCGCTCGTGCTACCGGCATGACCGGATGCACCTGGCGCAGGTGGAGCACCGCGCCTCCGAGTACCAGCCGCGCTTCCTGAAGGGCGAGCCGGACCAGCGCCGCCGGCCCTCGTAGGCTGTCCGAAGCAGGGCCGCGAGGTGCCCCGGGCGGCGGCAGGCAGCCTCGCGGGCGACATCTATACTCAACGGCACACCGCGGAGGCCCGTCATCGCCCGTCCCACCGATCCGCCACCCACGGACCCGCCCGCCACCAAGCCCACTGCCTCCGAGTCACCCTCTGAGTCACACCGGCCGAAGCCGGCGAGGGGCGTGGATCCCGCCCGCCCGGCGCGCCGTGCCCCCGACGAGCGGGACGAGCGCGACGAGCAGATCGCCCGCCAGGCGCTGACCGACCGCGCCGCCTTCTCCGAGTTGTACGAGGCGTACGTGGGCCGGGTGTACCGCTACCTGCTCTCGCGCACCTCGGACCCGGCGGAGGCGGAAGAACTGACGTCCCGCACGTTCCTGAACGCCCTGACGCGCCTGCACCAGTTCCGCGGCGGCGGGGCCAAGTTCCAGTCCTGGCTGATGAGCATTGCCCACAACCTGCTGGTGAACTGGTATCGAGACCGCGGCCGCCGCCCACCCATCGAGGCGCTGGACGCGGCTCTGGCCACGCCGGCGGACACGCCGGGGCCGGAGGCCAGCCTGGAGGAGAACGAACGCCTGGCCCTGGTGCGCGAGGCGGTCTCCGCGCTCCCGCCGGACCGCCAGCAGGTGATCGCATTGAAGTACGTGGACGGACGAACCAACGCGGAGATCGGCCGTATGATGGGCCGTACGGAAGGTGCGGTGAAGGCGCTGCACCACCGCACGTTGCGCGAACTCCAGGGGCGGCTCGCGGACGTGGAGGATGTGGCGGCACGCGGCTCCCGCACCCGGTCTGAGAGGGGTCGGTCATGACGAAACGCGCGCGCATTGTCGGCGTGGGCCGCTACGTGCCCGAGCATGTGATGACGAACGATGACCTCGAGGCCATCGTGGACACCTCGGACGAGTGGATCACGGATCGCACCGGCATCCGCGAACGCCGCATTGCAGCGGATCACGAGAGCACCAGCAGCATGGGCGCGGAGGCGGCGCGGCGCGCGCTCGCCTCGGCCGGGCTGACCGGCCAGGACATTGACCTGGTGGTCTGCGGCACCTGTACGGCGGACCACTCCTTCCCGGCCGCTGCCACCCTCATCCAGCACGAGATCGGCGCCCCCGGCGCGGCCGCGTTCGATGTGAACGCCGCCTGCAACGGCTTCATGTCCGCGCTCTCCGTGGCCACCCAGTTCATCGCCAGCGGCCAGTCAACCCGCGTCATGGTGGTGGGCTCGGAGGTCTACTCGCGCATCCTGGACTGGACGGACCGCGGCACCTGCGTCCTCTTTGGTGACGGCGCGGGCGCCGTGATCGTGGAAGCCACCCCAGAGGGTGAACGAGGTTCCGTGGACGCGTTGCTCCTGCGCTCGGACGGCAGCCAGGCGGGGCTCCTCTACGCGAACGGCCCAGCCACCCCCGGTGACGCCGCCGCCCGCGAGGCAAAGGTGGTCATGAACGGCGCGGCCGTCTTCAAGCACGCCGTGGTCGCCATGGCGGAGGCCTCCGCAGAGGTCGTGGCGCAGGCCGGCTATAGCGTGGAGGACATTGACCTGGTGGTGCCGCACCAGGCGAACCGGCGCATCATCACCGCGCTGGCGGACCGCCTGGGCCTGCCCATGGAGAAGGTCTTCCTCAACCTGCACAAGTACGGGAACACCTCCAGCGCCTCGATCCCCATCGCCCTCGCGGAGGCGGTGGCGGAGGGGCGCCTGAAGGCGGGCGACCGTGTGCTGCTTGCCGCCTTCGGCGGCGGCCTCTCCTGGGGCGCCATGACGCTGGAGTGGGGCGGCGTGCGCCATCCGGAGGCCGCCACCGCTGACGCCAGCATTGCGCGCACCTGATCCGCCCCGCATGACCTCGGACACGAGCCCAGGCCAAGGCGCAAGCCCGAGTGCGAGCGAGGACGCGCCTCGTCGCCGCGTTGTGATCACTGGCGTGGGCGTGGTGTCCGCGCTGGGCCGCACCACTGGCGACGTGTGGGAGGCCATGGCGCAGGGCCGCTCCGGCGTGGGCCCCATCACCCGCTTCGACACCGCCTCCTACCGCACGCGCATCGCGGGCGAGGTGCCGGCCGCGGACGCGCTGGACCCGCGCTTCAAGCAGCCGTACTGGGACCGCCTGGACCGGCGCGCACGCTTCGCGGTGAGTGCTGCCCTCAGCGCCGTGCAGGGTGCGGGCCTCTCCTTCAACGACCAGAACAAGGCCTGGGTGGCCACCGTCATGGCCTCCGAACGTCCGGAGGAGGACGTCCTGCTGGAGGGCGCGCGCCTGCTAGAGACGGACCCGGAGGCGGCGCGCCGCATCCTCGCCCGGCACGCCCGTCCCCATGCCCCCGCTGACCGCGTGGCCGCCCTCCTGGGCGTCACCGGGCCCACGATGCAGATCGAGAACCGCTCCGCCGGAGGCCTGGCCGCCATCATCGAGGCGGCCGCCATGATCCGTCGTGGCGACGCGCTGGTGGGCATCGCCGGAGGCGCCGAGGCGCCCATCACCCCGCTCAGCCTCGCCGCGTTCGAGGGTACGGGCGCCCTCTCCGTCCGCAACCAGGATCCCGCTGGCGCCTCGCGTCCGCTGGACGCCGGGCGCGACGGCTTCGTGCTGGCGGAAGGCGCGGCCGTGGTAACGCTGGAGGCGCTGGAGGTGGCCACCGCGCGCGGCGCACGCATCCTCGCGGAGGTCGAGGGCGAGGCGATGACCTTCTCGCCCGGCGCGGACGGCGAGCCAGGCTTTGACGCCGTGCAGATCGGCGCTGCCCTGCAGCGCGCCCTCATCCTGAGCGGGCGCATCCAGAGCGAGGTGGACCTGATCGCCCTCCACGCCGCCGGTACGCCAGAGGGCGACCGCGAGGAGGCGCGCGGGGTGAAGCGCATCTTCGGCGCGTCCACGCGCCACCACATGTACACGCCCGCCCTGAAGTCGCACACCGGCCACCTGCTGGGCGCCTCGGGGCCCCTCGCGCTCGCGGTCGTCCTGGAAGGCATGCACCGACAGGCGATCCCGTGGACGCGCAACGTGGAGACCGAGGACGCGGAGATCGACCTGGACGGCAACTTCAAGGGCGTGCGCGCGGATACCCTGCGCGTGGCCATGGTGAACGCCACCGGCTGGGCCCACAACGCCACCCTCGCTATCTGCCACCCAGACGCGATGCGGCCCGTGGCGGAGGCATCGGCGGCCCCGGTGCTGCCGATCCCCGGCCGAGAGACGGACGTCCCGTGACGCCGCCTTGGGCCGCGGAGCGCGAGGGAGTGCTGCGCCGTCCCGGCCCCTCCGCCCTTCGACCGGTTCCGAATGGACGCGCCTCGCGTGGCGGGAGCGCATCGCCGGACCGACCTACCCCCTGACGGGCGCCCTCGATAAGATCGGGGTCTCCCTGGCGCCTCTGGAGGACTGATGGACCTGACGTGGTTGGGCTTTGCCGCGACCCGCATGCGCACCCGCAACGCGGCGGTGGTGATGGACCCGTACGACAAGTCCGTGGCTGGCACCATGGGCCGCCCGGACGCGCACATCATCACCGTCAGCCATGACGACCGCCACCGCAACGGCGTGGCCCAGGTGGCGCCCGCAGATGGCGACCCCATGGTTCTCACCGGCCCCGGCGAGTACGAGATCCGAGGCGTCATCGTGGAGGGCGTGCGCTGTTCGCTCAGGGGCGCCGAGGACCCGGACGCAGATCCCAAGGCCCTGGGTAGCACGCTCTGGCTCTACGAGGCGGAGGACGTGCGGGTGGCGCACCTGGGCGGGATGGGCGTGCCGCCCTCTGCGGCGGCGCTGGACGTCCTGTCCCACGCGGACATCGTGATCGTGCCCATCGCCATGCCAGACACCCTGAACGGCGCTGACACCGCGAAGGCGATCCGTGCCCTGGAGCCCTCCATCGTGATTCCCGTGGGCTACGACCCGGCGGACGAGACCGCGCTGAAGGCCTTCGTCTCCGCCATGGCCGGCACGCCGCCGGAGGAGCCCGTCTCCCGCTTCACCGTCACAAAGCGAGACGTTGGGGACGATGTGAAGCGCATCGTCCTGCTGGAGGCCCGCTAGCCGCCTCCGCGCTCCCCGGGTAAGCACAGGACAGGCACAGGTCCAGGCCACGAGGCGCCCCATGGGGGCGCCTCGTCCGTTCGTGCGTTTCGCGGATGTGGCAGGGCCGCGGGTTACGGCAGGTAGATCAGCGGGTTCTGGTAGACGCCGTTGCGGCGCACCTCGAAGTGGACGTGGGGGCCGGTGGTGCGGCCGGTCATGCCGATCCAGCCGATCGCCTCGCCGGCGTTGACGTACTGGCCTCCACCCACCGCGAAGTCGGAGAGGTGGGCGTACAGCGTCTCGTAGCCGTTCCCGTGGTCAATGATCACGTGATAGCCGTATGAACAGCACGGGTTGCCGCCCACGAAGGTGACCGTGCCGCTGGTGGCCGCGTAGATCGTGGACCCCACCGGCGCCGCGATGTCGATGCCCAGCGGGTGGGCCGGGCCGTACGGCGAGGTGAGCGCGCCGGCCACAGGCCATGCCCATCCACCGGCGCCCGGTTCCACGGAGCCCGTGCCCGGCCGGTCGGGCAAGGCGACCTCCAGCGGCACGCGGCGGCCGCCCGGCACCAGGATCAGGGTGCTGGGCAGGATGTTGTTCGGGTCGTTGTCCAGGCCGTTGGCCCGGAACTCCACGATCTCGCGCCAGTCTGCGTCGTAGCGGTCAGCGATCTCCGTGACCGTCTCGTCCACGCGCACGGAGTGGATGATGCCCGGGACGCTGGGGATCTGCAGCCGCTGGCCGGGGGCGATGTCGTTGGCGTTCTGCACGTCGCTGTTGTTCCAGACGATGTGGTCCACCCGCACGCCGAAGCGGTCAGCGATCTGGCCCAGCGTGTCGCCGGGGCTCACCTCGTACTCGAAGAAGATCGGGATCTTCTCGTTCGTCTCGTTGCCGTCCAGGGAGGCGGGGGCGGAGGACGACGCCTGCTCGCCCTCCAGGGCGCTCAGCGTCTCCTCGGTGCGGTCGGTGCCGTCAGTGACAATATCGGTGGGGCCGCCGACAGCCATCAGGGTGAGGGGGACGGGGTTGACGGCCAGGGACTGGGTGCTGGCGGTGGGGACTGCGGCTGCCAGGCCGGGGAGGCTCACCCGGCTGGCGCTCAGGGCGGGCTGGGAAGGCAGGTCGGACACCTGCACCGGGAACGCCCCCACCATCAGGATCAGCCCCAGCAGCGCCCCGACGATGGAGAAGTGTAGCCCCGGAAGCACAGAGGGCCGCAGGCGGCCGGGAGGATGATTCCCGTGCACGCGTGCGCGGAGCAGCCGGCGGCTGCGGCGCGGTGGCCGTTTGGGCGTGAGCGTCCCGTGGATCGTGCGGCTCCCCTCGCGGCGCGCACGCATGGCCTGGCCGGCCCGGCGTCGCCCGTCGCACAGAACCTGCCTCCAACGGCCCGAGCATGGCCCGGCGCTGCAAGACAGGGCGTTGGTGGCTGTATGCCTTTGTGACGCACCCGCCCGGCGCGCCAACCACCAGCGGAAAGGCTACCTTGTGCGCCCTCGCACAAACAATCCCGTAGCCCTGTTTTTTCGCACGCACGTGCGGCGGCATGGCGAAGCGCGCTCGGGGCTCCGAGCGCGCTCCTCCGGCGATCTTCGGTCTAGATGACGTCTGTCTTGAGGGTCGCGAGGAACTCCGCGTTCGACTTGGTCTTGGACATGCGCTCCAGGATGCGGTCGGTCGCGTCGCCGCTGTCTTCCTCCAGCATGGAGGCCATGCGGCGGAGCAGCCAGATCTGGCGCAGTTCGTCCTCGCCGAAGAGCAGGTCCTCCCGGCGGGTGGACGAGCCCAGCACGTCGATGGCCGGGTAGACGCGCTTTTCCGCCAGCCGGCGGGAGAGGCGCAGTTCCATGTTCCCGGTGCCCTTGAACTCCTCGAAGATCACCTCGTCCATCCGCGAACCCGTCTCCACGAGGCAGGTGGCGATGATGGTGAGGCTGCCGCCCTCTTCCGTGTTGCGGGCGGCGCCGAAGAAGCGCTTGGGCGGGTAGAGGGCAATGGGGTCCATACCGCCGGACAGCGTGCGTCCAGAGGTGGGCATGGCGGTGTTGTAGGCGCGGGCCAGGCGGGTGATGGAGTCCATCAGGATCACCACGTCCACGCCGCCCTCCACCAGGCGCTTCGCGCGCTCGATGGCCACTTCCGTGACGCGCGTGTGGTCTTCCACCGGCTCGTCGAACGTGGAGGCGATCACCTCGCCGCGCACCGAGCGGCGCATGTCCGTCACTTCCTCCGGGCGCTCACCGATCAGCAGCACCATGAGGTGGATGTCCGACCAGTTGCCGGTGATGCCGTGGGCAATGGACTTCAGCAGCATGGTCTTGCCGGCCTTGGGCGGCGAGACGATCAGCCCGCGCTGACCCCGGCCAATGGGGGCAAAGAGGTCCACCACGCGCTGGGAGAGTTCGTGCTGGTCTGTCTCCAGGCGCAGCATCTTGTTGGGGAAGATGGGCGTGAGCGAGTCGAAGTCCGGGCGCCGCTTGGCGTCCTCCGGGTCCATGCCGTTGATGGCGTCCACCCGGAGCAGGCCGTAGTACTTCTCAGACGACTTGGGCTGGCGCACCTGGCCGGTGACGTAGTCCCCGGAACGCAGGCCAAAGCGCCGGATCTGGGACTGGGAGACGTAGACGTCGTTGGGGCCCGGGAGCAGGCGCTCCCCGCGGAGGAAGCCGAAGCCGTCGTCCACGATGGTGAGGACACCACCGGAGAAGATGGTGCCGCGGCGTTCCGCCTGGCCCTCCAGGATGCGGAAGATCAGTTCTGGCTTCGGCACCCCGGCGATCGCCTCGAGGCCGAACTCGGTCTCCGCGAGGGTGATCAACTCATCGCGTGACCGCTGTTCCAGGTCTGCGATGTTGAGTACCGGGACATCGGGATCGATCTCCGGCATCGGCTCCAGCGACGGGTCAGCCTGTGGGGCGCGACCGCGACTGCCTCCGCCGCCGCCCGCGGGGCTGCCGCTCCGCCGGGAACGACGACGAGTTCGTCCGGGAACATCCGAAGACGCGAGATCGCGTCCGCGCGACGATGTAGTCATGAGCAAGCCTGATCTGTTTTACGGGGGTCCCGTGCGACTGGCCCGTGCAATCGGGGAGCGTGCACTGGAACCGTTGGGGGTGCCCACCGACCTGTGGGCTAGTGTCCATGGTAGTCGAACCCCGGCGTGTTCTACAAGTACAATGCCGCGTCATGTTCCGCGAGCGGCCGAGGAGGCAGGAACCATCAGCCCCTGAGGCTCCCGACCAACCCCTAGACCGGCGTGTACTTCTGCGCGTCCCGCAGGAAGATTTCGATGCCCTTGTCGGTCAGGGGGTGCTGGACCATCTGGTGGAGGATGGCCGGCGGGATGGTGGCCACGTGGGCCCCGGCCAGCGCGGCGTCCGTCACGTCGCGCGGGTTACGGATGCTGGCGGCCAGCACCTGGGTGGGCAGGTTGAACGTGTCGAAGACCGCCACGATCTCCCGGATCACCTCCATGCCGTCGTGTCCAGCGTCGTTCAGGCGGCCGATGAAGGGGGAGACGTAGGCGGCGCCGGCCTTGGCGGCCAGCAGCGCCTGGTTGGCGGAGAAGACCAGGGTGGTGTTCACGCGGATGCCCTCCGCGCTCACGGTCTTGATGGCGCGCAGGCCCACCTCGCCCATGGGGATCTTGACCACCACGTTCTCGTGCCAGGCGGCCACGCGGCGCGCCTCCTCCACCAGGGCGTCGTACTCCGTGGAGATGCACTCGGCGGAGATGGGGCCGTCCACCACCTGGCAGATCTCCAGCACGCGGTCGCGGTACTGGACGCCCTCCTTCGCCACGAGCGAGGGGTTGGTGGTGACGCCGTCCACCACGCCGAGGGAGGCGCCGCGCCTGATGTCGTCGATGCTGGCGGTGTCCAGGAAGATGCGCATTCTGCGGCTCCAGTGTTTCAGCCAGTGGTCAATTGCAGTCTTCGGGGCGGTCGGCCGTCCCTGGCCCACGGGCTGGCCTAGAACGGCTTATAGACCGGGAGCCAGACCATGATCGGGATGGTCAGCACGATCAGCGTACCGAACACCAGGGGCACGTTGTCAGCCAGCGCGTCCCGGAGTTCGTCCGTGACCTCGCCATGCTTCTTCGCCGCCAGCGCCAGGAAGCGCACGCGACGCAGCCCCACGCCCAGCAGCGGAATGAAGATGAAGAGGTCCACCAGCGTCAGCAGTTGCAGCGCCACCAGCCACCCCGTGGTGATCACGTTGTAGTCCTCGGACGCCGCCCACGCGTAGCCGGAGAAGAGCGTGGCGATCATGCCCGGGAGCAGGAAGAACGTCTCGTTGCGCTGGGCGTCCTGCAGGTGCAGCACCTTCTCCTCCAGCGTCTCCGCCAGCCAGGCTTTCCAGACGGGCACCACGGTGTTGCCCACCCCGGCCATGAGGTAGAAGAGCGCGATCAGGTGGATGAACCGCCAGGTGGTCATGCGTCCGCCAGTCCGGTTGCCGCGCACATAGGCGCGTGATGTGTCGTGTTACGCGATCCAGGATCGCTAGGCGACGCTGCGCTGCCCCTGCTCGCGGCCGTCGCCCGTGTCCGTGTTGCTGTTCGAGCCGGCCTCGGCCGGAGGGGTCGCCTCGGTGCGGGCGGTGGCGTGGACCACGGCGGCGCGGACGAAGTCCCGGAAGAGCGGGTTCGGGCGGTTCGGCCGGCTGGTGAACTCCGGGTGGAACTGCGCACCCACCATGAACGGGTGGTCCGGCACCTCCACGATCTCCACCAGCCCGGTCTCCGAGTCACGCCCGGCCACCACGAGGCCCGCCTGCTCCAGTTGCGGGAGGAGCGCGTTGTTCACCTCGTAGCGGTGGCGGTGGCGTTCCCGCGCGACGTCCGAGCCGTACGCGGCGTGCGCCCGGGTGCCCGGCACCAGGCGGCAGTCGTACCCGCCCAGGCGTAGCGTGCCTCCCAGGTCCACCACGTCCTGTTGCTCGGAGAGCAGGGAGATCACGGGGAACGGCGTCTTCGGGTCCGCCTCCGTGGTGTTCGCCTCCGGCATCTTCACCACGTTGCGCGCGTACTCCACCACCAGCATCTGCATGCCCAGGCAGTCGCCCAGGTACGGGATGCGCTGCTCGCGCGCGTAGCGTACTGCGGCGATCTTGCCCTCCAGCCCGCGGTCGCCGAAGCCGGGGCAGAGCAGGATGCCATCCACCTCGCCGATCTGGTTCGCGGCGTCATCTTCCTCGATGTGCTCGGCGTGCACCCAGTGGAAGTCCAGCGCGGCGTCGTTGTGGACGCCGGCGTGCACCAGCGCCTCCTTGATCGAGAGGTACGCGTCGTGCAGTTCCACGTATTTCCCGACCAGCGCGATGCGCGCGCGCTTCCGAGGCGCAGACAGACGCTCGACGAAACGCGCCCACTCCTCCAGGTCGGGCTTCACGCCCTCTGGCAGGTGGAACTTGCGGCCCGCGATCTCGCCCAGGCCGGAGGCCTCCAGGATCAGGGGCACCTCGTAGATCGAGTTCGCCGTCTGCAGGGGGATGACCGCTTCGCGCTGCACGGAGCAGAACGCGGCGATCTTCTCGCGCAGGGCCTCCGGCACCGGGATGTCGGAGCGCGCGATGATCACGTCCGGCTGGATGCCGAAGGAGCGCAGTTCGCGCACGGAGTGCTGCGTAGGCTTGGTCTTCAACTCGTGCGTGGAGCCGATGTAGGGCAGCAGCGTCACATGGATGGAGAGCGTGTCCGCCGGCTGCGCATAACGCATCTGGGAGATCGCCTCCAGGAACACCTGCCCCTCGATGTCGCCGACGGTGCCGCCGACCTCCACGATGACCACGTCCGCCTTCAACTGCGTACCGGCGGCACGGATGCGGCGCTTGATCTCGTTCGTGACGTGGGGGATGGCCTGGATGGTGCCGCCCAGGTAGTCGCCGCGGCGCTCCTTGCGGATCACTTCCTCGTAGATCTGGCCGGAGGAAGAGGAGTTCTTCCTCGTCAGGTCGGCGTCGATGAAGCGCTCGTAGTGGCCCAGATCCAGGTCCGTCTCGGCGCCGTCGTCCGTGACAAAGACCTCGCCGTGCTGGTACGGCGACATGGTGCCGGGGTCCACGTTGATGTACGGGTCGAGTTTGAGGATGGAGACGGTGAGCCCGCGGGCCTTGAGGATGCGGCCCAGCGAGGCGGTGACGATGCCCTTCCCCACGGAAGAGACAACGCCACCCGTCACAAAGATGTAGGAGGCCATGAAGTCGTTCGCCTGGGTTCGGGGGAGTCCCTGGTTTTATTTATGCTACCGCCGCACCTGAGGGGTGTCGAACGCCCGCGAGCGACCGGCTGCGTCCCCGCTAGCCCACCGGCGATCTACACCCTCCGGATGGTCGAGGCGTCTCGCAAATACATGCGACGGGCTGTGAATGCGCCTCCGCGACCGTACGCGTTGCTTGCTAGAGTGCCTGTCCAGCGGGTGATTGGGAGGTAGCAATGGCGGAGCAACCGGCGAACGCGGACAGCACGAGCCAGGCTGAGGGCGAGCCGCTGCTGCTGGACGTGCGGCAGGGCGTGGCGTGGATCACGCTCAACCGCCCAGACGCCCTCAACGCCCTCAACGGCGACCTGACGGCGGCCCTGATGGCGGCGCTGGAGCGCGTGCGAGACGACGACGCGATCCGTGTGGGCGTCATCACCGGCGCGGGCCGGGCGTTCTGCGCCGGCGCTGACCTGAAGGACCGCGTCCGCAACCAGGACGAGGGGCGAGGCCCCACAGCCTTCCCCGCCGCTCCGCCCCCCTCCTATTTCTCGTTCGACACGGACAAGCCGATGATCGCCGCCGTCAACGGGTACTGCCTGGGCGCCGGCCTTGAACTGGCGCTCACGTGTGACTTCCGCATCGCCTCCACGCAGGCGTCGTTCGGCCTGCCGGAGATTACGCTCGGATTCTTCCCGGGCGCCGGCGCCCCCATCCGCCTCCCTCGCGTCATCGGCTTCGGCCAGGCGCTGGAGATGCTCTTCACCGGGGAACGCATCGACGCCACCCACGCACGCGAGTACGGCCTCGTGAACCGCGTGGTCCAGCCCGAGGGACTCCTGCCGGAGGTGGAACGGGTGGCCCTCAAGATCGCCTCGAACGCCCCGCTGGCGGTGAAGTCCCTCCGTGACGTGATCTACCAGGGCATGGACATGACGTTGCCCCAGGCGCTGCGCTTCGGCGGCGCCCTGCGCTGGGCAATCGGCCAGACGGAGGACGCGAAGGAAGGCCCCCGCGCCTTCGCGGAAAAGCGCCCGCCCGAGTTCAAGGGCCGCTGACCGGCGCCCCACTGCCCTCGACAGTTTCGAGGCGCCCCGCACCCCGCGTCCCGACTGCACACGACCCTCAGCCCCGTCCCTTCTGCCGGGCCGTACGATCGAGGCATGGCCACCACACCACCGCAGCCCTTGACGCCACCGCGCCCGCACGTGGTGATCGTGGGGGGCGGGTTCGGGGGACTGGCCGTGGCGCGGGCGCTGCGAGGCGCGCCCGTGGATGTGACGCTGGTGGACCGGCGCAATCACCACCTGTTCCAGCCGCTGCTCTACCAGGTCGCCACGGGCGGGCTGTCGCCGGCGAATATCGCCGTGCCGCTGCGTCGCATCCTGCGCAAGCATGAGAACGTGCGCGTCCTCCTCGCGGAGGTGCGCGACGTGGACCTGGAGGCGCGGGAGGTGGTGCTGGACCACCGGCGGCTGGGCTACGACCACCTGGTGGTCGCCGCCGGCGCGACGAACCAGTGGTTCGGCAACGACGACTGGGAGCAGCACGCGCCCGGCCTGAAGTCGGTCGCGGACGCCACCGCCATCCGCGCCCGCATCCTGCGGGCGTTCGAGCACGCCGAACTGCTGGGCGCGAGGGGTGCGCCGCAGGGAGTGGCGCTCCGCCGCTGGCTCACGTTCGTGATCATCGGCGCGGGGCCCACGGGGGTGGAGATGGCGGGCGCCATCGCGGAACTGGCGCGAGACACGTTGCGCCAGGACTTCCGCAGCATCGACACCACGCAGACGCGCATCGTGCTGGTGGAGGGTGCGTCGCAAGTGCTGCCCGTCTACCCCTCGGGGCTGGCGGCGAAGGCGCAGCGCGAACTCGAGCGCCAGGGCGTGACCGTCCGCACCAGCACCCTCGTCACGGCCGTGGACGCCGAGGGCATCACCGTCCGCACCGCCACCGCCCCCGGTGAGCCCGAGGCCGTGGAGGAGCGCATTGACGCTCGCACGGTGATCTGGGCCGCCGGCGTGCGTGCGGTGCCCCTGGCCGCCCGCGTGGCGGCGGCGGCCGGGGTGGAGGTGGACCGCGGTGGCCGCGTGCCGGTGGGCACGGACCTGACGTTGCCCGGCCACCCAGAGGTGTCCGTCATCGGCGACATGGCGGCGGCGCCCGGCACGGACGGCAGACCGCTGCCCGGCCTCGCGCCGGTGGCGATGCAGGGCGGCGAGTACGCGGCCGCGGCCATCCTTGCGCGCCTGTCCGGCCGCCAAGCCGCGCCCTTCCGATTCAAGGATCAGGGCTCCATGGCCACCGTGGGCCGAGGCTTCGCCGTCTTCCAGCGGGGCCGCATCCGCGTCACCGGCTTTCTGGGCTGGTTGGGCTGGCTGTTCATCCACCTGCTGCAACTGGTGGAGATGGAGAACCGCTTGCTGGTGGTGACCCAGTGGGCCTGGTCCTACCTGACGCGCAACCGCTCCGCCCGCCTGATCGTGGACGAAGCCGACGGCCGCGAGGAACGCGAGGGATAGCGCGGTTAGAGCCGCGGCCGGTGGCCGCCCTGGTCCCCGCGCGGTCTGCTGAGCCCTCCGCGCTGGGATTCCGGCGCAACCCCCCGGTGTCGAGGAATGACGGCATCGTCGACTCGCGGAGGTCGAGCCGCGTCCTCCGCAGAGACCTTCACGGACGTCCAGGCAACACGTCGCGGCGGCCTCGATGTTCGGCTCTCAGGGGCCAGGAAGAAGATCCCAGCGTTCGCGACCAGGAACGTGCCGAGCACGATGCGTACGAGCGTTTCCGGTTCAAGCATGAACGCGCTCCTGCGCCTCGGACGGGCGAGTGATGTGAGTGCGACCGTTGAAGCGGTCTCATCGGAGCGCACCCTCCCCCGCACCCCGTCACAACTGCGTCACAGGGGCCTGATCCTTCCCAGGGCGGGCTCCGGTCCCCGCCCTCGACGCTCAGGCTCGCCGGGGGTTCGCCGGCGATCACCCTTGCCCCGGAATCAGTCGGAACCTGCGCCATTGCTTGCTGCTTCACCGCTGTCCGATGTCGGGGGGCGGTGCGATCCCGTCGTTCCCGTCTCGATCTCGTGGAGCCAGGCACTGACGAAGTGTTCGGTGGCCTGTGCATCGGCGAGATGGGCGGTGCGCCAGATACCAGCACCAGCGGTGGAGGTGTGGCGGAGGCTCACGCGCAACCTTCCGGTCGGGCGCGCTTCGGTCCAGGCACGGAGTATCAGGACGGCGGTGCGTTCGGTGGCCATGGGTTCAGGGTGCGACCACCGCCGTCACTCGGGTGTTACGGGCCGCCGAATGCTCAGAAGGAGGCCACGCAGTGCCGGCGTCGGTTCGATGCCAAGTTCCTGGTCCAGCAGGGTCCGATACTGCTCGAAACTGCGGAGCGCTTCGGACTGGTTGCCTTCGGCCAGGTGGATCCGAATCACGGTGGCCCAGGCGGACTCGCGGAGTGGATCCGCCCGCACCCCCGCGAGCGCCGCCGCGATGGCGTCGCCGAACTGGCCTGCCGCGCAGAGCCGATCCGCAAGCGCGCTCAGGGCGTGTAGCCGCAACTGTCGCCACTCCTCCGCTTCCACGAGCAACCAGTCGTCGTACCAGTCGGGAAGGCAGTCCAGTGACGGAATGCCCACCGCATCGGCGCGAGATCCGTCCAGTGGCGGAGCAGCGGAAGACGGCTCCAGGAGCGCACGAGCCAGGCGCTGAGCCTCGTGGAGGTCGACCGCCACGGACGGTGAAAGCGCAAGGTCCGTGTCGGTGATCACCACCGCGTCCTGCGCCAGTTGCGTCAGGCGTGACAACGCGGAGCGGAGACTGGCGTGGGCATGCCGGTCCGAGGCTTCAGGCCAGAGCGTGCCGGCGATCGAGGCGCGGGAGACCAGGCGGTTGCGGATCGCGAGCAGCGCCAACAGGTGTTGCGCCTCTGGCGTCAGCGCCGGAAGCAAGGTGCTGGCGTCTGCTCGGCGGAGGTCAAAGTTGCCCAGCACGGAGAGGCGGATGCGCTTGTCAGGCGCTGCGCTCCCCGGGACAACTCGTCTGCGGGACTTCGCACGCGAGGGAATCTGCATGTGATCGCACCAAGTCTGTGGCGGGTGAGGCTGCGCCTAAGGCGAGCGTCTGGCCTGGCCCCCACGAGAGATGACGGGTGTCCGCGGCGACTGGCTTTCCACTGCCTCTTTCAGAACGCGCTATGCGATCAACTCCGCGCCCTCACCGACCGCAGCACGAAACGCCAGACACGCCTCCCTGCTACTCAGTTGCGGGTGCTGTAGTCCACAGGTCGGGCAGCATCCGATCAGCATCCGGCTGGTGTGCGTCTGTCCCACTCGAATAGCAGTGTTCGTCATGTCGTCGCCCCCTCGGTAGGACGGGACTGTCGCGGGGGCGCCGTCACAGCATCGTTACCGACACAGCATCGTTACCCCGCACAGCATCGTTACCGGGTGCGATGTCGGCGGCGCTCCGCCTCGGTCTGCGCGGCGGCCAGCGAGTCGGTGACGGCGAGCGTCCCGGCGATAGTACTGCCGTGATAGCCCGAACGTTGACCTCGAAATCGTTAGACTCCCTGGGCATGACCATGGACCAGCCCGTCGAGGCGCTCCTCTTTCCCTACGTGACCACGCCCCCACGCATCGCGCTCGACCTCGTCGATGCCCTGGCGGCGTGCCCGGCCGTGTCGCGCGTGGTGCTGTTCGGGTCCGTCGCGGAGGACCGTCACGACGGGTGGTCGGACGTGGACGCGCTCTGCGCCGTGGAGGGTGAGGACGGCCCGTGGCAGGCCGCCGCCGTGCTCCGTCACGCCATGCCGATGCGCTGGCACGGCCGCTTCTCCTCCGCAGCACCGCCCTCCGGCCGCCACTGGCTCCTGGGCGAGTCCGTCTTCCACTCGGTCGACCTCTCCTACGGCAGCGCGGAGGAGATCGCGCGCCGCATCGCCGAGTTGCCCCGGGAGTTCGAGGTGGTGACGGACGTCCGCCTCGACCGCGTCGGGGTGGCCTCGGACGGGCGGCCGGTGGTGGACGTGCTGAGCGAGGACTACGACTTCACGCACGCGCTGCACGCCGCGCTGAAGGCGATGAAGGCCTACCTTCGCGCCGCCGGGACGTGGGACCAGGCGGCCGAACGCATGAAGGCCCTGGAGGCCGCCGCTCGAGGGTTGGCCCATCGTCCGGCCGGGAGCGATCCGGATGACGTCATGAACGAGACGCGTACCCTCTACTACGCACTCATGCAGGAACGGATGCGGTACGGGGGCGACGAATGATCCGGGTGGCAGTCAGTGGCTCCGGCCAGATGGGGACCATGGTGCTCAACACCGTGGAGGCACAGGACGACATGCAGGCCGTGGGGGTGCTGGAACCTCAGCCCACCGCCGACCCGGAGCGCCGCCTCACCTCCGGCACCGTCCTGGGCGTGCACGCGTCGCCGAGCGAGTTGTTCGAGGTCACTCAGCCGGACGTGGTGGTGGACTTCACCAACGCCGCCTTCACCCCCACCCTGATCGAGGCGGCCCGCGAGCACGGTGTCCGCCTGGTGGTCGGCACGTCCGGCGTGCCCGCGGAAGCCATCGAGGCGTGGCGACGCGACTGCGCGTCGAGCGGCATCGGCGGCGTGTACGCGGCGAACTTCGCCATCGGCGCGGTGCTGCAGATGTACATGGCGACGATCGCCTCGCGCTTCTTCGACCGCGCCGAGATCATCGAACTGCACCACGACCGCAAGGTGGACAGCCCCAGCGGCACCGCCCTCACCACCGCCCGCCTCATGCGCGAGGCGCGCGGTGAGGACTTCGATGCCAACGAGCCAGAGTTGGAGCACCTGGAGCACGCCCGCGGCGCCCAGTCCGGCGGCGTCCCCATCCACTCCGTGCGCCTCCCCGGCTTCGTGGCCTCGCAGGAGGTGATCTTCGGCGGCGTGGGCCAGACCCTGACGCTCCGCCACGACTCCACCGGCCGCGACTCCTTCATGCCCGGCGTCATGCTCGCCATCCGCGAGGTGATGCGCCGCGACCACCTCGTGGTCGGCCTCGACGCGCTGGTGGGACTGACGTAAGACAGTCGGAGGACGCTGCTCTCAAGCGCGCCCTGGCCCGACCGCAGGCGCCTACGCCGCGAGCGGGAGCGACCGTCCGAGGGCTGCCCTCGCAGTGAGGCTGTGGACCACGCGGACGCGGGTGCCGGTGCCCTCCGGACGGACCAGGACCTCCACGGTGCCGGCCCGATCGCGGACGCCGTCCGCCACGGTCACCTCCCACGCCACGCGCGAGGGCGCCTCGCGGGCCACCTCCTCGCCCAGGGTGAGGAAGTCGTCGCGGCCGAAGGGGCGGCGGGCCGGGTCGGTCACGTAGTCGAAGACCTCGGCCGGGGGCGCCTCGATGTAATCGTCCACCCGCACCTGTTCCCCGGCCTGTTCGCGGTCGTTCATCGCCTGCTCCTCCGCTTCAAGTCTCCATCTTCGCCCCTGCCAGGGGGCTGCCGGTGCTCCAGGTCGCGCTTCATCTGCGCCATGGCGGCACGCCAGTAGCGGTCCACCTCGCGACGGACTTCCTCCAGGCCGTCCGGCCGAGCGCGGTAGATGCGCCGCCGGCCCTCGCGACGCACGGACACCAGGCCGGCATCCAGCAGCACGCGCAGGTGCTGGGACACCGCCGGCTGCGACAGCCCCAGCGCGGCCACCAACTCCCCCACCGCGCGTTCGCCCTCCGCGAGGCGGTCGAGGATCGCGCGCCGGCTCGGGTCGGCGAAGGCGAAGAGGGCGTCCCCCGTGGCGGCTGTCGCATTCGTGGTCACGGATGCAGTCTAGCGCAATCCATCCGCGCGTGATTATATAAGTAGCAACGAATGCATAAGGACGGAGGACGCCATGACGCACGACCTCAATGCCCCTCGCACCGGACTCTCCCGGCCGCCCAGCGCCGTGGTTCCGATGGTGGTGGACGCTGGCCCTCGGGGCGAGCGTTCGTACGACATCTACTCGCTGCTGCTGAAGGAGCGCGTGGTCTACCTCGGCACGGCGATCGACTCGAACGTGGCGAACTCCATCGTCGCGCAGTTGCTGTGGCTGGAGCGCGAGGACTCCGAGCGTGACATCTCGCTCTACGTGAACTCGCCCGGCGGCGAGATCTACGCCGGCCTGGCCATCATCGACACGATGGAGTTGATCCGCGCGGACGTCTCCACCATCGCGGTCGGCTTCAGCGCGAGCATGGGGACGGCGGTCCTTGCGGCGGGCGCCGCAGGCAAGCGCTTCACACTGCCGAGTGCGACCATCCACATGCACCAGGCCCTCGGCGGGGCCCAGGGCCAGACGCGCGACGTGGAGATCCAGGCGAACGAGTTGATCCGCCTCAACGAGCGCATGCGCCGCCTCCTCGCCGATCGCACCGGCCGCCCCATCGACGAGA
The DNA here is from genome assembly GCA_023228825.1 of Dehalococcoidia bacterium. Lineage (GTDB taxonomy): Bacteria > Chloroflexota > Dehalococcoidia > UBA2979 > UBA2979 > W-Chloroflexi-9. The sequence continues at coordinate 27,923 of JALOAL010000008.1, read as the reverse complement.
TCGCCCGCGACTTCGACCGCGATCGCTTCATGGACGCCGAAGAGGCAAAGGCCTACGGCCTGGTCGACGAAGTCCTCCAGGCCGCCCCCTCGAACGAGCCGAGACGCCGCGCCGGCTTCGCGGCGGCGGGGTGAGGGTGGGAGGAGCAGCCTCGGTACCTCGGTCGATTAGCCCGTCCCGGACGCCTCACGTACACTGGGTATGCGCCGCCCGCCCGGGCGGCATCAGCGTCTGGGGCACCTCGGACCGTCCGAGGCGTTCTGATCGTCCGAGGAGAACCAGCGTGGAGCCGACCGTAGCCGTCATCGGGGCGACCGGCGCCGTGGGGGACGTGTTCCTCCGGGTGGCCGCCGAGCGAAGGCTCCCGATGAAGAAGTTGCGGCTCCTCGCGAGCGCCCGCTCCGCGGGCAAGATCCTCCAGTACGCCGGCCAGGACATCGTCGTCGAAGAGACGACTGAGGCCGCGCTCGAGGACGTGGACCTGGTCTTCTGCGCCGCCTCCAGCGACATTGCCAGGCACTGGGCGCCCTGGCTGCGCGAGCGCGGCAAGATGCTCATCGACAAGAGTTCCGCCTTCCGGCAGGACCCCACGGTGCCCCTCGTGATTCCGGAGGTGAACGGCGACGACCTGGAGTCGCACACCGGCATTGCCGCCACGCCGAACTGCACGACGACGCCGATGGCGATCGCCCTGAACGCCATGCGCCAGGTGACCCCGCTGAAGCGCGTGACCGTGGCCACGTACCAGGCCGTGTCCGGCACCGGCGCGGACGCCGTGGAAGAGATGAACGCCCAGGTGAGCGCCATCGGACGCGGCGAGGCCATCGCGGCGCCGCAGGTGTATCCCGTGCAGATCGCGGGCAACGTGCTCCCGCACGTGGACGACTTCGTCGCGGACGAGGACGACTACACCAAGGAAGAACTGAAGATGCGCAACGAGACGCGCCGGATCCTGCATGCGCCGGACCTGCCGCTCGCCGCCACCTGCGTGCGCGTCCCCGTGGCCGTGGGCCATGCCGAGGTGGTCCACGTGGAGTTCGGTGCGCCCTATGAGATGGCGGACCTCCACCGCGCCCTACAGGCACAGCCCGGCCTGGAACTGCTGACCGACCCCCAGAAGTACGTCACCCCGCTGGAGATCGCCGGCGACGACCGCACATTCGTCTGCCGCCTGCGGCCTGACCGCACCGTGGAGTACGGCGTGACGTTCTGGTGCCTCACGGACAACCTGCGCAAGGGCGCGGCCCTGAACGCGATCCAGATCGCGGAGGAACTGCTGAAGCGGGACCTGCTGAAGCGCTAGGGGACGCGCCGCCCTCTGGGCCGTTCCCCCACCCCCGTACCGAAGCACAGCACCCAATCACGGCACTACACTGTGCGCCCCGGCCTCGGGCGTCGCCCGCGCGACGGTGAGGCCACCAGCCGGCGAGACCCGCCATCAACCTGGCACGTTCCCGCCGTCAGCAGGAGTTCCTCCCATGCCCGCCGAACTCGGCCGCCTGATGACCGCCATGGTCACTCCCATGACTGACACCGGGGAGATCGACCTCGATCAGACCCGCACGCTCGCGCGCGCCCTCGTCGCCTCCGGCACGCAGGGGATCGTCGCCACCGGCTCCACAGGCGAGGCGCCCGCGCTGTCCGAGGACGAGACGGTGGCCGTGTGGCGCGCCATCAAGGAGGCCGTGGGCCCGGACGTGGCCGTGGTCGCCGGCGCCACCAACGCGGACACCCGCCGCTCCATGCGCCTGGCGCAGGTGGCGGAGCGCGAGGGCATGGACGCCGTGCTGCTCACGGTGCCCGCCTATAACCGGCCGCCGCAGGAGGGCCTCTACCAGCACTTCGCCGCGATCGCCGGGAGCACGGCGCTCCCGTGCATCCTCTACAACGTGCCCTCTCGCACCGCGCTCAACATGACCGTCTCCACCACGCTGAGGCTCGCCGAGATCCCGAACATCGTGGGCGTCAAGGAGTCCAGTGGCGACCACAACCAGGTGGGCGCCATCATCGACCTGGCGCCGGACGGCTTCCGCGTCTGGTCCGGCGACGACAGCGACACCCTCACCATCATGGCGCTGGGCGGCTACGGTATTGTGAGCGTGGCCGCGCACCTCGTCGGCCTCCAGATCCGAGGCATGATCGACCACGTGCTGGCAGGCCGCCTCCCGGAAGCCGCGAAGGCGCACCACCGCATGCAGTCGCTCGTGGACGTGCTCTTCGTCGAGAGCAACCCCATCCCCGTGAAGTACGCCGTGAACCTCGCCGGCATCGAGGTCGGCGGCTGTCGCCTCCCGCTCGGCCAGCCCTCGGAGAGCACGCGCACGCTGGTGGAAGCCGAGTTAGCCCGCCACGAGATTGACCTGCGGTCAGCCGTCCGGGGGTAGACGCTCGGGCGACGATTCCCCGCTGAGACTCCCCGCCAGGAGGCGGCGCCATGCGCATCGGACCGAACGACGTCCTGCGCTTCTTCCTCGAACTCGCGGGGCTGGCGGCCCTCGCGTGGTGGGGGTTCGGGACGTCCGAGGACGGCGCGCTGCGGTGGAGCCTGGGACTGGGCGCGCCGCTGATGGCGGCGGCGGCGTGGGGCGCCTTCCGCGTCCCGCATGACCCAAAGCCAGACCCACCGGTCGAGGTGCCCGGAGGGGTGCGCCTGGCGCTGGAGGGCGTCTTCTTCACTGCGGCTACGGCGGCGCTCTACGCCGGCGGCGCGCCCGTGATCGCCCTCGCCTTCGCCGCCGTGGTCCTCGCGCACTACGCGGTCGCCCATGACCGCGTCGCGCGCCTCCTCCACAACCGCCCGTTCGAGGCGTAAGCGAGCGCCCGAGGGGGCCCCCTCCGGCTCGCACCGTAAGGGAGAGGGCAGGGGTGAGCGGATGGTTGGGGAGGTCCGGGGGCAGGGGCAGCCCTCAGGCCCGGCGGCCGGCGCCCTCTCGGGCGGCGACGTGGGCGTCCCACATGGCGCGGGTCCTGGCGCGGGCGCGCTCGTAGCCGATGCGGTCGCCAAAGTAGCCGCCGAGGAAGCCCGCCAGCACGCGTCCGCCCACGATCAGGATCAGCGCGTAGACGATCGTGGCGTACAGCAGTCGGTCCTTCAGGAACGGCACCGTCAGCACGAAGACGATGCCGCCCACCACCGCGGTCAGCAGCCCGATGTACGCCAGGCCGTTCACCCAGCGCGCCTCCACCTTGCGTTGCTCACGGAGCGCGTCCATGACCTCCACCGGCACGGAGTCCACGGTCTTGCGGCCGGTGGCGAACTCCTCGCCGCAGTGGGGACAGCGGAGCGAGTCCCGGCCCACGGGGGTGTAGCAATTGCCGCAGAAGCGACCGCGGTTCGGCGCTTCGCCGCGAGAGACGGAGACGAGGTGTTCCTCCAGCGCCTCGCTGAACAGCGGGCAGCCGTCGTCCGGGCGGAAGCGGGACTCCTGCGGGTCGTCGAACGTCATGCCGCTCCCCTCGTACGCGCGCCGCGCACGCCCCGTCCGAGGGCTGCCGCGAGGTCCGCGAGCACGCGGTCGATCTGCGCGTGGTAGCCGGCGGCGCGGCCGGACGGCGAGGGCATCACCCACACCTGTGTTTCGGGAGGCGTCCCGGCGGGTGCGGGCACGTCCTGCCGGCCCCAGCCGTGGGCGCGCCACTGGCCGGGGTAGACCGCCTCGAACGGGCGGGTGGCGGTGAAGCAGACCGCGCGTGGCGAGGCGTGGGCCAGTCGCGCGAGGAACGCGGGGACGGAGGCCTCGAACTCGGCGCGCGTGATGAGCGCGCTGTCCGTGATCACGCGCTTCACCACGTCGGTAAAGCCGATGCCCTCCGCGAGCAGGGCGGCGTCGTCCTCCGCGGTGACCTCCCGCGTCACGAGCGGCGAGGCAGAGAGACGGCGCCAGAAGGCGTTGCCGGGGTGGCCGTAGTAGTGGCCTCGCTCTGCGGAACGCTCACCGGGGTTGATGCCCGCGAACACCAGGTCCAGGGCCGGCCGCAGCAGGTCCGGCAGCGTGGGCAGGGTGGCGGCGTACGCAAGGCGCCGCTGGCGCGCGTGCTGGGTCTCCGCGGACGCCTGCGTCCTTGGTCTGGTGGGCGGAGGCATCAGCGGGGCAGCCGCGCGTACTCGTGGTCGCCCAGCGCCACGCCCAGCCACAGGACGGCGATGGAGACGAGGAGCAGGAGGACGGAGAAGAGGAAGGACTGCATGCGCGCGTATTCCAGCGTACCGGGGTCCGCCTCGCCCGCGAGTACGGCGTCCGACAGGCGGGCGATGCGGCGCGAGAAGAAGATCATGTGCGCGAAGATCAGGAGGACCAGCACCGTGAACAGGGACATCTTCACCACGAAGACGATCCCGAACCGGTAGTCCATCATGTTCTCCTGGATGGCCTCCGGCACATAGAAGTAGAACTGGTAGAGCCCGGTCAGCAGCAGCACCACCAGCGAGGCGCCCGCCAGCATGCCGAAGCGCCCCGCCACCACCCGCACCAGGTCACGCTTGAGGCGCTCGTCGTCCACGAGCCAGGTGGCCGGCGTCACCGCCAGGAACATCAGCACCTGCGGCCCCACCAGCACCGCCGCCGCGGTCACGTGCAGCATCAACGAGATGGTGTCCATGGCTACTGCTCCTTCGAGGGGCGCCCTCGGCGTGTGTCCGCTACGGGATCACGGCGCCGAACACGTCGCGCGTGACGATCGCCTGGTGTCGTTCCGGGCCCACGGAGATCATGTCCACCGGCACGCCCAGGATCTGCTCGATGCGGCGGACGTACTGACGCGCCTGCGTGGGCAGGTCGCCCAGGTGGCGGGCCTCCGTGACGTCCTGGTTCCAGCCGGGCAGTTCCTCGAAGATCGGGGTGACGCGGGACATGTCCGCCAGCGTGGGCGGCAGGGTGTGCACGCGCTCGCCGTCCAGTTCGTAGGCCACGCAGACCTTGATGCTGTCCAGCGCGGAGAGCGAGTCCAGCCGCGTCAGGGCCACGGAGGTGACGCCGTTGAGGCGCGCGGTGTAGCGTGCCAGCACGCCGTCAAACCAGCCCACGCGCCGCGCTCGGCCCGTGGTGACGCCGTACTCGGCCGTGCCGGCGGCGCCGCCCAGCCCCTCGCGCAGCATCTCCATCTCGAAGCCGGAGGTGATCTCCGTGGGCATGGGACCGTTGCCCACGCGCGTCTGGTAGGACTTGTAGACCCCCACCACCCGCTGGATCGAGGTCGGCCCCAGCCCGATGCCGATCGCGCCCCCCGCCGCCACCGAGGCGGGGACGGAGGAGGTGACGTACGGGTAGGTGCCGGTGTCCAGGTCCAGCAGCGAGCCCTGGGCGCCCTCCAGCAGGATCATCTCGCCGCGCTCGTCCGCGTCCTGCACGTAGGCGATGGTGTCCGCCACGTAGGGGCGCATCTTCTCGCCGTACTCCAGGTACTGGCGGCGGATGGGTTCGAACTCCAGCGGCTCCTCGCCGTACAGGCCGGTCAGGACGCGGTTCTTGTATTCCAGCGTGTTGCGCAGTTTCCACTCGAAGTGTTCGCGGTCCATCAGGTCCGCCACGCGGATGCCCACGCGCCCCACCTTGTCGTGGAAGGCCGGCCCCGTGCCCGTGCCCGTGGTGCCGATGGCCAACTCGCCCTTCAGGCGCTCCTCCGCGCGGTCGATGATCGGGTGCCAGGGCATGATCACGTGCGCGTGCTGGCTGATCATCAGCCGGGCCGTGCTGACGCCACGCTCCGTGAGCATGGCGATCTCCTCCAGCAGTTTCGCCGGATCCAGCACCACGCCGTTGCCGATGAGGCAGGCCTTGTCAGCGCGGAAGATGCCGGCCGGCACCAGGTGCAGGCCGAACTTGCCGTGCTCGTTGATGATTGTGTGGCCGGCGTTGTTGCCGGCGGAGTACCGAGCGATCACGGAGCAGTATTGCGAGTGGAAGTCGACGACGCGGCCCTTGCCTTCGTCTCCCCACTGGCCCCCAATAATGACCACGACGGGCATGCGGAACCCCCGGTGCTGGCACTACCGATCAGTGCGATGCGTTCAGGTACGGTGGGAGGGCGGTCCGGTCGGGCGCAGCCGCTGTCGCGTCCGCGACGGATCGGCGTACGAGGCGCCCGAAGTGCGCCGTCCCGACGGAGCATATCGAACCCTCACCCAAGACCCAACTAGCGGGAGCCGCCGGTGCCTCGTCCCTCTGCTCGCTCTTGCCCGTGCGTGATGGCCGTCCTGGCGCTGGCGGCCCTGTTCCTCGCGGCCTGCGCGCCGTCCGACCCGCCCCCACGCAGCCCCTTCGGCGAGGACGACGCCACGTCCGCCGCCACCACGGGCACGCCGAGGCCGCTCCCAACGTTCCCCGCCACCGCCGCTCCCACCGCTGACGGGCAGCCCTCGGACGGAGGCGCGGCGACGCCACCGCCGGCGGACGCACAGGCGGAAGAGGCCCGGCGGGAGCGCGTCGTCGGCGAGGCGATCAGCCGCATGGCGGAGTGGACAGGCGTGCCGGAGACGGAGATCCGACCGGCGCAGGACACGGTGGCGGAACCGGTGGAGGAGGTGGCGTGGCCGTCCGCCTGCCTCGGCGTGGTCAGTCCCACGGTGACGTGCGCGGAGGTGCAGACGCCCGGCTACCGCATCGCCCTGGAACTGAGCCTGGACCGAGACCGTCCGCAGTTCGTCCACGCCAGCCGCACGGGCGCCTACCGCTGGTGGGGTGAGTTCGAGGCCACCCGGGAGGTCGAGACGGTGGACCTCCAGGGAGGCGTGGTCACCTTCACCAGCGTGGTTCCGCCGGACTCGCCGGGCGCCGACGACATCGTCGGCAGGCGGCACCGCGTCCTTCCGGGCACGGACCTCGCGGTACCCCTCGCGGACCTCGAGCCCGGCGACCGGGTGCGGTTCGCCTCCGGCTACCCGCTGCCGGGGGACGACGCCGGTGCGCTGACCTGGCTGGTGCGCATGCAGTAGCGGGAGTAGCGGGAGTAGTGGGAGTAGCGAGGGCTAGGAGCGCGGATGTCGCGTGCCGGCATGACGGACGCGGGCGGCGCGCATCATGCGACGCAGCATGACGGCCTCCTGCGGGCGCTCCTCCTCCGCCTCCACAGCGCGAGCACGCAGGACATCCGTGCGGGTGAACATCCCCAACAGGTAGCCCTGGCGGTCAAGCACGGGGAGGTGCTCCACGGACTCCTCCAGCATCACCTCCATGGCGCGCGAGACGCTCTGCTGCGGCTGGACGCTGACCACGTCCCGGCTGGCAATGTCCAGCAGCGGCCGGGCGTCCGAGTCCGGCTGCTCCTGCGCAAGGAGGTCCGTGCGCGAGATCACCCCTCGGCACCGGCCCTCGGAGTCCACCAGCGGGTACGCGCTGTGATGGCCCCGGGCCAGGATGCGCTGCGCGTCCGCGATGCTCGCGTCCGCCGGTAGCGACTCCGCGGGCGAGGTCATCACCCGGTCCACGTGCGTGCGTGCGAACGTGTCCGCCCGGTAGTCCCGCACTACTCGTACCCCGCGCCGGGTCAACTTCTCCGTCATCAGCGTGTCGCGCAGCAGCGTGGAGGCCACCAGGTCCGCGAGCACCGTGGCGAGGATCAGCGGCAACACGATGCGGTAGTCCTGCGTCAGTTCGAACATGAACACGATCGCCGTCAGGCTCGCGCCCGTGGACGCGCCGAACGTCGCGGCCATCGCCACCAGCGCGAAGCCCGTGGCGGAGACTTCGAACGGCGTCCACTGCCCCACCATCAGCGCCAGCGCCGCCCCAAACGCGCTGCCCACGATGAGCACCGGCGCGAGCGTCCCGCCGGAGGTCCCGGAGCCCAGCGCCAGCCACCACGCAACGAGTTTGGCCGCGAAGATCGCGAGCACCGTGCTCAGCGCGAGGTGTCCCGACAGCATGTCCTCGATCACGTCGTAGCCCACCCCTAGTACGCGGGGCACCAGCAGCCCCACCAGCGCAAAGCCAAGCGCGCCGATGGCCGGGTGCCAGAACTCGGAGACCGGGAGGCGCCGGAAGCCGCCCTCCACCAGGAACAGGCCGCGGGCCACCACCACCGCAAGGCCGCCGCACAGCAGGCCGAGCACCGCGTACGAGGGAAGCGCCGTCAGCCCCGCCAACTCGTGCGTGGGCGCCTCGAACAGCGGGCCCACGTCGATCAGGCGGTAGTGCATGGCGCCGGCGACCGCGGAGGCCGTGGCCACGGGCACCAGGGAGCGGCTGGAGAACTCGAAGAGCAGCAGTTCAAAGGCGAGCACGATCGACGCGAGGGGGGCGCCGAACGTGGCGGACATCCCGGCGGCAGCGCCGGCGGCCAGCAGGATCTTCCGTTCGGAGGGCGAGACCGGCATGACCTGCCCCAGCAAGGAGCCGCTTGCCCCGCCCGTGACGATGATCGGCCCCTCAGCGCCAAATGGCCCACCGGTCCCGATCGCGATGGCGGCCGAGAGTGGCTTGAGGAGCGCTGCCCGCGGCGCGATCCGGCTCTGGCGGAGCAGGATGGACTCCATCGCCTCGGGGATGCCGTGGCCGCGGATGATCGGGGCGGCGTGCGCCATGAGGGCCACGATGAGCGCGCCGGCCACGGCCGCGATCACGATCATCGGGGAGCGCTCGAGCATCGTCGTCGGCGGGAGGTCCCAGGCCCAGCGCCCGTAAAGCGCCCGGTTGGTGATGAGACCGATCAGGTGCAGGAGCCCCCAGGCAGCGACCCCACCGACCAGCCCCAGGAACGCTCCAGCAACGGTCAGCAGGAGGAGTCGCGCAGGATGCATATCGTATGACGATATAAACACACCCCGGCGCTAGACTCCAGTCGTGCCTGAACGCCGGACCTCCCAGCCCCCGCAGACTCCTGCTGCTCCACCCTCAGACGAGGACTACCGGCGGTTGCTTGAGTTCCGGACGGGCCTGCGACGGTTCGTGCACTGGAGCGAGCAGGCCGCCGCCGCGGCCGGCCTCTCGCCCGCTGTCCACCAACTGCTCCTGGCCGTCCGAGGCAGCAGCACGCCTGGCGGTCCCACCATCGGTGAACTCGCGGACTCGCTCGTCGTGAAGCACCACACCGCCGTGGAGGCGGTGGACCGAGCGCAGCGCGCCGGCCTGGTGGTGCGGGAGGGCGACGCGCAGGATCTGCGCGTGGTGCGCGTGCGCCTGACCGAGGCGGGGCACGCCCGCCTCAACGACCTGACCGCCCAACACCTGGACGAACTGGCACGCCTGGCGCCGTCCTTCGCGGGACTCTGGGCGAACCTGGACTCCGCCGGGCACACCGGGCACACCGGGTACACCGGGCACGCCGAGGACGCCGAGGACGCTCGGGCAGCGGACTGAGTCCGGCCGCCCCACTCGGCCTACTCGATCGCCTCGCGCCGGTCGATGGCTTCCGCCAGTTCCAGGAGCACGCGCGCGCGCCGCACGGTGCGGCGGTCCACCAGGCGGTCGTAGCCCGCCGCCTGCGGGACCTCGCCCGCCACCACGCCCACGCGGCCGCCGCGTTTCCGCACGCGCGCCCACTCCGCCACCATCGCGCGGGCAATGGCCATCTCGGACGGGTCGGGAGCAAAGAGGGAGTTCATGCCGCGCGCCTCGCCCTCGTTGTGCACGGTCACACCGGCGGCGCCGAACTGGTGCGCGCGCGTGGGGATCACCTCCACGCCCGGGCGGTGGTGCGCCACGTGGACGATCCACGGCATGCGCGCCGCGTCTGCCGCGATCGCCACCTCCGCCATCGCGTGGTCGTAGAGCGCGCTCACCTCCGCGCCCAGCCGCAGGTCCCGGCGCAGCCCGTCCACGCTCAGCGAGATCACGCGCAGGCGGTCCACCGAGAGCAAGATCTTGTAGAGGGCCACCAGGCCCTCCGCGGCGTCGATCTCCGGGATCAGGTCGACCTCCCCGGGCGTGAGCCGCGAGCGCATCTCGTACTTCCGGACCAGCACGTCCGCGTCTCGCGCGTCCTGCGGCTCCTCCACGGCCGAGACCACCACGCCGGCGAGCGAGGCGTGCACCACGGCGGCTACGTCCGCCTCCATCTCGCCGGAGCGCGTGTCGGAGACGCGCACCAGCACCGCCCGCCCCGTCTTCGCGATCGCCCGCGCGTGCCGCGAAGCCAGCGCGCGGGCCTCCTCGCGCTGTCCGTGCACGGAGGGATGCGCAAGGTCAATGAGGACCGCGTCCGCGGCCGTGCGCTCGGCGGCCTTCAGCGCGGCCGTGTCCAGCGCGTCGATCACCAGGGTGCTACGTAGTGCGAGCATTCCCGCTCCATCCCGTTGTGTGCCGCGGGCGCGCAAGGCTCGGAGCCTAGCGCACCTCGTCCTCGCCCAGGGGGGCGCCTGCGTCCACGTCCGCCAGGAAGCGGAGCACCTCCTCGCCCCACTCGCGGGGACGCTGGCTGCTGGTGCCGTGGCCGCAGCCCGCCAGCCGTACCAGGCGGCGCGTTGGCAGGCCGTCCAGGCGGTGCAGGCCCGGGAGGATCATGCCGTCTTCCGTGCCGACGATCACCAGTGCGGGCACCTCCAGCCGCGTCAGCGCCTCCGTCAGGTCTGGCCGCGTCCGCATCGCGTGCAGGCCGCCCTCCAGCCCCGGGTCGCCGGCCCACTCCGGCGTGCCGCGCTCAGCGTCCGGGGCGTCCGGGGTGTCCGGGGCGTCCGGGCCGCGGGTGGTGGTGTCGCTCAGGATGAGCGCGTGCACGTCGGCCGGGTGGTCCATGGCGTACTGGGTGGCGATCATCCCGCCAAAGGACGTGCCGCCCACCACCGCGCCGTCCACCGCGTCCAGTGCTCCGAGGAGCCCCCGCAGGTCCTGCGCCAGCGCCGGCATGGTGTAGGTCTCCACTTCGTACGGCGCGGAAGAGCCGCCGTGGCCGCGCGCGTCCCAGGTGATGAGCCGGTAGTCCTGCGAAAGGACGTGCATCTGCGGGAACCACATTTCGAGGCTCACCGTGAACCCGTGCGCCAGCACCAGCGGGCGCGCGGTGCGCGGGCCGCGTTCGTCGTAGCGGATGCGGATACCAGAGGGCAGGTCTACGTGGGGCATCAGGCGTGGCTCCGGCGCGTCGCCAACGGCAGCGTCTCCTCCAGGAACGCGACCGCCCGAGCGAGGCGCTCCGCGTCTGGCTTCAGTTTCGTGTGCTTGTGGACCTTCTGCAGGGCGAGCACCACCGCCAATTGGTACGCCTCCGCGCGGCGGAGGTCACGCAGAACGCTGTTGGACGCGTAGCCCTCCAGGAAGCGCTCCGTCTTCTCCCAGCCCCCGAAGAACGCGAACGAGGCGATGTCGAAGGCCGGCGGCGCCACCGCTGCATCACCGAAAGCGATGATGCCCGCCAGCCGCCCGTCCCGCACGAGGAAGTGCGAGGGGTTGAGGTCGGTGTGGCAGACGGCCCGCGCGGTGCGCCCGGCGTAGCCGAGCAACTGCTCGCGCAGGGCCCCCGCCGCCAGGGCCAGGCGCGGCGCCGCCTGCACAATGGGGTGCGTCATCAGCGGGCGGCCGTCGTACGGCCACAGTTCCACCCCCCACCGTGAGGTGAGGTCCGCGCCGGGCTCGTCCTCGCGTCCCCGGATCCCCTCCGCCGTGTCCACCAGCAGGCCGTAGCCCCGCGCCGGCAGGGCGTGGAGGGCTGCCGTGACCTCGCCAGCGTCGCGCGCCACGACGTCCGGGAGCGGGGTGCTGGCCGGGTCGCCCTCGATCCAGGTGCTCACCATCCAGCGCGAGGCGGCGAGCGACTCCGGGATGCCGGGCGAGCGGTCGGTCGCGATCGGGCGGGGGCAGCGGGTGTCGCGCTTGTGCAGCGCGGCGAGGACGGCCGAGCGCGCCTCGAACTGCGCGTCCGTGCCGGGGGATGCGTCCTGGTACGACTCCCGCGGGACGGCGACGAGCACGCAGTACGCGCCGCCGTCCGTGTCCACGCGCCAGCCGATGGAGGTCACGCCCCGCCCCACGATGCGCAGGTCGTTCGGCGTCTCGCCCGTCGCCGCCATGACGATGCGGGCGACCGTGGGGGCGTCCGCGAGCGAGTCCAGGCCTGCCATGGAGTGACCTCGATCCCTGCGACAACGCGAGTCGGGCGTTCGTCCCACCAGAAACGGGACGACTCGCACTCTGGCGTACGCCCCATTCGGTTACTTTACGGGAGGAGTGAAGGAGGTCGACATGCAGGCGCAGTCAGCCGGTAAGGTCGCCGCCGGGATCGTGGCGTGGCTCCTGGTGGGCGCGCTCGCCCTCGTGGCCACGGAGTACTGGGATCCCCTCTGGGGCGCGCTCCCCGTGCTGGCGGCGGTGGTGGTGATGTGGCTGGTGGGTGAGCGCGTGCTGCGCACCTTCGCGGCCCCCTCGGACGCGAGGGCGACCGACGCGACGAAGGGAGCCGGAGATGGCGCTTGACCGCCTGGATCGCCTGCACCAGGTGCGGCCGGAGGAGTTCCCGGACCCCTCCTGGTATCGCTCGCTGTTCGCCAGCAGCCTCTTCGCGCCGTTGTGGCTGCTCGTCCGCTTCTACATCGGCTGGCAGTGGCTGCACTCCGGCTGGGGCAAGGTGCGCGGCGACGGCTGGGTGGACAACAACGGGGCCGCGCTGCAGGGCTTCTGGGAGCGCATCGTCGTGGTCCCGGAGGGCGGCCGCGGCACCATCACCTACGACTGGTACCGCGATTTCATCCAGTACATGCTCGACAACCAGTGGTACGAGTGGTTCGCGCCGCTCATCGCCTGGGGCGAGGTGGTCGCGGGGCTGGCGCTGATCATGGGACTGCTGGTGGGCCTGGCGGCGCTGGGCACCGCCACCATGAACTTCAACTTCATGCTGGCCGGTTCGGCGTCTACCAACCCGGTGCTGTTCCTGGGCGCGGTGCTGCTGATCCTGGCGTGGAAGGTGGCCGGCCGTATCGGCCTGGACCGCTGGGTGCTGCCCGCCCTCGGCACGCCGTGGGCGCCGGGGCTGGTCTTCGGCGGCGAGCCGCCACCCGACCGCTCCGCCCCCTGACGCCGTCCGAGGCGTGGACGGGCGTGGACGAGAGGCCCCACCTCAGGTGGGGCCTCTTTCGTCCGCCGCTCTCGTTTCAGGGCTACCCCGGGGTGGCGGGTCAGGCGATGTCGTGCAGGATCGCGTCCAGCCGATCCTTGGATGCGGACGGGCCGACGACGGCCAGGGAGAACCGGGGCTCCCCGAAGAGGCGCTGGGCCACGCGCTGCACGTCCTCCGCGGTGACCGCCTGCAGGCGCTCCACCGTGACGTCCGCCGGTTCCAGTTCCCCGTCGTGCAGCAGTTGGGCGCCCCAGCGCTGCGCGAAGGACATGGGCGTCTCCAGCGACAGGCGGAACGAGCCCGCCGCGTAGTCCTTCGTGCGGTTCAACTCCTCGTCCGGCATGGGCCGTTCGGCCAGGTCGTGCAACTCCGCCACGATCACCCGCAGCGCCTCCTCCTGGTTCTCGCGCGTGACGCCCGCGCTCACCGTCATGGAGCCAATGTCGCGGTAGCGCGTGGAACCGGAGCCCACGGAGTACGCCAGGCCTCGACGCTCGCGCACCTCCTTGAAGAGGCGGGAGGACATGCCGCGGCCCAGCGCGGTGTTCATCACGTCCAGCGCGTAACGATCCGGATCGCGCCGCCCCATGCCGAGCACGGACAGCGCCAGGTTGGTCTGCTCGATCGCGCGGTCGTCCAGTTGGATGTGCTGCTCTGGCCGCTCGTGGCGAGCGGAACGTTCCGGCGCCGGTTCGCCCTGCGGGAGCGCGGAAAACTCGCGTTCTACCACCTCCATCACCTGGGCCGGGTCCACGTTGCCGGCGATGGAGAGCACGGAGTTGGCGCTGGTGTAGAACGCCGCCATGTGGTCGACGAAGTGCTGCCTCGTCATGGCGTCCACCGTCTCCAGCGTTCCGGCTATCGGCCAGCCGACCGGCTGATCGCCGAACGTGGCGCGCGAGAGCAATTCCGAGACGAACGCGCCCGGCGAGTCATGCGCGCGCCGGATCTCCTGCTGGACCACCGGCCGTTCGCGCTCGAGTTCCGTGGGGTCCAGCACCGAGTGCTGCACCATGTCCGCCAGCACCTCGATGCCCGTCTCCACGTGCTCAAAGGGCAGGTTGTTCCAGTAGCAGGTCATCTCCTTGGTGGTGAAGGCGTTGAGGCTGCCCCCGGTCCCCTCGATCGCCTCGGAGATCTCGGGAGCGGTGGGGCGCTTCGTGGTGCCCTTGAAAAGCATGTGCTCGATGAAGTGGGAGACGCCGTTGGTCTCCGGCTCCTCGTGTCGAGAGCCGACGCCGACGAAGTAGGTGACGGCGGCCGCCTGGGCGGTGGGGACGGGCGTAACGATGACGCGCAGGCCGTTGGGCAGGGTGGTGATCTGCGGTTCTCCGGCCACGGGGCCTCCTCTCTGTCGCCTTTCAGAGTAGGACCCGTGGCGAGAACCGGTCGGGCTTTTGATGCCCGGATGCCTAGGTGTTGCTGTACGAGGCTCTCAGTCCGCGGATATGTCCAAATCAATCATCTCGAAGAGATAGACAAGTTCGCCATTCTGATGCTCCTCCACCCGGAGAGGGATCTTGCTCTCCGTGTCCAGTGTGACCGTCCGCGTGAGCCGACAGTCAACAGAAGCATCGCGCGCGCACGGAAAGACCTGAGAGTACTTTGTGGTGGCGCCGTCGGCCTCGGGAGGGCCGTCGAAGGCAGTGTCCCAGAGTACAAGCCAGTAACCCGGCGACGCGTACTCTCCGTCTGGGTATGACGTCTGTATTGGAGGGAATCCCCAACGGGTTATCGTGAACTTGCTGCCTTGGAAGGATTGTTGTGATCCTTGCCGATCGGGATGCGAGTGCTGGACGTTGGTCCGTGTCCAGCTCGAACGTGAATCGAAATCTAGATCGTACACTGCCGATCCGGTCGCGCCGACATGCTCGCCGACCGCCGTTACCTCCCGGTAGCGAGCGGTGAATGCAGGCCACAGATCGTCAGGATATCCAACGTCAGCGGAAGCGTGCGAGGCAACTACTACTACCGAAATAGTGATGGCGGTTATAACTAAGATGGAACTGGCAATCCAATGCGTCGAACTAATTGTCACGCCTGCCCCCTTTAATGGTCTGGACTCCCGTCCGATAGGTGTGTGTTGAAGCGGCATTCATCAGTAATTTACCTGCAAGTAACTATTCACCCAGTTGAAAGGGGCGACATTTCGCTTGTGCCGGAAGTCCATAGTGGTAGCCAGGCTGGTGGGTCCAAAGTACCAGATCGATGGCGTGCTTGAGGTCCACCATGTCCCTCCACGAGTAGGATTCGTGCGGATTGGCTCCGTCCAGGACCAACCGTTCAGAACTGTCGGCGTGGAACTTGTATTCCAGTCGGCCAGGTTCCACACCTGCCAGTGGGTGTATCCGCCTCCACCGGTCGATCCAGAATAATCACGCCCGGTGACGTGGTATCCACTCCCAGGTGGCGTATAATAGACGCGCCCTGCTAGGTACTTATCACCGACATCGTAGATGGCCACCGCTCCCTGGACCGCCGCAACAGTCACCAGAAGTAGTAACGCCACCGCAGTGACAACCACGATGCCTCGGGTACCATGAGTACGCATGGATGACGACAAAGTCCGGGTCATGGAAGTCCTCTCGTCTGCGTCGATCTTTCCTAGCCCGCCATGTCGAGCGAACATCCCTTCCGTGATCACCTCCTATTGATGGTCGTCCGGGGAAGGATGCGTCAATAAGCAGTGCCATGACGAACATTATGCTTTGAACGCGCGAAGTGTCAATGTTGCCGGGGGTCGCTGACCCGCACGCTCCGTGAGTCGTGTGTAGAGCGACGCACGAAGGATGGCTCGTTCGTTATAATGTGGCATCGCGCTGTGCTCCTCGGTTGGAGCCGGTTCGCGGAGGGAGAGCAGGCATGTCCGACCGCGCCTTCAACGGCCGCATCCTCAACGTCAACCTCACCACGGGCGAGATCGCCACGGAAGAACTGCCGGAGGCCACCTACCGGTCGCTTCTCGGCGGCTACGGGCTCGGCTCGCGGCTGCTGTTTGACCGCATCCCCGCCGGGGCGGACCCGCTGGGCCCGGACAACATCCTCGGGTTCTTCCCGGGGCTGCTCACGGGCACCCCGCTCTTCGGGCAGCGCTTCCAGGTGGTCTGCAAGTCACCGAAGAACAACGGCTGGGGTGACGCCAACTGCGGCGGCGACTTCGGTCCGCACCTGAAGTTCACGGGCTATGACGGCCTGCTGGTCTCCGGCCGCGCCGAGCACCCGGTCTACCTCTACATCAATGACGACACGGTGGAGATCCGGGACGCCTCGCAGTACTGGGGCGGCCTGGCCATCGACGTCGAGGATCAGATGAAGGAGGAACTGGGCAAGAAGATCAGCGTCGCGCTGATCGGACCGGCCGGGGAGAACCTGAGCATCATGTCCGGCATCACGAACGAACGAGGTCGCCTCGCGGCCCGCTCCGGCGTGGGCGCGGTGATGGGCTCCAAGAACCTGAAGGCCGTGGTGGCCCACCCCACAAAGAAGATCATGGCCCAGACCAAGGAGATCCTGCTGACCGTGAAATCCTCGCTGGAGGGCTTCAACCAGGGCTCCAAGCAGTTCTTCACCACCTTCGGCACCACCGGCATCACGGCCAACTCCGCCATCAACGGCGACGCGCCCGTCCTCAACTGGGGCGGTGTCGGCGTGGTCGACCTCGTCGAGGACATGGCGATGGCGAACATGAACGGGCCCGTGATGAACGAGTCCATGGAGAAGAAGTACGCCTGCTGGCACTGCCCCGTGGCCTGCGGCGCGGAGTCCGTGGACGGCAGCGACCGAGGGGAGTTCGCCTTCCCGAAGCACACCCACCGCCCGGAGTACGAGACCATGGGCGCCTTCGGCGTGATGAACGGCGTCAACAACACGGACGCCATGATCTCCATCAACCACTGGTGCAACCAGTACGGCCTGGACACCATCGCCACCGGCGCCACCATCTCCTACGCCATCGAGTTGTACGTGAACGGCCTCCTCACCAAGGAGGACACGGACGGCATTGACCTGAAGTGGGGCAACGCCTCCGGCGTGCTGGAGGCCCTGCACAAGATCGGCCGCCGCGAGGGCACCCTGGGTGAGTTGCTGGCGGACGGCTCGCGCGTGGCCTCGCAGAAACTCGGCGGCAAGGCGCTGGACTTCGTGACCAGCATTGATGGCGAAGAGCCTCCCATGCACGACCCGAAACTGGACGTGGGCTTCGCCGCTTCCTACGCGCTGGACCCCACGCCCGGCCGTCACACGCTCTGGTCGCCCGGGAAGTCCTCCAGGTTCCCCACCATGCCGGAAGGCCCCAAGGACCGGCGGCAGGTGGACGAGAAGGGCCCGCAGTTGAAGGCCGCGCACGAGCAGGCGCACGTCATGAACAGCGCCGGCATGTGCTACTTCATCTACACGATGTCCCCCACCGAGCGCATCCCCGAGTGGATCAACCTGGTCACCGGCTGGGACACCACGCACCAGGAACTGGACCAGGTGGGCGAGCGCATCGCCAACCTGCGCATGGCGTTCGCCGTCAAGCACGGCAACAACCCCGCCGCGCGCCAGGTGCCGGGCCGCATCCTGGGCAACCCGCCCCTGAAGGCCGGCCCGCACGAGGGCTTCACGATCGACCTGGAGACCATGAAGAACGACTGGTTCGGCGCAGCCGGCTGGGACACCAGCACCAGCGCCCCCAGCCGCGAGAAGTTGGAGTCGCTCGGACTGGCGGACGTCGCGGACGCCCTCGCCGTGTAGCGCGCTCCCGTCCGAGGACTGCCGCAGGGACAGGACGCAGGCACAGGACGCAGAAGTGCCCCGGGCGAGAGCCCGGGGCACTTCCGTGACTTGACTCAATCAGGAGCGGTGCGTCCTCGCTGGACGGCCTGCTCCTCCGGGGCGAGGGGGTTGTGGTCCGCGTCTAGGCTCGTCCTGATCCCTGATCGGACGCAGAAGGGCCCGGCGCATGCGCCGGGCCCTGCTGGTGTTCGCTCTACAAGCGGGGAGCCGCTACCAGCGGCGGCCGCCGCCCTCTGGACGCGGGGGACGGTCACCACCGCCACCCTCCGGGCGCGACGGCCGGTCGCCGCCACCGCCGCCGCGAGGGCCACGGTCACCCCGGTCACCCCGGTCGCTGCCTCGGTCACCACGGTCGCCGCCGCGGAACCCGCCGCCGCCACCGTTGCGCGGGCCCCTGTCGCCCCGGTCGCCGCCGCGCGGGCCACGGTCACCGCCGCGCCCACCGCTGCCGCCGCCACCGCGGCGCACCTGCGGACGATCGTCGTTGCCATCGTCGCCCTCGCGGATGCCCACGGGGCCCTCGGCTTCCGCCTCGCGGATGGAGAGGTTGATGCGGCCCAGGTTGTCGATCTCGATGACCTTGACCTTGACCATGTCGCCCACGTTGACCACGTCTTCCACGCGGTCCACGCGCTCGTCCGACAGTTCGGAGATGTGCACCATGCCGTCCTTGTTCGGCAGGATCTCCACGAACGCGCCGAAGGACATGATGCGGCTGACGGGGCCCTCGAAGACCTCGCCCACCTGGATCTCCTTGGTCAGGCCCTGCACCTGGCGCACCGCCGCTTCCACCCCGGCGGCGTCCTGGCCGCCGATGAAGACCGTGCCGTCCTCCTCGATGTCGATGGAGGCGCCGGTCTGCGCGATGATCGCGTTGATCACCTTGCCGCCGGGCCCAATCACCGCGCCGATCTTGGACGGGTCGATGTGCACGATCGTGATCTTGGGGGCGTAGGTGCCCACCTCTTCACGCGGATCGTGGATGGCCTTCAGCATCACGTCCAGGATGCGCAGGCGGGCGTCTCGAGCCTTGGCGAAGACCTCCGTCAGGAAGTTCTCCGGCAGGCGCTTCAACTTGATGTCCAACTGGACGGCCGTGATGCCCTGCTCCGAGCCGGCCACCTTGAAGTCCATGTCGCCCAGCGCGTCTTCAATGCCGGCGATGTCCGTGAGGAGCGACCACTGGGTGGCCATCTCGTCGCTGGTCACCAGCCCCATGGCGATGCCCGCCACCGGCGCCTGGATCGGCACGCCCGCGTCCATCAGCGCCAGCGTGGAACCGCACACCGCCGCCTGCGACGTGGAGCCGTTGGACGACAGCACGTCCGAGACCAGGCGCAGCGTGTAGGGGAACTCATCGAAGGGCGGCAGCACTGCCTCCAGCGCCTTCTCCGCCAGCATCCCGTGGCCGATCTCGCGGCGGCCGGGCGCGCGCATCGGGCGGGCCTCTCCCACCGAGAACGGCGGGAAGTTGTAGTGGTGCATGAACATCTTCCACTCGGCAGGCGAGATCGCGTCGATCTTCGCGCGGTCACGCAGGGTGCCGAGGGTGGCGACGGTCAGGACCTGCGTCTGACCGCGCTGGAAGAGGCCGGAGCCGTGCACGCGAGGCAGCACGCCCACCTGGGCGTCCAGTTCGCGGATGTCGTCCGGCTGGCGTTCGTCCGCCCGCAGGCCCTCGTCCAGGATGCGCTGGCGGACGTGGGCCTTGATGACGCCCTCCGCCATGGCCGTGACGGCGCGACGGTCGAACTCCGGGTCGCCGCCGTCCTCTTCCATCCGGGCGATGGCAAAGCGGGCCACCTCGTCAATGCCGCGGAAGCCCTCGCCCTGGACGGCGTCCCGCATCATCTTCTCTTCGCCGCGCAGAGCGGCGTCCACGCGGTCCCGGAGGGTGGTGTCTTCCTCCGGCGCCACAAAGACCTGCTTCTCCTCGCCCACTTCGCGGATGATTTCGCGCTGCAGGTCGTTCAGGGTCTTGCAGATGCCCTCCGCGAACTCGATCGCCTCGATCAGGTCCGCTTCCGGGATCTGCTTCGCTCCGGCCTCGATCATGATGATCGAGTCGTCCGTGGCGGCCACGGTCAGTTCGAGGTCAGACTCCGCCATCTCCGCGTATGTGGGGAAGGCGATCAGGCGCCCCTCCACGCGCGCCACGCGCACGGAGGAGACGGGGCCCTCGAACGGCAGCGGCGACTTGTTGATGACGATGGAGGCGCCCGTGGTGGCCAGCGCGTCCGCCGGGTTCTGGCGGTCAGAGGCCAGCAGCGTGATCACCACGTGCACCTCGCGCTTGTAGCCCTTCGGGAAGAGCGGGCGGATGGGGCGGTCCGTCATGCGCGCGGCCAGCGTGGCCTCCGTGCCCGGCCGGCCTTCACGCCGGAAGAACGAGCCCGGGATCTTGCCGATCGCGTACATGCGCTCTTCAAAGTCCACGGTCAGCGGGAAGAAGTCGATGCCCGGGCGCGGTTCGCCGTCTGACAGCGTCACCAGCACCACCGTGTCGCCGTAGCGCACGGTGCAGGCGGACAGGGCGTTGGGGGCGAGTTTGCCCAGGCCGATCTCGAAGGTCTTGCCCTCGATCTCGCGGGAGAAGGTGCGCGTCTGCGCTGCGGTGTTCATGAGGTCTCTCTTTGCTGCTTTCTCTGTTCTCTCTGGCTCCACAACAACGTGGTTCAGGTCACTGGTTCGGTCCCTGGTGCGGGCGGGACGAGGGGGGAGGACCGGCGACGCGGGGGGATCGAGGCGAAGGGGTGAGGGCCTGCGGGTCGCCGTCCGGGTGAGGCGGGGACCGCGGGCGCCCGGTGCTTCGGGCGGATCGACCGCGGCGGTCGGGTCTCGTGCTCTGCTCTCTGCCGCCAGTCCGTGCGCGGCTCGCTCGCCCCGAGGCGGTCACCGTTGCGTCCGAGGGCTCTCAAGGCAGGGCCGAGCAGGCCCGGGTGCGCCCTCGGACGGCGCGGCGAAACGCGAAAGGGCTGCGCGTTAGCGGCGCAGCCCCAGGCTCTGGATCAGGTCGTGGTATCGCGTGACGTCCTTCTTCGACAGGTAGCGAAGTTGGCGCCGGCGCTGCCCCACCAGTTTCAGCAGGCCGCGCCGAGTGGCGAAGTCATGCGTGTGTTCTCGCAGGTGCTCCGTGAGCCGCGTGATGCGGTCCGTCAGCAGGGCGACCTGGACTTCCGGGGAGCCGGTGTCACCCTCGCCCCGCTTGTACTGCTCGATGATTTCGGTTCTGTGTTCCACCGTCTGTGGCATGCGCGACTGGTACCCGTCCTGGCGCTGTGTCTCTGGCGCGTCGTCTCTACACTGGTGTACGGAACGGCGACTCGTCCGGTCGGAGGGGTACCGCAGCGCCCGATCCTCGTGCACTGCTTCGCGCACGACGGGGACAGTGGTGCTCCGCGGCCGGGGAGGTTGCCGCCGACGCAAACCTGCGAGGCGTACCCACACTGGGGCGATCCTCGCGGATTGCGACTCGATCACGCTAACACAGCGCCCCTGCTGGTGCCATCCGTCGCCGCCTCCCTCCACGAGAGCGCGGGTCACGAGGCGCGCCGGGGCGTCCGCCGGGAAGTCCTTCGCCCCATGACGAACATGACCAGCACCTCTCGCACCTCTCCCACGTCCAGCACCGCCGGCGCCCCCCTGCACGTCGTCGTGGACGCGCACCTCAGCCTGCCGCCCGACCTGGCCAGGTCGCACGGCATTGTCTCCGCGCCCGCGGACACGCCGCTCCTCATCGAGCGCGAGAACATCCCCCGCCTGGCCCTCGAAGCCGCCGCGTTGCCGGAGGCGGGCGAGGTGGTGGAGGCGTGCCGGCGCGCGGCGGCGGGCGGGGCCGCCGTGCTGTACGTCACTCCCGGCTCGGACCGCGTGCGAGGCGAGATGGCGGCCTGGGGCCACCCCGCCGGCGGCGTGGAGGCGGCCCGCGCGGCCGTGGAGGCGGAGGGCGGCCGCTTCCTGCACCTGCCCTCGGACGACCTGCTGATGGCCGCGGGCTGGCGCGCCGTGGTCGCCGCGGAGGCCGCCGCCGCCGGCGCCACGCCAGACCAGGCCCTCGCCCGCGCGTCCGAGGCCGCCACGCGCCTGCTCGCGCTGGTGGAGCACCCAGAACTGGCCGGCGACGCCATGCCCGGCAACCCGGACACCACGCAGCGCATCCTCACCTTCGTCCGCGCCGACGGCTTCTCCCTGCACTCCATGCCACGCAGCCGCGAGGACGCCCTGCGCGCCCTGCGCGACCGGTTCGCCGCCGCCGCCGGGAATATCGAGGCGCCTCGAGTGGTGGTGCACCACGGCGGATCGGCCGCCGCGGCCCAGGCCATGGCCACGTGGATCGCTCGCCACGCCCACCCCGCCGAGGTCCACATTGCCCCCATCACGCGCCACGCCGGCACCCGCCTCGGCCCCGGCTTCCTCGCCATCGCCTGGCTCGAGCCCTAGCGGGACGCGGGTCTGCCCGCTCGCCCCTCCCTCTCCCCCATACTCCGAGGCGAAACGAAAAGCCCCGCACAGGCGGGGCGCAGCACAGGGAGCCGGAGAAGGGTAGCGGCTACCGCGCCCGCACCACCACGATGTCGCCCGCGTCCACGTGCGTGTACGTCTGCACGAACGACGGCGCGTCCGGGAACCACGACAGCATGGAGGCGGACTCGGGGTCGTAGTGGGAGATGCTGGTGACGCGCACGTCCAGCAGCGCCACGGCATCCGCCACCGGCACCGCGTCCGGGCCGTTCCAGCGCAGGATCGCCACGCCGCCGCGAGACGGGGGGGCGCCGGACCAGCCCTCGGAGCCGAGGGCGCCCGAGGTGCCGAGGGAGATGGTGGTGACCTGGCCGCGCAGGAAGCGGGCCGCCGCGCTGGTGGCGGCGGGTACGCCGTCGTCCACCTTGCCGTACAGCAGCCACAGCGAGACGAGCGCGCCCGGCCTCGGGCAGCCGGGGCGGTCGGCGTGGCCGGTCACTTCGAGGTCGTAGAAGCCCAGGTCCGGGCCCACCACGCGCACGCTGGCCGTGCCGCAGACCACGCCGCCGGCGCCCATGGCGCGCACCTTGGTGGGGACGGACTCGTCCGGCTCCGCGAACACGAAGCCGAGGAAGCGCGTGGAACGAGAAGCCGGCCCCCCCGCTTCCGCCTCCGCCGAAACGGAGGTGGGAGCGAAGGGGCCGGCAGAGAGGCCGAAGCCCAGGGACAGCGCGGACAGTGCGAGGAGTACCCGGAGGTGCTTCACGTCCTGTTCCCGCTATCCCCTGCTACCCGCTGTTAGTTGCGGCGGGTAGCCGTGCGGCCACCGGCGACCATGGCGGCGGCGAAGACGCCGAGCGCCAGGACCAGCGCCATGCTGGTGCCGGTGGAACCCAGGAGACCCGCGTTGCCGGTCGGGGCCGGCGCCGGGGTCTCGCCGTTGTCGTCGTCACCACCGTCAGCGACCGTCAGGTCGATGCCGTTGGCCACGTCTTCCGGCGCGCCACCGAACGAGTAGGTCGCGGTCTCAGCCGCGGCCTCGCCGTTGATGGCGAAGTTGATCGTGTCGCCCACCTGAGGGGCACACTCGTGGTCGCTGGCGATCGGGAGCAGCCAGTTGCCCTCGGCGTCCACCGTGGCCTCGCCACAGGCTTCGCCGTCAATGGACGCAGAGATCGTGTCGCCTGCAGTCAGGCCGGTGCCGTACGCCGTGAACGGCGGATTGGCCTGAGCACTCGCCGAGGCCGCGAAAGCCCCGAACAGGACAGCCGCAAGGGCCATCGCAGTGCCAAGGCCCGCCATCTTCCGAATGAGAGCCATGAGTTCTCCTTGAGGAATCCCGCCCTAAAGAGGGTTGCTGTCCCCTGGGGCCGGACCGCCTGGGACATGTCCCCGGTCAGCCCGACCCCAAGGGTCAAACACTATCGAAACCGTAAGGGCGCCGAGGGCTCCCCTACTTCACAACGATGACAGCCTGTTCGCCCAGACCGTCCGCGAAGTGGGCGATGAACGCCGCGTTCACGAAGTCTGGAGCGCCCACGATGTACCCGATCAGGGTGCCAACGCCATCGACGTTGACGGTCACCCACACGGAGACAAGGTCAGCGGCCTGAGCCGAAGCATCGAGGTCGTCAAGGGAACCGCCGTTGAAGACCACGGTCGACACGCCGGAGCCGAAGATCTCCCCGGTGAAGCCGACGTCATCACCGTCCGGCTCGGTAACATCGCCGATGGCGATATTGCCGGAGCCCGAGGCGCTGGCAGCGCCAGCGTCGGTCGACGCAACCGCCGTCACCGGGCCAGTGGCCGGCGACACGTAGCGGAAGGACGCCACACCGTCACGGGTGAACGCGGAGGTGTCGAGGATGACGCCGCCACCGGTCATGACCAGCACGACCTCGGTGCCGTCAGCGACCGCGACATCCGCCGCGTTCGCGACCTTCACCTCAACCGCCGTCAGGACCGACGGAGCGATCGACTTGGTCACGATGCTCACCACGTTGCTCGCCGCCGGGGCAGCGCCCACGGTGAACGAGGCCGACGCGGTGCGCAGGCTCGTACCAGTACCGACCGTCGCGGTGACGGTGCAGGTCGTACCAGCGGCACCGGCCGGGTTGATGCCGATGGTGGCGCCGAGAACCGCCGAGGACACATTGTTGCCGATGCCGTCAGCGGTGGCACAGCCAGCGGCCGAGAACGCCAGGCTCACGGCGGTAGTACCACCGACACCGACGCCGGAGACCGCGTTGCCGTTGGCGTCCGTACCGGTCACGACAGCGCGGAACGCGTTGCCGTCCGCAGCCGCAGCCGGGCTGGAAGCGTCAACCCACGTCGTGACGGCGGGATCGGGGTCGATCTCGGACTGGAAGCGGATGGACAGGGCGTCAACCGCGCCCGTGAACACCACGTTCCGGGTACCAGAGACCGTGCCAACCGTTGCCGTGACCGTAGCCTGACCGGGGACACCCGCGGCCTGCAGAGTCACAGTCGCCTGGCCGGCACCACCAGCCACCGCCGCGACACAGAGTTGCGTCGGGACAGTGGAGTTGCTGCAGCCAGCCGGGTCGAACGTACCGGCGTTCGTCGTGAACGTGATCTGAGTAGTGGTGTCCGGCATCGCAGCACCAGCAGTGTTCGTCGCCGTAGCGGTGATCGTCTGCGTGCCGTTCACGGCCGGGATGGAGGCAGTAGCCGCCGGGACCGTGATGTTCACGCTGGCTGCACCAGGCGCAGCAGCGGCAACGGTGACGACGATGGTGTACGGGGTCTGAGCGACGCCCGCGTTGTACTCGACAATCTGGACGAGCACGACACCCACGGCAGTACCGTTGACACGGAGAGCGATGTTGCTCGCGTCCGTGTCGCGGTCACAAGTCGTCACCGCACCGGTTGTCGCATCGTCAACACAGGCGATGGACTGCTTGCCGGACACGGTCGAGTCCGTGAACTCGGCCTGGCCGGTGCCACCCGCCTGGATGCTTGCAACCACCAGGTCGAGGTTGGTCGACGAAGTGTTGTCGACCTCGATCTCGACCGTGCCCCCTACGGTCACGTTGACCGCCGTAGCGTCCGCGTTGGCGACTTTCGCCGAGCCGGTGACCAGCAGGGTCACCGCCAGCAGAGCCGCGAAGGCGACGGACGAGCCGTACCACGCGAATTTCTTAATTTGAGTCAAGTCTAGTCCTCCTGGACTGTCGTAATCGGGAGAAAGTCAGTCTGCGCTAGCCGAAGGCGCTCCTCTCGCTGTGGGGTGCCGAAGTCCGGACCTGGCGCAGACGCGGCTACTGATGCCGCCGCTCGAGCGAGACGCCACCAACGCGGCGCTGCACTCTGGGCCCGGGGCCGTCCCCTTCGTGATTCCATGCACACCCCACCGCCCGGCGCAGGCCGTGCGGACAGGGTGACACAAGCGTGGAAACGCTCCGGCGATCCTAGGGGTTAACGCTCAGCCGGTCGAACGATAAGAAAGTTCTCTCGCCCGCATCACGGTTGCGCAATACCCGGACCCTCTCCGTCGCGTGTTCAGAACCCGACAGTCAGCCGCCGTTCCGCCCTGCAGGTGGCGCCTGGAGGCGAGAGCCGGCGGCAGCCCTCGATCTCTGCTAACGCTTCAAGACACCAAACCGTTCCCATCGCCTCCCACGGACGCGTGACAAAAGCATCTCCGCGCAGCCCTCCTGGAGCCGATACGGGCAGGTTCGGGCGTGCGGACGTCGGGCCAGGGGGGCGGCCGCGCCGCCGGCGGGCGCGCCTCGAGGCTCGCGGCCGCGCCTCGGACGGCGGGGACGGGCGGGGACGGGGTGCGGGGCAGGGCGCGGGGTGTGGGTGGCGTTAACCTCCGGGGGAGTCGCCTCGTTATCCCTCATGCAGCGGGGGGACAAGACCCAGCGCGCGCCGGTGGCGCGCTCCCTCAGGCGGCCCAGCACAGGGCGGGCGATGGGGACGGCAGTGGCGGCAGCGCCGCGGCCGTCCGGCACTGTCCTACACTGGGGCGCGCTTCAAGGAGCAGCCACCGATGGCGGATCATCTGCCACGCGTGTTCGGCCGCGACCCCTCGTCAGCGGACCTGTCGATCGATGCGGAACGTTCCCTGGTGGAACGCGCCGCACGAGGCGATCAGCGGGCCGTGGGGGCGTTGTACGACCACTACGTCGCCTCCCTCTACCGCTTTTGCCTCGCACGTGTCGGCAACGACACGGACGCGGAGGACCTGACCGAGGAGATCTTCCTGAAGGTCATGCGCTCCGTGGGCGGGTTCGAATGGCGGCCGCTGCCACTGGTTGACGGCTTGGAGACGCGCAGCCCCTTCCGGGCCTGGCTCTTCCGCATCGCCCGCAACCACGTGGTCTCGCACTACCGCCGCACCGCCGCCCGGCCCACCGCCGGCGAGGTGCCGGAGTGGCTGCCGGACGACCGGCGGGGTCCGCAGGAGATGGCGGAACTCGCCATCACCGTGGAGGAGGTCTTCGCGGCGGTCCAGGACCTGCCGCACGCCCAACGAGACGTGATCATGCTCCGCTTCGGCTCCGGACTCTCCGTGGCCGAGACCGCGGAGGCGCTGGAGAAACAACAGACCAACGTCAAGGTGCTCCAGCACAAGGGCATCAAGAAGTTGAAGGAAATCCTGGTGGAGGCGCGCCACACACCCGCAACGTCGGGAAGCGCCGGCGGGACCACCGAGGAGTCGTGATGACGGACCGACGGGACGATCTCTCAGGCATGCGTGACATGGGTGACATGCGCGACACGGGCGACACGGGCGACGCCACCGAGGGCACGCCCGTGACCGACCCCTTCGAGGTCGCCCAGATCATGCGCCTGGACGAGGCCCTGAACCGCCGCGACCGCGGCCTCCCGTCCGACCTGGACCCCCGCGAGGATCCCGAACTCACCGACCTGCTGGCCACCGCCGCCGCCGTGGACCACGTCTACGCGGACGCTGCGGACAGCCGCTCCTTCCACTCCTTCCACAACCGCTCCCGCGCCGCGATCCTGCACGCCCTGGAAGCCGAGCGCCCCGTCCCCCTCCGCGAGCGCGTGCGCGTGGTGGTCGCCGCCGCCGCCGGCCTCGCCGCCCTCGTCATTGGCGTCGCCTCGCTCGGCGGGCCGGCGCTGGACGGCCTGCGCGGGGGCGAGGCCGATCCCGGTGTGGTGGTGGCCGTGCCGAACCTCACCCACAAGTCGTCGGAGGAACAACTGGACCGCCTGAGCGCCGCCGTGCAGGGCATCCGCGACAGCGCCTCGGAAGGCCGCCCGCTGAGCAGCGCGCAGTTGCGGGAGTTCACAGAGAGCGCCACGTCGCTGGCGAACGTGATCGAGTCGCAGCCGGACACCGTGACGCAAGAGGACGCGCGCGAGTACCTGCAGAGCGCCCAGGCGATGCTGGCCGCCCTCAACGGCAGCACCGGCCCCGCCCCCGGCGCAGAGGACGCCGCCGCCGCCGCCGCGCACGCCGCGGAGGACGGCATCGTCGTCGCCACCCGCCTCGTCGGCGCGGACGAGGGCGCCCTCCAGGGCTCCGACACCCCCACCCCCACTCCGACGCCCACCGACACCGCCACCCCCACCCCGAGCCCCACAGGTACGCCCACCCCCACGCCCAGCCCGACGCCAACGGGAACCGCGACCGGCGCCCCCACCGAGACCCCGACCGGCGCCCCCACCGGCCCCCCCCCCCCCCCCCCCACCCGCCCGCCCCGCCCCGG
>JALOAL010000029.1 GCA_023228825.1 Dehalococcoidia bacterium | reverse complement strand
GCTCCCGTAGCGGCATCGGACGGCACCTCCCGCCCTCCGCCGCGCTGCTGGAGTGTCCGATATGTCCCCGAACGGGTGTCCGATATCTCCCCGGTCTGTACATCGGGAGGGGAGAGGGCTGCTCGCCCCCCGGATGGCGTCACTCGCCCGGCTGACGCGAGGCGTGGCATACTCCGCAGAGAGATCGAATCACGGTCCGCCTCGCGCCGCTGGGTGCGTGCCTGCGGGGGCGGCCACGACGTTTGCAGCACGCACCCGCCGTATCGAGCGGGGACCGGGCAACATGGACACCTCTACGCCGGCGGCCGGGCCGCCGGGCCGTTGCTTCCGAGATCGCGCGGGCTATGCCTGACCTCGCCGTGCCCGACGTGGCGAGGACCGGGGAGGGGGCGTCCAACTCCTGGGGCGTCTTCGGCCAGGACGAGGCCGTGGAGTCGCTGCGGCGCGCCATCTCGGCGGGATCGCTGTCGCATGCGTTCCTGTTCGGCGGGCCGGAGGGCGTGGGCAAGGGCACGCTGGCCCTGCGCCTGGCGCAGACGCTGGTCTCGCCCAGCGCGGACGACCCTTCCGTGCCGGACCTGACGACGCGGGCGGCGCGGCAACTGGAGGCCGGCGAACTGCCGGACGTCGAACGCATCGCCATTGGCGGGGTGTGCGACGAGTCCAACCACGATCATCAGAAGGACGACTCCACCATCATCCGCATCTGCCAGGTGCGGCGGCTGGAGCGCGTGGCTGCACTGGCGCCGTTCGCCAGCCCTCGGCGCATCTTCGTCATCGACACCGCGAACGAATTGCAGCGAGAGGCCGCGCACGCGTTGCTGAAGACGCTGGAGGAGCCGCCCGCCGGCGTGGTGATCATCCTGCTGGCCACGGACCCGGACGCGCTGCTGGCCACGATCCGCTCGCGCTGCCAGGAGGTGACGCTGCGGCCCATGTCCCACAGCGCGCTGGCGGCGGCCCTGGCGCAGCACCCGGAGGTGACGGACCCGCACCTGCTGGCGCGGCTGACGCGCGGACGCTACGGCGAGGCCATGCGGGTGCTGGCGGACCCGGCCTGGGCCGTCCTGCGCGAGTCCGTGGCGTCCGACGTGAGACGGCTGGCGCGCGCCTCCCGCAACGAGCGTTTCGACTGGGCGGCGCGACAGGGCGAGGCCTGGTACAAGGACCGCACCATCGTCCTGCAGACCATCGACCTCTGGAGCGACTGGTGGCGCGACGTCCTGGTCGCCGCCTCGGACGCCCGAGCGGAGGTCTCCCCCGCAGCCACCGAAGAGGCGGCCGTCTGTACCCCGCAGGAGGCGCTCCGCGCGCTGCGGGCGATCCGGACGGCGCGCGAGCACCTGCTCGCCAACACCCACGCCACCCTGGCGCTGGAGGTCATGATGCTTGACCTCCCGGTCCTCCACGGGCCCGCGCCAGACCGAAAGGAGGAACGCGAGCCCGCCGGCACCGGCTAGCGCCTCGCATTCTCATGGACCAACACATCGTCGGCATCCGCTACGTCGAGGCCGGACCGCTCCACTACTGCGCGCCCGGGGACCTGCGCCTGGGCATTGGCGACTACGTCGTGGTGAAGACGGACCGAGGCGAGCGCCTCGGCTGGGTGGTGCTCACCCCGGACCAAGTGGTCAACGCCAAGCCGGAAGGCCCGATCCGCGTGGTGGACCGCCTGGCCTCTGCGGAGGAGGTAGAGCAACACCGCATGCAGAAGCGTCGCGCGGAGGAGGACGTCAGCCGCGCGCAGGCGGCCGCGGCACGCGTTGATCCCCGCGCGCGTGTCGCCTCCATTACCTATGACCTGGCGGGGAAGTATGCGGAGATGACCTTCTCCGCCCGTGAGAACGCCGGCGACGTCTCTGACCGCATCCAACGCGAGGTGGCGCGGGCGCTGGACCTGCCGGACCTGTGGGTGGAGCAGGTGGGCGACCGCGACCGCGCGAAGGCGGTGGGCGGCCTGGGCCAGTGCGGCCGCGGCCTCTGTTGCTCCACGTGGATGACGGAGTTCCCCGCCATCTCCATCAAGATGGCGAAGGACCAGGGGCTGGCGCCCAACCCCTCCAAGATCTCCGGGGTCTGCGGCCGCCTGCTGTGCTGCCTCTCGTTCGAGGTGGACGCCTACCGCGAGATCGTGGGCAGCCTGCCCAAGGTGGGCAAGAAACTGA
Organism: Dehalococcoidia bacterium; assembly: GCA_023228825.1. Classification (GTDB taxonomy): domain Bacteria; phylum Chloroflexota; class Dehalococcoidia; order UBA2979; family UBA2979; genus W-Chloroflexi-9. The sequence continues at coordinate 5,988 of JALOAL010000029.1, read as the reverse complement.
CCACGCCCGTGGGCAAGGCGAAGGTGCTGAGCATCAACGCGCTGACGGAGATGGTGCGCCTGCGGTTCGAGGAAAGCGGCCAGATCATCGAGATCTCCACGGAGGCGGTCAAGCGCCAGATGGGCACCACGCTGCGCCCGGAGGAACTGGACGTGGAGATCGAGGAGGCGCTGCGCGACAAGGACCGTCGCCGCACCGAGAACCTGATCGCCGTCCTCTCGCCCGTCGACCGTCCGTTGCGTGACGCCGCGGCGGAGGGGGGCCCGGTGGTGGACGAGGAGGAGCGCGCCGCCCGTCGCCGTCAGCGTGCCGCGGGCGACCGCTCGCGCGAGGGTGGCGCCCGTAGCGGTCCGCGCTCCGGCGAGCGTCCGAAGCGCTCCGGCAGTGCGCCGGAGGGCGAGCGTCGACGCCGGCGAGGCGGGACGGGCGCCGGGCAGCCTCGCGGTGAGCGCCCGGAGGCGGGCGAGTCGCGCTCGGGTATCCGCATCACGCGCCGTCGTGCGGGCGATCCGGCCGCCGGGGAGCAGCCGCGGGGCCAACGCCCGGCTTCGCAACAGCCGGTGGCCAGGGACGGTGGCGGCGCGTCGGGTTCTGGTTCTGGCTCTGGCTCTGGCTCGGGTTCTGGAGGGGACGCCGAGCAGAAGCGTCGGCGGCGCCGTGGGCGTCGGGGCGGGCGCGGGCGCGGCTCCAGCGAGGGCAGCGCACCGGCCTCGGAGTAGCGAGCGCAGGAGCATGCACGGCCGGCGCGACCTGACGCCGCGAGGGGAGTCCCAGATGCCTGCGAACCCGGATGCGATCGCCTCGCTGGAGTGGATCCGCGAGCACCTGGAGGACCCCTCCGTGGTCTTCGTCCACGCCGGCGGCGACCGCAGCGAGTACGAGTCTGGCCACCTGCCGGGCGCCGTCTGGGCGCACGGGTACGACGACCTGACGGTGGAGCGCGGCGGCATCCGCGCGCTGGCGCCCCTGCGGCACGAGGTGGAGGCCACGCTGGGCCGCCTGGGCGTGGACGAGACGAAGACGGTGGTCTTCTGCGCCTCCGGCAAGTCCATGTGGCCGCACCGTGGCTACTGGGTGCTGCGCCACTACCGCTTCCCCTCCGTGAAGATCGCGGACCGCTCCGTGGCCGCGCTCACGCGGGAGGGCCTCCCCACCACGACCGAGGAGCCCCTGCCCACCCCCGTGGCGTGCCACCTGGGAGAGGCGGACGCGAGCGTGATCTCCACGTGGGAGGACGTGCTGCGCGTGGCCACGGACCCCGCCGCCGGGGACGAGGCGCGCATCCTGGACTGCCGCACCGCCGGCGAGTTCCGCGGCGAACCGGGCGCCCACGCGGCGCCTCGGCTGGGGCGTGTGCCCCGTGCCTCCCACCTCAACTGGGAGGTGCTGGTGGACGCGGACGGCCGTTTCCTGGACGAGGACCGCCTGCGCGCCCTCTACGCCGCCGCCGGCATCGACGGCTCCCGGCCGGTCTTTCCGTACTGCGGCGGCGGCATCCGCAGCGCGGCCTCCTGGTTCGCGATGTACGAGATCCTGGGCTGGACAAACGCGCGCAACTACGACGGCTCATGGGCGGAGTGGTCCGCGCGCTCCGACCTCCCGATCGAGGCCGGCTAGCCTGGACCGTCCTCCGCGGGCGGGTCGCCAAGGCCGCAGCGGGCGCCGCGCACCCACGCCAGGCCGTCACGCTGCAGGCCGTCCAGCAGTCCTCGGACGCGGGCGCGCTCCTGGCCGGGGCGCAGGTGGCGCATGAGGGCGGAGACGGTGGTGGGGCCGCGCTGGCGCAGGTGGGCCATGATGCGCCCGCGCCACTGGCGGTCGCTCCCCTCCCACGCCCCCTGGGCGCGCACCGGCTCCGCCGTCTCGCCCGCCTGGAACCGGGGGCGCGCCGCGCACACCGAGGCGAGCACGCACGCCTGGCAGCGCGGGCGGGGCAGGCAGACGAGCGCGCCGTAGTCCATGAGCGCGGGGTTCCATCGCGCCGCCTCGCCGGGGGGCAGCAGGCGCTCGGCCATCGCCCCCACGGCGGCGGCCGGGGTCTCCCGCGCGGGCTGCAGGTCGCCGAAGAGCACGCGGCCGATCACGCGCACCACGTTTGTGTCCACGGCCGCTGCGTCCTCGCCAAACCCGAACGTGCGGATGATCGCCGCCGTGAACGGGCCCACGCCCGGCAGCGCCAGCAGCGCCTCCGGGTCTGGAGGCAGCGCGCCGCCGTGCTCCTCCACGCAGTGTTGCGCCGCCTGGTGCAGGTACGCCGCACGCTGCGGGTATCCGGCGCGCCCCCAGACGCGGAGCACCTCGTCCCGTCCGGCCTGGGCGAGGACGGGCAGGGTGGGGAAGGCGGCCATCCAGCGGTCGTAGATCTCCAGCACGCGCGCCATCTGGGTCTGCTGCGCGGCCACGGCCGCCACCATGGCCGCATACGGATCGCGCGCCGAGCGCCACGGGAAGGGCTGCTCGTGCGCGTCGTACCAGCGGAGCAGGCTCGTGCGGATCGCCCGCACGCGGGCCGGCGGCACCACCGGCAGGTCCGCGAGGTCCGCTCGTCGCGCCCGTCGCGCCCGTTCGGGATCCGCGAGGCCAGCACGAGACGGTCCAGGCTGTCCAGAGATGGCGGGCATGCCGCGGAGTATGCGTGGCACGACCGTCAGGGGCGAGCGCGTGTTCCGGCCGCGAGACCCGGGGGCTTTGGAACGACGGGGACGCCTGAACTGCGGCGTCGAGGGCGCCGGGGCCTCGCGCTCCCACCACAATGAACGGAGCGGGCCGGGCGTCTGTTATCACATACGCGCGTTTGACCGGGGGAGGGCGGACGGTAGCATGGCGTGGCTCGCGCCCGAACACGGACGCGGGTGACAGGAGCAGCGTGGCGACATTCGAATACCACCCTTCACCCCTGGCGTCGCCTGCGATCTCGTCGCTGGAGAACGGGCTGCGCCTTGTGGTGACGCCCATGCCCTTCGCGCGCTCGGTCGCCCTCTCGGTGTACGTGGCTGCGGGCTCGCGCTATGAGGCCACGCCGGAGGAGGCGGGGCTCTCACACTTCCTGGAGCACCTGTGCTTCAAGGGCACGGAGCGCCGCCCCAGGCCGCTCACGATCTCCATGGAGATCGACGCGATGGGGGGCAACCTGAACGCCGCCACCAACCGCGAACTGACCGTCTACTACGGCAAGATGACCCCGGAGTACCTGCCGCAGGCGATCGACCTGCTGGCGGACCTCCTCCGTAACTCCACGCTGGCGGACGAGGAGATCGAGCGCGAACGCGGCGTGATCCTGGAAGAACTCGCTGCGGTGGAGGACTCGCCTTCTGAGCAGGTGGGCGTGGTGCTGGACCAGATGCTGTGGCCGGGCCAGCCGCACGGCCGCGACATCGCCGGCACCGAGGAGTCCGTGCAGGGGATGCCGGACGAGCGCATCCGCGAGTACTACCACGGCCAGTACGTCCCGAACGGCGTGGTGGTCTCCATCGCCGGCGCCATCCACGTGCTGGAGGCGGAGGCACTGGTCCGCGAGCACTTCGGCGACTGGCGTCGCGGCTCCCCGTCGTCGTGGGTGCCGCACCGCGAGGAGCCCCGCGGTCCACGGCTGGTGGCCGTGGAGAAGGATCTGGAGCAGGTGCACCTCTCCGTGGGCATGCGGGCCGTCTCCTCCGTGGACGAGGACCGCTACGCGCTGGACCTGCTCTCCGTGATCCTGGGCGAGGGCATGTCCTCGCGGCTCTTCACCCGCCTGCGGGAGGACCTGGGCCTCTGCTACGACATCCACTCCTACATGGCCACGCTGCTGGACACGGGCATGTTCGGCGTCTATGCCGGCATCGACCCGGACGACACGGTGGAGGCGGTGCAGGAGATCACGCGCGAACTGCTGCGCGCCCGCCGTCCGGTGGCCCCGGACGAACTGGAGCGCGCCAAGGCGGTCACGCGTTCCCGCACGCAACTGCGCATGGAGGACACGCGCGCCGTGTCCGCGCTGTACGGATCGCAGTTGATCCTCGGCCTGCCCACGCGCACGCCGGAGGAGACGCTGGCCCGCTCCGCTGCGGTCACGGTGGAGGAAGTGGAACACGTCGCCGGGCGCGTGTTCGTGCCGGAGCGCCTGCAGTTCGCCAGCGTGGGGCCGGTGCCGTCCTCTACGCTGGAGGGCGCCCTGGACCTGGCCGCCGGCCTGGACTGCGACGCCGACCGACTGTAGCCGGGGGGTATCGAGGCTGAGCAGGGCCGGGGAGGCATGCCCGTAGCGCCGCGCGCTGCGACCCTACCTACAGGCAGCGCATAGGCAGGTAGCCGCATGCAGGTGGCCCCTCCCACCGTCCGCGCCACTCGAACGGGGATCCCATGAACCTCCACACTACGCCCCTGAACCCCGTCCCGGAGGGCGACTACGCGCGCAGCACTGATCCCACCGCAGCGCCGGAGTGGCTGCTGCTGGTCGCCCGCAGCGTGGAGGACGGGCAGTACCTGCTGCTCCGCCGCGCCGGGCACCGAGCGCTGTCCCTGCTCTCCACGCGCCCACCCCACCGCACGGAGGGCTTCGCCGTGGGGATCACCTCGCTGCTGCGGACGCACCTGGCCGTGACCATGCGCGACCAGCCACGCGTCTCGCCGGAGCGGCGGCCCGTGCACGCCCTGCACCCCTACACGGGCGGCCAGGGCACCGGCTACCTGCGCGCGGTCGCCGTGGAGGTAGCGGGGGAACCTCGGACGGACGCGCTGTACCAGGGCGTCGTCGCCCTGCCGCTGACGGACGCTGCGGACGCCGTCTCCACGGACCTGGAGCGCCTGATCTTGCTCGACGGTGCGAAACTGCTGGGCGACCGCATCGAGTAGTGCGCTGGCAGTAGCGCGCTGGCAGGGTGGCCCGCCTATCCCTCGACAGTCTCGGCGCGGACGGGGAGTGAGGGCGACGGCCCCCGGGCATCCTGGGGCGTCTTGCCCACCCCGGCGGCCCCGTACGCCACGGACTCCACTACCCTCCGTTCGTCGCCCGGCTCGGGCCATCCGCACCGCAAGCCCACATTCACGCGAGGGAGTCCCACCATGACCGCAACGCAGGAGCCACAGGTCGCCTGGCGCGAGGATGCGCCTGCCCCGGATCAGGACGGCGTGATGGAGCGCGGCTTCACGGTGGAGGGCGAGCGCGACACGATCACCGGCGTCATGTGGGCGCCCACCAGCCTGCCCGCCGACTCGCCGCTCGTGCTCATCGGCCATGGCGGCGGCGGCAACAAGCGGGCGGCCACGGTGGTCCCCACGGGTCGAGGCTTCGTGCGGGAGCACGGCATCCCGGCGGTGTGCATCGACGCGCCCGGGCACGGCGAGCGAGGCGGCGCGCAGAGCCGTTCGCCGGAGTACTACGCGCTGTGGCAGGACGCCGGCGTGATGACGGACCACGCCATTGCCGACTGGAAGCGCGTCCTCACCGCCCTGCTCGCGACCGGCATGTTCGACGCGGACCGCGTGGGCTGGTCCGGCATGTCCATGGGCTCGCTGATCGGCGTGCCGTACGTCGCCGCCGAGCCTCGCATCCGCGCGGCAGCCCTCGGCCTCTGCGGGCTGCGAGGCGAGACGCCGTCTCGCAGCAACGCCGGCGAGGTGCTGGCGGCTGCTGCGCCGAAGGTGACCGTGCCGGTGGCCTTCATGGTGCAGTGGGACGACGAGCGCTTCGAGCGCGACTCCTCGTTCGAGTTGTTCGCGCTCCTGGGCTCGGCGGACAAGCGCCTCTCCGCCCACCCCGGCGCCCACGGCGAGATGCCCCCGGAGGGCCGCGCCTACGCGCGGGCGTTCCTCGCGGAGCGCCTCAGGGGGTAAGGGGAGCGCCGCAGGTCATCGCGGACGGACAACGCGCCTCGGAACGCTGCCCCCACCCCAACCCTCCCCCGCTGTTCAGACCGGAGACATGTCGGACGGGTGTTCGGGGACATATCGGACACTCGTCGGCTGGTCGCGAGGTGCGGCCCGGAGGTCGACCTCGGCGATTTGGAC
>JALOAL010000007.1 GCA_023228825.1 Dehalococcoidia bacterium | reverse complement strand
AAGCGGAACAGGGCATCATCAGTGGTCAACGGCGGTGCTCCTCTCGTGCTCTGGAAAGCACACGAAGGATGCACCGCCGTCCCGTATTAGTGGGGCCGAGGTGTCGCGTCTACTCGGGGATAGGACATGCTAGGCGAGCGGCGCGGGACTGTGCTTGGATGGAGGCATGCCGCAGTACATCGTTGCCCAGCACGGTGACCGGCCTCGGTACCTGGTGAAGGCGCTGCACGAGGTCGCCCGCCGCATCGCCCGCCTGGTGCAGTCCATGGACGACGAGATGCTGGACGCCCGTGCCGACGGCGACGAGTGGTCCGTGGCGCAGATCATCGGCTACCTGCGCGACGCCGAACGCGAAGACTACGCCGCACTGGCCGCCATCACGCGCATCGACGGATCGCGCATCGAGGAACGCCGCGCCATGCACGGCCCGGACGAGCGCCGCTACGAGGCCCGCGACGTGGCGGAACTGCTCTGGGAGTTCCTCGCGCTACGCGAGGAGACGGAGTGGCTCCTGCAGAGCGCCGGCTCCTCCTGGCGCCACGTGGGCATCCACCCCTACCGCGGGGAGGTGGAACTCCAGCAGTATGTCAAGGAGATGAACGAACGCGACCTGGACTGCATGTGGCGCATCCAGCGCGCCCGTGACCTCCACCGCCCGCCCGGCGCCCCCCAGGTCACCGGCGCCGCCGACATCTGAGGCGCACGCGCGCTACTACCCCGCGCCCTGCCCCCAGCGCTCGTACGACACGAAATCGCCCAGAGACATGCGGCGTTCACCTCGCCCCTGCGGGCGGTCGCCACCCTTCGGATAGCCAAGGGTGATGGCCATTGCCACGATCTGGTCGTCCGGCAGGCCCAGCACCTCGCGCGCGGGCTCGTCGTGTTGGATGCCCACCGGACACGAGGCGATGCCCAGCGCGTTGGCGGCGACCATCATGTTCTGCGCCGTGCGGCCGGCATCAAACGGCCGCGAGCCCTCCACACGCACCACCACGATCACGAGGGGACTCGATGACAGGTGCGCGGTGAAGTCCCCGCAGGCGGCCAGCGCCTGCTTCTGCATGGGGTCGCGCACCACCACCAGCCGGATGGGCTGCTCGTTCTTGGAGGACCCGGCCATGCGCGCGGCCTGCAGCAGGCGCTGCAGGTGCTCCTCCGCCACCGGCCGCGCCTCGTACTCGCGCGTGTCGCGCTTCGTGATGATCGCCTCGTATGCGTCCATGTCACCCTCCGGCTGCGCCGGGAGGCTAACACCGCCCGAGGCCACCCGCGCCGTCAGCGGACGGCACGCATCCTCCATGCCCCCTCGTCCGAGGCCAGCACGACCAGGTCATCGCCGTCCCGCAGGGCCTCGATGCTCTGCACGAAGGCCGGCGCACCCGGGAGGTAGACGCTCCACTCCTGCGTCTCCGGGTCCAGGCGGAAGACCGCCTGCACCGGCGCGTCCGCGTGGAACAGGGCCCGCGAGGGCGGCTGACCGTCCACCCCACGCCACGTGAGCAGCGTCAGCCCGGAGGCGACCGGGACGTCCTCCAGCGGCCTCGCCATGACCGTGTACAGCGCCGTCCGGCTCACCCATGCGGTCATCGCGAACTTCCCGTCCGGCAGTTGCGTGACGATGGACTCGACCTCCACCCACCGCGGCACCGAGGAGTCCAGCCAGACCAGCGCGACCTCCTCAGCCGTGGCGCCCTCAGGCAGGTCGCGCGGGGCGATCTCCAGACGCAGGACCGTCTGCCCACCTTCGTCGAGCGGAGCCGTCGGCGGCGACGGCTCGGCGCCCTCGTCCGTAAACGCCATTGACGGGAACAAGACGTCCCAGATCGAGCCCTCGCCGAAGAGGAAGGCCCACGTCGCCAGGACGAAGTCGAAGAGTGTCTCCAGTACGTCAGCGATGAAGTCGGCGACTCCTCGGAAAGCCTCGACGATTGTGTCGAATACGCCCTCCAGGGCGACGAGGAATGGGTTCGTGTACCTGGGCTCGGGTTCGGTGTCCAACCCCCGCGCGTCCGCCATTTCATCGTGCTCTTCACCCCACGATGGGGGAGGTGTGGGGTCGGCGGAGATGGTGCTCCCGCTGGGGACCTCCACGGTGCCTCTCTCCGTCGTGGGGACGTAGACGTTCGTCTCCTCCAGGCTCCGCCGGAAGTTCGGTCCGGGGTCCCCGGTGTCGGGAATCACGCCGGTGGCCGTGAGCAAGTCCTGCTTCTCGTCAGGCGTAAGCACGGCCGTGGGTACCGGCGTCGGTGTGGGATCGGGCGGTGGTGGCGCGGCGGCGCCCCAGGTCACGGCCGCGCTCGCTTCGAGGGGCACCGACGGCGCCTGCGAGCCATCGCCGAAGGCGACGCTGGCCCGCACCGTGTCCCCGCCGGCACTCGTGCCCGCGTACGTGTGGCCCCCCGCGCTGCTCGTGGAGGCGCCCGTGTGCGTCCCGCTGACGGTGTACCTCACCGGCAACACCACGGCGTCGCCTTTGCCGTCGCGTACGGTGGCCGTCGCGGTGATCGAGGCGCCGACGGTAGGCGTGAGGCGCGTCACCTCGAGGTCGATGCTCGAGAGGTAGGAGTCGACCGTGACGCCGAATTCGTAGTGGGTGCCCTCGACGGGCGTCGCCACGCCCCACCAGTTCCCGGAAGCGTCGACCGTGCCCGCCACCCACGAACCGATCGAGGACGTCGAGATCGTCCCGCCGTTCATGTCGATATCGTCGTCGCCATCCGGGCTCACGAAGAGTGACGTCTCGACCGCGCCGGGCCCGGCCAGGTAGAGCCCGCAGCCGGCCCCCTGGTTGCACGTGTTGCCAGTGAATGTGCTGCTGCGGATGATGACGGTTGCGTTCGCCCCGGCGGCGACTGCACCCCCATTACGCCCGGCAGCGTTGTCCTCAAACAGTGAATCTTCGATGGTCAACTCGCCGTCGCCATGGTTGATCGCGCCGCCGTCATTGTTTCCCGATGCCAGGTTCTCCACGAAGCGGACGTTGCGGACGATGAGATCGTCGTTCGAGACCACCCCGCCGCCAGCGGGCGACTCGCCCCCCGTGATCGTCAGATCCTCCAGCGTCAGCGCCGCGCCCACGACCTGAAGGGCTGCTCTCTGACCGTCGCCACTGATCGTGGAGAGGTCGCGCCCGGCGCCGCGGATCGTGAGGTCAATGCCGATGGCGGTCGTCGGGGCGGCGTGGGCGCCCTCGGTCAGCGTGAGCACGTCGCCGGCCACCAGGGCGCCGGAGGTCAGTGCCGCTTCCAGCGTCTCGTAGCAGCCCACGTCATCGCACTCAACATCAATGGAGTAGGACTCGGCCTGTACGGAGGACGCCACCAGCAACCAGGCCGCTACCGCTGCGAACAAGGCGACAGATACGAGCGACCCGATCCTGGAGACCGATCGGCGTGAATCGGTGATGGACATGCGAGGGCCATTTCCAGCGCCAACACCTACGCGTGAGAGCGCGCGTGGATCGAGAGGTGCACGCGACAGTACCGAAGTCACCGGTGCGCAAACAAGGGCGGTGCGTCGTGTGGCGGCGGTCCTACCAGGAGCGGGCGGCGAGCAGGTCCTCCACCGCGCCGGGGAGTGCGTCCGGATCCGTGATGGGGGACGAGCACGTGGTGCCCGAGCAGACGTACGCCACGCGCGCGGTCCGAGGCAGCCCCAACTGGTACATCAGCGCCACGTCCTGCTCCGGGCTCAGGCGCTGCACCGTGCGTCCCGCCAGCGGCATGCGCAGCGCCGCCTGGTGCAGCGGATCCGCGACCCGGTCCGGCTCGCCGGCCGGGAATTCCGAGACGATCTTGAATTCCGGCTCCGCAGAGAGCAGGCGGTCCACCACGCGGGCGTAGTCCGCGACCGCCAGGCCGCGGCCCTCCAGCCCGTGCGCGAAGGCGCTCAGCGCCTCCTGCGCCAGGGCCAGGTAGCGGTCGTCGTGCGTCAGGCGGCCCATCCACAGGAAGCCCTCCGCCGTGCTCACGTTCACCGGCAGCGGCATGGAGGGCTCGGCGAGCAGGGCGGTGTCCTCGTGGCCGTACGCCAGGTCTCGGAAGCCCATGCCCGGCTCGTGCCAGTCACGCTCCACCAGGTGGCCCAGGGCGCGCGCATGTTCGAAGTAGAACGGCTGCCCGGTGACCTCGTACGCCTCCAGGAACGCCAGGATGCTCTGAGCCTGGTCGTCCAGGATCCCGAACAGGCGCGGCGCGCCCTCGTAGGCGTGGTACATCCCCGCTTCGCCCGCGCGCAGGTGCTGGATAAGGAAGTCCACCACGCGCCGGCCGCGCTCCACCCAGTCTCGCCGCCCGTAGGCCACGCCGGCCGCGAGCAGCCCCCGCGCAGCCACCGCGGCCGAGGCCGTGAAGACGCGCCCGTCTACCGCCGGCGGCGACATGCCCTCGCGCTCCTCTGCCGAGGCGTGGTGCCAGGCCTCGTCTGCGTCCTGGGATCCGGCGATCGCGCCCTGCGAGTCGCCCAGCGTCTCGGCCAGGTAGGTCGCCGTGCCCTCCACCGCCTCCGCCAGCGCCTCCCGGGCGTCCGCGTCCGCAGAGGCGAGTTCGGCAAAGGCGAGCAGCAGCGCACCCTGGTCGCGCGCCAGTTTCTCCGGGTGCGGCGCGCTCCAGTCCGGCCGGGTCGCGTAGCGGAAGAAGCCGCCTGCCGCCTCGTCGTACAGGCCACCGTCCACCATGGCGCGCGCCATCGCCACCGCGCGAGCCAGCGCCTCCGGTTCGCCTCGGCGCAGGTGCGCGTAGCGCCAGAGTCGCAGCACCTGGGGGTGCGGGAAGCGCAGCATCTCGCGCTCGCTGCCGGGCCGCGCGCCGTCCTCCAGCAGGCCGGGCTGGTCGACGTCGTATCGGCGCTCCACCACCTCCAGCGCGACGTCCAGCATGGAGGGCGTGAGGGCGCCCGGGCCTCGTTGTGCGCGGGCGGCGGCGCGTTCTGCGGCACGCATGGCGCGCGACGCCTCCACCTGCTGCACCACGGCGTCCCGGTCCACGTGCCACGCCTCCAGGACGGCCGTCATCGCCTCGAGCATCTGGTCGGGGGCCAGGTCAGTGGCGGCGGTGATGCGGTCTCCGTCCGGGGTGAGGAAGGCGGTGGTGGGCCAGCCGCCGGCGTTGTACCGCGCGTCCACGTCCGGCCGCTCGTCCCCGTCCACGCGCACGCATACGAAGCGCGAGGCGAGCAGGTCGATCACACGCTGGTCGGAGTAGGTGGTCTCGTCCATGACGTGGCACCAGTGGCACCACGACGCGGAGATCGAGAGCAGCACCGGCATGTCTTGCTCACGCGCACGCTGGAAAGCGCTCGCGTCCCACTCCAGCCACGGAACCTCTGCGGCACGGTTCGGCCGAGGCGAGAAGCGGAACAGGGTGTCGCCATCGATGCGGCGGGCGGTCATCACGCATCCTCCCAGACCTCGGCGCCATCGCGGCGACCGAGGCCATCCAGTCAGGCCACCGGGCGGCCCGGAAGACGGCCGATAACCCACAGATCGAGCGTAACACCATCATCACGGGCGCCCGCCGGCATCACGGGCGCCCGCCGGCATCACGGGAGCCCGCCGGACGCTCACCCCGACGGGCGCTCCCCATCCGCGGCCAACCGCTTGCGCATCCGCATCTCCCGGATGCCGCGACCGTTGGTCTCTGCCTCGCCGGTCAGGGCGTACCCGCAGCGCTCGTAGAAGCGCCGAGCGCGAGCGTTGGCTTCCGCCACCCAGAGGGCGCAGACCTCGTAGCCCTCGGCGGCCAGGTGGCCCTCCGCCGCGTCGATCAGCCGCTCCGCCCATCCCTGCCCGCGCAGGTCCTCGTCCAGCCACATCTGGATGACCTCCGCCTCCGGCGCCTGCCCCACAAAGGCCGCCCCGCTGCCGGCCAGCACTCCACCGCCCCGGTCAAGCACAAAGAGCGCGAAGTCCACAGCCGTGGCGGCGCGCAGCACCATCCCCTCCCAGTCGTCGTACTCGCGGTCCAGGGCGGCCTGGAGGGTGGTGCCGTAGGCGTCCGGCGCCAGTGTCAGCGCGCGCAGGCGCATCTCCCGGTAGGAGCGGACATCGTCAGCCCGGATGCGACGCACATGCACGAGGCGCTCCCGTCCGCCCTCCGTCCCTGTCCCGGCCGGGCAAGGATAGTAGGAGCGGTCGCCTCGGACGCACGGGCGCCCGCAGCCCGACTACCGCCGGCGTGGAGGGCGGCCGCGCACGGGCGGACACCTTCGGCGGGGATCGGTACACCTCGAATCGAGGCCCGACCGCGCCCCGCGCGCTGACCGACAGGCATCAGATCCCCAGGTCGTGCTTGCCCATCAGGGAGCGGGCCAGAGAGGTGCGGCCGAGGTGGCCGTTGCCGTGCGCTACCAGCACCTGCAGCACGTGTTCGCCCTTCGACCGTTCACTCCACGGGTTGAGTCTGGTGACCTCCGCCAGTTCGGCCTCCGTCATCGCGCCCAACTTCGCCACGGCGGCGGCCCTCACAGCGTCGATGTACTCGCAGAATTGGGCGGGCTCGGGGAATCGGAGGGCGCGCGCCTCCTCGTCCGTCATGCCGGTGCCCTGGGCGACCTTGGGCAGGTTGAAGCGCTCCTCGAATCCCCCGCGCAGCCATACGGGCTGCTCGCGGTCGAAGACGAAGAGCAGCACGTTGTCCGCGGTACGCACCACGTGCCAGATGTCGAAGCCGATCGAGTGGGCGGTGGGGCCGGGCTGGTGGTTCAACTGGTCGACCGTGAGGTCCTCCACGCTGCGACGGCAGTTGTCCAGCAGCCGCCCCACGTGCAGCGCGAGTTGTTCCGACAGCGAGACGGCGTCAGCCATGGTGCCCCTCCCGGATCCGAGTGCGACCGGACGTGACCGGACGTGCCGGGTATGCGATGTCGTGGTCAGTCCCGACGGCGGGCAGAGTAGATGATGAACGCGCCCAGCAGGATCAGCATGGCGGGCCAGAAGAACGCGAACCCGCCCCAGCCCACGTACGGCATCCAGATCCAGGACTGGCGCAGGAGCAGCATCAGCCCCACCGCCACGATCACAATGCCCAGCAGCAGCGAGGCGTCCATGCTTGCGCCCGCCCTCGGACGGTCGCCGGGGGCGGCGCTGGGAGAGTCGCCCTCTGGCTGGGGCATGACGAACCACATGATCACGTAGGCCACCACGCCGCCGAAGCCGATGGCCGGGATGAAGAGCGCCACCACCCACAGCACCCGCACCAGCGTGGGGTCCAGGTCGAAATAGTCAGCCAGGCCGCCTGCCACGCCACCGAGTTTGCTGTCGTGGCTACGCGTCAGCCTCCGGCGCTCGGGCGGCGGTTCCTGCGCCACGCTAGGAGGCCCGTCCGCGCAACAGCCCCTCGATCACCTCGAGGTCCGCGTCCGAGATCTTGTGAAGGTTCCCCCGGAAGCACATGCCAAGTTTCTTCGGGCCAAAGTTGCGCGTCTTATCCAGCAGGTCCGTGATGTCGCGCACGTCGATCTCGTTGCCGGGCGGGGCGATCACGATCGGCCGCGTCTGGATGCGGTAGGGGAAGTCCTCGTCCGGCTTGCCCTCCGAGTCCAGGCCGATGTCCGAGCGGTCCTCGAACGCCTCGCCTGTCACCTCCACCACGCCGCCGAAGAGGACGCGCTGCGTGAGGTAGAACACGATGCGGTCGCCCGGCTGCATCTCGCCGGACTGCTTCTTGCGGGAGGACTTGAACGCCGCGATGTCGAAGTTGCGCTTGCGCAGCACCTCGAAGTTCTCGGGCGTCCCAACGGTGATCCAGGCTTGCATCGTGCGCGCTCCCATCCGTGACCGGTCGCAGTGAGGCCCGACGGAGTGAGGATAGAGGACGCGTGAAGGGACGCGCGCATCGGAATGGCGCATGCGAGACGCGCAGAAGGGCAAGACACGCAGAACCGGACACACGGAAGCCCCGCTCGCGCGGGGCTCTCGTCGGTCTCGTCTGCCCCCTCGGGGGGCCTCGAGGCTCTCGCTAGTTGCAGGCCCGAGGCGTACCGCCGCCGTCGGCGCCCTGGAAGGAGGAGCCGCAGGCGCAGGAGGAGACGGCGTTCGGGTTGTAGATGGTGAACCCGGACTTCATCAGGTCCTCCACGTAGTCGATCTCGGCGCCGGCGATCATCGGCTTGGACTCGCGGTCAATGACGATGCGGACGCCGTCGTCCGTCTCGATGACCTCGTCCTCCGCCTCGACCTCCGGGGCGATGGACATGCCGTACTGGTAGCCAGAACAGCCGCCGCCCACAACGAACACGCGGAGCAGCGAGTCCGGCTGCCCCTTGGTGGACAGGATGTCCTTCGCCTTGGTGGCGGCGCGGTCAGTGATGGTGACCAGTGCTCCCGCGAACTCCGAGGGCGTCGGGGCGGGGGCCTGCTTGGAGATGGTGGCGCCCATGCCGGGCAGAGGTGAAGCGCTCATGTGTTCCCTTTCGGGGCGGCGCCGCGCGATTCTCGCGCCGGGTGCACCCACAGTTTAGCAGATGCCGAGTGCGGAAACGAAGACCACAGTCATTCGCGCAGGTCGGAGAGTGGCGTGCTCGTCAGACCGCCGTGACGAGGTAGCCGCACTGGAAGTCGTGCGGCACCTGCGACGCATCCAGGGCAACCACGCGCCCTCCGATGAGCGTCTCCAGCAGGAACCGGTCGTGTTCGCACGGCTGGAGCGGTCCGGCGTCCGCCTCCACGCGGTTGCAGAGGCAGCCGCGGCCCAGCAGGCGCACGCCGCGCCCGTCCGTGCTGGGCGTGACCTCGAACGCGAGACCCTCCTCCGCGATGAGGCTGGCAGCGGACTGGGCGCGCTCTTCCAGCGTGTCGCCGGTCACACGCTCCGCGTACTCCTCCGCGATGCGCGCGGACATGCGCTCGAAGACGACCGAGGCGATCTGCTTGCCGCTGCGCCCGGCCGTCTCGTTCCGCGCCAGCCCCACGATCTCGCCCAGCAGCCGCTGGGTCACGCGGGCGTAGCGGGAGGGGAAGGCGTCCGCCCCCGCCTCCGTGAGCGAGAACAGGTGTCGAGGCCGCCCGGTGCCGCCTCGCACCTGCGTGACGCGCACGTAGTTGTCGCGCAGCAGCACGTCCAGGTGCCGGCGCACGGTCGCTCCGGCCAGGCCCAGGGCCTGCGCCAGTTCCTCCACGCCCATGGCCTCGCGATGCCGCAGCAGCGCCAGGATCTCCTCACGGGTGCCGTCGATGCGATGTGTGCCCACAGCCATGGGGCCAGCCTAGCACGGTTTAGACGGTTTTCGAGCGAAAAACGTCCTAAAGCAGAAGTCACAGGACTACCGCGGACGACGCCCCACACCGGCGGCCCTCACACGGTCGGGGCGAGGTCACGCCGAGGTCACGCCGAGGTCGGAGCGGGGGCAGGCGTATCCTCGGGGTATGCAGCAGCAGGGGCGCGTCTACCTGGACCACGCAGCGACCACACCTCCGGACCCGGAGGTGTTGGACGCCATGCTGCCGTTCCTCCGTGGCGAGGGCGGCGCCTGGCACAACCCGTCCTCGATCTACGTGGAGGCGCAGGAAGCGCGGAAGGCCATCGACCGGGCGCGCGCGTCCATTGCGGGACTCATCGGCGCGAATGACCCGGAGGAGGTCGTGTTCACCTCGGGCGGGTCGGAGTCGGACAACCTGGCGCTGCGCGGGGTGGTGGCCGCATCCACTCGTCGCGGGCGCCACGTGGTGACGACAGGCGTGGAGCACCACGCGGTGCTGGACCCGCTGGAGCAGATGGAACGCGAGGGGGTGGCGGAGGTCACCGTCCTCCCCGTGGAGCGTGACGGCCATGTCTCGCCCGCCGCCGTCGCGGACGCGGTACGCGCCGACACGGTGCTGGTGTCCGTCATGCACGCCAACAACGAGGTAGGCGCGATCAACGACATCGCGGAGGTCGTGCGCCTCGTGAAGGCGAAGAATCCTCGCACGGTCGTGCACACGGACGCGGTGCAGTCAGCGGCGCACCTGGGCGTGCACGTGGACCGCCTGGGCGTGGACCTGATGACCTTCACGGCGCACAAGATGTACGGGCCCCGCGGCGCCGGTGCGCTCTACGTGCGGCACGGGACGCCGCTACAGGGCCAGATCCTGGGCGGCGGCCAGGAGCGCCGCATCCGCGCGGGCACGGAGAATACGCCGGCCATCGTGGGCTTCGCCCGCGCGATGGAGATCGCGTGGGACCGCCGCGAGGCCGACGTGGCCCATGAACGCACCCTCCAGGAACGCCTCATCGAGGAACTCCCGCGTCGCGTCCCCTTGCTCGCCATCACTGGCCCTCGAAACGTCGAGGCGCGGCTGCCTGGCAGCGTCTCCGGCGCAGTGGGGTACGTGGAGGGCGAGAGCGTGCTGCTGGCGCTGGACCTGGCGGGCTTCGCCGCGTCCTCTGGTTCCGCCTGCACCACCGGCTCTGTGGAGCCGAGCCACGTGCTGATGGCCATGGGCATACCGGACGACCTGGCGCGCGGCTCGCTGCGGTTCAGCCTCGGACGGATGAACACAGAGGAGGACGTGGAGCGCCTGCTGGAGGCCCTCCCGCCGATCGTGCAGCGCCTGCGCGCCCTCTCGCCGGTGCCGGCCACGGAGGCGCCGCCCTCGTGGGCGGAGTGGCTGGGCTAAGGGCGGAGCAGCCGGCGCGTTGCCGTTGCCTCCGCAAGCGGGATAGCATCGGTCATACACACAGAAGCGGGGGCTTCGCCTTGACCGACCTGCCGATCCTCAGCGCCACCGGCCCGATCTCACACGCAACTGCCAACGTGCTCGGCGGCAACGTCGCGCGCGCACAGACGCACGGAGGCGGCGCGACCGCCATCCCGTACCCGGGCACGCGCACGGCGGAGGCGGAACAGGCGGCGATCGAAGAGGAAGTCCGCAAGAACATCCTGGTCACGTCCGTGGACGGGATGCTCAACTGGGCGCGCGCGCACTCGCTGTGGCCGGCCATGTTCGGCCTCGCCTGCTGCGCCATCGAGATGATCGCCTCGGCGTCCTCGCGGTATGACATCGCCCGCTTCGGGTCAGAGGTATTCCGCGCCTCCCCGCGGCAGGCGGACCTGATGATCGTGGCCGGGACGGTGACATGGAAGATGGCGCCGGTGGTGCGCCGCATCTACATGCAGATGGCGGATCCGAAGTGGGTCATCTCCATGGGCGGCTGCGCCACCATGGGCGGCCCCTTCGCCTACGCCTATTCCGTGCTGCCGGGTGTGAACCTGGTGACCCCGGTGGACGTGTACGTGCCCGGCTGCCCGCCGCGCCCGGAGTCGCTCCTGCAGTCGCTCATCATGCTCCAGGAGAAGATCAAGCACTTCGAGGTGACCGGCCAGCGTGAGCGCCCCGTGCCGGACGGCGACTTCTCGCAGTACCTGCCTGCGGGCGACCCGATCCGCCTGGAACTCGAGTCGCTCTTCGCGCCCTACCCCGGCCTGGACGACCCGAACCGCCTGACCGGCGGCGTCCCCCTCGCCCAGCGCTGACGCGCGCACCTCTACCCGGATCCCCCCTGACCGAGGCCGCTCCGGCCGCGATACTGCGTGCATGTCCTGTTCGCCTCGGCCCTCCCGCTCGCTCGCCGTCCTCGGCCTGATCGTGCTCGCCGCGGTACTCACGGGGTGCGCCCACGCGCCGGCGACCAGCGGGACGCGCACGGCCACGGCCACCCAGCAGCCCGGCTCCTCGCAGGGACTGGCGGACCGAGGGCCGGTGACGGGCCCCATCCTGGGCGCCATGGAGGTCTGGCTCGGCGAGTCCGGCATCATGCTCTGGCAGCCGGTGGTGGAGACACCCGGCGCCTACCGCGTGGAGGCCACGAACCACGGCCGCCACCCGCACGACCTGACCATCCTGCGCTGGGAGGGCCGGCCGGCTGACATCCCCGCCCGCAGCGGCCGAGCGCTGCTGCAGGGGCTGGAGGTGCTCGCCCAGAGCGCCCTGCTGCAGCCCGGCGACGTGGGCGCGCTGGACGTGAACCTGGACCGGCCGGGGCGTTACCTCGTGCTTTCCGCGCACGGCACGGACTTCGGGGAGGGCATGGTCACCACCCTGACCGTCGCGTCCCCCTTAGATCCGAGCGGTGGCGCGAGCGTCCTCGCAGCCCCGGAACCCACGCCTGGCCCCGAGGACAGCGACGAGGTGGTGCGCGTGTACCTGGTGGACCGCGCGATCTTCCTGAGCGGCCGCCTGGTGGACAGCGGCGTGGTGTCCTTCCTGGCCCAGAACCTGGGCCCGAGTGCGCATGACCTGGTGCTGGTGCGCTGGCGGGGTGACCCGCACGCCCTGCCGGTGGCCGCAGACGGCGAGGTGCTCCTGGACTCCCTGCTGGTGCTGGACCGCCTCGGCACGCTTCAGGCCGGTGCGGAGGCGGTGCTGGACGTGGAGTTGGATCGAGGCTTCGGCTACGCGGTCTTCTCCTCCCTGCCGGGCGACTACGCCGCCGGCATGGTGGGACAGGTCTTCACCCGCTGACGCTTCCTCCACCTCGCCTGACCATGATCGAATCGTGATTGACCACGACAGCCCTGCGGGACCGCGATCATCGCGATTCATCGGGGTCGAGGTTGACACGTCCGATGCTGGAGGCGGAGCATCGTGGCGCTGGAGCGACCGGCCCAGGCGTCTCAACGCCCGCCAGACCATCGCCCCGGAGACCCCTTCGAGGTAGCCCTCGACACTTCGCGGCCGGCCGTGCGCGGCTACGCCGAGGATGGTCGAGGATCTCGGAGGCTGGTTCACAGGAGACACCCCCCGCTTCCGGGGGAACGACGACGGTGAGGAGCCCACCCATGATTCCCAGCAAGATCGCCCGCCCGATCGGGAGCGCCATCGAGCGCCTCGTACGTCCGAGCCAGACGGCACACGCCCACTGCGACCTGCCCTGCGGCGTCTACGACCCCGCACAGGCCCGCATTGAGGCGGAGTCCGTGAAGGCCATCCAGGAGCGCTACCAGAAGGCGGCGGACATGAAGTCCACGCCGGAGACGGTGGAGGACTACAAGGCCCGCTGCCTCGTCATCAAGGAGGAGCGCGCGGACCTGGTGAAGCACCACCTGTGGGTGCTGTGGACGGACTACTTCAAGCCGCCGCACGTGGAGACGTACCCGCAACTGCACCAGTTGTTCTGGGACGCCACCAAGGAGGCGGGCCTGGCCAAGAAGTCCCAGGACCCGGCGCAGGGCGAGAAGTTGCTGGGCCTGATCAAGGAGATCGACACGATCTTCTGGGAGACCAAGAAGGCCTAGCCGCCCCGGCGACCTTCACGAACAATCCGCGCACGGCCGGGGGCAACCCCGGCCGTGGTGCGTCCGGAGGGGTTGGGATGCTGCGTCGAATCGCGCTCGCCGTCCTCGCAACCATCGTGGCCGCGGCGGCAGCCGGCGGCGTCGCGCTGCCGCTGCTGCGGCGCCGCTACCTGCGCGTGGCCGTCGCTGGCGAGAGCATGACGCCGGCGCTCCGGCCGGGCGACTTCCTCGTCCTGCGCCGCGGCCCCCCGCCTGCCGAGGCCGCGGCCGGGCACGTGGTGGCCGTGTACGACCCGCGCCACACGGGCCGGCTCGACCCTCCCGGCAACGGCGGCCACGAGGCGCTCCGCGAGGTCCCGCCGCAGCCGGACGCCGAGCCCCCTCCCCTGCTCCTCAAGCGCATCGTGGGGCTGCCGGGCGAGTCGCTGCGCATCGGCGGTGGGGTGCAGGTGAACGGGCGGGTGCTGGAGGAACCGTACGCCCACGGTGAGACGCCCGCCGAACAGCACCGCGGCATCAACCGCCTGGAGGAGGACGAGTACTTCCTGGTGGGCGACCACCGCGGCGCCTCCACGGATAGCCGCGACTTCGGTCCGGTGCGGCGGCAGGACATTGTGGGCACGGTGGTGCTGCGCTACTGGCCTCCGGAGCGCCTCGGACGCGTGGCGCCGGAAGAGCGCCGCCTGCTGGGCACGGCCGACCGCCCCGGGCCCGGCGCAAAGCCGCTGCCGTGGCTCGAACAGCGCGAGACCCCCGTGACGCCGGTGACGCCCCCTTCGGCCGAGGCCGCGTCCTCCGAACCCCAGGCGGGCGAGGGGAATCCCTGATCCACACCGCCTCCCCACCGCCCGATGATGGCGGCGGGCATCGCCGTGGGGTGAGCCTCGGACGGCGGGAGGATGGATGGCGGGCAGCGGCCCCGGAGCCACGGACGCGCCCGGACAGCGCGCCGGCGACGACCCGTTTGCCACGGCGCGGGCACGCCTCGTCGCGCGGATCGCGCGCGAACGCTCCGCGCGCCCGGACGTGCCCCACCTGGACGAACTGCTGGCGGAAGTCGCGGAACTCCAGCCCCTGCCCGCCGTGGCCCGCAGGATCCTGCAACTGACCGAGGACGAGCGCTTCTCCGCGCACGAACTCGCCACGGTCATCGCAAGCGACCAGGCGTTGACCGCGCGCCTGCTCCGGCTCGCCAACTCCGCCTATTACGGCGCTTCCCGGCGCATCGGCACGGTGCGTGACGCGGTGGTGCTGCTGGGCTTTCGCACCGTGCGCCAGGTGTCGCTCGCCTCCTGCATGCTGGACAACCCGCGCCCCCTCACCAACCTGCGCTACGAGGACTTCTGGCAGTTCTCCATCGCCACCGGCCTGCTGGCGGAGGTCCAGGCTCGGGCGGAGGGGCAGCACCAGGACGTGGCGTTCACGGCCGGCGTGGTGCACAACATTGGCCTGCTGGCGCTGGACCAGCACCGCCCGCACCTGCTGGCGGAGGTGGTGACACGGGCGCGCCAGCAGAGCGAGACCCTGCACCAGGCCCAGCGCGGCCTGATGGGCTTCGCGGACACGGATCTGGGCGGCGCGCTCACGGAGCACTGGAACTTCCCCACCCCGCTCTGCAACGCCGTACGCGAGCATTCGAGGTCACTCGACAACCCACCTGCAGACGGCACACTGGCCGCGCTGGTGGCCCGCGCGCGCATCTTTGCGCGCGCCTACGGCCTGTCGGACGGCCTCGCGGAACGGCCCGACCCACGCCCGTCGCCAGAGGCGTGGGCCACGGCCGCAATGACCAACAGCCTGGAGCGCGAGGGCGGCATGGACCGCATCCTGGAGCGCGCGGACGCCTTTATTGCCGCCGCCATGGGCTGATCGCCCCCGTCCCGGCGCCCGCCAGAAACAGCCGCTTCTCCGCGCCGAGACTACGTTACGTCAAGTCCAGGGTCAGAATTGGCCGGAAGCGGGGCGAAATCGCTCCTACCCCTTGCACCTCACGTCGCGATTCTGTAGAACGGTTAGCACTCGACTCTCAAGAGTGCTAATCGGGGCGCGGGGCGGTGTTCGCCGCCAGCGCACGGGACAAGAAGGACTGAGCCATGGCCAAGCAGTTGCTCTTCGACGAAGAGGCGCGCCAGGCGCTGCGCAACGGCATCGACGCCCTCGCGGACGCGGTCAAGATGACCCTGGGCCCCCGCGGGCGGAACGTCGTGCTGGACAAGCGTTTCGGCGCCCCCACCATCACCAACGACGGTGTGACCATCGCCAAGGAGATCGAACTCAGCGACAAGTTCGAGAACATTGGCGCGCAGTTGGCCAAGGAGATCGCCTCCAAGACCAACGACATCGCCGGTGACGGCACCACCACCGCCACGGTGCTGGGCCAGGCGATCGTGCACGAGGGCATGAAGAACGTCGCCGCCGGCGCCGACCCCATGGCCCTGAAGCGCGGCATCGAGCAGGGCTCGCGCGTCATCCGCGAGGCTGTCACGAAGAACGCCACCAAGGTCACCACGCGGGAGCAGATGGCGCAGGTCGCCTCGATCTCCGCAGGTTCCAAGGAAGTCGGCGACCTCATCGGCGAGGTGATGGAGCAGGCCGGCAAGGACGGCGTCATCACCATTGAGGAAGGCCGGGGTGTCGAGACCGAAGTCGAGTACGTGGAGGGCATGTCCTTCGACCGCGGCTTCATCTCCCCCTACTTCGTGACCAGCCCGGAGCGGATGGAAGCGGTCATTGACGACCCGTACATCCTGGTCACGGACCGCAAACTCTCCTCCGTGAACGACGTCCTGCCGTGGCTTGAGAAGCAATTGCAGGTCTCCAAGAACATCCTCATCATCGCGGAGGATGTGGACGGCGAGGCGCTGGCCACGCTGGCGGTCAACAAACTGCGCGGCACCATCAACGTGGTCGCCGTGAAGGCCCCGGGCTTCGGCGACCGGCGCAAGGAAAACCTGGGCGACATCGCCGCCTTCACGGGCGCACAGTTGATCTCCCAGGAACTGAACCGCGGCCTGGACTCCGTGGTCGCCTCGGACTTTGGCCGCGCCCGGCGCGTCGTGATCTCCAAGGAGGACACCGCGATCATCGAGGGCAAGGGCACGCGCAAGGCGGTCGACGACCGTATGAAGATGATCCGCGCCGCCCTGGAACGCGCCACCAGCGACTGGGACCGCGAGAAGTTGCAGGAGCGCCTGGGCAAACTGTCTGGCTCCGTGGCCATCATCAAGGTCGGCGCCGCCACTGAGGTGGAACTGACGGAGAAGAAGCACCGCGTGGAGGACGCCCTGTCCGCCACCCGTGCGGCCGTGGAAGAGGGCATCGTCCCCGGCGGTGGCGTCGCGTTCCTGAACGCGCTGCCCAACCTGGAGACCATCGAGTCGGCCAACGACGACGAGGCCACGGGCCTGCGCATCCTGCGCCGTGCCATGGAAGAGCCGCTCCGCCGCATCGCCACCAACTCCGGCCAGGACGGCTCCGTGGTGGTGCAGAAGGTCCTGGGCCTGAAGAAGGGCCAGGGCTACGACGCAGCCACGGACAACTACGGCGACATGATCAAACTCGGCATCATCGACCCGGCCAAGGTCACCAAGGCCGCGCTGGAGAACGCCGTCTCGATCGCCGGCATGGTGTTGACCACGAACGTGCTGGTCACGGACCTGCCGGAGGGTGCGGCTGCTCCCAACAACGCCGGCGCCGGCATGGACATGTACTAGTCCGCGCCCAGCCACGTCTGCGAGAGCGGGGCCGGGAGACCGGCCCCGCTTCTTATTTCGTCACAGGCTCGTATTTCGTCCACCGGCCCGTCCGGCGGGCCGCCGCACCACTGGCCCCTAGTGGGCCTGCGCGTAGCCTGTGGGCGTCCGACACCTACGCCTGACAGAAGCCGCCCGACAGGGCGCCTGACCGGAGTCACGCGATGTATGGCGACAACGGCCCCGTCCTGGACCTGGACTCCGCCGCCGAAGCAATTGCCGAGGCGGAAGTGCTGGTCATTGGCTTCGATTTCACCCACGACCGCGTGCTGCTGGACCTCCGCGCAGACCCGGACGGCATGACCGCCCCCGTGGTGGAGATCGTGGAGCCCCTGGGATCCTCCACCGAACGTACGCTCTGGCTCCAGGAGCGCCGCCCCGAGGTGGCCCCGCCGGAGCGCTTCATCTTCTTCACCTGGCCCCACACCGCGGACTTCCTGCGCGACTCCTCGCTCTTCGACATGGTGGCGCGGCGCCTCCAGCACGAGCAGGGCGTGGACGTCCGAGGCGACCTGGGCGACATCCTGGGCGAACTCCGCCGCCGGGAGCGCGCGGACACCCGCAGCGCCGTCGCCGGCGCCGAGGGCTTCGAGACGATCTGGAGCCGCAAGGGCCACCAGCGCCGCTGGTACCCGGACGCGTAACGCCCTGTCACCGGTGCGACAGTAGACGCGTACCCACACCCGTACGGCCAGTCCGTCTTCGGGTGCGGAACCAGGCCATGGGGGGAACGTACCCGAGCGAGGCTCGATTTACCTCACCCGACGCGCGTTATGTCGCGGGTGGGAGGCGCTTCGCCATCTGCTCGCGGAGCAGTTCCTGGTAGCGCGCACCCTCTGCAAGGGTGAAGCGGACGGAGAGGACGTCCCCGCCCGGGGAATCCGAGGCGATGTGCGCCTCCAGGCCCTCTGCGAGGTAGGCGCCGATGGCGGAGCAGACATCGTCCAGGTAGTTGAGTCGGAGTTGGCGGGCGTCAGGCATGGCCGGATCCTCATCCGTAGGCCAGGCTTCCTCCGCCCTAGGAGAAGGCTCTACCGCAAGTGATGCCGATCAAGACTACACCGGGCCTTTGGTCCCGTATCTGACGGTTTCATCCAGCCGTTATACAACCGTCCACCACGCATCTGATTCGGCAACGACGGCGCCACGCTCGGACACTCCCCGACCGATAGCCCACGCCACCACCGCGGCGAGCAGCATGAGGAGCACCGCCGCCACGAACACCTCCCGGAACGTGTCCACCTGGGCCTCCGCGACCAGCGCGTCGAACTCCGGCGAGCCGAAGGACACCGAGCCGGCGCGAGCGTAGAACCGCCCCAGGCCGGTCGAGGTCAGCAGCGCCGCGCCCACGAGCATCCCGCTGACCCGGGAGAGCGTGAGCCACGCTGAGGCCGCCGCACGGTACTCCGGTTCGACGCGCTGGAGGACGGCGGCGGCCAGCGGCGCGATCACGAGGCCGAAGCCGAAGCCCCCCACCAGTTGCGGCGCGGAACGCATGGCCTGCGCGAGGTCGCGGTCCCACGCCTGCAGGCCGGCGAAGCCCGCTGCCGCGAGCAGCATCCCCAGCGCGGCCGTGCCCCGGAGCCCCAGGCGCGAGCCAAGCCAGCCGCCCGCGAGCGCGCCAACGGGCACGGCAACGGTCAGCCGCATGAGCGTCAGGCCGCCGTCCAGCGCGCCCTCCACCAGCACGAGGTTCACGAACAGCGGTACCGCGATCAGCGCCACGATCAGCCCCACCCCCACCAGGAACGACGCCAGGTTGGAGGCGACCACGTGCCGTTCGCGGAGCGCTTGCAGCGGGGCCATCGGTTCCGGCGTGCGCCGCTCGTGGAGGACGAACACCACCGCCAGGACGGCCACCGCCGCGAGCATGAGCGCCGTCACCGCGAGTGGCCTCGGCGCGTTCGGGTCGTCCACCAGCGCGAAGGTGAGGAGGGCCAGCGCCGCGCCGAGGATGGCCGCGCCCCACCAGTCGATGCGGCCCCGCGGGCCTCGGGCCGTCGCGGACACGGGCGCGTCCGCGTCCTGGGGCCGGGTGAAACGCCAGACCGCCCAGGCGACAGGGAGCGCCATGGGGAGGTTGAGCCAGAAGACCATCCGCCAGCCCCAGAATTCCGCAATGCCGCCGCCCCACAACGGGCCAATGAGCGCGCCACCCTCCGCGGCAGCCGCGATTGCACCCAGGCCCAGCAGGCGGCGTTCCGGCGGCAGTTGCGCCACCACGATGGCCATGGCCACGGGCACCACGCCCCCGCCCCCCACCGCCTGCAGGCCTCGGGCGAGCACCAGCGGGGTGAAGGAGGGGGCCAGGGCCACCAGCGCGCTGCCGAGCATGAAGATCCCGAGACACGCCGCGAAGACTCGCGCATGGCCATACACATCCGCGATGCGCCCCACGATAGGCAGAGCCACCAGGTAGCCCAGCAGGTAGGCGTTCACCACCCAGGACGCGCGGTAGAAGTCGTCCACAGTGAGGCCGATCTCGTCCACTATGGGCGGGAGGAGGGTCACGATCGCCGTCTGGTCGTCCGCGGCGATGAAGACGCCAGCCGCCACGGCCACCAGCAGCCAGCGGGCGCGTCGTTCCGCCTCCACGCTGCGAGTGCGGGCGGGCGTGCTCACTCTGGACTCACTGGGGCTCACTCGGGGGGCTCGCTCGGGGGGCTCACTGGGGTGTTACCGGCACGTCACTGGGGCGGCGCGGTGATCTGGACGGGCACGTCGAAGGCGGAGAGGTCCACCCGGCGCACCACGTCCTCTGCGTCCCCGGCGGCGACGGGTCCGGCCAACTCTGCCCGGTATGGCCGCGAGTCCTCCACGCCGACCCACACCCGCGCCTGCACGGCGGCGCCCGGCTGTGCGTTGGGCACGAACGCCACGAGGTCCCCCGAGTCGATCTCCGCCTCGATGACGTAGGCTGTGACGCCCTCGATCCGGGTGCTGCTCACGGCCTTAGCGCCTGTCACGCCTCGCATGAGGGCGGTGATGCCGGAGGACGGGTCGAATATCTGGTCGATCGCGATCTCCTGTCGCATCCAGCGTCCGGTGATCGGGTTCTTCAGGTACTGCGTGTCCGGCAGGATGACCACGCCGGAGGCGATGTTGGAGCCGAAGGCCCGCGCCTGGATCTCCAGCCGCACCCGGTCCGGGCCGGCGTAGTCCCCCTCCGCGAAGGTCATGGCGAGGCCGCTCACGATCTGCGTGGAGCCGTTCTCATGCTCCACGCGTACGTGGAACGACTCGGCCGCCTCCAGCCGGTCCGCGGCCTCCCGCAGCACCGCAGCCGCGTCCACGCTGGAGACGTCGCGCTCCTCGCCACCGTCGCCGTCGCCGCAGGCCGCCGTCCCCAGGGCGACGAGCGCCGCGAGCGCCGCGAGCGCCGCGAGGCCGAACACACGAGCGAGCATCGAGACCTCCGTTCGTCTGCGGGCGGATCGTCGCACAGGCGGACGGGAGACGCGCGCAGGCCCCGTCCCGCCGTGCGCCCTGGAGGCGTTCCCGAAGGGCAGGGGACGTTCGGCCCGGTGGTGGCGTGCTGGGAGCGGGTAGCATGGCGGCATGGCTCGACCGGCTCGCACCTCCGCATCCGTCCACGCTCCGCTCGCCGACGACGACCTCTGGGATCCGCGCGAGATCATCGAGATCCTGGACGCGGAGTACGGACGGACGCCGCAGCAGATTTCCAACGAGCCCGTGTATGAACTCGTGCTGACGCTGCTCTCCCAGCACACCTCCGACCTGAACTCCGGCGAGGCGATGCACCGGCTGGTGGAGGCGTTCCCGGACTGGGACGCCGTGCTGGACGCGCCTGTGAGCGAGGTGGAGGACGCCATCCGGCCGGGCGGCCTGGCGCCCACGAAGTCCAAGCGCCTGCAGGCGCTGCTGGCGGAGGTGAAGGCGCGCCGCCCGGGCTGGGACCTCTCCCTCCTGGAGGAGATGGACCTGGAGGAGGCCAAGGCGTGGCTGACCTCGCTGCCGGGGGTGGGGCCGAAGACGGCGGCGTGCGTGCTGCTGTTCTCGCTGGGCCGCCCCGCCCTGCCCGTGGACACGCACGTGGAGCGCGTCTCGAAGCGCCTCGGCCTGGTGCCGCCCAAGATGCCGGCGGACAAGGCGCACGCGGTGCTGGAGGCGATGGTAGCCCCGGAGGACGTGTACGCCTTCCACGTGGACCTCATCCAGCACGGGCGCCGCACCTGCCACGCGCGCAACCCGAAGTGCGGGGAGTGCGCCCTGGTGGCCAAGTGCCCGCAGGTGGGCGTCCTCCCGAAGTAGACCCTGATCTCCGAGACGCAGGACGGCCCACCTCTCGGTGGGCCGTCCCGTTGCGAACGACGGTGTCGTACCGGTGACCGGGGCTACACGTCCAGCCAGTAGTACGGCACGTTCTCGGCGGCAGCACCGTAGCCCCGCGTGCGACGCACGCCTCGGACTTCGGGCTGGAACGCCTCCCAGACCGCGCCGCCGGAGGGCTGCACGGGGACATAGAACATCTGGTCCCCGTTGCGGCGCTGCATCTCCGCCACGAACTCGCGGCGGGTGGGCTCGTCCATCTCGTGGCGCTGCTTCGCGATCAGGTCGTCCATGATCGAGTCGTGCACGCGACCGTGGTTGGAGATGTCGTCACCGAACATGCGGTTGAAGTACCCGTTGATCTCCGGGAACGGCGTCTCCACGCCCAGCATCATGCCGTTGAAGTCACCGCGGAACGTCTGCGTGATGTAGGTGGAGTTGTAGTCCTGCGGCGCGTTCTCCAGCCTCACGCCCACGTCGCCGAGCCACGCGAACACCACCTGGGCCAGGCGGTCAAAGCCGGGACCGTAGTGGTTGTTGCCCGCGTAGTGGAAGTTGATCGGGTCGTTGCCCAGGCCCATGGCCTGCAGGAGCGCAGACGCCTCCTCCGGGTTGAACTCGAAGTAGGCAGCGGACTCGCCCTGCTCCTCGGACTGCGGGTCCACCCACCACTGCGGGCCGAAGGAGGCCGGCACGGGGCAGTTGTTCCACATCACCGGGTAGTGGAGGCCGGCGTCCGTGATCGCCTGCAGGTTGAAGCCAAACTCCATCTGGCCGGCTCGGTCGATCGCCATGGACACGGCCCGCCGGAAGCGCTCGTCACGCCAGGGCGCGGTGGGGTCACGGTCCTCGCCGGAGAAGCCGACGAAGTTCAGGGTGCCGCCCGGGATGGGCACCCACTGCACGTCCGGCTCGTCACGCCGCAACAACGGCACGTCGTCTGAGGTGACGGTCATGGACTGGAGGCTGCCCGCCTGGAACTGGGCCATGCGGTTGGCGTACTCCGGGATGATGAACGTCTCCACGTTGTCCAGGTAAGGGACGTCCGCGTCGTGGTACTCCGGGTGCCGGCTGTACTTCAGCGACTGGGAGACCAGGTACTCGTCCAGCACCCACGGCCCGGAGCCAATGGCCTGCAGCGCCGGGTCAAAGTCACCGTCCGCCTCCACCGGCTGGATGAAGAGCAAGTTGGCGTCCGACAACGTCTCCAGGAAGGACGGCGACGGGCCGTCCAGGGTGAACTCCAGGGTGTAGTCGTCCAGCGCCTCCACGCCCGTGATGTAGGAGACCGCCGCCCCGTTTGGGGAGCCCTCCGCCGTCAGGCGCTGGAAGGAGAATGCGACGTCCGCGGCGTTCAGTTCGCGCCCGCGCACCGGAGCAACGTTGTGGAACTTCACGCCCTGCTTGAGTTTGACCACCCAGTGCTGGCCGTCCTCCGACTCCGCAGACTCCGCCACGTCCGGGATGATCTCGGCGTCATACGGCTGCACGCCGGGCTGCGGGTTGATCCGGTACAGCCGGCTGTACGAGTGCGCGGACACCGTCTTGGTGTTCGCGGACGCGTTCCGGTAGGGGTCGATCGTCGGCGGGTCGTTGGTGATGGAGTGGCGGTAGAGACCGCCGCGCTTCACCTCGCCGCCGCCCGGGGTGGCCGTGGCGCCGGTCGCCGGGCCCTGTGTGCCGCCGGCCGTCGCCGTGGACGTCGCCGTCGGGGTGTCGTCGTCGCTGCCACAGCCGAGCAGCGCTGCCCCGGCGAGGCCCGCCCCTGCGAGGCCTGCGCCACGCAGCAGCGACCTGCGTCCTACCTTGCCGCGCACCGTGCGCGACCACATCGTGTCCTGCATCTGGTTCTTCCCTCCACGTTCACATACAAATGAACGCGCGGGAGGTATAGCAGATCGATTACGTATCATCCGGCCGTTACAGTACGTATCACGACCTCTGAGATGAAAACCTCATCACGCGCCGTATCGGATACTGCGCAACATGCCCCCTCGTGGTGCCCGCCCGCCCTCGACACCACGTGCGGCATCGATCTCCGGGGCCGCCCTGGGGGCCATACCAGCAGGCGATCACCCGCGGAGTCGATCACTCCAGCAGCAGTTGCATCTCCACCGAGGACCGCCACGCAGCGAACTTGTGCCCGGTCTCACGCTCCCGGCCCACCTCTACATAGCCGAGCGCCCGGTGCAACTCGATCGAGGCGTGGTTCTCCTGGTCGATGAAGGCGAGCAGGGTATGCAGGCCCATCTCTCGCGCGCACTCGACCAGTTCGGAGAGCAGGAGGCGCCCCAGGCCGCGCCTCTGGTGGTCGGGATGGACCATCACCGTGTTCTCCCGGGTGAGGCGGTAGCCGCGGCGACCTCGATACCTGGTGAGGTAGGCGAACCCGATCACGCGGCCGTCCGCCTCCGCGACCAGCACCGGCTCCTCGTCGTCGCGGGCGCGGAACCACGCCAGGCGCTGCTCGGGCGGCCACTCATCCAGTTCCCACGTGGCCACGCCCTCCCGCACCTCGCGGTTGTAGATGCCGTTGATGGCCCCGAGGTCGACCTCGGTAGCGCGGCGGATCAGCGGGATGGGCGCGTCCATGGCGGCGAGGATACTGCCCGCCCGCTGCTCGGTGTTTCGTGACGCGGATCGCCCGTATACTCGCCACTTGATGGAAGGATTGGGCTCGATGACGACCTCGACCGACCGGTACGCCCCGCGCTCCCTGCGCCACAGGGTGGTGGCCCGTCGCCGTCGTCGTACGTGGACTGCCTGCACGTCCTCGACCGCGTAGCCTCGGAGCCTTCCATGTCCCCTTCTGACCCTGTCTCACTCCCGGCCTCCACCTGGATCGATGGCGATTGGATCGAGGGTGGTGGCATCACCACCCCGGCCGGCTTCGTCGCGGGCGGCGCCTACGCCGGCATCAAGACCTACGGCCCCGAGCCGCGCCTGGACGTGGGCCTGCTGGCGTCCGAGAGCGGCCCGTGCGTGGCGGCGGGCGTCTTCACGCGCAACGCCGTGGTGGGGCACCCCGTCACCCACAACAAGCGCATCCTGGCCGCCCGCAGCGACGTGCGGGGCGTGGTCTGCAACTCCGGCAACGCCAACACGGTGACCGGCGCGCAGGGCGCGGACGACTGCCAGCGCATGGCCTCGCTGGCCGGCGCTCGCTTCGGCGCTTCCGCAGACGAGATGCTGGTGGGCTCCACCGGCGTCATCGGCCGCATGCTGCCCATGGACCGCGTGGAGGCGGCGCTCGAGACGATCGAGGTCTCCCGGGAGGGCGGCACGGACTTCGCCCGCGCCATCATGACCACGGACACGCACGACAAGCAGTGCGCGCTGCGCGTCACTGCGGCCGGCCGCACGTATCACGTGGGGGGCTGCGCCAAGGGCTCCGGCATGATCCACCCGGACATGGCCACCATGTACGGCTTCGTCACCACGGACGCCCCGGTCACGCCAGAGTGGCTGAAGGCGACCTGGAAGGCCGCCGTGGACCGCTCCTTCAACATGGTGGACGTGGACATGGACACTTCCACCAGCGACATGGGCATCGTGCTCGCCTCGGGTGCGGCCGGCGGCGATCCGGTGACGGACGGCCACCCGGCCGCCTCCCTGCTGGCCGCGGCCATCGAGGCGGTGGCCACGCGCCTCGCGAAGGCGATCGCGCGCGACGGCGAGGGCGCGACCTGCCTGATCGAGGTGACGGCCACGGGCGCGGCAACGGAGGCGGACGCGCGCATCGCGGCGCGGACGGTGACGTCCTCGCCACTGATGAAGACCGCAGTGACCGGGCGCGACCCGAACTGGGGGCGCGTGATGATGGCCGCCGGCCGTTCTGGCGCAGCCCTGGACCAGGACCGCGCCAGCGTCTGGATCGGCTCGCACTGCGTCCTGGATCGCGGCCAGCCCACCTCGGTCGACCTCAAGGCCGTGTCCGCGGCGATGGCGGGCGAGGTGGTCTCCATCCGCGTGGACCTGGGCGTGGGCGAGGCGCAGGCGACGGCGTGGGGCTGCAACCTGACGCACGCGTACGTGGACATCAACGCCGACTACACGACGTAGCCCCGGGCGCCCGTCCGCACGGCTCCGAGGCGCATCTCTGGATTGAGACGGGGGAACCATGAGCACGGGCGCTCAGACGACCACCCTGGTGAAGACACAGACGACCACCGTGGTGAAGATCGGCGGCTCCACCCTGGGGTCGCAGGACACGTCGCTCCAGGACGTGGTGACCCTCCACCGCGCCGGCGCGCGCCCGGTGGTGGTGCACGGCGGCGGCGCGATGATCACGGACTGGCTGGGCAAGATGCAGGTGGAGTCCGTCTTCGTGGACGGATTGCGCTCCACCTCGCGCGAGGCGCTGGACGTGGTGGTGGGCGTGCTTCGGGGCGTGGTGAACGCGCAACTGGTGGCGGAACTGGGCGCGGTGGGCGGCCGTGCGGTGGGCCTCTCCGGCGTGGACGGCGGCTGCGTGCGCGCCGAGCGCTACGACGAGCGCCTGGGGTACGTGGGCCGCGTCACCGGCGTGGACGGCGACTTCGTCGCGTCCCTGCTGGACGCGGGCGTGATCCCGGTGATCGCGCCCATCGGCCTGGAGGCGCCCGCCCAGCCGCTCAACATCAACGCGGATACCGTGGCGGGGGAGGTGGCGCGCGCGCTGGGCGCGGACTCGCTCGTCTTTCTGACGGACGTGGACGGCCTGCTGGACGCGGAGAAGCAACTGGTTTCCGAGGTGGACGCGGAGCGCGCTCGTGCGCTGCGTGCGGACGGCGTCCTCACGGGCGGTATGATTCCCAAGATCGACGCGTGTTTCCGGGCGGCCGAGGTGGGGGTACGGGCCTTCATTGCAAACGGCACTCAGCCCGGTACCCTGCGCCAGATCGCTACGGGCGAGGCGGCTGGTACACGCATCCTCGGCTGAGCCCACCAGAGTAGACATCCCCCTGGGGGGTTTCAGGAGCGCGCATGTCCTTCTTTGACGACCGAGGTGATCTGGGCCCGCCGCCCGAGCCGTTCCGGTTCCGCCGTACCGGCGACAGCCCTCGATCGCCCTTCCCGCTGAAGTGGATCGGGATCGCCGCGGCGATCCTGGTGATCTACATCGTGGCCAACGTCTTCAAGTCCATCTACGTGGACCTGCTGTGGTTCGACTCCGTGGGCTTCAGCGGCGTGTACCGCACGATCATCACGTGGAAGATCGTGCTCTTCCTGATCGGCGCGGTGCTGTCCGCAGCCATCATCGGCGCGAACATCGTGGTGGCCCGGCGTTTCGCGCCCACGGGCCTGGAGGAGTCGTTCATCGAGGAGGTGGACGTCGACTCGATCCGTCGGGTGGTGACGATCCTGCTGATCGCCGCCACGCTGTTCATGGCGGTGATCTTCGGCACCATCACCGGCGGGGCGTGGGAGACCATCCTGACGTGGCGCAACGCCGTTGAGTTCGGGATGGCGGATCCGCAGTTCGACCGAGACGCCGCCTTCTACGTCTTCACGCTGCCGGCCTACCACTTCATCCAGTCCTGGCTCCTGGGCATCGTGGTGGTGTCTGGGCTGGGGGCGGCTGCGGTATACGGCCTGGCTCTGTCCCTCCAGCGGTTCGAGTGGCAGATCACGCCGGCCATGCGCGTGCACCTCTCCGTCCTGGGCGGCATCGCGCTGCTGCTGGTGGCGTTCGGCACGTACCTGGGCGTATTCGGGCTGGTGAACTCGCCCGGCGGCATCGTGTACGGGGCGACGTACACGGACATCAACGCCCGGCTGCCCGTGCGCTACATCCTGACCGCGCTGGCGGCGGGCGCGGGCCTGGTAACCATCGCCAACGCGTTCCTCTCCCGGGACTCGTTCCGCCTGCCCATCTTCGCACTCGGTCTGTGGGTGTTCGCCGGCTTCGTGGGCGGCGTGCTCTACCCCAACTTCATGCAGTCCTTCCAGGTGGACCCGAACGAGTTGGAGCGCGAGCAGCAGTACATCGCCCGCAACATCGAGGCCACCCGTTACGCCTTCGGCCTGCAGGACATCAACGAGACGGCTTATCCGGCCAACCCCGCCGTCACGGCCGAGGAGATCGACGAGAACCCGGAGACGATCCACAACATCCGCCTGCTGGACCCGGTCCCCCTGCGGGAGACCTTTGTCCAGTTGCAGGCGATCCGGCAGTTCTACACGTTCTTCGACATTGACGTGGACCGGTACACGGTGAACGGCGAGATCCAGCAGGTGATGATCTCCGCGCGCGAACTCAACCTGGCGCAGGTGGCGGACCGGAACTGGACGCGCGACCGCCTGCAACTGAGCCACGGCTACGGCGCCGTCATCTCGCCGGTGAACGAGGTGGGACCCGAGGGCCTGCCGGAGTTCATCACCTCTGACATCCCGCCGCAGTCGCAGGAAATCCCGATCTCGCCGGAGGGCTCCCGCATCTACTTCGGCGAACTGACGGACCACTACGTCATCGCCAACTCGCGCGAGCCCGAACTGGACTACGCGGTGGAGAGTGGAAACGAACTCACCTCCTACGCGCTGGACCGGGGCATCCGCCTGGACTCCTGGTTGAAGCGGATCGCGCTGGCCTGGGACCTGGGCGACCAGAACATCCTGATCTCCGGGCAGGTCAGCACAGACTCGCGCCTGCTCATGCACCGGAACATCCAGGTGCGCGTGCGCGAGGTGGCGCCGTTCCTGACGCTGGACGCGGACCCGTACCTGGTGGTGATGGACGACGAACTGATGTGGGTGCAGCCCGCATACACCACCGCCTCGGACGTGCCGTACGCACAGCCGCACGGTTCCGTGAACTACCTGCGCCACAGCGTGACCATCACGGTGGACGCGCAGTCCGGGGACATGGCGTTCTACCTGACTGACCCCACGGACGCGGTGATCGCCACCTGGGCCAAGATCTTCCCGGACCTGTTCCTGCCGGACTCCGAGATGCCGGACGAGGTGCGGGCGCACATCCGCTACCCGCTGGACATGTTCAAGGTGCAGGCGCGCCAGTACCTGCGGTACCACATCACGGACCCGAACGTGTTCTTCATTGGAGAGGACGTCTGGAACATCCCGCAGGAGCGGTTCCAGAACGAGGAACAGGCGGTCGAGCCGTACTACGTGGTGATGAAGTTGCCGCGTGGTGGCGACACGGAGGCGCTGGAGGAGCAGGTCGAGTTCGTCCTGATCATGCCGTTCACGCCTCGGAACCGGCTCAACACCATCGCGTGGTTGGCTGGTCGGTCGGACGGGGACGCCTTCGGCACCCTGCGCGCGTACCGCTTCCCCACGGACACGGTGGTCTTCGGCCCCGCGCAGATCGAGGCGCGCATTGACCAGGATCCGCTGATCTCGCAGCAGATCGCCCTGTGGAACCAGTCCGGCGCCAACGTGATCCGCGGCAACCTGCTGATGATCCCGGTGGGCACCTCCTTCCTGTACGTGGAGCCCATCTACCTGCAGGCGGAGAGTTCCAGCC
This sequence comes from Dehalococcoidia bacterium, assembly GCA_023228825.1. GTDB lineage: Bacteria > Chloroflexota > Dehalococcoidia > UBA2979 > UBA2979 > W-Chloroflexi-9. The sequence continues at coordinate 133,364 of JALOAL010000007.1, read as the reverse complement.
TGCCGGAACTGGTGCGGGTGGTGGTGGCCAACGGCAACCGCATCGCCATGGAGCCCACGCTGGACCGTGCGATCAACGTGGTCCTGGGCCGCGAGGCGCCCACGCCGCCTGACGCCGATCCGGATCCGCTCCCGCCGGCGGACGGCACGCCCACCCCGACGCCCACTCCGACGCCGGACTCGCCCACGCCGACGGCCACGCCGCCGTCCACCGTGCCGCCCGGCAGCATCGAGGCGCTCCTCGCCGACATCGAGCAGTCGTTCGATGCGACGGATGCGGAACTGGACCGCCTGCGCCAGGTGCTGGAGGCGCTGCGGCAGGCGCTGGAGCAGCAGTAGGAACGCAGCACCGCGCGAGGGGCAGCCCTCGCGCGGCGCCGGCGGCGAGACACGGGCGCCCCCGTTGGGCGCCGCACCACAGGAGGCAGATGGTGGGAGATACCCCCGCGCTTGAGGCCCGCTACCACATGCAGATGTTTCGGCGCATGCCGGTCACGCTGGTCCGTGGCGAGGGCACCCGCGTGTGGGACGACCAGGGCCGCTCCTACCTCGACTTCGTCGCCGGCATCGCCGCAGACTCGCTGGGCCACGCCCACCCCGGCCTGGCGGAGGTCATCGCCCAGCAGGCACGGACGCTGCTGCACGTCTCCAACGTGTTCTACAGCGAGCCGCAGGCCGAACTGGCGCGCCTGCTGGTGGAACACTCCGCGCTGGACCAGGTCTTCTTCGTGAACTCCGGCGCGGAGGCGAACGAAGGGGCCATCAAACTCGCCCGCAAGTGGGGCATCAACCAGCGCGACGGAGCCTACGAGATCATCGCCACCAACAACGGCTTCCACGGCCGCACGCTGGCCACGGTGGCCGCCACCGGGACGCCTCGGTACCGCGAGCCGTTCGGGCCGCAGTTGCCGGGGTTCGTCTTCGTGGACTACGGCGACCTGGAGGCGCTCAAGCAGGCCACGACGGACCGCACGTGCGCGGTGCTGCTGGAGACGTTGCAGGGCGAAGGCGGCGTGAACGAGCCGCCAGAGGACTACCTGCGCGAGGTGCGCGCGTGGTGTGACGAGCGCGGCATCCTCCTGATGCTGGACGAGGTGCAGACCGGCTGTGGCCGCACGGGGCCGCTCTGGGGCTACCAGGTGGCGGGCATTGAGCCGGACATCATGACGCTGGCGAAGGGCCTGGGCGGTGGCGTGCCGATCGGCGCGGTGCTGGCCAAGGAGCACTGCTGCGTCTTTGAGCCGGGCGACCACGGATCCACCTTCGGCGGGAACCCGCTGGCTACGGCGGCGGCCCTCTACGTGATGCGCCAACTGACGGAGGGCGGCGTGCTGGAAAGCGCCCAGGCCCGCGGCGAGCACCTGCGGCAGCGCCTGGCCGGCCTGGAAGACCGCAGCCCGGCGGTGGCCGGACAGCGGGGCCAGGGCCTGATGCGCGCGGTGGTCCTGCACCACGACATCGCGGCCGAGGTCGCCTCGCGCGCGCTGCAGGAGGGCCTGATCCTGAACGCGGTGCGCCCCAACGCCATCCGCCTCATCCCCCCGCTCACGGTGACGGACGGGGAGATCGACCAGGCCACGGACATCCTGGAGCGCGTGATCGCAGAGGTGCACGCCTCATCGTCCGCCTCCTAGCCCGAGGGCTGGTGGCCACCGCCCGGAACCGAGGCGTGATGTGGTACGCCTCTGGGCGAGGATAGGCGCATGGGGTTGCGGGGCCTGATCCGGACACTGGGCTTCCAGATCGCCGTGGCGATGAGCGTGCTCATCGTCGCGATCAGCGCGCTCGTAGTGTGGCAGGTGGACGGCATCCTGCGCGAGAACGAGGAGATGCGCTTCGCGGAGCGCCTCCTGCTGGCGCGCGATCAGTTGGTGCAGCGACTGGAGACGGACCGGGAACTGGTGGTGACCGGCGCGTCCGTCCTGAGCACCCACGCCCAGATGCAAGAGGCCGTCACCGCCGGCGACGTGGTCTCCATCCTGAGCATTGCCAGCGAGTACTACCAGCGCACGGGCACCCCTCTGCAGGGCACGCCGGGCCTCCAGATCTACGGGCCAGACGGCGCGCTGCTGGTGCGCGCCCACTCCCCGCTCCAGGGCAGCCAGCGCGTGGTGCCAGAGCAGGTGCGCCGCGTCCTCCGCAGCGGCGACGCGATCGCCTCCATCCGACGGGACGAGAGCATGGGCCTGGCGATCAGTGGCGTGGCCCCCGTGGTGGGCACGGACGGGACCATCGTGGGCGCCGTCGAGGCGCTGACTGGCATGGGACGCTCGTTCCTCCTGGCGCAGGAACGCCTGCTCGGAGTCCAGGTGCTGCTGGCGGACGACGGCGTCATCCACGTGACAGACCCCACAGTGGCACTGGAGGCGGGCGCGATCAGCCCGGCCGAGCACGAGGCCATCCTCCGCAGCGGCACCGCCTTCATCGACCTGGGCGACGTGCGCTCGCTGGTCGCGCAGTACACCCTGACGGACCCGGACGGCGAGGAACTGGGCAGGTTCTACCTGACGATGGAGGAGTCGCTCATCCTGGCCGGCGTGAGCGACATCCGTACCCACGCACTGCGCGCCACCGCTGCGGGCGCGGTGATCGCCGTGGTGCTGGCCTCTGGCCTGGCATTCCTCTCCGTGCGCCCGCTGCGCGAACTGGTGGACGCCGCCCGTCGCATCCAGGCGAACGACCTGGACACACGCGTGGAGTCCAGCGGGCCCACGGAGGTCCTGGACCTGGCGGACGCGCTGGAGGACCTCCGCGTGGCCGTCCGCCAGCAACGGGAGGCCATGCTCAGCGTGAACCGCTACCTGGCCAGCCGCTTCGACGCCTCCAGCGCATCACTCTCGGAGACGAGCCAGGAACTCTCCGTGATGCACGGCATCCTGGGCGCGTTGGGCGGCGACGCCCCCGGCGGCTTTGCCGGGATCACGGACGAACTCGCGGACCTGGACTGGGCAGACGGCGCCCTCATCGCCCTGGCCACGGAGGAGGGGCGGCTGTCAGCGGCGGCGTCCGCCAACCTCGCCCCGGACGCCGTGTCCGCCCTGCTCGCCACCATCGAGGGCGGCGTGCGCGGGCAGCGCCTGGAGACCGGCCTGGTCGTCACGGACAGCAGCGAGGCCTGGGAGACCGCGCACCTGGCACCGTTCGACATCGGCGGGTTCGCGGTGCAGCCCATGGTGGAGCCGGACGGGGTGGCGGGGATCGTGGTCCTCACCACCCGTCGCGCACTGCGCCTGACGCCCTCCCGCACGGAGTTGCTGCGCTCTGTCGCGCTGGAGGTCGCCGCCATGCTGGAGCGGACGGAACTGGCCGGCGAAGTGGAGGAGAACCGCCGCATCGCGGAGTCCGTGCTGCGAGAGATGACGGACGGCGTCCTGGTCATCAACCACGCGGACGAGTGCCGCGTGGCGAACCCCGCCGCCGCCCGCATCCTGGGACGTTCGCGCCTGGAGTTGGTGGGTCGTTCGGCACAGGAGATCCTGCCCCTGGGCGCCGAGGCCATCGAGACGCTGCGGCGACGCGCCCGGTCCACCTCGGACAGTCCGGTGGCGCCGCTGCTCGGTGAGGCCAACGGGCGTCGGGTGGCCATCTCCGCCGGGCCGTTCGTGGACGCGGACCCGGAGCGAGCCGGGATGATGGTGCTGCTGCACGACCTGTCCGCAGAGTCGGAGGCGGAGCGGGTGAAGCAGGACTTCGTCTCCATGGTGGGCCACGAACTGCGCACGCCCCTCACCCTGATCCGCACCACGATCGACCTGCTGGACGAGGGCGATGCGGGCGCGCTGAACCAGACTCAGGAGCGCATCGTGGAGGTGCTCAACGCCAACACGGACCGCCTGATGGCGCTCATCAACGACCTGCTGGACATGTCCGCCATCGACTCCGGGCGCATGCAGATCATCCCCGCGCCGCTGGAGGTGGTGGAGGTGGTGCGCGCGGTGGTGACCGAGGCGCAGCCGGCCGCCATGGCCAAGCAGCACCAGTTCCGCCTGGACCTCCCGGAGCGCGCGCCCACATGGGCGGACCGCAGACGGGTGGCGCAGGTGCTCTCCAACCTGATCGGCAACGCCATCAAGTACACGCCGCCGGGCGGGGTCATCACCGTGTCCGTGCAGGCCGCAGCCCCGTGGGTGCGCGTGTCCGTCCAGGACACCGGCATCGGCATTCCGCCGGAGGAGCAGGCCCAGCTGTTCGAGAAGTTCTACCGCACCAGCCAGGGGCGGAGGACCACGGGCGGCACCGGGCTCGGCCTCGCCATTGCCCGGTCGCTCGTCGAACTGCACGGCGGTCGCATCTGGTGCGAGTCGGACGGCATGACGGGGACCACGTTCACCTTCACCCTACCGGACCGCCGGATATGATCGAACTCCTCCCTGTGCCCGACCGAACCTGAGAGGTCACCCCATGGCCGAAAAGATCGTGCTTGCCTACTCCGGTGGACTGGACACCTCCGTCGCCGCGCACTGGTTGCGCGACCAGCGCGGGTACGAGGTCTACTGCCTCACGATCGACCTGGGGAACCTGGGAGACCTGGAGGGCATCCGCGAGCGCGGCGAGCAGGCCGGCGCGGCGCAGGTGGACATCGTGGACGCCAAGCAGGACTTCCTCCGCTACTTCGTCTTCCCCGCCCTGCAGGCCGGCGTGGTCTACGAGGGCCGCTACCCGTTGGCGACCGCCCTGGGCCGGCCGCTGATCGCCAAGTTGCTCGTGGACAAGGCACGCGAGGTGGGCGCGACGGCGGTCGCGCACGGCTGCACCGGCAAGGGCAACGACCAGGTGCGACTCGACATTGGCGTCCAGACCCTGGCCCCGGACCTGACGATTGTGGGCACCACCCGAGAGCACTCGGTCTCCCGCGACGAGGCGCTGGCATACGCGGCTCAGCACGGCATCAGCGTGCGCCAGTCCCAGGAGTCGCCGTACTCCACGGACGAGAACCTGTGGGGCCGCTCGGTGGAGGCCGGCGTCCTGGAAGACCCGTGGGTGGAGCCTCCCGCTGACGTCTTCCTCTGGACGAAGCCACTGGACGAGACCCCCGCCCGCCCGGCCGAGGTCGAGATCCGCTTTCAGGAGGGCATCCCGGTCGCCCTGGACGGCGTGGAGATGGGCCCCGTGGACCTCGTGCAACGCCTGTCCGACCTCGGCGGCGAGCACGGCATCGGCCGCATCGACATGGTGGAGAACCGCCTGGTGGGCATCAAGTCGCGCGAGATCTACGAGGCCCCCGCTGCGGTGATCCTCCTGGAGGCGCACTCGGCGCTGGAGTCGCTGACGCTGACCAAGCCGCAGACGCGGTTCAAGCACCTGGTGGCGCAGGAGTACGCGGACCTGGTCTACAACGGCCTCTGGTTCTCCAGCCACCACCGCGACCTGTCGCAGTACGTGGTCAGCACGCAGCGCCACGTCACGGGCGATGTGCGCGTGCGCCTGTGGCACGGCAACGCCACCGTCATCGGCCGTCGCGCGGACCGCAGCCTCTACTCGCAGGCCCTCGCCACCTACAACAAGGAAGGCGACCTCTTCGACCAGTCGCACGCGCAGGGGTTCATCCGCCTGCACGGCCTCCAGGCCCAGGTGCAGGCTCAGACCCAGATGCTGACGGAGGCCGGCGACCTGCTGAAGTTGGCCGCACCGGAGGGGTAGAGGAGCAGGGGCGCAGGCCAACGCCTTCCCGACACGCTGCGCCCCCTGGAGAGGCGCAGTCCCTGACGTTACTCGTGCACACGAGCCGTGTACACTGAGCACAGGAGTGATGCATGAAGAACATCACCTTCAGCGCGGATGAGAAGCAGATCGAGCGGGCGCGAGCACGCGCGAGGGAGCGGCGCACGACGCTCAACGAGGAGTTCCGGCGTTGGATCGCTGAGTACTCGGCGAAGCGCGACGACGGACCGGAACGGGCAGCGAAGGCCATGGCCCTGCTCGACGAGATCCTTTCGTACACCAGTACTGGTGGCCGGAAGTACACCCGCGAGGAGATGAATGAGCGGTGACTTCCTGGACTCGAACGTCCTGGTCTACTTGCTGACGCCGCAGGACGACCGGAAGCATCGGATCAGCCGAGATATCGTTGTCAGCGCGCTTGAGGGCCAGTCGGCGACAATCAGTTATCAGGTCGTGCAGGAGACCCTCAACGTGCTGACACGGAGGCTCCTCCACCCCATTACCGCCCAGAACCTTCGCGGCATGTTCCAGCAGTTCCTCCTCCCTCTCTGGACCGTGATGCCCTCGCCGGCCCTCTACGAGAGTGCACTCAGCGTCCGCGAGCGCTACCAGTACTCCTTCTACGATTCCCTGATCATCGCGGCTGCCCTCGAGGCAGGGTGCGGACGCCTGCTCTCTGAGGACCTGCAGCACGACCAGCAGATCGAGGGCCTGCGCATCGTGAACCCGTTCCGCTGACGCCCCCAATCGCTCACACACGCGCGCTCCTGTAGGCTCGCGCCATGAGCACCACCGAGGGCACGTCCGCCAACCGCAACTCCGAGGGCGCTTCGAGCAAACTGTGGGGGGGGCGCTTCTCCGGCGAGACGGATGCGCTCGTCGACCAGTTCAACGCCTCCATCGACTTCGACCGGCGCCTCTACCGCGAGGACATCGCCGGGTCCATCGCCCACGCCTCGATGCTCGCGCGGCAGAGAGTGATCTCGGAGGGCGACCGGGACGCCATCGTGGCCGGGCTGGAGCAGATCCAGCGTGAGATCGAGGCGGGGACGTTCGAGTTCCGCCTGGACCGCGAGGACATCCACCTCAACATCGAGGCCGTGCTCACCGAGCGCATCGGCGACGCCGGGCGGCGGCTGCACACCGGCCGTTCCCGGAACGACCAGGTGGCCACGGACACCCGCCTCTTCGTCCGCGCGGCATGCGACGAGACGGCCTCGCTGCTGCGCTCGCTGCGAGGCGCGCTCATCGACCTCGCGGAGCGCGAGGCGGAGACGGTGATCCCGGGGTACACGCACCTGCAGCGCGCGCAGCCGATCCTGCTGGCGCACCACCTGCTGGCCTACGAGGCGATGTTCACACGGGACACGGAGCGGTTTGCGCAGGCGCGCGCCCGGGCGAACGTGCTCCCGCTGGGGGCGGGCGCCCTGGCCGGCGTCACCTACCCCATTGACCGCGAATTCGTCGCGCAGCAACTGGGCTTCGAGCGCATCTCGGAGAACTCGCTGGACGCGGTGAGCGACCGCGACTTCGTGGTGGACTACCACTCCGCGGCGGCCCTGACGGCGGTCCACCTCTCACGGCTGTCGGAGGAACTGATCCTCTGGGCGAGCGCGGAGTTTGGCTTCGCGCGCATGGACGACCGCTATTCCACGGGCTCCAGCATCATGCCCCAGAAGAAGAACCCGGACGTGGCCGAACTGGCGCGAGGCAAGAGCGCGCGGGTGATCGGCAACCTGGTGCAGGCGCTCACCATGCTCAAGGGCCAACCGCTCGCCTACAACAAGGACAACCAGGAGGACAAGGAGTCGCTCTTTGACTCCGTGGACACGATCCTCATCACCCTGCGCGTGGTCACCGCCATGATGCCGACGATGACCTTCGACGCGGACCGAGGCCGCGCGGCGGCGCTGGCGAACTTCGCGCTGGCCACGGACGTGGCTGACTACCTGGCGAAGAAGGGCGTCCCCTTCCGCGAGGCGCACGAGGCCGTCGGCGCGCTGGTCGCCCGCTGCGAGCGCGACGGCCAGACGTTCGAGGACCTTACGCTGGAGGACTTCCGAGCCGCCCACCCGGCGTTCGAGGCGGACGTGCAGGCGATCGACGTGGACGCGGCGCTGGCCGCTCGCGACGTGCCCGGCGGCACCGCGCCGGGCCGCGTGCGCGAAGCCCGCGAGGCCGCCCGAGCACGCCTCGAGCGCGAGCGCGCGGGGTAGCCGGCCGATGATCGGCGGGACCGGCGTGACTGGCGCGCTCATCGCTCCGTCCATCCTCACCGCGGACTTCGGCAACCTGGCGCAGCAGGTGCGCGACGCCGAGGCGGGCGGCATCGACCTCTGGCACCTGGACGTGATGGACGGACACTTCGTGCCGCCGATCTCGTTCGGGAAGGAGGTGGTCGCCGCCGTGCGAGACGCCTCGGACGGGCGGTTCATCGAGGCGCACATGATGGTGGCGAGGCCGTCCGAGCAGTTCGCGGACCTGGCCGACGCGGGCGCTCAGCGCCTGATCTTCCACTACGAAGCGGCGGGATCCCTGGAGGCCTCGCGCGAGCACATCCGCATGTGCCGCGACCTGCAGTGCCAGGCCGGCATTGCCATCAACCCGGAGACCCCGGTAGAGGCAATCGCCCCGCTGCTGGGGGAACTGGACGAGGTCACGGTGATGTTGATCCGGCCCGGGTGGGGCGGGCAGGCCATGCGCCCGGATCTGCTCGAAAAGGTGAGCGACCTCGCGGCCCGCGTGCGCGCCGAGGGCATCACGCTGGCGATCGAGGTGGACGGCGGGGTGAAGGCGCACAACGCGCGCTCGTGCGTGGACGCTGGCGCCACGATCCTCGTCGCTGGCTCCGCGGTCTTCAACCCACAGGAGACGCCGCAGGAGGCCGTCGCCGGGCTGCGGTCTGCGCTCGGCTCGGACTGATATTTCCCTGCCCCTGCGCTCTCGACCACACCCGGGCTCAGTGGCCCTGACCTGCGCACTGGGGGACCGGGTCGCCTGCGTCCGAGGCCTGTGGGAGATGCTCCAGTAGCAGTCGCCGGACCATCGCTTCCACCTCGACCTCCCGCGCGTCACATCGTGGAGGCACACGGCGGCCCGGTGCTCGTCGAGAGCCGGGAGGGCCGGGCCAGCACGTTCACCGTGCGCCTCCCCTGCGCACCGCCTCCCCTCGGTCCTCGACCTCAGGGCGACGCCAACGATGAAGTGACGGAAGTCGCGGACGCGCCCTCCTGAGCGCCTATAGTCGTCGCATGGACACCATCCCCGGCGACACGATGGACGCCACCGGCGCCTCGGGCGAAGCGAGCGAGGCGGAACTCGCCGCCTGGACGCGCTCGGCGCTGCTCACCGTGGCGCCCACGTCCGAGGTGGGGCGGCTGCACGAGGCCGTGCGCGCGACGGTGGAGGAGGCGTACGAGTCCGCGCTCGTGCAAGGCCTCTGCCGGGACGGCGCTCGGGAGTTGCTCCAGACCACCGCCGTCGAGGAGGCGCGGCGGCTGCTTGACCAACCGGCGCGTGACGCCGGCTGAGCAGCCGTCCGCGTACCCCCCGACACCCCACGGGAAACAGGCGGCCGCCGGGCCGCCTGAGTCGCGTTGATCACGCGTTTGCAGGTGAAGGAATGGAAGCGGTTACAGGATCAGGATGAGTAGGATCACGATCACTGCAAGAGCGAGCACTCCGCCGCCGATATACATGCTGCCTCCGAACGCCCCGCCACTGCCCCGCAAAGCCCGCCGTCTCACAGCGGACATGCCGACCGTACGCGCCCGGGCATTGCGGAAACGCGAGCAGGGCATCCGGTGCGTTCGCAATCGCATCACGCACCACGAGTGCCGTGATGCGAACTAGACTCGAATGGCTGGAGGAGGAACCGATGACCGAGGCCGAATACATCCCGTCCCCCGCCGAATGGGTACGCAATCAAGTGGAACTCTATGAGTCCTCCGGCGGACGCGAGGGGAACACCCTCCGAGGCTTGCCGGTGGTGCTGGTGACCCACACCGGCCGCCACACCGGGGCGACACGCAAGACGCCGCTGATGCGGGTGGTCTCGGACGGCACGTACGTCCTGGTGGCCTCCATGGGCGGCGCGCCGGAGCACCCGGTCTGGTACCACAACCTGCTGGCGCACCCGGAGGTCACCGTGCGCGACGGCACCGAGGTGATGCGCGGCCGCGCACGGCTGGTGGAGGACTCGGAGGAGCGGGCGCGCCTCTGGGCCGCCGCCGTGGAGGCGTTCCCGCCCTACGCCGAGTACCAGGAGAAGACGGAGCGCGTCATCCCCATGTTCGCCTTCGACCCGGAGTAGGCCCCACTCCGCCAGAGGCGAAGTCACCGGGGGCGGCTATGCCGTCTCCAGCAGTTCCACCCAGTTCCCGTCGGGGTCCTCCACCATGGCGATGCGGACGCCGGGACGGATTTCGCGAGGGGTGACGGCCAGCCGGTAGCCGGCGGTCTCACAGGCCTGCGCCAGTTCGTCCAGGTTGGTCACGGTGATGGTCCAGTAGCGGTACCCGCTGGCGGCGTTGATGCCGCCCGTGGGGTTCGCGGCTTCCGGGGCCTGGGGGTACTCGATGACCTTGATGAGCGACGTGCCGCACATCAGGCGGTGCATGGTGCCGCCGCCACCCATCGGCATGTCCGCCACGTGCTCCAGGCCCAGCGTGTCGCGGTAGAAGCGCAGGGCCGCCTCCCCGTCCCGTACGACAATGCCGAGATCCACGGAGTCCTTGCCCAACTTCACGCCCACGATGCGCCTCCCGCTGCTGCTGCTTGTTCCTGGTGCTGCTTGTTGCTGGTGCTGGTCTGGTCTCGCCTGACGGCCACGGACGGGCGAGCACGCCTCGGAGAGTAGCGGCAACACAAACGCCCCGCGGGTGCGGGGCGTGAGGTGTCAGATGACCGGGAGCGCGCTAGACGCGGACCATGCCCTGCGGCACGCCCTTCGACTCCAGCAGGCGGGCCTGGGTACGCAGGCAGCGCGTGCAGATGTTCACCCGCTGCCACTTGCCCTCCAGGAAGACGCGCTTGGACTGCACGTTGGGCTGGAAGGTGCGGTTGGTGCGCGGCGCCTTGCGCTCCCAGTTTCCGGAGTGCTTGTGGCGGATGTTCCGCCCGAACACCGTGTGCTTGGCGCACACATCACATTTGCCTGAAGCCATGGCATTACTCGCTACACTGCGGGAGGTCTGGGAGACATCGCGCGCCCACAGGGCTCGCGCGTCCGGACAGGTTAGCCCGCGTGGTTGCGTTACGTCTACGACGCGAGCCTCGGGCCCCCGTCACGCCGCCCCTCCACGCCGGCAGGGACGGCCGGCGTGCGGACGCAGAGGCGCGGATGGCGCACCCGGGCCAGGAGGGCCCCATGACGGACGCGCGCGTCAGCGCCGCCATGCTCCGTGCCGCGTTCGAGGTGGCAGAGCGATGGCTTGCCGCCAACCGGGACGGCATCAACGCCATCAACGTCTACCCCGTGCCGGACGGCGACACCGGCACGAACATGCTCCTCACCGTCCGCGCCGCGCTCCGCGAAGCGCCGGACGCACCCCTCCACGTGGGCGAACTGACGGCCCGCATCGCCCGGGGCGCGCTGCTGGGCGCCCGAGGCAATTCCGGCGTCATCTGGTCGCAGATGCTACGCGGCTTCGCCGAGCACCTGGCGGCGTACAGCGACGCCCGCCCTCACGACCTGATCGCGGCCCTGGTGAACGCCTCGCGGGTGTCGTACGCCGCAGTGGGCCAGCCTGTGGAAGGCACCATGCTCACGGTCCTGCGCGAGGCCGCGGACGCTGCGCACACGGCCGCTACCTCCGGCCTGGACGACCTGGCGCTGTTCCACGCCCTGGTGGACGAGGCGTACGCGAGCGTGGGCCGCACCCCCACCCTGCTGCCGCGCCTGCGCGACGCCGGCGTGGTGGACTCCGGTGGCGCCGGCGTGGCCGTGCTGCTGGAAGGCATCGCGCTCGGCCTCGGCCGCCGCCCGTTACCGCTGCTGCCTCGCTACGCGGGGACGGAGCAGGTGCAGACGTCCGCCGTGGAGCACGAGGGTCATGGCTACTGCACGGAGTTCGTCGCCGCCATCGCACCGGGGAGCGGCGTCATCAACCGCATCGCCATGGAGCGCGAGTTGGTCGCGCTCGGCGGGGAGTCCGTGCTGGTGGTGGGCGACGACCACACGGTCCACGTCCACGTGCACCTGGAGGATCCCGGCCCGGCGATCTCGCTGGGAGCGGCGGCCGGCGCACTCCTGAGCGTGAAGGTGGAGAACATGCAGGCCCAGCACGAGGCCTGGATGGGCAGTCACGCGGACGCCCCCAGCGCCGAAGGCGCCGTGGGCGCCGAGGGAGGCGACGGCGCCCACGGCTCCGAGCACACCGGGGGCACCGCCGGCACGGCCAGCACGGCGGCGACCTCGGTCGCCCTGCCGCCCGTGGCCCTCGTGGCCGTCGCCCGCGGAGCGGGCATCGCGCGGGCGTTCCGGGACCTGGGCGCCAGCCGCATCGTGGACGCGGGGGACGGCATGAAGGCTTCCGCCGGCGAACTGCTGGAGGCGGCTCGTGCGGCCGGCGCGGGGCACGTGCTGCTGCTGCCGAACGACCGTGACGTGCTCATGGCAGCAGAGGCCGCCGCGCGCGAAGCCCCCGACTTCCTCACCGTGATCCCCACCCGCAACGCCGCTGCCGGACTGGCTGCGGCTATCTACTACCTGCCGGATGGCGACGCCGCCTCCATGGCAAACGAGATGCGAGGCGTGCTGGACGACATCCGCTGCGTGGAGGTCTCCACGGCCGTGCGAGACGCCAGCGTGGACGGCGTCCAGGTGCGCCGGGGACAGGCGATCGCCTTCCTGGACGGACGCCTCATGGCCTCGTGCCCCACCCCGGACGAGGCGCTGCTGGCCGCGCTCGCGGACGCCGTGGCGGACCACGCCGAACTCGTCACGCTCTACCTCGGCCAGGGCGTGAGCCCTCAGGACGGCGAGCAGGCGCGCACGCTGATCGAGGCGGCGCACCCATCGCTCGAGGTGGAGGTGCTGGCAGGTGGCCAGCCGCACTACCCCTACCTGGCGTCCGTGGAATAACCAGCGTGAGCGATGGCGGCGGCTGCGCGTCCACGACGGCCGCCGCCATATGTCCGGGACGTCCGAACCACTATGATGCGCCCATGACCGTACGACTCGTGACCGACTCCACCTGCGACATTCCCCGCGATGCCGTGTCCGACCTCGGCATCACGGTTGTGCCCCAGGGGTTGCTCTTTGGGGACGAGGAACTGCGCGACGGTGTGGACATCACTTCGGAGCAGTTTTTCCGGCGCCTCCAGCGCGAAGATGTGATGCCCACTACCACCCAGCCCGCGCCCGGCGTCTTCCGCGAGACCTACGAGCGCCTCGCGGCTGAGGGCGCGACGGGGATCGTCTCCTGTCACGTCTCCGGGGCGCTCAGCGGCACGCTCCAGTCCGCCCGCACCGGCGCGGAAGGCCTCGGCGTCCCCGTGGTGCACGTGGACTCCCGCACGGTCTCGCTCGGCCTGGGCGTGGGGGTCATCGAGGCGGCGAAGGCGGCGAGGGACGGCGCCACGCTGGAGCAGGTGCAGCGCGTGGCGGAGGACGTGTTCCGCCGGTCGCACATGATCTACACGCTGGAGACGCTGGAATACCTCCGCCGCGGCGGACGCATGTCCCGCGGCCAGGAGTTGTTCGGCTCGTTGCTGAAGGTGAAACCCATCCTGGCGATCCAGGACGGCGAGGTCGTCCCCGTGGGCCGCATCCGCACCAAGCAGAAGGCCATCGAGGACATCCTGGGACGGCTGGCCGAACTCCGGCCGTGGCAGTACGCCTACGTGGTCTACGGCACCACCCCGGACGAGGCGGACTACATCACCAGCCGCCTGGACGGGCTCTCCTCCGAGACGCCGATCCTGCGCGGCCTGCTCACGCCCACCATCGGCGTGCACGTGGGGCCGGGCGGCGTGGGCGTGGGCTGCGTCACCGCGCCGGATGAGCAGTCGCCGGACTTCCTGCCCGCGTAGGTAGCCTCGTGGCTCTCTTCCCCGGGTCTCCCTCGCTGCCCCCCGGTGTCCCGCGCTGTCCCGCGCTGTCCCGCGCTGTCCTCGATACGCTCGTACGAGGGCTGACCGGCGGCCGCTGACCTGAGACACTATGCACTTGAGGCTGGAAGTCTCGCCGCGTGCTCCCCGCCGCGAAGGTGCCTGTGTCTGCCGACTACCCCCTGCTGCGCGATGTCCTGACCCGCGAACTGGCGGGCGAGGGACGCGACCGGACCGTCGAAGGCGGCCTGGACGCCCTGCTGCGCACGCAGGCCCGGGGCGAACACCCCCACTCCCCGCTCCTGCGGATGGTGGCCGCCCTGCCTGCGGAGGGCTACCGATCGCTGTCCCCCGCCGATCGTGAGGTCTGGCTGCGCCGCGCGCTGGCCACCGTGCGCCGCGAACTGGCGCTGGAGGAGCACCTGGAGCCCGTACGACCGGACGCCGCCGGCGGACGTGGGCGCAGCGGTCGGGGGCCCTCTGCGCGTGCGACGAAGCCGAAGTCGCCGCCAGCCGGAGACGGACCGGCCGCGCCCGCGCGGAAGTCCCGCGCCGCCTCCCGTCCGGGCGCGGCGAAGAAGACGGCGCCCGCCTCGAAGGCTGAGTCTTCGACGTCTGGGGGCTCGAAGACTGCTGCATCCAAGACACCGGCGGCGGAGAAGAAGATCGCGCCGGGTGCGGCCGGGCTCGACCTGCCGATCGAGAAGGCGGGGACGGGCCTTCGCACGCAGGCCCTCGGAAAACTCGACCGCCTCGGGATCCGCACGGTGGGGGACGCGCTACGGCACTACCCGTTCCGCCACGTGGACTTCAGCCGCACGCTCCCGATCAACGCGCTGCGGCCCGGGCAGGAACAGACCGTGCGCGGCATTGTGGACCGGTCGGTGGTGGTGCCCATGGGCCGCGGTGGGCGCATGAAGGCCAGCGAGATCTGGATCAGCGACGGCTTCGGCCGCGTGTCCGCGGTGTTCTTCAATCAGCTCTTCCAGGTCAAGAACTTCCCCGTGGGCTCGGAAGTCGCCTTTGCCGGCAAAGTCGTGGTCGTCCGTGGCCGCACCGGCTTCACGAACCCAGAGTGGGAACGCCTCGATACCGAGGGCGGCTCCGGCGGCCGCCTCATGCCCGTCTACCACCTGACAGAGGGCGTCGCGCAGCGCACGCTGCGAGGGGCCATCGAGAAACTCCTCGGACGCTTCGTGGACCGGCTGGAGGACCCACTGCCGGAGGCCATGCGCAAGCGCCACCACCTGATGAGCCTGGTGGAGGCCACCCGGCAGGCGCACTACCCGGACAGCGAGGCCCGGCTGCGCGAGGCCCAGCGCCGCCTCGCCTTCGACGAACTCCTCGCCGTGCAGGTGCGCGTGCAGGCACGCAAGCGCGAATGGCAGGCCGAGGGCCAGGCGCCCGCCCTGACGGACCACGCCTCAGCGGACGCCTTCCTGGACACGCTCCCGTTCACCCTCACCGGCGCGCAACAGCGCGTGCTGGGCGAGGTACGCCACGACCTGTCCCGCACTGTCCCCATGTCGCGCCTCCTGGAGGGAGACGTCGGTTCAGGCAAGACCGCCGTGGCGCTGGCCGCCATGCTCTCCGCCATCTCGGAGGGCTACCAGGCGGTGCTGATGGCGCCCACGGAGGTGCTGGCGGAGCAGCACTACCGCACGGTCTGTCGCCTCCTGACGGGCGAACCTGAACCGCCCATCACCGGCCTCGTCCGCGTGCCAGATCCACGCGTGGAGGGCGGCTCGCACCTGGTGCGCGTGGTGCTGCTCACCGGCTCCACGCTGGCGAAGGAGCGGCGCGCCGCGCAGGACGCCATCCGTCACGGCGGCGCGCACCTGATCGTGGGCACCCACGCGCTCATCCAGGAGGGCGTGGATTACTACCGCCTCGGCCTGGCCGTGGTGGACGAGCAGCATCGCTTCGGCGTCATGCAGCGCGGCGACCTGCGCCGCAAGGGAGCGGAGAGCGCCGCCAGCCGAGGCGGCACGCTCACCCCGCACCTCCTCGCCATGTCCGCCACGCCCATCCCCCGCTCGCTCGCGCTCACTGTGTACGGCGACCTCGACCTGTCGGTCATCGACGAGATGCCGCCAGGCCGCACAGCGATCGAGACGAAGTACCTCACGCCCATCCAGCGTCGCGAGGCGTTCGCGCGGGTGCGGGAGGAGGTGAGCGCCGGACGGCAGGCGTTCGTGATCTGTCCGCTCGTGGAGGGCTCGGACACCGTGCAGTCGCGCGCCGCCACGGACGAGTATGAGCGTCTGCGCACAGAGGAGTACCCGGACCTGGCGGACCGCATCCTGTTGCTGCACGGCCGCATGTCCGCCCGCGAGAAGGACCGCGTGATGCGCGCCTTCGCGGATCACGAGGCGGACATCCTGGTCTCCACCGCCGTGGTGGAGGTGGGCATCGACGTCCCCAATGCCACGGCGATGATCATCGAGGGCGCTGACCGCTTCGGCCTCGCGCAGTTGCACCAGTTCCGGGGTCGCGTGGGCCGGGGCGACCAGCCCAGCGTGTGCTACCTCCTGGCCGACGACCCCACCCCCGAGGCAGAGGATCGTCTGAGCATCATGGAACGCACCCGAGACGGCTTCGAACTGGCGGAGGCGGACCTGCAGTTGCGCGGCCCCGGCGACCTCTTCGGCACCGCCCAGTCCGGCGCCCCCACCCTCCGCGTCGCCTCACTCCTTGACCCCACGCTCATCGACGCTGCCCGCCGCGAGGCGGAGACGCTGCTGGACGAGGATCCCCACCTGGCTTCCGCCGAACATCGCGCCCTCCGCTACGCCATCGCCGAACGCGCCGCCTCGGTCGTGGGGGAGATGCATTGAGGGTGGGGGTGGTGGCCTGAGCGCAAGACCGACGAAATTGCGCCTGGAGTGCAATTCTCCCGCCCCTCACGCAACCTCCCGTGACCCGGGGTCTTCGAGGGCGCCCGTGAGTGCCTCGATGAGGCGCTCGAGGCGGACGACGCCGACGTAGTCGCCGAGGTCGTCGATGCAGACGAGGGGGTCAAAGCGGCGTGTGAGGGGGCGGGTGATGGCGCGGCGGGCGGCGTCGGCGACAGGGGTGGTGCGCTTGAGGACGGTGACGGGCCGTACGGGGCCGGCGGTGGAGAGCGCGTAGATGCCGACGGGGCGACGGAATTCGTCCAGGACCGGGAGCACGGTCATCGCGGGGGTGCTGCCCTCCGCAGTCGCCGCACCCACCAGCCACGCGCCCTCCGCCTCGCGGCCGTGTTCGAGGTAAGGCCATGGCTCCACGAAGCGCGAGACGGTCAGGCGTGCTGCCGCCACGTTCTGGGCGCGCACGAGGAGTTCGCGCAACTCCACCGGCAGCGGCGTCCAGTCCGGCGCGGGGCGGCCGAGCAGGTAGCCCTGCGCGAGCGGCACACCGAGGCGTGAGAGCGCGCTGAGTTCGTCTACGGTCTCAACGCCCTCTGCCAGCAGCCACGCATCCGCGCGGCTGGCGAACTGGCCAAACATCTCCACCAGCGCCAGTTTCGCCTCGTCCTGCGCCAGGTCCGCGATCAGGGAGCGGTCCAACTTCACGAAGTCCGGGCGAAGGCGCAGGATGCTGGAGAGGCTGTCGTAACTCGCGCTCACGTCGTCCACGGCCAGGTAGGCGCCGGCCGCACGGATGCCCTCCATCGCCTCCTCGATGTCCCCGATGCCCCCGATGTCCCCGATGTCCCCGTCCGCCTCCCTTGCTGCGGCGTCCGCGAGGAGCGCTGGCTGCGCGACCTCCACGACCATGCGGTGCAGGCCGCGTGGCGAGCGCAGCACGCGACGGACGAGGTCGGACGCGAACGCCTCGGAAGAGAGGTTCACGGCCAGGAAGGTATTGGGCGGCAGCCGGTCGCGCGCGTCCAGCGCCTTCGAGAGGACGCGGGCCTCGAGTTCTGGGAGCACCCCGAGCGCGCGGGCGCGGGCGAACCACTGGGGCGGCGTGGACGGCGGCAGGCCGGCGACGCCCTCGAAGCGGCTCAACGCCTCGTAGCCCACGACGGCCGCGTGTTCGAGGTCCACGATGGGCTGGAAGGCCAGCGAGAAGCCGTCGCCGCGCACGGCGCGCTCGACCACGCCGGCCCACGGATCAGCCGTGCCCGGTGGGATGACGTCGGGTGTGGGCCCAGGCGTGGCCCCGCCCTCGGGAGCGGTCCTGGTCATGGCATGCCTCGTCTCGGTGGAGAGCCACCGATGCCGCGATCATCGGCAGCACGGGCGCCAGACTTGAGGGCTCGCGGCGGCCCTCAAGTCTGGCGCCCGTCGGGAGGCCTGGCGCGAGCCCATCGCTCCGTGGTGGGGGCCGCGATACACTGACGCCTCGCTCGCCCATCTCCGGCCCCGACTCGTGGCGCGGCGGTGCGCGAGGTGGCAGACGGACACTTCGAGGAAGGCCCGGCACTCTTGATCCGTGACGACATCATCGCGCTGGTGGAGCGCGCCCTGGGCGCGGCGCAGCAGGCGGGCGACATCCCGCAGTTCGCAGCGCCCGAGATCACGGTGGAGCACCCCGCCCGCGCCGAACACGGCGACTTCTCCGCCAACCTGCCGCTGCGCATCCAGGGCATGGCGCGCATGAAGGCCATCGAGGTGGCGGAGGCCCTCCGCGCGCACGTGCCGGAGCACGAGGCGGTGGAGCGCGTGGCTGTGGCGCCCCCCGGGTTCCTCAACTTCTACCTCTCCCCCGCCTGGGTGGCCACGCAGACCGCCGCCATCATCGAGGCGGGCGAGACGTACGCCTCGAGCACGCTGGGCGGCGGCAAGCGCGTGCAGATCGAGTACGTCAGCGCCAACCCCACCGGCCCGATCCACGTGGGCAACGGACGCGGCGCGGCCATCGGTTCCACGCTCGCCCGGGTAATGGCCGCCGCGGGGTACGAAGTGGAGCAGGAGTATTACGTCAACGACGCGGGGACGCAGGTCGCGATCTTCGGCCGCACGCTCTACGCGCGTTACCAGCAGTTGTTCGGCCGCGAGGTGCAGATCCCGGAGAACGGCTACCCCGGCGAGTACGTGGCGGACATCGCGCGCGCCGTGAAGGAGCGCTCGGGCGACCAGTTCCTGAAGGAGCCCGGCGAGGAGCCGGACCCGGATCTGGGACGCATTGGTCTGGACGTGATGATCGAGGGCATCCGCGCGGATCTGGCCGCCATGGGCGTGGAGTACGACCGCTGGTTCTCGGAACGCTCGCTGATGGAGGAGGGCGGCGCCTACGACGTGGTGATGGACCTGCTGGAGCAGCAGAACTACATCGCCCGGCGAGAGGGCGCGGTCTGGTTCACCTCCAGCGACCTGGGCGAGTCCAAGGACAACGTGCTGATCCGCTCGGACGGGCAGCCCACGTACTACGCCACGGACATTGCCTACCACTACGACAAGTTCGTCGTCCGCAAGTTCGACCGCGTGATCGACATCTGGGGCGCGGACCACCAGGGCCACGTCTCGCGCGTGAAGGCCGCCGTGGCCGCCGTGGGGGCCGACCCTGACGCGCTGGAGGTACTCCTCTACCAGTTGGTGACGCTGAAGCGAGGATCCCAGGTGGTCCCGCTCTCCAAGCGCGCGGGCGAGATCGTCACCCTGCGCGACATCGTGGACGAGGTGGGTGCGGACGCCACGCGCTTCTTCTTCCTGCTCACCGGCGCCAACCAGACCATGGACTTCGACCTGGACCTGGCGAAGAAGCAGTCGGACGAGAACCCCGTCTACTACGTCCAGTACGCCCACGCCCGCATCGCCAGCATCCTGGTGAAGGCCCAGGACGAGGGCTATTCCTCGGACGGTGGGGACACGGGCCTGCTGCTGCACGAGGCGGAGCAGGCGCTGCTGCGCCAACTGCTGCTGCTGCCGGAGGTGGTGGAGAAGACGGTGCTGGAACTGGCGGCGCACCACCTGCCGCACTACGCCCAGGACCTGGCCTCCGCCTTCCACGCGTTCTACACGCAGTGCCGCGTCATCCAGGCGGACCAGCCGGACCTGACGAAGGCCCGCCTGCTGCTCCTGCACGCCACGCAGACCGTCCTGGCCCGCACCCTGGGCCTGATGGGCATCTCCGCCCCGTCTTCGATGTAGGCCCCGCTGTAGGCGCGCCCGACGATCCGAGGGGAGCACGGAGGGCGGCCCCGGCGCATGGCCCGCATGATTGGCCGCCTGTATCATCGGCCCTCCAGCCGCAGAGACTCCTCCGCCCTGTGCTGCGAGCATGACCGTCCATGGGCCGGTGCTCGTGACGTGGTGCGGCACGCGCCGTCACGGTGCGCGCGGGGAGCGGACCGCAGGCAACCGAAAGGCCCCGCCGTGACGCCACCTCCCACGGACGCATCCAGCAGCAGCGCCCCCGCGGGCAAGGGCCCGAGCGACGAGGGCGCCGAGCGCAAGCGCATCCTCACCGGCATCCGCCCCACGGGCGCACTGCACCTGGGCCACTACGCCGGCGCGCTGGAGAACTGGATCCGCCTGCAGCAGGAGTACGAGTGCTTCTTCCTGATCGCGGACTACCAGGTCTCCGATTACGCCGATGACTTCCCTCGCGTGCGCGAGGCCATCTTCGACATCGCGCTCGACTGGCTGTCGGTAGGCCTCGATCCCGAGGGCAGCCACTACACCATCGAGAGCATGGTGCCGGAGCACGCGGAGTTGACCACGTGGCTGTCGTGGTGGGTGCCTCTGGGGATGCTGGAGCGCAACCCCACGCTGAAGGCGGAGATGAAGGACCTGGAGGCCAAGTCCTCCGTCCCCGTCGCGTTCTTCAACTACCCCATGATGCAGGTGGCCAACATCCTCATGCCGAAGGCGCACCTGGTGCCCGTGGGCGACGACCAACTCCCCCACATCGAACTCACCCGCGAGGTCGCGAGGCGCTTCAACCGCACCTTCGAGCGCGATGTCTTCCCGGAGCCGGAGGGCCTGGTCGGCCGCGTGGCGCGCCTCGTGGGAACCGATGGCAACGCGAAGATGAGCAAGTCGCGCAACAACGCGATCTTCCTCAAGGACGACGAGGACACCGTGAACCAGAAGGTGCGCGGCATGTTCACCGACCCCACGCGCCTGCGCGCCACGGACCCCGGCCACGTGGAGGGCAACCCCGTCTTCATCTACCACGACGCCTTCAACCCGGACGTGGACGAGGTCAATGACCTCAAGGAGCGTTATGTCGCCGGCAAGGTCGGCGACGTGGAGGTGAAGCAGAAACTGGCGAAGGCTCTCAACACCTTCCTGGACCCCATCCGCGAGCGCCGCGCCCACTTCGAGGCGCACCCCGAGATCGTACGGGACGCCCTCGCGCATGGCTCGGCGTACTCGCGCGAAGTTGCGCAGGCCACGATGGCAGAGGTACGTGACGCGATGGGGATTAATTACGTGGGGTAGATGTTACCGGCATCGCTTGCAGTACGCTGCTATTATCTCCGCCCAGCGCTCCAGGGAACTTGATCCGTATGCCCAGTCCATTTGTTGGAACGGCCAACGATGACCGGCTCTGCTTCGCACCGCGTTCTTCTCGTGTGTGCGTTCCTCCTCGGAGGCCTCGTGGCACTGGCCGCAGGACGACTGCTTCTCTCTGATGACGGTAGCGACAAATGGCCACTTCACACCGATGGCGGTGGTTTCGCGCTGACCGCTCGATCCGCCGAGGAGTTCGTCCGCCAATCCGACCTGATCGTCGTTGGGACATGGGAAGCGTTGGAGGGCGCGGGGGACGAACTGCCATATGACGCGGAGGAGGCACGAGCACGTTCCGGGGATCCGAACCTCGTCCTGCCCACGATCTCGGTCACCTATGTCGCGGTGCGCGTCGAACAAGTGCTCAGGAACACGACGGACGTTGATCTCCGAGAAGGCTCACTTGTCCGGCTCCGCCTCCCCTGGATCGGGCTGCCCTGGGACGAAGCAGCGGTGATCGCTACCTGATGAGCCTCTATCAGACCACTGACCAGTCAGCCTTTGGACCAGTTCGTTGCGTCGATTGCGGACGCATCAAGACCGTGAAGTAGTGGCACAGGTACGGCTCGCACCTGTGTGCTCGCACGCCAGGCACAACCAAGAACAGGGCCGCCCGAATGGGCGGCCCTGAGTCGTACCTCGAACGGTCGAGGGCTAGCGGCGGTCCATGGGGACGAAGGCGCGGTGGTCGTGGCCGGTGTAGACCTGGGCCGGGCGGAAGATGCGGTTGCCGGACTCCCACTGCTCGCGCATGTTCGCCGTCCAGCCCGCGGTGCGGGAGGCGGCGAAGATCGGCGTGAACAGGTCGATGGGGATGCCGATGGCGGCGAAGACGCAGCCGGAGAACAGATCCACGTTGGGGTAGAGGCCGCGGTGGCCCAGGCGCTCCGTGGCCACCTTCTCCACCGTGAGCGCGATCTGGTAGAGGTCGTGCTCCTTGCTGCCGGGCTTGATCACCTCGTCCGCCAGGGTCTGGATGACCTTGGAGCGCGGGTCCTTCACGTGGTACACGCGGTGGCCGAAGCCGGGGATCTTGTACTTGTCGTCCAGCAGGCGCTCGATCTTCTCTTCCGCCTTGGCGGGGTCCGCGATGTCCATGAACAGCCGCAGGGAGGCCTCGTTCGCCCCGCCGTGCGCGGGGCCGGACAGCGCGCCGATGGCGCTGGAGACCACCGCGTTGGGCTCCGCCTTGGTGGACGTCACCACGCGCGAGGTGAACGTGGACGCATTGCCGGCGGAGTGATCCGCCTGCAGGATGAGCAGCGCGTTCATCACGCGCTCGTCCAGTTCGTTCGGCTCCTTGCCGGTGATCATGCGCAGCATGGAGCGCGCCATGGACTCGCCCGAGCGGGCGCCCTCGTGCGGCCGGCCGTCAATGGCCTCCGCTATCACGCCCACCAACTGGCCGACCTTCGCGACGAGTTGCAGGCCGCGCGTCTGGACCGTGTCCACCTTGCGCTCGAAGTCGTTGTCCATGGGGCCCAGCACGGCCACGGCGGCCTGGAGGGCGAACATGGGGTGGGTCTGCTGGGCGGCGTGCCGGGCCAGTTCCACCTGCTGGTCCGTGAGCCCGCGGTACTCCTCGAACAGGCTCACCATCTCCGCCAGGCGTGCGCGGTTGGGGAGTTCGCCGTCATAGAGGAGCGCCACCACTTCCTCGAACGTCACACCCGGCTGGGTGAGTTCTTCGATGGAGTAGCCGCGATAGGTCAGCCGCCCTGCCTGGCCGTTGACGAGGGAGATCGCGGACTCCGCGATCGGTACTCCTTCAAGGCCCGGCGTGTAGTGGGGGGTGTCAGTCGTCATTGGTTGGCATCCATTCTCGCGCTCGGAGCATCCGGCACAACGGCCGCCCTCCGAGGTGTCTCTGTCAGCGACTCGGCGAGTCCGGCTGGCGACTACCGCTGCTGCGCGGAGGAGCCGGATCGGGCCGTACCAGCCGCAGCATAGCACCCTGAGCAGGCGCTACGTGAGTCCGGTGTTAACCCCATTTCACGTCTGGGACAGCGCGGAAGGGGGGCCTCAGCGGCCCGGTGCGGGGGCCGCGTGTTCACCCACGAAGGTCTTCACCAGGTCGTAGACCTCCTCCTGATGCTCCAGCAGGCCGTGGCCCGAGCCCTCCAGGATCACAAGTCGCTTGGGCTCGCGCGCACGCTCGTATACGTCCTCAGACGCTGCCATGTCCAGGATCTCGTCCCGCGAGCCGTGGATCAGCAGCAGTGGCTTGCCCAGGTCTTCCACCTCGAAGGTGCCGTAGCGCTGGGTGGACATGGAACAGACGGCGGTGGTCAGGGCCGACAATTCGCCCGCCTTCACGGCTACCGCACCGCCGAAGGAGTGCCCTACCAGCACCACCTTCTCAGCGCCCACTGCCTTCAGGAAGGAGCAGGCCGCCATCGCGTCCGCCACGCACTCCTCGAACTCGCCCGGCTCGCGGTAGCGGACGCGAACGGCGGAGAAGCCCTCGTCCATCAGGTCACGGCCCAACCGCACGAAGAGGTCGCTCGCGGGCCCGCGGTCACCGCCACCGGCCCCCGCGAGGAAGACCGCGACGCCGGTGCTGCCCTCCGTGGCAGCCATGAGCAGGGTGATGAAGCCGCGGGTGGTGTCCAGTTCCACCTCGATCCAGCCGGGCTCCTCGCTCTCCTTGCCGCGCACGCCGCGGATGGAGAGCGTCAGGTCCTCTGGTTCGGGCGTCCCGAACGGGTCTTCGTCGCCGGGGAAAGGCGGCTGGCGGCCCCCCGTCCCGCCGTCACCGCTGGCTCTGGGCAGCCCGAAACGCCCGGCCCCACTCGAGCCGTTGCCGTTTGACCGGCTGTCGTCCTGGCCGCCGTCCGGTCGGAGGTTCGTCATGGTGCGGGAGCGTAGCAGACGCCAGCCGAAAGCGAGGGTCTCTGGCTCCCGCCCGCCGGTCTCAGTTGCGCTGGCAACAGTGCTGGACTGCGGTCAGACCGCGGTTAGCCCTGGGTGCCCACGGGGGGCGGCGCCTGGCGGTTCCAGTCCGCAATGGCCTCGTATGCGTGGGCCACACCCAGCAGAGTGGCCTCCTCGAACGGGCGGCCCACCAACTGCAAGCCTACGGGCAGGCCGTCCGCGAAACCGCAGGGGATGCTCAGGCCGGGGTTCCCGGCGATGTTCACGGGGATGGTGTAGAGGTCGTTCAGGTACATGGCGTACGGATCGTCCAATTTCTCGGCAAAGCGGAAGGCCGTATTCGGGCTGGTGGGCGAGACGATCACATCGCACTGCTCCAGCGCCGCCTCGAACTCGCCGCGGATCACGGTGCGCACCTTCTGGGCCTTGAGGTAGTAGGCGTCGTAGTAGCCGGCGGAGAGGGCATAGGTGCCCAGCATCACGCGGCGCTTCACCTCCGCGCCGAAGCCCTCGCCGCGCGTGCGCGCCATCTCGTCCTCCGCGCTCAGGCCGTCCGTGACCGCGAAGCCGTACTTCACCCCGTCATACCTCGCCAGGTTCGCGGAGGCCTCGGACGGTGCGATGATGTAGTACACCGGCAGCGCCGCGCGCACCGAGGGCAGCGCGATGTCCCGCACGATGGTGGCCCCCTGCGCCTCCATGGCGTCGATGGCCGCCTCCACCGGCTGGCGCACGGCCGGGTCCAGGCCCTCGCCGAAGAACTCGGCGGGCACGCCCACGCGCAGGCCGTCCAGGCCGCGGGCGAAGCGCTCCTTGAAGTCCGGCACCGGCACTGGCGCCGTGGTGGAGTCCATCTGGTCCTGCCCGGCGATAGCCTGCAACAGGTCCGCCACGTCCTCTGCATCCCGGCCGATGGGCCCCACCTGCTCCAGTGACGAGGCGAAGGCGACCACCCCAAAGCGCGAGACGCGACCGTAGGTGGGCTTCATGCCCAGCACGCCACAGAGGGCGGCCGGCTGGCGGATGCTCCCGCCAGTGTCCGTGCCCAGTGAGAGCGGGACGCCTCGGGCGGCGACGGTGGCGGCTGAACCGCCGGAGGAGCCGCCCGGCACGCGGTCCAGGTTGCCCTGCCCATCGCGTCCCCAGGGGTTCCTGGTGGGGCCGAATGCAGAGTGCTCCGTGGACGACCCCATGGCGAATTCGTCCAGGTTCGTCTTGCCCACGGTGACCGCGCCGGCCGCGTTCAGCCGCTCCACCACGGTGCAGTCCAGCACCGGCGTGAAGTCCTCCAGCATGCGGGAGCCGGCGGTAGTCCGTACGTCCCGGGTGGAGAGCAGATCCTTCACCCCCACGGGGACGCCCGTCAACGGCCCGCCCTCGCCCACCCGCAGCCGCGCGTCCGCCTCCTGCGCCTGCCGCAGCGCCAGGTCTTCCGTCAGCGTGATGTAGGCGTTGAGGTGCTCCTGCTGCCGCAGGCGCTCCAGCGTGGCCTCCGTCAGGGCGGTGGCGGTGTAGTCACCGGCTCGCAGGGCGGCGGCGTGTTCGTGGGCGGTGCGGTCCAGGTGGGCGGGGTCGAACGCCATGGGAGGCCTCCCGGTGTGTCGGTGCTCGGTCGGTGGTGGGCGGGGTCCGTCTGCGTGCGCGCTACTCGAGGACGGCTCGCACGCGCAGGTAGCCGTCCTCCGTGCGGGGCGCGTTCCGCAGCACGTCCTCTGGGGACAACGAGGGGCGCACCTCGTCCGGGCGCTGCACGTTGGACAGCGCGAACGCCTGGGCGGTGGGTGAAACGCCCTCTGTATCGACTTCGTTCAATACCTCGAAGTGATCAAGGATGCCGGACAGTTGCTCCCGGTAGCGTTCGATCTCCTCGTCGGTGAGGGCGATACGCGCCAGTTTCGCGATGTGTCGCACCTCTTCGGTGGTCAGGGCCATGCGGACGCTCCTCACCCGCACCGTTTCGCCTCGTCCAATCAGGAGGAGGCGAGGCGGCGGGGCACCATGCAGTCGCGCCTGTTCGGCGGGATGCCAAGAATACGGGTAGCGCCCATTCTAGGAGCCCCTCCCCCCACCGGGCCAGACGACCTACAGTGGATGGCACCCACTACGCCGAAGGCTGCCCTGTCACCAGGGTCAAATCCAGCCTCGCGTTTGGCGGCGCGTAGTGCTGGCGGGGGCCGAGGAGCGCATATGACGACCCCTCCGTCCGCCCCGTCTTCCGGGCGCGATCAGCCGGATGCCGCACGACTGGGCAACCCCTCCTTTGTCTGGCGCTCCGGCCAGGAGCGACGCCTCGCCCTCATCCAGCGTTATGTCGACCTCGATGGCCGGCGGGTGCTGGACCTGGGGTGCGGGCTGGGCGAGTACGTGCGCGGCTTTGCCCGCCAGGGCGCGCGCGCGCTGGGCAGCGACATTGCCGCCGCCCGTCTGCGCGAGGCACGCCAGCGCGTGCGCGACACGCAGACCCGGGGCGTGCAGGGCTTCATGGTCGCCGCCGGGGAGGCGCTCCCCTTCCGGGACGCCTCCCTGGACGCCATCGTCCTGAACGAGGTCATTGAGCACGTCCAGGACGACCGCGCCACGCTTCGGGAGGTCGCTCGCGTGCTGGAGCCGGGGGGGCGCTGCATCCTCTACGCGCCGAACCGCCTCTATCCCTTCGAGACGCACGGCATCTACCTGCGGGGCCGCTACATCTTCGGCAATATCCCGCTGGTGAACTGGCTGCCGGGCGTCCTCCGAGATCGCCTGGTGCCGCACGCGCGTGCGTACACGCACGGTGACTGGCGGCGGTTGATCGCCGGCACGGACCTCCGCATCGTGGATCACCAGTACGTATACCCGGGTTTCGACAACATCGAGGCGCGCTCACGCATCCTTGCGAGGGTGGTCCGCCGTTTCTGTTACTGGGCTGAAGGCAACCCGCTGCGCCGCTTTGGGCTCTCCCACCTGGTTGTCCTGGAGCGCGAGCCGGTCCTTCAGCGCGATGGGAGCACGACATGAGCGCCTCGCGCCTCGCCATGATGCGCCGCCGTCGGCGCCGCACCAACGCCAGCAACGAGGGCCCCAGCGGGCGCACGCGGCTGCTGGTGGCCCTGCTGATGGTCGGCGGGTTCTTCGTGGTGGCGGGCGGACTGGTGGCGGGCGGTACCGGCCTCTACGCCATGAGCCGCTACGACGAGATCGCGGACGACGTGGTGCCGCCGGAGGAGTTGATCGCGCAGCAGTCACGAGGTGGCGCGAAGATCTTCGACCGCAACGGCGAGATCCTCTACGAGTTCGTGGACGAACTGGCGGGCCTGCGCCGGCCGATCGGGCTGGCCGCCATCTCCCAGAACGTGCTCAACGCCACCATCGCGGTGGAGGATCCCACCTTCTACGAGAACAACGGCGTGAACACGCGCGGCCTGTTCCGTGCCGGCGTGGAGAACTTCCTCCCCTTCCTGGTGGGCGACGACGAGTTCTTCGAGGGCTCGGGCGGATCCTCGATCACCCAGCAGTTGGCGAAGAATATTTACATCCCGCGCGAGGAGCGCACCCAGCGCTCCGTGGACCGGAAGATCAAGGAGACGGTGATCGCGCTGGAGTTGACCAAGAAGTACAGCAAGGACCAGATCCTGGAGTGGTACCTCAACTCCATCTCCTACGGCGGCATCTACACAGGCATCGAGGCGGCCTCCCAGGGCTACTTCGGCAAGCCGGCGTCCGAGTTGACGCTGTCGGAGGCCTCCTTGCTGGCGGGCATCCCTCAGTCGCCGGCCCTCTACGACCCGTTCAGCCCCGCGAACCGTGACAGCGACACGGGGCAGTTGCTGGAGACCAGCCTGGCCAAGCAACGTCAGGCGGAGGTCCTGGACCTGATGGTGCGCCGCTCCTACATCACGCAAGACGAGGCGGAGGCCGCGCTGGAGACCACGCTGGAACTGCGCCAGCAGCGGTACGAAATCCTGGCCCCCCACTTCGTGCTGGGGCGCATCGCGCAGGAACTAGAGGCTCGCTTCGGCCCTCGGGCGGCGTACGAGCAGGGCCTGGTGGTCCACACCACGCTGGACATGAACCTCCAGCGCATGGCCGAAGAGGTGGTGGAACGCAACATCACGGACTACGGCGAGCAGGCAAACCTGTTCAACGGCGCGTTCGTGGCCATTGACCCCCGCACCAGCGAGATCCTGACGTACGTGGGCTCGCGCGACTACTTCCGAGACGACATTGAGGGGCGCAACGACAACGCGATCGCCCTCAACTCCCCCGGATCCACGCTGAAGCCGTTCACCTTCATGGCGGCGTTCATGAACGGGTGGGGCACCGGCACGGCGATCCTGGACACGCCGCTGGAGATCGTGGACTACTCTACGGGCGGCACGTTCTCGCCTCGGGACCCCATCGGCACGCTGCTGGGGCCGATCACGGCAGCCTCCGCGCTGGGGAACTCGCTGAACATCACCGCCGTGAAGGCGATCATGTACGCCGGCGTGCCACAGACCATCCAACTCATGAACCGCATGGGCTTTACCACGTTCGACAACCCCGGTGGCTACGGCCCGGCCCTGACCACGGGCGGCGGCGAGGTCACGTTGCTGGACTCGGTCTACGCCTACGCCACCATCGCCACCAACGGCATCATGCGCGGCCAGGAGGCCATCACCACGCCTCGCCTGGACCCGGGCGAGCGCACACTGGAGCCCATCGCGATCCTTCGCGTGGAGGACTCGGAAGGCAAGGTCCTCCTGGACGTGAAGCCGGAGGAGCAGCGCGTGGTGGCGGCGGAATACCCCTACCTCGTGACCTCTGTGCTGTCGGACGGCCAGAACCACTGCATCACCTACCGCACCTGTGGCGCGCTCGCCCTGCCCAACGGCTACCCGTCGGCCGCCAAGACCGGCACCAGCGAGCCCTTCGAGGACTCCCGCCAGATCGGGGAGACCTGGACCGTGGGCTACACGCCGGAACTGGTGTCCGGCATCTGGGCGGGCAACGCGGACAACTCCCCCATCTCCGGCATCACCTCCACCTCCGTCTCGTTGCGCGGGTGGAAAGAGTTCATGGTGCAGGCGATCGAGTACCTCGAACTGCCGCCCACGCCGTTCGAGCGGCCCAGCGGGGTGGTCTCGCGCGAGGTCTGCTGGCCCTCCGGCAAACTGCCGACCGAGGCGTGCCCCAACACAAAGCGCTACAACAGCCTCTACGCTGCTGAGGCCCTCCCGGGCGAGAACCCGAGCGAGGACGAGCGCGAGCGCCTGTTCGACACGTGGTGGCAGTCCGTCCCCGTGGACACGCGCACCGGCCGCATCGCCAACGACCTCACCCCCGCGCAGTTCGTCAGCAACTCCGTGCGCCTGGTCATGCCCAAGGACGAGGTGGAGAAGTGGGGCGGCCTGCACGAGTGGGCCGCGCGCAACGGTGTGGCCGGCATGGTGGGCGGGGCTACCCCGGCAGACGCCAGCGGCGACCTGGCGGCGCGCATCGACACGCCGGCGCCCAACGCGGACCTCAGCGGCCGCGTGAACGTGCGTGGACGCGCGCTTTCGGACGACCTGGTGCGGTACCGCCTGGAGTGGGGCCGCGGCGCGAACCCCAACTCCTGGGTGCGCATCAACTCCTCCACCAGCGGCGTCCGCAACGGCCTGCTGGGCACCTGGGACACCGCCAGTCTCCCGGACGGCGCCTACTCACTCCGCGTGATCGTGGAGGATGAGAAGACCGGCACCCACCGCTACGAGATCCCCGTGCGCATAGACAACGGTGACGACTCGGAGCAGACGGACTCCTCGCCGCTGGTGGGCATCGTCACGCCCACTAACGCAGCGCTCGTGAGCGGATCGGTGAACGTCACCGGCACCGGGGCGTCCGCGAACCTGCTGCAACTGCGCCTGGAGTACGGCGTGGGCGTCTCGCCCACCTCGTGGACCACGATCCAGACGTTCTCTACGTCGCGAGTGGGCGCGGACCTGGGCACGTGGGACACCACGCAGGTGCCGGACGGCGCCTACACCCTGCGCGTGGTGGTGGTGGACGAGGTCCACGGCGACTCGTCCGCCGAACGCCTCGTCGTCGTCCGCAACGACGGCTCCGACTAACCCTCGGGCGGAGGGCTGACGTGCGCGTCCCAGGACGCGCGTCAGTCCTCCGCCCCGGGGGCGCCCCCCAACTCCACCAGCAGGTCGATCACGTCGGCGCGTGACCCAGCGCCGCGCACGGCCTCCAGGAACGCCGGGAGCGATCCGGAGCGGAGCATGATCTCGCGCAGATATTCGCCCAGCGGATCGGTGGCGTCCGGGCGGGCGGCGTAGGTGCCGTACCAGGCGAAGTAGGCCTGGTTGATGCGCCGGATGTAGACGCCCCCGTCCTCCAGCGTCTGCCGCACGTCCTCCATCAGGCGCTCCGCCGCCTCGACCTCGCCCTGCGCGAGCAGCGCGTCCACCTCCAGGCGCAGGTCGCGGAGCACCGTCACGCGGTCCACCGGTGGCTCCGGGGCCGGGGCGGGCGGCGGCGGCGCCTCGCCCTCCCGGTCCTCGCCCGGCCGCGTCGGGTCGCCCCACCGTTCGAGGGCCACCTGCGCCACCTCCCGCCCCACGAGGTCGGCGACGGTCTCGTTGATGGTGCGCAGGTCCGGGGAGGCGGCGTAGCGAAAGCCCAGCGGGTAGAACGCCAGGTAGTGGTGCACCCACTCGTGCGCCGCGGTGGCCAGCACCCCCGCATACGAGGAGCGGTCGGAGACGATCGCCGGGTACGTGGCGACGCCTCCCGAGCCCACGACCAGCGCGGAGAAGACGGGCGCCGCCGCCTCCACGGTGTGCTCGATGCGGATCGCGTCCGGCAGGGTCAGGTCCGCCTTCAGCAGTTCCGTCCGCTCCCGCACGATCTCGTGCCGTGGCGAGATCACGAGCACCCGCGGCGAGATCGCCAGTTCAATGGCCACCGGGGGGAAGACGCTGAACGGCAGCGGGATGCGCGCGTTCAGGCCCAGATCCCGCAGCACCGCATCGATGCGCCCCTCGATCACGCGCTCCACGTGGTTCTCCAGCGCCGACCGGCGCGGGTCATCCGGCGAGAGGCTGAAGTATTCCGCCAGCACCTCGTCGTCCGGGGGCGCCTCGCGGAAGGGGGCGCCCACCACGCCGAGCCAGCGGTTGGGGACCGTGTCGATCTCCCAGCGCAGCAAGTCGAAGCGGCTGTCCGCCTGTTCCTCCCGCACCGCGAGCGCCCCCAGCACCAGCGCCATGGCGGCCAGCGCCCCCACGAGCGTCACGGCCGCCAGCGCCCCTGCGCTCAGCGAAGAGGGGAGGCGCGGACGCCAGCGCGCAAGGGGTGCCGGCATGCCGTCTCCTGAGGTCAAACCGCGGCTCGCGTCCGAGCGTAGGGGCAGGGTCTGTCCAGTGTGCGCGATATGATGCCGGGGATGCTAGCGACCGCCCTGCGGACCCCCTTCGCCCCCGGCGTGCCGCCGTCCAGGCGTGCCCGCTGGGGCGCGGTCGCCATCGACATCCTGGTGGGGGCGGGCCTGGCGGCGGGCGCGCTCGCGGGCGGCACGGCGTGGCTGCTCGTGCGCACGGAGGCGGGCACGCGCGACGTGCCCTCCGGTGACGCCGCCTTCGCGTTCGCGCTGCTGCTCTCCGCCGTCCCCGCGTGGCTGACCCTGCTGGCGTTCAGCCTCGCCACCCGCGGGGCCACGCCCGGCCAGCGCTCACGCCACCTGGAGGTCCAGGGCGCACCGTGGCGTCGAGTGGTGCGCCTTGCGGTGCACCCGCTGGGGGCAGCCGGCTGGCTGTGGCTGGCGGTGGTCGCGATGATCGCGATCCTCCCTACCCTCGCCCTGCTGTTTGCCTCCCTCGGGGTGACCGTGCTCGCCGGCGGCGTGCTCTCCTCGCTGCTGGCGCTGCGACGAGGTGAACCAGGGGTGCATGACCGTGTAGCCTCCACGCGCCTGATCCGAGCCCACCCCCGCGAGGCCCCATGACGCACGACCAGGACCGCAACGAGCCAGCCTCGGAGGATGAAGCACGGGAGCCGGAACAGGCCCCCCTCCCTCTGGACGCCCCGGAGGCCCCAGAGGCCCCGGGACCATCGCCGCACATCGAGGCGGACGGGGGCACAGAGGCGCCAGAGCCCGCCGAGTCCGACCGACTGTCCGGGGACGACGCCGCCCGTCCACCTCGACGCCTCCGGCCGCAACGGCGCACGGTGGAGCCAGAGCCGGAGTATCCGTACGAGAGCAACCCTGCTCCGGTGGTCACGGAGCAGGGCGTCTACGGCACCCTGCCCGCTCCCGGCATGACGCTGGGCCATCTGCGCGACTACGACCGCGGGGACCGCCCCGCGCGGGACCAGTGGGCGCGCGTGGCGGCCATGGTGCTGGCGCTCGTGGCCGGCCTCTGGCTCGTGCTCTACTCGGCAGCACAGGCCACCAGCGAGTCCGTGGCTGTGCCGGCGATCGAGCGCACCGTGGAGTCCATGACGGGCCTGGGCGCGCTGCTCAGGCTGCACGAAGGGGAGATCCGAGCCGGCACGGACGACCCCGTCACCGTCCCCGGCTTCGCGGCGGAGGGCGTCTCGCTGACCCGCCAGGAGGTGCGCGATGGCGCGCCCGGCGACTGGCACGTGACGCTCACGGAGCGCACCGCGACCGCCATCTACCACCAGGGGCCGGGCATCCTCTCCAACGGCCCGGACCAGACGGGCGCCAGCACGTTCTCCACCACCGGCGGGGCGCGCCTCCTGATGGACACCCTGTCCGAGGCGAACCACGGGCGTGTCTCCTTCCTGGTGTGGCCTCTCGGCCTCGTGGCGCTCGCCTCGCTGGGGGCGGTGCTGGTGCTGGGCCGGGCGTTCACGCGCTTCTCCGCGGTGGGCTTCGCGCTGCTGGCGGCGGCGGCGCCGGCGGTGGTGGTCTCCGTGCTTGCGATCGGCCTCGTGGCGTTCATCGGCTCGGACGGATCGGACCTGGCGCAGGAGACGAACGGTCTGGCGGCGGACCTGGTGCGGACGCCCATGCGCAACGGCCTGACGCTGGCCCTGATGGGCATCGCCATCGTGATCCCGGCGCGCATCGCCGGCGCCATCTTCGCGCGTTCCCAGCCCCTGACCGCGCCGGGCGAGACGACCTACGACCCCGCGTACGATTGAGGGCTCCCGGCGGCGCGGCAAGCCGGGCGCTGCTCGATACGGGCGGCGTTGACCCCTATCATCGTGCCGGATAGCGTCCGGAGCGCGCCTGAGCGGCACCTCGTGGGGCCGTATCCGAGGCGGACGAGAGGGACAGCCTGATGCTCCGCAGCCCCAAGGACTTCTTTCAGCCGCTGGCGATCGGCGCCCCCGAGCCGCCGCGCGAGATCCCCGCGAAGCCCTCGCGGATGCTGCATTTCCTGCCCGTGGTCACGCCGAAACTGGCGGCCAAGATCCCGGACATGCTGAAGCAGGTGGACGTCCTGGTCGGCAACTTCGAGGACGCCATCCCTGTGGACCGCAAGGAGGAGGCCCGCGAGGGCTTCATCCAGGCCGTCAAGGACAACGACTTCGGCGACGTGGGCTGCTGGGTGCGTGTGAACGCGCTGGACAGCCCCTGGTTCCTGGACGACCTCTTCCGCCTGGTGGAAGAGGTGGGCGACCGGCTGGACGTGGTCATGGTCCCGAAGGTGCTGGGGCCGCAGGACATTATGTTTGTAGACCGCCTGCTGGCGCAGTTGGAGGCCCGCTTCAAGGTTCCCAGGCCCATCCTGGTGCACGCGGTGCTGGAGACCGGCGGCGGTGTGGCGCAGGTGGACGAGATCGCGCTCGCCAGCCCCCGCATGCAGGGCATGTCCTTTGGCCCCGCAGACCTGGCCGCGTCGCGGCGCATGAAGACCACGCGCGTGGGCGGCGGGCACCCGTCCTACCTCGTGCGGAACGACCCCGACCCGGACAATCCGGAGGCGCCTCGGGCCACGGCGCAGCAGGACCCATGGCACTACTCGATCGCCCGCATGGTGGACGCCTGCGTGAACGCGGGGATCTACCCGTACTATGGCCCCTTCGGCGATATCTCGGACACGTTGGGGTGCGAGGATCAGTTCCGCGCCACCTTCCTGCTGGGCTGCGTGGGCGCGTGGTCGCTCCACCCGGTGCAGATCGAGATCGCCCGCCGCGTCTTCTCGCCCGACCCGGACGAGGTGATCATGGCTCGACGCATCCTGGACGCCATGCCGGACGGTAGCGGCGTGGTGATGCTGGACGGCAAGATGCAGGACGACGCAACGTGGAAGCAGGCCAAGGTCATGTGGGACCTGGCCGTGCTCATCGCGAAGCGCGACCCAGAGATGGCTGAGCAATACGGCATCGACCCGGCCACGGTCTGACCACCGTCCGAGGCTCGACCACCCGCCCGAACAAGCGCGGCAGACGGGAGACGCCGGTGCGTTTCTATGAGTACGAGTCGAAGCAGATCCTCCGCGACGCGGGGATGCCGCTTCCCAAGAGCCACTTCTGCACCACGGACGCGGAGGCCGAACAGGCCGCTGCGGACATCCGCGGGCCGGTGGTGATCAAGTCCCAGGTGCTCTCCGGCGGCCGCATGAAGGCCGGCGGCGTGAAGTTCGCGGACACCCCCCAGGAAGCCCGAGGGCTGGCCGAGGAGATCCTGCGCCTGCGCATCAACGACCTGCTCCCCGTGGGCGTGCTGGTGGAGGAGAAGCAGGACATCGCGCAGGAGTACTACGCCGCGGTGACCTGGGACGGCCGCGCCAAGAAGCCGGTCATCATCTTCAGCGACATGGGCGGCATCGACATCGAGGAAGTGGCGGAGTCACACCCGGAGCACCTCTCCCGCACGCACTTCTCCGCGCTGCGCCCGTTCTCGGACTACATCGCCAAGCAGGCGGTGGCGGACGTGGGGGTGACGGGGAACGACCTCAACGCCCTCACGCGGATCGTGGCCGGCCTGGCGCGCATCTTCATCGAACGTGACATGACGCTGGCGGAGATCAACCCGATCGGGAAACTGGCGGACGGCCGCATCATTGCGCTGGACTGCCACATGGACATGGAGCAGGAGGCCCAGCGCGCCCACGCAGACCTCCTGAACGCGCTGGGCCTGAGCGCGGACGACAAGCGCCAGGCCCGCCCCCCCACCCAGTTCGAATTGGACGCCGAGCACCTGGACGGCTCCGACCCTCGAGGCGTGGCGGGCAACCTCACGGAGTTCGACGGCGACCTGGGCCTCATCATCGGCGCTGGCGGCGGCTCCCTGACGCTGTTCGACGCGGTACGGGCGGCCGGAGGACGGCCGGCGAACTACTGCGAGATCGGCGGTAACCCGTCCGTCAACAAGACGCGCAACCTCACCAAGTTGATCCTCTCGCGGCCGAACGTGAAGAAGATCGCGGTGATGATGAACGTGGTCTCCAACACCCGCGTGGACATTGTGGCGCGAGGCGTGGTGAAGGGCTGCATCGAGGCGGGGTTCGACCCGGCCGAGAAGATCACGATCTTCCGCATCCCCGGTTCGTGGGAGGAGGAGGGCTTTGCCATCCTCGAGAAGTACGGGATCCCGTACGTGGACCGCAGCGTCTCCATGGACGAGGCCGCACGGCTGGCCGTCCAGAACATGGACAAGTAGAGGCCGGGAGGAACATACATGAGCATCCTGGTCAACGCTGACACGACCTTCATCATCCAGGGCATCACGGGCCGCGAGGCGGTGACCATGGCCCGCGAATGCCTGGACTACGGCGCCCGCCTGCTGGGCGGCGTCACCCCCGGCCGCAAGGGCCGCGAGGTGCACGGCCTGCCCGTCATGGACACCGTGCGCCAGTTCACGGACACCCAGCGCGTGGACGCCTCCGTGGTCTCCGTCCCGCCCGCCTTCGCCGCGGACGCGGTCTTCGAGGCCATCGACGCGGGGATCCCCCTCATCGTGGTGGTCACGGAGCGCATCCCGCGCAAGCAGGTGGCGCAGTTCGTGGAGTACGCACAGCAGCAGGGGACGCGCATCATTGGCCCCAACTGCCTGGGCATCATCTCGCCTGGCAAGACCCGCGTGGGCGGGGTGGGCGGCGCCGCCAACTCCACGGAGCGCGCCTTCAAGCCCGGACGCATCGGCGTCATGTCTCGCTCCGGCGGCATGACCGTGGAGATCGCCAACTCCCTGTCCGAGGCGGGCCTGGGCGTGTCCACGGCCGTGAGCATCGGCGGGGACGCGGTCATCGGCTCCACCTACGCAGAACTGATGCCGCTCTTCGACGCGGACCCGGACACGGACGCCATCGCCATCTACTCCGAGCCCGGCGGCCGCGCCGAGTACGAACTGGCGGAGTACATGCAGCGTTCCGGCTCCACCAAGCCCATCGTGGCGTTCATGGCCGGCAAGTTCATGGACGAGATGCCCGGCATGCGCTTCGGTCACGCCGGCACCATCGTGGAGGGCAAGGCGGACACGGCGACCGAGAAGATCGCCAACCTGGCCGCCGCCGGCATCACCGTGGCCGACAAGGTCGGCGACATCCCGAGCCTCATCAAGCAGCGGTTGGGAGCCTGACCATGGCCATGTTCATCCGCGTCGACATTGACCCCTCCGTGCAGGAGGACATGCAGTTGTGCCAGCGACTGGTGGAGGTCTGCCCGGTCGACATCTTCGAGACCGTCGGCGAGAGCAACGTGGCCACGGTGGAGGAGAACCTGGACGAATGCACGCTGTGCGACCTCTGCGTGAACGAGGCCCCCGGCCGCGTCCACGTGGTGAAGTTGTACCGCGAAGGCTGAGGCCTCCCCCTCCTCCGAGTGCTGAAACGGCGCACGCTGTCTCAGCACTCGGACGTGCCCAGGCGCACGGGCGCCCTCAGTCCGCCGGCGGTGAGGTCTCCTCGTAGCCCAGCGAGCGGTAGAGGGCGTCGATGAGCGCGATGTTGCGCGGGTCTCGCCAGGAGCGGCCGGCCTGGTTGCAGACGTAGGCGAAGCCCAGGCGGTGCTCGGGGTCGCAGGTGCCCATCACGGCGCCGTTGCCGTAGTGGCCGAAGGCGCGCGGGTTGGGGCCCAGCGGGCGAATGCCCGGCATGGCTATCTGGAAGCCGAGGCCGAAGCGGGTGGGACGCTTCAGCACCAGGTCCTCGCCGTCCGACTCGACCTGGCGGGCGCGGTCACGCAGGGCGGGCGAGATGATCTCCCCCACCGCCAGCGCGCCGAAGATACGGGCGACCGCGCGCGCGTTGCTATGCGGGTTGGTCGAGGGGAACTCGGCGGCCCTCCACGCCCGGGAGGTGACGCCGCCCGGCGCGGCGGCGGGGTTGCGGGAGACGTTGAGGCGCATCAGATCCAGGCCCGTCGCCGTCGCCGGGTCGAGGGCGGCGGCGGGGTTCCGAGGCGGGACCACCTCGCCCGGGGCGGGCCGGTAGTTCACCCACTCCGCCGTGCGAGCGTCGTCCTCTGGCTTCGTGCCCACAAGGAACTCCACGCCCAGCGGAGTGGCGATGTCCTCCGTGATCACGTCGCGGATGCGGCGGCCGGAGACACGACGCACCACCTCGCCCAGCAGGAAACCGATGGTGTTGGTGTGGTAGCCGTGGTTGGAGCCGGGCTCCCACCACGGCTCCTGCTCCGCCAGCGCCTCCACCATCGTGTCCCAGGAGGTGAGGTGGATGCCCGGCTCCAGCAACTTCTCCACGGCCGGCAGCCCGGCGCGATGCGCCATCAGCACCTTGACCGGGACGTTCTGCTTGCCTGCCTGCGCGAACTCCGGCCAGTAGCGCGCCACGGGGGCCTCGATATCCACAAGGCCGGCGTCCACCTGCCGCAGGGTGGCCAACGCGCTCAGCGCCTTGCCCACGGACCAGACCGGGGAGATCGTGTCGCGCTGCCAGAGCACTGTCCGTGCTGCGTCCTGGTGGCCGGCCCACAGGTCCACCACCATCTCCCCCTCCACGCAGAGGGCCACCGCCGCGCCGAGGTCGCCGCGCTCCGTGAAGTTCTGGAGGAACGCCTGGCGGACGCCCTCGAAGCGCGGGTCGCAGTGGCCCTCGACTCTGACGGGGACTTCGGCGGGTTCGGGTTCGGTCATGATGCGCGGGATTGTACGCCCGTGCCGCGCGACCAGGAGGACAAGCGCCCGGCAGTGCTACCGTCGGCTGCGGACACCAGGGGAGGCGGGCGATGGCCATCGACGCGCA
The DNA here is from genome assembly GCA_023228825.1 of Dehalococcoidia bacterium. Lineage (GTDB taxonomy): Bacteria > Chloroflexota > Dehalococcoidia > UBA2979 > UBA2979 > W-Chloroflexi-9. The sequence goes on along the minus strand of JALOAL010000007.1, from coordinate 95,204 downwards.
CAAGTTGGAGAAGGAAGAACGCGAGCACGCGCTGGCGCGGCTGGGCGCCTACGTGCGCGCCGAGCGTGACGAGGAGTGGGGCGACCTCGCGGTGATGTTGCTGCTCGATGCGTTCGAGGAGCAGATTGCGCCGCTGTACTACAACCGCGGCATCACGAGCGCACAGAAGGCGATGCGTGACCTGGCGGACAGCGTGGAGGAGAACCTGGAGGTCCTGAAGCGCATCCCGCCGGCCCCCAGCGGCCGGTAGCCCGCAGGCGCCCGGACGCGCGAAGAAGGGGCGCCTCCGGGGGCGCCCCTTCGTGTTGCTCGCTACTGCGAGGACTCCCGGGGGGTCAGTGGGCCACGTCACCGACCTCCACGTCGCCGGCCTGGAAGATGCCCATGGCGCCCTTGCCCACGTTCGAGAACTTGTGCGTGACCATCAGGTAGAGGCCCTCCGCGTCCATCTCGAACTCCACGAAGCCTCCCTGTGCGGGCTGCAGGTCCAGCGCCTGCGAACCGCCGCGCATCTCGTCCGGCCTGAGCAGGTACGCGCCCTCCTTGTAGACCGTGTCGAAGATCGTCCCCACGATGTGGAACGACGAGTTCTCGCTGGGCCCTACGTTGAGGACGTGGGCACGGATGCGCTCGTGCGCCTCAATGCGGATGGGGGCGTGGGCGTACTGGTTGTGGTAGGCGTTGAAGACCACGATGTCCCACTCGTCACGCTGCATCTTGCCCAGGTCGCCAGGCTCGCCCTCCGGCCCCAGGTAGAACTCCGACTGGATGAAGATGAACTCGCGGTCCACCTCGGCCAGCACGGGCGGGTCAATGATGATCGCGCCCCACATGCCGTTGCCGATGTGGTGGAGCGCCGGGGCGGTGCCGCAGTGGTACATGTAGACGCCGGCGTGCTTCGCCTCAAAGCGGTAGACCAGGCTCTCGCCGGGGGCGAGCGTCCGCATCTCCTGGTCCCAGGCCACCTTGCTGGCGTGGAAGTCAATGGAGTGGCCCAGGCGGCCGCGGTTGGTCAGCGTGATCTCGAAGACATCGCCCACCTTGCCGCGCAGGACGGGGCCGGGGACCTGGTCGTTGAAGGTCCACATCTCCTGGGTGACCCCGGGGGCCACCTCCAGCACCACCTCCGTGGCGTCCAACTGGATCTGGTGGAGCGTGCCGCCCGTGCCCACCGCGGGAGGCAGCACCGGGTCGAACGGCTCCCACTCCGGGCCGGGGGTGGCGTTGGGCCTCACCTGTGCGAACGGTTCGCCGGAGGCGCCGCCGTGGTGGCCGTCGCCGTTGGCGGCGACCGGTGCGCCCACGACCTCCACGTTCATGATCATGCCGGCGGCCGCGTGGCCGGGCACGGTGCAGATGATCTGGACGCTCTGCTCGAACGGGCCGAACTCCACGGTCTCCGACTCGCCACCGTTCAGCATGCGCGTGCCGGCTTCGTCCAGGCGGAAGTCGTGCGGCAGGACGCCCACGTTGCTGACGTTGGCCAGCAGGCTCTGTCCGGCCTCCAACTGGATGGTGGCGGGCTCGATGTAGAGGTCGCCCAGTTCCACGTCGATCTCGAGCGTCTCGGTGACGCGCGGGGCGCCGTCCAGGTCCTGACCGCTGATCGAGGAGGTGCTGGGCGTCCGTCCCGGATCGTCGTTGCAGGCCACGAGGGCGAGCGTCGCCAGCACGAGCCCGAGCGCCACGGTGGCACGTGACCACTTGCGGGTCACGTCCGTGGTGAAAGCGTACATCCGAAACTCCTCATCCTCGTCCCCACCGGGACGGGGCGTCAGCGGGATGCGGTTGAGCCCGCTGGTGTGTCACCTACAGGAGAGCATGCCCCCGGGACCACTGGGAGCGGCCAGCGTAGCACGGCGAGTGGGACTAACGTCCCACTCGCGACCGCGCGCGCAGCCGGGGACGTCCGTCGCCTATCGCGCGGCAGCGAAGAGCGAACGCCCGATGACCTTCAACTCCAGGGTGGCCTTCACGCCCTCGAAGATGGGGAGCACCAGGGCGTCCACGACGTAGCGGGAGATCGCGTCTTCCTCGGAATAGCCCCAGCCGCCGTGCAGCAACTGGGCCTCGCGGGAGACCTCGCCGGCCACGTCGCAGGCCAGGAGTTTCGCCATGGACGGCTCCGGCGCGCGCGTGTCGAAGGAGCGGGCGGCGGCGTAGGTGACCTGCCGCGCGGCCGCCACGAGGACGGCCATGCGGCCGATCTTGTACTGCGTCAGTTGGTAATCGGCCAGCGGCAGGCCGAACTGCTTTCGCTGCACCACGTACTGGCACGCCTTCTCCAGCGACGCCTGCGCCACGCCCGAGGCGCGCCCGCCCGTCTGCAGGCGCCCGGCGGCAAAGCCGGACATCTGGAGGTAGAAGCCCTTGCCCACGCCCTGTTCACCGCCCACCAGGTTCTCCATGGGCACCCAGACGTCGTCCAGGGCAATGGTGAAGGAGTGCATGCCGCGGTAGCCCGGCGTGGGGTTGGCGGTGCCCTCCATGACGCCGCCCTCCGGCTGCTCGTAACGCCAGTGATGGCCCTGGAACGGCGGCTTGGGGATCATGAAGAGCGAGAGGCCGCGGTTGCCGCTGGCAGGGTTCGGGTCCGTGCGCGCGAGGAGCGCGATCACGGTGGCGCGGCCGGAGAACGTGCTCCACGCCTTGGCGCCGTTGATACGCCAGCCGGCGCGGCCCTCGTACTCCGCCGGCTCCGCCTTCGTCTGGAGCGAGGCGACGTCCGAACCGATGTCCGGCTCCGTCACCGCCACGGCCACCAGTTCCTCACCCGCGGCGATGCGAGGCAGCCACTCCGACTTCTGCGCGTCCGTACCCCCCGCCAGCAGCGCCTTGGACAGGATCTCCGGACGCGTGGCCAGGGAGCCCGCCGCAGCCAGGGAGGCGGCGGAGAGTTCCTCCGTGATGATGATCATCGGCAGGTCGCCCATGCCGGTGCCGCCGTACTCCTCCGGGATGGAGGATCCGAAGAAGCCCTGGGCGGAGAACGCCTCCAGCAGGGCGTCGGGCACCAGCAGGTCCTGGCGGTGGATGTCCTGCGCGATGGGCGTCACCTCCGCCTTCGCGAAGTCGCGCGCCATGTCGCGCGTGAGGGCCGCCACCTCGTCCTCGAGTTCCACGTTGTTCACGCCGCCAGAGTCGATCACCTCACGGCCGATGGCGCGCAGGCCCGCCTCGTCCATGCCCTGGCGCACCAGGTCACGGATGCTCGCTTCGTAGAGGGGGGCGAGGGCGGCCTCGGTCATGCCGAAGTCGTCCCAGGCCACCTCCGCCTGCGAGCGCAGCGCCTGCACGACCTCCGCGGCGTAGGCGTGGGCCATGCGCTCTTGCAGGGCGTCCGGCTTGCCGGCCGCGCGGATGCGCTCCACGAACTCCACCAGGTCCTGCGCGGCGCGTGCCTGCGTGGCGAGGTAGGCCACGCGCTCCGTGAGCACCTGGTGCTCGTCGATCAGCGCGCCGCCCTCCGTCACTGCGGCGGCGTGCCTGACCACGGCGTCCACCACGCCCTGCGCCACGTCCACCAGCGTGCGCGCGGCGACGCCCGGATTGCTCTCTGTGGTGGTCATGGCGGGTTCCCTTCGAGGTGGTCGTGCGCGGTCAGGAGGCCGCCCCCTACGGGCGGCGCGGGATGAGGACGGTGTAGTCCAGGTCCAGGACGACGTTCGGGTGGTAGCGCTCGCGGCCGCCCTCGTCGGTGACCTTGAACGGCTGCTCCTCCGTGTGGGGGTCGCTGTTCTTCACGCCCACCAGGCGCAGACGCAGCGCACCCGCATCCGACCGGCCGAGGTCAACGACCTCCAGCACGTCAGTCCAGGCGAAGAGCGTGTCCCCGGCGAAGGTGGGGTTGCTGTGCGTCCCGGCATTGAAGGCCAGGACGCGCACCACGTTCTCGAGGCCGTTGAAGGCCAGCGCGTGGCAGATCGAGATCACGTGGCCGCCGTAGATCACGCGCCGCCCGAAGCGCGAGTCCTTCAGCGCGTGCGCGTTGAAGTGCGCCCGGGCGATGTTCTGGTAGAGGCGCGCCGCCATCTGGTGCTCCGCCTCCTCCACCGCGACGCCCTCGATGTGGTGGATGCGCTCGCCGGCCTGGTAGTCCTCCCAGAACCAGCGCCCGCCGGTGACCGTGGTGTTCCAGCGGCCCAGGTCCATCTCCTGCGGGAGGGCGAAGTCCGCGGGAGCCACGGACTCGGGCGTCGGCGGCACCTCGTCCACCCCGGTGTTGGTGGACTTGTCGCGCTTGTCCATCAGCACCCAGCGGATGAACGTCAGCACTTCCTCGCTGCGCTGGTTGCGGCCCACCGTGTGCACCCATGTGATCCCCGTGTCCCCGCCCGAGGACTCCCGACGCCCGAGCACGTTGGTCACAGCGGTGATGGTGTCCCCGGGGTAGACGGGTACGCCAAACCGCACGTCTGCATAGCCCAGATTCGCAATGGCGTTCAGGGAGATGTCCGGGACGGACTTGCCGAAGACAGTGTGGAAGACCAGCAGGTCGTGGGCCAGTTCGCGCTTGAAGCCCACCGACCGGGCGAACTCCGCATCACAGAAGAGCGGGTAGCGGCTGGCCGTCAGCGCCAGGTACATCGCCGCGTCGCCCTCGGTGATGGTGCGCGGCACCGCATGGACGATCTCGAGGCCGGTGGTGAGGTCCTCGAAGTAGTTGCCGGTGCTGGCCTTGTTACCGGTGGAAGCAGCCACCACGCCTCCTCACATGCCGCCGAGTGTCCAGGGCGGAGGCCATTGTACGAGGCGCCCCGGCTAGCGGCCCCCCGCCCCGCCTGCGGTGAGCGACCTCGAGATACCCGGTGGGGGTACACTGGCGGGAAGCGAACGCTGGAAGGGTGCATGCATGGGTCTCAAGGAACTCGAAGCGCTGGTGGCCGTCCTGCAGGCCGAGATCGACAAGGGCCGCGAGGACAACCACGTCATTGGCACGTGGCACATCCACTTCGAGAAGCGCGATGAGACGCCCGTCTTCTCCTTCAACAAATGCGAGTCCGAGGTCTACTGCGAGGAACGCCCCACGGTGTTCGCGGTGGATGGCTCGCTCGTGGACGCCGGTGGGCCTCTGTTCTAGTCGCTTGTTCTGGGCGCTCTGCCACGCCGTCACTGCCACTCTGCTAGTCTCCGCGCGCTGACCCTGGACTTTGCGCTGACGGGAGACCTCATGCTGACGCTGAAGCACTACACGGTGGCGGTGCACGACCTGGACGAATCCGTCGCCAACTACGAGGCGCGTTTCGGCATGCAACGCGTCGGCGAGCAGGCCTTCAACCGCATCGGCAACTTCAACTTCCAGCCCATGGGCTATGACGGCAAGGTGATGCTCCACCTGATCTGCCCCGTCTCGGACGACAGCCCGATCTCGAAGTTGATGAAGGAGCGCGTGAACGCGTTCAACCCGCACGGCGAGGGCATGTACCTGATCGCGTACGAGACGGAGGACGTGGACGCTTTCTGCGCCCAGGTGGAGTCCGGTGGCGGCAAGGTCAACCGCGCTCCCGTCTCCGGCAATGCCTGGGTCCACCCCACCGCCTCGAACTTCGTGCTGATGGAGATCTTCCCGAAGGTGAGACAGGCCTGACGCAGGGCTTCCTTCCTCGGTCTGAACTTCGTCTGGTACGCGCACGGATCACGCACAATTCCCGCGCCGGATAACGGAGATCCCCGAAGAACCGATAGGCCGAGGTCCTACGCCCGCTATTCGGATGCTGTGGCACGCTCTGCGGCCGCCTCGGCGCAGTCTGCGTCGCCCGTGGCGCGCTCCGCAGTGGCCTCGGCGCGGGCGGCCTCGATGAGGGCGTCCGGGGGGCGCGCGAGCAGGAAGAGCGGGATGGCCAGGGCCGTGACGCCGGTGGCCAGGAGCCAGCCTCCGTCGTAGGAGCCGGTGCGGTCCACCATGAAGCCCACCACCCACGGCCCGATCGCCCCGCCGGTGGTCATCACGAGCGCGCCGATGCCGTTCATGGTCCCGAAGTAGCGGGTGCCGAAGTAGTCCGCGAGCAGTGCGGGCCGGACCGGGATCGACCCGCCGAAGCCGGGCGCCAGGAGCACGATCCCCAGCATCGCCATCGCGAATGAGTCTGCGAAGGTGAGGATGGGCAGGCCCAGCACCACGAGGCCGGTCGCGACCGCCATCATGCGCCGCTTCTCGTACCGGTCCGCCAGGAAGCCAAACCCGAGGCGCCCGACGATCGAGGTGAGGGTAAACACCGCCACGCTGGAACCGGCCAGGGCCTTGGACGCGCCGATCTCACGCTCCAGGTAAGGGATCTGGTGTACCACCACGGCGGTGGTGCCGAACGAGAGCGCGACCATGCCCAGGGCCATCAGGACGAAGGCACGCGTGCGCAGCGCCCGCCGCCACTGGATGCCCCAGCGCACGGCGGTGGGCATCTCCGCCCCCAGCGCGTCCAGGTATCGGCGGCCGTCCATCGGCTGCGGGTGGTCCAGCGGGCGCGACCGCACGTTCACCGCAACCAGCGTGCCGAAGGTGGCCATGAACAGCGCGAGGATACGCAGCGCGTCCCGCCAGCCCACCTGCTCCACGAGCCACGCGATCACGACGACGAGCAGCCCGCCGAGGCCAGCGCCGACGGTCATCAGCGACATGGCGCGCGCCCGGCGCTCCTCGAACCACGTGGCGATGGCGGCCAGGCCCACCTGCCCGCCCGCGGAGGAGGAGCCGAAGGCGATAATGACCATGGCGGCGTAGAAGTGCCAGATCTCCTGGATATAGGACATAGCCAGCACGCCCAGCGTGGACACCACGATGCCGGCCAGGATCACCCGCTGCGCGCCCATGCGGTCAACCATGCCGCCCACCACCGGCGCCGCGAGCCCCCCGACTTCCGAGCGCAACGAGAACGCGAGCGAGGTGGCCGCAACACTCCACCCGAACTCGTCAATGACCTCGTTGAAGATGGTGCCGAAGCCGTAGAAGAACGTCGCGGCGAAGATGAGCACCATGACCGCGGCGGATCCAACGACGATCCAACCCTCGTACACATTCGGAGCCAGGCGACGGAGCATGACAGCCATCCTACGCAGACCGCTGCTACGCGCAGGTGGACGCTCGAACGGCACTCCCCGGGCCACGGTCAACACACGCACAGGTGGCCGGGCTATCTTCAACACGTGATGGCGGATTTTATGGCTCAGAAACCGGCGCTTCTGCAGCCGCTGTTGGACACGATGACGGCCCCCCTGGTGGCATGGGGCGCGGACGGCTCGCTACTGGCGTGCAGCGCCGAGTTCGCGCGACTGCTGGACCTGGAGGCGGCGGACATCGCGCAACGCGGGCGCCTCGGGATCGTGCACCCTGACGACCGGCCCTCGGAGCAAGCGCGTGTCGAGGCCCGGCGAGGTGGCGACGCGGCCGCATGGACGCACTCGGCGCGCTTCATGACGCGGGCCGGCCGCGTGGTGCGGGCCTCCGTGCGCACCTCCCCGCTGCGCCTAGACGCCACCGCCGACGGCGAGGCGGGCGACCTGGTGGAGTGCATCGCCGTCGGCGGCGCGCTGGACATGCGCGAGGCGCTGGACGAGCAGGCTCGGCAGTACGCCACGCTCTTCAACCACATCGCGGAGGCGGTCTACTCCCTGGACAGCCGCGGCACCGTGGTGACTGCCAACCCGGCGGCGGAGCGTCTCTTCGGCCGCACGCTGGCGGAGATGCAAGTCACGCACGAGCGCGAGGTCCTCAGTCGCGAGGTGAGCCGGCAGGCCGGGACGCTGCGCGACCTCTTCGTGACGGGCGGGCGCGTACCGCGACGCATCGAGTTCCAGATCCGGCGGCCGGACGGGGAGTTGCGCTGGGTCAGCGGGTCGCTGCTGATGATGCCGGACCCGGAGGGCGGCCTTGGACGGTCGTGGGTAGTGGCGCGCGACGTGACGGCGCTGAAGGCGCGCGAGCAGGAACTGGCGGAGACGGTCCAGGAGGCGCAGCGCCAGGCAAAGGTGGACGCCCTCACCGGCCTGGGCAACCGGCGCGCCTTTGACGAGGCGTGGGACGTCTGCGGCGCGCTCGCGCAGGCCGGGCAGCAGACCGTGATCTTCGTGCTGGACGTGGACGAACTGAAGGTCGTCAACGACCGGGCCGGCCACGCCGACGGTGACGAGGCGATCCGGGCGATGGGCACGGCGCTGGCGCAGCGCACGCGCGGCAACGACCGCGTCTTCCGCATTGGCGGTGACGAGTTCGCGGTGCTGGTCTCCAACGTAGAGCCGGAAGTGGTGGCGGAGCGGCTGCGCGAGCCGGTGCCCTTCCGCGATCCCATGCCCCTGCTGGCCGCCTCGGTCGGCTGGGCCGTGCTGGGCCTGGAGACGGACGACCCCGGCGAGGCCTTCCGCATGGCCGACGCCCGTATGTACGAGGCGAAGCGCGAGCGTCGAGCCGCGCACGGCCGGTAGGCCGGCGCCTCACCCGCCGCGCGCCACCTCGTCCCGCGGGTCGAAGCCGTTGCCGAGGCCCGCCGCGCCCAGGATCGCCCAGTCCACGAGGGCAAAGACGAAGCCGAGCGCGCCGCCGACCACGGCAGCCACCACCGCGCCGATGACGCCGTACACCCCCACGATGAACAGCACCGTCACCACCACGTTGCCCAGCCCCGCCAGCCCTCCCTCCGTCTGCACCAGGCCGAACGGCACCAGGACGGCGAAGACCGCCAGGCCCACCCCCAACACGATCAGCCCGGAGATGCCGCCCCCGACCACGCCTCGGCGCAGTGCGACGTCCAGGGCGTGGACGTGCACGTCGCGCAGGGCCCAGTGGGTGCCGGCCACGCTGGCGGCCCAGAGCAGCGCGAACAGGGCGAGGCCGACCATCGTGTTGAGGCCGTCCAGCGCGTCCAGACCACCTCTGGCGTGGGCGAGCAGCACGGCCGCCACCACCAGGGCCGTTGCGTGAAAGGTGCCGAGGGCGAACGCGAAGCGTCCCGGGCCCTCCTGCGCGCTGCCGTGCGTGGCGGCGTGCGTGGCGGCGTACGTGGCGGCGTGCGTGACGGCGTCCGGGCGGCGCGGGTCCACCTCAGCCATGCGCCATCACCACGGCCAGCACGACGATGACCGCGCCCAGGGCGCCCGTGCCGCCATACCAGCCCGCCAGCCGCCCCGTGGGCACCGAGGACAGCGAGTGCCCGGCGATCACGAACGTCCGCACGGCAGATACGGCCAGCAGCGCCAGCACGAAGCCGAGTTTCGCGAACAGCGTGCGGCCCCAGGCACTACCGGCGTCCGGGATCGCATCGCCCAGCGCGCCCAGGTTCCCCACGCCCGTCGCCACCAGCACCGCGAGCGCCACCCACTGCCAGCGCTCCGCGCGGGCGACCAGCGCCTCCACCACTCGGGGCTCGGGGCCGGCGCGGATCACGAGGGCCAGGGCCACGGGAGCGCCCACGGCGACGACCGCGGCGAGCACGTGCAGCAGGCGGACGCCCAGCGCCAGGTCAAGGTGCAGTTCGCCCACTGGCCCGCCCTGCCCTGCTCTACCGGGAGCGGGCGGCGCGTGCCTGCTCACCGGCGTGGTAGGACGAGCGCACGAACGGCCCGGCCTCCACATGCGAGAAGCCCAGGTCCACCCCGGCCTGGCGGATGTGCTCGAACTCCTCCGGCGTGACGAATCGCTCCACGGGCAGGTGCTTGGGCGTGGGCCGCAGGTACTGGCCCACCGTGACCAGGTCCACGCCGCTGGCGCGCAGGTCACGGAGCACCTGCACCACCTCCTCCACCGTCTCGCCCAGGCCCACCATCAGTCCGCTCTTGACCGGCGTCTCCGGGGAGATCTCGCGGGAGCGGCGGAACAACTCCAGCGACCGGTCGTAGCGGGCCCTGGGGCGGGCGCGCGGGTAGAGGCGTGGCGCGGTCTCGATGTTGTGGTTCAGCACCACGGGGCGCGCCTCCAGCACGGCGGCCAGGGCGTCCCAGTTACCCTCGAAATCTGGGATGAGCACCTCCACCTCGCACTGGGGGCGCAGGCGACGGATGGCGCGGATGCAGGCGGCAAAGATGGACGCGCCGCCGTCTTCCACGTCGTCACGGTTGACCGAGGTGATCACCGCGTAGTCCAGGCCGAGCGTCTGCACGGTCTGCGCCAGGCGGTACGGCTCCAGCAGGTCCAGCCCCTCCGGCCGCCCGGAGTGCACCGCGCAGAACCCGCAGGCCCTTGTGCAGGTGTCGCCCAGGATCATGAACGTGGCCGTGCCTGCGTTGAAACACTCGCCGATGTTCGGGCAGCGCGCCTCCTGGCACACCGTGTGCAGCGACTGGTCGCGCAACAGGTCCCGGATGTGGCTGAAGCGCTCGCCCGCGGGGAACCGCGCCTTCAACCAGGGCGGCTTGCCGCCGCGCAGGGGCGTCTCCGTCGTCATGCCGTCACCGCTTCCTCGTCAACCCATGCGGGTGCTGCATCATGTAGGACGCTGTCGAACCGCGCCTCGAACGCCCGGCGGGTGGCCGTCACCACGGCGTCCATCGACGGGGCGTGACCGAGCAGGCGTGCCATGGAGGTGACGCTGGCGTCGTCGATGCCGCAGGGCACGATGTCCTCGAACCAGGAGAGATCCGGCACCACGTTGAGGGCGAAGCCGTGGCGGGACACGCCGCCACGGATCGCCACGCCGATGGCCGCCACCTTCGCGCCGTCCACCCACACCCCCGGCCGACCGGCGACCACGGAGGCGCTCACGTCGAACGCGGCGAGCACCTCGATGAGGAGGGCCTCCAGCGCGTGCACGTAGTCCGCGGCGGCCATGCCTCGGGCGCGGAGGCCCAGGACGGGGTAGCCGACGATCTGGCCGGGGCCGTGCCAGGTGATGTCGCCGCCGCGATCCACGTCCACCACGGACGCGCGCAGTTCTTCCGGCGGCGTCCGCAGCGAGGCGCGCCCGCCGCGCCGGCCCATGGTGTAGACGGGGCGGTGTTCGATCAGCGCCAGCGCCTCGGCGCCGCGCTCGCGGACCGCCTGCATCGCCTCACCCTGCCATCGCAGGCCTGCGGCGTAGTCGACGTCTGCACCACGGACGCAGGCCACGGGATGGGGGCCGGGGCGGGCGCGGGGCGGCACAGTCTCTGGGCTCATCGTCAGGCCAGCGTACACCTCGCGCGGACGGGAGCGCCCCGAAGTATCGGAGCGCCCGGCGGAGAGTGAGGCGGAGAGCGAGCGCATTTAGGCGCCACGCGTACACTGGTGAGCGGTGGCTCCGTCGCGGGATGGGAACCGCGATCAGTTGCCCGTTGGGGGGACGCTACGGGGGGCATAACGGGGAACGCCGGACCACAACCCGGTGTATCACTTCCGACGAATGCGAGGTCCGTGCGTGCCAGAATCGGTGCCAGAGTCGGCAACAGAATCGGTCGAAGCCCTTGAATGGGTGGAGACGCAGGAGTGGATCGACGCGCTCCGTGACGTGAGTCGCACGCAGGGCGCGGAACGAGCCTCCGGGCTGCTGGAGTCCCTCCAGATCGCCGCGCAGCGGCTGGGCGTGCCGCTACCCGTGACCTCTCGTACGCCGTACGTGAACACCATCCCGCTGGAGCACCAGCCCCCGTATCCCGGCAACATGGAGATCGAGGATCGGGTGAAGAGCCTGATCCGCTGGAACGCCCTGGCCATGGTCAGCGAGGCGAACGACCGCTTCCCCGGGATCGGCGGCCACATCTCCACGTACGCCTCCGCCGCCACGCTGTACGAGGTGGGCTTCAACCACTTCTTCCGCGGCCCGGACCATCCCGGCGGCGGCGACCTGGTCTACTTCCAGGGGCACGCCTCACCCGGCATCTACTCGCGCGCCTACCTGGAGGGCCGCCTTGCGCCGCAAGAGTTGCACGCCTTCCGCCGCGAGTTCGCGGAGGGCGGCGGGCTGTCCTCGTACCCCCACCCGTGGCTGATGCCGGACTTCTGGCAGTTCCCCACCGTCTCCATGGGTCTGGGCCCGATCATGGCCATCTACCAGGCGCGCTTCCTGAAGTACCTGCACGCACGCGGCCTGCAGGACACCAGCGAGCAGCGCGTGTGGATGTTCCTGGGCGACGGCGAGACGGACGAGCCGGAGACGCTGGGCGCCATCTCGCTGGCGGCGCGCGAGCGGCTGGACAACCTGGTCTTCGTCGTGAACTGCAACCTGCAACGCCTGGACGGCCCGGTGCGCGGCAACGGCCAGATCATCCAGGAACTGGAGGCCGTCTTCCGCGGCGTGGGCTGGAACGTGATCAAGGTGATCTGGGGCGGCGACTGGGACCCCTACCTGGCGCAAGACCGGGACGGCATCCTGATCGAGCGCATGGGCGAGGTGGTGGACGGGGAGTACCAGAAGTACTCCGTGGCCGGCGGCGCCTACATCCGCGAGCGCTTCTGGGGCGTGGACCCGCGTCTGGCCCGCATGGTGCAGGGCGTGCCGGACGAGCAGTTGTGGCGCATGCGCCTGGGCGGGCACGACACCGAGAAGATGTACGCCGCCTACCGCGCGTTCGAGGAGAACAAGGGCACACCCACGGTGATCCTGGCCCGCACGATCAAGGGCTACGGCCTGGGCGAGGCCGGCGAGGGCCGCAACATCACCCACCAGCAGAAGCACCTGAACACCCAGGAGATGGTCTCCTTCCGCGACCGCTTCAAGATCCCGCTCTCCGACGAGGAGATTGCCACCGCACCGCTCTACCGCCCCGCCGCCGACAGCGCGGAGGCGCGCTACCTGCTCGACCGCCGTCAGCGGTTGGGCGGGCCGCTGCCCGCGCGGCGCGTGCGCAACGCGACCGTGGAGGCGCCAGACCCGAAGGCCTTTGCGGAGTTCATCGGCGGCTCCGGCGACCGCGAGGCCTCCACCACCATGGTGCTGGTGCGCATCCTGGCGGCCCTCATGCGCGACGACCACATTGGCAAGCAGGTGGTGCCGATCGTCCCGGACGAGGCGCGCACCTTCGGCATGGACACGTTCTTCCGCACGTTTGGGATCTACTCCTCGCGCGGGCAGACGTATGAGCCCGTGGACGCGGAGCACCTCCTGTACTACCGGGAGGCCACGGACGGGCAGGTGCTGGAGGAGGGCATCACGGAGGCCGGCTCCATGTCCTCGTTCATCGCCGCCGGCACCTCCGCGATGACGAGCGGCGTGACCACCATCCCGTTCTTCATCTTCTATTCCATGTTCGGCATGCAGCGGGTGGGCGACCTGGTGTGGGCCGCCTCGGACGCGCGCACGCGCGGGTTTGTGGTGGGCGGCACCGCCGGCCGCACCACCCTGAACGGCGAGGGCCTGCAACACCAGGACGGCCACAGCCACGTCATCTCCGCCGTGGTGCCCACCATGCGTTCCTACGACCCGGCCTTTGCCTACGAGATCGCCGTCATCCTCGAGGAGGGCATCCGCGAGATGTTCGTCGAGGGCAGCGAGCGCATGTACTACCTCACGGTGGCGAACGAGAACTACGTGCACCCACCCATGCCAGAGGGCGAAGGCGTCCGCGAGGGCATCCTGCGCGGCATGTACCGCTTCCGCTCCATGGAGCCGGACGGCTGGAGCGAGGGCCAGCCCCGGGTCAACCTGCTGGGCGCCGGGGCCATCCTGAACGAGGCGCTCCGCGCCCAGGAGTTGCTGGCGGATCAGTTTGGCGTGGCCTCGGACGTGTGGTCTGTCACCTCGTGGACTGAACTGCGGCGCGACGCCATCGAGGTGGAGCGCTGGAACGTGCTGCACCCAGGCGTGGAAGAGCGCCGGCCCTACCTCGCGGAGCAACTCGGGGACGACCCCAGCCTGGTGGTCGCCGCGAGCGACTACATGAAGGCGCTGCCAGACGGCCTGGCGAAGTGGCTCAACACCCGCGTGATCGCACTGGGTACGGACGGCTTCGGCCGCTCCGACACCCGCGAAGTGCTGCGCGACTTCTTCGAGGTGGACGCCCGCCACATCGCCTTCGCGGCGCTGTCCGGCCTGGCGCGTGATGAGCAGATCGCGGCGAGCGTGGCGATCGAGGCCGGGGCTACGCTCGGCATCGATCCTGAGCGCCCCAACCCGGCCAACCTGTAGGGAGCGACCGTGTCCGACTACCGACTGCCCAACCTGGGCGAAGACATCGAAGAGGCTGACGTCCTCAAGGTCCTGGTCTCAGAGGGCGACCACGTGGATGTGGACCAGCCGCTGCTGGAGATCGAGACGGAGAAGGCCACGCTGGACGTGCCTGCGGAGGCCGCCGGGACCGTCTCCCGCATCCACGTGAACCCCGGTGACACCATCCAGGTGGGCCAGGTCATCATCACCATCGATACTGGCGATGCTGGCGATGCTGGCAATGCTGGCGTCGCCGGCGACGCTGGTGCGGACGCTCCGGCCGGGGCGCCCTCGTCAGAGCCGGCCGCAGCCCCTGCCACGCCCCCACCCGCCGAGCAACCGGCCGCCGAGGCCGCCCTGACGCCCGAGCCAGAGCCTTCCCCGGCCACGCAACCGGCCGCGGCGGCCGCACCTGCCGCGCCCGCTGCACCCGCCGCACCGGCGGCGCCGCAGCCCACACCCACGCACGAGCCGGGCGACGCGCCGGTGTTCGCCTCCCCCGCCGTGCGTAAGTTCGCGCGGGAGGTGGGCGTGGACCTGGCGGCCGTGCAGGGCAGCGGCCCCGGCGGACGCATCTCCGAGGATGACGTGAAGCGCGCCGCCCGCGAGCGCCCCGCCCCCGCACCGGCTGCGCCCGCCCCCACGCCCACCTCGAGCGCACCTGCCGCGGCCGGGCCCACATTGCGCCCGCTGCCGGACTTCACGCAGTGGGGCACGGTGAAGCGCGAGCCACTCAGCCGCCTGCGGCGCACGGTCTCCCGCAACATGACGCAGTCGTGGGCGGAAATCCCGCACGTACACCTGCAGCACCACGCGGACATCACCGCCATGGAGGAACTGCGCCAGCAGTTCAAGGAGCGCGCGAAGGCGGCCGGCGGCAACCTCACGATCTCCGTGATGATGATCAAGGTGGTGGCCGCCGCCCTGCGCGCCCACCCCAAGGTGAACGCCTCCTATGACGAGGAAGCACAGGAACTGATCCTGAAGGACTACATCCACATCGGCGTGGCCGTGGACACGGACCGCGGACTGGTGGTGCCGAAGATCGAGAACGTGGACGAGAAGAACATCATCGACCTCTCGATCGAACTGAACGACATCGGCGAGCGCGCGCGGAACAATAGCCTCACGCTGGAGGAGATGCGCGGTTCCTCCTTCACGGTCACGAACCTGGGGAGCCTTGGCACCGGGTACTTCGCGCCGATCATCAACTGGCCGGAGATCGCGGTGCTGGGCCTGGGCCGGGCGCAGCACACGGCCATCTGGGACCCCAAGCGCGACGAGTGGAGCCCGCGCCTGATCATGCCCATGTCCCTGGGCCATGATCACCGCGTGCTGGACGGCGCGGACGGCGCGCGCTTCATGACCTGGATCGTGGACGCGATCCGTAACCCCATGCTCATGGCGCTGGAGGGCTAGCGTGGCGAACCAAGAGGGCTCCCGGCCCGGCGCGGGCCAGCGACTGGCTGTGCTCGGCGCCGGCCCCGGCGGCTACCCTGCGGCCTTCCTGGCCGCCGAACTCGGCTTCACCGTCACCCTCATCGACGAGCGGCCTCAGCCGGGCGGGGTCTGTCTCTACGACGGCTGCATCCCCTCCAAGGCGCTCCTCCACGCCGCCGAGATCCTGCACGACGCGCAGGAGGCGGCGCACATTGGCCTCACCTTCAGCGCGCCGGAGATCGACGTTGACCGGCTGCGCGAGTGGAAGGACGAAGAGGTCGTCCGCAAGATGACGGGCGGCCTGGGCCAGATTGCGCGCGCCCGGCGGGTGCGGCTGGTGCACGGCCGCGGCCGCTTTGTGGATGGCCAGACCCTGCGCGTGCAACTGGACGGCGAGGTCACCGACGTGGAGTTTGACCACGCCATCATCGCCACGGGCTCCTCGCCCTCCATCCCACCGCCCCTGCGCATCGAGTCGGACCGCGTGTGGGACTCCACGGCCGCGCTCGAACTACGCGAGGTGCCCGCGCGCCTGCTGGTGGTGGGCGGCGGCTATATCGGCCTGGAGATGGCCACCGTGTATGCCGCCCTGGGCTCCGCGGTGACCGTGGTGGAGATGACCGGCTCGCTGCTCCCCGGCGCGGACCCGGACCTCACGGCCATCCTTGCCAAGTCGGTGCAGGAGCAGGTGCACGAGGTGCTCCTGGAGACCAGCGTGCTCGCGCTCCGCGACCTGGGCGAAGCAGGCGAGGGCGTGGAGGCTGACCTGCAGGGCGGCGACCTGGAGGAGACGCGCACGTTTGACCGCGTCCTCATCGCCACCGGGCGGCGGCCGAACTCCGAGAACCTGGGACTGGAGAACACGCGCGTGCGGGTGACGGACCGCGGGTTCATCCAGACCGACCACCAGCGGCGCACAGACGAGCCTTCGATCTTCGCGATCGGCGACGTGGCCGGCGAGCCGATGCTCGCCCACAAGGCCACGCACGAGGGCCGGGTGGCGGTGGAGGCGATGGCCGGCGAACCGGTGGCCTGGGAACCGGCGGCCATCCCCGCGGTGGTCTACACCAACCCGGAGGTCGCCTGGTGCGGCCTCACGGAGACCGAGGCGCGCACGCACGGCATCGAGGTGGAGGTGGCCCGCTTCCCGTGGACGGCGTCCGGCCGCGCCACCGCCTCCGCCCAGCGGGCCGGCGTCACAAAACTCGTGGTGGAGCCGGGCACGGAGCGCATCCTGGGCGTGGGCATCGCCGGCCGAGGCGCCGGCGAACTCATCGGCGAGGCCGTGCTGGCGGTGGAGATGGGCGCGCGCCTGGACGACCTGCGCCTCACGATCCACGCCCACCCCACCCTCTCCGAGACACTGATGGAGGCGGCGGAGACGTTCTTCAACGTCAGCCCCCACTACATCGCCCGCCGGCGCTGACCGCCTCGCCCCCCGGGGGCCGCACGCAAGAAAGGGGGTGGCGCAGGCCACCCCCTCTCGGTTCCACGTTGACCCTGGGAGGCGTCTGTTAGACGTCCAGCCAGTAGTTTGGTCCGTTCTCCGTGGCTCCACCGTACCCGCGGGTCTGGGAGATACCACGCACCTCCGGCCGGTAGCCGGTCCAGCCCGTGCCGGCGCCTGCCTGGCTCGGGACGTAGTACATGTTCTCGCCGTTGATCCGCTGGATGTCGTGGATGAAACCGCGGCGTACCTCGGCGTCCAGTTCCACGCGCTGCTTCAGGTCCAGGTCGGTGATCGCCGGGTCGTGGATGCGGCTGTGGTTGTTCGGGTCGTCGCCGAACATGCGGTTGAAGTACCCGCCGACTTCCGGGAACGGCGTCTGGTAGCCGAAGGCGATGCCGTTGAAGTTCCCGGCGAACGTCTGCGGGAAGTACTCAGCCGTGTACGCCTGCGTCCGCACGCTGAGGTTCAGGCCACCCTCGATGAGGTAGTTGCTGGCTGCCTCGGCGACACGGTTGAACGTGGCCCCGTAGATGTCGTTCGGGAAGTAGTAGGTGATCTCCTCGCCCGCGTAGCCCGCAGCCTCCAGCAGCGCCGTGGCCTCGGTCTGGTTGAACTCGAAGAACTGGCTGGACTCGCCCTGCCCGGGGCTCTGCGGGTCCAGGGACCAGTCGCCCCAGCCGGCCGGGATCACGTTGTTCCACTGGATGGAGACGTCCAGGCCTGCGTCCTGCAGCGCCCTCACGTTGTAGCCCAGTTCGGTCAGCGCATCCCGGTCCGTCATCATCGAGACGGCCTTGCGGAAGCGGTCGTCCTGCCACACCGCGTCCGGGCTCTGCTCCGCCGGGGAGAAGTAGATGAACGACAACAGCGCCGGCAGCAGGCCGCGCCACTGGATGTCCGGGTCCTCACCGCGCAGTTCGATGACGTCCTCTGCCGTGATGCCTGCGTAGTGCAGGTTCCCGGCCCGGAACTGCGCCAGGCTGTTGGCGTACTCCGGGATGATGGCGTCTTCGATGCCGTCCACGAACGGCCACGGGTCCCCGTACCAGTCCGGGTTCCTGCTGAACTTGAACATCACCGAGGTCTGGTAGGAGTCCAGCACCCACGGCCCGGAACCGATCATGTCGGTGTTCGGGTCGAAGCCGCCGTCAAACGCCTCGCGCGGCATGATGAACAACTTGTTCGTGTCCGCCAGGTCCGTCACGAACGTCCCGGACGGGCCCGCCAGGTTCACGTTGATCGTGTAGTCGTCCACCGCCTCCAGCGACGTCCATTCCCCCACCTGCGTGGACGAGGGCGATCCCTCCGCCGTCAGCGCCTCCCAGGAGGCGACGACGTCGTCCGAGGTGACCTCGCGGCCGCTGACCGGGGCCTTGTTGTGGAACTTGCTCCCGGGCCGCAGTTTCACGACCCAGTGCTGGCCGTCCTCGGTCTCGGCGCTCTCCGCCAGGTCTTCCTCGGCGCCCACCGAGTACGGGTTGGCGTCCGGGCGCGAGGCGATCTTGTAGAACCGGCTGTAGACGTAGCCGGCGATGCCCTTGGTGGTGAACGAGGCAGACCCGAACGGGTTAATCGAGGACGGGTCGCTCGTGCGGTGGCTCTTCAGGATGCCGCCGCGCTTGATGTTGCCAAACGGGTCCGGAGTCCCCGACTCGGTCGCAGTCGCGCCGGCGGTGCCGGACGGCGCAGGAGTTGCCGTCGGGTCGTCATCGCCACCGCAGCCGATCAGCGCCGCGCCGGCGAGACCAGCGCCGCCCAGCGCTGCGCCTCGGATGACGCCTCGCCGCGACACGCGGCTCCCGAGCGTCCTGGACCAGTAATTCTCTTCCAAACAGCCCTCCCTTATGTCGTGGGTGACCGTAGGCGGCATGACCGCCGCAATAGCAGCAGCCGCCCCACCTCACGTGGAACCTACATCCCAGTACGAGTGCAATGGGTGCGGCGGACTCGCAAAATCGCGTGTATTCAGCATTTCTTTTGTGATGAAAACCATCAGCATCGATTCGCGATACTGCACGTGCGCAGATCCACGACATTCGTTATCAATACACGCAGTGATATGGGCTGTAAAACACATCCGTCATCACGGCGGAAAAGTGAGGGGCGTGGGCGCGACACGATCCCGGCACGGTCTGCGGCCGACGGCCGACGGGCCGACGGCCGAGGGCATCCGACGTCCCCGCCCGCCCCTGCACCGGAGCAGGCGGGAGCGTCGAGTCCTGCGCGGTGGCTGCTACACGTCCAGCCAGAAGTTCGGGTGCACCTCGGTCGCGATGCCGTAGCCGCGGGTCTGGACGATGCCGCGCACCTCCGGCTGGTAGCCCGTCCAGCCGGTGCCGGCGCCGGCCTGGTTGGGCACGTAATACATGTGCTCCGCGTTGAGGCGCTGGATGTCGTGGATGTAGCCACGGCGCACGTCCGCGTCCAACTCCACGCGCTGCAGTTCGTCCAGGTTGCGGATCTCCGGATCGTCGATGCGCCCGTGGTTGTTCGGGTCGTCACCGAACATGCGGTTGAAGTACCCGCCCACCTCCGGGAAGGGAGTCTGGTAGCCAAAGGCGATGCCGTGGAAGTTCCCGGCGAACGTCTGCGGGAAGTACTGGGCGGTGTAGGCCTGGGTCTCCACGGAGACGTTGAGGCCGCCCTCGCGCAGGTAGTTGCTGACTGCCTCCGCCACGCGGTTGAAGGTGGCCCCGTAGATGTCGTTCGCGTAGATGAACGGCACCTCCTCGCCGGCGTAGCCGGAGGCGTCCAGCAGCGCGCGGGCCTCGTCCGGGTTGTACTCGAAGAAGCGCCCGCCCTGGCCGATGTCGCTGCCGCGCGGGTCCAGCCACCAGATGCCCCAGCCGGCCGGCACCACGTTGTTCCAGAGGATGGACACGTCCAGTCCGGCGTCCTGCAGCGCCCGGACGTTGTAGCCCAACTCGGTCAGCGTATCCCGGTCCGTCAGCATGGAGACGGCCTGGCGGAAGCGTTCGTCTCGCCACGGGGCGTCCGGGCTCTGGTCCTCCGGCGAGAAGTACATGAAGGAGAGCAGCGCCGGCAGCAGGCCTCGCCACTGGAAGTTCTGGTTCTCCTGACGCAGCGACAGCACGTCGTCGGCCTGGATGCCCTGCATGTGCAGGTTGCCGGCCCGGAACTGCGCCAGGCTGTTCGCGTACTCCGGGATGATCGCGATCTCGTAGTGGTCCACGAAGGGCTTCGGCTGGTCCCAGTAGTCCGGGTTGCGGCTGAAGCGGAAGCGCACGGACGTCTGGTACTCGTCCAGGATCCAGGGGCCTGATCCGATCATCTGCGTGGCTGGATCGAAGCCTCCGTCAAACGCCTCCCGAGGCAGGATGAACAACTTGTTCGTGTCCGCCAGTTCCGTCACGAACGTCCCGGAGGGCGCCTCCAGCGTCACGTTGATCGTGTAGTCGTCCACCGCCTCCAGCGAGGTCCAGGAGGCGACCTGGGTAGAGGAGGGCGAACCCTCCGCCGTGAGCCGCTCCCATGACGCCACCACGTCCTCCGTGGTGATCTCGCGGCCGCTGACCGGCGCGATGTTCTGGAACGTGAGGCCGGGGCGCAGTTTCACCACCCAGTGCTGGCCGTCCTCGGTCTCCGCGCTCTCGGCGAGATCCGGCTCCGCGTCCACCGAGTATGGGTTGGCGTCCGGCCGTGCGGCGATCTTGTAGAAGCGGCTGTAGACGTACGCCGCGATGCCCTTCGCCGTGAACGAGGCGGAGGCGTACGGGTTGAGTGCGGACGGGTCGCTCGTGTCGCTCTCCACCATCGTGCCGCCGCGCTTGATGTTGCCGAACGGGTCGGCCGCCGTGGCGACACCCGGGGACGTCGCGGTGGGAGGGGCTACGGCGGTGCCCGCCGGCTCGTCCTCGTCGTCTCCGCCACAGCCAATCAGGGCTGCCCCGGCCAGGCCGACGCCGCCGAGTGCGGTACCTCGCAGCACCGTCCGCCGCGAGAAGCGCCCGCCGCTCTTTGCGCTGGTGGCGCCCAGCCTGGCCCAGTAGTTCTCTCTGTCCATGCCATCTCCTGTCGGACTCGCGGCAGGCTCTGACACCTCCCGCAATTACAGAAGTTACGCCCACGTGCCGTGCAGGGGATGCGTCTTTGGTGACACTGTTAGGGAGTAATGAACCATGTGATATGTATTACAGGCGCGGCGCCATCACTCGCCACATGGGCTCGCCAATGGGGCGCCATTACTCACGTAAAGAACGGGCATTCCATACGCAATAGCAATAGGTCACGCCGCCCGGTGTCGAGTGCGGCGCCGAGGGCGAGGCGAGGGCGAGGCGAGGGCTCCACGGCAGGGCGGCTCACGCCTCGGCAGGAGGCGGGCCCTGCAGTCTCCCCACGATGCGCTCGAACGCGCCGGCGAGCACCAGGCGTTCCTCCGGCGTCAGGACCGAGGTAAACGTGCGTTCGATGCCGCGCATATGAACCGGGGCCGCCTCGTGCAGGGCGAGTCTCCCGGCGGCCGTGAGCACCGCCAGCGTGGCGCGGCCGTCCTCGGGATCCTGCACCCGCTCGATGTAGCCCGCGTCGCAGAGCCGATCCACGAGGCGGGTGAGGCCACTCTTGCTCAGCAGCACCGCACGCGCCAGGTCCTGCATCCGCAGGCGTTCCCGGGGCGCCTCGCTCAACTGCACCAGCACGTCGTACCAGGTGAGGGGCATCCCCGCCTCGCGACGCAGTTCCTCCTCCAGCACCGCCACCACGCGCGCATGCGCCTCCAGGAACCCGCGCCAGGCACGCATCGAGCCCTCGTCCACGGTCCCCTCCCCGCGTCGCTCCACCGTGCAGCCGTGCCGAAGATAACGCTTGTCGGGAGTGTGAGGTGGACGGGTGAGGGCCGCTACCGGCACTCCCTGAGCGCTCGTTCGTCTGGAGCGCGGGACGCCCCTAGAGTCGACCGTTCGAGGTGCACGGCAGAGCCCGGAGGGAAGGCGAGAGCCGGTGTTACAGGTCTTCCTGGAGGTGGTGCTGCCGGTCGCCCTGATTGCGGCGGTGGGCGGCTTGCTGGGACGCTGGCGCGCCATCCCGGTGGCGCCCGTCTCCACGCTGGTCTTCTACCTCTTCTCGCCGGCGCTGGTCTTCACCTCACTCGCCAACACGGAACTCACTGCGGACGTCTCCCTGCGGATCGTCCTCGTGATGGGGGCCACGTTCCTCGCGATGTACGCCGTGGCGAGCGCGTTCTCGCTGGCCCGCCGCCACGACCGTCCGTTGCGGGCCGCCGTGGCGCTCGCGATCACGATCCCCAACACCGGCAACATGGGCCTCCCCGTGGCGCTGCTGGCCTTCGGCCAGGCCGGCCTCGACGTCGCCGTGATGAACTACGTGGTGGGCGCGGTGATCGCGTACTCCGCAGGCATCGCCATCGCGTCAATGGTGAACGGGACGGCGATGGGGGCGCTCAGGGCGCCCTTCCGCTACCCCGTCGTATACGCGGCGGTGATTGGCGCGCTCGTCAACGCGGCCGACGTCACGCTCCCCGTCACCATCGCCGCGCCTATCGAGACCCTCGGCGACGCGGCGGTGCCGGTCATGCTGGTGGTCCTGGGGCTGCAGATGCAGAGCGCGGTCCGCCTGGACCATCTCTTCGACACCGGCGCCGCGGTGGCGTCCCGCCTGCTCGTTGCGCCCGTGGTCAGTTGGTGCGCCGCCACCGCGCTCGGCCTGGAGGGCACCACGCGCGACACCCTCGTGGTCCTCGCCGCAATGCCGACCGCCGTCATCGCGATCGTGCTCGCCACCGAGTTCCACGCCCGCCCCACCTTCGTCACCCGTGCCGTCGTCGCCTCGACCGTGGCGAGCATGGCGACCGTGACCGTGCTCATTGCCGTCCTCCAGTAGCCGCAGGCTCCGGCCCTGGACGGAGCACTGTCCTGGCGTCAAGGGCGAAGGCTCAGCAGCGTTGGCGGAATGGCCTGACGCTCACAGATGTGACCGGACAAGGCCTGTCCGCGGACATGGATTGGCCCGGCTAGATGGTGCTCCCTGATCGAGTGGAGTAGTAGGCGGGTCCGGCGCAAGCGGGGCAGGTTGGGCCGTGATCCGTGGCGATCTCGCGACCGTTCAGGACCTCTTCGCCACAGCGGACGCAGTCCGCGCGGATGCCTGCCTGGCCGATGAGGGCGCAGAGGTCGAGGGTGAGCGTGACGGGCTCCATCTGGAGCAGTTCGTCTGTGGGCATGTACTCGTAGCCGATCATCTGCTGGTAGTAGCGACGCGGTTCGTCCGGCGCGTACCTTGAGGCGTCCTTGCGCACGCCGGGCCGCGGGACGATGCGGACCGCCTCGGACGTCGCGGTGTCCACCATGGTGATCGCCACGCGGCCGTAGTCGATGACGCGCAGGGTGCGGTGGCCCACGGTGCAGCCGGTGGCGGCGGTGACGCCGTCCACGAAGCAGCCGTCGGTCTCCGCGAAGATGATGACGCGCTTGTCCGGCAGCGGCGGAAGGCCGAGCCAGTCCAGGCCGGCCACGCCCATGCGCACGCCCAGCACCTGGCGCGGGCACAGGCGCCCGTGGTGGCTCGCCGACTCGATGCAGGCCCGTCGGACCGTGAGTGCGGATGGCGAGGACGTGATCATTCCGGGTGTCCCTTCTGTCGCCTCTGTCGTTCGGCGGTGGCTACCGACTGAGGCTGGGCGAGGCGGTCGCCTGCCGGAAGGCACGCGTCACCGCGACGGACGGCTCGATCTGGAGTTCCTGCGCCAGCGTCCGCCGGTAGTCGCGGTACTGGGCGAGTGCGGCGGTCCGCCAGCCGAGGTGGGCGTACGCCGTCATCAACGCCAACTGGAAGGGCTCCGCCAGGGGGTCTGTCTCCACCGCGCGCCGGCAGTACCCGATGGCGTCCTCGATGCGGCCACTCCGGGCCAGCGCGGGGATGACCTCGGCGACGAGGGCGAGGAAGTGCGCGCGTAGTCGCTCGCGATGCGGCACGACCCATTCGCCGAACGTCCCGAATTCGTCCAGCCCGCCGCGATAAAGCGCAACGGCCTCCTCCAGGCGGCCCATCGCATCGTCCGCCCCCGTCGCGTCCAGGTCGACGAAGCACGCGCCGCTCTGGGTCGCGGGAGGGACGAGGGCCCCCACACTGGCCTCGAAGGCGGTGAGGTCTACCCAGACGTGCGGGCTGAGGCGCAGGCGTTCCTCGCCCGCGGAGTGCTGGTGCACGGTCGCAATGCTGTCGGCGCCCAGCGCCCGGCGGATCCCGTGGAGGAGGACGCGGAGGTGCTGCCGGCCGTTGCCGCGCGGCGCGTCCGGCCACAGCGTGTCGACGATTGCCTCGCGAGTGCAGCCCGCGTCGCCGGCGAGGGCGAGCAGTGTCAGCACCTCGAACACCCGACGCCGCCTGACCGGCTGTCGCTGGCCGTCGTTCCAGCACTCGGGGCTGCCGAGCAGCAGGACGCGGACGGGCGAGGGGTGCGGCTCACCAGGTGGGTGTGCCTCAGGCGGGCCGGCGCTCGAGGACGCAGGCGGTGACGCGTCCGAATCGAGGTTGAGGAAGATTACCGCGGCGGCTCGGTCGGCTCGTTCCTCCGGTGGCACGGCGATCGCCGTCGCCCGGATCGATGCGACCGCCCCGCAGCCGAGGAGCCAGCCGCTCCACTGCAGGTCGAGAGCGTCACCTTCGCCGAGGGCCTCCAGCGTGCGGCAGTCCGTGGGGCTGCACACCAGCGCCCCACTGGCATCCGTGGCCTTCACGACCTCCCAGCAGTGCAGGCCGGTCGCCACCTGGGACGGGAGCCCGGTGAGGCGGTCGCAAGCATCGTTCGTGGCGACGACACAACCGTCGGCCGCAATGGCAAGAGATGGGCTGCTGGTCCACTGGACGACTTGCGTGGCTCGCATCACGTCACGCTCCGGGGAACATCGTCGCGGCCGGTGCCTTGCCCCGTGAGGGCGGAACGTCCCGATGCGGAGGGGACTCGGCGATGCCTCCCGGGCAGTAACGCTGCGGGTAACGACGCTGTTGGATGATCCGCATACGTGAAAATCATCACGAGCGACCTCGGTCCCTGCGGCGCGCACTTCCGCCGCCTGCAGGGAGGACGGGCAGGAGCGTCGAGATGTCCAGCAAGCGGCAGGAGCAGGGGCCCGGCGGTTCGGGTCAGCAGGAGCAGCAGGGCGAGCGGGCTCTCTCGCGTCGGTCGTTCCTGCGGCGGGCGGCTGCGGCTGGCGCCGGGATCACCCTCGCGGAGTTGTTCGCGTTCGACCCGTGGAGCCTGGAGGCGGCCGAGCCGATCGTGATCGGCGACCCGTTCGAGGTCTTCCCGGACCGTGACTGGGAGTCGGCGTATCGCGACCTCTTCACGCCGGACTCGGAGTACGTCTTCACCTGCGCGCCGAACGACACCCACAACTGTCTGCTGAAGGCCCACGTCAAGAACGGCGTGGTCGTCCGCATCAGCCCCACGTACGGCTACGGCAAGGCCACGGACCTGCACGGCAACCAGGCCTCCCACCGCTGGGACCCACGGTGCTGCCAGAAGGGGCTGGCGCTCACCCGCAAGTTCTACGGCGACCGGCGGGTGCGAGGCGCCATGGTGCGCCAGGGGTTCAAGGAGTGGGCAGACGCCGGCTTCCCACGCGATCCCCAGTCCGGCCGGCCTCAGATGGACATGGAGCGCCGAGGCCGTGACGGGTGGGTGAAGGTGCCCTGGGACGAGGCGTTCGAGATCGCCGCGCGGGTCTACCTGGACGTGGCTCAGACCTACTCGGGGCCGGAGGGCACCGCCCGCCTGACGTCACAGGGCTATGACCCGGACATGGTGGAGGGCACGCACGGGGCGGGCGTGCAGACCATCAAACTCCGGGGCGGCATGCCGCTACTGGGCATCTACCGCATCTACTCGTTCTATCGGTTCGCCAACGGCCTGGCGCTGCTGGACCAACACGTACGAGGCGTGGGGCCGGACGAAGCGGTGGGAGCGCGTGGCTGGGACTCCTACTCCTGGCACACGGACCTGCCGCCGGGGCATCCAATGGTCACGGGACACCTGACGGTGGAGTTCGACCTGATGGCGCCGGAGCACTCCGACCTGGTGGTGATGTTCGGGATGAACTGGATCTCCACCAAGATGCCGGAGGCCCACTGGCTGGCGGAGGCGCGCCAGAAGGGCACGCGCATCATCAACATCACCACGGACTACCAGTCCACCTCCAACCGGTCGGACGAGGTGATCCTCATCCGTCCGGGGACGGACGCCGCGCTTGCCCTGGGATGCGCGCGGTACATCATTGAGCACGGCCTCTACGACGAGGACAACGTGCGGGCCTCGACGGACCTGCCGCTGCTGGTGCGGATGGACACGCACGAACTCCTGAACGCGCGGGACGTGCTGCCGGACTACCAGCCGGCGCCGCTCACGAACTACGTCCAGATGATCGAGGCCGGCGCGCAGTTGCCCCCGGGGAACCTCCAGGGTGTCCAGTACCTCCCGGAATCGCTCCGCGAGGGCTGGGGCGACTTCATGATGTGGGACCGCGGCGCGGGCGGGCCCGTCCGCGTCACGCGCGACCAGGTGGGCGACCGCTTCCACGAGACCGGGGTAGACCCGGCCCTGGAGGGCGAGTTCACCGTCCGGCTCACGGACGGGACGGATGTCACCGTGCAGCCGGTCTTCGGCCAGGTGAAGCGCTACCTGGACGACAACTTTGACCTGCAGACCACGTCCGAGGTGACCTGGGCTCGGCCGGAGGCGATCGAGAGCCTGGCACGGCAGGTCGCCGTGGCCCGCGGGAAGACGTTGCTGGCGCACGGCATGGGGCCGAACCACTTCTTCAACGCTGACCTGAAGGACCGCGCGATCTTCCTGCTGGCGGCCCTGACCGACAACATCGGCCACCTGGGCGGCAACGTCGGCTCCTACGCCGGGAACTACCGCGGCTCGATCTTCAACGGGTTGCCCCAATGGATCAAGGAAGATCCGTTCCAGATCGAACTGGACCCATCCCTGCCGGCTCGAGTGCGCTCGTACTACAAGGGCGAGTCAGCCCACTTCTACAACTACGGCGACCGCCCGCTGCGCGTGGGGAACAAGAACTTCACCGGATCCACGCACATGCCGGTGCCGACGAAGGCCATGCACTTCGGCAACTCGAACTCCCTGCTGGGCAACACGAAGTGGCACCACGACACGGTGCACAATGTCCTCCCGAACATTGACGCGATCTTCGTCAACGAGTGGTGGTGGACCGCCTCCTGTGAGTACGCAGACATCGTCTTCGGCGTGGACTCCTGGGGGGAGCGCAAGAACCTGGACGCCACCGGATCCTGCACCAACTCCTTCCTCCACATGGCGCCGCGGAGCCCGCTCGACCGCATCTACGACACCAGGGGGGATGCGGAGGTCTCCGCCGGCATCGCCGCCAAACTGGCCGAACTGACGGGCGACCAGCGCTTCCTTGACTACTGGCGCTTCCAGCACGAGGGCCGCGAGGACGTCTACCTCCAGCGCATCTTCGACGAGTCGAACGCCACGCGCGGCTACGAGGTCCTCGAACTGGAGGAGCGCGCCCGGGGCGGCGTGCCGGCGCTGATGAACTTCCGCACCTACCCGCGGCATGGCGGGTGGGAGCAGCGCAACGAGAGTAAGCCCTGGTACAACCGCTCGGGCCGCCTTGAGTTCTACCGAGACGAGCCGGAGTTCCGGGAGTACGGGGAGAACCTCCCCGTCTTCCGGGAGCCGGTGGACGCCACGTTCCACGAACCGAACGTCATCCACGCGAAGCCGCATCCGCTGATCGCGCCGGATGCTCCGGCGGCCTACGGACTGGACCCGGACGACCTCTCCACGGAGACGCGGCAGGTCCGCAACGTGGTCAAGCCGTGGTCAGACCTGAAGGACACGGTGCACCCGCTGACCGCGACGGACGACCGGTACCGCTTCATCTTCATCACGCCCAAGTACCGCCACGGCGCGCACAGCACGCCGGTGGACCTGGACTGGATGAGCGTCCTCTTTGGCCCGTTCGGCGACGTCTACCGGCATGACCGACGCATGCCCTGGGTGGGTGAGGGCTACATGGAGATGCACCCCAGCGACGGCGCAGCCCTGGGGATCGACGACGGCGACTACGTCTGGTTCGACGCCGACCCGCAGGACCGCCCCTACCGCGGCTGGAAAGAAGGCGACGCCGACTACGAGGTGGCCCGTGGCATGGCCCGCGCGCGCTACCAGAACGCCATGCAGCCCGGCGTAATTCGCATGTGGTACAACATGTACGTTGCCACCAGGGGCTCCGTCCGTGGCGCCCGCGAGCGCGAAGACGGCCTCGCGAAGAACCCCGAGACCGGCTACCAGGCGATGTTCCGGCACGGCAGCCACCAGAGCGGCGTGCGCGCCTGGCTGCGCCCCACCCTGCTCACGGACACCCTCGTCCGCAAGCCCTTCTTTGGCCAGGACATCGGCGCGGGGCACGAGAACGACGTGCACTGCGCCAACGGCGCGCCCAAGGAGTCCTTTATCCGCCTCGAGAAGGCGGAGGACGGCTCCCCGGGCGGCGGGCTGTGGCGTCCCGCGCAGAACGGTCTGCGCGCCGGCTACGAGTCCGATCTCATGCAGCGATATCTCGCTGGCGCGTTCTACCAGGCGTAGGACGCGCCCGCGGGCGCTCCTACGCCGCCACCGGAAAGTGGAGGCACATCATGGCCGAGGTCTTCAACTGGCAACTGGGGCGGGAGATGCAGTACCCGTTCCAGGCCGAACGCCCGCAGCGTCAGATCGCCTGGGTGTTCGACACGAACAAGTGCATCGCCTGCCAGACCTGCACCGTCGCCTGCAAGTCCACCTGGACCTCCGGCACGGGACAGGAGTACATGCTGTGGAACAACGTAGAGACGAAGCCCTACGGCTTCTTCCCGCAGGGCTGGGACGTCCAACTGCTGGACCGCCTGGGCGTGGTGCAGTGGGACGGCCAGACCTACGAGGGCCAGACGGTCTTCGAGTCAGCCCCCACTGGTGAGCGCGTCAACGGCTGGCTCCCCATGGCGGAGGACTGGGCGCACCCGAACGTGGGCGAGGACGAGCCCGCCGGCGCCGTGGAACGCGGGACCTACATTGACCGCCTCCCGCACGACACCTGGTTCTCCTACCTGGCGCGCATCTGCAACCACTGCACCTACCCGGCCTGCGTTGCGGCCTGCCCTCGGCAGGCGATCTACAAGCGGCCGGAGGACGGGATCGTGCTGGTGGACCAGGCCCGTTGCCGGGGATACCAGGAGTGCGTGGCGGCATGCCCGTACAAGAAGGTGATGTACAACAACGAGACGCGCGTCTCGGAGAAGTGCATCGCCTGCTTCCCGAAGATCGAGCAGGGCTACCAGCCCCAATGCGTCACGACCTGCATCGGCCGGATCCGCATCGCCAGTTTCATCAGCAAGCCGGATGAGGTGGACCCGAAGAAGCCGATCGACTTCCTCGTGAAGGTGCGGAAGGTGGCCCTGCCGCTGTACCCGCAGGCCGGGACCGAGCCGAACGTCTACTACATCCCCCCGATCCACGCGCCGCGCGAGTACCTCCACCAGATGTTTGGCCCCGGCGTGGACGAGGCGGTGGAGACCTACCAGAACATCAAGAACGACCCGGAACTGCTGGGCCTGATGATGCTCTTCGGCAGCACCGAGCGGATCATGCACTCCTTCTCGGTGGAGGGAGAGATCGCGACCGGCTTCGACGAGCAGGGCGAGGAACTCGTGAGCGTCCCCCTGCGCGAGCCGACCTTCATCCGCGAGTTCTTCGACGACGTGCACCAGGCCTACCTGCACAACATCACCTGACCGACGTGGACGCCTCCCGTCTGCGGGAGGCCAGGGACGAGGTGCTCCATGACTCGAGACGCAGGGACTCCCGAAGCAGGGACTCCAGACGCAGGCACCGACCGGACGCCGGCGCAGGTCGACCGGCGTGGCTTCCTCAAGGTGGCGGGAGCGGTGGCCGCCAGCACCGCCGTTGCCACCGGCATCGCTGCACGCGTCCTCACCCGGCCGGAGCCGGCGACGCACGTCGTCGCCCGCCGCCACGAGGGCGACATCCCCGCTGACCACCAGCACCGCGCGTGGGCGCGCGCCCAGGCGTGGGTGGTGCCGCTCCTGGTCCAGAACCTGGTGGCGCCACACGCGCCCGCCCTCGTGATCCCCGAACTGCGGGTGCGCGCGCTGCACAACGGAGAGCGCATCGCCCTCCTGGTGGAGTGGGCGGACGACGCGGAAGACGCCGTCGACTCGATGGCGCGCTTCCGGGACGCCGTGGCGGTGCAACTGCCCGTGGACACGGCGACCACGCCCGGCGTCACGATGGGTGCGGTCAACCAGCCGGTGCACATCATGCAGTGGCGGGCCGCCTGGCAGCGTGACGTCGACCGCGGCCGCCAGGGCGTGCGCGAGGCGTTCCCCAACTCCTTCCGGGACGCCGCACCGGAGGACCTGATGGGCGAGGAGGCCGCGCAGCAGTTCTACCCCGCGCTCGTGGCGAACAACCCAATGGCCCGCCGCGACCGCACCTCGCCCGTGGAGGACCTGAGCGCCGTCGGCTTCGGCAGTCTCACCGCACAGGACAAGCAGACCGCCACCGGCCGAGGCGTCTTTGACCGAGGCTGGCACGTGGTGCTCTCCACGCCGCTCGCGGCGGGCGAACACAAGACCAGCCTGCATCCCGGCCTCACCACCTCGATCGCCTTCGCCGTGTGGGACGGCGGCGCGGGCAACCGCGGGTCGCGCAAGCAGTGGTCGAACTGGACGGACCTGGAACTGGAGGCCTGACCATGGCCGAAACGATCACCGTGGACCCCGGCTTCCTGCAGCGCCCCCCCATCCAGCGCCTCCTGGGCCGCTCCGCACTCTACGAGGCGCTGGCGCTCGCCCTCGCCTACCCCGACGACGACACGGTCGCGCGCGTGGAAGCGCTTGCGGAGGACCTCCGAGGCCACCCGGTGGTGGTGGGCCGCCGGCTGGATGACGCGCTCGACCGGCTGTGTTCGGCGCTGCGCGACGTGGACGCCGGGCGGCTCGCACCGGTGCACTTCGTGCTCTTCGAGGGCTCCGTGCTCTGCTCGCCTCACGAGACCGAGTACATTCGTGACCCGCTCGCTAAGGCGGCGCAACTCGCGGACATCGCCGGCTTCTATGGCGCCTTCGGCCTCAAGGTCTCGCGACGGCACCAGACGACGCCGGACGAGATCTGCACCGAACTTGAGTTCATGGCCCTGCTCACGCGCAAAGAGGCGTACGCGGCGATCCGCGAATGGTCCGAACACCAGGCGGTGGCCCGCGACGCCGGCCGGCGGTTCCTCGAGTCCCACCTCGGCCGCTGGTCCGGCGCGTTCGCCGCCGCGCTCTGCGACCACGCCGACGAGGCCGCGGGCACCCGCGACGATCCCGCTGCTGCGCGCTGGTTCCATGCGGTGGGCGACCTCCTCCGCGCGGTCGTACAGGCGGAGATGGACGAGATGGGCGTGCACCCCTCACTCCTGACGGCCCGCTACCAGGACCTTGATGAGGGCTCCCTGGTGTGCCCGATGACGGGCGAGACGTCGCCGGAGGAGGACCTCCCGCTCGGCGGCGCGCTCGGCGTCATCCGCGCGACGGAGTAGGGCGCCATGGCCAGCCTGCCAGCCTCCACACGTCCGCACGCCGCGCAGGGCTCCAGGGCCTACCGGCGCTCCTCGATCCTGACCATCGCCGCCACGATCCTGCTGATCGGCGCCGGCTCGGTCGTGCGCACCAGCGGCTCCGGCCTTGGCTGCCCAGACTGGCCGCTCTGCCACGGCCAGGTGCTGCCGCCGCTCGAACGCACCGCCCTGATCGAATGGAGCCACCGCACCATCGCAGCCGTCACCGGCGCGATGATCCTGACCGTCGCGGCCTGGACGTGGGTGCGCTACCGGACGGACCGCATCCGCGCGGCCGCCAGCCTTGCGGCCGCCCCACTGCTGGCCATCCAAGCATTGCTCGGACGCGAGGCGGTCGTCCGGGAACTGCCGCCGGTGGTGGTCGCCACGCACCTCATCACGGGCATGCTGCTGCTCTCGGCCCTCGTTGTCCTCGCGACGCCTCGAAGGACCGAGGCCGACGGTGCGGCGAGAGACAGGCTCCGTCCTTCAATCCGGATTGCGCTCGCCGCCTCCGCGCTCACGATCACGCTCGGAGCCGTGATGGTGGCAGAGGGCGCGGCGTACGCGTGCACATCCTGGCCGGGGTGTGCGGAAGCCGCGTTTCCGTGGCAGGGGACAGATCTGCACGTCCTGCACTGGCTGCACCGCGGGGCAACGCTGTTCGCCCTCCTCGCTGCGGTGAATCTCGCCGTGCGAGCACATCGGCTGCCCGCCTCGGCATCTGCGATACACGCCACCGCAGCCGTGGTCCTCGCGCTCTATGTGGTGCAGGCGCTCCTCGGCGCGGCGAACGTGCTCTGGCAGCCCGGCGCGGCCCGCATCGCCCACCTCGTGATCGCCGCGATCATCTGGGCCATCCTTGTCGCTCTCACGATCCGAGCCGGCGCCCTCACCCCGGCTCGGACGGCAAGCACGGCTGACTGAGGATCATCGTCGCCTCGATGCGCACCCGCGCGGTGGACAGCGCCCTCGAAGCAGGCGTCGGGATTCGGCGGGAGCCGAGAGTGGTGCTCGCGCTCCTGCCGGTGACGGGCGTTCGAGCCTGCCGCGATGCAGTGTGAGCGCTGGTCGCTGCCGAGCGCCGTCGCTCGCCGGCAAGCACGGTGAGCGGCGTTTCGTTTGGCTTCCGGATCCAAACTGGATATCCTTGCTGTCGGACTGGCGTGCGGGAGTAGCTCAGGGGTAGAGCGCTTCCTTCCCAAGGAAGATGCCGTGGGTTCGAATCCCATCTCCCGCTCCACCTGATATGTGACACGTACGAAGAAGCCCGCCGATGGCGGGCTTCTTCGTGCGTGCTCGTTCGGGGGATACTCGCAGAGCCGAGGTCTACCGGACGAAGGCGACGGACGCTCCTCGGGGAAGCCCGTCCGGATAGGCCTCGATGAACGCGGCGTTTGCGAACGCTGGCGCTCCGGCGGTGAAGCCGTACCACTCGCCGCCGATGGTGACCCAGGCGGCGCCGCCGTCCACGGCAGCCTCGAACAGGTCGGGGCCGCCGCCCTGCCACCTGGTCAGCGTGATGCCGCGCGCGAAGGGAGTGGGCGAGAACGTCCCCCAGCCGTCCGGCAGGCCGGTGACCTGGAACAGCGTGAAGTGCGTCAGGTCCGCCACGAGCGTCGCTGAACCGTCAGCGCCAAGCGTGAGCGTCGCCGGGACGAGGATCCACGACGAACCGTCCCAGAAGGAGAGCAGCAGGCCGTCCTGGCCCAGGTCGTCTGGGAGGTCGCCTGCGGGCACGGTGAACGTCAGCGTCACCGGCAGTGCGAAGGCCGCCTCAACGGGCGCGCCCTGGGCGTCGACCAGCCGGACCACGAACGAAGCGAAGACCTCCGCGCCCCCGAACGATCCCAACTGCCGGCCCTGCATCGACAGGTCACGCACCGCGGCCACCTCGAGGCGTAGGCCTGCCGCATGCTCGATCGCGCCGGCCGGGATCTGGACCCGTAGCGAAGCGCCGCCCGGTGTCGTCGTCTCGCCGGTCGCGGAACCGTCGGCGCCGAAGCCGAACGAACGGCGGTTCACCACGCGCACAGGCGTCTCGCCGGCCTCGACGATGACGTCGTCGATGGGCGGCGGTGGGGCAATGACGCCGAAGGTGTTGGAGGCCCCTTCAACTGCGGGGGTGTCCACGGAGGTCACGGTGATCACCTCGGCCGCTCGGGCGGAGGTCAGCCTGACGGTGTGCGTGGACGTGCCCGGGGTGGCCGAAAAATCCAGGTCCACCGTGCCCAGCCCGGACGCCCCCGCGCTGCCGCCGAGGACGCTGATGTCCACCGCGTAGGTTGCGTCGTCGAGCGCGGTGAACGGGGCGCCCAACTCGTCGAGCGCCGCCACCCCGATCTCGAACGGCACACCCACCTGCTGGCTGCCGATGGGTCCACTACCCACCGCCGTGACCTCGAACGTTGTGAGCACCGGCGCGGTGATCGCGATCGTCTCTGAGCCGTTGGTGTGGATGTTCGCAAAGTCGCCAGGGGTTTGGTTGAAGACCTGCATCGAGATCACCCGGTTTCCCGAGGCAGGCGGGTTCGTGACGCCATCAAACTTGAGCACGAACGCGGCCTCATCGGTCAGCACTCGAGTGAAGTCCAGCAGTTGGAGCGTCTGGCCGTCGATCTCGAACGACGCGTACTCTTCGGCGATCGGAGCGCCGTCGAGAGTCGAGGCGGCTTCGACGAACGTCGCTGCCGAGACGTCGTAGCCAGCGGGGAAGACGATCACCACGTCGCCCCGCCCAGCGACCGTCTGGCCGTTCCCGACGCCGATCGCGAACTCCAATGTGTACAACACGTCCGTAGCGCCCGCCGTCGTCGAGGACGCCGTCACGCTGGCGTATTCAACATGCGTCGCATGCGCCGGACCCGGTTGAAGCAGCACCAATGCCGAAGCCAGGAACACCGCGATCAGGACAGCCACTCGCGCTGTCACTCCACGGAATGTCCTCATACCAACTCCTCGCGTCACACGGTCAATGACGGGCACACTACACGCCCTTGTCCGTCCACATTTTCTCCCACGGGAGAGTAACGCCGACAATAATCCTGTGCACGATAAATCGAATACATACGTGCTCGATACGCCCGCGATCTACACCAGCGGTAGCCCTCTGCCCGCCTCCGCACCGCCGCGTCTCGGAGGGGTCGAGGGCGGTGCCGGGAGGCATACACTCGCAGCACCTCGGGGTTTCGGGCTCGGCGAGGGCGGCGACCTCGAGGCAGCGGCGCGGCACGTGGATGGGGCATGGGCATGGGCATCGCGGTACGGGAGGCGGGTGCTATGGCTGACGCTGGACGACTGGATCAACTGGTGGCGAAGGTGGCGACCTTCCGTGCGCTGCACGAGGGGCCGGGGATGCTCGTCATGGCGAACGCGTGGGACGCGGCGAGCGCGCAACGCTTCGAGGCTGCCGGCTTCCCGGCGGTCGCGACCACCAGCGGGGGCGTGGCGATCAGCCTGGGCTACGCCGACCACGAGCAGGCTCCGGCGGACGAGATGCTGGCCGCGGCGGAGCGCATCGCCGCCTCGGTCTCCCTCCCCGTCACCGTGGACCTGGAGGCGGGCTACGGCCTGCCGCCAGAGGAGGTCGCGCGCCGGGTGGTCCAGGCGGACGCGGTGGGCCTGAACCTGGAGGACACCGACCATCGAGGCGGCTCCGGACTGGCGCCGGCGGAGGCGCAGGCGGAGCGGCTCGCGGCGGTGAAGGCGGCGGCGCGTGCGCTGGGGGTGGACCTCTTCCTCAACGCCCGCGTGGACGTCTTCATCCGTCGGGAGGGCGACCTGGACGCGCAGGTTGCGGAGGGCACGCGGCGGGGCCGCCTCTACCGCGAGGCTGGGGCGGACGCGGTCTACCCGATCCTCCTCAGTGATCCGGCGGCCATCCGCGCGATGGTGCAGGCGTGCGAGATGGTCAACGTCACGGTGCGGCGCGGCGGACCGCTCTCGCTACAGGCGGCGGCTGCGGCCGGCGCCCGTCGCGCGACCTACGCGACAAGCCTCTTCCGAGACACGATGGGCGCGCTGGATACCATCGCGGCAGAGATCCGGGCGGAGGTCCCGGGCCTGGACTAGCACGGAGCCCGCCATGGCCATGAACCGACTGCCCACGCCGGAGGAGTTGCCGGAACCGCTGGCGGGTCTGTTGCGCGACCACGAACACACGGCCGTGGTCATCGCCGGCGCCCGCGCCACCTTCGACGGCGCGCGCCTGGACGGGCCCGGCGCCGCCGCCCGGGTGGTGGAGGTGGCGCGCGACCTCCAGCGCTTTTTGGCGGAGGACCTGACGCTCCACATCGCGAAGGAGGAGGACGTGCTCTTCCCCGCCCTGCGCTCGCTCGCGGACGGGATAGACGATGCGATCCTCCACATGGTCGCGCAGCACGACGAGATCCGGGCGCGCCAGGACCTGATCGACCGCACGATGGCCGCGCTGGATGCGCATCACCACGAGGTGGAGGAGGAACGAGACGCCTTCATCTCGGAAGTGATGGCGACGACGGCCGCGCTGACGCCGGCCGTGCTGGAGGACCTCCGCGAGCGGGCGATGCGCATGGAGCGCATCCTGCTAGGCCACTTCGCAGACGAGGAGGAGGACCTCTTCGTCCCGGCGCGCGCGCTGCTGGCGCCGGAGGTCATGCAGTCGCTGGCCGCGCGGACGACGGCAATGGACCGGCCGGGGCCGCCGGCGTAGCCCCGGCCCCGGCCAGACCCGACTACATCTCGACTACACGAGGGCGCTCCGCCTGGACACGTAGTTGCCCACCTCGGCACGGAAGCCCACGGCGAGGCGGTTCCACGTGTTGATGGTGGTGATCGCCATGGTGAGGGCCACCTGTTCCTCCGGAGAGAAGACGTCCGCGACCTGCTGGTAGACGTCGTCCGGGGCGCCCGTCTCCGGCAGCAGCGTCAGCGCCTCGGTCCAGGCGAGCGCGGCGCGCTCCCGGTCGGAGTAGACGGGGCTCTCGCGCCACGCGGCCACCAGGTGCATGCGCTGGTCCGTCTCGCCCATGGCCTTGGCGTCCTTGGTGTGCATGTCCAGGCAGTGGGCGCACCCGTTGATCTGCGAGGCGCGGATGTTCACCAACTCCAGGAGGAAGGGCTCCAGCGTGCTGGAGTGGGCGATCTTGCTCACAGCCCGCATCGCGGGGCCTGCCTCTGGCAGCGTCTCCGACCAGTTCAGTCGCATGACTCGGTCCTTTCGTCGTTGCCGCGGGTAGGTTTGGCTACTGCCGTCGACTGAGCCACCCCCCACGTTCGGTGGGCTGGCTCGGCGCCTGGCGCGTTCCGACAGCATGGCGGTAGTGGGTGAGGCGAACGGTAGTCCTCGGCCCCGAGGGCTGTCGACGCCAACTGTCACACCGCGGGACTCCCGGCCGATTGAGAACGCCGGCCGTGGGATTGCGGGCAACGCATATCCGCCGGCGCTGATAGCCCATCGGCTCTGGCCCGTTGCGTCCGGGCAGGCCATTCTGGAAGCACACCCCCCGCCACACGAGAGCAGGAGGCTTGATTGCTCGCGCTCATCGAGATCAAGCGACGGAAACTGCAGTTCGGGCTCGTCACCGGCGTGGTCGCGCTCATCTCCTACCTGATCATCATGGTCACCGGCCTGGGCCTGGGGCTGAACGAGCAGGCGGGGACGGGCCTGCTCTCGCTCAACGGCGACCACCTGGCCTACGCCTCCAACGCCAACCTCTCCGTGATCCGCTCCCGCCTGACCGAGGAGCATGTAGCCGACATCCAGGCGGCTCCCGGCGTTCAGCAGGGGACGCCGGTGGGCTACATCGCGGTGGTGGTGGAGTACGCGCCAGACGAGAGCAACACCGCCGCCACGCTGGGCGTCATCCCCGGGTCGTTCGCCGAACCCGCCGTGGTGGAGGGCCGCCAGTTGTCCGCGCCGGACGAGGTGCTGGTGGATCGCGCGTGGGTGCGCCTCGCGGAGACCGGCATCGGCGAGACGCTGCCGCTGCCCGTGGGCTTCGAGACGCGCGACTTCACGGTGGTGGGCGTGGTGGATCAGGGCTACTTCTTCTTCCAGCCCACGGTCTACGTGAGCCTGGAGGACTGGCAGGGCCTGGCCTACCAGGGCGACCTCGCCGGGCGCCCCGCCGCCAGCATCGTCCTCCTCCAGGGGGACGGCATCGACAGCATGCGCGGCGAGGGCTGGGAGGTGGTCACAAAGCAGGAGGGCTTCCGCAACATCGAGGGCGTGGCCGCACAGCAGTCCACGGTCAACGCCCTGCGCTACATGGGCCTGCTCATCGGCACGCTCGTGATCGGCGTCTTCTTCTACGTGATCACGCTGCAGAAGGTCTCCTTGCTCGGCATCCTGAAGGCGATCGGCGCGCCCGGCACCTTCCTGGTCACGCAGGGCCTGCTGCAGGTCTTCCTGGTGGCGCTCAGCGGCGCGCTCATCTCTGTGGTGCTCGCGCTCGTCACGGAGGCGACACTGCTGTCCTCGGACACCGTGCCCATCGCGTTCAATACGCGCGCCCTGGTCACCTCGTCCGGCTTCGTGGTGATCGGCGGGATGGTGGGCGCCGCGCTCTCCGTGCGCCAGGTGGCGACCATCGACCCGATCATTGCGATGCAGCAGCAGTAGGAGGGGGCGGACGATGGGCATCCTCACGCTCCGGGACGTCAGCAAGTCGTTCGGCGACGGTCCGCACCGGGTGGACGCAGTGCGAGGCGTCAGCCTGAACATTGGGCGCGGCGAGATGGTGTCGCTCGTGGGGCCCTCTGGCTCCGGGAAGTCCACGCTGCTCGCGATGGTGGGCGGTCTCCTCACCCCCACGTCCGGTGAGGTACTGGTGGACGGCGCCGATGTGGCCCAGTTCGGCGGGCGCGAGCGCACCCGCTATCGCCGCGACCGGGTGGGGTTCGTCTTCCAGGGCAGCAACATGGTCCCCTTCCTCACCGCACGCGAGAACCTGCTGCTGGTCGCGCAGTTCGGCGGCGCGGACAAGGGCGCGCTCAAGCGTCGCGCGGACGAACTGCTCGAGGAACTCGAACTCATGCCGGTGGCAAACCAACTGGCGACGCAACTCTCCGGCGGCGAGCGGCAGCGAGTCGCCATCGCACGTGCGCTGATGCGGGACCCCGTCCTCATCCTGGTGGACGAACCCACCGCCAGCCTGAACACAGAACTGGGCGAGCGCGTGGTGGACGCGCTGGCCGCGGAGGTCAGTGGCCGCAACAAGGCGTGCCTCATGGTGACCCACGACGAGCGCATGGCCGCAAGGGCAGACCGCCTCATCGAGTTCCGCGACGGCCGCATCCTCAACGACGACCGCCTGGACGAGGGCGCCGCCTCGGGCTGACCCGGCGCAAGTGATCCGTGCGGCTGATCTGGCGCCGGGCGACGCCTCGACAACCTCCGGGCCCGCATGGCAGGATTCCGGGATGGGC
This sequence comes from Dehalococcoidia bacterium, assembly GCA_023228825.1. Taxonomy (GTDB): domain Bacteria; phylum Chloroflexota; class Dehalococcoidia; order UBA2979; family UBA2979; genus W-Chloroflexi-9. The sequence continues at coordinate 56,241 of JALOAL010000007.1, read as the reverse complement.
AACGGAACCGTCGCCACCCCGTCCCTGGCTGACCTCGCCCTGCTGCGAAGGGTGCGCGACCGGATGGACCGGGAGCACGCCCGGCCGCTGGACGTGGAGGCCCTCGCCCGAGGCGTGGGCATGTCCGCCGGCCACCTCTCCCGCCTCTTCCGCCGCGCCTACGGCGAGTCTCCCTATTCCTACCTGATGACCAGGCGCATCGAACGCGCCATGGCGCTCCTGCGTCGGGGCGACCTCAGCGTGACCGAGGTGTGCTTCGCGGTGGGCTGCTCGTCGCTGGGGACGTTCAGCACGCGCTTCACGGAGTTGGTGGGCGTGCCCCCCAGCGTCTACCGGCGCGAGGCCAGCACCGCCGACGCCGCGATCGCCGGGATCCCCTCGTGCGTGGCGAAGCAGGTCACGAGGCCGCTCCGGAGCCGTGAGGGCGCGGCGTTCGGCACTGACGCCCGTGACCGGGGATCGATGAGGCGCTGGTGACGGAGTTGGGGTCAAGCAGGCGGCTGCGACCCCCGGCTGGATCCGGTAGCGCCCGCGAGGGCCGACGGGCGGAGCGGGAGACTGGTCAGGAATCAAGAAGCAACGCCGGGACACCCCTCCTAGCCTGACCTCAACCGAACGACCGCTGGACCCACAAGGAGCACCCCATGGACATCAAGATCCACGCATCCTTCCTCCCCCACAACGACGCGGACGCCGCCATCGCGTTCTACCGTGACGCGCTGGGCTTCGAGGTTCGCAACGACGTGGGCTACCAGGGCCTGCGCTGGGTGACGGTAGGGCCGGCAGACCAGCCAGACGTCGCGATCGTGCTGAACCCGCCGAACGGCGACCCCGGCGTCACGGAGGACGAGCAGCGCGTCATCGCGGAGATGATGGCGAAGGGGACGTACGCCGGTATCGTGCTGCGCACGCCGGACGTGGACGCCGCGTTCGAGCGCGTGCAGGCGAGCGGTGCGGAGGTCATCCAGGAGCCGGCGGACCAGCCCTACGGCGTGCGAGACTGCGCCCTGCGCGACCCCGCCGGCAACATGATCCGCCTCCAGCAGCACCCGTAGTCGCCCCTCATCCCCACCCGCCACCTCACAGGGAGGACGCCCACATGGCAGAGCAGAAGGCCACCACGGCCGCCAAGTCCGCCTCGACGCCTGGCTCCAGGTCCAAAGCCCGGTCCTCGGACGGATTCACGGCGGAGGAGAAGGCGGCGATGAAGGAGCGCGCCAGAGAGGCGAAGGCCCAGGCGCGCGGCCAGGCGAGCCGCGAGAAGGGCGAGGCCGACGTGCAGGCCAGGATCGCGGAGATGCCAGAAGCGGACCGCGCGATGGCGGAGCGCATCCACGCGATCGTGGCGGCTACCGCGCCCGACCTGGCGCCGCGGACCTGGTACGGCATGCCCGCCTACGCCAACGCGGCCGGGAAGGTGATCTGCTTCTTCCAGAGCGCGGACAAGTTCAAGGTCCGTTACGCCACGCTGGGCTTCAACGAGGAGGCAAACCTGGACCACGGCCACATGTGGCCAACCTCGTTCGCTCTGAAGCAGGTCACGGCTGCCGAGGAGAAACAGATCGCCGCGCTGATCAAGAAGGCGCTGCGCTAGACCAGGCGTCGAGGGCTACGGCGGCCTCGAGTCAGGCGCGGGAGTCAGGCGCGGGAGTCGGGCGCGGGAGTCAGGCGCCCGCCGCGGTCCACACGCCGATGACGTTGCCACCGGGATCGCGGAAGCGGGCGGCGGTGATGCCGTCCTCCGTGTGAGGCTCGTCCACGACCTCCAGGTCTCGCGCATGCACCTCCAGCATCACGGCTTCGAGGTCGTCCACGTAGATCTGGAACAGCACGCCGTCCGAGGTGGCGCCGCGGTCGGCGACGAAGGCGCCGACCAGGCCGCTGTCCGTGTCGCTGAACGGGACGCGCTGGCTGTCGCGCGGGCCCAGCGTGTACCAGACTCGCTCGTCCTCCAGCGGACTGAGCGTCCACCCGAAGACCGCCTCGTAGAACACGCCGGAGGTGATCGGGTCACGTGCCGGGATGGCGATGTAGGAAACCTTGCCGTGGGAGGCCAGGTGCGGTTCCAGCCCGGGCGGTAGTTCAGCGGCGTCGGTCAAGGCGGCTCTCCATTCACAAGGGTGCCCACGCTAGCAAGCGCACGCTCTACCTGCCGCACCTGAGATCCCACGTGAGATGCCACGTGTCGGGGGCCCCAGGCAGGCGGGAGCCGCGCTACACCGCCGTCAGGAGGTAGCGCGCGAAGAAGCCGTCGTCCGAGTACACCGCCTCTCGCACCTGGAACCCCGCGCGCGGGAACATCTCCTCCAGCAACCACGTGAACGTGGAGTGCTCGTCTCGCACGTGCTCCTCGATGTCGGCGCGCGTCCACCCGCTCTGCTCCTCCGGCGGGGTGCGCGCTGCCGCCGGGCCGGGCGCCGCCGGCAGGGAGGCGCACCACTGCTCGATGCGCGCCTCGGCCTCTGGGAGCGGGAAGTGGTAGACGACATCCCAGAGGCGCAACGTGCCGCCCCTGCGCAACATCTGCCGCATCCGGCCCAGCGCCATCGCCTTCCAGAAGTCTGGCAGGTGGTGCAGGGCGAAGCGGGAATAGATCAAGTCCGCCGGCTCCCCCTGGTGCTCATACGTCAGGAAGCCGTCCGCCACGACCTCCAGGCCCACGCCTCGCTGGCGGGCCTGCTCGCGGAGCAGGTCGCGCATCGGCGGCGAGGGGTCCACGGCGACCACGCGGCGGCATACCTCGGCCGCCGCGAGCGCGAACTGGCCCGTCCCCGCGCCCAGGTCGACCACCGTGGAGTCACTGCCGAGGCCGTGCGAGCGCAGGAGCGCCACCTCTGCCGCACCCTCGGCGTCCTCCTTCTCGTCGTAGTGCCGGACGTGCGCGGGATCCAGGTTCTCGCGTCCAATGCTGCGCATCTCGTCCAGCAGCCATCCCGGCCGGTTACTCCTTGCCATGGCGCACCTCCAGCAGCGTCTCCGCCACCGCCTGCCTGCCGGCGGACTGTAGCGCGACGGCGGCTCCACACGGGGCGGGGTGACGCCGAGGCGTCCGCGTGAAACCCTGAGGAGGCGACGAGACATCTCCCGCCCGCCCAAGCGGATACCCACCGGCTCCCGTGCCAGAACCCTCCGGAGGAGCCCCCGTGGCGCCGACCTTTGCTGACCTCAACCTTGACCCGGACGTGCAGCGCGCCGTGGACGCGATGGGCTTCGAGGAGCCCACGCCCATCCAGGCGCAGACGATCCCCCTGCTGTTGGAGGGCCATGACGTGCTGGCCCAGGCGCAGACCGGGACGGGCAAGACCGCCGCCTTCGCCCTCCCCCTGGTGCAGCGCGTGGACACCGCCCGCCGCGAGGTGCAAGCGCTGGTGCTGGCGCCCACGCGGGAACTTGCGGTGCAGGTCGCCCAGGCCGTGCATGACCTGGGGCGCACTCGGAAGGTCGCCGTGCTCCCTGTCTACGGCGGCCAGGCGTACGACCGGCAATTGCGAGGCCTGCGCGCGGGCGTCCACGTGGTGGTGGGCACGCCGGGACGCGTGATGGACCACATCCGCCGCGGCACGCTCGACCTCTCCACCGTGCGCACCGTCGTCCTGGACGAGGCCGATGAGATGCTGGACATGGGCTTCGTGGAGGACATCGAGTTCATCCTCAACCAGGTGCCGGAGGAGCGGCAGATCGCGCTGTTCTCCGCGACCGTGCCTCGTCGTATCGCCGTGCTGAGCCGCCACTACCTGCGCAACCCGCAGCGGGTCACGGTGGCGCAGGACGCGGTCACGGCCCCCCAGACGCGCCAGATGTACGTGGAGGTGCAGCAGCGCGACAAGGTGGAGGCCCTCACGCGCATCCTGGACCTGGAGTCCCCCAGTTCCGCCATCGTCTTCTGCCGCACCAAGCGCGAGGTGGACGAACTCTCGGCCACCCTGGACGCGCGTGGGTACACCTCGGTCGCCATCCACGGCGATGTCAGCCAGTCGCAACGGGAGCGCCTCCTGCTCGCGTTCCGGGAGGGACGCTCGGAGTTGCTGATCGCCACGGAGGTGGCGGCGCGCGGGCTGGACATCCCGGACGTGACCCACGTCTTCAACTACGACATTCCGGATGACGCGGAGGCGTACGTCCACCGCATTGGCCGGACGGGTCGGATGGGGCGCAAGGGCGACGCCGTCACGTTCGTCACGCCTCGGGAGATGCGGCAGTTGCGCTGGATCGAGCGCGCGATCCGCAAGAACCTGCGCCAGGTCCGCATCCCCACCCCCGGCGACATCGCCGCACGCCGCCGCGAGGCGCTGCTCACGTCGCTCGTCGCCACCGTCGAGTCCGGCGAGGCCAGGCTGTACGCCCCGCTGGTGGCGGAACTGGCGACCGAGCACGACCCGCAGGAGTTAGCCGCTGCTGCGATCTATCTCGCGAACGGCGGCGCCGGCGGACGTCACGAGGACATCGCCGCCGTCCCTCATCCCGACCCGCAGGACCTGCCGGACGGCGAAGGCGGCATGACGCGCCTGTACATGAAGACGGGACGCCAGCACGGCGTGCGACCGAAGGACGTGGTGGACGCCTTCACCGCAGAGGCCGGCATCCCTCCGCAGTCGATCGGCGCCATCGACATGTTCGGTGACTTCACGCTCGTGGAGGTGGAGCGCAAGGCCGCCACGCTCGTGCTGGAACGCGCGTCCACCCTCGTCTTCGAGGGACGCGAGGTGGATGTCACGCTCGCCCGTCCGAGGGACACCCCCAAGGGCCCCCGCCCCGGGCCCCCGCACACCCCTCGCAAGCGCCCGCGCCGACCGAAGGGCTGACGGGGGTCCTCAGCACCGGATCGCTGCTGCTCAACCGCTTCTCACCCGGGCGCGGCGAGGCTTTCCCTCACTCGGACTAGTGGGGAGCCAGAGAACAACGTGCAGGTCAGCCCGTACGCCCACGACGAGCCGGCCGTCCTCTCGGCCCTGTCGCCGCCCGCTGTCCGCCTCGCCATGCACTCGCGTGACGCGACGGAGGTCACTCGCGAGGAGTGGCGCCGGACGGTAGAACTACTGACCGTCGCGTTCAACGGCGGGCCAGGCTGGACGACCGCCACCGAGGACCCCATCGACCACCTGGTCTGGAAACTCGTGGACTTCCCGGGCGCCACGCGCGCCTTCTTCGGCGCGGCCGCGGGTGCGGACGACGGCGCGCTCCTCGGCTTCGCGGCCACGCTCTCGCGGCGGTGGTTGTTGCGCGGGCACCCTCGACTCGCGAGCGACATCGTGGACGCCGCGCTGCATCCCAGCATGCAGGGGCGCGTGCTGCTGGAGTTGGCGCGCGGGTTCCAGCGCGAGATCGCGGCGTGGCCGGAGGCGGACTTTGCCTTCGGGTTCGCCTCGCATCCCGCGTCGCTCCGGAACCGGCGGTTCCAGGGGCGCCATGACCTGCACCACCCGTTGGACACCCACGTGCGCCCGCTGGACCTGCTGCGCTTCGTCCGCGGCGAACCCGGTCGACGTACCGCCGACGGTGACGGCCCGAGCACGACACGCGCACATATCGAGGCGACTCGCCGTCGCGCCCGCCCGACCCTCGCGCGGTACCTCGCGTGGCAGGGGCGCATCACGGTTCAGCGGCTGCGCAACGCATCCGTGGACGTGAGACCGCAGTCCCCCTTCACGATCGCGACCCAGTCCTGCTTCGACGAACGCGTCGAGGACTTCCTGCCGTGCGTGTCCCCCTCGTTCGACCTCATCCAGTATCGGGACTGCGGGTTCCTGAACTGGCGGTACACGGACGCGCGCGCCGGCGCGTTCGTGATCCGCGTGGCGGAGGAACAGGGGCGGATGCTGGGCTACGCCGTCCTGCGGACAGGGCACCACCTCGCGGACATCGCCGACCTCCTGGTGCTGCCGGGGCGCCTGGACGTGGCGCATGCGCTCATCGCGGACACGTTGGGCCTCGCGAGGAAGTCCGGGGCGGCGGCGGTGCGGAGTTGGATGATCCGCGAGCATCCGTACGAGACGATCCTGGCGGACCAGGGGTTCGTCCGCGTGCGGACATCGACCAAGCCGGTGTTCCACGCGCGGCCCGGGAGCGACACTGAGGAACTGGCGTTCCTACGTGATCCGAGTGCCCGCATCCACCTGATGCTGGGCGATTCGGACCACGTCTAGCGCGCTGTCTCGCGCTGTGCGTCGCTACCGCGACTCGATCTCGCCTGTGCGGGTGTCGATCACCGGGTTGCCGCCAGGGCCGGCGGCAGGGCCCGTTTCAGGCTCACGCTGACGCTCCTCGGCCAGCGGGCGCGCCTCGTTGCCCTGGGCGTGGTGGTGCTCCTGCTCGTGCGCCTCCAGGCGTTCGAGCGAGGTGAACTTCTCGTTGCAGATCGGGCACTGGTAGTCGGCCATGGTCGCCCCTTCCGTCGGGTGGTGCTCGCCCTCGCTACCGTTCGGCCGGCGGCGGGGTGTCCGAGGCGGCGTCGCGCATGCGCGCCAGTTCCTGCTCCACCGGCTCACCGATGGTGTCGCCCTCGTCCGGCATCTGGACGCCGTCCGACCGGAGTTGCTCCCGCTGTTCCGCCGTCCGGCGGAGCATGCTCGCGCGCTGCTCGCGCTGCTCGGCACTCATGGCGCCGCTGTACTCCCTCTCCTCGTAGCGGTCCGGTGGCGTCACGGCGTGGCCATGCACGTCAGACGAGTCGAAGGACGTGCGGATGGCGTTGTCGCGGATGGGGCCCAGCGTGTCCACCAGGAACCAGTGCTCCGCGCCGTCCTCGGCACTGCCGCCGGAGACCATCACGTAGTCACCCAATACTTCGCGAACGCGCCCCAGGTCCTTGCCGTCCTTCGTGGAGACGGGCACGCCCACCGGCGGCCCGGCCTGTCCCGTGCCCTCGTGGTGGCCGCTGCCAACAGCCTCCGCGGACGCGGGGTCGTCGTCGTGCTTCGTGTTGGGATCGCAGCCGGCCTCCCGGATCGCCTGCTCGAGTTGGCGGATCGAGGCGTGGACGTCGGCCGAAGCGTCCGGCGTGCGGTCGGACGGATCCATCACCACGGCCGACTGCGCGCCGGGGAACGTGGTGTCGCGCTGCGGCGGCTCCAGGCGAGAGCGCAGGCTGGTCAGCGCCTCGTGCAGGCGCTTGCAATCGTGGTCAGGCATCACACTGCTCCTCAGGTACGCCTTCACCGTACGCCCGCCCACCACGCAGGCGCGTAACGAGAAGGACGGCCGGCAATACACGGCGATATCCAGCCCCGGTCGCCCCTCGGGAGGGCGAAGCGGCTTCCGCGCGTTGGGGGCGGTGTCGATAGACAAATGCAAGGCGATGAGCGGGAGGCCGCCCGTACGCTCCCGCAATGAGCGCCACAACGGAACCTCCGCACGGCCGCATCGACCGGGCGGACGGAGACGATCCCGACGGTGACCGCACACGGGCATCCTCCACCGGCACGGTGCTCAGCGCCGCTGACTGGCTGGACGACCACTTCGAGGCCTGCCGTGACGCCTACGAGGCGATGGCGGCGGCCGCGGGCTTCGAGACTGGTTCACGGGTGATCGACCTGGGGAGCGGCACGGGCATCTTCACGCCGCTCCTGCGTCGCGCCGTCGGCACGCGGGGACAGGTCGCCGCAGTGGACATCGACCTGGAGAACCTCCGTCACGTCCGCCGGCACGACGCCAGCGCGCAGGCCCTCGTCGGCAGTGCCCTCGCGATCCCCGTGCGTGACGGCGCGTTCGATGGCCTGTGGGCGGCGAACCTCACGCAGAGCCTGGACGATGCGGCGCTGGAGGCGGCGCTGCGCGAGATGATGCGCGTGGTGCGGCCGGGCGGCCTGGTGGCGATCAAGGACGTGGACATGGCCGCCTTCCGCTTCTCCCCCGCCAGCCCCTTCCTGGGCCCCCACCTGGCCGAGGCGTGCGCGACGGCGACGCCGGTGGCCGCGGAGTCGGTGGGCTCGGTGCGCGGGCGCGACCTGCGCCGGTGGTTGCACCGCGCCGGGCTCGTGGACACCTCGCAGCGTACGTTCGTCATCGAGTACCCCGGGGCGCTGGAGGGCAGCGCGCTGCGTCTGTGGGGATCGTGGCTCCCGTACCTCGCCGCGCTCGCGGAGGCGAAGGGGGTGCCGGTGGCGGACCTGGAGACCTGGCGGCAGGTCGCCAGTCCTCAGGACGCAAGGGCATTCGTCTCGCGGCCTGACTTCCACGGCTCGGAAGTGCAGGTGGTGGCGCTCGGCCGGGTTCCGTGAGCGGGCCGCACGGCAGCAACGAGGCGGGCACGGAAGGGGCGGGCGCACGGTACACCGCCACCTACCTCCTCCCCATCCGCCGGACGCACATCGAGGCGGACGACGACCTGGACGCGTACCTCGCGTGGCTCGCCTCGCTCGCGCCGGGGCTGGAGGTAATCGTGGTGGACGGCTCGCCGCCGGAGGTGTTCGACCACCACCACGCCCGCTGGGCAGCGCACGTCGCGCACATCGCGCCACTGGGCGTGCTGCGTGGCGCGAACGGCAAGGCGTGGGGCGTGAACACCGGCCTGCGGTACGCCTCGCACGAGCGCGTGGTGATCGCCGACGACGACGTGCGCCATGACGAGGGCTCGCTGACGCGCCTGGTGGCGCTGCTGGACCACGCGGAGGTGGTGCGGCCTCAGAACTACTTCCACCCGCTGCCGTGGCACGCGCTCTGGGATACCGGGCGCATCCTGCTCAACCGCACCCTGGGTGGCGACTGGCCCGGCACGCTCGCCCTCCGCCGCCACACCCCCGCAGGCGAGCGCATCGAGGGCTACGACGGCGGTGTGCTCTTCGAGAACCTGGAACTCTGCCGCACCGTGGAGGCTGCAGGCGGGCGGCACCTGGTGGCGCCTGACCTCTACGTGCGGCGGAAGCCGCCCACGGCGCGCCATTTCTGGTCGCAGCGCGTGCGCCAGGCCTACGACGAATTCGCGCGCCCGCCCGTGCTCCTGGCCGAACTCGCGGTGGCGCCGGCCGTAGCCGCCGTGCTCCTGGCACGCCGCCCCGGCTCCCTCCTGGCGGGAGCCCTCGGCGTGGTCGCCCTCGCCGAGGTGGGCCGCAGGCGGGCGGGCGGCGCGCGGTACTTCCCGCCGCATGCCTCTGTCATGGCGCCGGTGTGGGTGCTGGAGCGCGCCGCGTGCTCCTGGATCGCGCTCTGGTGGCGCGTGCGTCACGGCGGCATCCGTTACGGCGACCAGGTGCTGACGAAGGCCGCGAATTCCACTGCGGACCTGCGGCGGCAGCGCCTGGACGGAGCCATCCCGCACTCCACCTGACCTCGGCCACTCCGCACCCGGCGCCGCAATGCTCGTCCCGCAGCCAGGCGTGACGGTTCTCTCGCAGCGGGTGCGCGTACTCCGGTTTCGATAGGCGAACGCGCTCCTCGGTAGCGCGGAGAGTCGCGCGCGTCCCTGACGTTCGGCTGGCATTCGGACACACGGGGCCGGCTCCCGTCCGAGGAGGCACGCGTGCGAACGGACATCACCGAGGCATCCCCAACGCCGCCCCCAGGCGACGGTCCGGCGACCGAGCGCGTCCACGAGGCCCTGCGCGCGGTGATCCTGGACCCGGACTTCCCCTGCCTGGGCGCGCGCGCCGCGTTCAACCGCGGCACCTACGGCTTCGCGCTGTACGACGCGCTCGCTTCGGATGAGTCCACCGAGGCGCTCGCGGCGGACCTCGACCGGTTCGCGCGGGAGGCGGACAGGGAGTCCGGCTACACCACGTTCATCGCGTCCTTCGCGCACCCAAAGACGCTGACGCCGGCCGTGTTCGAGCACCTGCTGTGGACACAGTTACACCGCCTCCACCAGCATGACGCGGCGCCGTGGGACGCCTCGGTCAGCCGGGACCCGGAGGACGGGCGCTTCTCCTTCTCCTTCGCCGGGCGCGCGTTCTTCGTAGTGGGCCTCTCGCCCACGGGCGACCGCTGGGCGCGGCGCTTCCCCTGGCCCACGCTGGCCTTCAACCCGCACGAGCAGTTCGAGCGCCTGCGCAGGGAGGGCCAGTTCCAGGGCCTGCAAGAGGCCGTCCGCTCCCGCGACCTGCTGCTGGAGGGCGCCCTGAACCCGAACCTGGCGGACTTCGGCGAGCACACGGAAGCCCGCCAGTACTCGGGTCGCCCGGTCGAGGAGGACTGGCGCTGCCCGGTACGCTTCGACCGATGACCGCGCACGAGCCCCCTGACACGCACGAGACGCGCGGACGGACGCCCGTACTTGAGCGACACCTTGAGCCGCAGACCGGCGCGGCGTTCGAGGTGCTCGCCGGGCAGGTGGTGCGCGTCACCTCTCCCACCGGCGAGCAGGTGTCAGACCTCACCGCCTTCGGACTCCGGGACACGCGGGAGTGGCTCTCCTCCGGCCGCACCATCGACTACGCCAACACGATCGCGCTGACGGAGGGCCACACGCTGTTTTCCAACCGCAGCAATCCCATGTTCACCATCACCGCGGACACGGTGGGCACGCACGACTTCCTGCTGGCCCCGTGCAGCCCGGAGATGTTCCAGCGCCTCTACGGCCTCGAGGGCGAGCACCCCAGTTGCTTCATGAACCTGGCGCGCGCCCTGGCGCCGTTCGGCATCCGCCCGGACCAGGTGCCCACGGCGTTCAACATCTTCATGAGCGTGAACGTGCTGCCGTCCGGGGAACTGCGCATCGACCCGCCGCCCTGCCGGGCGGGGGACTACCTGGAACTGCGGGCGGAGATAGACCTGGTGGTGGGGGTGACCGCGTGCTCCGCGGAACTGACGAACAACGGGGCCTTCAAGCCCATCGACGTGACGATCCTGGCGCAGTAGCCGGAGCCGGCCGCGCACCACATTCGCGCTCAATGCGATGACGATGATGCGACGATGATGCGATGCCACCGCCGCCAGATCCGAGGGTAGATCCTGGATCATGACCTCGGACGCCACATGAGGTGAGACATGAGGCACGATAGCAACCAGGACAGGCGTCAACACCGAGGATGAGACTCCTGTTGCCACTGGAGCGAGGCTTCTGACGAACCACATACATGGTGAAGATCTTGCAAATGTGAGGCGACTTCCCGCGAGAGCGTGTTAGGCTTCTTACACAGCGAGACACTAGCAATACGTGCATCGTCTGGATGACGTTCTCATCCCGTTCGGATAGTCCGACGATCGCCGCGTGGCCCTGGGGGGCGGCGTATGAGTACTATCCGTGTGCAGGGCGTGAACAAGGTATTCGGGGACAACCCGCGCCGAGCCCTCCCACTGATCGAGCAAGGCCTCACCCGCGACGAGATCCAGGAGCGCACCGGCCTGGTGGTCGGCGTGCGCGACGCTACGTTCGAGGTGACGGACGGCGAGTTCTTCGTGGTCATGGGGCTCTCCGGCTCCGGCAAGTCCACGCTGGTCCGCATGTTCAACCGCCTGATCGAGCCCACGAGCGGGACGATCGAGATCGACGGCGTGGACATCACCCGCCTCTCTGACCGCGAACTGCGCGGCCTCCGCTCCACCAAGGTCTCCATGGTCTTCCAGCGCTTCGCCCTGTTCCCGCACCAGACGGTGCTGGACAACACGGCCTTCGGGCTAGAGGTGCAGGGCCTGGACCGCAAGGAACGCCACCGCCGCGCCAACGAGGCGCTGGAGATGGTGGGCCTGGGCAACTGGGGCGACCGGTACCCCTCCGAACTTTCGGGCGGTATGCAGCAGCGGGTGGGCCTGGCGCGCGCGCTGGCCACGGACGCGGACATCCTGCTGATGGACGAGGCGTTCTCCGCGCTGGACCCGCTGATCCGCCGGGAGATGCAGGACCACCTGCTCCAACTCCAGGAAGAACTCCAGAAGACCGTGGTCTTCATCACCCACGACCTGAACGAGGCCATGCGCCTGGGCGACCGCATCGCGGTCATGAAGGACGGCGCCATCGTCCAGATCGGCACGTCCGAGGAGATCCTCACCAAGCCCGCCACCGACTACGTGGCCGCCTTCACGCAGGACGTGGACCCGAACCGCGTCCTCACCGCCAGTTCGATCATGCGCGACGCCGCAGGCACGGTCTCCCCGGAAGTGGGGCCGCGCGTGGCCATGGCGCGTCTGAAGGAACTGCAGCGCAACGAGGTCTACGCCGTCCGCCCGGACCGCACCCTGACCGGATACGTGCGCGACACCGACCTCTCCGAGGCCGCCCGGCGTGGCGAGCAGACCCTGACCTCTGCCCTGCGCACTGACTACCCGGTGGCCACACCAGACACCTACATCTCAGACCTCTACGCCCTCTCGGTGGAGCACTCGCTCCCCATCGCCGTGGTGGACGAGCGCGGGCGCCTGGTGGGCGTGGTGCCGCGCGTCTCGCTGCTGACGGCCCTGGCGGCCATCAGTGCGCGCGCGGAGAACGTCAACGGCACCAACGGCACCAACGGCGCGAGCGACGAGAATGCTGGCGACGAGGGCGCTGGCGACTCGGAGGGCGGCGGCGGAGACGCCGGCGGGAGCGCGGCGGGACCGACAGCCGGCCTCGCGGCAGTCAAGGGGGCCGCCAGTGCCTGACTTCCACATGCCTCGTATCCCCGTGGGCAACCACGTGGAGGCGCTCATCCAGTGGCTGCGCGACAACGCCTCGCCTGCCTGGGACGCCGTCCGCTGGTTGCTCCGAGGCCCCACGGAGGGCCTGGAGGACATCCTGCTGTACCTGCCGGCGCCGATCATGGCGCTGATCGTGGCCCTCATCGCCTGGCGGCTGCGCTCCTGGCAGTTCGCGGTGTTCATCGGCGTGGCGTTCCTCATGGTGGACGCCATGGCGATGTGGCGACACGCCATGTCCACGCTGGCGCTGATCACGGTCGCCACGTTCTGCTCGCTCAGCATCGCGATCCCGCTCGGGGTGCTCGCTGCCCGGAGTTACGCGGTGAGCATGGCCGTACGGCCGGTGCTGGACTTCATGCAGACGTTGCCGGCCTTCGTCTACCTGATCCCCGCCATCTTCTTCTTCCGCATCGGCATCGTCCCGGGCATCGTGGCCACGCTGATTTTCTCCATTCCGCCGGGCATCCGCCTGACGGAGTTGGGGATCCGCCAGGTGGACGCGGAGGTGGTGGAGGCCGCGGAGGCCTTTGGCGCCACCAAGAACCAGATCCTCTTCCGCGTGCAGTTGCCGCTGGCGCTGGCCACCATCATGGCCGGCGTCAACCAGGTCATCATGCTCGCGCTCTCCATGGTCGTCGTCGCTGGCTTCGTCGGCTCGGGCGGCCTGGGCGGCGAGGTCATCCGCGCCATCTCCACGCTCAACATGAGCCTGGCGGTGGAGGCCGGGCTCGGCGTGGTGGTCATCGCCATCTTCCTGGACCGCATGACGGAAGCCCTGGGACAGCGGGCGGACCGCTCGCGAGGCTCCGCCTCCACCTAGGCCCCTCCCACAACCAACAGAATGTCTCGGCGGATCCCTGGGTCTGCCGGCACAGAGGGAACCACCCAGATATTTTCAAAGGAGACCCATGATTCAGGGCAAGACCAACAGTTTCCGTCGCTTCGGATTCCTGTTTGCACTCAGCATCGCAGCATTTGCGCTTCTCGCGGCCTGCGGTGACAACGACGACAACGGCAATGGCAACGGCGGCAATGGCAGTGGTGGCAATGGCGCCGCCACCACCACGGCCACCTCGGACGCCACGCAAGAGCCGTCCACCGGGGGCGGGACGATCGAGATCGTCTACATCCCGGGCTGGCCGGACGGCGTCTCCGCCTCCAACCTCTGGAAGGTGCTCCTGGAGGAGCAGGGCTACACCGTCAACCTGACGGGCCTGGACGTGGCTCCCGCTTACACCGGCATCGCCGGTGGCGACCTGGACGCCTACATCTCCACGTGGCTGCCTCACACCCACGAGTCCTACCTCTCCCAGTTCGAGGACGACCTGGAGGTCATCTCCTCCTGGTACGGCCCGGCGGGCCTGTTCCTGACCGTCCCCTCGTACGTGGACGTGGACAGCCTGGCTGACCTGGCGGACAACGCCGACACGTTCGGCAGCACCATCGTCGGCATCGAGGCCGGCGCTGGCATGATGGGCATCCTGGCCAACAGCGTCATGCCCACCTACGGCCTGGAGGACTGGAACCTGCTGGAGGGCTCCACCCCGGCCATGCTGGCCGAACTGGAGCGCGCCATTGCCGCTGAAGAGCCGGTGGTGGTGACGCTGTGGTCCCCCGGCTGGTGGTACGGCGAGTTCGACCTGAAGAACCTGGAAGACCCGGAGAACGCCTGGGGCGAGCCGGACGAGTTGAGCATCGTCGCCCGCGCCGGCTTCTCTGAGGAGTTCCCGGAGGTCGCGCAGTGGTGGTCCAACTGGACCATGACGGACGAGCAGTACGCGCCCCTGGAAACCCTCATCACCGAAATGGGTGACGGTAACGAGGAGCAGGCCGTGCTCGCCTGGCTGGAGAACGAGGACAACCGCGCACTGGCGGAGTCCTGGCTCCAGTAGCCTTCCGCTCATCCTCGGTTCCCTCGAGAACGGCCCCGGGCATCCGCCCGGGGCCGTTCCGCTCTCAGCCCTCGCGCCCCCGCCCCGCCCCGCCCCGCCCCGCCCCGCCCCGCCTCGGCTCGCCTCGCCTCGCGCCACCCTGACTCGCCACTATCGTGGGAGGGGGACCGAGGGAGCGATCATGCTGCGGAAGCGAAGACTCGGACGCACGGGGCTGATGGTGACGGAGTTGGGGCTGGGCGCCATGGACACGCCTCAGTCAGACCAGGGCGCAGACACGCTGCGCGCCGCACTCGACGCCGGCATCGACTTCGTGGACACCGCACGTGATTACGAGGGCAGCGAGTTCCTCATCGGCCAGGTGACCCGCGAGCGCGGCGGCAAGCAGTTCCACGTGGCCAGCAAGACCTTCCGCCACTCCATGGACGGGAGCCAGCGCGACGTGGACCGCTCGCTCTCGATCCTCGGCGTCCCCTCCATCGACCTCTACCAGTTGCACGACATCAGCACCGAGGACGCCTGGCGCGCGGCCACGGGTGACGAAGGCGCGCTGGAAGGCCTCCGCATCGCGCAGTACCGAGGGCTGGTGGGGCACATCGGCCTCTCCACGCACAGCCTGGACGTGGGCCGCGAGGCGGTCCTGAGCGGCATGTTCGACACGGTGATGCTGGAGTACTCCGCCTTCTACCCGCACTCCGCGCCCCTGATCGAACTGGCGGCGGAACACGACGTGGGCGTGATCGTGATGCGCCCACTGGGTGGGTCCGGCCGCACCAGCGTGATCCGCGCCGCCGTGGAGGAGGACCGCGCGGGCGCCCTCACCCCGGCCAACCTGCTGCGCTACGTGCTCTCCCACTCCGGCGCCTCCGTGGTCATCCCCGGCGCCCGCTACCCCTCCCGCATCCACGACAACGTCGCGGTGGCCTCGCACTACACGCCCATGGACGCGGCCGAGCAGCGCGAACTGGAGCGCCAGGCGGCGGCGCTGTACTGAGCCGCGCGCCATCGCCACGTCGCTGTTAGCCCTCATGGCGGGGAGTGGCATGAACCTGTAGTCCGTTCGCTCGTAGGCTCGGCCCACCTCCCACTACGCACGGTCCGAGGCCGGACATCGATCCTGCCTCGCGGCCAGGACGGAAGCACACATGGCCAACGAGCAGAGCGGCATCAACCCGGCCCAGTTGCAGCAGTACCTGGGCGACATCAATTTCCCGGTGGAGAAGCAGCAGTTGATCGACCACGCACAACAGCGTGGCGCAGGCGAGCAGGCGCTCCAGGCCCTCCGCGGCCTGCCGAACCAGCGCTTCAACAGCCCGACGGAGGTCAGCCAGGCGATGAGCCAGCAGGCGTAGGATCGGGGGATTGGGGTTGGGGTGCGGCCCCAACCCATGACACCATGGCAGCATGACGCTGTTCCTGGATCTGGACGGCGTGCTCGCAGACTTCGAGGCGCACGTGGAGGCCCTCTTCGGCGAGCCGCCGTCTCGGCTACCCCTCTCCCAGATGTGGGCACGCGCCGAGGCCACCCCGGGCTTCTTCGAGACCATGCCGCTCATCCCGGACGCCATGGATCTCTGGAACTATTGCCGCCCCTTCGATCCGGAGATCCTGACCGGGCTGCCTCGCGGACGCTGGGCGGAGCCGCAGAAGCGCGCGTGGGTGCGCCGCCGCCTCGGCCCATGCGTGACCGTGCACAGCTGCATGGCCCGCGACAAGCACCTCCTGGCCAGGCCCGGCGACGTGCTGGTGGACGACCGCACTCGCTGGGCTCACCTCTGGGAGGGCGCCGGCGGCGTCTTCGTCCACCACCGCTCCGCGGCCGAGAGCATCCAGGCCCTGCGCGACCTGGGCTACGACCGCAGCCTGCAGGAGGATGCCGCCGACGACGGCGCTAGCGCGACAGCCACGCCTCGATGACCTGGCGCGCGACGGGGCCGGCCTGCTGAGAGCCGGAGCCCGCGCGTTCCTTGATCACCACCACGGCAATCTCTGGCGCCTCGACCGGCGCGTAGGCGATGAAGAGTGCGTGCGGCGAGTCCTCCGCCGTCACCTCCGCCGACCCGGTCTTCGCGCCCACGCGCACGCCGGGGATCGCGGTGGTGGAGGCCCACCCCACTTCCACGCCCAGTTCCATCACCTGCGCCATCTTCCACGCCGTCTCCGCGGACATTGCGCGCCGCCACTCACCCGGCTCCTGGTCCGAGAAGAGGCGCGGGCGCGGCACCACCCCATCGTTGGCGATGGCGGCGGTGACCAGCGCCAGGTGCAACGGCGAGACCTGCAGTTCCCCCTGCCCGAAGGCGGACGCCGCCAGCCCCGCCCCCGTCTCCAGGAAGCCCTCGGTCGTCTCGAGGCGGCCCCGCACGGTGGGCAGGGGCAGCGGCGGCGTGTCCGTCAAGCCCAGCGCCTCCGCCATCGCGCGCAGCCGTTCGGCGCCCACCTGGATGCCGAGTTCGGCGAAGAACGTGTTGCAGGAGTAGGCGTAGGCGTCCGCGACCGTCTGCGTGCTGCGGCCCGGCGGCTCATTCCGGCTGACGATGCGCACCCCATCGATGAACACCTCGGCCGGGCAGGTCGCCGGCGTGTCCGGCTGGACCAGGCCCGCCTCGAAGGCGGCGGCGAGGGTCACGGTCTTGAAGGTGGAGCCCGGCGGGTAGAGGCCCTGCGTCGCGCGGTTGAGGAGCGGGCTGCCCTCGTCCGTGCGCAGGTGGTCCCACTCCTCCGTGCTGAAGTTCGGATTGAACGTGGGGCTGCTGGCCATGGCCAGGACCTCGCCCGTGCGGGGGTCCAGCGCCACCACCGCACCGGTGGCGCCCTCCAGCGCCGAGGCGGCCACGGCCTGCAGGTCCGCGTCCAGGGTGATCGTGACGTCGTCCCCGGCGCGCGGCTCGTTCAGCAGGTCCAGCCAGGTGTCATGAGGCGTGGAGGCCCGCTGGCCCATCAGCCGGTCGGACGCCACGGACTCCACGCCCGCTGCCCCCACCCGGGGCGAGGTGAACCCCAGCACGTGCACCGACCCCGCTGCCGTATAGACGCGCCGAGGCTCTCCGTCTGGCCCGATCTCCGTCTCCGCCAGCACGCGCCCCTCTCGATCCAGGATGCGGCCACGATGCACGCGCGCCTCCTCGCTGCGGAGGCGCTCGCCGGCCACGGCGGGGTGCGTGAGCAGGTCAGCCCGCGCCACGCTCCAGTAGCCCAGCGCCGCGCTCAGCCCGGCGAAGCCCACGAGCGCCGCCAGTCCCAGGTCGCGCGCCCGCACCTCTATGCGTGGGATGCGTGGGATACGTGGGATGCCGGGGACCCGCGCGGCAAGGGCAGGCGGAGGGGGGCCGCGCTCGCCTTGCGCCGCCACCAGCAACGCCAGGATCACCCACGCCATCACCATGGAACTGCCGCCGTAACTCAGGAACGGGCTCGTGAGGCCGGTGAGCGGCACCACGCGCAGCACGCCGCCGGACACCACCAGCACCTGCGCCGCCAGGCTCACCGCCAGCCCTGCGGCCAGCAACTGCCCGAAGGCGTCCACGGACGCGGTCGCGCGGCGGAGCGCGTGCGCCACGATCAGCCCGTACAGCGCCACCACCGCCAGGGAGCCCACCAGCCCCCACTCCTCGCCGATCACCGCCAGTGGGTAGTCCGTATGCGCAGCCGGGATCAGGCCCGGGTAGCCGTAGCCCGGCCCCGCGCCGAAGACACCACCGAAGATGAAGCCGCCGATCGCCTGCAGTGACTGGTAGCCCTGCCCCCGCGGGTCCGCCCACGGGTCCATCCACGCGTCTACCCGATCCTGGATGCGGTCCGAACCGAGGTAGATGAGCGTGAACGCGACGATCCCCACCACCACTGCCGCCACCAGGTACGACTTCCGCCCCGTGGCCAGGTACAGCATCGCCACGAGGCTCGCGCCGAAGATCAGCGACGGCCCGAAGTCCCGCTGCGCCAGCACAGCGAGCACCGTGATGCCGAACATCGCGAGTAGCGGCAGCCAGTCGTCCCGCAGCGACCGCATGGCGATGACGCCCGCGCTCCCGCCGGCCTCACCATCGCCGTCGTCCCCACTCGCCGAGGGTCGGGCGGCCCTCGAGGCCTGCGATGCGCTCGAGGTCTGCGACGCCCTCGAGGCGAGGTGGCCGGCGATGAAGGCGACCAGCAGGACGCGGAGCAGTTCTGCGGGCTGGAGTCGCACGGGACCCACGGTGAGCCAGAGGCGCGCGCCCTGCCCCGTGACGTCCTCCCCCGCCAGCAGGGTGACCAGGACCAGCAGCAGGCCGGCGCCCAGCAGCGCATAGCGGAAACGCTGGAGCCAGGGCAGGAGCGGCGGGAAGCCCACCAGCGCGATGAAGGCGGACCAGCCCACGCTGATCCACAGCATCTGCGTGGGCAGGATGGACGGCTGCACGCGGGCGATCACGGCGAGGCCCAGGGCGCATAGCACCCACGCCGGCGCCAGCAGGTGCGCGTCCCAGTGACGGCCCGCCAACCTCAGCATGAGGGGCGTGGCTAGCGGCAGCGCCGCCAGCATCAGCCCCATTGCCTGTACCGGCGGGTCGATGGGCCGGCCCGTGGACAGCAGCACGAGCGCGGGCAGCGTAACGAGCAGCACGGACGGAGCCGCCAGCAACCAGACGCTGGACCGACGTGACGGCGGGGCTACCGAGGCGTGTGTCGCCAACCTGGGAGGTCCTCCGGGGGTCTGGCGGGGGGGAGGGGCGGATCCAACGTACCCGCCGGAGCCGGAACACGCCCTCCCCGCCATCCGCGTGCCGTCGTATCGTGGAAGGGAGCGCGCCCCACCCCGTATCACCCCACCGCGCGCCTGTGCCGCTCGTGCCGCTCCTACCGCTCTCTGCGAGGTCCACCCTGTTCGACGAAGGCTGGCCACTCTTCCTGCTGGCGCTCCGCATTGGCGCGGTGGTGCTGCTGTACCTGTTCCTCTTCAGCGCCTTCCGCACCCTGCGTGCCGAACTCCGCGCCCCCGTGGCCGCGCGAGAGCGTCCCGCCGCCGAGCCTGCGTTCGAAGACGCCCCCGCACACCGACCGGTCGCCCTCCCGTCTTATGTCGACTACAGCGCAGCCGAGGCGGCGTGGGAGCCGCCCCCACCCCCGCCCCCGGTTTCGCGTCGCATCCCGCTGAACGTCGCCATCCCCTCGGCGGCCGCGGTGGCGCTGGTCGTGCTGGGGGGCGTCGCGCTCTTCGCGGGCCAGGATCCCCCCGCCGACACCGCCACCACGCCGCCCGCCTCCACCACCGAGGCGTTCGCCCCGCCCGCCGTGCCTCCGGCCGCGGGCCGCGTGACGGTGGGCCTCGCGGCCCCGGAGGCGGCGCAGGTGCGGGTCACGGTGGACGGCACGGTGCAGTTCGACGGCACGCTGCGGGCAGGCCAAACGCAGGAGTGGGAAGGCGCCGAGCGCATCCAGGTGTGGACGGACAGCGGCAAGACCCTGCTGCTCGCCGTGAACGGCATGGACCTGGGCCCCTACTCGCCCGCCATGGGCCACGCCGACTGGAACCGCATCGACTTCGGCTTCTGGCCCGGCTGGGCACAGTAGAGGCCAGCCACGCGCACCTCCGCACGCACCTCCGCACGCACCTCCACGCGCACGTTGAGGCGACACGCGAGCGGTCGAGGACGGCGCTACGCGGTGCGGCGCAGGAACGCCTCCTGCTCCCCGCTGAACACGGCCTGCAGCGCCTCCGCCAGCGACGGATGCTCGTACGTGAATCCGGCCTGCACGAACCTCGCCGGGTCCATCCGCGCGCTGGCCAGCAGCAGGCCATCCGCCGCCTCGCCTATGACGATGCGCAAGAGGAACGCGGGTGTCGGGAAGAACGAGGGCCGCCGCAACTGGCGTCCCAGCGCCCGCATGAAGTCCCGGTTGCGGGACGCCTCCGGCGCCGCGACGTTGTACGCGCCGCTCACCTCGTGGGTCAGGGCGAACTCGAACGCACGGACGGCGTCGGTCAGCGTGACCCACGGCATCCACTGGCGCCCGTTGCCCAGCGGCCCGCCAGCGCCGAGACGAACCGGCAGCACCATGCGCGGCAGCGCACCGCCTTCCCGGGCCAGCACCACGCCGAGGCGTGGCGTAACCACGCGGATGCCGTGCTGCTCCGCGTGGCGCGCCTCGCCTTCCCAGGCCTGCACCAGGTCCGGCAGAAAGCCCTCGCCCGCCCCCGCATCCTCGGAGAGCACCAGGTCCCCGCGGTTGCCGTAGTACCCAGAGGCAGAGGAGGAGACGAGCACGCGTGGCGGACGCGCGAGCGTGCCGAGGTGGTCGACCAGCAGCCGCGTGCCGTCGATACGGCTGTCCCACAGCACGCGCTTGCGTGCCTTCGTCCATCGCCCCTCGCCGATCGAGGCGCCGGCGAGGTGCACCACGGCGTCGCAGCCCTCGAACATGCCGGGTGCGATCCAGCCTGCGGCCGGGTTCCATCCCTGCGCCTGCGGTTTGGGGGCGGAGGTGCGCGTCAGCGGCGCTACCTCGTGTCCCGCAGCCACCAGGCGCGCGGCGAGCGCGGTGCCGATCATGCCGGTGCTGCCCGTGATTCCTACGCGCATCGGTCGCCTCCTCAGATTCGATCGAGCCTCGATCACTGTCATCCACGTTAGGCGCACGGCGGCGCCGAGGCTTCACGGGAACCTCGTACGAGGGACGTGCGGAAACCTCGCAGGGGACGCGCGTTATGCGAAGCCGCGGGTGATGGCGTAGGCAGTGGCCTCGGTACGGCTGCGGCAGCCGATCTTGGGGTAGAGGTTCGTCAGGTGCCGTTCCACCGTGTGGACGCTCACGTCCAGTGCGCCGGCGATCTCCTTGTTCGCCATCCCCCGCGCCAGCAACCGCAGCACCTCCGCCTCTCGAGGCGTCAGGCGGCCCTCCCCGGCGACGAGCCCTCCCCCGCCGTCCCGAGGCGCCGCCGCCACTTCGAGGAACGCCTCGATCGCTGCCACGCTGGCGCTCACGTCGCCGGCGAACGGCGAGGGCGCTTCGCCCTCCAGCAGCGCGAGTTCCGCACCGGGGATGGCGGCTGCCAGGGCGGGGCCCAGGTCCGCGCGCTGGCCTCGCGCATGCGGGCGGTGCAGGACCAGTGTGCGCGCGGCCACGCGAGGCAGCAGCGCGCTGACGTCGTACTCGCGGGCGGCGGAGAACGCGGCGAAGGCGGCCGCGGGCTCCACCGCCGCGCGGAAGAACTCGCCCAGGGGGGCCGCATCCCGTGCCCCGTCCGACCAGAGGTGCGCCGCGCTGTTCAGCAGCACCAGCCAGGCCCCCTCCAGCGACGCCTCGGCGTTGGCGGGCATCGGCATCAGGTACACGTCAGCGCCACGCGCGAAGCCGCCCCACAGCAGGAGGTCGGAGACCGCCTCCGGATGGCGGGCGGCATAGGCGATGGCCACCGGGGCGCTGTTGAACAACCCGCATACCGCGAAGCGTTCCCAGCCCAGCCGCGCCACCACCGCCTCCACGTCGCGCAGCATCGCCTCCAGGTCGAACTCCGC
Organism: Dehalococcoidia bacterium; assembly: GCA_023228825.1. Classification (GTDB taxonomy): domain Bacteria; phylum Chloroflexota; class Dehalococcoidia; order UBA2979; family UBA2979; genus W-Chloroflexi-9. Next base: position 34,310 of record JALOAL010000007.1, on the reverse strand, counting down.
ACGGGCGCGGTCGGAGAGGCCGGTGCCGCGCACGTCGTAGAGGGCGACCTGCAGGCGCCTCGCCAGTCCCTCGTACCACGCGCGCTGGCCCTCCAGCCGCCACCCCGCCTCGATGTGCGAGAACGGGAGCGGGGGCAGGCAGAGCAACGGCACGCCCTCGCCCAGCGTGGCCAGGGCGATGCTTACACCGTCCTGCGTGGTGGCGTAGCGGATGGAGGGCGTCATCCACCCGATCCTATACCGGCAGGACGCAGGCCCGGCTCACTCGACCGGGTCCAGGGGTGGCGGGACCAGGGGGCGGAACCAGAAGAAGAGTTCGCCTCGGTCCAGGCGCAGCAGGTCTCCCGGCGCCATGCCGTCACAGCCCAGGCTGAACCACAGGATCCCCTGCCCCGTGGGGTCGATCCAGACCTGCCTCCCCTCGCCTCCCTCGAACGCGAAGACGGCGGAGAACTCCGGCTGGGCGTCGTCGTCCTCGCCGGCGGGTGCGCCCACCACGGCGTAGAGGTGCAGCGGACCCTCGGCGCCGGCGCTGCTTGCGAGGAACGCGTCCAGCCGGTCGCCCAACTCCGCGCCGGGGTAGACGTCGTCCGAGCAGGCGTGGCCGGGCGGCGCGCCCACGTCCCCAGCCTGGTCGCTGGCGTCGTCACCCTCGCTCGCCTCGCCCGCTGTGGCCGAGAGCGCGAGGAGCGCCGTGCGGTCGGCCAGCGCCACGGCCTCCACCACCTGGTCCACCACCGGGATGTCCACCACCACGTCCAGGGGATGCAGCGGACTGACGAACTCGTACCCGGCCTCCTCCAGCGGGATGAGTGGCATCTCCTCCAGGTCCACGTCCACTTCCACCCACGTCGGGTCGTGCGCCATCCAGCCGATGCCCGGCAACGCGAGCCAGCGCCCACTGGCGGCACGGCCAGACACGGGCACCTCGTCGCCCGGCTGCAGGCGGCCCAGCACCAGGTAGTCCGGCCCCGGCCCCGTGCGCACGTTGAGGTCTTCCGTGATGACGCGGGCGGTCCCCAGGGCCGGCCACGTCACTTCTGGCGTGGGTTCGGCCGTCTCCGTGGCCTGCGTCTCGCGGGCGGCCGCGGTCGCCGCGGCGTTGGACATGGCCGTCACCTCGGCGCCCTCGCTGCCGCCGCAGGCGACGATCAGCAGCGCACCCAGCGCTCCGAGGGTGGTCACGAGCAGGCTGATGCGTGGGCGGTTGGGCACGGTGACGCCTCTCGTGCGGGCGGAAGCCGTACGAGCATGCCACGCCGTGATGAGCCTCGTGTTGCGGCTCAGTCGGAGGAGGGTGACGGGGGTGTGGAGGACGGCGCAGCCGGGGCCCGCTGCGCAGCGGGGAGGTTGGCGCCGCGGGTGGAGGATGCGGCCACCGCGAGCAACGAGAGCAGCCCGGCCACCAGGAATGCGGCACGGATGCCGCGCAGCAGGTCCGCCTCGGGCAGGTCGCCGGCGCTCACGCCCGCCACGCCGCCCGCCACGGCCACCAGCACCGCGCTCGCCACCGCCAGGCCGGCAGCGTTGCCCACGTTTCGAGACGTCGCCACGCTCGCGGAGGCGGTGCCCAGGCTGGCGCGGGGCACGCTTCCCATGATCGTGCTGGTGTTGGGCGGATTGAAGATCACGGAGCCCAGCCCCACCAGCGCCAGGCGGGCCAGCACGAACACGATGTGCGTGTCCGCCTGGATGGTGGAGAGCGAGAGCAGGCCCGCGCTCACCAGCGCCACCCCCAGCGTGGCCTGGTGCGTCCAGCCGGACCGGTCGAAGAGCCACCCGCTGAGCGGTGCGAACAGCAGCAGCATCAGCGGCACCATGGCCAGCACCAGGCCGGTCTCCATGGTGCTCAAGCCCCGGACCTCCAGCAGGTAGAACGGCATGAGGAAGATCACGGCGGACTGGCCCACGAAGTTCAGCACCAGGCTCGCTAGGGAGACGGCGAAGGAGCGGATGCGGAACAACGTGAGCGCGATCACCGGGCTGACCGAACGTGTCTCCACCACCACGAACAACGCAAACGCCACGGCGCTGCCGCCCAGCAGGCCGAGGATCACCGGCGAGGTCCAGCCCCACGCCTGCCCTCGGTTGATGGCGGTGAGGCTGGCGGCCACGGCGGCAAAAAGCAGCAGCGCGCCGGGGATATCCATGCGCCGGTCCGCCACCGGGGGCGCCTGGCCCTCGCGCACGTAGCGCAGCGCCATGCCGATGGCGAGCACGCCGATGGGGATGCGGGCGTAGAAGATGGCGCGCCAGTCCGCGATCCCCAGCAGGAAGCCGCCCACGATCGGCCCGGACATCAGCCCCGCCCCCACGATCGAGGTGACGGTGCCCAGCGCCCGCCCTCGTTCCGTGTCCGGGAAGGCGTCCGTCACGATCGCGTTGGCGTTGGCGATGGCCATGGAGATGCCGACCGCCTGGAACAGGCGCCACGCGATCACCTGCTCCAGCGACTGCGCGAACGAGGCGCCTGTGACGCCCAGCGTGAAGATCACCCAGCCCGCCAGGTAGATGCGCTTGCGCCCGTACAGGTCGCCGGCCCGCCCCGCGGTCAGCGTCAGCCCCGTCACCACGAGGCTCGAACCCAGCGCCGCCCACACCACCACGTCCGGCGACTTGTTGAACTTGTCCGAGAAGGTGGGCAGCGCCACGTTGACGATCGAAAAGTCCATGGTCGCCATGAAGGTGCCAAACCCCACGGCGATCAGGGTCTGCCACTTCAGCGAGATGGCACGGAAGCGCATTCAGGCACTATCACCGTCTCCTGACGCGGAGGCAAACGCGGACGCCGTCCGCACACGGCCCGCGGCGTGTATAACCGCCGCATGAGCGATGCACCGCCCGACCGCTCCGAGCGCGGCCCCCTCCACGGCGTCCGCGTGCTGGACCTCGCCGAGCGCGGGACGGAGATGGCCGGGCGCATGCTCGCGGACCTGGGCGCGGACGTCCTGAAGGTGGAGCCGCCCGGGGGCGCCGCCGCCCGCCGCATGCCACCGTTCGACGAGCGTCCGGGCCGGGGCGACGCCCGGGCGTCGCTCTACTGGGCCGCGCTCGGCCTTGGCAAACGCAGCCTTGTGCTGGACCTCCACCTCGAGGACGACCGCGAGCGCCTGGGTGCACTCGCGGCGGCGGCCGACGTGCTGATCGAGGACGCTGGGCCGGGCGCCATGGACGCGCTGGGCCTGGGGCCGGCCGCGCTTGCCGAGCGCAACCCGCGCCTCGTGTACGTCTCGATCAGCCCGTATGGGCAGGACGGCCCGAAGGCTGGCTGGCCCGCGGTGGATGTGGTGGTGGAGGCGGCGGGCGGCCGCCTGAGCGTGCAGGGCGACCGCGACCGGCCGCCAGTGCCCCTCGGCTTTCCGAATGCGCTGTTCCACGCCGGGGCGCAGGCCGCCGCGGACGCCGTCACCGCCCTAAACGAGCGTGACCGCTCGGGGCTGGGCCAGCACCTGGATCTGTCGATGCAGGACGTCATGGTGTGGACGCTGATGGACCAGCCCGCCTACGTCACCATGACCGGCACGGACCCGCCCGGCGGCGGAGATGACCGCGCGCAGGTTCCGGGCCGCCACGAGCGCACCATGGCCCGCTGCCGCGACGGCTACGTGATCGTCACGCTCACCCGGGAGCCGCTGGGCGGCCTCATGCCCAGCGTGCTCGCGGGGACGGAGCCGCCCCCCGCCCTCGCCGAGGTGCCCTGGGAACAGTGGCCCGCCCTCCTCCAGGCCGGACGCGTGCCGCAAGCGACGCTGGACGCCGCGCAGGAAGCGCTCGGGCGCTTCTTCGCCACGCATACCAAGCGCGAACTGCTGGACTGGGCCGTCTCTGTGGACCTGCGGCTCGCTCCGGTGCAGACCACGCGCGACATCGTGCAGGACGACCAGTTCCAGGCGCGCGGCTTCTGGCAGCCCGCCGAGGGCGGCGCGCCGGACGAGCCCTATCCCGGCCCCGGCGTGCGCCTTTCGCGCACTCCGGCACGCCTCGGCACGCCTGCGCCCGCCCTGGGCGAGGGCGGCCAGGGGACCGAGGCGCGCTGGCTGCGCGAGCCACCAGCGCCCCCCGCCGTGGCCGAGGCGTCACCTCGTGCCGGCGACCGCCTTGGCGAGTCGTTCGCGGGAGTGCGCATCGTGGACTTCTCGTGGGTGGGGGCGGGGCCGATGACGGCGAAGGCGCTGGCTGACCACGGCGCCACGGTGGTGCGCGTGGAGTCCGCCACGCGGCCGGATCTGCTGCGCAGCCTGCCGCCCTTCCTGGACGGCGTCCCCGGCCTGAACCGCAGCCAGTGGACCGCCAACGTCAACTCCTCGAAGTACGGCGTGGCCGTCAACCTCGGCGCCCCCGAGGGCCGCGAGGTCGCCCGTCGCCTGGTGGACTGGGCGGACGTGGTGGTGGAGTCCTTCACACCCGGCACCATGGCCCGCTTCGGGCTGGACTACGAGACGGTCACCCGCGACCGGGACGACCTGATCATGCTCAGCACCTGCCTGTTGGGACAGGACGGCCCGCGGGCGCGCTACGGCGGGTACGGACAACACGGCGCGGCGCTCTCCGGCCTCCACGCCATCACCGGCTGGCCGGACCGCCCACCCTCCGGCCCCCACGGCCCCTACACGGACGTGATCACGCCCAAGTTCGGCGCTGCCGCCATCGCCGCAGCACTCTACGAGCGCCGCCGCAGCGGCCAAGGCCAGCACATCGACCTCTCTCAGGTGGAGGCCGCCCTGCAGTTCGTGGCCCCGCTGCTCCTGGACGAACTCCGCAACGGGCGTACAGCGGAGGCGGCCGGGCACGGCGGCCATGCGGCGGCAGAGGCCAGCCCGCACGGCGTCTACCGCACCGCGGGCGCCGAGCGCTACCTGGCGCTGGCCGTGGAGACGCCGGAGCAGTGGCGCGCCCTCCGGCGCGTCGCGCCGCTGGGAGACTTCGCGGACGCGCGCTTCGAAGGGCTGGCGGCGCGTCAGGCCCACGCGGAGGAGATCCACGCAACCCTCGCAGCGTGGATGGCGCGGCAGGACCCATTTGTGCTGGAGGCGCGGCTGGTACGGGAGGGGGTGCCCGCAGCGGTGGCGCAGCGCATGAGCGACCTGCACCGCGACCCGCAACTGGCGCACCGAGGCTTCTTCGTGCCACTCGACCATGCGGAGATGGGGCGCGTCCTGTACGACGGCCTGCCCACGCGCTTCTCCGCGAAGCGCGTCACGCTGCACCGCGCCGCGCCCACGCTGGGCGAGCACACGGACCTGGTGCTGCGCGAGATGGTCGGCCTGACCGCCGAGGAGGTCGCGGAGTACGCAGCGGCCGGCGCCCTCACCTGACGCCGACCTCGGACGACGCCAACTACAACCCGTAGTCGCCTTTGCGCGTACGGATCCATTCGCCGATGCGCTCGCCGATCATGATCGAGGTGAGGTTGGTGTTCGCCCGAGGCACTTCCGGCATGATCGAGGCGTCCGCGACCACCAGGCCAGCCACCGCATGGGCGCGCCCGTACTGGTCCACCACGGCCATGGGATCCTCCGCCGGCCCCATCTTGGCCGTCCCGCACGGGTGGTAGCCGCTCCGCGCAAAGCGACGCACCAGCCGCGTCAGCGACTCGTCGTCCAGGCCGCGCGTAGGGTCCGGGAACGTGACGCGTTCGATGTAGTCCGCAAGCGGCCTGGCCTCCGCGAACGCGAAGCAGTCGCGGACGTTCGCCACCAGGCGCGCCGTGTCGCGGTCGTCCTCGCAGAAGTGCTGTTCCACCACGGGCTGCGCATGTGGGTCTGCGGAGGGCAAGCGCACGTATCCTCGGCCGTAGGACTGCTCCAGGACGGCGGAGATGGAGATGGCGCCCTCGCGCCCTTCGCGCTGCACCCAGGTGATCAACTCCACCTGGAGGTCGTTGCGGTGCTCCGAGCCCGGCGCGGTGTAGCGCATGATCGTCTGGATCAGCGGCATGGTAGCACTGGCCAACGAGGGGTCCTTCAACTCGCAGATCACACCGATGGCCGGGTGGTCGCACAGGTTCTCGCCCACCCCCGGCACGTCCGCCACCAGTGGCACGCCCAGCCGCTCGAGTTCGCGCCGCGGGCCGATGCCGGAGCGCAGCAGCACCGGCGGCGTCTGGATCGCGCCGGCCGAGAGGACGAAGAGGCGGCCCCGGATCAGCGAGACCTGCCCGGTGGGGCCGTCCGGGCCCACGGCCTCCACCTCCGCCGCCACCACGCGGCCGCCCTCCACCACCAGCCGCCGCACGTGCGTGTCGCCTCGGACGGCGAGGTTGGGGCGGATGCGCGCAGGGGCGAGGTAGCCGATGGCCGTGGAGACGCGCAGGCGCGCGAGTTTGTTCATGGGCTGCGGGCCGTAGCCGGAGCCCTCCGGCGCGTTCTGATCGTCGAGCCGGGGAAACCCGAGGTTCTCCGCAGTCTGCATCCAGGCCTGGTGCGTCTCGGTCAGTTCGTCCTGCGGGTAGCGTCGGATCAGGATGGGGCCGGCATCGCCGTGGTGCGGCGCGTCCGGGTAGTCCAGGTCGCGTTCCAGGCGCTTGAATGCCGTCAGCACCTTCTCCCACGCCCACTCCGTGTTCCCCTGCTCCGCCCAGCCGTCATAGTCCTCCGGCACCCCGCGCAGCGCGATGGCGGTGTTCACGGCGGAGGAGCCCCCCGTCACGCGGCCGCGAGGAAACGCCGTGGAGGGCGCCTCGGCAGTGGGCTGGTAGGAGTGCTTCCAGTCATGGTCGGCCACGGAGTTGTGGTAGGAGTTCACCAGGTCGTACGGCGTGTCCCGGATGCGGTCGTAGTCCGGCCCCGCGTCCACCACGAGGACGGAGAGGTTCGGGTCCTCGGAGGCCCGTGCTGCCACCACCGCCCCCGCCGAGCCAGCCCCCAGCACCACCACGTCGAATACCTCGTCCGAGTTGCTCGCCTGCCCGGTCATCTCCCCGCCCTTCGTTGGCCTCGAACCACCTATGCGTCTACGCCTCGACGCACCGGCCGCCCCGCACGCTCGTGCGTGTGCGCGCCCTCGCGGACGACGGCCGTGCCATTCACGAACACCCACGGCATCCCCAGCGGCGCGCGGCGCGAGTCCTCGTACGTGGCCACGTCGATCACGGTCTCCGGGTCGAACAGCACGAGGTCGGCGATGTGCCCCTCGCGCACGAAGCCGCGGCCAGCCAGGTTGAACTTGGTGGCCGGGAAGCCGCTCATCTTCCAGACGGCGTTCTCCAGCGTGATCACGCCCTCCTCGCGCACGTACTTGCCCAGGATGCGCGGGTACGTGCCGTAGTGCCGGGGGTGCGGTCGCGAGCCGAAGCCCAGGCCGTCCGTGCCGACCATCGTGGTCTCGTGCGACAGCACCGTGCGCACGTCCGCTTCGTCCATGGCGAACTGCACCACGATGGTCGCGCGGCCGCCCTCCTCCACCACGCGTTCGGCGGCCTGCTTCGGGGGCACGTCCCACTCGTCCGCCAGGTCGGCCACGGACTTGCCCTCCCAGTCCGGCCGCTCCGGCACGGACGCCAGCAGCACATCCTCGCCTCGGAGCCCATCCGCGGTGGAGTCGCCAATGCGTCCGTTCAGCAGCAGCGCCGCAAGCCGAGTGCTCCCGGCGGTGTACGGGTACTGATCCGTGGTCACCTGCTCGCCGCGTGCGCGGGCCTCCTCGATCTGGCGGATCGAGTCGCGCACCCGGCCCCAGAAGGCGCGGCCGCTGGCCTTGTGGTGCGAGATCTGCACGGGCACGCCCACGCGCCGTCCGATCTCCATCGCCTCCGCGTGCGCGTCCAACAACGTCGCCCCCTCGCCCCGCACGTGCGAGGCGTAGAGCGCGCCGAAGTCCGCCAGCGGCCGAGCGACCTCCACGATCTCGTCCGTGGAGGCGTAGCGGTCCGGCTCGTAGATGAGGCCGGTGGACATGCCCACCGCCCCCGCCTCCAGGCCCTCGCGCAGCCAGGCCTGCATGCGCGTGACCTCTTCCGCCGTGGCGGGGCGCTCTACGTCCGCGCCGAGCACGCCGGAGGAAGCCGGCGTGGTTCCGAACGACGGCAGCGCACCGCCGAGCGCGCCGGCCCGCATCGTCCCGAACCCCACGAGCGTGGCGACGTTGATCGAGGGCGGGTGCGATGCGATCGCCTCGAGGTAGCCGGGGTACGAGTCCCACGTGGGGAGGTCGGCGCCTGCCTCCTGCGCGCGGCGGCTGGAGCGATACGGCACCACGCCCGCGCCGCAGTTGCCGTTGACCACGGTGGTGACGCCCTGCATCACCTTGCCCTCGGAGTCCGGCTCCACGAGCACCAGTGTGTCGTCATGCGCGTGGACGTCGATGAACCCGGGGGCCACCACCAGGCCCTGCGCGTCCACCGTCTCCCCCGCCACGGCGTCCGCCGGCACCTCGCCCACGGTCACGATGCGGTCCCCGCGCACGGCCAGGTCAGCGCGCACGCCGGGCGCACCGCTCCCGTCCAGCACGGCGCCACCGCGGATGATCAGGTCGTACTGCTCGGGCATGCGATCCCCCCTCGACGTCTCGTTACTGGAGCATTCCGGCCGCGGCGATGGGCCACGCCTCTTCCACACGGCCGTCTCGCACGGCGTACATCTGGCGGTGCAGCAGCACCGTGGAGTCGGAGTAGTGCGGCACCAGCGTGACCCGTTGGCCCGGCTCCACCGGTGACTCGTCTGTCCGGTCCAGGATCGTGTGCTCCGCGTTCAGCCCTCGGACGGACAGGCCCGGAGGCGAGACCACGGCAGGGAGGCCGGTGTGCATCCCCATGGCCTTCCAGCCCGCGTCCGCGATCGCACGGCCGGGAGTCTTCGTCGAGACGACCTGCGCGGTGAGGTGCAACGCCTGTCGGTGGCCGGGCACCTTCATCCGCTCCCCGTAGGTCAGGTCCATGAGCACGCCGCCGCCAGCCTGCATCTCCGTCAGGGCGCCGAGCGCGCTTGCGATCCAGTAGTTCCCGGTGCCGCCGCCGCTGACCACGCGCGGCTCGATGCCCTCTGCGCGTAGTGCCGCGATCGCCTGGTGGAGGACGTCCGCGGCCTTGCCGGACTCCGCCTCCTTGTCCTCCGCCTGCATGCCCATCACGTGGCCCTCGTAGCCCATCAGGCCACGCAGGCTCACGCCGGGCAGGTCCAGCACGAGGCGTGCGAGGGCGGGCGCGGCCTCCGGCGTCACGCCGCAGCGGTCCGCGCCCACGTTCACGTCCACCAGCACGTCCACGTTCACCCCGGCGGCGCTGGCCGCGTCTGAGATCTGGCGCAGGTTCGCCTCGTCGTCCACGGCCACGCAGAGCGTGACGCGCGCGGCGAGGGCCACGAGGCGCGCGATCTTCTGCGGGCCCACCACCTCGTTGGCGACGAGGATGTCCGCCACGCCGCCCTGCGCCATGACCTCGGCCTCGCCGACCTTGGCGCAGGTGATGCCCACCGCGCCGGCCTCGACGAGCCGCCTCGCAAGGGCGGGCGCCTTGCTGGCCTTCACGTGGGGGCGCCAGTCCACCCCATGCTCGCCCGTGACGCGCACCATCGTGGCGACGTTGTGGTCCAGGGCGTCCAGGTCCACCCAGAGCACCGGCGTGTCGAGTTCCTCGACGCGCCGTCCGATCACGTCCGCCATGCGTGCCCCCTCGCCGTCGCCAGTCCCCCGATCGGCGGGGCCAATGTAGCCCCGCCGCGCTAGCCCCCGGCCCGCCGCGCCCTCACGCCGGCGGGCGCTCCATCACCACGCCGCGTGCCACCATCGAGGCGATCTCACCTGCCTCGTACCCCGCCAGGCGCAGTACGGCCTCGTTGTCCTCGCCCAGGCCCACGGCGCCACGCCACCACGAGTAGTCCCGGCGCCCGTCGAAGCGCACGGGCAACCCGTCCGTGCGGTACTCCCCCACGTCCAGGGCGGACAGGCGGGCGAAGTAGCCCGCCGCGAGGAGCGCCGGATCGGCCAGCCAGTCCGGCGGCGTGCGCACGGGCGCCGCTGGCACCCCGGCCTCCCGCAGGCGCAGCGCCAGCGCGTCGCGCTGCTCGCCCACCGTCCACGCCTCGACCGCCGCGTCGAGGGCGCCCCGGTGATGCAGGCGCGCCTCTGCCGAGGCGAATCGAGGGTCGGCCTCCCACCCGCACGCGGCGGTGCGGGCCAGGGCCAGCCACGTCTCCTCGTCCGGTGCGCCGAGCGAGATCCAGCGGTCGTCGCCGGCGCAGCGGTACACGCCCTGCGGCGCGAAGTGCGGCGAGGCGTTGCCGAGTCGCTCCGGCTCGCGGCCGGACAACTGGCGCTCCACGAACTCCTCCGCCAGGTAGGCCGCCATCGCCTCGGACTGGGCGAGGTCCACCAGCGCGCCCCCGCCGCCCTGGTCGCGCCGCCAGAGCGCGGTGAGGATGGCTGCGGCCGCAGTGACGCCGGCGGCCGCATCCGTGATGGCCTGCGCCGTCACCCTCGGCTCGTGGGGACCGTAGCCCATGAGCGCCGTGAGGCCGGACAGCGGCTCGATGCTGGGCCCCAGCCCCACGTACTCCCGGTACGGCCCGCCCAGGCCGAAGGCCGGCATCGCCACGTAGACCAGCCGCGGGTTGCGCGCCCACAGCACTTCGTGCCCGAGCCCCAGCGAGGGCATGGCGCGGGCGCTGAAGTTCTCCACCACCACGTCGCTGCGGTCCACCAGGCGCAGCACCACCTCGCGCCCCTCCTCGGTCTTGAGGTCCACCGCCAGGCTCTGCTTGTTGCGGTTGAACTTGTTGACCAGTCCTTGCCGGTTGTAGGGGCGCTCGCCGGGGTCACCGTCCGGGTAGTACCCGGGGCTCCCCGCCGGCACCGAGGCGGGCCCGCGTCCGGTGGGCGCCTCCACCTTGATCACCTCGGCGCCCAGGTCCGCCAGGAAGCGCGTGGCAAGCGGGCCGGACCAGATGCGCGTGAAGTCCAGCACGCGCACGCCCACCAGCGGACGGTCGCTGGGCGCATCCCCCCGGGCGGCCTCGGCAGGACGCTCCCATCGAGGCGTCTCGCGCGCCGGCGGGATGGGCGCCTGCTCGGGCGGCGGCGGGGCGCCCGCGAACTGGAACGCCGAGCCCGGCGTCACGACCGTCCGGCCGAGCCCCTCCACGGGCCGCCAGAAGCCCCGCGCGGCCAGTTGGGGATCCTCCAGCGCCTCGCCGAGCGTCTGCACCCGGCCCACGGGCACGCGCCAGACCTCCTGCCCCGAGCGGAACAGGTCCGCCCCGGTGTGCGCCTGGAACCGGCGGGTAATGGCCTGCTCCAGTTCGTCGCGGTGCACCATGCGCCCGGCGTTGAGGGCGAGCCGCTCGTCCGATTCCAGCCCGCCGCCCGCTCCCAGCCCACTCCCCAGGCTGTCCATCCAGAGGGCGAACGAGGGCCAGAATTGCTGGAGGACGTTCATGGCCACCCAGCCGTCGGCGCAGGGGAGCATGGTGGTGGGCGCCAGGTTCTCCCAGCGGTTGCCGTGCCGTGACCGCACCTGGCCGTGGTCCCACATCACGTCGGTGAACTGGTGCAGCGTGGACAGCGTCTCCAGCACGGAGATGTCCACCGTCACCGTCCTCGCACCTCGCAGCGCCGAGGCGAGGGCGACGAGGTACGCGAGCGTTCCGGCCTGTGCGTACGGGTAGGCGCCGGGCACGGTCAGCGGAGCGCGGCCGGGGTCGCCGGAGAGCCAGGTGTAGCCGCCGTGCGCCATCAGTGTGGCGGCGGTGGCCTCGTGGTCGCGGTAGGGGCCGGTGCGGCCATAGGGCGTCACCGCCACGCGCACCCGCGTCGCCTCGCCGCCCAGCGCGTCGAAGCCGATAGCGTCCAGGTCGCGCGGACTGAGGTCGGAGACGATCACCTCGGCGCCGGCCGCCACGTCACGCAGGGCCTCGCGGCCACCCTCGGTGCGCCAGTCCAGCGACCAGCGCCGCTTACCGCCGTGGTACGCGATCTCCGCCGCCGCCCGCACCGGCCCGCGCGCGGGGGACTCGACGCGGACGACCTCGCCGCCGTGGTCAGCGGCCAGGTGGGCGCCCCAGCGCGCGAAGAGGCGGCCCGCAAACGCCGCGGCCCCCTCCGTGTCGCTGATCTCCAACACTCGCATGGCAGGCTCCCGCGGGCGCATCGTAGTGGCCGGTAGCACGGCCGTGTTCGCTGGGGCGCGCGGCTATACTCGCGCGGACTACGGGGGCCAGTGAGGGGGAGTCGGCATGGAGGTCAGGGCGGAGTGGCCGGGAGTGATCGCGGAGATCCGCGTCAGCGTGGGCGACCGGGTGAGCGCGGAGGACGAACTCCTGGTGCTGGAGTCCATGAAGATGCTCACGCCGGTGCTGTCGCCCGCCGCCGGCGCCGTGCAGCACATCGCAGTGGAGCAGGGCCAGTTCGTGGACGAGGGCGCGCTGCTGCTGCGCCTGGGCGACTGACGCCCGCCTCGTCCCCACCGCCTCGCAGCCCCACAGCCCCACAGCCGGAGGACGTACATGACCTGGCAGCCGGAAGTCGACGAGATCGAGCGGCGCAAGCAACTTGCCTACCAACTGGGCGGCCAGGAGCGCGTGGAGCGCCACCAGTCACAGGGCAAACTCACCATCCGTGACCGCATCGAAGCGCTCGTGGACGCGGGCTCGTTCCGGGAGCGCGGGGTGCTGGCCGGACGCGCGGAGTACGAGGGTGACGAACTGAAGTCGTTCATCCCCTCGAACTACGTGATGGGCCTGGCCACGCTGGATGGGCGTCGAGTGGTGGTGGGCGGCGACGACTTCACCGTGCGAGGCGGCGCTGCGGACGGTGCGGTGGGCGGCAAGAGCGGCCATGCCGAGCGCATGGCGCGAGAGATGCGCCTGCCCATGGTCCGCCTGGTGGACGGCACCGGGGGCGGGGGCTCCGTCCGCACCATCGACAACATCGGCCGCACCTACGTGCCCGGTTCCAGTTGGGAGGGCATCACCTCCATGATGGCGGAAGTGCCGGTGATCGCCGCCGCCATGGGCTCCGTGGCGGGGATCGGCGCGGCGCGCGTGGCCGCCTCGCACTTCTCGGTGATCATTCGTGGCACGGGGCAGGTGTTCACCGCCGGGCCGCCGGTGGTGGAGCGCGGCATTGGCGTGAAGGTGGAGAAGGAGGAGTTAGGCGGCGCGCAGATCCACGCGCGCAAGTCCGGCGTCTGCGACAACGAGGCGGAGGACGAGGCGGACGCCTTCCGCCAGATCCGTGCCTTCCTCTCCTACCTCCCGGACAACACCTGGCGCCTTCCAGAGCGCGGCCCCGTGCAGGACGCCCCGGACCGCCGTGACGAGGAATTGCTGTCGGTCATTCCCCGTGACCGCCGCCGGCCGCACAACGCCCGCAGGCTGCTGGAGCACATCTTCGACCGCGGCTCCCTGTTCGAGGTCGGGCGCTACTTCGGACGCGCGGTCATCACCATGCTCGGCCGGCTGGACGGCTACCCCGTGGCCATCCTGGCCAACGACCCGATGGCGGTCGGCGGCTCCCTGGACGCGGACGGATCCATCAAGATGGCGAAGTTCGTGGACCTGGCGGACACCTTCAACCTGCCGGTGGTGAACCTGGTGGACCAGCCAGGTTTCATGATCGGCATCGCAGCGGAGGAGGCGGGCACCATCAAGTGGGGGGTGCGCGCCATGGCGGCCGTAAACCAGGCCACCGTGCCATGGGCCTCGGTCATCATCCGCCGCGCGTACGGCGTCGCCGGGGCGGCACACCAGAACCAGGACCGCTGGAACTACCGCATCGCCTGGCCCTCCGGCGACTGGGGGTCGCTGCCCATCGAAGGCGGCGTGCAGGCCGCCTACCGCCGCGACATCGAGGCCGCCGAGGATCCGGACGCCTACCGCGCGGAGTTGGAAGCGAAGTTCAACGCCATGCGCTCCCCCTTCCGCACCGCGGAGGCGTTCAACATCGAGGAGATCGTGGACCCGCGGGACACGCGCCCGCTGCTGGTGGCCTGGACGCACGACGCCTACCGCGTCCTGGAGACACACCCGCTGGGCCCCAAGTACCGAGGGATGCGCCCGTAGCGCGCCTGCCCTCAGCGCCTCGACGGCTTCGCGCGGGACCGAAGACTCGGAGATCGAGGAAGGGAGCGGCGGGGCGCCGCTCCCTTCCGGGTCACACTCGCCCGGCGGCCGCACAGAGGGCGAAACGGCCAGCCGAGGCGCGCGTTCTGGGGCCAGGTGTTCGGGACCGGGCCGCTGACTGCAGAGGAGGTACCGAGCCGGCCGAGCAGACCGCGCCCCCCGCGATCTGCTCGACCCGCTCAGTGGCCGCATCTTAGGTACGAGGTTGGGGCGTCAGAATACGTATCCAGCGTATGCAAAGCGTGATTGAATACGTAGCATGATCAGACCTTACGTAGGCGAACCTCTCCGTCTGGAGGACATCGACCATGCCCTCGACCGCTGGTGGGGGGCCTCGGACGGCGGCGCTGCCGTGCTCGTGGGCGGCCCGCCGGGCGGAGGGCAGCACGCGGTCATCGAGTCGCTGGAGCGGCGGGCGCGCGCGGCCGCCATCCCCACGGTCTCGCTCTGGGTGGCGCCGGGGCGGCCGCGGCTCCTCTCCGCGGTCGCCCTCGGTGAGTCGCTGGGCGCCGGCGAACTGGACACCGCCGAACCGGCCACGCTCTCGCGCCACCTGCGCCGCGCCTTCCGGTCGCTCACCGGCCCCCTGCTGGTGCTGGTCTATGGCCTGGAGGAACTGCCGGAGGACGACGCCGCCATCCTGGAGGACCTGCTCTGCTCGCCCCCGGACGGGCGCCTGCTGCTCGTGGCCACCGTGGCCACGAGGCGCGTGGATGGCCAGGCCACCGTGGACCTGGGCAGCCTTGCCCAGCGGGCGGCGCACGGCGGGCGATGTCGCGTGGTGGAACTGGCGCCGCTGTCGCCGGAGGAGGTGAGCGGGCTGCTGGAGGCCGAACTGGGCACCGGCGCCGCCGGCAGCCGTTTCGCCCGCGAGTTCGCCCAACTCACGGAGGGCCGCCTGGACGACGCGCGCGACACGCTGGACGTGATCGCGGGCCTGGAGCCGCGCGAGCGCTCGGAGGTGCTGGCGGGCAGCCGCCGCCCGCAGGCGCTCGCCGCGCCGGAGTCCGTGCGCGCCCGCACCGCCGCGGCGCTGCGGGCGATGCCGGAGGAGCGGCAGGCGCACGTGGAGGCGGTGGCCACGTCGCTGGCGGTGTGGGGCTTCCCCGCCACCCTGGACGTGATCGAGACGCTCAGCGGCCTCCCGGCGCTGGAAGTGGAGGACGCCACGGACCTGCTCGCCCGCGCTGGCCTGGTGCGCGAGTCCAGCCCGCACGAGGGCGACGTGAGCGTGGAACTGGCCAGCGCGCTCGTGGGCAGCGCGCTGATCGGCCAGGTCTCCGCGCTCGCCCGCCGGCGCCTGCATCGCCTCTCCGCACAGGTGCTGGAGGGCCGCCTCCAGTCGCGCGGCTCGCTCACGGAAGAAGAGACCCTGGCGCTGGCGCGCCACTCGCTGGCGGGCGCGCTCTCCATGCACGGCGACCGTGCCGCGATGGTGGGCAGCGCCGCGCGCCTGCTGGTGGAGCGCGGACGCTTCGCGGACGCGCGCGAACGCCTGCAGGCGCTGGACCGTCTGCTGGGCGGCACGCCGGAGACGGAGGGCGGGTCACTCCTCCCGGCCAGCCTCTCCGCGCTGCTGGCGGAGACGCTGTCGCGCAGCGGGGAGTGGGACGCGGCGAAGGCGGTGCTCAGCCGCCCGCCGCGCGAGTTCGGCCCGAGCAACGCGGCCCGCGCGGAGATGCGGCGCGCCAGGGACCGGGTGGCGCTGGGCCAGGACGACGACGCCTGGGTAATCTACGAACGCCTGGTCTCCCGCGACAACCCCGAGCGTGACCCGGAGGTCACCGTCGCCCGCGTGGAGGCGGCCCGCGTCCTGCAGACGCTGGGCCGCACCCAGCAGGCCACGGAGCAGGCGGAGCAGGCCTTCCGCGAGGCGTCCGAGGCCGGCGACCCGCACCTGGCGGCGCGCGCCCTGCTCAGCCTGCACAGCATCCTCCTCACGGACGGGCAGCCCCAGGCCGCACTGGAGGCGAACCGGCAGGCGCTCACGCTCGCCCGCCAGTCCGGCAATCCCGCCACCGTGGCCCGCGTCTACTCCGCGCTCGGCAGCAC
The DNA here is from genome assembly GCA_023228825.1 of Dehalococcoidia bacterium. Classification (GTDB taxonomy): domain Bacteria; phylum Chloroflexota; class Dehalococcoidia; order UBA2979; family UBA2979; genus W-Chloroflexi-9. The sequence goes on along the minus strand of JALOAL010000007.1, from coordinate 18,207 downwards.
GCTCGTGGACCTGCACTCGCTGCACCGAGGCGTCCCGTGGCTGCGTCGCGCCATCCGCCAGGCGGAGGCCACGGACGACTTCCCCACGGTCTCCTGGACCAGCAGCCGCCTGGCCAACGCCCTGGGCGAGATGGGCGACCTGGACGGCACGGAACGCCTGGCGCTGAGCGCCATGCACCTGGACAGCACCCTGCACCGCATGCGCGCGCTGCCTCGGTCGCACGCGCTGCTCCGCACCATCGACGCCGTGCGCGGGCGCTCCCCTGAGGGGCGGCCGGAGGTGCTGCAGTTCTGGCATGGCCGCGAGCCCCTGGACCAGGGCTACGCGCTGAACGCGGAGGTAATGGCCGCCACGGCGGAGGCCTTCGCCGCAGGAGACCCGCGCGCCGCGTACGAGGCGGTGAGCACGGTCACGAGGCTCTTCAAGGAGATCACGGGCCGCCGGCGCTTCCTGCGCTGCGAACTGATCCCCTGGCAGATCGAGGCGGCCCTCCGCATGCGCGATCCCGCCGCGGCCCAGCGGGCGAGCGAAGACCTGCTGGCGCTGGCGGACGACGCCGAGCCGTTCCCGCTGGCGCTCGCGGAGATGGAGGCCGGCGCCGGCCGCGCCGCCCTCGCCCAGGGCGCGCTCCCAGAGGCCATCGAGCGCCTCGGACGCGCCGCCGACGCCTTCGGCGAGATTGGCTACGCGTGGCGTCGGGCACGGGCCCTGCGCGCGCTCGCGGAGGCGGGCATCCAGGCCGGCGAACCGGACGCCGTGCTGCCGGCGCTGGAGGAGGCGCACCAGTTCGCGGCAGCGGGCGGGCTCGCCTCGCTACGCGACATCCGCGCCCTCTACACCCGCATCGGCCGCCGGCCGCCGCGCCTGCGCTCCACGAGCGAACTCTCCGAGCGCGAACGGGAGGTCGCGCGACTGGCGGCCCAGGGCATGACGGACGCGGAGATCGCGGTCACGCTCGGCATCCAGCGGCGCACGGTCACCACGCACATGCACAACATCCTCACCAAGAGCGGCCTGCGCTCGCGCGTAGAGTTGAAGAACCTGGGCGGCCTGGGTGCGTAGCGCGTCCCAGGGGCACGGGAGAGCAGCCGGTAGAAGCGGAAGGCCAGGCTCTTGATCGCGAGCATCTACGCAAGTTCACGAACGCCCGGAGCGTGCGGCCAGCGGGCTGCGAGGTCGAGCGAGCGGACCGACCTTGACCCGCCAGAACGCACGTTCTAGCGTGTATCCGCGACGCAGTCCCCCGTCTCCATCCCCGAGAACGCGAACGACCACGATGAGCGCCCACACCCCGCGCGAGCCCTCGCACCTCCGGTCCGCCCTCCAACCGCGGGAACCGAGACGGCCGCGACGCATCGCGCACTTCGACCTGGACTCGTTCTTCGTGGCGGTGGAGCGCGCGCTGGATCCCAGCCTGATCGGCAAGCCCGTCCTGGTCGGCCACGCCGGCGCGCGAGGCGTGGTGGCCAGCGCCTCGTACGAGGCGCGCAAGTTTGGCTGTCACTCGGCCCAGCCCATGGCGCAGGCGCTGCGCCTCTGCCCGCAGGCGGTGGTGGTCATGTCCGGCCATGACGTGTACGGCAAGTACTCCCGCCAGTTCCACGACATCCTGAACCAGACCTCCCCCGTGGTGGAGTCGGTGGGCGTGGACGAGGCCTACGTGGACCTGACGGGCACTGGCCCGGAGGTGGGCGGCGCCTACGCGGCGGCCCAGGACGTGCGCCGCCGCGTGCGCGAGGAACTCGGCCTCGTCGTGTCCGCCTGCATCGCGGGGTCGCGCACGGTGGCCAAGGTGGGCTCAGACCGTGCGAAGCCGGACGGCCTGCTTGAGGTGCCCGTGGGCCAGGACGCCGCCTTCCTCGCGCCCCTCCCGATCCGAGACCTGCCGCTCGTGGGGCCTCGTCTCGGGGAGGCGTTGCAGGCGGTGGGCGTGCGCACCATCGGCGACGCGGCGGACCTGGATGCGCGGTGGCTCGCCGCGCAGTTCGGGAAGGCCGGGGAGGCGCTGGCACAACACGCGCGCGGCATTGACCACACCCCCGTGCGCGCCGGCGGTCGGGAGCACCGCCAGATCTCGCGTGAGAACACGTTCGGCCAGGACGTGACAGAGGTCGAGGAGTTGCGGCGCGTCTTGCAGCAGCACGCGGACCGCGTGGGCGGCGACCTGCGCAGACAGGGGCGGCGCGCCCGCACCGTCTCGATCAAGGTGCGCTGGTCGGACTTCACCACGCTCTCCCGCAGCCGCACCCTGGACCGCCCGGTGCAGGCCACCGCCGCCATCGTGGAGACGGCGCGTGACCTGCTGGACGAGGTGGTGCGCACGGAGGGCCTGCGGCCCGTGCGGCTGCTGGGCGTGGCCGTCTCCAACCTCGTGGAGGATCAGGTGCAATTGAGCCTGGACGACCTCGGCAGCGGGGTAGCGGGCGCCACTGCCGCGGACGGCTCAGCCCGGCCGCGGGTGCTCCGTGACGAGGAATTGGACCGCGCGATCGACGGTCTGCGCGCCCGCTTCGGCGACCGTTCAGTCACGCGCGGCCTCTAATCGCCTCGCTGGCGAAGCCTCTGCAAGCCAACGACGGACAGAGGCACAGCGAAAGATCCCGGAATCCTCGTCCTGCACGCTCTTCGACACGCCGATGTTCACGTGCCGGCGCCTGGCGCTGGGGGAGGTGGCAGCACTTGTCGGCCTCGATGGGTAGGGGGAAACATGTCAGTGTTATTGCAGAATCTGACGGTACGGCCTAAAGTGCTAAATCTCCTGCCACACCGGAGTGAATCGGTAGATTCTTCCGTAATCCTGTCAGGCGAGAATGCCCCCATGGCTACAGAAACCCCCAACAACCAGGGCCCCAATGGCCAGGGCGGTCGTCGGCGCTCCCGCTGGGTGAGCCTGGCCCGCGCCTGCGAGATCCTCGGCGTGAACGAGTCCACGGTGCGACGCTGGGCGGACTCCGGCGAGATCCAGGTGTTCCGCACCCCCGGCGGCCACCGCCGCTTCGACGAGGCCGAACTGCTGCAGTTGGTGCAGAGCGGCGGCCGCCACCCGGATCGGTCGCTGGAAACCGCCGCCGTCTCCCGCATCCGCCGCCAGTTGCACTCCAATAAGGCGGACGCCCGCTGGTACCAGGGCATCGACAGCGAAGAGCGCGACGCCCTGCGTCCGCTGGGCCGCCGCCTGGTGGAGATCGTGGACGACTACCTCGCCAAGCGCGCGCGCCGCTCCGACCTGGAGGAGGAGGTCAGCGAGATCGGCGAGGCGTACGGCGAAGAGTTGCTGCGGCGCGGCATGCCGCTCTCCCAGGCCATGCAGGCGTTCACGTTCTTCCGGCGCTCGCTGGACGAGACCGCGAAGCAACTCGCGGAGCGCAACCGCATGTCCGCGGAGGAAGCTGCCACGGCCCGCGAGCAGATCGCCGGCCTGGCGGACCGCGTCTTGCTGTCGCTCACGGCGGTCTACGATCAGTAGGCCGGGCCGACAGTACGCCAGACGACCGGGGGGGCATTCGTAACGTTCCCGGTCACACACTCGACAAGGCCGAACCCTGGGGGCGTGTGCGTGGGCTACTACCCGTTCTTCCTGGAGCGAACCCTTCCTGGCCAGGGAGGGCAGGATGAAGTCGCAGTCGTCCAGGTCGTCCGCGTCACGCAGCCCGGCCATGGCGCGCTGGCTGCGTGACGCGGACGACGTGGTCGCGCTGGCCGACCTGCTTGCGGCGGTGCGCAAGCCACGTGTCCGCCGCGGCCACCCTCCAGGTGCAGCCTGCCATCGCCACGCTGGCGGAGGACATGACCCGTGCCGTGGTGAAGCAGATCTTGGCTGACCCCATCCACGTCCTGCGCGAACGCGGTGACCGGAACTTCACGCTGGAGGCGGCACGGGCGATCTTCCGGCTCGACCCGCCGCTCGACGAATGACCGCCACCCCTCGTCCCGCCGCCCTCCGCTTCGCCACGCGGGGTTCCGCCCTGGCGCTGGCGCAGACCCGCCTGGCCGCGGACGCCCTGCGCGCGCACGCCCCGGACCTGGTGACGGAGGTGGTGGAGGTGACCACACAGGGGGACGTCGACCGCCAGACCTCGCTGCGCGTCCTGGTCGGACAGGGCGTCCTCGTCGCCGCCGTACGGGAAGCGCTGCTGGACGGGCGCGCCGACGTGGCCGTGCACTCGCTGAAGGACGTGCCCACCGCGCAGGCCGAGGGCCTCGTGATCCCCTCCATGCTCGAGCGCGCGGACCCGCGCGACGTGTTCGTGGGCCGGGATGGCGCGCGACTGGCGGACCTGCCGCCCGGCGCGCGCGTGGGCACCAGCGCCAGCCGTCGCGTGGCCATCCTGCGCGCGATCCGCCCGGACCTGGTGCCGGCGGAGATCCGAGGCACCGTGGACACCTGCATCGCCAGGGTGCGCGCCGGCGAGTACGAGGGCGTGATCCTCGCCGCTGCCGGTCTCGCCCGACTCGGACGCTTGGACGAGGTCACGCAGGTGTTCGAGGCGGAGGCGTTCCTCCCCTCGCCCGGCCAGGGCGTGATCGCACTCGAGTGCCGCGCGGACGACGAGGCCACGATCGCGCTGCTGCGCACCGTGGACGACGCCCCCTCGCACGCGGCCGCGCTGGCGGAACGTGGCGTGCTGGCGGCGCTGGGCACCGGGTGCGACCTCGCAGTCGGCGCGTACGCCAGGATCGACCGCGACCTGCTCACCGTGCGCGGCATGCTGGGCGGCGACCGCGAGGGCACCGCGCCCGTCTTCGGCGACGCCACGAGCCCCACCGACGAGGCGGAGGCGCTGGGCCGAGGGCTGGGCGAGCGGCTGAAGGCAGCCTACGAGGAGCGCTACGGAGCCCTCCAGTGACCGCGGCGGCGGCGGGCCATGTCTGGCTCGTCGGCGCCGGGCCGGGCGACCCCGGCCTCATCACCGTGCGCGGCCGGACGCACTGCTGATCGACGCCGGCAAGTCGCCCTCCAACCAGCGCCTGACGCAGGAGCAGACGAACCCGTGCCTCGTGGAGCCCGGGCGAGCGGGCAGGCGCGTGGTACGGCTGGAGGCGCTCACCCCGATCGCCCGGGCGGGCGCGGACATCATCATCACCTACCACGCGAAGGAAGCCGCGCGCTGGCTCCGCGAGGTGTGACGGTGGGCTCGGGGGCCAAACCTTGCGCGGCCACCTCCAACACGTCAGGACCGGACGCGTCGTGATGAGATGATGTCTCCAGGTGCGGTCGTAGAGGACGCCCGTGTTCGCCTCGCTGGGCGGACGGCTCCGACTACACCTCGCACACTGACAACATGGAGGCAGGCGCCTCGCGGCCCACAGGGACGGGATGATCCCGCGCGATACGTTGCCGCAGCCTGCCAGTGCTTGCCAGGGGGCATGAGTGACTGACTTCAACCCAGCCCAGATCCGGGCCGTCGCCTTTGACGGATACGGGACGCTCTTTGACTACGGCATGCCGCACTTCCGCGTGGACGTGGCCGCCGCACTCGCCGATCAAGGCCTCCAGGTGGATCTGGACGAGTTCTTTGCCACCTGGCAGCGCTCCTACCGAGTGGGTGACGTCTGGGACCAGAGTGACCGCGAGGACACCGGGCCCGCCGGGTGGCCGACGCAACGCGCGCTGAATGGGCCGCTCCCGGACTGGCACTCGCAGTGGGAGATCTGGCGACGCCAGTTCCAGGCCGCGCTCGACCACCACGGGCTGCCGGGCGACGCCACCGCCGCGGCGGACCGCTTCCGCGAGGCGCTCTCGGTCGCCCCCGCGTACGAGGAGGCGCACGACGCGGTGGAGGGCCTCGCGGCGCGGGGGTACCTGCTGGGCCTGCTCTCCAACGCGGACGAGGACTTCCTGCAGAGCGCCCTCTCGCAGGCGCGCCTGCGGTTCTCGGTCATCCAGTCGTCCGAGTCGCTGCGGGCGTACAAGCCACACCGGGCGATCTTCCTGGCGCTGGCGGACCGCTTCGGCGTGGAACCGGGCGAGGTCCTGTACGTGGGGGACTCGCCGTACGCAGACGTGGCGGGCGGCGCGAACGCCGGCGCTCGCACGGCCTGGATCCGACGTGAGGAGGTCGCGTTCCCGGACCACCTCGCCCCGCCCGATGTCACCATGGCCGGCCTTACCGAGTTGCTCGACATCCTCCCGGACGCGCGATGACCGGCGCGGCGCGACCTGAGGGCCCCTCGTGAGGGCTCCCGCCGGGCGATGGAGCGGGCTCGGCCCGTACTGCCCGCGGCGTGGACTCGCCGGTGCGCGCGTACCGGGCCGTGGGCGGTGACCCCGTGGTGCTCGCCCCAGGCGGGCGCGCTCTCCGGGAATCCCCTCGCCACGGCAGCCGGCCTCGCCACGCTGGACGCCCTGCGCGAGGACGCCTCCGCCACCCTCGATGTCCTCGCCGCCCGCCTGGCCCGAGGGGGCATGAGGCGCCCCGCGAGCGGAAGCGGTGCGGCTAGCGTGGGGCCAGCGGATGCGGCGCGAACGCACCCTCCCGCGCCAGCACGCGCAGGAAATTCACCAGGTACCAGCGCTCCTCGTCCGTCAGCGTGTCAGCCCAGGCGGGCATGCCTCGGGAGAGGATGCCGTCTGTGATCATCGAATAGAGTTCTTCGTCCGGGTGGAAGGGGACGTGCTCCACCAGGTTCAGCGGCGGGTACTCCAGGGAGGCGGCCTGCGGGCCGTCACCCCAGCCGCCCACGCCGTGACAGACCGCGCAGTGCTGCTGGTAGAGCGCGCGTCCCGCTTCCACCGACTCGGTCGAGGACGGGACGGGGTTCCCCGCGATGGGCGGCGCGCCGGGCGCGCTGGTGAACACCCAGAGGCCGGTGGCGAACACGGCCATGCCCACCCAGCCCAGGCCCTCGCCTCGGACCACCCGGCGGCGCGCCGTGACCACGTTCGCGGCCACCATGGCGACACCCACCAGCACCAGCACCAGCGCCGCCACGCGCCCGGCCGTCGAGGGCGAGACCTCCTCCGCGACCGGCGTGGTGCCCGTGGCGAAGCGGAAGGAGTGGCGGGCGTCGAAGCCGTCGCTGCGCTGGACGAGCACGGCGAGTTGGTACTCGCCGGCAACGCTGACGGTGAACGGGTCTGACTGCCAGCGGCCCCCGCCCGCGTCCCGCAGCGTGACCTCCGTGTCACCCAGCGCCGGCTCCACCGTGGTCAGCGTGGCCACCACCGCCGTAGCCCCCTCGTACGCATCGCCCCGCCGTTCGAGGTCCACCACCACGCGGTTCTCGCCCAGCGTGCCCGGCTCCAGCGCCGCGTGGATCTCCAGACCCGCCTCGGTCGAGGAGGACTGCGCCTGCTCGCCCGCGCGGGTCACGCTCTGGCGGCCGGGCTCCAGGCTGGCGATCGTGGCGCCGGCGCCCACCGCCAGCACGATCAGGGCGACCTCCGCGCGCATGGTGCGGCGCAGCCACGCGGCGGCGTTCAGGCCCCGGTGGTCGTGGTTCCGCAGGCGCCCGCTCACCCACAGCAGATTCACGGCGGCCACCATCAGCAACACCAGCAGCAGCGCCACCTTCACCACCACCCCGGCCCCGTAGGGCGTGGCGATGGCATCCGCCGTGACCAGGTGCAGCCACGACGCGTACGTCCCGCTCAGCGCCAGCGCGACGGTGGCGAGGATGCCGAGCGTGGAGAAGCGAGGCATCGCCGTCCGCAGCGTGGCGATGAAGTCGGAGCGGCCTCGGAGCGCTGCGAGCAGCACCAGGAAGGCCACCAGCCCGCCGCCCCACGCCGCCGCCGCCAGCAGATGCACCACCTGCACCGCCACCGGGCCCAGCGCCGACTCCGGCGTGGCGGCGGCGTGACTCGACAGGCTGGACGCGGCCACCGCCGCCACGCCGGCGGTGACCGCCACCCGACGCGCGATGCGCCTCTGGGCGGCCGGGACGTCGGCAAGGCAGACGACGAAGGCCATCGCGGCCACGGACGCCGCCATCGAACGCAGGATCCAGGCCCGGCCCCACGTTGTGTCCACCAGCAGGTCCGCCAGCGGCAACTCGGTGTTCTGCCACTGCACGCCCAGTTGCGCGTAGCCCGCCACCAGCAGCACCACGCCGCCGACCAGCGCCACCACGTCCAGGCGCCGCCGCAGCATCGGACGGAGGTCCACCGGGGTCGCGGCGCGCAGCACCAGCGCGAACGTGGCGGGGACACCCGCCAGCAGCATCCCGCCCAGCAGCACGCCCCAGCGCAGCAGCGGCTCAAACGGAGAGGCGAGGAGCGGCGCCTCGTCCATCGCACCGACGGCGGAGAAGTCCGGCTCGCCGATGAAGAAGACGAACGCGCCCCGCAACACGTGCCCGTCTACGTCGGACAGGTTCCGCCACGCCACCGTGTAGGTCCCGTCCGGCAGGCCGTCCGGCAGCGAGACGCTCATCGCGTTCGCGTTGCCCTCGTCCAGACGGGTGTCGCCCAGGTCCACCTGTTCGCCCGAGGCGTCCAGCACCTCCATGACGCTGGCCGCCGCCACCATCGGTTCGGTGAAGACCGCATGCACCCGGCCGGGCGACGCATCCAGCACCGCGTTCGCCGCTGGCTCGGACGTGACCAGCGCCGCATGCGCCTCGACCGTCCGAGGCGAGACGGCCAGGAGCAACACCAGCGCACCGGCGACCACGAGCATGGCCGGCAGCCCAGCAAGCAGGCTCAGCCGCAGGCGAGCGCGAAGCATGTACAGCATGGCCATCACACTTCCAGCATCAGGAATTCCGCCACGACGTCCAGCATCACAACCTGCCCGACAGAGCGACAGCCTCCGCGCGGCCGGGGTCCGAGGGCGGACACGGGAGTCCGTGCCGCCCTCGGGCCGGGGCGATGCGAAGGGCGTAGGGTCGAAGCCCTGCCACGCGCGTCCTACGCCTGGCGGCGCAGCCCGAAGGCCAGCCCGCCCGCGCCCACGAGCAGGCCCAGCGCCCCCACGCCCAGTGCGATGTTGGCGCGCGTGGTCGCCGCCTGCGCGGCCTCATCCGCCTCGGCAGCCGCGTCCACGGCGCCGCTCAGGGCTGCCTGCAACTCGCGTCCACCCGCCACCTGTACGGGGAACTGCAGGTCAGCGATCGGCGCCACGCTGCTGAACGAGTCCGTCTCAGAGGTGAAGGTCTCGTCCACCTGCAGGCCCTCCACGTTGCCGATGAAGCGGAAGGAGTATGCCCCCGCGACCGTGGGCACAAAGTCCGCCGTGTAGCGGCCGGGCTGGTTGAACACCGCCCGCAGCGGCAGCGTCAGGGCCTGGTCGCCCTCCACCAGGCTGATCTCAACCTCCAGGGTGCCCTCCAGCCCCAGGACGGGCTCGTCGCCCGCGTCCGCCACACGCAGGTCAACACCGTTCTTCTCGGCCTCGAACGCCGGTTCCACGAAGAAGCCCACGGTGAACTCGTAGTCCCCCACCGCGCGATGGCCGTGCGCAGCCACCGGGGCAACCAGGGCCGCCGTGGCGGCAAGGGCGGCGAAGGCCGCCAGGACAGACATCAGGACAGGGCGCGCAGTGAGGCGCATGAGGATCCTCCATCATTGGACGATTGCTTGGACGAAATCGGGAGTGCAGAGGATCAGAGCCGCGGCGGAGGCGCCTCTACCCCCACGGCAACGCCCGCCAGGCGCTGGGCCGGCACCACCTCGACCTCCCTCGCCGAGCCCGGCAAGAGCGAGAGCAGCGGGCCCAGCGCCGGCATCACGGAGGGCGTCCCGTCGTCGTCAAAGATGAAGACGACCTCCGCGTGCGCCTCGCCGCCGCCAGCGTCTGCGTGATCGTGATGGTGTTCGCCGGACCGGGCCGGCCCGCCTCGACCGCCTCGCTCCCAGGGGTGGTCATGGTCTGGGACGACGCCGCCCAGCGTGATGTGGCCGTGGTCGTGCCGCCACCCCGCCGCCTCGGCATCCGCGATCGGCAGGAGCGACGCCCCCAGCAGCACCACCAGCGCGAGCGCCGCGACGATCCGACCGCCCAGGACCGAGACCTTCATCGCGAGGGCGCCTCCAGGTCGGTTGCCGCTGCTGTCACCACCGCCGTCAACGCTAGGCGAACCCTCGCGGCTGGTCGACATCAGGGGGCCCGGCCGTCGGCGGCCTAAGGTCCCGGGACCGGGCTCGATAGGCCCTCGATAAGTCATGGAATAGCCCCCGGGTACTCATTGCCTCCGCGTTCGCTCGAACCTATACTTGCGGCCAACCGCGCATGTGCGTGATCGGATGATCGATGCGGCTCTCCTGCCAGCAGGAAGATCTACACCGAGGCCTCTCGGCGGTTTCGCGCGCCATTCCGGCGCGCACCACGTTGCCGATCACCCAGCACGTACTGGTGGAGGCCGCCGACGGCCAGATCACGCTGTCCGCCACGGACGCGGAGACCATCGCCATTACCTACACGATCCAGGCGGACGTGGAGGAATCCGGCTCCATCACCATGCCCTCCCGCCTGCTGGCGGACTTCGTCGCCACGTTGCCCCGGCTGCCCATCTCCATGACGCTGGCCGAGCGCTCGCGACAGGTCAGCCTGGCCTGTGCCCGCAACACCGCCTCTATCGGCGGCATGGACCCGGACGACTTTCCGCCCATCCCCACGGTGCAGGGCAATACCCCGATCAGCATCGAGGCGACACGCCTGCGCCAGGGCATCAACCAGACCCATTTCGCCGCCGCCACAGACGACTCACGGCCCGTGCTCACGGGCGTGCACTTCGCATTCAAGGACAAGCAACTGCGGCTGGCCGCCGCGGACGGCTTCCGTCTCTCGGTGCACACCATGGACATCGAATCGGACGTCGATCGCACGGCCATCGTCCCCGCGCGCGCCCTCGGCGAGTTGGGGCGACTGCTACAGGAGGTCGCCGGCGGCGACGTGGAGATCACGTTCAACCAGACCGGCACGCAGGTCCAGTTCGACGTGGGCCACGCGCGCCTGATCGCCAACCTGATCCAGGGCACGTTCCCGAACTACGACCAACTGATCCCCGCCACCTCCGGCACCCGCACGGAGGTCAACGTCTCAGACTTCATGCGCGAAACCCGCATCGCCTCGATCTTCGCGCGAGACGGGTCCGGCATCGTGCGCGTGGTGGCCGTCCCCGGCGAAGGCAACGACCCCGGTCGCCTCCTCATCACCGCCCGCGCCGAAGAAGTTGGCGACAACGAAGGCATCCTGGACGCCGTGATCGAAGGCCAGGAGTCCAAGATCGCCTTCAACGGCCGCTACCTCACAGACGTCCTCAACGTCATCGACACCGACCGCGTCGCCATCGAAACCACGTCCCCCTCAAGCCCCGGCGTCCTCCGCCCCGTCGGCGACGACCGCTTCATCCACGTGGTGATGCCGATGTTCGTGCAGTGGTGAGAAAAATTCTCACCAAAACTGTGCGGAATGACCCCTTCAAGCACGCCTGAGGTCTGATCACCCGTGCAGGCGATGCGGGCCGACAACTGGAACGCCTCGGCGATCTGCTTGAGCCTGCCAGCCTCGACTTCGGCCAGTACGAGCTCTCGCAGCGCCGCGCAGGTGCTCGCAAACTCCTCAGGGTTCCTGGGCAGAGGCACCGATGTCACCGCGCCCTCCCGAGCGATGGCTGCTTCCAACGAAGCACGTTGCGCCCGGATCGCCACCACCTCCCGCTCGAGGTAGGCGTCATCCACCTCTCCGAGTTGGTACAGCCGCAGCAGCCGCTGATGCTGCTTGTCCAGCGACGTTAGGCGCTGCGTCGCCGCGCTGCGCTTGCGACCGGTGTCGGTGCCGTTCGCCGCGCGTTCCAGCTCAGCCAGAACAACTTCCGGACTTGAAAGCGCAGCGGTGAGCTTGCTGACGACCGCGTCTTCGAGGTCCGTCGCGCGCACGTACCGCGTCGCGCACCGGTCATGGTGCGGGCCAGCGTAGGCCCGGCGACAACGGTAGTAGCGATACTTCCCAAGCGAAGTCTGTCCCACCATCGACGCTTCACAGACGTCGCACCGGACGGTGCCGGCCAGCGGGTAGTCATACTTCCGCTGAGCCGCGCGACGGCGTTCGGGATCGGACAGCCGATCTTGTACGGTCTCGAAGAGCACATCCGACACGATCGCGGGTGTGGCGTCGGGAACCTCGATCCACTCCGAGGGATCGCGTGTCTCGACGACGCGGTGTCGCTTCCCGGTGATCGGGTCGCGGCGGTAGGAGGCCTTCGTCCGCCGAAAGATCGTGCGTCCCGCGTACGCCGGATTGCGCAGCATGTTGCGGACGGTCCACGCGGACCATGTCGCTCCGGTGAATGAGGGCACACCTTCGTCGTTCAGCGCGTTGGTAATCCCCAGGATCGAAGCGCCACCGGCGAACTGCTCGAACGCCCGGCGAACGATGCGTGCCTGCGCCTCCTCGACCGTGCGGCGCCCCGTCGCCGCGTCGTACCGGTAGCCGAAGAAGCCGCGACCCGTGGCCTGCGGAATGCGGCCACTGCGCGCTCGCTCCTCCTTGCCACGCATGGTGCGCTCGGCGATCTTCTCGCGTTCAACCTCGGCGATAAACGCACGCGCCGCCAGGATGAAGCGGCCGACCGCCGTGTCCTCGAAGCGCTCCGTGACGAACTCCATCTGGATGCCAGCCTGCTCGAACTCGTCGAACAGGATGCCGATGTGGTTCTGATTCCGGGAGAGCCGGTCGACGGCGTAGGCGACGACAACGTCCGCATCGCCGTGTCGCAACATGCCGCGAAGTTCCTCAAGCCCGTCTCGCTCAAGCGCTCCGCCGCTGGCGGCGTCGCGGATGCAGCGCACGACATCCCAACCGCGCTGCGTCGCGAGCTGGACGCACGCGCGCTCCTGCGTCTCAAGCGAGGTCCCGTCGCGCTCCTGTGCGTCGGTCGACACGCGGGTGTAGACAATCGCTCTCATCATCCGGCCCTCTCCGTCTGATCCGGCTGGATCCGCACGCAGTCGTCGAGCTTGCGATGGAGCAACGAGACCAGCGACAGATAGTCGGCCGCGTCGTCCTCGCCCTCCCACAGGATCTTCGGCTCATGAGCCAGCGGATTGCGCACGGCGGCGAAGCAGCCCTTCAGCAGCGCCGCGAAGCCCTTGTGCTCAGACCTGTCGGTGTCAGTCTGCAAGGTGTTCAGCGCGAGGACAGGCCGATCCACAGAGAAGACGTGATCGACCAGCGCCGCCCCATCCGCCTGCACGCCAGACATCTCGCGAATTCGCTGAGCGAGGCCCTTCGTGGCTTCGAAGACAGCGTGGAAGTAGTTGTCCTGCATCAACTCCGTGCTGCAGTACTTGAGCACCTCCGCGTGAATGCGCCGACCGCGGAACTTCGCCTGAATCGTGCGGACCCGCGCCTCGGCCTCGTCGAGCGTGCGCGCAGCCGCGCGCGGGCGGAACTGCCCGTCCGCGCCGAAGTCGAGCCCGGCAAACGCCAGCCGGGCGTTCAGGTCCGCACGGATACGCTCGAATTCATCGTGGCGTCCGACGAAACGCGCCGGGCTAAGGAGACCCTGAATGAAATCAAGAATGCGGTTCGCGGCATGATCGCTGTGCTGAACCGTAGTGAAGACCCAGTGCAGCCGACGCCACTTGGTCGACTCTCCAGACTTATCCGCGAGGCGCCGATCAGCGAGGACACGTGAGATCTCCGTGCCCGTCGCGCACTCCCCGAGAAACCTGGCTAGGCTCTCGATCTGCGCCTCCGGAAACGGTGGCATTGCGGTCATCGGCCACTCCCCTTCCGTGCGCGGGATGATGCCCCAACCACGGATGGGGCCGTAGCGGCACGGTTCGATGTTCAGCGTCGAAGGGGGAGGCTCCGCGCGGCCGCTACCAACCATCGGCACGACCCAAGGGAATCATACAAGCCAGTTCTCCACGGGGAGGTCGCGCACCCGTTCGAAGTGACGCACGTTGCCGGTCACGACCGTGACATCGTGCGCGAGGGCGATGGCGGCGATCCGCATGTCCGCGTCGCCGATCGGAGTGCCAGCGCGCTCCAGGTCGGCGCGCAGCCGGCCATAGATCCTCGCGGCGTCCGTGTCGAACGCGAGCACCGGCAGATTGGGCAGCAAGGTCCGCTCGATCCGCTCGGCCAAGTCCGCGGCACGGTCGCGCACACGGTAGGCGCCGTACCAGAGTTCGCCTGCCGTGATGCTCGATGTCGCCTGATCGTCCACTGGTGTTGCTGCCATCCTGCGCAAGAGCGCGGTCGATGGCGCGCGCCGAAGCAACTCGCTCAGCGTGTCGGTGTCGAAGAGGTACTTCACGCCTCAAGCTCCACCGGGCGGCCGGTGTCGCGTTCCCGACTCTCACGGATCTCCGCGAGCAAGCCATCGATCTCGGACTCGGGGACGTCGTGCCACAGCCCTACGAGCGCCATCGCGCCCGCCGGCAGCGGGGCGGACGGACGCCCACGTTCGAGGCGCGCGAGTTCATCGATGCTCACCATCGCGGCCACGCCGCGCCCGTGACGTTCGATGAGGTAATGCTCACCCCGGTGCAGCACGCCGTCGACCATCGCGGAGAACCTGGCCTTCGCCTCGGCGATGCTGATGTGCTTGGCCGTCATGGCTCTTCCTCCGCTAATAGGTCATAATGACCGAACAGGTCATCATGTTCTGAGTGGTCATCATAGCACCCGGAATCCTCGTCCCTGGCGTCCGATCGTGCGGCCAGTCCTTCGATGAGACGCTGCCACAGCTCGTCCCAGGCTCGCGTGCGCGGTCCCGTGTGCCACACCACCTTCAGTGGAGGTGGTCGAGATGTTCCCGGCGGTTGGCCTCTCCGTGGGACGCGCTCAGTCACTGCGCGTGCGCCCGATTCCGTCGCTTCATGCCGATGGCACGGTCGGCCACATCCTGACCCGGCCTCATCACGAGAGATCCTCGGCTGGCGGCCTGCCCGACGGTGCCGCCGACGCCCCAACGCGTTCGGGCGCGGCCTGCGTGAATGCCGCTTCGATCGTGCCCAGGAGATTGGCCGCGAGGAGGTCGGCCGCCAGGGCGGCGCGCTCGCCGGGAGTCATACCGGCAATGAGCGGCTCGTGCGGTCGAGCGGAACGCCCCCGGCTCGATGCCGTCATGTCTGCTGCTCCGCGGTTGTGGAATCCGGAAGCACCGGGTGCCCAAAGACCTCGGAGCCACGTTCGCCCTCAGCGAGCCGCAGATCCGTGGTGATCTGCATGGGGAGCGCGAGCGACACGGCCTTCGCGGCGTTGCTGACGCGGCGCGCCGCCCGCGTGTCGGCGCAGACGAACAGCAGGAGGGGCTCCCGGTTGTATCGCTCTCGCCAGGCCTGGCTCGCGTAGAAGTGCTGGTAGCCTTCGAACTTGGTCGTGAAATCGCCGCCGTCCAACGTCCCGCGGTCGTATTCGAGCATGAACGGAGTCAGTAAGCCGCCTGCACGGAGGATCCCCGAGCCATCGGGACGAATCCAGTAGCGATCGCTGCCGTGGATGAAGGGCCACGCCGATTCGGCGTCGCTGCGCATCTCAACGAGTCGGCCCCCTCGGGCGCGAGCGTTCCTCGCCAGTTGGGCGACCGCGCGATTCACACCAATCGTGTGCTCGACGTGACGCACGAAGAGAGGCTCCCCGTCCGGTCCACGCTTCCGGGGCTTGATCCCGGCGTGCTCGCGGAAGAGTGCGACGGGCACGCCGGCACGATCGGCCAGCAGCTGCTCGCCTCCCCTGCCCAAGAAATACCGATCCGCGCGCGTTCCGTGGTCGGGTAGCTGCTCGTCGTCTGAACCCGCGGCCCCTGGATGCCGGTACTGGCGAATCATGTCGCAATGCACCAACCCATCGAGCCTTCGTTCGACGAGGGGGATGGGTTCATTCAGGATCGGGGCGAGGTCAGCGGCCGAAGGTAACAGGAAGCGTGCGATCCACTCGACGATCGCGCGCTCCACCGGGCCGAGGAGGACGGCGACTGCCCCGGTCCGCCGCCAGATCGGACCATTCGGACGATGCCTGAGTTCGGTCGCAGCCCATGCTCGGAGGAACTCGCCCTGTCGGTATGACAGCACGGGGAGCGAGCCAGAGCGGTCACTCAGCCAGGGCGCGGCGATCGGTGGGCGGGCCCCCCAGCCGAGTGTCCCGAGCAGGAACCTCGGTTGGGTATCGCCGGGTCGCCGCCAGATCGCCCCGCCGACTCCGCCCACCACGAGGGCCTCCCGCGTGGTCAGGAGCACCGATGGGACCGCGAACGGATCCCGCTCGCTTGCCGTCAGCAACGCCTTCTCCCAGACGGCCTCCTCTCGCTCTCCCGGGCAAACCAGCAACAGGCTCGGCAGGCCCTCCGTTCCCCACGGCCGCGCGGCCGTCGTCCGCCCCTCAATCCAGGCGCGGACGCGACGGCGGCGGTGCTCATCTGGTGCGGCCGCCCGATCCCACGCCACGAGGAATGGCGCCCAGCGTTCGCCCATGCGCAGGCACCCATAGCCGTTCGTGCCCGTCAGCCACCACCGATCGCGCGCCGTCGTCGCCAGCGGGAGCGAGCGGCCGTCGGCCAACTCGACGATTCCTGCCTGGCGTACGTGCTCAGCGAGATCAGCAAGCAAGCGCCCCACACCGACCGTGGTCTCGAACTGCGTGACGCGGTGCAGCACGTCGCGGAGACGGATCGGCAGGTCGTGGGCGAGTGTCCCTGCTCCGACCGCAAGGGTGAGCTCCGCCACGGCATCCGTCCGCACGACGTAACGCCGCCGTGCCTCCAGTTCCGTCGACGTCGGCTCGAGTGACTCGACCCAGCGGAGCCGTACCAGCGCGAGGATCAGACGGCGGGCGACGGACTCACCCACGCCGACCAATCGCGCAATCTCCGCTTCTCCGTTCAGGGGAATCCGCACGATCCAGTCGAGGGCGCGCGCGAGCAGTGCGTGTTGCTCCCTCACTTGCGCCCCCCGTGGTTCCTCGTACGGGCGACCGGCCGCACTGGCCCGCCGCCTTCGGGCGCATCCGTCCGTGCCGTGGGACTCGTCCCCGCATCTGCATCGAGGGCCTGATCGGCCTTCGATGCGGATGCGAGTTCCTCGGCCGTCAGGGGTGCCCGGCCGTCTCCCGTCTCCTTCGGGAATCGCGCGGCCAGGATCTCCGAGATTTCTTCGATGACCTGCGCGCGCGGCCGACCGTAGCGCGCGGCCGATCGCTCCGCGAGCGCGCGCGTCCGCTCAGGGTCGGCGGGCGGCGGTGGATCGACGCGGAAGGTGAACGCCGGTGGCCGCCCGAACCCATCCCACCAGCGGGCGTGCGCGGAGAAGTCGTCGAGCGAGACCACGTCCTCGATCTCGAGGTCGCCGCCGAGCTCTGGCAGCAGCCGCCGCGCGTCCTCGGCGCTGGCGCCGAAGACCGTGAGCCCGTCGCTGTTGGCCAGGATGGTGGGCAGCAGATCACGGTCGATGGTGTCCAGCTTCGAGAGGGCCTGCGTGACGAGCGTGAACGAGGCGCCGTACTTCCCGAGTTCCGACAGCATCCGCGGGTAGTCCACCGCCCCGAGCGTGCTCGACTCGTCGACGAGCTGGACGACGCGGCGGCGCGCTTCGGGCGGCAGCACGACCTGCTCCTCGATCAGGAGTCCGAGCAAGTTCAGGACGGTGGCGCCGACCAGCGACGCCGCACCCTCCCCGAGCGTCCCCACCGCCGTGTTGACCACGAGCACGCCGCCGTCGCGAATGATCGAGCGTGGGTCGAAGGTCGAACGCGGTTGACCGAGCACGAGGCGGCTCGCCTCAGTGACGGTGAACCGCCCGATCTTGCTCGTCACCGGGTTCGCGGTCTGCTGCTGGAGGACGCGTCCCGCGAACGTGAAGTTGTCGCGCCACCACGCCGCGACGGCGACGTCCTCGACTTCCTTGAGCAACTCGTCCCGGAAGTGCTTGTTGGTGAGAAATGGTGCGACATCCAGCAACGTGAACTGGTCGACGCGTGACCGCCGCGTGTTGATCTCATGCAGCGCCGAGAGCGACGCGCGCAGCGCGCCCTCCATACGCGGCCCCCAGTTCGCCGGCCAGAGCCGGTTCATGATCGTGACGACGCTCTCGACCGTCTTGTCGCGGTCGGGGAACAGGGCGACGTCGATCAGGTTGAGGCCGATCGGGCGTTCCAGGTGGGCGAAGTCGAGGTAGACGGTGCGGTCGACCAGCGCCGGCGGCACGGCGGCGAGCACCGCCTCCGCGAGGTCCTGATGGGGATCGACCACCACGAGCGCGGTGTCCTCCACACCGGCCGCCACCCGTTCCATCAGCCCGGCCGCGATGTGCCGGAGCA
>JALOAL010000006.1 GCA_023228825.1 Dehalococcoidia bacterium | reverse complement strand
CGCTGAGACATGATCGAGCGCTCCCGTAGCGGCATCGGACGGCACCTCCCGCCCTCCGCCGCGCTGCTGGAGTGTCCGATATGTCCCCGAACGGGTGTCCGATATCTCCCCGGTCTGTACACCCGCGAGGGGGGAGGGGGCAGGAGGGATCGGCCTCGCGGCGAGAGCGCCTACCCCAGGGCCACGGGTTCGCCGGGCTCCTCGGTGTCGCCGAGGGTGGGGGCGGCGGCCATCTCCGTGATCTCGGCCAGGACCTTCAGGAGTTCCTCGTCGTCGGGCCTCGCCATGTCGGGGATGTGGTAGCCGCCGAAGGCGTCCACCACCTGCTTGTGGTCGTCGATCACGTAGTCCGGCACCATCGGCACGCCCAGGGCGTCCAACTTCTCGTGGTGCTTCTCCAGCGGCTTGATGAAGTAGTCCGTAACGAACTCGTCCAGGCCGTGGCGCTTCATGTCCCAGCGCCGGATGCCCACGCCGGACCACACGTAGATGGTGTGGCCGGCCTCCTTCAGGCTGCGGAAGACGTGCTCCGTGTGGTTGCGGAGTTTGCCGTTCCACATGATCAGCGTGTTGTCCACGTCGAAGAAGACGTTGAGTGAGCGCTGCGTGCCCCCGGAAGATGCGAGGGGCGCCGGCGGGTCGGCCGGCGCCGGCGGGGTCTGCGGTCGCTCCTCGATAGAGTCAGTCACGAGATGGGGTTCCCTCCATGCCGGGCGAGGAACTCGCCCACGATCTCGTTGAAGCGCTGCGGCTGCTCAAAGTAGACCGAATGGCCCGCGCCCGGCACCTCAACGTACTGCGAGTTGGGTAGTTCGTCCGCCAGCGCCTTGATGAGCGGTGGGTGGGTGACGACGTCCTCCGCGCCCACCAGGCACAGCACCGGCACTTGGAGCGCGCGCACGTCCTCCAGCGTGGGGCCGTCCGCCGGCGGGAGCGGGGTGCCCTCGCGAGGCGGGTTCAGGCCCTCGATCTGGCGGTACAGGAACGTGCGCGCGGGCTCGCGTTCCTGGAACGACGCCGCGAGGGCGCGATGGAGGAGCGGGGTGGTCACGGCGCCCGCGAGTTCGCGAGCGCGCTCGCGCTGCTCCGGCCAGTCGAAGAAGCCCCACGTGTCCGCCATCACCACGGCCTTCACGCGCTCCGACTTCCGGCACGCATACCCCAGCGCCGCGCGCCCGCCCATGGACTGCGCCACCAGGTACACCGCCGACAGCCCGAGGTGCTCCACGAGCGCGTCGAGGTCGTCGATGAACCTCGTGCCGCCCTCCTTCGCCGGATCCGCCGAGCGGCCGAAGCCGCGGTGGTCAATGGAGATACAGCGGTAGTGCGGGCGGAAGGTGGGAACCTGCTGCCACCAGGAGAGGTGGTTCCCCGCGGCGCCGTGCAGGAACACGATCACCGGCGCCGCCTCGTCACCCGGGGGGAGGCCGGTGTCTTCGTAGAACAGGTCGATGCCGTTCACGGGTGCGGTGGGCATGGCGGTCTCCCCTCCTGTCCGACGTGCGTCCTACTTCCGACGCCGGGCGGGCTTGTCCAGGCGGGCTTCCAGCGCAACCAGGCGGTCCTCCAACTTCTGGTTGGACTGCTGGAGTTCCTCCACCTGCTTGCGCAGCGCGTTGACCTCTTCCGGCTTCTCGGCCTTCTCGCTGATGCGCTTCGCGGCCACCTTGCACAGGCGCTTCATGCGTCCGTCCAGCGCGCGCTCAGAGGCGGCCCGCAGCGCAGAGACGGACTCCGGGGCGGCCACGGCCAGGAGCGCCGTGGCCGCGGTGGTCTGCACGCGCAACCACGGGTCGTCCAGCAGTTCCTCCAGCCGCTCGCGCACGCGCGTCCGGTCCGGTGCAGTGAGCCAGCGGTGGAGGTCGCCCAGCGCGGCGGCAGCCGAGCGGCGCGCGTTCTGGTGCACGCCCCACTGCGTGTGCTCCAGCAGCACGGAGGCGGCACGCTCGTCGCGCGAGGCGCCCAGGCCAGCCAGCGCACCGGCAGTGATCACGTCGTTGTGGGCCTCCCGGCCAAGGACGCCGGTCAGCGTCCCGAACGCCTCGGACTGGAGCGTCTTGCCCAGGGCGGTCGCGGCGGCGGCCTGCACGTAGTACGAGCGGTCGCCCTCGCCCGCCAGCAGCCGGGTCAGCGCCGCGGCCGCCGTCTCGTCCCGGAAGTTGCCCAGGGCAGCCGCAGACGCGCGACGCACGCGCGCATCGCGCTCCTTCGTGCCGGCAACCAGGGCGTCGCGGGCGGCCTCGCTCTTCACCTTGCCCAGGGCGGTCGCCGCCTCCGCGCGCACGAAGTCCGTCTCCTGCCTGTCCAGCAGGGACGCCCGCAACGCCGCCACGGCGCCCGGCGAGCCCACCTTCGCAAGGCCCTTCGCCGCGTCGATGCGGCCCACGGCCTCCGGGTTCTGGGTGAGGTTGGCCTTCAGTGCCTGCTCGCCGGGGGAGTAGTCCAGCGTCTTCAGCACGCGGTTGGCCGGGTCAATGGAGATGAACTCCGGCGCCGCCGCCAGGCTGACCACGAAGGTCTCGTGCCCGTCCACCACCTCGAAGGTGCGCCGGTCGAACCTGCCGTTCACCCAGAAGCCGACCTCCATGGGCGCCTCGTAGACGGAGGTGAGGGTCTCGTCCGGCTTCTGCGTCTGTTGCAGCGTCACGGTGGCCAGTTTCTTCTGGCCGTCCCAGGAGGTGGTGGCCTTGAACTCCGGGTGGCCGCCCTTCCAGACCCACTGCGCGAAGAAGCCGTCCAGGTTGTAGCCGGTGGCCTCCTCGATCGCGCGCTGCAGGTCCGGCGTGAGCACCTCGGACTCCTGGTGCTTGGTGACGTAGTGGTTGATGGCGCGCCACCACAGGTCGTCGCCCAGGCGGTGGCGCAGCATGTCCAGCACCACGGAGCCGCGCTCGTACAGGTGGCGGTCGAAGACGTCGATGGGTTCCGTGAAGACGTTCTGCACCAGCGGGCGGCGGTAGTCTCCGCCGTCCTCCTGCAGGTAGATCTGGCCGTTCTGGAGCACGTTGTAGCGGAAGGCGTCCCAGCCGCGGTGGGCCTCCACGAAGAGCGCGTCGAAGTACGTGGCGAAGGACTCGTTGAGCCAGCCGTGGGACCACTCCCGGCAGGTCAGCAGGTCGCCGAACCATTGGTGCGCCAGTTCGTGCGCGGTGATGGAGTCCGCCTGCTCCACGAAGTCGGCGTGGGCGCGCTGGTCGTGCAGCAGCGTGTCCGTCATGGTCGTGGCGGAGGTGTTCTCCATGCCGCCAAAGATGAAGTCGTGCACGGCCACGGTGGCGTACTTTGCCCACGGATACGGCACGCCGATCTTCTCCGCGAAGTACTCGATCATCTTCGGCGTGCGGCCGAACGCGCGCTGGAGGTCGTCCGAGGATCCCGGCTGTCCGTAGTACTGCACGGGCACGCCGCCCGCGTCCGCGGTCACCTCGTCAAACTCGCCCGCGACCAGCGTGACCAGGTAGGCGGGGTGCGGCCGTTCCTGCTTCCAGTGGAACGTCTTGGTGCGGCGACGCCGGTCCTCTGCCACGGCGTCCAGGCGGCCGTTGGAGATGGCCGTCCAGGTGTTGGGGACGGTGATCAGCATCTCCGTGGTGAACTTCTCACCGGGAAAGTCGAAGCAGGGGAAGTAGTGCGCGGAGTCCTCCGCCTGGCCCTGCGTCCAGACCTGCACCGGGCGGTCCGGGTACGCCTGCTCCGGCTGGTTGAAGTACAGCCCGCGCCGAGGCGTCGCGGTGTACGTCACCACCACGGTCGTGCTCTGTCCCTGCCGCCGCGACCGGCCGAGGTCCACCGTCAACGTGCGCTCGCCCAGGGCAAACTTCAGATCTCGCCCCGCCTCGTCCGTGACGGCGGAGACGTCCAGGTCGATCGCGTCGAACACCGCCTCGCGGACGGCATCCGCGCGCGGGTGGAACGTGAGCGCGGCCACGCCGTCCACACGCCGCTGCTTGAGGTCGAACGAGAACTCCAGGCGCAGGTGCTCGATGCGGAGCGGGCGGTTGCGCCCCCACACCGGCCGGTCGCCCGGTAGCGCGAAGGGCTGGCGGTCAGCCAGCGCGCCCGCGCCTGCGGCCATTGAGGTCGCCTCCACCCCTTCGAGCCCACGGCAGGCCTCACTCCACGCGGCAGCGTTGAACTCGCTCATGCGGTTCCTCCCCACATCAGGACCCCACGACAAGACGCACAACCGGGCTGGGACGGGGTGCAGGCATCAGCCCGCGACAGGCTAGCCCTTCGTGCCGAGGGAATCGAGGCCGCCCGCCGTGCCGGCCCCATCGAGGTACTCGATCACCATGGCCAGCAGCCGGCTGGCGGCGGCCTCCATGGTCTCCCTGCGGTCGCCGGGAAACACCTGCCGCTCGGCGCGCTCGTGGCCCGGGCCGACGAGCGCGAGGCAGTAGAGGCCGCCCGGGCGCTCCGGGTTGTCCGTGGGTGAGGCGATGCCGCTCTCCGCGACCGCCACGTCCACGCCCAGCGCCTCGCGGGCGCCTCGGGCCATGGCGAGCACCGTCTCCTCGGACACGGAGCCGTGCTGGGCGATGGTCTCCGGCGGGACGCGCAGCCAGTCGGTCTTGGGGCGGCGGCCGTAGGCGGCCACCCCGCCGACGAACACCCGGGACGCCCCCGGTACCGCGACCACCAGGTGGCCCGTGAGCCCGCCGGTGGTGGACTCCGCCGTGGCCAGCGTCAGTCCCGCCTCCGTCATGCGTCGCACGACCTCCGCCGCGAGGGCTGCGCGAGCGTCCGTCACTGCGGGGCCGCCGGGAAGCCGTCCATGGCCTTCAGTTGCTGGATCTGTCCCACGTGGTCCACGTCATGCACGCGCTGAAAGAGCACCCAGCCGCGCAGGTTCAGTGGCCCGAACAGGCCGTGCTCCACCTCCACCAGCGAGTTCGCCTCCGCGTCCGGACGGCCGAGGAACTCCGCGAGCCGCATGGAGGACTGCACCAGGTCGCGCCGCACCTGCGCCAGCGTCTGCTCCGGGTCCGGCTCGATGTGGCCGACCGGCGGCATCGAGGGGATCGTACGGCCGGCCGCCATCGCCTCCGCCACCCCCAGCAGGTGGCCCGTCCACTGGCCGATGTGCTGCGCGACCTCCACGATGCTCCAGGCCGCCTCCCCCTCGCCGGAGGGGGGCCGCCACCGCGCCTGCTCGTCCGAGACGCCGTCGAGCGCCTCGATCAGCGCGAGGCGCTGGCCCATGACGCGCGGCCAGATGTCCACCAGGTCGTACTTCTCCGCCTGGCCCATCAGGTAGGAGCGCACGCGCGCTCGGTCTTCTGCGCTTGGTCCGGCCATCTACGACGCTCCTCTACCGACGACGCGCTGGGTGGCGGCGGTGAAGCGCGTCATGTGGTCCGGGCCGCCGCGCAGCAGCAGGTCCGCCTGCTGCTCCATGCCGTTGGCGTCGCCGCCCGTGACCGCGGTGTTGATGGTGGCCTTGGCCCACTCCAGGGCGAGCGGGGAGGACGCGGCGACCGCGCCCGCCACCTCCGCCACCGTCGCCTCGAACGCCGCGAGGGGCGCCACGCGGTTCACGAGGCCGATGCTCGCCGCCTCCTCCGCCCCCACCACGCGGCTGGTGAAGATCAACTCCTTCGCCAGGGGCCCGCCGACGAGCCCCGGCAGCGCGTACGCGCCCACCACCAGCCCGTACTCCGCCCCCGGGAAGCGGAAGCGCGCACGGTCGCTGGCGATGCGGATGTCGCACATGCACGCCAGCAGCGCCCCGGCCCCGTAGGCCGGGCCGTCCACCGCGGCGATGGTGGGCTTGCGCGCGGCCCCCACGCGGTTCGCCGCGTCCTGCGAGGGGTTGAAGCGCATGTCGCCCGCCTCGTAGTGCGGCAGGGCCTCGCCCATGTCCGCGCCGGCGCAGAAGGCCCCGTCTGTGCCCTCGATCACGATGCAGACGACGTCGGCGTCCGCCTCCAGTTGCGCCATGGCCTCCAGGACCTGACGGGAGACCTCCGTGTTCAGGGCGTTGCGCTTGTCCGGGCGGTTCAGCCGCAGCCTCCCCACCCCGTCCGCAACGGTGACAACGACGAGAGGCTCCGACATCAAGGCATCCGATCCAGCGCTAGAGGATGACCCCCTCCGCGCGCATGCTTGCGATTTCCTCCGAGGAGTATCCCGCAGACGCCAGCACCTCGTCACTGTGGCGTCCCAGGACCGGCGACGGGCCCTGAGGCGCGGGCGGAGTCTTGCTCATCTTCCACGGCGGCGCCTGCATGCGGACCGGGCCGGCCATTTCGTGATCCAATTCCACGGCGTAGCCATTCGCCACCACCTGTGGATGGTCGATCAGTTCCTGGATGAAGGTGATGGGAGCCACCGGCACGCCGCCCTTCGTCAGGATCGCCTCCCACTCGGCGGAGGTCTTGGTCAGGAACAACGCCTCCACGTGCTCCCGCACCGCCTCGTCTACCTTCACCTGCTCCGGGTCCAGCGCGTTGTAGTCCGGCTCGTCGCGGTTGTGCTCAAAGCCCAGCGTGGCGCGCACCTTGGAGCGGAGGCCGGTGGACAGCGCGCCCATGGCGATGGCGCCGTCCCTGGTCAGGAAGCAGCGGTAGTACACGTTGCCGCCGGCCTGCCGCCGGAGGATCGCCTGGCGCTCCTCCAGGAACTGCGCGTACGGCATCCCCGTCTCCCGGGCCAGCGCCAGCGCGGCCTGGAACCCGGCACGCTGCTCCGCGTCCGCTGCCGGGACGTCTGCGAAGGCGGTCATCTGGATGGTGAGCGCGTTGATCAGGAGCGAGGTCTCCACCTTCTGCCCCTCGCCGGTCAGCGCGCGGTGATAGAGGGCAGCCGAGACGCCCGCCGCGATCGCGTAGGCCGTGGTGGTGTCCGCGTGCGCTGGCCCCACCAGCGGCGTGCCGCGCTCGTCCACCTTGCCGACCGCCGCGATCAGGCCAGAGGCCGCCTGCACCGCGATGTCATAGCCGGGCCGGTTCGCCCACTCGCCCTCGCGGCCGAAGGCGGTGTTGTCCATGTAGATCACGTCCGGCCGGATCGCGCAGAGCGTCTCGTAGTCGATCCCCAGGCGGGCGGCCACGTCCGGCCGGTAGTTGATGACCACCACGTCCACGTCCTTGACGAGCCGGTGGATCGCCTCCTGCGCCTTCGGCTGCGCCATGTCGATGGCCAGCGACTTCTTGCCGCGGTTCAGCCCCATGAAGACCTTGGACTCCTTGGGTATGAACTGCTGGTTCAGCCGCCACGGTTCGCCCTCTGGCGGTTCGATCTTGATGATCTCCGCGCCCAGGTCAGCAAGCAGTTGGCAGCCAAGCGGCCCCGCGATGATCTGGGTGAACTCCAGGATGCGGATGCCGTTGAGCGGTCCAGAGGCCATGCAGTCAGCCCTTCCGTGTACGTGAGGTTTGGTGCGGCGGGATGGTACCAAGTCCAACGCGGCCGTGATGCCCGCCTGTGCACGGGGGCACAACACAGGCGGGGCAAGGCGACTTGCCAGGTCGGGGACGGCCGCGGGCGGTCGTGACGGCTACGCGATGACGCCCGCCTCTCGCATGGAGGCGATCTCCTCCGCGGAGTATCCGGCGGACGCCACAATGGCCTCCGTGTCCGCGCCCAGCACGGGGGACGGCCCCTGCGCGGCCAGCGGGCTGTTGGACATGCTGATGAGCGGCCCCACCTGCCGCTGCGGGCCGCTGAGCGGGTGGTCGAGTTCGACCATGATCTCGTTCTCCACCGCCTGCGGGTCGGCCACCGCGTCTTCCACGAAGTTCACGGGGCCGGCGGGGACGCCGTGCCGCTCCATGATCTCTACCCACTCCTGGGTGGTCTTCTCCGTGAACTGCTGTTCCACCCTCGCCACCGCCGCCTTCGCCTTCTCAACAAAGGCCGGGTTCATCAGGTCAAACTCCGGGTCTTCCATGCCCATGAAATCCGTGGGGATGGCCGCCCGCACCTTCGCCCAGAGGCTGGGCGACAGCGCGCCAATGGCAATGGCGCCGTCGCTGGTGCGGTACGTGCGGTAGGCGATGTTCGCCACGCGGGCGATGTTGCCCAGTTGCGAGCCATCCAGCAGTTCGGGGTAGGAGGCGCCCTGCTCCCGCAACTGCTGGATGCGCGCCACCTTCATCTGCTTCATGCCGTCCGCGGCCGGCAGTTCCATGGCCTGCGTGCCCTGCACGGCGATAGCCGTGCGCAGCAGGTTGGTCTCGATCAACTGGCCCTGGCCGGTGCGCTCGCGGTGGAAGAGGGCGGCGCTGACGCCCCAGGCAATGGCGACGCCCGTGGTGTAGTCCGCGATGGCCGTGGACGTGATGACGCCGGGTGCGCCGCTGGGCTCCAGTTTGCCCTCTGCCGCCATCAGACCGGAGACGGCCTGCGCGATGATGTCGTAGCCCGGGCGGTTGGCCCACGGGCCCTTGCGGCCCCAGGCGGTGTTGTCCACGTAGATCAGGTCGGACTTCAGCGCGCTCAACGTCTCGTAGTCAATGCCCAATTTGGCCGGGACGTCCGGGCGGTAGTTGATCACCACCACGTCCATCTGAGGCACCAGCCGGTGCACCACCTCCCGCGCCCTGGGGTCCTGCAGTTTGAGCACCAACGACTTCTTGCCGCGGTTCAGGGACTGGTAGGTCTTGGACTCCCCCGGCATGAACTGGCTGAAGAGGCGCCACGGTTCGCCTTCTGGGGGCTCTACCTTGATGACCTCCGCGCCCATGTCCGCCAGATGCTGGCAGCCAAACGGCCCGGCGATGATCTGCGTGAACTCAAGGACACGGATGCCCTCCAGCGGTCCAGCCATGGTCAGCCCCTCCTCCGTGCTTGCCGCGCGCTTCCCCTATCACAAGCCCGTCCAACGCGCGGACGGCGGCATCGTACGCAGACTACGCACGCATTCCAAGCGATCAGCCGGTACGTCTCACCGATATTTCCCCTCGCCGCCCTGCCGCCGGCCGGCCATTGTCCGGGCCAGCGGCCGCACGTACGCTGGCGCTCCTATGCCCCCAGCCGACCGCCCGAGCGACGATCCCTTTCCGGAAGCCCAGGTCGAGGCGCTCCTGGCGCCCGCCGTCCACCGCCTCGCCGCCCCCACCTCGCTCTCACCGCTGCCGTACGACCTGAACGCCGGCGTCCCGGACCGCGCCACCCTGCCCGCGGACGCGCTGCTGGAGGCCGCCCGCCGCGCGCTGGCGGAGGACGCCGCCGCCGCCCTCACCTACGGCGGCCAGCAGGGCTACGAGCCGCTGCGCGCCTGGATCGCTGGACGCGAGAGCCGCGATGCGCGGGATGGCGCGGCGCCGGTCACCGCAGCGCACGTCACCCTCACCTCCGGCAGCGCGCACGGCCTGGACAACATCGCCGCCACCTTCGTGGGCGAGGGCGACATCGTGGTGGTCGGCGCGCCGACCTACCCGGGCGCGATCCGCACGTTCCGAGCGCGCGGCGCCACCATCGTCGAATCGCCCCAGGACGACGACGGCCTGGTGCCCTCCGCACTGGCGAGGGTGCTGGACACCCGGCGCATGACTGGCCGGCAGGCGAAGTTGCTGTACGTGCAGTCCAACTACGACAACCCCAGCGGCGCCACGCTCCCCCTCCAGCGCCGCGAGGCGATCGTCCGCATCGCCCGCGAGCACGGCGTGCCCATCGTGGAGGACGACGCCTACACCGGCATCGACCTCGCCGGGCCGCCGCTGCCCTCGCTGTTCTCGATCGCCGGCGGTCGCGGGGTGATGCACTGCGGGACGTTCTCCAAGACCGTGGCCACCGGCCTCCGCGTGGGGTGGATCGCGGCGCAGCCGGAGATCGTGCGGCGCCTGGTCTTCATGCGCTTCGACAACGGCTCGTCGCCGTTCCTCCACCGCCTCGTGCACCAGTTCGTCACCTCGAAGGCGTATGAACCGCACGTCGCCCGCCTGCGCGAGGTCTATCGGGAGCGCCGTGACGCCAGCGCGGAGGCCCTGCGGGAGTTCTGCGAGCCGTACGTCACGTTCCGCACCCCCGCCGGCGGCTTCTTCCACTGGCTCCACCTGCACGTCGGCCTGGACGGACGCGCGGTGGCGCAGGCGGCCGCAGAGCACGGCGTGGCGGTCACGCCCGGCGCCGGCTACTACGCCTCCGGCGGCGGCGAGGACCGCGTACGCCTCGTGTTCTCCGCGCTCCCGCCGGAGGACCTCCGCGAGGCGATCAGGCGCCTGGGACAGGCGCTGGAGGACGTGGCCCGGCAGATCGAGTAGCCGTCCGGCCTCGCTCGCTGCGCATAAATCTGTTGAAGCCCAGCAAATTTGTTGAAGCCCAGTCCTGCGAGACATATCTTCAGCAATTACAGGCGGTGTTTGGATGGCCCACGCGTGCCGCGTGGCGGCCGTCCGATCCGGGGACCGACGAAGGACGGCAATTCGTGGCGACAGACTCTCGGCTTCTCCCCCAGGAACTGGCCGATCTGTGGGCGCAGTACGACCTGGATGAACTACAGAGTGACGGCGTGAAGTTCGTCACCGCCGGCACGCCCACGGACTGGGGGCTGCCCTCAGACGTCCGTTCGGTCGTCCCCCCCATCACGCTGGGCGGCGGCATCCCGGACCCCGGCTCCCTGCCCCGGCAGGCGCTGATGGAGGCAATGCAGCGCGCGCTGGACACCGGCGACGACGACGCCCCCCTGCGCTACGGCGGCGCCATGGGCTACGACCCGCTGCGCCAGTTGCTCGCAGACCGCTACACGCGCGACCGCGGCTACCCCGTGACCAGGGACCACTTCCTGCTGACCAACGGCAGCGCCGGCGCCATTGACCAGGTGGCCGCCGCCCTGGTCTCCCCCGGCGACGTGATCATCACGGAGGCCCCCACCTTCTCCGGCTCCGTCCGCACGTTCCGAGGCCACCAGGCGGACATCGTCACCATCGGCATGGACGACGACGGGATGCTGGTGGACGACCTGGAGCCGCTGATCGAGCGCATCCACGCCCAGGGCCGCCGGGTGAAGTTGATCTACACCATCGCCTCCTTCCACAACCCCATGGGCGTGACGCTCTCGGACGAGCGGCGGCATCGGCTGCTCCGCATCGCCGCGCGCCACGGCATCTTCGTGGTGGACGACGACGCGTACGGCGACCTCTGGTTCCACGAGGCCACAAGGCCGCAGCCCCTCTCCTCCCTGGCGGAGTGTCAGGGCGTGGTGACCGTCGGCACGTTCTCCAAGATCGTCGCCACCGGCCTGCGCGTGGGCTGGATCCACGCCACCCCGGACGTGCTGGACCGCGTGGTTCGCGTCCGCTTTGAGATGGGGAACTCGCCGCTGCTGCACCGCATGCTGTTTGAGTTCGCGCGGGATGGCGGCCTGGACTCCCACATCAACACCGTCCGCAAGATCTACGCTCGCAAGGTGGAGGTGCTCGGCTCCGCCCTCACCGAGTACTGCGAGCCCTACCTCACGTTCCGCAAGCCCGGCGGCGGCTTCTTCCTCTGGGTCGACCTGGCCGAGGGCCTGGACGGCGCAGAGGTGCAGCGCACCGCCGCGGAGGAAGGCCTGATCGCCCCCGCGGGCATGGCGTTCTTCCCGGACCGTCAGGACACCGGCGACCACATCCGCCTCGCCTTCTCCTGGGTGGACGACGACGAACTACGGGAGGCCGCCCGCCGCCTGGCGCACGCCTGCGAGAAGGTCGCGAACGGCTAGCACCCCCGTCCGAGGGCCCTCGGGATCACCGAGCGCATCGCAGGCTCGCGCTGCGGCGTATCATCCCGCTGCGCGCCGCGCCCACCGCGCGGGCCGGGGGAGGACGCCCATGCCTGCTCGTCGAGTGCCTCGAGCGTTCATGTTGCCCTGGGGCAAGGGCACGGTGCTGGAGGAAGCCAGCATCGAGGGCGGCCTGCATCAGCCGGCGCTCCACCTGCTCCACTACGAACTGGGCGAGAAGAAGGGCCAGTACGCCATCCGCTTCGCCGCGTTCGACGAAGACGGCCGCATGGAGGACCGCCCGCTCATCATCAACGAGCGCGAGATCGCCGCCCTCCGCGCCGAACTCGCACTCGCCCCACGCCTCAAGGCCCTCCTGAAGCGCCTCGTCGAGGACTAGCGCGAGCGACCACGCGCCCCGCCTGACGGCCCCCGTCCCGTCCGTCCGAAGCCAGCAGCCGCGTCCCTCCTCGGAGGGGCGGGGCGGGCGCGTCACGCGGCTTCCCCGCACGCATTACAAACCCATCACTATCCCGATCTAATACGCGTCGTACGATGATCCGCGCGTGGTACTCCCGCGCGCCTCGTCATCAATACTTCCGCACGAGATCGCTTCATGCCCACGGGACACCGGAAGCGGCTCGCCGAAGATCGGGACCGTCGCCATGCCTCTCCTCCCGCAGGCCACCCCCCACCCTCGCCTCGTCCTGGCCGTGCTGCTCGCCGCCGCCCTCCTCGCACCCGCCGCCGCGAGGCCGGACGATGTCCACGCGGGCGTGGGCGACCTGGACGCCGAGGAACTGGCCGCCGTCCGCGCCCTGAACGTGGCCAGGACGGACCGCGGGCTGGACCCGCTCACCCTCTCCCCCATCCTCACCGCCGCCGCCGAATGGATGTCGGACGACCTCGCGCGGCGGGGCCTCCTGGATCACGTGGACTCCACCGGGCGAGGGCTAGGCCCACGCGTGCACTCCTTCGGCTACCCCCGCAACTCCTACATCCGGGAGAACATCGCGTACGGATATCCCACCGGAGACGCGGTGATGGCGGGATGGATGAACTCCCCGGGACATCGCACGAACAACCTCGCCACGGACGTGGCGGCCGCGGGCATCTCCCGTGTGCAATCCTCCAACGGCGTCTGGTTCTGGACGCTCGTCCTCGGCTCGTACGAGGACGCCGGCGCCGTCGACGCACCCGGCGGCGGTGACGTGGCCACGCCCACCCCCACCACCCCCACCACCCCCACCACCCCGACGCCGATGCCGATGCCCACGGGCACGCCTCCCGTGGGCAGCGGACCGGGGACGTTTGCCTCCGGATTTCCGCCCTTCGGCGTGGGCCTGAACGTGTGGAACGGCGGGACGGTATCCGAGATGGTCGCCGGCGCCGGACAGGGCGGCGCGCGCTCGGTCTTCATCTCGGTCGGCGGCGGACTCGTGGGCTACGTGGTCGGCGCGCCCGCGTTCGTGAACCGCGCCTTCACGGCCGCCTACCCAGACGGAGTCATGCCGCCCGCGACGGGCGTCATCGTCGTGATGCCTGTCGCGAGGTAGCGCCGGGGTCGGGTCTGCGCCGGAGGGACTGCTGCTGCCGGCCGGGGGATGCGCCCTCAGGTCGCGGTGACGGCGCCGGGCTCGGGGCCGGGGAGGTCCACCACGGCGCCGTTCACGGCGGGGGACGCGCAGAGCCACGCGATCGTGTTGGCCACGTCCACCTGCGTCGGCCGGCGGTACGCCTCCAGCGCCACGCGTCCCAGGACCGCGTCCAGCACCCGTTCCGGCTGGATGCGCGTGATCGGCCCCGGCGCCACGGCGTTCACCGTCACGCCATGCTTCGCCTCGTGGCGCGCGAGCGTGCGCACCAGCCAGTGGCGCGCGGCCTTACCCAGTGCGTAGTCCACCGGCCCGAACTCCGGCAGCACCGTCCACGCCTCGGCATCGAAGCCACCCACCGTGACGATGCGCCCCCAGCCGGCGTCGCGCATGGCGGGCAGCGTGGCGCGCACCAGCAGGTAGAGCGCGTCCACCTCCTCCGCCATCGCCTCGCGCCACTCGTCGGGGGGAATATCCTCGATAGGGCGGGGCACCCAGCGCCCACCGGCGGACGCCACCACGATGTCCACCGCGCCCAGTTCGGCACGAGCGCGCTCCACCAGCGTGTCCACCACCGCAGGCTCGGAGACGTCGCCAGCGACGACGATGGCGCGGCGCCCCAGGCCGCGGACCTGCTCCGCCACGTCCTCCGCCGCCCCCACAGACCGATGCGTGCTGAGCGCCACGTCCGCGCCGTCCCGCGCCAGCGCGAGCGCCGTCGCGCGGCCGGCGCCACGCCCGGCGGCGCCGGTCACGATGGCGACGCGCCCGGACAGCGCGAGCGATGCAGCAGGCGACGATGAGGACTCGACCATGCGCCGTATCGTATGCCGCAGAACACGCGAGACGAACCGAAGGCAGGCACGTGGAGGACATCGGCGCCCTGGAGGCGAGCCTGCACGAGGCCCGCGCCGCCCTCCTCGACGCCGTCGATGGCGTCACGGAGGCGGAGTTCGCGCAGGCGACGCCGGACGACGCTTCGATCCGTGACCTGCTCTGGCGCACCGGCCTGCAGGAAGACTGGGCACGACGCACCGTGTCGCTCGCCTCGGCGGGGCGCCCGCTGCCGGCGTTCCAGGCCCGACCCCGTCCGCCGGTCACCTCGGAGGTGTCGCACCTGCTGGCCTGGCTGGAGCAGTGCCGGCGGCCCACGCTCGCGCTCTTGCGCCGGCTGACGGAGGATGATCTGCGCCGGGAGTTCACGCTCCCGGACGGCGAGACGACGACCGCGCTCGACCTGCTGGCGAGCATCGCCTCGCACCAGCACGCACACGCCGAGGCGGTGCGGGCGCTGCGAGGACGGCCGTGAGCGAGTGCATGGGACTGAGTGGAGGACACGGGTGAAGAAGCGACCTGAAGGCACGGTGCCGTGGATGCCGGGCTTCCGCTACGGCGCCCTGCTTCCCGCCCTCTCCCTGAACCTGCTGGTGCAGGACACCGAGCGCTCCTGCAACTTCTACCGCGACGTGTTCGAGGCGGAGGTCCACTACCGGGACATCGACTTCGCCGCGATGCGCGTGGGGCCGGCGGAGGTGATGCTGCACGCCGACCACACCCACCCCGACCACCCCTGGGTCACGCGCGACCTGGCAGAGGGCGCGCCTCGGGGTGTGGGGGCGCAGATCCGCCTGCTGGGCATGGACCCGGACGCGCTCTTCGAACGCGCAACGGCGGCGGGGGCCATGGTGGTGGAGCCGCCGGAGAGCAAGGGCCACGGCTGGCGCGAGGTGCTGGTGCGCGACCCGGACGGCTACGAGTGGGCCTGCGGCGTCCTCACCGGCGCCGCCCTCGGCCCCTTCGGCCCGCAGCCCGCACCGGCACCGGCGCCGCCCGCATGACGCCCGGCCACCCCCACCACAACGATGACCGCTACGCCAGGGACCGCTACACCGAAGACTGGCGACGCGAGGTGGAGCGCTACCGCCGGGACATCGTCTTCGAGTCCACGTTGCGTGGCTTCCCCTTTCGATTCACCTCCACGTGGGGCCTGTTCTCCCCGCGCGAGGTGGACCTGGGCACGGACATGCTGCTGCAGGAGGTGGAGGTCATCCCCTCGGACGACTGCCTGGACCTGGGGGCCGGCTACGGGCCCATTGGCCTGACGCTGGCCCGCCTCGCCCCGCAGGGCGAGACGCTCATGGTGGACCGCGACTTCGTGGCGGTGGAATACGCCAACCGCAACGCAGAGGCGAACCGCGTCCCGAACGCGCGCGCCATGCTCTCCAATGGCTTCGCAGACGTGCCAGAGGATCGTCGCTTCGACCTCGTGGCCACCAACCTGCCCGCCAAGGTAGGGAACGAGATGACCACCATCCTCTTTGCGGACGCGTACGACCGCATGAGGGCGGACGGGCGCTTCTACCTGGTGACGCTCTCCGGGATGCGCAAATACATCCAGCGCACGCTGGAGGAGATCTTTGGCAACTACGAGAAAGTCAGGCAGGGCAGACAGCACACCGTCCACCTGGCAGTCAGAGACGAGCGCTGACCGTGCACGACCCGCGTCCACAGGCCATACTTCGCCAATGACTCTTGAGCCAACCTACCCTTCCCTCCGTGGCAAACGCGCGCTCATCCTCGGCGGATCGCGCGGCATTGGCCGGGCGATCGCGCTGAGGCTGGCCCGCGAGGGATGCGATGTGGTGGTGAACTACGCGCGTTCTGTCGAAGCGGCGGAGCAGACCGCCGCGGACTGCCGCTCCCTGGGCGTGGCCGCGGAGACCGTCCCCGGCGACGTGGGCCGCGAGGAGGACCTGGCGGCCGTCTTCGCGCACGTGGAGCCGGGCGGCCTGGACATCCTGGTGAACAACGCCGCCCGAGGCCTGGAGCGGCCTCGACCCGCCGTGGAGCAGCGCCCCAAGCACCTGCACCGCACCATGGACGTGAACCTCTTCGGCCCGTGGCAGGCCGCACAGGCCGCCGCCCCGATGATGGAGACCAGAGGCGGCGGCGCCATCGTGAACCTGCTGTCCCCCGGCTCGCACCACTACATGCCGGACTACTCCGCCGTGGGCGTGAGCAAGGCGGCCCTGGAGTCGCTCACGATTTACCTGGCGGTGGAACTCGCCCCCCGCGGTATCCGCGTGAACGGCGTCTCCGCCGGCTGGGTAGAGGGCTCCGAGGGCGAACACTCCTACCGGACAGACATCAGCAACCGCGTGCGCCCGCACGTCCCAGCGGGGCGCAACGTGGCGCCGGAAGACCTGGCAGCGGCGGTGGCGTGGGTGTGCTCGGACCAGGCGCCCATGCTGGTGGGCCAGGTGCTGCACCTGGACGGCGGCTTCGGCGCTGGCGCCTGGCGCGCCGTCCTGGGGGACTAGCCGAGCACGCCCCCACCCGAGTGGGCACAAACGAAGGCGGGGTGGCCTCGTCCTGCGTTCGTCGCACCCGTAGTTGGATCCAGGGGGGAAGTTGGCTCCGGTCCCGCCGCCGCGAGGTAGCGGGGTCGGCTCGTTGGTTGCGGCGGCGAGACCGAAGCGCCTGAACGATGGTCGGAGAAGAAGCGGCGCGCGAGCGACCGTCCTTCGTCTTCCACTGACTGAAACGACGATCCGGCTGGTACGTTCGTCGCTTCTCCGGGTTTCTATGGTTCTGCAATGCGTTGATATTTCCGGCGTTATCCGGGACGTCCCGCTGGTCTGCGGGCCTGCCCTGCCGATGCATGTGTTGTCTCGCATGCAGCATCACGAAGGCATGCGGCGTATGACGCCGCATCTATCGGAATCCGAACGCTTGCGTGAGATCGGGCTAGCGCAGGAGGGACAGGGCCGCCTCGTACGTCAGCGGCCGGCGGCCCAGCGGGAAGCGCCGCGAGGGATCCGTGCACACCTGGCGCTCCTGCAACGTCTCCACCAGCAGCCGCGACTCGTCTCGAGGCAGGCGGGCCACGGTCCAGCCCGCCGCCGTCAACTCGCGCGTCCCCCAGCCGGGCAGCGGCACGTACAGCCGCCGCGCACCCGAGGCGCGCCCCCACCCCCGCACGAGGCGTCCGAAGTCAATGCGCGAGGCGCCGGTGACGTCGAACGACTGCCCGGAGCGCTCCCGTTCGTCCACCGCCAGCCGCAGCGCCTCCACCACGTCCGAGAGCGCAACCGGCTCCACCTCCACCCGCCGCCAGCGAAACAGCGGCACCACCGGCGAACGGTC
The DNA here is from genome assembly GCA_023228825.1 of Dehalococcoidia bacterium. Classification (GTDB taxonomy): domain Bacteria; phylum Chloroflexota; class Dehalococcoidia; order UBA2979; family UBA2979; genus W-Chloroflexi-9. The sequence goes on along the minus strand of JALOAL010000006.1, from coordinate 151,199 downwards.
CACCAGCCGCTGCAGCAGCGTCCACGGCGTGCACCCCTGCCCCAGGATGATCGGCGCTCGCAGGATGAGCCAGTCCAGCCCGGACTGCGTCACCGCCAGTTCCACCGCCCACCGCGCCACGAGGTAGCGCGAACGCGCGTCCTCCGCCGCGGCGACGTGCGACAGCGCGACCACGCGCGACACGCCGGCCGCGCGCGCGGCGATCAGCGTGTGCTGCACCGCCTCCAGGTCGTTCGTGACGATGTCGCCATCGTGGTCGCGCGTGTCCACCAGGTAGACCAGCGTGCGGACGCCGCGCATCGCCTCGTCCACGCCGCGGCCGGTGACCAGGTCGCCCGTCACCGCCTCCACGCCCTGGTCGCGCAGCCGCACGGCGTCGAACTCCCGCCGCACGAAGGCACGGATGTGCCGAGGCGTACCGGACGGCCCGGGATGGCGCTGCAGGTCGGCGACCAGCGCGCTCCCCACGCACCCACTGGCCCCCGCGACCAGGATCATCGGAGGATCACGAGGCGCTCAGCCTGCCCCGGGGTGGCTGGTGTCGCGCGGGGATGGGGCGGCCACGGCCTACCGCGTCACCGCGCCCTGGTCGGCCTGGGAGACGAGTTTGGCGTACTTGGCGAAGACGCCGGTCTCGTAGCGCGAGGGGAGCGGCTTGCGGGCGGCCAGGCGCCGCTGCACCTCCGCAGGCTCCACCTCCAGGTTCAGGACGCGATTCTTGATGTCCAGGGTGATCGTGTCCCCCTCCTCGACCGCGCCGATGGGGCCACCCACGGCCGCTTCCGGGGCCACGTGGCCGGCCATCAGCCCGCGCGTAGCGCCGGAGAAGCGCCCGTCCGTCAGCAGTGCCACCGTCTCGCCGAGGCCCTCCCCGACCAGCGCGGCAGTGACGCCAAGCATCTCGCGCATCCCGGGGCCGCCCACGGGGCCCTCGTTGCGGATGACCACCACGTCACCCGCCACAATGCGCTTCGCCAGCACCGCCTCCATGGCGTCCTCTTCGCTCTCGAACACCCGGGCGGGGCCGCTGTGGTAGAGGCGCTCGTGGCCGGCGACCTTGATCACGCAGCCGTTCGGCGCCAGCGTGCCCTTCAGGATCACCAGGCCGCCCGTGGGCTTCAGCGCCTGCTCCGGCGGCAGGATCACCTCCTGGCCCTCGGCCTCCTGCGCCTCGGCGGCTTCTTCCGCAATGGTGCGCCCGGAGACGGTCATCACGTCGCCGTGGAGTTTGCCGGCCTCCAGGAGGCGCTTCGCCAACAGCGGCGTGCCGCCGGCGCGGTCCATGTCCAGCGCCACGTAACGCCCGCCCGGCCGCAGGTCGCCGATCAGCGGCGTGGCCTCGGAGATGCGGTCGAAGTCGTCGATGTCCAGGGGCACGCCGGCCTCCGCGGCAATGGCAAGCAGGTGCAGCACCACGTTCGTGGAGCCGCCCGTGGAGGCGGCGCAGATGATGCCGTTCTCGAACGCCTCGCGGGTCAGGATGTCTCGCGGCCGCTGGCCGCGCCGCAGCACGTCCATCACCAGTTCGCCCGCCTGGTGGCCCACGTCATCCTTGCGCGGATCCGTGGCGCCCACCGTGGCTGAGGCCATGGGCGAGAGGCCCATGAACTCCATCACCGTGGCCATCGTGTTCGCCGTGTACTGCGCGCCGCAGGCGCCCGCACCCGGACAGGCGGCAGCCTCGAGCGCGGCCAGCCGTTCATCGCTCATGTTGCCGGCGGCGTGCTGGCCCACGCCCTCGAAGACGTCCTGGATCGTGACGTCCTGGCCCTCCCAGCGGCCCGGATCGATCGACCCGGAGTACAGCACCAGGCCGGGGATGTTGAGCCGCGCCAGCGCCATGGCGCCCGCCGGGATCGTCTTGTCGCACCCCACGATCACCACGGCCGCGTCGAAGGAGTAGCCCACCGCGCACAGTTCGATGGAGTCCGCGATCACCTCGCGGGAGATGAGGGAGGCCTTCATCCCCTCCGTCCCCATGGAGATGCCGTCCGAGATGGAGATGGTGTTCACCTCCATGGGCGTGCCGCCCGCCGCGCGGATGCCGGCCATCACGCGCTGCGCCAGCGCGCGCTGCGAGAAGTTGCACGGCATGGTGCCGATCCACTCGTGCGCCACCATCACCAGCGGCTTCTTCAAGGCTTCCCGGTCGTAGCCCACAGAGGCGAGGTAGGAGCGGGCAGCCGCACGGTCCGGGCCGTCCACCATGGTGCGGCTGCGGTGCCGCATGTCGAATGCATCTGCCATCAGAAAGGCTCCTCGCGTGCGCTCTGTCGCGTGCTGCGTGTCAAGATCGGCGGAGTGGAGGCATCGTAACGCGCGTCACCACCTCGGGCGACGCGACAGAACCGGACACGCACGGGCACGCGGGTGTGCCGCTACGCCCCCAGGGCGCGGGTGATGGCGGTGACGGCCTCCGGGCGGAGGCGGTAGTAGGCCCAGGAGCCGCGGCGCTCGCGGGCCACCAAGCCGGCCTCCAGCAGCACCTTCAGGTGGTGGCTCACCGTGGGCTGCGCCAGGCCGACCGGCTCGATGAGGTCGCAGACGCACGCCTCCTGGCCCTCGGAGGCGGCGATCATGGAGAGCAGGCGCAAACGTGTGGGGTCGCCCAGCGCCTTGAAGACGCGCGCCGCGACGATCGCCTCGTCCTCGGAGATCGCCTCGCCCAGGATGTCCGGGCAGCAGGCCTGCATCTCCTCGATCGAGGTCGCCATCGGCAGGGGTTGGAGGGTGTCCGTACTCATGGCAGGAGCGTACCATCGCCATCGATGACCGTCGATATTGACAACAGTCGATGCGGGATCAACGATATCGACGAATTTCGACATGCCCGGTCGCTCGACCGGCGCCCGTGGAGGCGTCCCATGACCGATACCCCGTCCGCCCGCGAGATCCAGCGGGCCGTGGTCGACACCTACGGCGCACGCGCGCGCGCCGTCCTGGCGTCCGCCGGTGCACCCCCCACCGCGGACGCCTGTTGCGCCCCCGCCAGCGCCGAGGACGCCGCCGCCGGAGCCTGCTGCTCGCCCGCGGCCTCCATGACCGCCGCGTCGGCCGCACAGCCGATGAGCGTCTCGTTCCAGGCTGCGGCCGCCTCTGCTCCCACCGCCGACGAGTCCTGCTGCGGCCCGGACTGCTGCGACGGCTCGGCGCAGGCCGCGTCCGAGGGCAACCCCGCAGCCGGGCAGCAGTTCGGCGCCGCGCTGTACGAGGCCACGGACGTGTCCGCCCTGCCCGAGAGCGTGGTGGCGGCCTCGGCCGGGTGCGGCAACCCGCTGGCGATCGCCGCCCTCCGGCCGGGCGAGCGCGTGCTGGACCTCGGCTCCGGCGGGGGCATCGACTGCTTCCTGGCGGCGCGCCAGGTGGGCGAGGCAGGCGAGGTGTGGGGGCTGGACATGACCCCGGACATGGTCGCCCTCGCACGGCACAACGCCGGGGAGGTCGGGCTGGAGAACGTGCGGTTCCGCCTCGGTGAGATCGAGGACATCCCCTTCGAGGAGGGCCGCTTCGACGTCATTATGTCGAATTGCGTGATCAACCTGTCCGCAGACAAGCCTCGGGTCTTCCGGGAGGCGTTCCGTGTGCTCGCCGCCGGGGGACGCCTCGGCGTGTCGGACATGGTGCAGGTGGGCGAGTTGAGCGAGGGCCAGCGCGCGAGCCTAGATCAGTGGGCCGGCTGCATCGCCGGCGCGCTGCCTCTGGAGGACTACCTGGACGCCATCCGCGCAGCGGGCTTCGTGCAGGTGGAGGCGCAGCACGAGGCCACGGCGCCTGGCGTGGTCAGCGCCTACCTCACCGCGCGGAAGGCGTAGGAGAGTCCTCGATACTCGGCACGGCCGCTGGATCGTGAAGGGGAGCGCGTGGCGCTCCCCTTCGTCGTCCCGGGGAACGCGCGAATGACGTGGCGTCAGGAGCGCGCCTATCATCCGCGCGACCGACCGATGTGGGCCGAAGCCCGAGAGGACGCCGTATGTTCACCAAGATCCTGCTCCCACTGGACGGTTCTGACCTGTCCCGGGAGGCGATGGATGACGCCGCCGCACTGGCGACAAAGACCGGCGCGGAGGTCGTCCTCGTACAGGTGGTCGACTCAGAGGCGCAGTTGATCTCCCAGGTCTCCGGCATGGCCGTGGAGCCCATGCCCATGGGCGAGGTGACCGTGGAGGCGGCGCGCTCCGCAGTGACAGCGCAGCGGCGGGCCGCAGAGGAGAACCTGGCGCAGGCGAAGCAGAGCCTGGAGGCGCAGGGCATCACGGTCTCCACCGTGATCCGCTCCGGCAACCCCGGCGACCAGATCGTAGAGGCCGCCGACGAACTGGGCTGCGACGTGGTGGTCATGGCCACCCACGGCCGCACGGGCTTCCGACGCGCCATCCTCGGATCCGTCGCGGACCATGTGGCCCGCAACACGGCGAGGGCCTCCGTCCTGCTGGTGAAGCCCGTCAGGGAGACGGACTAGCCCCGCACTGCTACCCGTCTACTCGTCGTCGCCATCGTCGTCATCGTCGTCATCGCCATCGTCCAGGCGCGGGACTTCGAGGTCTTTCGAGTGGCCGTTGGTGGGCGGGCAGAAGTGCGGCTCGCCCTCCGCGCCCAGCGGTTGATGGCACAGCGGACAGAGCGGGCGACCGCCGGACACCGCCTCGTCGATGCCGCGCATCAGCGCTAGCGCCTGCGCGCGGCTGACCTCCATGCGGAAGGCGGGCGAGCCGCCCCGTTCCAGCGCCGCGGCGTCGTCCGCCAGCAGGATCACCCGCTCGCTGTCCGTGTCGTAGTCCAGGCCCAGGCGCGCGACCTGCATGTCCACCTGCGCGTCCTGCGGGAAGTTGCCTACCGGCTCCACCTCGCCCGTGGGGCGGCCGCGTTCACGCGAGCGTTCGGCGATGATCTGGGAGAAGAGGCGGCCCAGTTGCGCCAGTTGCTCCTTCTCCAGCCACAGCGCCGCATACGAGTCCTCGGACCGGGCGCGCACGCGGAACGTGCGCTTGCCGGGCGGGCCAATCGCTTCCGCGTCGACGGCGTCAACGAGGCCGAAGTCGATCATCGGGATCCTGTCTCAATCGCGCGTCGTGCGGTGGCACGCGCGGCCTGACGCGGTGTGCCCGCGAGCGTACGAGCGCCCCTCGCGCAGGGTCAACGCACCGAGTTGCCCCACCGTGCGCCCGGCCGCGCGCACGCCAGCCCTCGCACCCGCAGACGGCCTCACACTGCCAGGGGTTCCCACACCACCGAAAGGGAGGCGCTAGGCTGCCGATGGAGCACCAGCGGAGGATCGCCCGTGGCAGACGACGCCCTGCACAACCTCACCATCACCGAAGCCGCCGCCCGCCTGGAGGCCGGCAGCCTCTCCCCCGTCGCGCTGACGGAGGCCGTCCTCTCGCGCATGGAGGCCACCGAGCCCGCGCTGAACGCCTACGTCACGCGCATGACAGAGGGCGCGCGCGAGGACGCCCGGGCGGCAGAGGCCCGCGCCCGCGCAGGCAAGCGTCTGGGCCCGCTGGACGGCATCCCCGTGGCCGTGAAGGACCTGTACGACACGGCGGACGTAGTCACCACCGGCGGCACGGGCGCCTACCGCTACCGCGTGCCCTCCGAAGACGCAGCGGCAGTGGCGCTGCTCCGTCGGGCGGGCGCGGTCATCACCGGCAAGACCAACACGCACGAACTCGCCTTCGGGGGCACCACCAACAACATGCACTACGGCGCAACGCACAACCCGTGGGACCTGCAGCGAGTGCCCGGGGGATCCTCCGGCGGCTCCGGGGCAGCCCTCGCAGTGGGCAGCGCACTGGGGGCGCTGGGCACGGACACGGGCGGCTCCATCCGCATCCCCGCTGCGTTCTGCGGCGTCACCGGGCACAAGCCCACCTACGGCCTCGTCAGCCGCGCGGGCATCATCCCCCTCTCACACACCCTGGACCACGCGGGCCCCATGGCCCGCACCGCGCACGACTGCGCCCTCATGCTCAACGCCCTCCAGGGCTACGACGAACGCGACCTGGACAGCGTGGAACGCCCGGCCGAGGACTTCACGGCGGCCCTGCACGGCGACGTGCGGGGCCTGCGGCTGGCGGTCATCCCCTCCCTCTCCTGGAACACCACGCCCGCCGTGCATGCCAACTTCGAGGCGTCGCTGGACACCCTGCGCTCGCTGGGCGTGGAGGTCACGCGCGCGGAGCCCATGGCCGGGGAGGAGGACTGGCGGAACCACATCCTGAACATCATGCGCGTGGAGGCGTACGACTACGCGGAGCACCTGATGTCCCGCAGCGTCTCCCAGATCGGCGCGCCCGTCCGCAGCCGCATCGAGCCCGGCGGCACGGTGCCGGCGTGGGTCTACGCGCGCGAACTGGACGCCCGCAAGCGCATCGAGCGGGCGTTCGAGCGCTGCCTGCGTGAGGAGCGGCTGGACGGATACGTACTGCCCACCTCGCCCATCACCGCGTTCGGGATTGACCCGGACCCCACGCGGGACCAGGCGCCGCCGGTGATCTTCCAGAACACCACGATCTTCGACCTGACCCACCAGCCCTCGATCAGCGTGCCCAACGGCTTCGACGCGGAGGACCTGCCCACGGGACTAATGGTGACCACAGGGCTGTGGCAGGACGCGCTCGCCCTCCGCATCGGTCATGCCTTCCAGCAGGCCACAGACTTCCACACCCGCCGTCCGCCGCTCTAGCGCCGCCCTCCGTACGATCCGATCATGACCGCACTGACGCCGCCCCCGTCGCACCCAGACCCGCCCCCCCACCTGGGCCTCACGCGCGACGAGCCCATGGCGCACCACACCTACATCCGCCTGGGCGGGCCTGCCGCCTTCTTCGGTGCCCCGCCGGACTTCGAGGCGCTGGTGCGCATGGCGGCGTGGGCACGGGAGGCCGCCCTGCCCCTGCGCGTGGTGGGCGGCGGCTCCAACATGCTCGTGGCGGACGAGGGCGTGCGGGCGGTCGTCGTCTCGCTGCGTCACGCCTGCGGCGAGGTCACCTTCGACGACCAGCGCCACGAGGTCACGGCCGGCGCTGCGGTGATGCTGCCAGCACTGGCCAGGGCCGCCGCCGAGCGCGGCCTGGGCGGCCTCGAGTTCGCCATCGGCATCCCCGGGGCGGTGGGCGGCGCGCTGCAGACCAACGCCGGCATCGGCGACGGGCGCTGCATCGGCAACATCGTGCGCAGCGTGGAGGTACTCCGGGACGGCCAGCGCCTCACGCTCTCCCGCGACGAGGTCGCCTGGGACTACCGCACCACCTCGCTACGCGGATCGGGCGACCTCGTGCTCTCGGCGCGCCTCGGTCTTACGCCACGGCCTCGCGCGGAGGTGGAGGCGGAGATGCGGCGCCTGCTGGAGGCGCGCCAGCGCACCCAGCCGACGTCCGAGCCGAACGCCGGGTCCGTGTTCCGCAACCCGGAGGGCGACCACGCGGCCCGTCTCATCCAGGCCGCAGGCTGCAAGGGACTGCGGGTGGGCGGCGCGCAGGTGAGCACGTTGCACGCCAACTTCATCGTCCACGACGGCAAGGCCCGAGGCGGCCCGACAGCAGACGCCGCCGCCACCACCAAGGACGTGCTGGCGGTGATGGCCGAGGTGCAACGTCGCGTCCGCGCCGCCTTCGGCGTCACACTCGTTCCGGAGGTGGAGTGGTGGGGCGACGGCCCGCTGCCGGAGCCCTACCGGGCCGCCTCGCCACACCCGCAGCGCCCCGGCTCGGACTAGCCTCGCGCAGCCCTCGCCCCCCTGCGACCGAGGCGGGCGGTGACGGGCGGGGGCGGGCGCCTACCCGCGCTCCTCCGGCTTCGCCACGCGCACGATGGTCCAGTGCCGCAACTGCGCCAGCGGCTGCCCGTCTTCGCCCTGCATCAGGAGGTCGAAGTTGGCGAAGTGGTGGCCCTTGCGGTCGTAGATGTCCAGCAGGTGCGCGCCCGTGACAATGTCCTGGCCACTGCGCGCCAGCGCCAGGTGCTGCACCTGGCTGCGGGTGTGGATCGACTGCGGCAGGCTCACGTTGTGGCGCAGGAGCCGCTCACCGCGGCCGGCGATCCAGCCAGGGTGCAACGGCGCGCGAGGGCCCTCGAAGAGCGGGTTCACCGGCTGCGGCAGACTGCGCGCCACGAACTCCGCCATCGCCTCCTCGCCCGTGTCCGCCTCAGCCGCGCGCCAGTCCACGCCGGTCGGCGTCTCGCCCATGACGATCGCCGGCGCCGGGTCTGGCGAGGGCTGCGGCGTCATGTCGCCCGGCTTCGTGAGGTCGCCCAGCCACGGGGCATCCCCCAGGCCCACAGAGGCCACCACGCAGAGCACGCCATCCTGGTTCGTCATGGTCACGGAGTATGCGTCCGGTGCGGCGTCGCTGCCCGGCGCCACGCGCACCGCGAGGCGGTCGCCGGGGTAGGTGGGCTGGCGGAAGAAGAAGTCGGACCAGCCGCGCTCCAGCCAGCCCTCCCCCAGCGCCTCCAGGATCGCGTCCGCCGCCCAGCCCCACACCGTCACCCCACCGACGAGTGCGCCTCGGAAGCCGAACTGCTGCGCGACCTCCGTGGAGTGGATCGGGTTGCCGATGGTGGGGCTGTCCTCGTTCGACAGGAACGCCTCAACAGTCTGCTCGACGACGGGCATGGGACCTCCAGGGCGCAGGGGCGAGGTGCGCGCAACATGCGGGGGCGATGCTAGGCGGCGGGATGATAACAGCCGAGACGGCCGCACCGCGTGGAGCCCGCGCAAGGAGGCCGCGCGCGGACGCAAATCGTGCCGTCGGGCGCTGGTGGGTATTCGGTGGCGACTTGTGCCGCCCCCATCACCCCGTTCGCGCCCAACACAGGCGGCGCCATGGCGGCCCCGCTCACGTCTCGCATCCAGAGCCCGAAACGAGGGCGAGCGAAACGCGAGGCCCGATCAAGGGGAGCATAGAAACACGGCTGAGCACACGTTCATGCGAGGCCTCCTATGCGGGACACTATTGCGACCCCGGCAAGGGTGCCTGACGATTTCTCAAAGGGATGCTGACGTAACGTTTAGATGACGTTATCTTTGGACAGGGCTACCCTCCCTTCCGCCCAGGGATCAACCCAGCAAAGTCCTTCGTGTTTTTCCGGATTCAGGAGTGCTCGATGCCTCGGTTCAAGAAACTTGATCCTGCGGACGTCGTTGTTGGACGCGGCCCGGCGAAGATCTCCCGTGAGCCCTATCTCAAGGCCATCCAGTCCGGCGAGGCCGGTTCGATCGAACTGGACGAGAACGACCGCCCCGGAACGGTGAAGCGACTGCTGCGCGAAGCCGCGAAGGATCTGGGCATCAAGGTGCGTTCCTCCTGGGCGGATGACACGCAGCGCGTACTCGTCTGGAAGAAGTCGCCGGACGCCGTCGCTCCCCCGCAGCGTCGCCAGGCATAGCGCGTACAGCGCGTACAGCGCGTACAGCGCACCAACCTGCGCGTAACATCGGCGGCCTGGAGGCCGCCGATGTCGCGTCTGGTACTCGCCCTGGACCAGGGCACCACCTCGTCCCGTGCCCTGCTCTTCAACGAGCGCGGACACGTCCTGGCTACCGCCCAGCACGAGGTGGCCGCCCACTTCCCCCACCCCGGCTGGGTGGAGCAAGACCCCCGCGAGATCTGGGAAGCGCAACTCCGCGCCGCGCGGCAGGTGCTCACCGCCGCCGGCGTGCGCGTGCAGGACCTGGCGGCCCTCGGCATCACGAACCAGCGAGAGACGGCGCTGGTGTGGGACCGTGCCACCGGCGAACCCATCTACCCCGCCATCGTCTGGCAGTCCCGCCAGACCGCCGCCATCTGCGACGACCTGGGGCGCCGAGGCCTCGCCGAGGTGGTGCGCGACCGCACCGGCCTGGTCGTCGACCCGTACTTCTCCGCCACCAAGGTGCGCTTCATCCTGGACGCCGTACCAGGAGCGCAACACCGCGCCCAGCGCGGCGAACTGGCCTTTGGGACCGTGGACACGTGGCTCCTGCACCACCTGACAGGCGGCGCCGTCCACGCCACGGACGCCACCAACGCCTCCCGCACGCTGATGTACGACATCCAGGCCCGCGAGTGGTCGGACGAACTCCTCGCCATGCTCGACATACCCCGGTCCCTGCTGCCGGACGTGCTCCCCTCCTCCGGCGCCTTCGGCGAGACGGCGGCGGAGGTCCTGGGCGCACGCGTCCCCGTCCGAGGCGTGGTGGGCGACCAGCAGGCGGCGCTGTTCGGGCAGGGCTGCCTGGAGCCGGGCCAGGCGAAGAACACGTACGGCACGGGCTGCTTCCTGCTCAGCCACACCGGCGACCAGCCCGCAACCTCCTCGAACGGCCTGCTCACCACCGTCGCCGCCTCCGCCGCCGGCGAGCACGCCTATGCGCTGGAGGGCAGCGTCTTCGTCGCCGGCGCAGCCGTGCAGTGGCTCCGCGACGGCCTGGGCCTGATCGCCACCGCCGAGGAGACCGAGGCCATCGCCCGCTCCGTGCCGGACACCGGCGGCGCCTACCTGGTCCCGGCCTTCACCGGCCTGGGCGCGCCCTACTGGGACCCCTCCGCCCGAGGCGCGCTGGTGGGCCTGACCCGCGGCACGGAACGCGCCCACCTGGTCCGCGCCACCCTGGAGGCGATCGCCTTCCAGACGCGCGACCTGGTGGAGTGCCTGGAGGCGGACGGTGGACGGCCGCTGGAGGCGCTCCGCGTGGACGGCGGCGGCTGCAACAACGACTTCCTGATGCAGTTCCAGGCGGACATCCTGGGCATCCCCGTGCACCGCCCCGCCCAACGCGAGGTCACCGCCCTCGGCGCCGCCGGCCTCGCCGGCGTGGCCTCCGGCGTCTGGGCCTCCCCCGCCGAGTTCTGCGACGCCACCACGAGCGGCCTCCAGGTCTTCCAGCCGTCCATGTCCGCCGAGGAGCGGGACACGCGGTACGCCGGCTGGCAGCGGGCCGTGGAGCGGTCTCGAGACTGGACGTCCGAGTAGCGCCTCGCGCCTCACGCCTCGTGCGTGGGCCTCAGGCCGCGCGCAGTTCCCGGCGCATCAGCACGGTGGCCAGCGCCATGAGCACCAGCGCGGCCACGCCCAGCACCACCAGGTCCTCAGGCGCCCTCAGCACGCCGCGGAGCATCACGTCCTGCAGGGTGCGCAGGGCGAACGTGGCCGGGAAGAGGTAGGCGGCGCTGTCCACGGGGGCCTGCATGCGGTCCAGCGGGAACACGAACCCGCTGAAGAAGATCGAGCCCAGCAGGAACAGCATCGCCACCTGCGTCGCCTGCTGCGCGCTGGCCGAGACGAGCGAGATCACGAAGCCGATGCCCAGCGAGCACGCGATCAACAGGCCCAGCGTGCCCGCCACCACCGCCCAGGATCCAGACACCGGCACGTCCAGCACGAAGACCGCCAGCGCCACCAGCGCCGCCGCCACCACGGCGCACAGCGTCCCGTACGCCAGGTAGTTCCCCGCCACCACCTCCCCCGCGCGGATCGGCGCCACCCGCAGCATCTCCGTCACCCGCAAGAGCCGCATCCGCGACAGCGTGAGCGCGCCCAGGGTGATGGCCAGGTGCTGCACCAGCAGCGCGACCACACCGGGCGAGTAGAACGCGGTGTAGGTGGGGTCGATGGGCGTGACGTCCTCCAGTTGCAGTTCGAACGGCGCGCTGATCACCGCCGGGTCCAGCGAGAACACCGGCCCCGCCACCGACTCGATGTCGTCCAGGGCCGTGCGTATCCCCTCGATGTCCTCGTCCGTGGGGAGCCCGCCCTCGCCGAAGCCATCCAGCCGCACCGCCATCCGGTCCACCGTCTGTTCCAGCGCGTCCACGGCCTCGCGGAGGCGCGTCGCCTGCTCTGCCGCCTCCGACAGCCCGGGCACCACGCTGGCGAAGCGCTCGGCCGTCGTGCTCGCCTCGTCCACCGCGCGCGAGAGCGGGCCGAGGGCGGCCTGGAGGTCGCCCACCTGCGAGCGCGCCGTCTCCAGTTCGCCGCGCGCGTCGTCCAGCAGGTCCACGTACCGGCGGGCGTCCGCAGTCAGGGCGCCCACGTCGCCGGCCCCCGCCTGCGCGTCCCCCACCACCCGGGCGATGGTGCGCTGGTTGATGGCCGCCACCTGGTCGCGCAAGTAGGAGCGCGCATAGGAACGGCGCACCGGATCCACCTCGCCAATGAGCACCCGCAGAGGGATGCGCTGGCCGGTATCCACGAACGAGTCCAGGTCGCCCGGCGAGACGATCACGGCGTCGATCTCGCCGCGCTCCAGCGCGCGCCGCGCCAGCGGCGTACTCTCCACGAAGCCCCGGAAGTCCAGGTGCTGCTCCAGTTCCGCGAGGTACGGCTCCAGCACGCGTTCCGTGCCGGGCTCCTGCACCACCACGGTCCGAGGCCGTGGCCCGCCCAGTTCCACCCCCGCGCCGAAGGCGAACAGCAGGAGGAACGGCGCCACGACTAGCGTGAACATCAGCGTGGGCTGGCGCACCACCTCCCCCGCCCACTGCTCGAAGAACGACAGCGTCCCGAAGATCGAGCGCCTCATTCGACCTCGCTCGCCTGCTGGACGCGGGCGTCCTCCACCAGGCGCAGGAACACGTCTTCGAACGAGGCCTCCTGCGAGTCGATCGCCGTGACGGCCCGGCCGCGGTCGCGCAGCGCGTCCGTGATGGCGGGGACCGCGCGCTCACCCTGCTCCGCCACCACCTGCGCGCGCCCTCCCGGCAGTGTCCGCACGTGCTGCACGCCGGGCAGGTCCCACAGCGCCGCCAGGTCGCCTCGGTCCAGCCCGTCCGCCACCACGCTGACCGTGTCCGGCAGGCCCGCGCGCGACCGCAGCGCAGCCGGCGAGCCCGCCGCCACCACGCGCCCGGCGCGCATCACCGCCACGCCGTCGCAGTACTCGGCCTCCTCGATGATCTGCGTGGTGAGGAAGACCGTGGTGCCTCGTGACTGGATGTCGCGCAGCAGGTCGCGGATGCGCATTCGGAGGACGGGGTCGAGTCCGGCGGTGGGCTCATCCACCACCAGGAAGCGCGGTTCGTGCAGCAGCGCGCAGGCCAGCGAGAGGCGGCGCTTCATGCCGCCGGAGACGTCCTGCGCCAGGCGCCGCCGCGCGTCCCAGAGGTCCAGGTACCGCAGCACCTCGCGGATACGGCGCCGGCGGTGGAGCCAGCCCATCCCGTAGAGGCCGGCCACGAAGCGCGCGTTCTGCTGCACGGTAAGCATGGGATAGAGGCTGAACTCTTGCGGCAGATACCCCAGGCGCTGGCGCTCGCGCGGACCGAAGGCCCCCGGCGAGACGTCCAGCGTGCGCACCTCGCCCTCCGTCGGCGCCAGGAGCCCCACCGCGATGCGCGCGAGCGTGGTCTTGCCGCACCCACTGGGCCCCACCAGGCCCCACAGATGGCCCTCCGGCACCTCCAGGTCAATGTCGCTCAGCACCTGGAGGTCGCCAAAGCGCCGCCCCACGCCGCGCATCCAGAGGGCTACCTCCGGCCCCGGCGGGGCGTCCCCGTCAGGGGCCAAGGTGGTCATGGGCCGTCCGCGCTTCCCGCAGTCCCGCTAGCCCCGGAACCGGCAGGCGGCGAGTTCCGCGCCCGTACCGTTGCGCACGATGATGCTCAGGTCCGCCGCCGCCACGCTGTCCGCCAGGTCAGTGCACAACTCCTGCGCGTCCTCCAGCACGGCCACGTCCTCCGTCACGGTGACGGAGAGCGTGTCGCCGGCATAGTCCACATCGGAGATCACGCCGGCGTCGAAGCGGGAGGACGCGTCTTCCAGGAACGTCTGCACCTCTTGCACGCTGCCCAGGATCGCCGCGCGGTCGATCGCGGTGCTCGTTGCCTCCGCAGTGGAGGCGCCGCCGCCCGTCCCCAGGTCAAGCGGGTCGTCGTCGTCCGTCGTGTCACAGGCGACCAGGAGGACAGGGAGGGCCATCAGGACGATGGCGAAGGCCACGGCGCGGAACACGCCGGGGCTCGGATGAGTGATCGGTTGCACAGGTCCGCTCCTGCTCGGTGCTGACCCCGCACCACGAAAACGGCGCGCAAGACGCCCGATCCGCTGCCCCCGACCCTACCGAGGGCGGCTCGCACTCGTGTCATGCCTCACGAGCAGTGGTTGCAAATGCGTGGGGGAGCGATCAGCGGATCAGCGTCCGCCCGGCTAACCACCGGCTAACCAAACGTACGCGCGGCCTCACAGGTGGCGGAGATCGCCTCCTCCGCCTGGGTGGCCTGGGTCATCAGGCCGGAGCGGGCGAATTGCACCACCACCTCCATGCCGGCCACGCACTCCTGCAGCAGTTCGATGTGCTGCCCGCGCGCGTCGAGCGCCGCCTGGCGGGCCTCCAGTTCCCCGGTGGCCTCCTCCACCTCGCTGCGCAGCGTGGCCGCCTCCTCCCGCGCCTCAGCCAGGGTGCCCTCGCTCTGGGAGGCCTCGGCGTTCAGGGCGGCCAGGTCTGACTCCGCGGTGTCGGCACGCTCCCGCGCTGCGGCCAGCAAGGCCTGCGCCTGCTCCAGTTCGCCGCCCAGGCGGTCCGCCTCCAGCAGCGCAGCGGCCTCCGCCTCGCGCGCCTCGTCCAGGCCGCCCTGCCCGCCGGGCAGCACGACCACCGCGAGGATCAACGCCACGCTGAGAGCGGCCCCCACTGCCGCGGCGACCCAGAGGGGCACCGTGGCGGCCCAGAAACGGGAGACGGCCGCGCGCGCGCTGGCTGCGTCCGTGTCCGCCCCGTCCACGCTCGCCTCCGCGCCCCGGGCGGCCGGTTGGCGACGCATGCCCAGCCGTCCGAGGACGCCCGCCAGTCCACCGGACGTGGTCACCACCGGTGGCGGGAGCGCCTCGCCGCAGCGCAGGCAGTATTCCCAGGTGTCGCCAACGGCAGTGCCGCACTCTTCACAGGTCCGCATGCCGGCCCCCTTGGTCGCGCCTCGCTCGGCCGAGCCCTCGGCCAGGCCCTCGGTCGAGCCGGGTGCGCGACTCCCCGCTACGCGGCGGCTCACGCGCGGTGCAACGCCACGCAGCAAGCCCACACGCGCGACCACCGAGCCCGCTTGCCAGAACGAGCCGGGAGCGCAATCCGTTGAGGCCCAGTGGGAGCAGCCGCCAGGATTCGTCCCTCGATCGGCCCACGATCAGCCCGCGATCAGCAGATCCAGGACGAGATTTCGTGGCGCGCCGAGAGGGATTCGAACCCCCGACCGGCAGATCCGAAGTCTGCTGCTCTGTCCCCTGAGCTACCGGCGCGTATCTCCAGTGTACCGAACGCTCGCCTGCGGACGAACCCACCGCCGCCGCCTCCTCGCCGCCACCTATCATCGAAGGATGGACGAGACAGCCACCGAGGAGCCCCTCCACGACCCCGACGTCCCGGACGAGGCGCGTGCGGCCCTGCGCGCGGTCATGCAGCAGCACGCCGCCGGCGAGGTGGACGCCGCGCTCGCCGGCGCGCACGAGATCATGCGGAGGTGGCCCCGCTACGCCCAGGCGCGCTCGTACGTTGGCCAGACCCTGGTGACCCGGAAGCGCCAATTCGCGGACGGCCTGGCGCAGTTGGACCGCGCAGTCCGCGACTGCCACCAGGACGACGGCCGCGCCGACCCGTACATCCTTTACACCGCAGGGTGGTGCCAGGAGTTCGTCGCCAACGCGCTCAGCAAAGAGGCCGGCCACCACCGGCCC
This sequence comes from Dehalococcoidia bacterium, assembly GCA_023228825.1. Lineage (GTDB taxonomy): Bacteria > Chloroflexota > Dehalococcoidia > UBA2979 > UBA2979 > W-Chloroflexi-9. The sequence goes on along the minus strand of JALOAL010000006.1, from coordinate 135,557 downwards.
AAGGGCGGCCCGCACCAGCCGGTGGAGCAGTCCGCAGACAACCTCTACGCTTCCGCCACAGCGCTCTTCCTGCGCGCCCTGAAGGAAGACCCGGACGAGCAGTTGCTGGGCGACATTGAGGACATGCTCACGGTGATCGCCAACGTCACCGGCGAGCCATGGGACGACGGCGAGGAGGTCGAACGTGCCATACCTCGACCTCGATGACGGATTCCGGCTGTACTACGAGACGCACGGCCCCACCCCCGGCAGCGTCAACGCGGGCACGCCCGTCCTGCTGGCGCACGGCGCCGGCGGCAACGCGCTCTCGTGGTGGCAGCAGGTCCCCGCGTTTGCTGACCGCTACCCCGTCATCACCTTTGACCATCGCGCCTTCGGCCGCTCTCCGGACCTGGAGGAAGGCCCCGGCCGCATCGGCTTCGGGACGGACGTGCGCGCGCTGCTGGATCACGTGGGGGCGGAGCGCGTGCACTTCGTGGCGCACTCCATGGGAGGGCGCACGGCGTTCGGCCTGCTCTCGCGTAGCCCGGAACGCCTCGCCTCCCTCGTCTACTCCGGCACCAACGGCGGCTGCGTGGACGACCGCTACCGCGCGCTGAAGCAGCGCCTGGAGGAGGACGGCACCCTGGCCGGATCGCTCCTGGCGCGCGCGCTGGCAGAGGGCTACGCGGACGAGTCCCCGGAGATGCGCTACCTCTACATGCGCATCCGGGCGCTGAACCCGCGCCGGCCCTCGGACTTCCTCAAGCCCACCGGGCGGATGGTGAACTACCGCGGCTCCACGGCCCAGCGCCTGGTTGACAGCGGCCTGCCCATCCTCTGGGTGGTCGGCGAGCACGACCGAGTGGTGCACCCCGACCTGATCCGCCTCTCCCACGGACTGACCCCCGGCTCCCGCTTCCACCTGGTGCAAGGCGCCGGCCACTCCGGTTACTTCGAACGCCCGCACGACTGGAACGCCGCCGTCCGAGGATTCATCGACCATGTCGAGAAGCGCACGGCCGACCGCACCGAAGCGGCCGGGTAGCCGCCGCCCGCACCCCCGGAACCGAATCTCGAACGAACCTTCGCAAACCTCACGCACGCGAGCCGCGAGTTCTGCATCCTACGTCCGCTCCGTCGCCTCGGAGCGATGGGATGCCACCACACGCGAGGGGACGCGCAGGATGCAACCGAGCGAACAGATCACCGCCTACATCGAGGGCTTCGAGGACTGGCGCGGCGAAACGCTGCGCCGCCTGCGCACGCTCATCCTGGAGGTCGACCCCGACCTCACCGAGGAGTGGAAGTGGAAGAGCCCCGTCTGGTCACGTGACGGCATGGTGGTCAGCATCGGCGGCTTCAAGAAGCACGTGAGCGTCAACTTCTTCCAGGGCGCGTCGCTGGAGGACCCCAGCGGCCTGTTCGAAGAAGGCCAGGACGCCAAGGCCATGCGCTCTATCCGGCTGCTGCCGGACCACTCGCTGGACGAGGCCGCGTTCAAGGACCTGGTGCGGACGGCCATCGCCCACAACGCCGGCAAGTAGCGCGCCTCGGTAGCGCTCAGCGGCCGAGCGCCCGCGCCAACTGGGCGAGGTGGACCTCGTCGTGCTCCAGCGTGTGCCCCACCCACCAGTGCACGTCGAACGTGCCGATCTCCGGCTGACTGCCCAGGCGTCGCCAGTCCTCATCGCTGAGACGGCGCAGGATCGCGCACGTCGCGGCCCGCTGGATGCGGAAGCCCTCCAGCAGGTCGCGCGTCGAGTCGCCACCATGCCAGCGCGAGGCCGCCCACTGCTGCTCGTCGAACGGCGCGAGCGCGGGCTCGTCCTCCACCAGCATGCGCTCGATGCGGAGGCGCATCGCCATGAACTCGTCGTCGCGGAGGTGGGCCAGCACAGTCCGCGCAGGCCACTCGCCCGGCGCCGGCTCGCGGTCCAGGTCGGCATCGGTCGCGCCTCGGACGGCCGCCGCCAGCCGCCCGGGCGAGGCGGCAAGGCCGGCGATGAGCGCGGCACGGTCGCGATGGCCGCGGAGCGGGCCCGGAGCGGCCGAGGTGGCGTCGGTCATGGGCATGCTCCCGGTACTGGCATGCGAGCCCGCGGCGGGCCCTCCGCTGCGGCCTCGGAAGGACATCCTACCGATCTCTCCCACCTGCCGAAAAATTAGGTGACACGGGCGGGTTGCCTGAGGCGGCGTCGGGGCACAGACTACCTGAGTCACTATCGCTTCTTGAAGTCACAGCGCCGCCCATGCGGCCGGAAGGACGTCCGTCGCAGGATCAGAGGAAATTCCCCCCAGAGGCCTTGCCACTGGATCCGCGATGGCGTCACAATGGCGTCATTGCGACATCTCGCTACCGCACCCGAAATGAGCACGACATATGCCCGTACCGCCCGGGAATAGCACCGACGCCGCCATCGTGGTCCGAGGACTCACCAAGTCCTACGGCAAGGTGGCAGCGCTGCGAGGCGTGGACCTGGAGGTCGAACGCGGCATCGTCTTCGGCCTGCTGGGGCCGAACGGCGCCGGCAAGACCACCCTTGTCCGCATCCTCACCACCCTCCAGCCCCCCTCCAGCGGCTCCGCCAGCGTGGCCGGCTTCGACGTCCAGCGAGACGCGGAGGCGCTGCGACGCTCGATCGGCCTTGCCGGCCAGTTCGCCGCCGTGGACGACCAACTCACCGGCCTGGAGAACCTGGAACTGGTGGCGCGCTTCTACCACCTGCCCCGGGTGGAGGCGCGCCGCCGCGCCCGGAGCCTGATCGAACGCTTCGACCTGGTGGAGGCGGGCGACCGCCGCGCCATCACCTACTCCGGCGGCATGCGTCGCCGACTGGACCTGGCCGCCGCGCTGGTCGCGGAGCCGGAAGTGCTCTTCCTGGACGAGCCCACCACCGGCCTCGATCCGCGCAGCCGCCTCGACCTGTGGGTCGCCATCGAGGAACTGGCGCGGGGCGGCACCACCGTGCTGCTGACCACACAGTACCTGGAGGAGGCGGACCGCCTGGCCTCCCGCATTGCCGTGGTGGACCACGGCCTGGTGATCGCGGAGGGCACGGCGAGCGAGTTGAAAGAACGCGTGGGCGGCCGCGTGGTGGCCGTGCAGGTCGTGGACGCCGGGCAACTGGATCAGACCGCCGCCGTCCTGGGCCGCTTCGGCGACAACCCGCACGTGGACACCGCCGCGCACGAGGTCAGCGTGGGCGTGGGCCAGGACGCGGGCGTGATGGCGGAGGTGGTGCGCGTGCTGGACAACGCCGGCATCGCCATCGCTGACCTCGCCTTCCGTCAGCCCAGCCTGGACGACGTCTTCCTGTCCCTCACGGGCCGGGCGGCGGAGGACGCTGACTTCGCAGACGTCACTGCAGCCATCGAAGGGGGGACGCGATGACCGTCGCCACACACCTCGAACCGACGCCGGCCGCGCCCCCGCGGCCACCCGTAGAGCAGCCCTCCACCGGGACGAAGTTGCGCTGGGCCGTGCAGGACACGCTGCTCATGACGCGGCGGAACCTGCTGCGCTACGTGCGCCTGCCGGAGAACCTGATGGGCGTCACCGTGCAACCCATCATGTTCCTGGTGCTGTTCACGTACGTCCTGGGTGGCGCCATCCGCGTCACCACGCCGGACTACGTGACCTACCTGCTCCCCGGCATCATCGTGCAGACCATGCTGTTCGGCGCCATGATCACCGGCTTCGGCCTGGCGCAGGACCAGTTGAGCGGCCTCTTCGAGCGCTACCGCTCACTGCCCATGGCCCGCTCCACGGTCATCACGGGCCGCCTGCTGGCGGACGTGATCGCCAACATCTTCGTGGCGGCGCTCATGATCGCCGTGGGCGTGGCGATGGGCTTCCGCTTCGGCGGCAGCGTGGCGGAGTCCCTGGCCATGCCGGCGGTGGCGATCCTGTTCGCCCTGCCCATCTCCGGCTTCTTCGCCGCGGTAGGACTGACGGTGCGGTCCATGGAGGCGATGAACACCACGTTCATCGTGATCTTCCCGCTCACGTTCATCTCCTCCGCCTTCGTGCCGGTGGAGAGCATGCCGTCCTGGCTACAGCCGATCGCGGACGCCAACCCGTTCACCATTGCCGTGAACGCCGCGCGCGCCCTCGCCCTGGGAGAGGACGCCACCGGGGACCTGGTGCGCACGGGGGTCTGGGTGACCCTGCTCACCGTCATCGCCGTGCCCCTCGCGGTGAGGGCCTACAACCGCCCCCGCTAGCCCCCCGCTAGCGCCCCGCTAGCCCCGAGGCCGCCCCGACGACGCTCGCGGCTCACTGCCGCAGCAGGACGTCGACCTCCCTCGCGAGGTCGACGTCCTTCTGCGTGATGCCGCCGGCGTCGTGCGTGGAGAGCGTCAGGCGCACCTTGTTGTAGACGCCCCACGTCTCCGCGTGGTGGTTCGCCTTCTCCTGCAGGATGGCCACGCGGGCGAGGAACCCGAAGGCCTCCACGAAGTCGCGGAACTCGAACTCGCGCACAATCTGGTCGCCGTCGCGCTGCCAGCCGTCCAGCGCGGACAGCGCCTGCGTGATGGCCTGGTCGTCCAGCCGGTCTCGGGATGCCATGCCTGCCTCGATTCTTCCGAGGGGCCCCGGGGGGATCCTCGCGCCGCCGTCCCCGCCGCCCCCGTCCGAGCGTACCGCCCTCCCTTGCCCGCCGGTCGCTCCCCGCCGGACACTGGCGGTGCCGCCCGTCCCGGCCGGGCCGAGGCGACGTGAAGAGGAGCCCCGCCATGACCTCCATCCTCGAGACCTACGAAGCCCTGCACGGCAAGTCGCGCACGCTGGCCTCCAGGGCCGCACGCGTCTTCCCCTCCGGCGTCACGCACGACGCCCGCGCCTTCTCGCCCTTCCCGATTTATGTCGAGCGTGCCGAGGGCCCCCGCAAGTGGGACGTGGACGGCAACGAGTACGTGGACTACATCGGCGGCCACGGGGCGCTCCTGCTGGGACACAACCGCCCGGAGGTGATGGAAGCCACGCGCGCCGCCATGGAGCGCGGCACCCATTTCGGCTCCTCGCACGACCTCGAGATTGCGTGGGGACAGCAGGTGATCGAGATGGTGCCGTGCGCCGAGCGCGTACGGTTCACCTCCTCCGGCACGGAGGCCACGATGATGGCGCTGCGCCTGGCGCGCGCGTACACCGGCCGCGACCGCGTCATCAAACTCCAGGATCACTTCCACGGCTGGAACGACCTGCTGGTGGGCCGCACCCGCGAGGACGATTCCACGCCCTTCTCCGTGGGCGTGCCCGCCTCCTTCTACTCCACCCTCACGGTGCTGCCCTCCGGCGACCCTCGGGCGCTGCAGGAGGCGCTGGCCCCGCGCGACGTAGCGGCGGTGATCCTGGAACCCACGGGCGCGCACTGGGGATCGCATCCCCTCGACCCCTCGTACCTGCACGAGGCGCGGCGCCTGACGGAGGAGACCGGAGCGCTGTTCATCATGGACGAGGTGATCACCGGCTTCCGCATGGCGCCGGGAGGCGCACAGGAGCGCTATGGCGTCACGCCGGACCTCTCCACGCACGCCAAGATCCTGGCGGGCGGGCTCCCCGGCGGCTGCGTGGCCGGCCGCGCCGACATCATGGACTTCATCGAACTGCGCGACTCGGACCATGACTGGAACGACCGCCAGCGCATCTCCCACCAGGGCACCTTCAACGCAAACCCGGTCTGCGCCGCCGCCGGCCTCACCGCCCTACGCCTGATCGCACAGGGAGGCGAGTGCGAGGCGGCGGACGCCACTGCGGCCGCCCTCGTCCGAGGCCTGAACGAGATGTTCCGCGCCGAGTCCGTGCCCGGCTCCGCCTGGGCCGTCTCCTCCATGTGGCACCTGAACCTGGGGTACGACGCACCGATGCCGGTGGAGGTGGAGTGGGACGCCATGAGTGAGCCCCAGGGCGTAGAGGCGTCCCTCATGCGCCCGCTGCGGTGGGCGCTCTACAACCACGGCGTGGACCTGATGGGGAATGGCGGCATGGTCTCCAGCGCACACGGCGACCGCGAAGTGGAGGACACGGTCACGGCCTTCCGCGCCGCCATCGGCGACCTGCGCGCGGAGGGTCTGCTCGCCTGATAACGCATCCAGCCAGACGTCCCAGAGGGCGCCGGAGCGTGGAGAGTTCGCTGAACTCTCCACACTGACAGATAGCGTCCGGTTCCACTGGGGATGAGTGTGCCCCACACCTGTTGATAAGTTGGGCGTCCACACCTGTCGGCAGGCTGCCGGCGCTGACATACTCCAGCCCGTGGCGGGAACTCTTCAGCGCGCAGGAGCACAGATTGTGCGCCGGGCCACTGCGGCCGGCATCGGTGGGCTGGCGGCGGCCATCTTCCTCGGCGTGATGGCGTTCGCCTTCACCACCACCCCCGCGGAACGCACCTCGAACGCCGACACCGAGGCGAACTCGGGCGCCGGCACGGTGCAGTTCCTGGCAAACACCACCAAGGCCACGGAACTCCGCACGCTCTCCGCCATGCGCTCGCTCATCCAGGAGGCCAGCGCCGTCGCCTTCGGCGCAGGCGGCGACCACACGGACGACGGAGCGGCCAACGAGCAGGCGCTGCTCGCCTCGCGCGACGATGCCGAGGCCCCCACACGGGACGGCGCCAGCGACGGCGGGACGTTCATGGCAGCGGCCGCCGCTGTCGCCTCTCGGCCTCGCCCCCTGCCTGCGGCGCCCCCCTCCACCGCCGCGTCCGGCACGGCCGCACAGGACGAAGCCGAAGCAGACGACGAGCCCGACCCGCGCGTGGAGGCGGCGGCCATCTCGCCGCCCGCGGGCGCCACGCCCGTGCTGGAGCCCGGCGACCGCGTGGAGGCGACGATCTCGTTCTACTACTGCGAGCAGGGCGAGCGCGGCCTGCACCCGGGCGACGGGGGCCGGTTCTGCGGAGCGATGCGCAACGGCCAGGTGGTCCATCCCGGCGCCGCCGCCTGCGCCTATGCCTACCTGGGCCAGCGCTTCCGCATCCAGGGCGACTCGCTGGACCGCGTCTACACGTGCGCGGACACGGGATCCGCCGTGCACGGCCTGCACCGCGACATCTGGTTCCAGGACAGCGACCAGGGCTGGTCGTGGCAGTTGGGCCTGGGCCAGCGGGCCGTCATCGAGATCGTCGAGTAACCTCGGATCGGCGTCCCCAGCACGGCCCTGCGAGGCCCCGGGAGCAGCGCCGCCGGCCCCCAGACGAGGGCGGGCGACCTCCCAATTCCGCCCTGCCGGTGCGGGTTGGGAGCGGGAGTTAATAGTCCGTTTACGACTTCCGCCCCGGTGCCCCTTGCCACTGAGTGTCACGACAGGCATCATATTTTGTGCACACACGCACAAACTTTCCCGGAAATTCTAACCCGGGATGAATGACTGAACGCGGCTTCCCAGCACCGCGGCCAGTGGTCCGGACCCAGCACGCCGGCCACCAGAAAAGGATGACATGGTGACCACTCTGGAAGTTGAACAGCGGACGATGCGCGTCGAGATCGGCCAGCGGATCCGCGAGTGGCGACTCCGCCGCGAGATGTCGCAGGCGGAAGTGGCGCGCGTGGCGGGCATCACGCAGGCCTCGCTCTCCAACTACGAGAACGGCAAGCGCGACATGCCGCTGTCCACGCTCCTGGGCGTGGCGGCCGGCCTCAACGTGTCGCTCGGCGACCTGCTGGACCTGCCGGACGTGATCGTGGTGCGGGACTCCCTGCTCGGCCGCGCCGTGGAGCAACTCCAGACACGCGTCCCCGTGGGCGCCGTCGCCGAGGCGGCCATCTAAGACCCGACGGATCGAGGGCGCCTCGAGCGCCCTCCACCGCCGACCGTGCTCCACCCACGACGAAGAATCCCCCGCGAGAGCGGGGGATTCTTCGTGTCCGCCTCGGCGCCTCACGTGCGGATCGCCACCGCCTCGCGTACATCCTGGACGCGGGAATGCCGATCTGGTGAGGGTTCCGTGACGCCTGCCCGAGGTTCCACCGGGGGTTGTTGCACGGGGGGCCTTGGTGCCTGCGTATACTGACGGCGAACCGGAGGGGGTACACCTTGGCGAACGATCGACCGGCGACGCTGGGCCAGTTGAGGACTGCTGGCGTCACGATCCTTCCCGTCCGCGAAGAGATGCGGGCCAACCTGATCCAGAAGATCCGGTCGGGTGAAGACATCTTCCCCGGCATCGTCGGGTACGACGACACCGTTGTCCCGCAACTGCAGAACGCGATCCTCTCCGGGCAGGACATCATCCTGCTGGGCGAGCGCGGGCAGGCGAAGTCACGCATCATCCGCAGTCTGACCTCGCTGCTGGACGAGTGGACGCCCACGCTGGAGGGCTCGGAGATCCCGGAGGACCCGTTCCACCCGATCACCCCCCAGGGCAAGCAGATCGTGGCCGAACGCGGTGACGACGCTCCCATCCGCTGGGTGCATCGCACCGAGCGCTACGGCGAGAAACTGGCCACCCCGGACATCACGATCGCCGACCTCATTGGCGAGATCGACCCGATCAAGGTGGCGGAAGGCCGCTACCTGGGCGACGAGATGACCATCCACTACGGCCTCATCCCGCGCACCAACCGCGGCATCTTCGCCCTGAACGAACTGCCAGACCTGCAGGAGCGCATCCAGGTGGGCCTCCTGAACGTCATGGAGGAGCGCGACGTCCAGATCCGCGGGCACAAGGTGCGCCTGCCGCTGGACGTGCTGGTGGTGGCCACCGCCAACCCGGAGGACTACACCAACCGCGGGCGCATCATCACCCCGCTCAAGGACCGCTACGGCTCCCAGATCCGCACGCACTACCCCCAGTCCATCGAGAACGAGATCGCCATCATGGAGGCGGAGGCCTCCCACCTCTCCGAAGACGGCGAGTTCGAGGTGGTGGTGCCGGAGTACATGAAGGAAGTGGTGGCGGAGATCAGCCGCCTGGCGCGGCGCTCCCCGGACGTCAGCCAGCGCTCCGGCGTCTCCGTCCGCGCCTCCGTGGCGGACTACGAGGCGATGCTGGCGAACGCGCTGCGCCGGGCCATCCGGCTGGGCGGCACCACCGTGGTGCCTCGCATCTCCGACCTGCCGTTCATCATCCCCGCCCTGCAGGGCAAGGTGGAGTTCGAGACCGTGGAGGAGGGCAAGGACGAGCAGATCCTGGACCGCCTCATCCAGGGCGCCATCGTCGCCACCTTCAACCGGCGGCTGGGAGACGTGGACACGGAGCGCGTGGTGGAGGCCTTCAAGACCGGCCGCTCCGTGGAGACCGGCGAGGCCATGCCGGCCCGTGACTACACCAGCCTCATGAGCAGCATTGATGGCCTGGCTGAAGTGGTAGGCGCCGTGACCAGCGACGAACGCGCGGAGGTGCAAGCCGCCGCCGTGGAGTTCGTCCTGGAGGGCCTCCACCTGAACAAGCGACTGAGCAAGGATCGGCTGGGCGCGCAGGCCCTCTACCGCGGCTAGGCCGCACCCTGCACTCAACGGCCCCGGACGGGTGTCCGGGGGCCAGCCGCTCCCGGACAGGACTGTCCCATGGCGATGAGGTTCCGCTACAGCGAGTGGGACGGGACGCAGGCCATCCCGTCGCTCGACGCCGATGAAATCCTCGAGGCCCTTTCGGACGACCTGATGAACTTCGGGGACCTGCAGCACGCGCTGCGGAACCTGATGCAGCGCGGCATGCGCTCCCCCCAGGGCGACCGCATGCAGGGCCTCCGTGACCTCCTCCAGCGCCTCCGCCAGATGCGCCGCCAGCGCCTGGACCAGTTCGACCTGGGCGGCGTGATGGAGGACATCCAACGCCAGTTGGAAGAGATCTTGGACCTGGAACGCCAGACCATCAACGACCGCGTCGGCGAGGGCGAGCAACCAGACGGCGGCCAGCCTCAGGACGGCCAACCCCAGGCCGGCGACCCGCAGGACGGCGACTCCGGTGCGGGCGAACAGGGCGATGCCGGCGAGCAGGGCCAGCAGTCCGGCCAGACCGGCCAGACCAGACAGCAGCAGCCCATGGCTCAGCGGGGCGGCCAACGCGCCCCCTCCGGACAGCACAGCCAGCAGCAGACCGGCCAGCAGCCGCAGGGCGCGCAGCAGGGAGGCGAGCAAGCCTCGGACGGCGGCGAGCCCGGACAACCCGGACAACCCGGACAACCCGGACAACCCGGCGAACAGGGGCAGCAGGGCCAGGCGGGCGCTGGGGACGAGCAGCAGGAGTTCCAGGAGATGCTGCGCCGCATCGCGGAGCGCAAGCAGCAGTTCCTGGACGACCTGCCGCCGGACGCAGCCGGCCAGATGAAGGAACTCCAGAACTACGAGTTCCTCAACCCGGACGCCCAGCGGCGCTTCCAGGAACTGACGGAGCAACTCCGCCAGGCCATGACCAACCAGTTCTTCCAGAACGTCCAGGAGATGGTCGAGCAGATGTCGGAGGGCGACCTCCAGCGCATGAAGGACATGGTGCGCGACCTGAACGACATGCTGGCCCAGCGCATGCGCGGCCAGGATCCGGACTTCGACTCCTTCATGGAGCAGTACGGCGACATGTTCGGCGACAACCCGCCGCAGTCCCTGGACGACCTGATCGAGCAGATGCAGGCCCAGATGCAGGCCATGCAGTCCCTCATGCAGTCACTGCCCTCGGACCAGCGGGAGCAGTTGCAGAGCCTGCTGGCGGATCGCCTGGGCGACCCGGAGTTGGAGTCCGAACTCTCGGAGTTGGCCCAGAACCTGGACTTCCTCAACCCCGGCGGCGAAGACCCCTCCTCCTATCCCTTCCGCGGCGACGAGGAGATCGACCTGCAGGCGGCGATGAATCTCATGAACGAGATGCACAACATCGACGACCTGGAGAGCGACCTGGAGCGCGCCCAGTACACCGGCGAACTGGATCACGTGGACCTGGACCAGTTGCGCGAACTGCTGGGCGACGACGCCGTGGATCAGTTCGACGACCTCAAGCGCCTGCTGGAAGTCCTCGAAGAGGCCGGCTACGTCCGTCGCGAGGGCGAGGAGTGGCAGTTGACGCCTCGCGGCACGCGCATGATCGGGCAGAGCGCGCTACAGGAGATCTACCGGCAACTGAAGAAGCAGGACATCGGCAACCACCCCGTGCCGGAGCAGGGCCGCCACGGCGAGCGCCTGGACGAGTCCAAGCCCTACGAGTTCGGCGACCCGTTCTACCTGGACATGCGCAGGACCATCATGAACGCCCTGGAACGCGAGGGCCGAGGCGCTCCCGTGGCCCTGGCCCCGGACGACTTCGAGGTCTACCGCAGCGAACTCGTGACCTCCACGGCCACGGTGCTGATGGTGGACCTCTCGTGGTCCATGGCGCTGCGCGGCTCGTTCCAGGCGGCGAAGAAGGTGGCGCTGGCCCTGCAGAACCTGATCCGCTCGCAGTATCCGAAGGACTCGCTCTACGTGATCGGCTTCTCCGCCTACGCGCGGGAGTTGAAGCCGCAGGAACTGCCCTACGTGCGCTGGGACGAGTCCGTGCTGGGCACCAACATGCACCACGCACTGCTCCTGGCCGAGCGCCTGCTGGCCAAGCACCGGGCCGGCGCGAAGCAGATCCTGCTGATCTCGGACGGCGAACCCACCGCGCACCTCGAACGAGGCCGCTCGCAGTTCGCCTACCCGCCCAGCCCGATCACGATCCGGGAGACGCTGAAGGCCGTGAAGCGGGTGACCCAGCAGGACATCCGCATCAACACCTTCATGCTGGACCGCAACTACTACCTCAAGGAGTTCGTGAACCAGTTGGCCAAGATCAACGGCGGCCGCGTCTTCTACACCACCCCCGACCGCCTGGGCGAGTACCTGCTGGTGGACTACGTCCAGCACAAGCGCAAGAAGATCTCGGGGTAGGGGAATGCCCACCCCGGTCGCTGCCGGTTCCCTCAAGCACTTCGGGACGGTAAAGCCGCGCCGCCGCCCGGAGGACCGGCTCCAGGTCCGCGAGGCCACCCGAGGCCGGGTGGCTGACGCGGTGGTCAGGCGCCCGGGCTAGATCCAGATCCCGGCGCGTTCCTGCCAGAAGAACTGCACCAGCACGCCGCCGGTGTCGCGGGGGTGGAGGAACGCCTCGCTCCAGCGGGCGCCTTCGCGTTCGCCGGAGCGCTCGCCGAAGGGGGCCACGCCGTTCGTGCGGCAGGCGGCCAGGGCGCGCTGCCAGTCGCCCACCTCGAACGTCACGTGGTGCATCCCCTCCCCGCGGGTTTCGAGGAACTTCGCGATGAACGAGTCCTCACCGGCGGGCTCCAGCATCTCGAAGCGGATCTGCTCGGTGGGGGTCTCAAGGACGCGCGTGCGGAAGCCGGAGGCGCCGCCCTCGCCGGGTGAGCGCCACACGGTGTGGAGGCCGAACACGCGCTCGTACCAGTCGCCCAGTTCATCGCGGTCGCGGGTAGCGTGGGCCAGGTGGTTCACGGCGATGATGCCCAGCGTGTCCGCGGCGTCGTCCTCGAACAGTTCGCCTCGGTGCCAGGGGTCACCGGCGTACATCTGCCAGAGGAAGCCGCGCCCACCGCTCCGAGGATGCAGGTAGACCACTCCGCGGCTCGGCTCGTCCGGGGCCAGATCCGGGCGCTCCTTGTAGCCCCACGGCTCCGCGCCCTCCTGGCGGATCACCTCCGCGGCCTGCGCCGTGGACTCGATCTGCAGGGCGACGTGGTGCAGGCCGGGGCCAGTGGGGCCGGCGAGGAAGCGGTGCAGGTAGGAGTCCTCGCCGCGCGGGGCCAGCACCTCCCAGCCAATCGCCGTGCGGCCGGGGATCTCCAGGTTCGCGCCGAAGTAGCCCTCGTCATTCTCGAACTTGCCGGCCAGGCGGAAGCCGAAGAGCCGCTTCATGAGGTCGATCTGTGGATCGAGGGCGGGGACCGCCATGCTGATGTGGTCGAACCGCTTGATCTGGATCGGCATCGTTCCTCCGCTCACCACGAGCACGCCCGGAGATGATAACGAAGCCCCCCCCTGTGAGCGCCGGGTATCGAGGCCTCCCATCCTCGAGGGGTGTCTACCGGCCGGCGCGGGCGGCTAGCATCACTGGCATGCGACCTCGCGCGCTGATCGTCCGCAACCCTCGCGCCCGCCGCGCCGTACCCGCCGCGCGCCTCCGCTTCGCCGCGACCGCCGCCGCGCCCTCCTGGGACGTGGAGGTGGTGGAGACGGCCAGCGCCAGCGACCTGCGGGACCGCGTGGCTCGCGCTCCGTCGCAGGGCGTGCGGGCGGTGCTCGCCTGCGGGGGGGACGGCACGCTCAACGGCGTGGTGGAGGCCGTGCGCCGTTCCGGACACGCGGAGACGGTGGTGGGCGTGGTGCCGGCGGGCACGGCCAACGTGTGGGCGCACGAGGCCCGCGTGCCGCTCGACCCGGAGGGCGCGCTGGCGCTGCTGGAGCGCTTCCACACCGCCCCCGTGGACGTGGGCGTGGCGACGGTGGGCGAGGCGGAGCGCGCGTTTCTCCTGATGTGCGGGGTCGGGCTGGACGCGGCGGTGGTGGCGCGCGTGGACGGGATGCCGCGCCTCAAGCGCTGGCTCGCGCAGGGAGCGTTCATCGTCGCCGGCGCGGACGTCCTGCGGCGCCAGCGCCCCACACTCTGCGTCATCGAGCGAGACACGGAGGGCGGCCCGGAGGCGGTGCGGCGCTCGCTCGTCCTCGCGGTGGCGGGGAACAGCCGGCTCTACGGCGGCGTCGCGCGCATCGCCTCCGCCGCGGAGATGGACGACGGCCTGCTGGACCTGGTGACGTTCGAGGCGCGCGCGGGCGTCAGAGGGCTGCTGGACGCCGGAGGCCACCTGGTGCGGGGCGTCGCGCGGCGTCGCAGCGGCTGGCACGCAGCAAGAGCGCCACGCGTGGCGTACGAGCGCGGCGCGCGCTTCCTGCTACGGCCAGAGCGCCCCCTGCCGCTGCAACTGGACGGCGAGGCCTTCGCGGTCTGCGACTCCGCCCGTCCGCTCCTCCTCACGGTGGCCCCTACGCGCCTGCGGGTACTGGTGGCGCCGGGACCGAACCCGCTCTTTGGTGCGCCGCAGCCCGGCGCCCCAGGCCCCACTCCTACTGGCGGGTGAGGATGCCCTCCGCCAGCCGGTAGCGGACGGCGTCCGGCATCTCCTCGCGCGAGGGGCGGTCCTCGTCCGGGGTGGTGATGAGCACCTGGTCCACGCCGTACGCGACCTGCAGGATGCGCTCGCGACGGGCAGGGTCGAGTTCGGACAGGATGTCGTCCAGCAGCAGCACGGGGGCGTCGCCACTGCGGCGGGTGGACAACTCCACCTCGGCCAGCCGCAGCGCCAGCGCGGCGGTGCGCTGCTGACCTCGTGAGGCGCTGTTGCCCGCGTGGCGCCCCCCGATCAGGAACTGCACGTCGTCCCGATGCGGCCCCCAGCGGGTGACCCCGCGCAGGATGTCCTCTCGCCGTTCCTCCACCAGCGTGGCGCGGAGACGGTCCGCCAGGTCATGCTCACGGATCGCCTCGGCCACGGCGGGCGGCAGGCGGGGCACGTAGCAGATGGCCAGGTCTTCCGCCTCGGACGGCGCGAGTTCGGCGTAGCGCTCGGCCGCGTCGCGAGCGAGCGCGCGGATGGCGTCCGCCCGGCGCTGGGCGATGAGCGCGCCGGTGGAGGCGAGTTCGTCGTCCCAGAAGTCCAACTCGTCCGGGCGGCCTCGGCGCTCCTGCAGTTTGCGGAGCAGGGAGTTGCGCTGCTCCAGCACGCGACCGTAGCGCTGCAGGGCGCGCAGGTACGCACCGTCGAACTGCGAGAGGGTGATGTCCAGGTAGCGGCGTCGCACGGCGGGCGCACCGGCAATGATCTCCAGGTCGTCCGCGGAGAACATCACCACCCGCAACTGGCCGATCAGGTCGGACGCGCGTCGGGCCACGCCGTTCACCCGGAAGCGTCGAGACGCGCGCGTGGGGCGCATGCCGGGCGGCGTCTCCTGCGCGATCACGGCGATCTCCAGCGTGCGCTTCCCCTGCGCCGTCTGCACCGCGGCCTCCAGCCGCGCGACGGGCAGCGGATCCTCCTCCACCGCCGGCCACGAGATCACGTCGAGGTCTGTGCCACCTCGCAGCGTGCGGGCGGTGGCGAGCATCTGGACGGCCTCCAGCAGGTTGCTCTTGCCCTGTGCGTTGTCGCCGGCGATGACGTGCCGCCCCGGCTCCAGGGCCAGGTCCAGGCGGCGGAACGAGCGCACGTTGGTCAGCGTGAGGTGGGCGATGTGCATTCGCGCGATCTTATGGCCCACGCGCCCCGCACGCCCCGAGTACGAGCACGCGAGGGCTGGCCTTAGCCGCCGTTGGCGCGCAGTTCCACGCAGAAGCGGGCGCCCCCCTCCGGATCGGCCTCCACCCAGATACGACCGCCGCACTGGTCCAGCAACTGGCGGGCCACCGCCAGCCCCAGGCCGGATCCGGGGACGGGGACGCCCGTGTCCTTCGCAATGCGATAGTACGGCTGGAAGATGCGCTCCCGTTCCACCTCCGGGATGCCGGGGCCGTTGTCCACCACCTCCAGCCGAGCGCCCCCGTCCGAGGTGGTGCGCAGCGTGACCGCGATCGCGCCGCCGGGCGGGCCGTGGCGGTTGGCGTTGGAGATGAGGTTCAGCGTCACCTGCTCCATCACGCGACGATCCGTCCTCACCACCGGGCCCTCCGGCGGCAGGTCCAACTCCACCGACTGCTCGCGGAGCATCAGCGCCGGGCGTAGCGTGGCCTCCGCCGAGCGCACCACCGCGCCCAGGTCCACCTCGTCACGCTGGAAGGCGTAGGACGCCTGCCCCGCCCGCCCGAGGTCGATGAGGTCGTTCACGAGCGAGGAAAGGCGCATCACGCCCTGGCCCAGCGAGGTGACGAGTTGGCCGGCAGTCTCGTCCATCTCGCCCTGCCCCATCTGCAGCAGGTCCGCAAAGGCCTGGATGGAGGTCAGCGGCGTCCGGATCTCGTGGGCGATGGCTGCCATGAACTCGCGCCGGCGTGTCTCCAGACCCTCCAGGTCGCGCTCGCGCGCGTAGGCGGCCTCGTAGAGCGCGGCGTGGTCAAACGCCGCGCCGAGGCGTGTGCTGAGGAGGCCCAGCACCGTGGCGTCCTTCAGCACGCCCGGCCGCCGCGCCACGATCCACAGCACGCCGAGCGCGTCCGGGCCGCTGCGGAGCGGGACCTCCGCCACCCACGGACGCTTCCCCACGCGCGATGCGGCGGGCTCCAGCCAGGCGTGCTGGGCCTTCGGGTGCGTGAGTTCCGGCCGTTCCGCCAGGCGCTCCGGTGGCGGCGGCGACTGCGCCGCCCAGCCGCGCGGGTAGCCGTGCGTGGCCACCGGCCGCAGCGCGCCGTCCCGGTCCCCGTCCCCGGCGATCGCCACGAGCATCGCCTCGCCCAGGCGGGCCTCCGCCAGCGCCTTCAGCGTCTCCGTGGCGGTGGCCTCGATGTTCCGAGGCACGGAGAGCAGGTCCAGCAGCAGGCGCTCGATCGCCTCGCGGCGGCGTTCGCGCGCGACCCAGCGGAGGTAGAGCGTGAACGCCAGCACCAGGACGAGCGCCGTGCCGGCGTCGATGGCGTAGATGAGCGGATCGAGGTCTGGCGCCACCGCCACTTCGAGCGCGGCGTGCGCTCCGACGAGCAGCACGATGACGGCGACGAAGGCCAGCCACACGCGGCGCTGTCCGGTGCGGACGCGTTGCATGGCGCTCACGCCGCGCTCTCCCACCGCTGGCCGAGGCGTGGCGTTCTGGTGCGCTGGCTGAGGCGCTGGCTGGCGTGCTGGGTGAGGTGAGATGGCACGCGGCAGTTCCTCCCGCAGGCCCCCGCCGCGGGGCGCGCCAGGCTAGCGCAGCGCGATCAGAAGTTGTCGAGCCGGCTCGGAGGCCTCGCGGACATGGGCCGGTTCATTCAGCGCGCGGCCCAGGCCAGCCGCCAGGTCCTCGGAGTCGGTGGTGTCCGCAAGTTCCACCCGCAGACGCGCCTCGCCCTGACTGTACGCCTCCACCGCTGCGGAGCGCACGGCGGGCAGCCGCGCCAGGGCATCCTGCACCCGCATGAGGCCCTGGAAGCCGGCCACGGGCGTGATGCGCAGGGTGATCGCGCCGTCCGCCGGCAAGAACGTGGCGATGTCTGCGCCTGACGGCACGGACGCCGGCGCGGGCTCGGGCCATGCGGCCGGCGACGGCGCGGCCTCCGCCGATCCAGGCACGCCTGCGGCTGCCGAGGCGCGCGACCAGGGGCCCTCGTGCGGCTCCTCCTGCGGCAGAGCGCCGGCGTCCGACCAGTCGCGCCGGTCCGGCGGCACCACGCTGAACGAGGAGCGCGGCGGGGCTGGGCTGAACGAGGAGCGCGGCGGGGCTGGCGCCGGTGATGGCGAGAGTGCCGGCTGCTGGGCCTCGGGCTGCTGCTGGGCTTCGGGCTGCTGCTGGGCCTCGTGCATCTCCGGCCCCGTCGCCGGCGGCACCGACGAGGGCCAGTTCGGGAAGTCCTGCCCGGGAGCCCCCTCGTATCGAGCGTATCGAGGCGGCTCGTAGGACGGCGCCGGCGGCTGTTCCTGCTCCGTGGGCTGGGGCGTGTGCGCCGGGCGGTACATGGGAGCGGACACCGGCTGTTCGGACACCGGCGCCTCGTACCTTGGTGGCTCGTAGGCAGGCGGCTCGTAGGCAGGCGGCGCGTAGGCGGGCGGCGCGTAGGCGGGCCGGGTGGACTCACGCACGGGGGCAGCCTCCGGGCGGAGCAACGCCTCGATGCGGCCCAGGCGCTGCTGGATGTCGCGCACCTCGGTGACCAGTCCGTGGATGGAGCGGCGCAGGTCATCGAACGCCCGTGGGTCCACGCCGCCATAGCCGGCGAATGAGGTGCGTTCGCGCCGCACCAGTTCGCGGGCGCGCTCCATGGAGTCGTCCAGGATGCGCTGCGCCCTGGCCCGGGCGTCGCTCAGGATGAACTCCACCTCGCCCTGCATCTCAGGGGCCACCTCGCGGCGGGGCTGCGGCTCGCGATAGTCCCCGCGATCATCCTGGTACTCCCGGTAGTCCGGCGCCCGAGGGGTGGGGGGCGGCGCGGCGCCCTGCTGCAGGTCGCCCAGCAGGCGCTGTGCCGCGCTGTCATCGCCGCCGGAGAGGGCGACCAGCAGCGATCCCACCGCGCGCAGGACGCTGGACGAGCCCTCCCTGCCGTCCGCGCTGCCCTCGGGCGGACGGTTCATCAGGCGCGGCCCGTCTCGGCAGGGCGCCGCTCACGCCGGACGAACTTGTAGCCCACGCCCCGCTCGTTCACGACCATCGGGTCATTGTGCGGATCGTCGCCCAGTTTGCGGCGCAGGTGCTGGATGTGGACCTTCAGGTAGTCCGTCTCGTCCATGTACTCCCGGCCCCAGACCTTGGCCAGCAAGGTGCGGAAGGTGAGCACGCGGTTCTCGTTCCGCGTGAGGTGGTAGAGCAGGCCGTACTCGATCGGCGTCAGCCGCACCTGCGCGCCGTCCACCGTGACCTCCCGGCTCCCGTAGTCGATCCGCAGGGGGCCGGCCTGGAAGGGCGGGCCCTCGTTGGCCGGCACCTGTGACTCCGTCCGCCTCAGCACCGCGCGCACCCGCGCCAGCAGTTCGATGTGCGAGAAGGGCTTGGTCACGTAATCGTCGGCGCCCAGTTCCAATCCCTTGACCTTGTCCACCTCCTCGTGACGTGCGCTCAGCATCACCACGGGGACGTCGGAGAAGTGACGGATGCGCTCCAACACCTCGAAGCCGTCAATGTCCGGCAGTCCAATGTCCAGGATGACGATGTCCGGCGTCTCACGTTCCACGCTGAACACGCCGTCTTCGCCCGTGGAGGAAGCAGAAACCTCGGCGTCTGGCCAACGCAGATTGAACGTCAGCCTGACGATCTCTACGACATCTGGTTCGTCATCGACAACAAGTACCCGCATGGGACGAGTGTACGTGGAGTGTCAGATTTCCGCCTACCGTCACGCACTTCCCCCCGGCCGAGCGCGCACCAGCGCCCCTCGGCCGCCCTCGTGGTGACGCCCGCACGCGGGGTTGAGGGCTGGTGAGCGCCTGTCGGTTGGGGAAGGCAGCCCTTCCGTGTAGGTGAAGCCCTTCCGTGCACGTGAAGGTAGTCCCCTAGACAACTTTCGCCGCATCCGCCACCATGCACCCCTGCGGAAGCACGAGTGTCGTACCATCCCGCCAGGATGGCTACGCACACCATCCGCAGACCGTTGCTCCTCATTCCGGACTGCGAGGGGGCAGTCCGGAACGGTGGCTCCCCGATCACGGGTGCGTCACCGACCACGCCGGCCAGTGCGCCGGTGGTTCCCCCGCGGAGGCATCGGGAGGTCGAATGCAGAAATACTTGATTCGTCGCCTTGTCCTGATGATCCCCACCATGCTCGGGGTCACGTTCCTCGTGTTCGTCATGCTGCGCTCCATGCCCGGCGACGTCACGACGACCCTGCTGGGGGATTACGGTGCAGCGAGCCCAGAACTGAGAGAGGCGATCCTCAAAGACTTCGGCCTGGATGAGTCCGTGCCGGTGCAGTACGTGAAGTGGTTGGGCGAGATTGCCCGCCTGGACTTCGGTACGTCGTTCTTCAGCGGGCGCTCCGTGAACACGGAACTGCAGGACCGCCTGGTGGTGACCACCCAGTTGGGCGTGATGGCGCTGGTCATCAACCTGGCCCTGGGCATCCCCATCGGCATCCTCTCCGCCATCCGCCAGAACTCCTGGTTCGACAACGCGGGCCGCACGCTGGCCATTGGCCTGCTGGCAGCGCCGAACTTCTGGATCGCGCTGCTGCTCATCACCATGGCCGGTCGCTACTTCAAGTGGGGGGTGCCCTCCA
Source organism: Dehalococcoidia bacterium (assembly GCA_023228825.1). Lineage (GTDB taxonomy): Bacteria > Chloroflexota > Dehalococcoidia > UBA2979 > UBA2979 > W-Chloroflexi-9. The sequence continues at coordinate 115,776 of JALOAL010000006.1, read as the reverse complement.
CCTCCTACGTCGGCTTCTTCGACGATCCAATCCGGAACCTGAAGTTCACCATCGTCCCGGCCTTGATCCTGGGCGCTTCGGGCTCCGGCACCATCATGCGTTTCACGCGCACCGCCATGCTGGAGGTGATGCGTCAGGACTACATCCGCACCGCCTGGTCCAAGGGCCTGCGCGAGCGGGTGGTGGTGGTCCGCCACGCATTGAAGAACGCGCTGATCCCCGTGGTGACGGTCATTGGCCTGTTCATCCCGGGCATCATCGGCGGCTCCGTGATCATCGAGAGCATCTACTCCATCCCTGGGGTAGGCCGGTACTACTTCTCATCCATCCGGCAGTTAGACCTTCCGGTCGTCCAGGCGATCAACTTGATCGGCGCGCTCGTGGTGGTCTTCGCCAACCTGGCCGTCGATATGGCGTATTCGTTCCTGAACCCGAGGATTAGGTACTCCTAATGGCTACAGCACAACAAACCCTTGAGCGAGGCGCGGTGGCCGCCCCCCAGACGTTCGCTGGGAAGGCCTCCAAGTCCACGCTCCGGTTCATCACCCGCTACCCCCTGGGAGCGATAGGCCTCTTCTTCGTGGTGGTGCTGGTCGCCATGGCTGCAATCCCCTGGGCCTTCACGCCCCTGGCGGCGCAGGACGCGTTGAAGCAGAACATCATGGACCGCCTGCAGGGCCCCAGCGCCAGTCACTGGATGGGCACGGACGACCTGGGGCGTGACGTGTGGGCGCGCATTGTGTACGGGGCGCGCACCTCGATCATCATCGGCTTCGGCACGGTGATCATCGCCAAGGCGGGCTCCACGGCCATCGGCACCGTCTCCGGCTACTACTCCGGGTGGTTCGACTCGCTCTTCCAGCGTGTCATCGACATCGGAGCGGCGCTGCCGGGCCTGGTGTTCCTGATCCTGGCCGTGACCGTGCTGGCCCCGCGCATGCCGGACGTGGCCTTCATCCAGGGCGACATCCTCGCCATCATCCTGTCTGTCTCCATCCTGAACGCGGTGAACTCGTCACGGACGGTGCGCAGCGTGGCGCTCTCACTGCGCGAGGAGCAGTACGTGGACGCCGCTCGGTCGCTGGGCGCGACGAACATGCGCATCATGACCCGGCACATCGTGCCGAACCTGTTCAGCATCGTGCTGGTCTCGGCCTCGCTGCTGGTGGGTTCGTCCGTGCTGCTGGAGTCGTCGCTGTCGTTCCTCGGCTACGGCGTGCAGCCGCCGGCTCCGTCCTGGGGCCGCATGCTGAACGAGGCGCGCGAGTTCCTGACGCGGGCGCCGCACCTGGCGATCTTCCCCGGCCTGTTGATCTTCGTGACCGTCTGGTCATTCAACATGCTGGGCGACGCCCTGCGCGACAAGTTGGACCCGCGCCTGCGCGGCTCCAACTAGCACCGAGGCCGGATGCCGGACAACCACGAGAGGGCGGGGACTTCCCCGCCCTCTCTGCTCCTCCACCGTCGCCCGCACCACCCCGCCGGCCGTCCTCGCACCTCACATGCACCTCACATGCACCGGACATGCACCGAGGGCCTCCGGCAGGGTGTATCTTCCGGCGCGACATGGGGGATCGGGCGGCTCGCGCTGCCTTGCTTGGGGGGAACTGATGGAGATGACGGGCGGCCAGGCTCTGGCCCAGTCCCTGAAGATCGAGGGCATCGAGACGCTCTTCGCGCTGCCGGGGATCCAACTCGACTTCCTCTTTGACGCGATCTGGGAGGAGCAGGACCACTTCGACGTGATCCACGCCCGCCACGAGCAGGCCACCGCCTACATGGCGGACGGCTTCGCGAGGAGCACCGGCAAGGTGGGCGCCTTCGTGGTGGTGCCGGGCCCCGGCGTCCTGAACGCCACCGCCGCGCTCTCCACCGCCTTCGCCTGCTCCTCGCCCGTCCTCTGCGTGACCGGACAGATCGACTCGAAACTGATCGACCAGGGCCGCGGCGCGCTGCACGAGATCCACGACCAGCCGGGCCTGTTGGGCCATCTGACGAAGTCCTCCGAGCGCGCCATGCACCCCACGGAGATCCCGGCCATGGTGCGCCGCGCCGCCCGCCTGCTGCGCTCCGGGCGTCCTCGCCCCGTCTCCATCGAGGTGCCGCCGGACGTCCTTGGCATGGTGGCCGACGTGACGCTGCTGGAGCCGGACGCGACCTCCCGCTTCGAGTCCGAGCACGCGGACGACACCCTGCTGGAGCAGGCCGCGCGCCTGCTGGGCCAGGCCGAGCGCCCCCTGATCTGCGCCGGCGGCGGTGTCCTCTCCGCCGAAGCATGGGAGGAGGTGCGCCGCCTCTCGGAGATCCTGGACGCGCCCGTCCTGATGACCACGAACGGTCGAGGCGTACTGTCAGACCGCGAGGCGCGCGCGTTCACCGGCCGCGTGGCCACATCCGCGCTCGTCCCGGAGGCGGACGTGATCCTGGCTATCGGCACGCGCTTCGGCCTCGCAGCGAACATGGGCTTCGGCTCCACCGCCGTGCCGGGGACGCTCATCCAGGCCGACATCGACCCGGAGGAGATCGGCCGCAACCATCCGGCGGAGGTCGCCCTGCTGGGCGACGCGAAGTTTACGGCCGGCCAGTTGGCCGAGCGCGTGGGCAAGCACAACCGCAGCCGCCCCTCCCGTGCGGAAGAGTTCGCCGCCATCAAGGAGCGCCACTGGGAGGCCATGGCGGGCACGCCGTGGCAGCGCTCCATGGCGCAGGCCCTCCGCGACTCCATGCCGGACGACGCGATCCTCGTGGCTGAGAGCACGCAGGTGGGCTACCACGTGCAGGGCGGCGGCTTCGAGGTCTACGAGCCGCGCACCATGATCACGTCCGGCTACCAGGGCACGCTCGGCTATGGCTACGCGACGGCCCTGGGAGTGGCCGTGGGCAACCCGGACAAGAAGGTAGTCTCCATCAACGGGGACGGCGGCTTCATGTACAACGTGCAGGAGTTGTCCACGCAGGCGAAGTTCGGCATCCCGCTGGTGACGGTGGTCTTCAATGACAACCTCTATGGCAACGTGCGTCGCATCCAGACGCAGCGCTACAACGGTCGTACCATCGCCACCGACCTGAAGAACCCGGACCTGGCGGCGCTGGCCGAGTCGTTCGGCGTGGCCGGCTTCAAGGCCAGGACACCAGACGACCTGCGCCAGGCGCTGCAGGAGGCGATGGCCCTGAGCGCCCCCGCGCTAATCGAGGTGGAACAGCCGCCCGCGCCGGACCTCCCCAGCGCGCAGCCGATGCAGCCACTGCCGCCTCGGCCCGTGCTGGACCTATAAGACGAACCGTTAGAAGGGCCCGCAGACATGGCGGACACAATCCGAGTCGGCGTCATCGGCGCCGGCGCCAACACCCGCAGCCGGCACATCCCCGGTCTCCAGGCCATCGACGGCGTGGAGGTGGTCTCCGTGTGCAACCGCACGCAGGAGAGCGGCCAGCGCGTGGCCGACGAGTTCGGCATCGCACGGGTGGTCACGGACCCCAACGACGTCATCCACGCGGACGACGTGGACGCAGTGTGCATCGGCACGTGGCCCTACCGCCACGCCGAGTACGCCGTGGCCGCGCTGGAAGCCGGCAAGCACGTGCTGGTCGAGGCGCGCATGGCCATGGACGCCACCGAGGCGCGCGCCATGCTCGCGGCCTCCCGCCAGCACCCCGACCGCGTGGCGCAGATCGTCCCGTCACCGCTGGACCTGAAGTCCTGGCGCACCATCCGCCGCATGGTGGACGACGGCACACTCGGCGAGGTCCGGGAAGTGCACGTCAACGTGCTCACCGGCCAGAGCCTGGACCCCAGCACCCCGCTGCACTGGCGCGAGCGCCACGACTACTCGGGCATGAACACCATGATGATGGGCCTCTACATCGAGGCGCTGCACCGCTGGCTCGGCCCCACCGCGCGGGTGATGGCGGACGGGGCCACATGGGTGAAGGAACGCACGGATCCGGAGACCGGGCAGCCGTTCGCCATCCAGGTCCCGGACAGCCTGGGCATCCTGGCGCGCATGGAGAACGGCGCGCGCGTGGACTATCGCCTGTCCTCCGTGGCCCACGCGCCGGCCAACCCCAACGGCGTCTCAATCCATGGGTCGAAGGGCACGCTGCACTGGCAGATGGGCGACCGCATGGCCTTTGCCCCCATGGGCCAGGAGGCCCAGCCACTGGATCCGGACCCCGGCACCGCCGGCGAGTGGCGCGTGGAACAGGACTTCGTGGACTCCATCCGGGACGGCAAGCCCGTGGAGTTGACCTCGTTCGAGGACGGCCTGCTCTACATGCGCGTCACGGAGGCCGTCTACCGCTCCCGCACAGAGGGCCGCGCGGTCGACATCGCTGACGTGTAGCCTCGGACGAAGGGGTGACGGGAGGATCGATGCGCGGAGGCGCCTTCTATCGCTACGATTCGCGCGGGGGCTTCTCGCTGGAGGCGCTACTCGTCCGCTTCGTGATCAACCTCGCCGGGCTCTTCCTGGCGGAGGCGATCGTCCCCGGCATCGAGATCGGGGACACGGAGTCGCTCGTCCTCGGCACGGCCATCTTCGCCGTGGTGAACATGCTGCTGCGGCCGGTCGCCACGCTGTTCGCGTTCTGTCTGATCATCCTGACGTTCGGGCTCTTCGTGCTGATCATCAACACCGCCCTGCTGGGGGCGACCGCCTGGATCGCGGGCCAACTGGATCTGGCGTTCACCATCGACGGCTTCTGGAGCGCCTTCTTCGGCGCCCTCATCATCTCGCTCGTCTCGCTGGTCGCCTCCACCCTCGTCCGAGGGCAACGCTAGGGGTTCCCGCTGTCCTACGGCGTGCCGTGAGGCGACGCGACATCGTCGATCTCGAAGACCCTCCTGAGGGCCGTCTCCACCTGGAGCATCTTCGCCGCGTCGACCTGCCCCACGAGCGTGAACATGTCCGTCTTTCGCACGGACATGAGCCCCGCCAGCGTTGCGACGCATTCGCGTGGTAGTCCCTCATTCAACCCGAGCGAGACCTCCGTCCAGAATCCGCGTATGCGCGTGGAGATCGGCGCTGCGATGACAGCATTCCGGACGTCGTTGAGTGCATCCGTCGATACGATGAGGAACGGGCGGCGTCCAACCGGCGGAGGTTGCTCTCCCCACCAGATCTCTCCCCGCCTCACTCGTCGTCACGCGCAGGCACCGGGCCATCCCACGGGTACTCCTCCGCGATGTACGGCGCGATCAATCGGTTCATCGCGTCGATAAACTTCAATTCTTCCTCGGTCTCGGGCATGCGCTCGTACGCCTCGCGGGCTTCCTCAGCCAGAACATCCCGCTCCGCATCCACCACGTACTGCTCCACCGCATCGCTGATCATGCGGCTGCGGCTCGCACCCCTCGCACCCCGAAGCCGCTCGAGGCGGTCGAGGAGGTGCGCGGGGATGCTGATGGCGATCTTGGCGTGTCGACGATCCATGGCTTCATGGTACTACCACCGGTCATACCGTTGGTAGTACCCGCAGTCATACCGGCGGTCATGCTCTGCTCCACGCAGGGCTGTCTAGGCCTCTCCGGCGCCGATGGGTGCGCGTCCCTTGCGCAGGTGTCGAGGCCCACGCCCCGCCCGCGAGGGCGTGCCGGGGGGCTCGACGCGGACGGCGCATGCCTTGAACTCCGGGATGCCGGAAGGCAGATCCAGCGCGTTGTTGGTCAGGAAGTTCGCGGCCACGCCCTGCAACTGCACGAACGGCACGAACAATTCGCCTCGACGCATCGTGTCGCGCACGTGCACCTCGGCCAGGATCTCGCCACGCCTCGAGGCCAACTGCACCTGCTGGCCCTCCGACACGCCGAGTTGCTCCGCATCGCGGGGGTGGATGTCCACCGCCACCACCGGCACCTTCTCCAGCAGGCCGGGGACCTGGCGCGTGATGGCGCCGGTGTGCCAGTGGTACAGCGAGCGCCCCGTGATCAGCGTGTACGGGAAGCGCTTGCTGGGCAGTTCCGCCGCCGGCGGGCCCTGCTCCACCGCCACGAAGAGGCCGCGGCCGCGCGGGAACTCGTCCTCGAACAGGCGAGGCGTGCCGGGGTGGTCGGCGTCAGGGCAGGGCCACTGGATGCCGCCCTCGTGCTCCAGGCGCGCGTGCGACAGGCCGGAGATGATTGGCGTCAGGCTCGCCATCTCGTCGAAGACGGCAGCGGCGTCCGGCCACTCGAAGCCCTCGGTCGGGCGTTCCAGGAGGCGCTGGACGCGTCGCGCGATCTCGGCCGTGATCTCCCAGTCCACGCGCGCCTCCCCGGGGGCCGAGGCCCATGGCCGCACGAGTTGCACGCGTCGCTCGGAGTTGGTGAACGTCCCGTACTTCTCTGCGAACGAGGCGGCGGGAAGCACCACGTCCGCGACCTCTGCGGTCTCGTTCATGAAGATGTCCTGCACCACCAGGAAGTCCAGTTGCGCAAAGGCGTCGCGCGCGTGGGCCAGGTAGGGGTCGGAGACCAGCGGGTTCTCGCCCACCACGTACAGCGTGCTCAGGCCGCCCTCCAGCATCGCCTCGATCATGCGGGTGGCCTGCATCCCCGGCTCCCGAGGGATCTCCACGCCCCACGCCTGCTCCCACTTCTCGTGCGTGGGGCCGCCCACGGCCTCGTAGCCGGGGAACACGTTGGGAAGGCCACCGGAGTCGGAGCAGCCCTGCACGTTGTTCTGGCCTCGGAGCGGGGAGATGCCGTTGCCGGGCTTGCCCACCTGCCCGGTGAGCAGCGCGAGGTTGATGAGCGACCGGGCGTTGTCGCTGCCGTTCGTATGCTGCGTGATGCCCATGCCCCAGACCAGGCAGGACCCCCGCTCCTCGCCGTCCCGCCCGGGCCGAGGCCGCGCGTAGAGGCGCGCAGCGCGCCGGATCTCCTCCGCGGGAACGCCCGTGATCGCCTCGGCGTCCTCCGGGCGCACCTGTTCCGCCACGCGGCGCCACGCCTCGAAGCCCTCGGTGCGCGCCTCCACGAAGGCGGGATCCCAGAGGCCCTCCTCCAGGATCACCTGCGCCATGGCGTTGAAGAGCGCCACGTCCGTCCCGGGCCGCGGCTGCAGGTGCACCTCCGCCACGTCGCAGATGTCCACGCGGATCGGGTTCACCACGATCAGCGAGGCGCCTCGGTCTTCCACAGCGCGCCGCATCCGGCTCGCCACCACCGGGTGGTTCTGCCCGGTGTCCGAGCCCACCACCAGCAGGGTGCCGGCGTTGTCATAGTCCTCGTACGAATTGCTCGTCGCGCCCGATCCCACCTGCTGCTGGAGGGCCACCACGGACGGCGCGTGGCACATGCGCGAGCAGTGGTCGATGGAGTTCGTGCCCATCACCGCGCGCACGAACTTCTGCATCACGTAGCCGTCCTCGTTCGTCGCCTTTGCCGAGGCGATCCCGGCGAACGATCCGAGGGAGGCGGCGAACTTGCGGGAGACCAGGTCCAGCGCCTCCTCCCAGGTGGCGGGCCGCAACTCGCCCTCGCGGCGGATGAGCGGGGTGGTGAGACGCTCGGGCGAGTGGACGAACTCCAGGCCGAAGCGCCCCTTCACGCAGGTCATGCCCTGCGACGACTCGTTCTCCGGCACGCCGTCCACCCACACCACACTGCCGTCGCGCAGGTTTACGTCAAGCCCGCACCCCACGCCGCAGTAGGGGCACGTCGTCCGCACCACCTGCTCCGCCTCCAGGCGGTGCGAGGCGCGCGCGGGAATCTCCTGCTTCTGGACCAGTGCGCCCGTGGGGCACTGGGAGATGCACTGCCCGCACGAGGTGCAGATCGACTCCTCCCACTGCAGGTCGAACTGGACGCCCACGTGCGCCGTCAGCCCGCGCCCGTTGATGCCGATCGCGCCGATGTGCTGCGTGTCCTGGCAGGCGTCGATACAGCGGCCGCACAGGATGCAGTCCGGCATGTTGAGGTCAAAGAACAGGTTGCTCGTGTCAGAGCCCGCCCGCGGCAGCGGCTCGTACGTGGAGACCGCCAGGCCGTGCGCCCGCGCGTGCTCCGCGGCCTGCCCGCGCCCCTCCCCGTCTGAGGACATCCCGATGGTCAGGTCCAGCACAGAGCGGCGCACGCGCGTGGCGCGCTCGGACGCCGTGCGAATGGACTGGCCCTCGGCGACGGGAGTGTGGCACGCTGCGGCGAGGCGCGGTGCGCCCTCCACCTCCACGAGGCAGGTGCGGCAGGCGCCCAGCGGTCCACGGGCCTCCGGCTGGCAGAGGTGCGGCAGGTCCACGCCGGCGGCCAGGACCGCCTCCAGCAGCATGGCGCCGCGCGGGACCGTCACGTCCCTGCCGTCCACCTGCACGGCCACGGGCGAGGCGATCACGGGCATCTCGAGGCTCATCGGCTGCCCCCTGTCTGCGCATCGTAGAGGTCCCGCGTGAGGTCGGCGTGCGCGAGGTGCTCCGCGGCGTGCCGGGTGACGACCACGAGCACGTCCAGCCGAGTGACCGGCCCGCGCCGGGGGTGCTCGACCGTCTCGTGCAGACGCTCGTCAGTAAGGGATGGCAGGTGTGCGTCGAAACGTGCGCGGAGGGCGTCCCACCTCGCGCGTACGGCGGCGGGCTCCGTCTCGGGGGTGTCGAAGTCGGCCTGGCGCTCGTAGCGGACGTCGTCGCCGCAGACCGTGCCCAGCAGGTTGTCCTCCGCGTTGGCGATGGTGTGGTTGGCAAGCGTGGCCACCGAGTTCGCCTCCGGGACGTCCGGCCGCCAGCCGCGGCCCGCCTCGTCAAGGCCCTCCAGCACCGCGACCAACGCGTCTATGCTGCGGGCGGTGTACGCCCACACGACCTCGGCAACGCTCATCGCTGGCTCACTCCTCGAACGCCTCCGGGAACGACTCCAGCGCGGAGGCGACCGGGCGTCCGGCCATGCCGCCCAACTGGCAGAGGGAGGCCTCCGTGAGCGTCTCGATCAGGGCGGCGATACGTTCGCGGTTGGCGGGGACGTCCTCCAGCAACTGCACCAGGCGCTGCGTGCCCTCGCGGCAGGGGGTGCATTCGCCGCAGGACTCACGCATGTTGTACGCCGCCAGCGACCGCGTGACCTCCGCAATGTCCGCGTCACGAGGCAGGACGACGGCGCCGCCGGCGCCAAGGCCGCGCATGGTCAGCGGTACCTCGTACTCCTCGGGCGTGACGAAGCGGCCGGAGGGACCGCCCAGCAGGATGCCCGGCACCAGGCCCGGCGCCGAACCCGCCGTGGCGAGGACGCCCGTCCACGTGGTGTTCCCGTCGATGGGCACCTCGTAGAGGCCGGGGCGCGACACGGCGCCGGAGAGCGGGATCAGTTTCGTGGGCGGGGGTGGCGAGTCGAAGACGGTGGAGACGGCGCACAGCGTCTCCACGTTGTTGACCACGGTCGGGCGTCCCCACAACCCCTCGTCCGTGGCGAACGGCGGCTTGTAGCGCGGGACAGGACGCTGGCCCTCGATGGAATTGAGGATCACCGACTCGTCGCCGCAGACGTAGCCACCCGCCCCGGAGCGCACCTCCACCGTCACGGGGTCGCCGCCGAACGCGGCGCCGTCCAGGATGCCCTGCGCACGCGCGTCCTCCAGCGCCCGCTCAAAGGCGGCGCGGGCGTTGCGCGCCTGGCCGTTGACGTAGACGAAGACCGTGTCCACCCCCGCCGCTCGACAGGCGACGAGGATGCCGTCGATCAGGCGGTGCGGGTCGCCCTCGATCAGGTGGCGGTCCTTGAAGACGCCGGGCTCGCCTTCCTCCGCGTTCACCACCAGGTACTTCTGCCCCGTGTGCTGCGCCGCGAGCCGCCACTTCTGCGCCGTTGCGAAGTGCGCGCCGCCGCGTCCCGTCAGTCCGGAGGCGGCCACCGCCTCAATCACCTGCTCCGGCCTCAGCGTCGCCGCCATCGCCGCAGCGCCGTAGGCCCCACGTCCAATGACGTCCCCGAACGAGCCGTCGTTTCTTCCCACGCGCTCCAGCAGGCCGTACTCCCCGCGCCCGGCGTACTCGTCGTCGCACTGGCCGGCCAGGCAGGCCGCCAGTTCGTCCGGGATGCCCCTGTCGAGGCGGGCGAAGCGATGCGAGTGCGCCTCGCGCTGCACCGTGGCGGAGGGCGCGGCCCAGCACGCACCGTCGCACGCGCCTTCCGCGATCGCCGCCCCGGGCATGGAGGCGCGCAGCGCGGCCGCCACCGCCTCCGCGCCTACGGCGTTGCCGCAGGTACCGCGGTGCACGAGCACGCGCGCGCGGCCCACCGGGGGAAAGTCCCCACGCAGCCGCGCCAGCGCCGGCGTGGGCGATACGCGCGTCACGAGGCGGCCTCGGCCAGGCGGGCCTGCAGGTCTTCCGCCGTCACGCGGCCGTACAGGCGCTCCGCGTCGTCGTGGACCACGGGCGCCAGGGCGCAGAGGAACTGGCAGTCGATGGCCCTCGTGCGGTCGGGGGTCGCCTCCAGCAACGCGCCCGCACCCGCCATGTCGCACGCGACGCCGGTGCAGACGTACCACGCGCCCGGCTCCGGAGGCGTCAGCCGCAACTCCGAATAGCCGGTGGCGATCGCGTAGACCTCCGCGACCGGCACGCGCGTGTGTTCCGAGACGTGCTCGACCGCCGCGCGCGGCAGCCAGCCGAGGGCCTCCTGCGCCGCGAGGAAGCCCGGCAGCAATTGCGTGCGCTCACGCGGCAGGCGACTGACGGCGGCCAGGGCTTCGCCCATGCGCGCCTGCGCGTCCGAGGCGTCCGGTGACCAGGGGCTGTGCATCACGAGGCCGATTGTACCGCCACGCGTCGCCACGGCCTCGCAGACGCTCGCGCCGCCTCGGGATCACGCCATTCGGAATGGAGTCCCCACCTGCACCTCTCTCGCCAGAGGTGCGCGAACTCTCGACCCCTTCTCTTGCCAGAGTGGTTACCCTCAGCCGGTGCCAGTCCTCTCGCGGCGGTGGAACTGGGGTGAGGCAGCGCGCGCGGAGGGCACCCATGGCTGAGGTTTCTGAACCCGCGGGCGTCCAGAAAGTCGCCACGGGGGTCCCGGGACTGGACGCCGTCCTGCACGGCGGATCCCCTCCCGAGCAGAGGCACCTGCTGATAGGGCCACCCGGCGCCGGCAAGACCACCCCCGCGCGGCAGTTCCTCATCGATGGGGCCGCCCGAGGTGAAGGCGTGCTGGACGTCACGCTCGCGGAGAGCGCGGCGGAGTTGCGCCAGGTCGCCCGTTCACACAACGGGAGCCGGGACGACGTCACCGTGCGCGAGTTCACCCCGTCCAAGGAGCAACCGAGCGAGGAGCAGCAATACACCGTCGGGACGCCTCGGTTCCTGGGCGACCTCACGAGCCTCCTGAACCGCAATGACCGATAGGACCGATAGGACCGACCAGTACGTCCGGGTGCTGGCGCCCCTGAGCCGCGATGTGGAACCATTGACACGCGCGCTCCGCGACCGCGGACACCTGGCAGACGCTGCCGACGACGTCGACGCGCTGTGTGAGGCCCTGCAGGACGGCGCAGGCGTCGTGGTCCTGACGCAGGAAGCCCTGGCCCTCCCTCGCTTCCCACTGCTTGTCCGGGCACTGCGCGAGCAGCCGCCCTGGTCGGACCTCCCGGTAGTGGTGCTGGTCAGCGGCGGGCAGACAGCCAGCGCCGAACTCACCGAGGCCCTGCGAGCGCTGGACGAGTCCACGAACTCGTCCATCCTCGAGCGGCCGGTGCGCACCGCGACCATCGTGCACGCGATCGAGTCGGCCCTCCGCGTCCGCCAGCGGCAGTACGAGTTGCGCGAGCACCTGGAGGCGCGCGGAATCGCGGAGGCGGCGGAGCGGCGCGCCCGCGCGGAGGCGGAGGACGCGGTGCGGGCGCGGGACGAGTTCCTCTCCATCGCCTCCCACGAGTTACGCAATCCGGTGATGGTGATCAGCGGCACCTCGCAATTGCTGCGTCGCGCGCACGAGGGCGGCCGCCTGACGGAGTCCCGCCTGGCGGCCTACATCGAATCGCTGGAGGCGGGCGGGCGCCGCTTGGCCACGCTGACAGCGGACCTGCTGGACATGTCCCGGGTCCAGCGCGGAGAACTTCCGCTGCGGCCCGAGAAGACGGACATGGTGGTCATGGTCCGCGACCTGGTGCGCCGCGGCGAATGGACCGACCACCACGTGGCCCTCGAAATGGAGGAGCACTCCCTGACCGCCGTGGTCGACCCGGAGCGCATCCGGCAGGTGGTCTGGAACCTGCTGGACAACGCCACGAAGTACTCCCCCGGCGGCGGCGACGTCCGAGTGCACCTGCGCCGTGACGGTGACGGCGTGCTGCTGGAGGTGCATGACAGCGGCATCGGCCTGGAGGCAAGCGCGCAGGAGACGATCTTCATCCCCTTCAGCCGCGCGCTCAACGCGACCGACGCAAACATCCCCGGCCTGGGGCTGGGGCTCTACCTCTCCCGCCGTATCGCGGAACAGCACCACGGACGCCTGTGGGCCCGGAGCCCGGGCAAGGGCATGGGGACGGTGATGTCGCTCTGGGTGCCGCTGGAGCAGCCAGAACAACCAGAGCAGCCAGAACAACCAGAGCAGCCAGAACAGCCAGAGCCCGGAGGCGGGCGTTAGCCCAGCACTTCCACCTCGTCGCCCACGCGGATGGTGCCGCCGCCGTCGGACGGCAGCATCAGCACACCGAAGGCGGGCTGCTCCTGCCCGAAGGTACGGGTGAGCGTGGTCAGCACCTCGGCGTCGCGTTCGCCCGTGTCCGGGTTGGCATGGGTCGCGAGGCAGCGGATCACGGTGTGGTCGAAGTTGAACTCCACCGCCCCCACGCGCACGCGTCCCGTCCACCCCAGTTCGGACCACGGCGCCAGCCCCTCCACCGCGATGTTGGAGCGGAAGCGCGTCTCGTCCAGGTCCGGCTGGCCGAGGGCCTGCGCGAGTTCCTGGAGACTGCCGCGGCCGTGCAACGTGACAAAGCCACGCGGTCGGTCCTGGAAGCGCGCGCTGACGCCGTCGCCCTCCAGCACCAGTGGCAGCGCGCCCGGCCGCCGCACACGGGCGGCCTCCGGCAGGACGCGGGTGAACTCCGCCACCGCCTCTGTCAGCACGCGCTGGCCCGCCTCGTCCAGCCCGCCCTCGGCCAGGACGGCGCCGCCCACGGTCAGGGTGACGCGGCGCGCGGCGTCGTCATAGCGGAGGCGCATGCGGGCGATGCCGGGGTACTCCTGCAGGCAGATCATCTCGCGCTTCGGCCACCACTCGGATCCGTCTTCCAGCGTGACGGTGTCAGCGTCCTGCAGGCGGAACGCGAGCACGCGGTCGCCCTGGATGCGCCCGTCCGGCTGCACCGTCAGGCTCTCGCACGACTCCGGCGTAAAGCCCTTCACGGGGTAGCGGTAGAGCGCGGCGACGCGTGGCATGCGGGGATGCTAGCCGCTACACCACGATCGTGCTGCCCTGCACGCCCTTCTCCACGCGCAGACGGTCCGGCAGGCGGTCCGCCAGTTCCTCCACGTGCGAGATCACGCCCACCATGCGCGAGCCCTCCGCCAGCGTCTCCAGGCCCTGCACCGCCAGGTCCAGCGCCTCCGCGTCCAGCGCCCCGAAGCCTTCGTCCAGGAACAGCGAGTCGAGCGAGACCGCGCCACCACTGCCGGATATCTCCGGCAGGTGCTCCGACAGCGCCAGGGCCAGCGCCAGGCTGGCGAGGAACGTCTCGCCACCGGAGAGCGTCTTCACGGACCGCTTCTCGTCGCCGTTGAGACGGTCCACCACCAGGAACTCGTCCTCTTCCGCCACCAGCGAGTAGCGCCCGTTCGTGAACTGCGAGAGCCGGTCTGACGCGTCCGTGGCCAGGATCTGCATGGACTCCTGTAGCAGGAAGGCGATGAAGCGGTTGCCCTGCAACTCCGTGGCAACCGCGTTGGCGAGTTCGGCCGCCGCCTGCTCCCGCTCCACCTCCGCGCGCATGCGTACGGCCTGCTCCACCTGCGCCTCCGCCTGCTCCACCTGCATGCGCCGCTGCACCAGGCCGTCCCGCACCCGGTCTTCGTCCTCCCGATGCCGCTCCATGACCATCTTGAGCGCCTCGTGGCTGACGGCGGTCTCCGCGCCCACGGTCTGCCGCCACGCCTGTCCCAGGGCCTCCCGGGCCTCCTGGAGCGCCGCCTGCGTGGTGGCGCACTCCGCCTCCCGCAGCGCCACACGCTCCTGTTCGCGCTCGGCCTCGCTCGCCGCCGCCAGCGCCGAAGCCTCCGCGGACGCGAGCGCCTCCCGCGCCACGCGCACCGCCTCCGCCGCCGCCTCCACGCGCTGCGCCAGCGCGTCCGCGTCCGCCAGCGCCTGCCGGATTGCCGCCGGGTCGCCCTGCACGCCGCCGAGGGCCGCCAGGCGTTGCTCCGCCTCCGTGCAGGCCTTCTGCGCGCGGGTGACGTCACGCTCCGCGTCCTGCACCTCGCGCTGCGCGTCTCGCGAGGCCCGCTCCGCCTCCTGCGCCGCCGCCGTCGCGGTGGCCGCCGCGTCCGAGGCCTCCCGGTACGCCTGGAGCGCCGCGCGCACGTCCTCCGGGCCGGCGGTGCCCCGTGCCGCCTCGCGCGCCTCGATGCCGTCCGGCACGCGGGCGAGGGCGTCGCGCAGTGCCTGGAGCGAATCGCGTCGCGCGGCGGCCTCCGCGCGGACCGTCGTGACCGCGCCCGTGGCCGCTTCCGCCTGGGTGCGGGCTTCCCTCTGTGCAGCCGCCAGGCCGGCAAGCGCCGCGCCCAGTTCCAGCGCCTGCTGCTCGAGCGCCGCCACGCGCGCATCCGCCTCGGCCTTCGCCTGATCCGCGGCCTCCACGCGCGCGCTGGCGGAGGCAGCCTGCGACGCCGTCTCCTCCGCCCGCGTGCGTGCGACCGCCAGCGCCCGCTCGGCCTCGGTGAGCGCGGCCTGCGCCCGTTCCAGGTTGCCGGGCTGGTGCTTCGCCAACGTCGCGATCGGCTCGCCGCAGACCGGACAGGGGTCGCCCTGCTTCAGCCCCGCGCGGATCGCTGCGGCGGCGTCCTCTACGCGCGCCTCGTCGAGCGCGGCGCGCGCGGCCTCCACCGCCGCCGCCGCGGCGTCCCGCGCGACCGTGCCTGCGGCGGCTGCCTCACGAGCCGCCTCCGCGTCCGCGGCGGTGCGGGTGGCGTGGGCAGTCGCGCGCTCCGCGTCCGCCGTCGCCGTGGCCGCCGCCGTCGACAGCGCGTCCAGGTCACGGGCGCGCTGCTCCAGCCCGCGGGCCTGCGCCTCCGCCTCCGTCGCCCGCTGTTCGAGGGCTCCCAGCGCCTCCTCCGCCTGCGTGCGGGCGCGCAACGCGCGTCCCGAGGTGGCGGCCAGATCCTTCGTGGCGGCCGCCTCCCCCTGCCCCGCCGCCTTCGCCTCCGCCTGCGCGGCGGCCAGGGCGCCGGCGGCGGCTTGCTGCGCCTGCGTCGTCACGACCACAGCCCGACGCGACGCCTCCACCTCCTCGCGCGCACTGGCAAGCGCGCGCTCGGCCGCCTCGCGCTGCTCCAGGAGGGCCACCTGCGCCTTGAGCCGGTCGTGCTGCTCACGGTCGTAGGCGAGGGCCGCCTGCTGCGCGACCGCCGCCTGCACCGCCGCGCGGCCGTCCTCGGCACGTTTCGTGTGCTGCTGGAGCGCGGTCCGCGCGGCGGCCAGGCCCTTCGCGGCCTCCTCGGCCGCGCGGGCGGCGGCCTCGTGGGCGGCGCGGCGCTCGCGTTCCTCGGCCGCCTGTTCGCGCACCGCCACCAGCGCCACACGACGCGCGGTGAGCGTCTGCTCCTCCGCCTCGAGGCCGGCGATCTCCTTGCGCAGCACCTCGACCTGGTCGGGGGTGGCGAACCGCAGGTGCTCCAACTGCACGCGGATCGCCTCGGCGCTGGCCTTGCTCACGTTGGAGCGGTCCTTGGCGATAAGCCGGGCCTGCTCGTACTTCTCCAGCCGCATCAACTGGCCCAGGATCTTGCGCCGTTCCTTCTTGTCGCCGCGCAGGAAGAGATCGAACTCGCCCTGGGGCAGCACAATCGAGCGCGTGAACGTGGTGTAGTCCATGCCCAGGATGGCCTGGATCTTCGCGGCCACCTCCGTGACGCGGTCCGCTTCCGGCACCCACTGGTCCTTCACCATGCGCTCCAGGCGCACGGTGGTATTGGTGGCGTTGTCCGTGACTCGCTGGCGGCGCGAGACCTGGTAGCGGCGTCCTCGGACGGTGAACTCGAGCAGGACGGAGGCTTCGCGCTCGCCCTGGGAGATCAACTCCTTGATGGACTTGCCCACGCGCGGCACCTGCCCGTAGAGGGCCCACATCATGGCGTCCAGCAGCGAGGACTTCCCCGCACCTGTGGGGCCCGTGATCACGAACAGCCGACGGCCCTCGAACTCCACCTCCGTCGGCTGGCGGAAGGCGGTGAAGCCGCTGACCTTCAGGCGCACCGGCTTCATTCTTCCTCCACCGCGCGGGTCGCCTCGTCCAGCACCTCCCGGAACAGCGCCAGCACTTCCGGGGCCGGCGGGGTGCCGTGGCGGTGCTCGTGGTAGCGGGTGAAGGACTCCTGCGGACCGAGCATGGAGAGCGGGACCTCCTCGCGCTCCTCGGCGTGGTCGGTATAGGTCACGCTCACGTCCACGCAGTTCGGCAGCGCCTCGCGGATGCGCTGGGCCAGGCCCGGCTCCGGCCGCGGCACGGAGACCACCGCGCGCAGGTGCAGGTCCGGCAGCCGCGAGCCGTGCTCCACCACCTCCTCGAACGTCCCGCGCACCTCGCCCAGGCGTCGCCCGGCGGTGAGGGGTACCGCGCGCACGATGCCCGGGCGTCCCGGCTCCAGGTCCACAAGGCGCACGATCTTCTGCTGGTCGCGCTCGCCGAAGTCCAGTTGCAGGAGCGAGCCGGAGTACGTCGCGGCGCCGTTGGGCGCGCCCAACACCTCCTGCGGCTCGTGCACGTGGCCCAGCGCCACGTACTGCGCGTGGCCCGGCAGCATCGCCGGCGCCACGCCGTACGTCTGGCCAATGTGCAGCCGTCGCTCCGAGCCGTCGAAGAGGGCAATCCGCGCATCGTCGATGAAGACGTGCGCCGCGAAGACGTTGATGGCGTCGCCCTGGAAGCCCTTCGTGGCCCGGCGGTAGATGCCGTCCACGACCTCCGCGTACTGCTGGTAGGACTCGAACTCCGGCCCCAGGATCTCGTCCGCCTTCAGCGCGCGGCCCTCCGGCACCCAGGGCACCGCCGCGATCAGCATCGTCTCGCCGTTGCGCTCGATGCGGATCGTGCCGCCCTCGTCCCAGCGTTTCACGCGGTCCTGCACGTGCACGCCCAGCAAGTCCACCAGGCTCCCGAAGGCCGCGAGGCGCTTCGGGTTGTCGTGGTTTCCCGCCACCAGCACCACATCGATGCGGGCCTCCACCAGGCGGCGGAGGGCGCCGTACAGCAGGCGCTCCGCCTCCGGCGACGGGCTCATCGTGTCCCAGATGTCGCCGGCCACCAGGAAGACGTCCACGTCCTCGTCCACGGCAATGCCGCAGACCTCCGCCAGGACCGCCTCGAACTCCGGGAGTCGCGAGCGTCCGCGGATGGTGCGGCCCAGGTGCCAGTCCGCCGTGTGCAGCAGCCGCACTAGAGGTCGTACCCCTCGTCCGGGTCGTCGAAGCGCAGGAGCGGGTCGCCCTCGCTGCCGGGCGGCGCGGTGACCACCTCAGAGCGCCGAGTCGCCCAGGAGGGGAAGGGGAACTCCACCAGCAGGGGCACCGGGATCTCCGGCTGGGAGACGATCATGGAGCCGGGCTTGAGCAGCACCGCCCGGGCACGCGCGCTCGGCGTCAGGAAGCGGTACTGGTCGCGGCTCGCCTCCGCAGTGTCGAGGCGGCCCACGATGCGGTACGAGGAGTTGGCGACGATGCGCTGCTCCACCTCGGACGCCGTCTGCTGCGCGCCGATGAGGATCACGCCCAGGGAGCGCCCCCGCTCCGCGATGTCCAGCAGCGTCTCCTTGATCGGCGAGCGGCCCTCGCGCGGGGCGTACTTGTTCAACTCGTCCACCACCACGAAGAACGGCGAGAGGCGCTCGGCGCCGGCGGCCGACTCGTGCTCCTGCATCACGCGGCTGAGCAGCACCCCCACCACGAACCGCTGCGCCCGGTCATGCAGACGGTGCAGGTCCACCACCGTCACCTGGCGGCCGAACTGGATGCGGTGGTCGTCCGGCCGCGCGAATCCGGCGCCGCGGATGAACGGCTGCACCAGCCGCGCCCCCGCCTCCAGCCGGCGCAAGAAGGCCCGCACCGTGCCCGGCGCCGCCGCCCGATAGGCCGAGGCCATCCAGCGGCCATGGCCCTCGTCGTCCTCGTCGTCACCGACCAGGTTGCGCTCCACCTGGGTGACCAGGTCCTCCAGGGTGGAGCAGACCACGTCCTCCACCTGCACGTTGCCTTCCGGGTCCTGGAAGGGCGTGTCCTTCGCCGCGCGTTGCAGGCGGTTGGCCACCACCTCCACCAGGTCGCCGATCTGGCCGCTGTCCCGGTCCGCATCCGCGAAGAGGTAGCGCACGTAGCCGTTCAGGCAGAACTCGTGCAGCGTCCAGTAGAAGCCGGTGACGCCCTCCTGCCGGCTGGACGTCTGCGGCAGCGGCTGATCGCCCGGGCGGCACGGCGCGAAGAACGAGACGGACCCGAACGGCCCCGCCGGCAACCCCAGCGCGTCCCAGCGCCCCCGCTGCTCGTCCGTGAGCCGCGCGTTTGCCTTGTCCAGGAACAGCAGGTCCTCCCCCTTCACGTTGAAGATCAACGCCTTGGAGGTGGATCGACGCGGCCCCAGCGCCTGGCTCTCGAACAGGCCGTACAGGAGGAAGGTGGCGTAGGTGGTCTTGGTGGCCACGCCGGAGACGCCGGAGATGTTCACGTGCGCGCCCCGGGCGCCGTCCAGGAACTCCAGGTTGCCGTACACGGGGCGATCAGAGCGATCCAGCCCCACCGGGAAGCGGAAGTCCTCTTCCCCATCGCGCATGCGGTCGAAGAACAGCGCCTTGTCTCGCTGCTCGCCCGTGGCCAGGTAGACCGGCTGCCCCGGCTGAGGCGGCACGAAGACCTCCGGCTCCACGCGCGTGACGGAGACGTGGGCGGACACACTCGCCTGCGTGGGCAGCACCCCGTCCGTCGCCAACGCCACGTCCGAGGTCAGCCGGACGCCCTCCTGCGTGGCCCGCAGTTCGTCCACCAGCCCGTAGGTCTCCACCACCTTCCCGTCCGGCAGCGCCGTGCGCACGTGCACCACGTCGTCCAGTTGCAGGTAGCCCTCCGGCGCCACCCACGCGGAGAAGGAGAGGGGCGTGGAGGCCTGCTGCTCCGTGCCCAGCACCAGCCCTCGATAGTCGGGGTGGTCGGTCACATAGGACTCCTCAATCTGTGTCGAGCGCCAAGGACGCAGCGAGCATGCGGTGGATCAGGCGACGGTCACCCATCAGGTGCGTGAGGTGATTCTCGAGTGCTCCAACTGGGGTGAGGTTCTGAGGGGCTCTTGGATCTCGGATAGGGGATGAAGCGAGTCGTGGAAGAATCTTTGCCGACTGGTCGGCAAGGGCAACTGCTTCCGATGGCGGAATCCCTGGTGTTGCCTCCAGTCGCATCAGCTCGCCATGCGGATGGAACGCCGTCCCGATCCTCGCTAGCCGCACGAACCAGGAGAGCCGGTCTGTCGCGTACCCCTTCCCTGCCGCGGCGGGAATCTCGAACAGCGGCGTGCGCTCCCCCACATCGAGCGTCCAGAGCAGTTCCTGTTCCTCGGTAGACAGGTACATCTGATGCTGCCGCTTGATGAACCCGACCGTGTGGCGTCCCGGTGAGCGGAGCGAACGCAACGGACCATCCACGAGCGTCAAGACCGATTCGTCCTCGGAGAGACTCTCTGACAGACGTGCCTCCGCGAACCTCATCGCCGAATGCAGTGCGTTTTGGAGGTCTGATGCGCTAGCCGCATCCTCCCGTGACTCGCTCTGGTACGCCAGCTGCGCGCTACCGGAGCGCATGAAGCGATCCGGAATCTCCGATGACGAGCCTGTATAAAAGAACGTCCGCTGAACCCGCGTGTGTTCGTGTAGGACGCGCGCAACTCCATCGCAACGGACCGCACCGACGGCGAAGGTACCGAAGAGACCGAACACGGACCCACGTCCCGGCTCGGCGCTTAGGACAATGGCGTCAGTCCGACGCACTCCGTCAACGATGACAGCGATCGGGGCTTCGACGTTCGGGGTAACCGGTGCCCACGCCCGGTTCTCCGCACCCAACACCGCGAGCGGCACGTCCTCCGCACCGTCCTTAGGTTCAGCGGCGAATTGCACAGCAGAGCCGTAGTCCGGCTGCCAGGGCAGGAGTCGAAAGCGCATGCGACACACCGAACCCAGGGGAGATGGCCGCATTGTAGCGAGTCCTCCCGTATCGAACACCCGTTCGAGAATGCCGTCCGAGGCCTCTCGTCGCCGCGAGCGTGCCGCCAGGTCCGCTCCCCGGCCGCTTCCGGCGTAACGCCGCGCTCGCATACCCTCGCAGGCGTGACGAACCAGAACACCGACCCCGAGCAACTCTTCGAGGACGACCGTGACGGCACGGAGCGCGCCGCCTACGTCCGCACGATGTTCGGCGAGATCTCCGGGCGATACGACCTCATGAACCGCCTGATGACGCTGGGCCGTGACCAGTCCTGGCGGCGGCGAGCCGCGGATGCGATCGTCTGGCCCGGCGACACGGTGGTGGACCTGGGCACCGGCACCGGCGACCTCGCCCTCGCCTGCCTGGACGCCGGCGCGGCGCGCGTGGTGGGCCTGGACGTGGCGGCGCCCATGGCCGCCCGCGCACGCTCCAAGGCGGCCGACCGCGGCGCCTCCGCGCGTGCGGGCTTCGGGCTGGGCGACGCCACGCGGCTACCGCTGGCGGACGAGAGCGTGGACGCCTGGTGCTCCGCCTTCATGGTGCGCAACATCCCGGACCTGGACGCCGCCCTGGCCGAGGCCTACCGGGTGCTCCGCCCCGGAGGACGCCTCGCGATCCTCGAGATCCCGAAGATGGAGGGCGGCCTGCTACGGCCGTTCGCGCGCTTCCACTTCAACCAGGTGGTGCCGCGCCTGGGCCGCGCCATCTCCGGACACGGCAGCGCCTACACCTACCTGCCGGTCTCCGTGGACCACTTCCTCACCCCGCGCGAACTCACCGCCCGCCTCCGCGCCCGCGGGTTCGAGGTCACCCAGGTGCGGATGCTGATGCTGCACACGGTGGCGCTGCACGTGGCCGTCAAACCCTCGCGCCCCTGACGGGCGGCCCCACTGCCACTCGCGCCTTGTGGACATGCACGACTTGGTAGACTCGGGGCCACAACCCCCCGAACACACCCGAAACCTGAACACCCGAAACCCTGACCGCACCAACTACCTGACCACCCCGACCATTGGAGGAGCACCCGTGGTGAACACCACTACCGCCCGCGTGGCCGAGATGGAAATGCCGTCCGAGGCCGTGTCCCGCTACCTGGAAGCCATCTACTACATCGACGCGGAGGGCGACGTCGTGCGCGCCTCCCGGCTCGCAGAGTGGCTGGGCGTCTCGCAGGCCACGGTGGCCGCGGCGCTGCGGCGCATGGTGGAGAACCGCCTGGTCGCGATCTCGCCCGGCAAGGAGATCACCCTCACCGCAGGCGGCCGCGAGATCGCCGCCGAACTGGTCCGCCGCCACCGCATCGCCGAACGCTGGCTCACGGACGTCCTGGGCTTCGACTGGCTCACCGCAGACGAGGAGGCCGCGCGCCTGGAGCACGCCCTCTCCGGCGAGGTGGCCGACCGCCTGTACGAGATGATCGGGCGCCCTCGCACATGCCCGCACGGCAACCCGATCCCCGGCGCGGAGCCCGTCCCCGGCGACGAACGGTCGCTGATGACCCTGGCGCCGGGAGAGACCTCCCGCGTGCGCCGCGTGTCCGAGGTGGCCGAGCACGAGGTGCCAGACCTGTTGCAGTTCCTGGGCGAACAGGGCTTCCGCCTGGGCGTGGAAGTGACCGCCGTGGAAGTCAGCCGGGGGGCGGGCACCATGACCGTGCGTGTGGGAGATCAGGACGTGGCCATGTCGCTGGATACCGCCCACAAGATCTGGATCGACGCCTAACGCGCGCCCCCGTCTCCCACTCGGCGCAAGGCGCGAGGGCACGCGGGTGCGAGGGTGCGAGGGTGCGAGGGCCACCGCTGGCGCGAAGGCCAATGCTGGTGCGAGAGGAGGCCGCGTGTTCCCGATCCGCGACCTCAACCCCACGCACCGCACCACCTACCTGACCGTTGCGCTGATCGTCGCGAACGTGCTGGTGTTCGTGTTCTGGCAGCCGTTTGGCCAGGGCGCGGCCGCGGAGGCTGAATTCCTCTACCAGCGCGCGGCCATCTCCTGCGAACTGACAGAGGGCCGCCCCCTGACCTTCGGCGAAGCGAACACCGCGCAATGCGTCTCCGGCGGCCTCGGCGAGACCGCGTTCCCGGACAAGAACGTGTGGCTGGCGGTGTTCACCTCGCTCTTCCTGCACGCGAACCTGGTGCACCTGCTGGGCAACATGTGGTTCCTCTGGATCTTCGGCGACAACGTGGAGGACCGCTTTGGCCACGTGCTCTACCTGCTCCTGTACCTGGGCGCGGGGATCGTCGGCACCGTGGGCTTCGTGCTGCTGCGCCCGCACGAGACCGTCCCGCTGGTGGGCGCCTCCGGCGCGATCGCGGGCGTGCTGGGCGCATACCTGGTGATGTTCCCGTTCCGCCCCGTGCTCGCGTTCGCCGGGTTCTTCCTGCTGCCCGTGCCGGCGCTGCTCTTCATCGGCCTCTGGTTCGTGGCTCAGTTCGCCGTGGGCGACACGAATGTGGCGTGGGAGGCGCACGTCGCGGGCTTCCTCGCGGGGGCGGCCGCGGCACTCCTCCTGCGGCCGTTCATGACGCCTCCACGCCCACAGCCACGGCCACCCCGACGAGTCCCCATACGCCGAGGCTGGTAGGAGAGGCCGGTAGCAGACGCCGGTGACGGGCGACAGGTGTCCCTCGGTCAGGGCGCGTCCGTGGGACGTTCGCCCGGCGGCGGCGGGACGGCGGGCTGCGGCGGCTCCACCACGCGGTACAGCCGCCAGTCCTTGTTGCCAGTGAACTCGTGATCGAGCGCCAGCCAAGGCGCACCCTCGTAGAGGTCGGGGTAGACCAGATAGATGCTGTCGTGTGAGAGCACGGCGTCCGTGTCTCCATGCGGGTCGGGCAGCAGCACCCAGTCCACCGCGCCCACGGGGGAGTGCAGCAGTTTCAGGAAGTCTCGGTCGGAGTCAATCACCAGGCGCGTCGGATCGTCCAAGTTAAGCAAGAAGAGGCCGCCACGCTGCTTGTCCAGAAGCACTGTGCCTTCCACCGCATTCAAGCGCTCCGCGATCTCGTCCGCGAAGTCTTTGCTCGGAATGGCGGAGCGCACGCGCTCCTCGGATGTGCGGTCGCCCGCCAGCACGTGGGCCAGGATCTGCTCGTCATACCCCACCTCAGGGCTGCGCATGGAGTCGAAGGCCACCGCGTTCGAGGCGAGCACCAGGGTCGGGACCAGCCCGAACACCAGCGCATTACGCGCGCCTCGCCCTCCCAGCGCGGCGCTCCAGGTGGCCCGCTCCAGCACGTAGGCCAGCAGGATCGGCGTGAGCAGCGGCAGGTACACCCAGTACCGCAGCCACGGCGCGATGGATCCCGTGTACGCCTGGTACGCCTGCATCGCATGGATCGAGAGCGACACCATCAGCAGCAGCAACGCGATCGGGTCGCGCCGCCGCCACGCGAACAGCGCCAGGGCAACCGAGGCCGGGATGAACAGCGCGGAGACCTGCAGCGTGCGCTCCACGATGTAGGAGGCCGTGCCCGGCACGCTGTGGACGGCATACTCCAGCACGTGGCCCGGAGCGTTCCTCGCCACGTCCGCGGCGCCTCGGATGCTGTAGGGGCTGGTGTAGAAGAAGAGCGCATCGCCCTGGATGGACCAGTTGAAGTACAGCCACATCAGGCCCACGAAGACGATGGGCGAGAGCAGCGCGACCAGCATGGCCTCCGTGCGCACGTACAACTGCTGCGACTCCGCCCGGCGGCGGCGCATCACGCTGTAGATCAGCACCGCCAGCGCCGTGGTCCCCGCGATCGCCAGCGCCTCGTACCGCACGAGTAGCGCGAGGGCGAGCGCGAGCCCCATGCCGGTCAGCGCCGGCAGCGGAGCCAGGTCCAGCCGCAGGGCGCTGTAGAGCACCAGCAGCACCAGCAACGTGAAGGCGCTCTCCGCAGTGCCGTTGGCAAAGTGCAGGATCACCACCGGGTTCAGCAGGGCCGCCCCCATCCAGGTCACCCGCACCGCCGGCGTCAGGCCCAGCACCGCCAGGATGCGATGCAGCATCACCACCGTCACCGCAGCGAAGAGCACGGAGGACAACTGGCCGGTGAAGTCCGCCATGCCCGCCAGGTGCGTGACCGGCAGCAGCATGATGCGCGTGAGCGTGGGCAGCGGCGGCCACACAAAACCGATGGCCCCCAGGTGCGGATCGCGCGAGAACAGCACGGACTGCGCGTCGATGGTGCGCGAGAGGGAGTCCGCGTTCCACAGGTCCAGCCCGTAGTACAGGTAGGCAGCGATCAGCAGCCCCACCGCCAGCGTGCCCCCGAAGATCGCGAGGTCCACCTGCAGGGGCGTCATCCCGGGCGCACGCTCCGGGCGCTGCGCGCGGATGGGCACCAGGCCGCTGGGCGTGAGGTCCGTGGCCAGCGTGCGCCCGCCCACGCGCCCCTCGCGGATGGGCTTGAACGGCGTGGGGCTCAGGCCCGGCGTGAGCCGGCGCTCCTCGCCACGAGGCGTCTCGATGGGCGTCGTCTCGATGGGCGTCGTCTCGACAGGCGGCGCCTCGGGCGGCGTCGCGATGGGCGGCGTCACGTCCTCCGCGGGGCGACGAGGCCGCGCGGGCGGCAGTCCCACGGGCCGGCGCGGGCCGCCCGCGGCGTCCGGGCTATCGGACGCCACGACGGCCTCGGTCCTGACGAGGCGTAACACGCGTCCGAGCGCGCGGAGACCTGGTGCGCCGTCCCGCTATCACGTGCCGAGTGTAGGTGAGCCCGTCGGCAGCGACAGGCCGTAGAACGGTGAAGATCCGTCTGCCGGGAGCCGAGACCCCCGGCAGACGGGTTGGCTGTTACAGGTCCAGCCAGTAGTGCATCACGGACTCCGTGCCGGTGCCGTAGCCGCGGGTGTACCGCAGCCCTCGGACGTGGCTCTGGTACGCCGAGAAGCCCGCAGCAGCCGACGACTGCGTGGGCACGTAGAACATCATCTCCGCGTTGCGCCGCTGGATGTCGTACATGAACGCGGTGCGCTGTTCCTGGTCCAGTTCCACCGCCTGCTTGTCCACCAGGTCCGCCAACTCCGCGTCGTGGACACGGCCGTGGTTTGCCGGGTCGTCGCCGAAGAGTCGCTCGACGTAGCCGCCCGGCGTCAGGCTGGACTCCAGCCCGTACACAATGCCCTGGAAGTTCCCCACGAACGTCTGGGTGATGTACTGGGCGTTGTAGTCCTGCTGCTCGAAGGCCACGTTGAGGCCAATGTCCGCCAGCATCTGCCCCTGCGCCTCCGCCAGCCGGCTGAAGGCCGCACCGTACCGGTTGTTGGTGAACTGGTACTTGATCTGCTCATTGCCCACGCCAACGGCGTCCAGCAGGCTACGAGCCTCCTCCGGATTGAACTCGAAGAAGGCGCTTGACGGCCCCTGGTCCGCGGACCTGGGGTCAAGCCAGAAGATGGGGCCCAGCGTCGCGGGCAGCGCGTTGTTCCAGCGGTCGGACGCATCCAGACCCGCCTCCCGCAGGGCCGTGGTGTTCGCGGCCAGTTCGTTCAGGCCGGGGCGGTCCAGGGACATGGAGACGGCCTGCCGGAAGCGCTCGTCACGCCAGGGAGCGTCCGGGCTCATGTCCTCGCCGGAGAAGGCGATCCAGGCCATGCCCAGGGTGGGCGTGCGCTGCCACTGGAAGTCCGGGTTGGACGCGCGCACCTCCAGGATGTCCTCCGCCGTGATGCCGGCCACGTCCAGGTTGCCCGCCAGGAACTGCGCCTTCACGTTGGCGTACTCCGGGATCACCGTCTCTTCGATGGTGTCCAGGTACGGCAACCCCTCCAGGAAGTACTCCGGGTGACGGTCCAGCACGGTCTTTACGTCCACCTGGCGGCTGGTCTGCTGGAACGGGCCGGAACCGATCGGCGTCGCCTGAGGGTCGAAGCCCGCCCCCGCCTCTCGCGGCTGGATCAGCAGCAGGTTGGCGTCCGCGATGGTCTCCATGAACGAGGGCGAAGGCGCCTGGGTCACGAAGTTCAGCGTGTAGTCGTCCACCATCTGGACGTCCGCGACCTCTGCGAACTGCGTGCGGTTCGGCGCCTGGGGCGCGGTCAGCCGCTCGTAGGAGAACATCACGTCCTCCGCCGTGAGTTCACGGCCGCTCACCGGCGCAATGTCGTGGAACTTCACGCCCTGCCGCAGTTTCACCACCCAGTGCTGGCCGTCCGAGGACTCCGCGCTCTCCGCGACATCCGGGATGGGGCCCAGTTCAAACGGGTCCCGGCCCGGCTCGGTCTCGATCTTGTACAGGCGGCTGTAGACATAGTTGGCGAACGTCTTGGTGCTGACAGAGGCGTTGACGAACGGGTCCACCGTGGGTGGCTCGCCCGCCAGGGACATGCGGTACGTTCCGCCGCGCTTCACATCGCCCGTGGGCGTGTGCACGGCCTGCGTCTGCGGCGTCCCGCTCGCCTCGCCGCCTCCGCCCGGGGTGTCGTCGTCGCCCCCGCAGCCGATGAGGGCCGCACCGGCGAGGCCCGCTCCGGCAATGCCCGCCCCCCGCAGGACGCCTCGACGCGTCATACGGTTCCGGAGCCAATAGTTCTGTTTCACTGGACAGTTCCCTCCACTTGCGTGGCATGCGGTAGCCACGCTGCGCCGTTGCTGACACGCGGTGAAGGGCGCGGCCGTATGGCGCGGAGCCCCCCTCCGCTACCCAACGGTCGCCGGGAATACTACACACATCAGGTCCAGTCCGGGGAGACGCCACCGTCCGAGGCGCCCGCCTCCGTGCAGCACCAGGCGCGTCCGCTAGGATGCCCTCCACGCGTGGCGCCTGGCCGCGCGACGCACATTGTGGAGGACTGCATGGCCCGGCTCACCCCGCTCACCACGGACCAGATGACGGACGAACAGCGCCAGGTGGCGGAGGCGATCATCGGAGGGCCCCGCGGTGGCCTGCGCGGGCCGTTCGAGGCGTGGCTGCGGAGCCCCGTGCTGGCGGACCGTGCGCAGCGACTGGGCGAGTACTGCCGCTACAACACCAGCCTGGCGCCGCACCTCTCCGAACTCGCGATCCTCCTCACCGGCAAGCACTGGAGTTCACAGTACGAGTTCTTCGCGCACGCCCGCCTCGCGCGTCAGGCAGGCCTCCCGGACGACACCATCGAGGCGATCCGCACAGGTCAGCGCCCCGCCCTCCGCGACGCGCAGGAGGAGGCGGTGTATGACCTGGTCACGGAGTACCTCGCACGGCATCGCGTGGGGGACGAGACGTACCGGCAGGCGGTGGACGTGCTGGGCGAAGGCGGCGTAGTGGACGTGGTCGGCATCGTGGGCTACTACACGCTCGTCTCCATGACCCTCAACGTGTTCGAGGTCGGCCTCCCGGAGGGCGAGCCTCTCCCCTTCCCCGAGCCCCCGAAGTAGCCACGCCCGCACCAAGGGCCATGAGGGCCATGAGGGCGCTGCGCGCCGGCCGCTAGTACCACTCCGACTCGATGACCTTGGAGGCGTGCGCCGCCAGCGTGGTCAGGATGCGCTCGTCCGCCTCGTCGAAGGCGCGGCCGTCCGAGGGGTCCGTGACGTACAGGGCGCCGCGGACGCAGCCGTGCGCCCAGATGGCCACGCCCACCATGGCCCGCATCTCCGGGTGGTTGGAGGGGAACCCGAAGGACTTGGCGTGCTGTGAAACGTCCTCGTAACGGACGGGGCGGCCGTCGTAGCGCAGGGAGCCCAGGGGGCCGTGGCCCTGCGGCGCATTGCGCAGGCGCATCAACTGGTCGCGGTCCAGGCCGGCCGTGAAGAAGCCCTCCGTATGGTCGTACTCGTCGGTGACGGAGAGCGCGCCGTAGCGGCCGTTGGTCAATTCGCGGGCGAGGTCCACCACGATCTGCAGCGAGTCGTCCGGCTTCCGACGCCTGGGCAGCGCCCGCGTCCGACGTGCCAGCGCCCGCAGCGCCCGCCGTTCAGGGTCGCGCACGATCAGTCGGTCAATCGCCGGACGCACCATGCGCTCAGCGTAGCGCAGGCTCCACGGCGGGTCAGCAGGCGAATCTCACGAGCCTGCGCACCTCAGTCGAGCGGCATGCCCTGGTGCCCCTCCGCCAGTTCCCCCAGGTCCTCGCCGTCCTGCGGGCCAGCGTCCGCGCCCGGCCCCGCCACCGGACGCGAGACCTGGAGCCACGGCGCCAGCGCCGCGACAGAGCCATCGTCCGCCCCGCTGCCCTCACGCTCGCCGCCCTCGGCCCACTCGCCCGCGCCGCCGTCCTCCACCGCAGCGCCCGTGCGAGGCGGTGAGGGCGCGGGCGACAGCGCGAGGCCCCACGACATCTCGGGCACTGCGGGCTCGTCCTCGTCGGAGGCTGCGTCATGTGGCTCCTCCGCCTCGGGGGCGGGGTCCTCGTCGTGCAGCGCATCCTCAGGTTCGTCCTCGGCCCCGCCGTCGCCCGGCTCGTACTCGTCCACCAGGTACGGCGGAGACACGTGATCATCGGAGCGCGCGCGGGCGGGGCCGTCGTTGAAGAAGCGCAGCGTGCCCGGCGTCACCGCGATCGCGATCGGCTCGTCAGAGGGGGGCGGCGCCAGATCCCACTCCCAGCGCACCTCCACCAGGCGGTCGCCCACGCGCAGGTCCAGCAGGTACGTGGGCCCGGTCGCCCGGACGCGCTCGATGAGCCCGTTCACGCCACTGCCCAGGCCGGAGGACTCCGGCACCCCCAGCATGGCCGAGGGGTGCGCCATGGCTCGCGCCGTGCCCGACAGCGGGAAGCCCGCCGGGAACTGGATGGCGCCCGCACCGGGCTCCAGGATCCAGTCGCCGTCCACGTCGCCTCGGATGAGCGTGACGTATCCCACCATCTCCGCCACGCGGCTGGCGTTCGGCCCCGCCAGCACGCGCGAGAGCGGGCCAGACTGCAGCAGGGCGCCGTCCGCCAGCACATGCAAGTCGTCCGCCATGCCCACGGCGTCGCGCAGGTCGTCCGTGAAGATCACGGTCGTGACGGGGATCGCGTGCAGCACCTCCCGCAGGCGCGCGCGGTAGTCCGGCTTCAGCACCTCGTCCACGTGCGCGGTGGGGGCTTCCAGCAGCAACGCCACCGGCTCCGGCGCCAGCGCCCGTGCGAGGGCAATGCGCGCACGCTCGTCCGCGTTCAGGGAGGCCACCGGCTCCCCCTCCGTACCGGTCATGCCCACCAGTTCCAGCGCGGCGGCCACGCGACGCTCGCGGTCGTGCTTGGCCCAGCCGTGCTGCTTCAGGCCGTAGACCACGTTGTCGCGCACGGTGCCGGGGAACATGGGCGCATCGCGCAGCACCACGCCCAGCCGCCGACGCTGCGGGGGGACGCCGGCGACGTTCTGGCCGTCCACCAGCACCTCGCCGTCCTCGGGCCGGTCCAGGCCGCAGACCAGGCGCAGCAACGCGCGCTTGCCGGCGTCCGGGCGGCCAAAGACGGCCGCGATCTGGCCGCTGTCAACGTGGAACGAGAGCGCACGCACGCGAGGCCCTCCGGCGGCGCGTCCGCTCAGCCCTCGCACTTCCAGGGACGTCATCGACCCTCCACACTGGCCCCGCCAGCACCGGTGCCGGCGCTGCCAGCACTGCGGCGCAGCCACTCGCCCAGCGTGAACGCTACCACCGCCGCGCCCGACAGGACGGTCGCCACCGCCAGCGCGAGCGAGGGCGCGTCTCGGCCCGGGGGCGATGCCTCAAGGACGCTCACCGTGGCCGGCACGGCGCTCGCCGGCGCCAGCAGCGCGGCGGCGCCCACCTCGCCGATGAGCAGCGCCAGCGCGATCAGCACGGAGGACAGCACGCCGCGCAGCACGTACCGCCGCCGCCAGCGCCAGCGGGCCGAGCGCGGGCCCTGACCCAGCAGCACCGCCGCCTCCGCCAGCCGATGGCCGTCCACGTGCGCGACGGAGGTGAGGACGCGCAACGCCACCGGGAAGACCACCAGCGCGTGGACACCGGCCATCACCGCCCACGTCCGCTGCAGGTCCACCTCCAGCGCCTGGGCCGCCTCGCGCGCCCCCAGAGCGGAGACCACAGGAGACACCAGGAGCACCAGCGCCAGCAGCGCGACGGGCAGCCCTCGGAAGCGCGGGCGCCGAAGCGACGCCACGTACGGCGCGACCAGCCACGCGAGCGCCGTGGCCACCACCCCGGCCGTGAGCGCGTACGTGGCCGACCACGCGAGCGAGCGGCCCACGCCGGCCCCGGCGAGTTCGGCGTCCAGCAGCCCGGCGAAGGCGCTCGACGCCCCCGCCTCCACGCGCACCGCGCCCGCGACCAGCGCCACCACGGGCGCGAGCAGCGGCGCCACCAGAACCAGCAGCACCACCACGCCGGCCGCACGGACGCCGGCGCTGGCGCGCAACGGCCCACCGGCGCCCGCCGTCCAGCGCCGCGCGCCGAGGTAGGCGACCAGGCCCAGCAGCAACTGGATGCCCGCCAGGCTGGCCGTCACGCCGGTGTCCCCGGACTGCGCCTCGCGCAGCAGCAGCGCCTCCACCGTCCATGTCGCCTCGTCGCCCAGCAGGAGCACGCTGCCCACGGCCGCAGCGGCGTTGGCAAAGCCCAGGGCGCACGCCAGCACCAGGCTGCTCCCCACGGAGCGACGCGCGCCAGCCAGCAACGCCCGCCAGCGCGTCGAGCCCAGCAGCACCGCCTGGTCCACCAGGCGAGGCTCGGACGATCCCCAGGCGGGTGTGACCACCCACGCGGTCACGCCAGCGGCGAAGGCGGCATGCCCCCACACCACCAGCGCCGCCGGCGCCAGGTCGCCCGCAGCGAGTTCGCGCAGCCCCAGCGCGAAGGCCACACCGGGCACCGCCACCGGCACGAGCATCGCCACGCGGAACACGGGAGCCAGCGGCATGCCCGCTCGTGCGAGGAACCACGAGGCCACGAGGCCGACCGCCACGCCCAGCGCGGTCGCGCCGGCTGCCTGCGCCAGCGTGAACAGCAAGCGCTCGCGCGGAGCGCCCGCCTCGGTCAGGGCGGCGAGGAAGTCAGCGGCGGAGGGGATGTCCCGGACGGCGGCCACGGACACGACGAGTGAGGCCGCCGCCGCCAGCAGGACGACCGGCAGCACGCGCAAGGACAGGCCGCGCCGTTCCACGTTCATGCCAGCCGCGTTCCCCAACGAGAAGCCCTCGGTGCCCCGCCCACGCATCGTGCCCCGCGCACGCGGTCTCGTCTAGCCCTCGCCCCGGCGTGCGAGGGGGGAAGGATCGGTTGAGGGCCGCCGACCGGCTACCCGAGGCGGGCCGCTACTCCAGGTTGCGCAGCCGCGGGACGAGCACCAGCGCCCCCATCGCGATCAGGATCAGCATCCCTGAGGTGGCGCCGAGGGCGATGCGAGGGCCCGCAGCCTCCGCGAACATGCTGGTGAGGAACGCGCCGAACTGGGAGAGGCTGAACTGCAGCATGTAGATGCTCATCACCCGCCCTCGGTAAGCGTCGTCCACGTAGGTCTGCACCAGCACGTTGGAGAGCGACTGCCGGGCGGACTGCCCGAGCCCCATGATGAGCATGAAGATCGCCATCATCCACACGCTGGTGGAGAGCGTGAACGCCAGCAGCAGCATCAGCCCCTGGAACGCCGAGCCCAGCAGGAACCACGTCCCACGACGCTTCGAGGTGATCGAGGCGATCACGAGCGCCCCGGTCAGCGAGCCCACCCCGCTCACGCTCTGCAGGATGCCCAGCGCGCTGGCGTCCGCCTTCAGCACGTCCTGCACGAACCCGGCCAGCAGGAACATGTACGGCATGGCCGTGATCACGATCAGCACGTTCACGCCCAGCAACGGCCCGATCGTGGGGTGGCGGACGATGTATCCCATCCCCTCCCGCATGTTGGTCAGCGAGGCGCTGATCTCGCCTCGGACGCTGCCCGCGGAGACCACCACGCCTCGCGTCTCCGGAACGCGGATCAGGAAGAGGGCGGCGAGGAAGTAGAGGCCGCACATCAGGAAGTAGACCCACGCCGCCCCCGCAGCCGCGAACAGGAAGCCACCCGCCGCCGGCGCAAAGAGGCGCATGGTGTTCATACCGGCGGCGTTCAGCGCCACCGCGTTCATCAGCCGCTCCTCGCTCACCAGCGACGGCAGGATGGACTGGCGGGAGGGCATGGTCAGCGCCATGGTGACGCCCTGCACGACCGCCGAGATGAACAGGTACTCGAACGTGAGGAGGCCCGCGAACGCCAGCCCGCCAATGGCCAGCGCGTTCGCTGCGTTGAAGAACTGCCCGATCTGCACCACCCACTTGCGGAAGGGCACGCGGTCCGCAATGGCGCCGCCCACCAGCGACAGCACCAGGCCCGGGATGGCGTTGGCCAGAGAGATCGTGCCCAGGGCGGCGTAGGAGCCGGTCAACTCGAACGCCAGGTAGGCCCGCACCACCATCTGCATG
This sequence comes from Dehalococcoidia bacterium, assembly GCA_023228825.1. Classification (GTDB taxonomy): domain Bacteria; phylum Chloroflexota; class Dehalococcoidia; order UBA2979; family UBA2979; genus W-Chloroflexi-9. Next base: position 83,079 of record JALOAL010000006.1, on the reverse strand, counting down.
TTCTGGCTGGCCATCTGCGCCAGCATGGACAGCAGGAATGCCCGGTAGCGCGGATCTCGCAGCGAGTCGAACGTGCGCAGCGACGTAATGCTGGAGCCGCGCCCGCGGCGTCGAGGCGGCTCGCCAGGGGGTGCGGCGCCCGGCGCCGGAGACCCTCCATCGACGAGTTCGGTGACTCTGCTACTCAAGCGGGGACCTTCCGCGCGAGGCCGCCTGGCCGCTGTCGACCCCATGGCGGTGGTCGCAGCCGGGCACACGCCAACCCTGACGTGTACGGCAAGTTCAGAACGTACCGCGCGAGGCCCCCACTGTCACCCTGCGCGAATCTCACGGTCTGCTGGAGACTTCATCGGGCCACCCGCCCTCAGCGCAGGAGCGCATCCGAGGGCTGGAGGCCGAACAACTGCCAGCCGGGGCGCGCGGGCACGCTGGCGGCGCCGTTCTCCATGGTGAGCCCGTCCTGCCGCTCCGCCCGCATCGCCTTCTCGATCGCCCAGCGGGAGAGGCCTTGCACTGCCTCCATTTGCGACATCTCGTCCAGCGAATAGAAGCCCGCGCCCACCACCTCGTCGTTGTCGAACACCGGCTCGCCCTCGACATAGTCGAGGCGGAACACCACGTAGAGGTTGGTGCTGGGCCCTCCGATGGAGCCGCCGATGGAGTGGCGGAAGGCAATGACGTCGCGCGCCCGGGCCGTGACGCCGGCCTCCTCCATCACCTCGCGCTCCACCGCCTCCAGGATCGGCTCGTCGTGCTCCACGTAGCCACCCGGGATCTGCCAGGAGCCGGCGAAGGGCTGCCAGCCGCGCTGCACCAGCAGGGCCTTCCCCTCCCGCAGCACCACACCGGCGCAGCCGATGGAGAAGTTGCCGAAGTGAATGAACCCGCAGCCCTGGTCCGGACAGGCCAGGCGCTCCCGCCCGCCCTCGTGCTTCGTGGTCAACGGCTGCGAGCAGTTCGGGCAGTAGCGCATCGTCGTCCCCTCCTACAGGCGGCCAGCGTCGAATTCGATGATGCCGCGCGCCACGGTCAGCCTCAGCACGTCCGAGGCGCCCCCGGCCAGGCGCATCGAGCGCACGCGACGGTAGAGGTGTTCCAGAGGGTGGCCCTCGATCAGGGCCTGACCGCCCACCAGTTGCACGGCGGAGTCCACCACGCGGCCGGCGACCTCCGTGCAGTAGACCTTGGTGGCCGCCCCCTCGTTGATCGCGTCCTCGCCGGCGTCCACCAGGCGCGCCGTGCGGTAGAGCATGGCGCGAGCGGCGTACGTCTCGATGCGCATGTCCGAGTAGCGCAGACGCACGCCCTCGCGGTCACCCAGGCGCTGCCCGGAGCGGTGGCCGCCGGTGATGTGCCGCGTGGTGTAGTCCACCGTCCACAGCGCGATGCCGCACGCCGTGGCCGCAGACATCAGCCGCTCCTCCCCGATGTTGCCCATGGCCCGAGGCATCCCCTCGCCGATCTTGCCCAGCACGTTCGCTGCGGGGACGCGGGCGCCCTCGAACGAGAGTTCCACGTGCCCGCCGCCCTCCATGCTGCGGAAGCGGCGCGTGATCTCCACCCCCGGCGTATCGCGGTCAATGAGCAGCATGGCCGTGCCGCCGGGGCCGCTGGCGTCCTCGTCCACGTTCACCAGGGCTGCGTAGAAGTCTGCCGACGCGCCGCCGGTGATGAAGGCCTTGCGTCCCGTGACCACCAGGTCGTCGCCATCGCGCACGGCCCACGTGGGGCGCTCTGGGGCGTTTGGGCCGCTGGGCTCGGTGAAGGCGAAGGACCACGTCTTTTCGCCCGCCAGCACCGGCTCCAGGTAGCGCTCGCGCAGGCCGCCCTCCGCGCGTCGGAGCAGGCCCGGGTCCGGCCCGAACACGTAGCGTGAGAGCGGCGTGTTGGCCGCGGCCAGCGTCTCCCGCGCGACCGTCATCGCCAGGGCCCCCGCGTCCGTGCCCCCGAACTCGGCGGGCTGCGTCATCCCGAAGAACCCGAGTGCCTTGGAGCGCTCGCGCACGCGGGCGCGCACATCCACGGGCACGCCTGCCTCCTCCTCGCCCTCGATGGTTTCGAGGTCGCCCTCGATCGTGCGCATCTCCTCGATGAAGGCGCGCAGGCGGTCGCGCAGGTCGACCAGGTCGGCGGGCAGGGACTCGGGCACTCGGGCCTCCTTCTGGCGCTCGGTCGTGTCGAGGCGAGCCGAGGCTACCGCGTCCGGGCGCGCCGCTCCAACTCCACCGGGATGGGGGCATCAAGCACCCCTACGGCAGTTCTTCCTCGATCTGCTCGGCCAGGTCCACCGGCGGCTGCGCGGCGTCCAGCGCAAGGACACTGCCCTCCACGCTGGTCACCGGGTCGAACTCCTCCACGTGGCGGCGGAACGCCTCGGGGTTGGGTTCGCCGCCCTGCAGGCGTTCACGGTCGACCACGCGGGCAAGCGCCGCGTCATCGGCCAGTCGCAACTCCACCACCAGCGCCGGCACGCCGAGGTCGCGCGCAATGGCAAGCGCCTCCTGGCGGTCGCCCACGCGGCGGTGGGTGCCGTCCAGGATCACAGGGCGGCCGGCCTGCAGGTGGGCACGCGCGCGGCGGCGCATCTCCTGGTAGACCTCGCGGTTCATCTCTGGCGCGTAGGCGGTGGCCTCGTACTGCTGCCACATGGTGGTGGACAGGCCGCGCGCCCTCGCCACGTCGCGCCGCACCGGGTCCGTGGAGACCAGCGCCGCGCCCATGCGGGCCGCCAGCACGCCGCCCACCGTGGACTTCCCCGTCCCGGAGATGCCGCACAGCACCACCAGCACCGGCGCCCGACGCCGCGCCGCGTACGTGGAGGCGAGCCGGAAGTAGTGAGACGCAGACGCTGCGAGCGCTGCCCGCTCCGCCTCCGGGATGCCGGGGTCGTTCGCGCCGATCGACTCCACCTTGCCCCGGATGAACGCTCGCCAGGCGCGATGCAGGGGCTGGAGGACGCCCAGCGTCTCGTCTTCCGTGGCGGCAATGTAGTAGCCGGCCACCTCGTCGCCCAGGGCGCGGTGGCCGCGCGCCTCCAGGTCCATGGCGACAAAGGCCAGGTCGAACCCGCGGTCCAGGTAGCGGAAGTGGTACCACTCCGTGAACTCCACGCAGTCCACCACCACCAGGTCCTGAGGCTCCGGGCCCAGCACGTAGATGTGCTTGGCGTGCAGGTCGCCGTGGCCCTCCACCACGCGCCCCTGGGCCAGCCGCTCGTCGAACAGAGGCGCCTCGCGGGCCAGGCTCTCGGCGACGAAGGCCCGCAGCGCCTCCGCGTCTTCCGACCGCCACGTCCCGCCGATGTTGCCCTCCGCCTCCGCGACCTCCCGCCCCCACCACGCCTGCTCCGCCTCCGCGCCGGCGAACGCCCGGTCGTCCTCCACCACGCGGGCGGCGGCGTGGAACTCCGCGAGTTTCAGGGCAATGCGACGCCCGATGTCCCCCGGCGCCTCGCCCGCCTCCAGCAGGCGATCCAGCGAGCGATCGTCCGGCAGACGGCGCATCTTCACCGCCCACTCCACCACCGTGCCACCCACCTCCGGCCGGTCAACCGCGAACGACCCGTCGGCGGCCTGCACGATCGGCACCACGCCCAGGTACACGTCCGGCGCCAGCCGGCGGTTCAATTCCACCTCCAGGCGGCAGTGGCGTTCGCGCGCCTCCGGGGCCACCTGGTCAATGAACCCAAAGTTCACGGGCTTCTTCGCCTTGTAGACCACCTCGCCTGCGATCCAGACGTAGGAGATGTGAGTCTGCACCAGCGTCACGCTGGAGGGCGCGTGCGGGTACGCCTCCACGTCCAGCAGGCCACGGACGAAGGGCGGCAGGGCGTCCGCGTCCGCCTCCGGGGCCGCGTCCGGTGCTGGCGATGGGGGAGGCTGGGGGGCGTCATCACTCACGCAAGGACGGTACGGATACGGGAGATCGGGGGTCAAGCAGCCGCCGCGCGAGACGAGTGATCCTGCACTCCAGCCGAAATCACGATACAACTGAGCAACCCCTCACCCCGAGGGCAACGCGACCACCAGCAAGGATCTCGGAGACCCTCGTGACGGAGCCCGTCCAGCACTACTACGAGTCCCAGCGCCTGCGGCTGGCCTACTGGGCGTGGGGCGACCCCACCCGCCCACCGCTCGTCCTCCTGCACGGCGATCAGGACCACGCCCGCACGTGGGACCGCGTGGCCCGCGCGTTCGAGGGCGACTACTACGTGGTGGCCCCGGACCTCCGCGGACACGGGGACTCCGAGTGGGCGCGGGGCGGCTACTACTCCACCGTGGAGCATGTCACCGACCTGGTGGACCTGATCGACCTGCTGGGCGGGCTGGCACAGGTCGTGGGGCACTCCTTCGGCGGCGAGGTGGCGCTGATCGCTGCCGGGGCGTTCCCGGAGAAGTTCGCTCGCCTCGTGGACATGGACGGCGCCGGTGCACGGGCGCGCGAGCGACTACCGCTCACCTCCGCACTCCTGCGCGAGACGGTCGCCCAGTCGCGGGGGCCGGAGCGCAACGGCACGCGTGTCTACCCCAGCGTGCATGACGCCGCCGCTCGCCTGCGCGAGGCGAACCCGTTCCTCACCCGGCCGCTCGCGGACCACCTCGCCCGCTGGGGGACGAGGGCGACCGAGGGCGGGTGGGTCTGGAAGTTCGACCCGTGGGCGCGCATCCGCATGCCCGTCGAGATCCTGCCGGACGACGTGGAGCGGCTGTGGGCGGGCATCGACTGCCCGGTGCTGCACCTGGTCGGCGCGCGGTCGCGCACCCGACGCACCACGTTCAAGGGTCAGCCCATCGACCAGTTCTTCAAGGACTCGCGCACGCGTGTGATCCCGGACGCTGGCCACTCCGTCCACCACGACCAGCCCGGAGCCACCGTGGACGCCATCCGCCAGTTCCTGAGGGCCGCCAGTTCCTGAGGGCCGCCAGTTCCTGAGGGCCGCCAGTTCCTGAGGGCCGCCAGTTCCTGAGGGCCGGCATGGATCGTCAGCGGGGAGCGCCTACGCTCGACTCAAGGCACAATCCTTTCAAGGGCGGCGGCGCTCCGCCCCCACACCCCACCTCGAAATAACCATGACGTGAGCATCGCTGTGTCGGAGACCGCCTTGACCGAGCCCTGGCAGCACTATTACCAGTCCCAGCGACTGAAACTGTCCTACTGGACGTGGGGTGACCCCTCGCTGCCCCCGCTGGTGCTGGTGCACGGCGGGCGAGACCACGCCCGCAACTGGGATCGCGTGGCCGAGGCCTTCCGCGACGAGTACCACGTGGTGGCCTGCGACCTGCGCGGCCACGGCGACTCGGACTGGGCCAAGGGCGGGTACTACGCCCTGGTGGATTTCGTCCCGGACCTCATCGCCCTCCTCGACCTGGTGGGCGGGCATGCGCCGGTCGTAGCGCACTCCTTCGGCGGCGCCATCTCCCTGCTGGCCGCCGGCGCCTTCCCGGAGAAGTTCGACAAGATCGTGGACATCGAGGGCGCGGGCGCACGCGCCGAGGAAAACGCGGACCTGACGCCGGAGCGCCTGCACGAGTGGACCACGCAGACCCGCGCGCTGGAGGGCCAGACCCCCCGCGTCTATCCCTCGTTCCGCGCCGCAGCGGACCGCATGCGCGAGGCAAACAAGCAACTGACGCCGGAGATGGCGGACCACCTGGCGCGCTGGGCCTCCCACGCGATCGACAACGGCTGGGTGTGGAAGTTCGACCCGTGGTTCCGTGGCCGCGTCCCCTCTGACGTGCGCCGGGAGGACGTGGAGCGCGTCTGGGCGAACGTCCAGTGCCCCACCCTGCACCTGGTGGGCGAGAACTCACACTTCAAGCGCGCCTCCTTCCACGAACGGCCGCTGGACGGCTACTTCAAGGACTCGCGCACGAAGGTGATCAAGGACGCCGGCCACTGGCTCCACCACGACCAACTGGACGCCACCGTGGCCGCCATCCGCGAGTTCCTGGGCCCGCCTCCACCCGCACGTCCCGCAGACTGAGCCCGCGTCGAGGCGCATCCACTCGCATCAAGGCCCTCGCGCCGAGCGCCGGCAGGGACCTGGTCCTGCCTCGGATCGTCATGCCGAGGCAGGACGGACGCCCCCGCTTGTGCAACGCCCTGTTGACACGCTCTGGAGGGCAGGCGGCCTGCGCCGATCTACACTGAGTGCATGACGAACCAGACTTCCCCCCCGCCGGACGCCGCCCCGCGCACCGGCGACGACCTCGCAGCCCAGACCGGCCCGCTGTCCGCCCGCGAGTGGGTGGAACTGCTCTTTGACGCCGACTCCTTCGACGAGGAGTTCTCCGGCATCCCCACCCCGGACCCCCTCCGCTTCGAGGACTCCCGCACGTACCCGGAGCGCCTGGAAGAAGCCCGGCGCAAGAGCGGGGGCGACGAGGCAGTCTTGACGGGCGCCGCCCGCATCGGCGGGATGCGCGTCGTCGTGGCCGTGAGCGACTTCGCCTTCATCGGCGGCTCCATGGGCTTCGCCGTGGGCGAGCGGGTGGCCCACGCCATGGACCGCGCCGGCGAGGCCAAGGCGCCGTTCATCGCCGTGACCTGCTCCGGCGGCGCCCGCATGCAGGAGGGCATGGTGGCCCTCCTCCAGATGGCGAAGACCGCCGCGGCCGCCGCCCGCCTGCACGAAGCCGGCATCCCCATGATCTCCGTGCTCGCCAACCCCACCACCGGCGGCGTCTTCGCCTCCTACGGCACGCAGGCGGACGTGATCCTGGCGGAGGCCGGCGCGCTCATCGGCTTCGCCGGCCCGCGCGTGCGGGCCGTCCACGACGAGGGCGAGGAGCGCGAGTCGCTGCTGGCGGAGGATCTGCTGGCCCACGGCCAGGTGGACCTGGTGGCGCCTCGCAGCGCGCTGCGCGACCAACTGCTGACCGTGGTCTCCCTCGTGCGGCCCTCGGTGCCGCCGGACCCGGCGCTGCTGCCGCCGCCGGTGGAGGTGCGCGACCAGGAGCGAGGCTGGGCCGTGGTGGTGAAGGCCCGCCACATCGACCGCCCGCGGGCGCTCCACTACATCCGCGCGCTCGCCTCCGACTTCTTCCCCCTGCGCGGCGACCGCAGCGGCCAGGACGACCCGGCGCTGGTGGGCGGCCTTGCGCGCATCGGCGACACGAACGTGGTGGTCATCGGCCAGGAGCGGGGGGACATGGACCTGCACGGGCGGCGACGCGACGGCCGCGTCTCCCCTGCCGGCTACCGCAAGGCCCGCCGCCTGATGGCGCTGGCCGAGCGCCTGCAACTGCCCCTCGTCACCTTCGTCGACACCCCCGGCGCCCATGACGGCATCGCGGACGAGGCCGCCGGCCTGTCCGCGACGATCTCGGACTGCCTCACCACCATGGCCTCCCTCCGCACGCCCATCGTCTCCGTTGTCATCGGCGAGGGCGGGTCGGGCGGCGCGCTGGCGCTGACGTGGGCTGACCGCATCCTCATGCAGCAGAACGCCATGTACGCCATCACCTCGCCCGAGGGCGCAGCGGCCATCCTCTTCCGTGACCGCCACCGCGCGCCGGAGGTGGCGGAGGCCCTGGGCGTCTCCGCCGGCGACCTGCTGAGCCTGGGCATCATCGACACCGTGGTGCCCGAGCCCGCCGGTGGCGCCCACGTGGACCCGGAGGGCGCGGTGCGCCTCCTCCGGCCGGCGCTGCGGCGAGCACTGGCCGAGGCGATGCGCGGGCGCGGCCCGCAGCGTCGCACGCGCCGCGAGCAGCGCCTGCGCGCCATCGGCCTGCCGCAGGAGGAGGGCGCGCCCTTCCTCCGCAACATCGGGGATGCGCTGGGCGACGTGCGCGGCGCCATCGGCTCGCGGTTGCGCCGCCGCGCCGACCACCACGAGGACGAACCCGCCGCCGGAGGCGATTCCGGGGGCCAGCCAAAGGCCGACGCCGAGGCCGCGGAGGACATCGCGGACAGCCCAGACAGTACAGACAGCCCAGACAACACAGACAGCGCGGGAGCAGCCGCCAGCACCGAGCGGTAGCCCTCGAGCGGTAGCCCTCGAGCGGTGGCCCTCGAGCGGCGGGGGTCAGCCCTCCGGCGGCATCGCCACCGCCATCATCGGCGCCACGTACAGCCACAGTTCGGCCGTGCGGCCCAGCCGGTCAGGCCGAGCGATCACCATGCCCCGCGAGGGCATCTCGCGCCCAGAAGCCTCGTACGGCCCGAGCGTGCCCGTGTGCGTACCGGACATCGTGAACTGCACCACCAACCCGTCGTCGCTCGGCAGCACCGTCTCCACCTCCATGGTCAGGTCCGGCATGGAAGCGGCCAGCACCTCGAACAGGTGCAGCATCTTGGGGGCGCGGACGTCGTCCCCGTTGCCCAGGTGCACCACCGCACCCGGCGCAAAACTCGCCACCACGGCCGAGACAAAGTCGTCGCCCGCGTGGACGCGGTCCGCCCAGGACCGGTACAGCGCACGCGCCTCCTGGATGCCCGCGCCGTCCTCGGGCGGTGGCGTCTCGTGGATGCCGCCGCCCGGGAAGGTGATGGAGAAGGCCACGTTGAGGTAGTTCCACACCTCGGTCAGCCGCAACCGCTCGTTCGGCACGGCCACCACGGCGCAGCGCGTGAGGACGGGCAGCCCGCCCACCACGCCATACACACCCTCCAGCGCGGGATCCGCGGAACTGGTGCCCGTGAAGGTCAACTGCATGATCACGCGGTCTTCCACGAAGCGGGCGCGCTCCACCTCTGCCGTGAGATCAGGGAACAGCGCGTGGCTGGTCTGCGCCATCTCCCACATGTGCTGAGGGTGATGCAACTCGCCGTTCTCCGCGTAGATGCGGCAGTCCGGTTCCATACCCCCCACGTAGGCGGTGAACAGGTCGCGCTCCGCCTCCGCCCGTGCGAGGAACGCGCGGAAGTAGGCCTCTCCTCGGGCCGGGCCCGGTGGTAACGGCTGCACCATCTACGTCTCCACGTTCAGCCCCCCGGACGAACCCCCGGGCAACACTCCGACAACCCGCGCGCCGCCTTGCCCCTCACCGCCCACCGGACTTCGAGGCGAGTCCCGCCGCCGGCGCAAGCGTGAGCGCGTACGCCGGGGCGAGGTAGACCCACAGTTCCGCCGCGCGCGCCTGCGCGTCCGGCCGCGCCACCAGCATCCCGCGCGAAGGAAGCACCTTCCCCGTGGGCGCGTAGATGCCGAGCGGCCCCTGGTGCGTCCCGCTCATCGCAAACTGCACCACCGCCCGCCCCTGGCTGATCATCACGTCGTCGATGTGCAGCGAAAGGTCCGGGAGGCCCGCCGTCACCACCTGGAACAGCGCGTGCAGCGCCTCCAGGCCGCCCGTGTCGCCGTTGCCCGGGTGCACCACGCCGCCCGGCGCGAACGTGGAGGCCACAGCGCCGATGAAGTCCTGGCCGCCCTCGGCGCGTCGCACCCACGTCTCGTACATGGCGCGCGCCTCAGCCGGGCCGGCGGCGTCCTCAGGCGGCGGCTCGTGGTGGAGGCCGTGCGGGGGGAAGGAGAGCGGGAAGCCCGGGTTGATGTAGGACCAGACCTCGGACAGCCTCAACCGCTCGTCCACGCGTCCCACGATCGCGCACGTGGAGGTGAACGTCGGGCCCGACAGGCGGGAGGGCACCAGTGGCGAAACAGTGCCGCTCATCCGCACCTGCACCACCAGGCGGTCGTCCGGAAAGAGCACGTCCTCCACCTCCGCCACCAGGTCCGGAAACGCGATGCGCCCGAAGGTCGTGTGCTGCCGGGAGGCCGCCGGCGTCACCACGTCACCGTTCTGCGCGTACACGCGGCAGTCCGGCGCCATCGCCTGGTGCATGGCGTCCAGCAGGTCGGCGGAGCGGGCCGCCAGCGCCAGGAAGTCGGCGTAGAACGCGCGGCTGCGGGCGCTCCGGAGCGGCTCCGGCTGGTTCACCACTCGCCACCTCCCCCGCCGCCACAGCCCACATCGAGCCCGCCGGTGTCCCCGCCGGTGTCCCCGCCGGTGTCCCCGCCGGTGTCGAGGTGGAACCCCGTTCCGGGCCGGTGAACCAGCCACCAGACGCCCTCAGATCCCCAGGCCAGGCCGGTCAGGGCCGCCCGGTCGCCCTCCGCCAGCAAGGCGCGGCTACGCCCGGTTTCGTCTGACGCCGGCTGCTTGACCATCAACGCTCCCGCATTTCGTCAGAAAACGTTACGTCACCACCCGAGCCTGCGTCGATGCTCTTCACTGACTTCCCCCGTCAGCCCCGGCAAACCCCCTCCCGAAACACCGAGGGCGGCGCATCTCCGCGCCGCCCCCAGCATCGTCACCCCCCGGGCAGCCCGGCGTCAGCCGACAATCTGCCGGTAGATCTCGTAGCGCTTCTTCGGGTCCTGCTCCGCCACGCCCACGCTGTGGATGGTGAAGCCCGCCTCCACGCCCTCGTCAATGGCTGCGGCGCACTCCTCCGGCGTACCGGACATCGTGAGTTCCTCCACCAGTTCGCGCGGCAGTGCGGCGGCCCCGGCGGCGCTGCCCCCGTCCGACCACGCCTTGCGCACGGCGTTCGCCTCGTCCGCGTAGCCCATGCGCACGAAGTGCTCGTAGTAGAAGTCGCCCATGCGGGCAATGTAGAACGCGGCGTTGGCGGCCGTGCCCTGCAGCACGCGGTCACGGTCCGTGGAGACGGTCACCCCCGTGGCGTTCCGCACGTCCACCTCGTCCGGGTTGCGGCCCGCGGTCTGCACCGCCTGGTAGAAGTGGTCCAACTGGCCCTTCCACTGCGACTTGGGGAAGAAGATGGGGATCCAGCCGTCCGCGATCTCCGCCGTCTGCTGCACGGACTTCGGGGTGACAGAGGCCACGTGGATCGGGATGTGGTCCCGCACCGGCTTGAAGCGCAGCGTGAAGCCGCGCTGCAGGTCGAAGATCTTGCCGTCGTAGTTCAACGGCTCTTCCCGCATCAGCATGTTGATGATGTCCACGTACTCGCGCATGCGGGTCAGCGGCTTCTCGAACTTGATGCCGTGGAAGTGCTCGATCACGTTCGGCCCGGAGGATCCGAGGCCGATCACCATGCGGCCGCCGGACATCTCGTCCAGCGTGGCAAAGTGCTGCGCCACGGCCGCCGGCGTGCGCGAAAAGATGTTGATGATGCTGGTGCCGAGTTTGATGTTCGTGGTCTCGCGGGCCAGCACCGCCAGGATCGAGAGCGCGTCACGCCCCCACGCCTCCGCCACCGTCAACTCGTGGACGCCAGCGTCGTCCGCGATCTTCGCCTGCTCCACGATCTTGTCGAGGTCAAACTCGCCCTGCCAGTTGATCCCCACGCTGATCTTGCGCACGTCCGTACCTTTCGCGCGGAGCCCCACTTCGAGCCCCGCATAGGCGACACCATGTCGCGCCGCTGGCGGAGTATATGCGCCCGCGCCTCCCTCCACCTGCCCGTTGCGGTGGGACTCTGGCGACATCGCAAAAGCATCGCATTCATCCTGACGCCCTCCGCGCGCCGCGCGGATGCGGTATCAACATCGAGGCGGCCTCGGACGCCTCCCGCCGTCTGCAGCGAAAAGGCCTCCCGTGACCCCAGGCCCTCCGGACGATGCTGCCCCGCCCCCGGACCTGTTCCACCTGATGGTGGACAGCGTGCGCGACTACGCGCTGTTCATGCTGACGCCCACCGGCCACATCATGACCTGGAACCAGGGGGCCGAGCGCCTGAAGAAGTACCGGGCAGAGGAGATCGTGGGCCGCCACTTCTCCATCTTCTACCCCGCCGGCGACGTGCGCGCCGGCAAGCCGGAGTACGAACTGCGCGTGGCGCTGGAGGTGGGCCGCTTCGAGGACGAGGGCTGGCGCATCCGCAAGGACGGCAGCCGCTTCTGGGCCAACGTCATCATCACCGCCGTGCGCGACGCCACGGGCGGACTGGTGGGCTTCGCCAAGGTCACGAGGGACCTGAGCGAGCGCAAGCAGTCCGAGGTCGAACGTGAAATCCTGCTGGAGACCGAACGCTCCGCCCGCCTGCAGGCGGAGACGGCCTCCGCCCGCCTGGACGCGCTCCGAAGCGTCACGGAGGCGGGCCTGATGCACGTGGGCCTGGACAACCTGGCGGACGCACTGGCCGCGCAGGTGGAGGCCCTGCTGGCGGCGGACCACGCCGGCGTGGTGCTGGGCGACCTCCAGGAGCAGACGCCACTCGCGAAGCGCGGCCCCGCCGGCGCCGCAACCGACAGCGTCATCGAGGCCATCGTGGAGCGCCTCATGCGGAACCAGACGCCGCTGCTCTACCAGGAGGGCCTGGACCTGGGCGCGCGGCAGGACGCGCGGTCGGGCTCGTGGCTGGCGGTCCCGCTCGTCGTGGACGGCGCGTTCATCGGCGTGTTGTACGCAGGGAGCGAGGTGACCAGCCGCTTCCGCGAAGACGACCTCGCGCTGCTGGAAATGATGGGCAGCCGCGTGGCGCTCGCCCTGGAGCACGCGCGGGTGGTGGAGGCGGAACGCGACGCCCGAGCGCAGGTGCTGGCCGCGCAGGAGAGCGCCCACGTCCGCAACGAGTTCATCGCCGTGGCCGCGCACGAGTTGAAGACGCCCCTCACCTCCATCCGTATGGCCGCACAGATGGCCGCGAGGCGTCTGGCCGGCTCCGATCCCGGTACCCACACGCTGCTGGAGCAGGTGGTGGCGCAGGCTGGCCGCCTCAACCGACTGATCGCCGGCCTCCTGGACGCGTCGCGCATGGACATGGGGCGGCTGGAGATGCTCCCGGAGCAGACAGACGTCTCCGCCATTGTGCGGGACGTCGTGGCGTCCACGCGGCGCACCAGCGAACGGGAGATCGCCCTCCAGGAGCGGGGCCAGGTGGTGGCCACGGTGGATCCGCTGCGCTTCGAGCAGGTGGTGATGAACCTGGTGGACAACGCGGTGAAGTACAGCCCGGCCCCGCAGCCCGTCGCCGTGGAACTCGCCTGCGAGGACGACGACGGGTTCGGGTTCCGCCTGAGCGTGCGCGATCACGGCATCGGCATTCCGCCCGGCCTGCGCCAGCAGGTGTTCGAGCGGTACTTCCAGGGGCACTCGGAGAACCGCCAGTCCGGACTCGGCCTGGGCCTCTACATCACGCGCGAGATCGTGCTCGCGCACGGCGGCTCGATCGAAGCGGAGTCCCCGGCGGACGGCGGCAGCCTGTTCACCGTGCGCATGCCCATGGCCTTCCCGGACCCCGCCGCCCACCTCAAGGACTGAAGACCAACGACAACAGGGCCAACACGGACAACACGGCCACGGATCCCCGCGTCGCGCCCCCGACGCTAGTTGACGTCGCCGATTTCCGGCTCCGCAGAGCGCGACGCGGACTTCGAGGTGCGCGCGTAGAGGTCCAGTTCCTCGCGGGCGATCTCCACGCCGATGTTCTTCTCGATCGCGTCGAACCCGTCCACGTCCCACTCGCAGACGAAGGTGATGGCCTTGCCGTCACGCCCCGCGCGGCCGGTGCGGCCAATGCGGTGGACGTACTCCTCCAGGTTCTGGGGCACGTCATAGTTCACCACGTGGGTGATCTCCGGGATGTCCAGGCCACGCGCCGCCACGTTGGTGGCGATCAGCACGTCCAGTGCGCCGCCTCGGAACTCCCGCACCACCTGGTCGCGGTGGCGCTGGTCCATGTCGCCGTGCAGGGCGCCCACGCGCACGCCGTCCCGAGCCAACTCGCGGGCCAGGTGGTCCACGCCGCGCTTCATGTTGCAGAAGATCAGCGTGCGGCCCTTCAGTTCCCGCTCGATCAGTTCGCGCATGGCCCGCACCTTGTCGCGGTTGGCCACCTCGAAGTAGATCTGCGTGATGGTGTCCACCGGCGTGGCTTCCGCGTCCACGCGGATCGTCTCTGGGTCCGTCATGAACTGCCAGATCAGGCGCTTGATGGAGCCGGGCATGGTGGCGGAGAAGAGCGCCGTCTGCCGTCGCTGCGGCGTGCGGCTCAGAATGCGGCGGATGTCCGGCAGGAAGCCGATGTCCAGCATCTGATCCGCCTCGTCCAGCACCGCGTAGGAGACGTGGCGCAGGGACAGGGTCTGGCGTCGCAGGTGGTCCAGGATGCGGCCCGGCGTCCCCACCACGATGTGCGGGCGGCCGTCCAGCGCTCGGAAGTCCGCCTTCAGCGAGCGGCCTCCCAGCAGGCCCACCGCCGTGAGGCCCCACGGCGCTGCCAGGTCGCTCAGGACGTCCAGCACCTGCTGCGCCAGTTCGCGCGTGGGCACCAGCACAATGCCCTGCACTTCCGGCAGGTCCGGATCCAGGCGCTCCACCATGGGCACACCGAAGGCGATGGTCTTACCGCTGCCCGTCTGGGCAATGCCCACCACGTCCAGGTTGTTCATGAGGGCCGGGATGGCCTCCACCTGGATCGGCGTCGGCTCCTGGAAGCCCCACCCGGCGAGCGTCTCCAGCGTCAGGCGGCCGGGGCCGAGGTTGGCGAACGCGGCCGGCAGTTCCTCGTCCGGGATCGCTGCGCGCGCGGCACGGCGGCGCGGCTGCCGGCGGGCTCGAGGCGCTTCCTCTTCTTCGTCCTCGTCCTCGTCCTCGTCCTCGTCCTCGTCCACATCGCGGTCGTCGTCGCTCTCAGCGTCCACCGCGCGCGGCTGGTCAAGGTCAAGGTCAAGGTCGAGGTCGTCGTCCTCGTCTTCGTCGTCCGCCTCAGAGTCGTCGGTCTCGGAGTGGGGGTCTTCCACCAGCGTCAGGCCATCCGCCTCCACGCTCGGGCGGCGGCGACCGCGTCCACCTCGGCGCCCGCGGCGACGGCGTCGAGGCGCGTCGCCAGACTCGCCCGCGTCACCCTCGCGGCCTTCGGGGTCTGCGTCGGTGGCGCCAGTATCGGCGTCGCCAGCGTCGGTCTCGGTCTCGGTCTCGGTGTCGGGCGCGACCTTGGGCGCGGGGCGAAGGCGAGGGCCGGCGGCCACGGACGCAGCCGGTGCGGCCTCGGCCGGGCGCTCCGCTATCTCATCCGTGGGGGCGTGCGGATCCTCGAAGGTGTAGGGAACCGAGGGCTCTTCGCCGTGGCGCTCGTCGCGCTTCACCCACGCGCCTATGGTGCGCGCCCCGCCCACCAGCACGCGCGCCGTGTCATGCAGGCCAGTGGGCCGACGTCGCCGCGAGGGCAGGATGGTGGAGTCTCCGCCGTCCTGGCCCGGCCGGAAGGCGATGTCCTCCGGGAGAGGGGCGTCCAGGTTGCGGACGCGTACGTCGCGGCGGCGGCGGTTCGCGCGGCGCGAGCGCTCGTCGGCCTCGCCGGACTCTACGCGACGGCCCCAGCGGTAGCCTTCCTTGGCGCTGCCGCCATTCCTGCCACCGCCATTGCCACTGCCATTGCCATTGCCGCCATTGCCATCACCGTTCGAGGAACGGCGACCGGCTCGATCTGCCTGCCTGGGCTTGTCTGTCTGTTCGCTCGTGGCGCTCGAGCGCCCGTTGCTGCTGCTACCGCGCGAGCGACCGTTGCCGGTGCGTCCAGAGCGCGATGCTGTGGTGGAAGAGGTCGAGGGAGTCTCCGATCGCCGGCTGCGGGGCCGCGAGTCGTCACGCGCATCCGCCGCGCTGGCGGGGGTACGGGCGGCCTCGGTCGTGCCGGTCTGTGCATTGCCCTGGGCATTGTGGGCAATGTCCTGGGCGCCGTCGCCATCGCGGCGACGGTTGCGTCCGCCGCGGCGGCCGCGGCGACGCTTCCTGGGTTCGTCTTCGGTGAGGATGGGGCCCCCGCCCGGTGCGGGGGTGGCGGCGCCGGGGCGCTCGCCGCGCCGGCTGGAGGCGTCCAGTTCGGGCGTGGTCTCGCCCTTGAGGCGTTTGAAGAGTCCGCGCAGGGGCGTCACCGGGCGCTCCCCGCGGTGCGGCACAAGGTCATCGAGTGGTCCTGTGGAGGTTCGGCATCCGCGCCATGAAGTCGCGGGGATTGGAAGTCATTGCACTCATCGTAACAAGGCCCGCCCTATCACGCGAGCCTCCCCCATCACAGGATTCCCGGGGGACGGAGGCTAGCCACCAGCGGCCGGGGCTCCCGGCGCCACTGCCCCACCGACCTCCCCGGCCTCCCCCGCTTCCCCGGCATCGTGGGGCGCCCCGGACGGAACGTCCGTCGCCCCTCGGTCCGAGGCGTGCCAGCCGTCCGAATGCGGGCCGTCCGAGTACGGGCCGTCCGAGTACGGGCCGTCCGAGTGCGGGCCGTCCGAGTGGGTAACAATATCCGGCGTGTCCTCCCGCGCCGCACGACGCATGAGCACGTTGAACAGCACCACCCCCGCCAGCGCCGCCATCCCGGCCATGTAGAACACCGACTCAATGCCCAGGGCGGACTTCACCGCCGCCCCCACCAGCGATCCGCCGAGGAACCCCAGCGACGACCCCATGGAGTTCAGCCCCATCAGCGATCCCATGCCCACCTTGCGGCCCACCTCCACGAACACCGCCTGCTGCGAGGGCTGCGCGATCGCCTCACCCAGCCCGGCGATCAGCATCGCCAGCAGCACCCAGGGCGCCCAGACCAGCGTGGACCCAAACACCGAGGACTCGCGCACGACCTCCGGCACCAGCGGGATCGCAAACTGCGCGACGCCCGCCAGCAGCAGGCCCACAGAGACCAGCATCACCCGGTCCAAGCGGTCCGCGAGTTGGCCCGCGTACGGCTGCAGCACGGCGTTGATGAGCGAGCGGCTGGACAGCAGGATGCCCACGAACAGCGCGCTGTCCGTCCCCAGCCCCTGGTCGCTGATCACGAACACCGCCAGCCACGAGGACGCCGACCCCCACCCGATGGCCGTGAGCGTCACGAACAGCGTGGAGGCCTGCACCGCCGGCATGCGCACGATCGTCCAGAAGGACATCTGCGCGCCCAACTCCTCCGCCACGTCCTGGTCCTCACCGCGCCGCCTCGGACGGGCGGGGAGCAGCACAAACGTGCCCAGCGCGGTGCCGCCCAGCATCAGCGCCATCGCCCCGAACGCGACCTCCGAGCCGAAGGCGTCCCGCAACCCGCCGCCGAACAGCGGCCCCAGGCCGAACCCCGCCACCTGCGCGACAGAGAACCAGCCCATGTAGCGGCCCTCGCCACCCACGGGCGCGAGCCGGCCCACGTAGGCCAGCGTCATCGGGAACACCCCCGCCGCTCCCACGCCCGAGAGCACCCGGAACGCCACGACCACCACCCAGTGATGCGCGAAGAGGTAGCCCAGCGCTCCCAGCGCGTAGATCGCAAACCCCACCACAATGAAGCGCTTCGGCCCGAAGCGATCCCCCAGCCGCCCCACAAACGGCGCGGCCACGATCTGCGCTATCGCCAGCCCGGAGAAGGACAGCGCCACGCCAATCGCGGGGCCGCCCAGGTCGTCCTGCACGTACACCGGCAGGAGCGGGGACACCATCGAGATACCCGCCATCGCGACGAGCATTGCCACCCAGAGGACGACAAACGACCGGGAAAGCACTGGTGTCTCGCAGGTAGCCGGGACGAGGTCAGTGCAGACTACCCGGGATTCCGCTTGTGGTCGCTAACCAGCAGTACGTCACAAACGCATCTGCCATGGCAGCACCTCCCAGCGGCGCAGATCGAGCGTAACGGTGACAACAGTCGGTGGATCGGTGTCGTAGCCAAGGACGGCAAGCGCATCCGGTAGAAGTCCCGCGTGTTCACCCGCGTCCCATCCACCGCGCGCTCGGGATCTGCGATAACCGCTTGAATCTCGCCTTCCGTGATACGCCGGAGCGACATTCGAAGGACCGCGTGGCGGCTGAGGATGAAATCGTCCACCGACCGAGAATGCCCCGACCGTCCGGCCTGCCCGCGCTACAACTCCCGGAAGCGCCCCGTCGCCAGGCCCCAGCCCCATGCATCGATCTCCGGGATCTCGAAGCCGAGCGTCGTGAGGATGGTGCAGACCTGGGAGCGGTGGTCGGCGCCGTGGATCAGCGCCTGCCCCAGCATCAACTCCGCATCGACATCTGCCGAGGCGTTGCCCTCGGTCTCGCGGACGGTGTAACTCTCGGCGAGCGCAGCATGGGCGCGCTCGATCAGGCCGGCGGTGGCCGCGCGCGTGGCCGCCTCCAGCACATCGAAGCCGGGGAACGAGTCGTACGGCACACGCGGGCCGGTGTAGGTGCCCCCCAGGCGGACCACGTACCCTGCCTCCGCCGCGATCATGTGCGTCAGCGTCGCCGCGATCGAGCCGTACGTGCCCTCCAGCGTGGCCCCCAGTTGCTCTTCCGTCAGCCCTCGACAGAGTTCGAGCACCTCGAGGTTCGCCCACTCGTTCTGGCGGTACAGGTCCTCGATCAGGCTCATCGCATCCTCACCCTTCCGGTCTCCACGGCCCACGTCCACCCGTCAAGCGCGGGAGGTTCAAGGCCGAGCGTCGTGAGGATCGTGCAGATCTGCGCGCGATGTTCTGCGGCATGGTTCAGCGCCTGCACCAGCACGACCTCCGCGTCGATCGTCTCCCCCTCCGGCGTCGTGAACGTCCACGACTGATCGAGGGCGGCCTGGGCGCGATCGATGAACCCGTCCGCAGCGTGCCTGGTGGCCTCCGCCAGCGCATCGAATCCGGGGAACGGCTCGTACCTGATCGCCGGCCCCTCGTATCGTCCACCGATGCGCGTGATGTACGAGGGCTCACCCCCCACGATGTGCAGCAGCGTCCGGCGGATCGAGCCGTACGTACCCTCCGCACTCGCTTCGAGTTGCTCCGGCGTGAGCGTGCGGCACGTCTCGAGCAGGCGGAGGGTGGCCCATTCGTTCTGGCGGTAGAGGTCGTCGATGAGGCTCATGCGGCGGACGGTATCAGGCACGTGATGGAGCGCAAACCCGGAACGACGCTAGTGGAACACCACCGTGCGGTTGCCGTAGACGAAGACCCGGTCCTCCAGGTGCCACCGCACCGCACGAGCCAGGACCGAGCGTTCCACCTCGCGGCCCACGCGGACCAGGATGTCCCGCGACTCGCGGTGGGTCACCCGCTCCACGTCCTGCTCGATGATCGGGCCCTCGTCCAGATCCTCGGTGGCGTAGTGGGCGGTGGCTCCGATGATCTTCACCCCTCGCTCGAAGGCGCGGCCGTACGGGTCCGCACCGGCAAAGGCGGGCAGGAACGAATGGTGGATGTTGATGATGCGCCCGGGGTACTCCGCAATGAACTCGCCGCTCAGGATCTGCATGTAGCGCGCGAGCACCACCAGGTCGACCTCGTGCTCCCGCAGCAACTCTCGGATCTGCGCCTCCTGCTGAGGCCGCGTCTCCGGCGTCACCGGTAGGTGGTGGAACGGCAGCCCGAACGACTCCACGTCCGCACGCAGGTTGTCGTGGTTGGAGATCACAAGGGGGATGTCCATGTCCAGTTCGCCCCGGCGCCAGCGCCAGAGGAGGTCCAGCAGGCAGTGGTCCGTGCGCGATGCGAGCAGGGCGGCGCGCTTCCGGCGGAAGCCGGACAGGCGCCAGTCCATCTCGAAACGTCCGGCCACCTCGTCCTGGAAGAGGCGGGACAGCGCCTCGCGGTCCACGTCCAGCCCGTCCACCTGAAACTCAATGCGGAGGAAGAACCAGCCCGTGCCGCCCGCCGTGGAAAACTGGTCCGCCTGCACGATGTTCGCGCCGTGCGAGAACAGGAACTGCGACACCGCCGCCACGATGCCCGGCCGGTCCGGACACTGGATGAGCAAGCGCAGCACGGTGGAGGCGGATGCGTTCGTCACGTCCCCAATCCTACGAGGCTTCCTCGTTATGGGCGTTCGACCCCAACGGCATGCCTCGTATACTCCGAATCAGGGCAGGGGAGCGATCTATGGTCATCGACGCACCAGTCGACCTGGAAGCACTGACGCAGCGCATCCGTCGACACATTGTGCAGATGGTCTACACGGCCAGGTCCGGGCACATCGGCGGTTCGATGTCGTCCGCGGACATCCTGGCGGTGTTGTACGGCCGCATCATGAAGCACGACCCCGCGGATCCCCAGTGGGCGGAGCGCGACCGCTTCGTGATGAGCAAGGGGCACTGCACCCCCGTCCAGTACGCCACCCTGGCGGAGTTCGGTTACTTCCCGGTGGAGGAACTGGCCACGTTCCGCCAGAAGGGCACCCGCCTGCAGGGCCACTCCGTCATCGGCAAGCCCGCCGGCGTCGAGAACTCCGCCGGCTCGCTCGGCATGGGGCTCTCGTTCGGCCTCGGCATCCGGCTCGGGCTGCGCCTGCGCGGCGTCGACAGCCACGTGTACGTGCTCATGGGCGACGGCGAGCAGCAGGAGGGCCAGGTGTGGGAGGCCGCGATGGCCGCCGCCCACCACGAGGTGGACCGCCTGGTGGCGATCATCGACCGCAACCGCATCCAGAACGACGACTTCACGGACACCACCATGCGCTTCTCTCCGCTGGACGAGAAGTACCGCGCCTTCGGGTGGGAGGTCCGCTCCGGCATCGACGGGCACAACCTCGCCGCTGTCGAGGAGGCCCTGGCCTGGGCCCGCGACGTGCGAGGCAAACCGGCGCTCGTGATCTTCGAGACGACCAAGGGCAAGGGCGTCTCCTTCATGGAGAACAACCCGGGCTTCCACGGCGCACCGCCCAGCGACGAGCAGTACGCACAGGCCATGCGGGAACTGGGCGCCTAGATGACCACCACCACTCCCAGCACCACCGGCGCCGTCGCGCCCGCCGCCACCCGAGAGGCGCTGGGCCCCACGCTGATCCGCCTCCAGCGAGACGGCGCGGACGTGGTGGTGGTGGACGCCGACCTGGGCAAGTCCACCACGGCCCGCCAGTTCCGTGACATCTACCCGGAGCGCTTCTTCACCATGGGCATCGCGGAACAGAACATGTTCTCCGTGGCCGGGGGCCTGGCCACACTGGGCTACACCGTCTTCACCAGCACCTTCGCGGTCTTCGCGGAGCACGCGTTCGACCAGTTGCGCATGTCCATCGCCCAGCCGCGCCTCAACGTGAAGGTGGTCGCCTCGCACGGCGGCGTCTCCACCGGCGAGGATGGCGCCTCCGCCCAGAGCATCGAGGACATCGCGCTGTTCGCCTCGCTCCCCACGTTCACGGTGGTGGTGCCGGCGGACGTGGTGGAGGCGGAGGCCGCGCTGGAGGCCTCGGCACGCACGCCGGGCCCGTGGTACATCCGCACCGGCCGCCCCAAGATCCCCGTCATCTACACGGACGGCCCCCGCTTCCAGGTGGGCAAGGCGCACATGCTCCGCGACGGCAGCGACCTCACCATCGTCGCCTGCGGCCTCATGGTGGAGCGCTCCCTGCGAGCCGCCGAGGCGCTGGCGGCGGAGGGCATCTCCGCGCGCGTCCTCAACATGGCCACCATCCGCCCACTGGACGTGGAGGCGCTGGAACGCGCCGCCACGGAGACCGGCGCCATCGTGGTGGCGGAGGAGCACCTGGTCCACACCGGCCTGGGCGCCATGACCGCCCAGGCGCTCGCAGAGCGCGCGCCCGTGCCCATGGAGTTCGTGGGCGTCCCCGACCGCTACGGCGAGTCCGCCACCTGGGACCAGGTGCTGGAGATCATGGGCCTCACCGCTGACGGTGTGGCCACCGCCGCGCGGAAGGTCCTGGCCCGCAAGGGCTGAGCCGCCAGCCGTGCCCGCGGCGCCCGACCTGACTCCCGCCCCACCCGAGTGGGCAGAGGACGTCCCACCCGCCTCCACGCCGCGGCTGGGCCGCGTCATCCTGATCGCCGTCGCGTTCGGCATCGCGGTCTCCGTCGCCCTCACGGTCACCTCGGACGCCGGCGAGGTGGGCGACGCGTTCGGGGACGTCGCGCCCGCGTGGTTCCTGGCGGCAGTGGCAGCGGCGCTGATCGCGAACGGCGTGAAGTTCGCGCGCTGGCACTGGTACCTGCGCCGGGTCACCCTGCCCACGGACCGCGTGGTCGGCCTGCGCGAATCCGCCGCCATCTTTATGTCTGGCGTGCTGATGCTGCTGACGCCCGGCCACGTCGGCGAGTTCGTGAAGTCGTACTACGCCTCGTCAGACGGCGGGCCGGCGGCCGCGCGCACGGCGCCCATCGTCATTGCCGAGCGCGCCACGAACATGCTGGGCCTGGTGATCGTCTCCCTCACGGGGGGCTTCGCCTACCGGCAGGCGGCGTGGGTGGTGGGCGTCTCCGCCGCCATCGCCTTCCTGATCCTCGCGACCATGAAGAGCCGGCGCGTGGCGGCCTTCGTCACGCACGTGGTGGAGCGCATCCCCCTCGTGCGCCGCGTGGTGCCGCAGGCCGAGGACTTCACGGACGCCGCGAGCGCACTCCTCACCTGGCGCAGCATCCCGGTCATGTCCATGGTGGCGGCCGTCTCCTGGTCGCTGGAGGCGCTGGCGTACGTTATGGTGCTGCGCGCGTTCGGCGTGGAGTGGTCCAGCGAGGTGCTGAACAGCGCCACCTTCACCTGGGCCGTCGCCACGCTCGCCGGCGGCCTGCTGCTCACTCCCGGCGGCCTCGGCGTCCTCGAGGGCGGCGTCACGGGCATCTCCCTCACGCTCATCGAGTCCCTCGACCGCGGCGCCGCCACCGCCGCCGCCCTCCTGGCCCGCGTCGCCACACTCTGGCTCCCCGCCGTCATCGGCGCCGCGTGCGCCCTCTGGCTGACGCGGCGTCGGGTGTAGCGCCACAAGTTGGGGGTACAGGGGGCTGCCTCCGCGCCACCGCCCCCGCCCCGCCACGTCGCGAGGCCGCGATGGGGGCGGCCACCGCTCGGGCGAGTCAGCCCCGGTCGGGGGCGAAGGTGCCCAGGGCGGCGCCGCGCCAGGCGGTGATCTTCACGTCCGCGCGCGCCTTCTGCGGCACCAACCGCTCGTCAATCGTGGAGAGCAGGTCCTGCAGGTCGTCCTCGTTCACGTCGTCCTGCACCACCACGCTCACGCGCGCGACCCCAGGCTCGAAGTGCACGTCCACGCGACCGGCGGTGGCGCCGGCCGCGTCCAGCACCTTCCACTGCTCGGACTGTGTGGTGCGGAACAGTTGTTCGAAGGTGAATGAGGCCACGCGAGGTCGTCCGAACGTCTAGGAGCGGACGTGGCCGTCGCCGCGGACGATCCACTTGTAGGAGGTCAGTTCCCGCAGCCCCATGGGCCCGCGGGCGTGCATCTTCTGCGTGGAGATGCCCACCTCGCAGCCGAGGCCGAACTGGCCGCCGTCGTTGAAGTACGTGGAGGCGTTGACGAACACCGCCGCCGCGTCCACCTCCTGCAGGAAGCGCTGCGAGTTGGAGTAGGACTCCGTCACGATCGCCTCGGAGTGGCCACTGCCCTCGATGCTGGCGATGTGCTCCATCGCCTCGTCCAGCGAGTCCACGACCTTGACCGAGCAGTCCAGCGAGAGCCACTCACGGTCGTAGTCCTCCGGCTGCACGGGCACGGCCGGGGCGCCCTCGCCCACCAGCGAGGCGGCACGCTCGTCCACGTGCAGGGTCACGCCCCGCTCGCCCAGCGCGCGCGCCACCAGCGGGAGGAAGTCCTCCGCCGCGTCCGCGTGCACCAGCAGCGTGTCCATCGCGTTACAGACGGACGGGCGCACCGTCTTCGCATTCACCACGATGTCCACGGCCTTACCAAGGTTCGCGCTGGCGTCCACAAACGTGTGACACACGCCCACGCCGCCCGCGACCACGGGCATGCGCGCCTCGTCCCGCACGCGCCGGATCAGGTCCGCGCCCCCGCGCGGCACCATCAGGTCAATGTGCGCGTCCGCCTGCAGCATCGCGCCCACCTCGTCACGGTCGGTCGTGTCGATGAACTGCACGATGCCCGCAGGCAGGCCGGCGGCCTCCGCCTCGCGCTGGACGATGCCGGCCAGCACTTGACTGGAGGCGTGCGCATCCGTACCGGAGCGCAGGATCACGCCGTTGCCGGACTTGAGCGCGATCACGGCGATGTCCACCGTCACGTTCGGCCGCGACTCGTAGATCGCGCCCAGCACGCCCAGCGGCACGCGCACCTTCCCCAGTTGCAGGCCGTTTGGCATGGTGCGGCTGTCGAAGACCTCCCCCACGGGGTCGGGGAGCGAGGCCACCTGGCGCACGTCGCGGGCCATGGCGGCCACACGTTCCGGGGTGAGCACCATGCGGTCGATGAACGAGCCGGTCAGGCCCTTCTCGCGTCCGCGCTCCACCTCCGGCCCGTTCACGCCCAGGATGCGCTCGGTCTCCGCCTCCAGCGCGTCCGCGATGCGCAGCAGCGCCGCGTTCTTCGCGTCCGTGGAGATCGAGGCCATGCGACGGCTCGCGGCACGCGCCAGCGCGGCCTTGCGGTGGGATTCGGATTCGCTCACTCGGGCGGGGGTCGTGGTAGTCATCAGGCGTCCAGATTACACGAGGACGCCGGCATGGGGCACGGATCGCGGGCGCATCGAGGCCGGCGCGACTTTCAGCGCCCGCCTCACACCAGTACGAGGTTGTTCCGGTGGATCACCTCGTCGCCGTACTCGTAGCCCAGGATCCCCACGATCTCGTCCGAGTGCTTGCCCAGGATGCGCCCGATCTCGTCCGACTCGTAGTTCGCGAGGCCCGAGGCGAGGTGGAGGCCGTCCGCACTGAACACGCGCACCACGTCCCCGCGCTGGAAGTCGCCTTCGCAGGCGGTGACGCCGGCGGGGAGCAGGGACTTGCCGCCGGCCAGCAGGGCGCGCGCCGCGCCCTCGTCCACCACCACGCGGCCTCGGGCCTGCAGGCCGGAGAGCAGGTAGCGGCGGCGGCTCTCGATGCGGTCCCCCGTGGGCAGGAAGTGCGTGCCCACCGGCTCGCCCGCCACCACGCGCAGCGCGATCTCCCGAGCGCGGCCGTCCGCCAGCACCACGTGCGCGCCGTGGCTCGTGGCCGTGCGCGCCGCCTGCACCTTCGTCGCCATGCCGCCGGTGCCGCGCTCGCCCGGAGCGCCGGAGGCGGCCCTCAGGATCGACTCGTCCACCCGCTCCACGCGCTCGATCAGGCGGGCGCTGGCGTCGCGCGAGGGGTTGGAGGTGTAGAGCCCCGCAATGTCCGTCAGGATCAGCAGCAGGTCGGCGTCCACCAGGTTCGCCACCTGCGCGGACAGGTTGTCGTTGTCACCGATCTTGGAGTCGCTAATCTCCTCCACGGAGACCACGTCGTTCTCGTTCACAATGGGCACCACGCGCAGGTCCAACAGGTTGAGCAGCGTGTTGCGCGCGTTCAGATAGCCCAGGCGGTCCGCCAGGTCGCGCCTCGTGAGGAGCGCCTGCGCGATCGGGACCTGCCGCTGCTCGAACAACTCGTCCCACAGCGCCATCACCCGCGACTGGCCGATCGCCGCCAGCGCCTGCCGCGACTCCACGCCGCGAGTGGGCAGCGATCGCGCCTCACGGTGCGCGCGCAGGCGCTGACGCCCGGCGACGATCGCCCCGGAGGTGACCACGGTCAGTGCCACACCGCGGTCCAGCAGCACGGCCACCTGCTCCACCAGGTGCGCCATGGTCACCAGGTCCAGGCTGTCCGTGCCCGCCGTGAGCACGTTGGAGCCCAGTTTCACCACCACGCGCTGGTATTGCGTGCCCTGTGGAGTCAGCCGCTCGCCGGTCATCGTCTGCCCTCGCACCATCGCTCGCGCCGCGCGGATCGGCGCGGCCGTCCGGGGACGGGAGGCCGTCCCGCCCCGCTTTCGCTAGCATGGGCCAGCGACGCGCAGCGGTCGAGGGTAGAGGGTAGGCTGCCGGTTCGGCCGGGAGTTCACGCGGGGGAGGACGCTTGGAGGCCGGCGACCAGACCGCCATTGCCCGCACCAGCCCAGAGCCGGCGCCACGCCCGCCGTGGCGCCAGGTCGCCCTGCAGACGATGGGGCGCGCCGCCTCTAACTTCACGGAGGACCGCGGCACGCAGATGGCCGCGTCCATCTCCTACTACACGTTGTTCGCGCTGTTTCCCCTCACCCTGCTCGCCGTCTCCATCTTCGGCATCGTGCTGCGAGACGCAGAGGTCCAGGCGCGAGTGCTGGGCGCCATCAGCGACTTCGTGCCGCTGGAGGAAGCCACCGTGGAACAACTGCTGGGCCAGGCCGCAGACCTGGGCCCCACGATCTCCGTGGTCTCCTTCTTCGCCGCGCTCTGGTCCGCAGGCGCCGTCTCCGCCGCGCTCCGCTCCACCATGAACGTGGTCTTCGAGACGCGACAGAAGCGCCCCATGCTGCGCGCGAAACTGGTGGACTTCGTGCTGCTGCCCGTGATCGCCATCCCGCTGGTCGGCGGCATTGTGCTGTCCGCGGTGTGGCGCTTCTTCCAGCAGCAACTGGACGACCGTTACGGCCTGCTGGACGGCCGCCTCTCGTGGACGTGGGACCTGGGCGCGTTCCTGATCCCCCTCCTCATGACCTTCATCGCCTTCACCGCCCTCTACCGCATCGCGCCAAACCGCAGCCTGCCGCTGAAGTACATCTGGCCCGGCGCCCTCCTGGCCGCGCTGGCGTTCGAGGTGCTGAAGGCGGGGTTCGGCATCTACCTGGAGAACGTGTTCAACGAGTCCATCTACGGTTCGCTCGGCTCCGTCATCATCCTGCTGTTCTGGATCTACCTGTCGTCCAATATCCTGATCTTCGGCGGCGAGGTGGCGGCGGAGGTGCCGCACGTCCTGCACAGCGAGCCGCGGCACGGCGCCAGTGACTCCGGCGACTGGAAGCAGGCCGCCCTCTCCTTCCTCCAGGGGCTCTTCATGGTCCCGGAGGACGACGAACCGGACGCCATCCCCCTCCGTCGGTCCAGCCGCGAGCGCCAGGAACGAGGCGAGCGCGAAGCCCGCTAGCCCCGCCCACCTGAGAGACCCCCGTTACGGCGGCCCGCAACGCCTCGATGCCTTCGTGGCCCCCTCCGCACGACACTCCGAGCATGATCGTCGCAATCTGGCTCGGCCTCTTCGCCTTGCTCTTCGTGCTGCCGCTGCTGTGGCTCGTCCCGCGCTGGGGCGCGCCCTACCCCTCGGTCTACCGGCGGCGTCGAGGCAGCCGTGACGGGCGCACAGACGTCAGCGATCTGGACATGCGCATGGACGTCGCACAGGAGCAGCGCTCCGAAGGCAGGTGGCGGTACTGGGCGGACATCCTCTGGCTGGTGCTCCTCGTGATGGTCGCCTGGCTTGTGCTGATCGTGTGGGCCGGATGACCCGGCAGCCGGACGAACGCAGAGACCGTGAAGAGGGCACACCGATCCAGGTGGGGATGCTTCTGGTGACCGTGCGCGATTTCGAGCGCGGGCCGGAGCAAGCGGGCGAGGACATCCTGGTGGTGCATTCCACGGTCGAGAATCCGGCCCGGCCGCTCGGCGAGACCGGCCGGCTGCCTGAGGTGGAACTGCGCGACGAGCAGGGGCGGATCTTCGAGCCGGAGAACCTGGACGAGACCTGGTACACGCCTCGCGAGCCGAACAGCACGGCGGACTCCGCCCTGAGGTTCCGCGTCCCGGAGTCCTCCACACGCCTCGAACTGGTGATTGGCCCCGGAAACGACGGCGAGGCGCGCGTGGCCCTGGTGCGGGGTCCACGGTAGGGCGCCCGTGGACCGACCAAAGTGAGCCAGGGACGGAAGAGGGTTCACCGTGGCTGAGGACACGAAGGTCGAGAGCTGTCGCTACGTGCAGTCGGCCGACCAGCACGAGGAGTACCCCGGACAGACCCTGGTCACCCGAGCGCACGAGGTCATCCGCGCATGGGCGGAGACGCGCGACGCCCGCCCCGCCACCGTCCCCGGCTCCGAACACGACGGCCACGCGGGCGTCCTGCGCTTCGACTTCAATCAGGCGGACGCCGGTCTGGAGGAGATCAAGTGGGAGCAGTGGTTCCGGGCCTTCGACCAGCGCGGCCTGAACTTCATCTACCAGGAGCACCGCGCAGACGGCGCCACCAGCAACTTCTTCCGCCTGGAGGATGCCCCACACCCGGAGGCCCCCGGACGCCGAAACGACCCAGGACGCGAGGACGCTTAGTCCGCGGCACCCTCGCGTCTTGGATGGCGAAGCGGCCCGGGGTGACCCGGGCCGCTTCCCGTCGCGGACGGTCGCCCGTCTCTACGCCTTCACCACCCCCAGCGTCACGGCCACACCATCGAGGTCGCCCTCGAAGCGCGTCGCGCCCGGAGGGGGCTCGCCGTCCGTGATGTCGCGGGCAAGCACCTCCCCGGCGATGTAGTCGCGGTGCGTCTGCAGCATGCGCGCAAAGACGGGGGCGTCCGCGCGCCAGGTGACCAGGATGCGGTCGGACACGTCCAGGCCGGCCTCGCGGCGGAGGTCCTGCACGCGACGCACCACCTCGCGGGCGAGCCCCTCGAGGTGCAACGCCTCGTCGATGCGTGTGTCCACCAGCGCGGCGTAGCCGGACTCCTCCGCCGCCGCCCAGCCCTCGGACGACTCGACCGTGACGAGGACCTCGCCGGCCGTGAGGGTGAACTCGCCGAGCGGGATTGGCTCACCCGCGCGCATCAGGCGGACCACCTCGGACGCGTCGGCCTGCGCCAGGGCGTTGCGGATGGCGCCGACCCGCTGGCCGTACTTCGGGCCCAGCACGGGGAGGTTGGGGCGCAGCGTGTAGGTCATGCGGTCGCCGGGGTCGTCCGTAACCTCCACCGCCTTCACGTTCAGTTCCTCCGCCACCTGGTCCACCAGCGGCCGCAGGCGCTCCACCTCCTGCGCGTTGCGAGGCGCCAGCACCGCCGTGGCCAACGGCTGACGCACCTTCGCGTTCGCCTTGGAGCGCGCGCCACGGCCCAGCGACACCATGCGCTGCACCAGCGCAATGTCCGCCGACAACTGCGGGTCGATTGCGTCCCCGTCCACCTCCGGCCAGTCGGCCAGGTGCACAGAGTCGCGGGCGTCCGGGACACGGCCGGCCACCAGGTTCTGGTAGAGCGCTTCCGCAAGGAACGGCGTGAACGGCGCGATCAACTTCGAGACCGTCACCAGGCACTCGTACAGCGTATGCAGCGCCGCCTGCGAGTCCGCGTCGTCGCCGGAGCGCCAGAAGCGGCGACGGCTGCGGCGCACGTACCAGTTCGACAACTGCTCCACGAACGCCTCGATCGGGCGGGCGGCATCGGCCGGCTCGTACTCGTCCAGGGCCGCCGTCACCTCGCGCACGGTGCGGTGCAGTTCGCTGAGCACCCAGCGGTCAAGGTCGTTGCGCTGCCCCGCCGCACTCGCAGACGACGATGCGGGGTCGAAGTCCGCGGTGTTCGCGTACGTCACGAAGAAGGAGTACGTGTTCCACAGCGTGGACATGAAACGGCGCTGCGCCTCCGCCACCAGGTCCACGGAGAAGCGCCGCGAGTTGCCGGGCGGCGAGGCCGTGTACATGTACCAGCGGGTGGCGTCCGCGCCCTGCGCGTCCAGCACCTCCCACGGGTCCACCACGTTCCCCCGCGACTTGGACATCTTGTGCCCCTGGCCGTCCAGGATGTGGCCCAGCGAGATCACGTTCTGGAACGCAATCCCACGCGGCACGTCCTCCGTCCGGTGCAGCAGCGTCGCCAGGGCGTGCAGCGTGTAGAACCATCCTCGCGTCTGGTCCACCGCCTCGCAGATGAAGTCCGCCGGGAAGCGCTCGTCGAAGGTCTCCACGTTCTCGAACGGGAAGTGCCACTGCGCGTAGGGCATCGCACCAGAGTCGAACCACGCGTCCGCCACCTCCGGCGTGCGCCTCATCGCCCCGTTGCACTGAGGGCAGCCCAATTCCACCCGGTCGATGTACGGGCGATGTGGGTCGATCTTGCCCTCGCGAAGCAGGGCGTCCGCGGTTCCAGGCAGGGCGCGCTGGAAGAGTTCCTCGTACGAGCCGATCGCATCCTGGTGGTCGCACAACTCGCACACCCAGATCGGCAGCGGCGTCCCCCAGTAGCGCTCGCGCGAGACCGCCCAGTCAATGTTGCCCGCCAGCCACTCGCCGAAGCGTCCCTCACGCAGGTGGTCTGGCACCCAGTGGATCTCCTGGTTGTTGGCCACCAGGCTGTCGCGCACCGCCGTGGTGCGGATGTACCAGGACGGCTTGGCGTAGTAGAGCACGGCCGTGCCACACCGCCAGCAGAAGGGGTAGGTGTGGCGGATGGTCTCCGCCTTGAACAGCGATCCCTGCTCACGCAGCGCCCGGATGATCTCCCGGTCCGCGTCCTTCACGAACTGCCCCGCCCACGGCCCGCCCACGAACGTGCCGTCCAGCGCCACCGGGTTGATGAAGCGCACCCCGTCCGTGCTCGCGCCTACCCGGTAGTCGTCCTCGCCGAAGGCCGGCGCCATGTGGACCACGCCCGTGCCGTCGTCCGTGCCCACAAAGTCCGCAGTCACCACGCGCCACGAGCCGGACTTCACCGCCTCGGTCGCCTCGTCGGCGTCGGTCAGGGGCACAGCGCGCCCCCCCTGGAAGGCCAGGCGCGCCACGCCCTCCCACGACAACACGTCGAACGGCGGCGCGTAGACCGCGCCCGCCAACGCGGAGCCCGCCACCGTCCACGCCACCTCCGCCTCGTCGCCAAACACCGAGGCCACCCGCGCCCCCGCGACGATCAGCAGTGCGCCCTCGTGCCGCACCGCGGCGTACTCGGCGTCCGGGCTCACGGCCAGCAGCGTGTTGCTCGGCAGCGTCCACGGCGTCGTCGTCCACGCCAGCAGAGAGACGCGCTCCGAGGACGCACGCAGGTGCTCCGCCAGCGCCCCGCCGGCCACGGAGTCGCGGTCCACCTCGAACTCCACAAACACGCTCGGGTCTGGCGTGTCCTCCTCGTACCCCTGCGCAATCTCGTGCGAAGAGAGCGACGTCTGGCAGCGCGGACAGTGCGGCGTCACGCGGAAGCCCCGGTAGATCAGGTCGTTGTCCCAGAGGCGCTTGAAGATCCACCAGCCGGTCTCCACGTACTCCGGCGAGAACGTGACGTACGCCTCCGACATGTCGATCCAGAAGCCGATGCGGTCGGTCATCCGCTCCCAGGCCTGCACGTAGCGGAAGACGGACTCCCGGCACTGCCGGTTGAACTCCTCCACCCCGTAGGCCTCGATCTGCTGCTTGGAGGAGAGGCCCAGCGCCTTCTCCACCTCCAACTCCACCGGCAGGCCGTGCGTGTCCCACCCGCCCTTCCGAGGCACCCGGTAGCCGCGCATGGTGCGGTACCGGGGGATCAGGTCCTTGAACACCCGTGCCAGCACGTGGTGGATGCCCGGGTTGCCATTAGCCGTGGGCGGCCCCTCGAAGAAGGAGAAGATGCGGTCCGCCGGCCGCTCCTCCACGGAGCGACGGAAGACGTCGCGTTCCTTCCACAGGTCCAGGATGCGCTGCTCCTGCTCCGGGAACGACACCCGGGAGGGCACAGGTTCAAAGACGGCCATGGCACGCACTCCTACTCCTGAGGAGGGCAAGAAAAACGCCCGCCTCACACCTCATCGGTGCGGGACGGGCCATCTGCCGAAGCAGCGTGCGACCCGCGGTACCACCCGCGTTGCGAGCCCCCGACACTCCAGGCGGGCTCACCACTCACCGCGCTACGGGCATCCCTCGGATCGAGGTGGGCCGATAGCGCTGCCCCTGGTAACGGTGGGCGCTCCGGCCGCGTCTACTCCCCTCAGCCAGTGGCAGACGAGGGTTTGGGGCGGCTGCTCGGGAGGGATCTTCACCCTGCGTGGCACGCGCCCGGCTTCCACCGTCCCGGGCTCGCTACGCGGTTCCTTCCCGGGGAAGGACCGCAGGGCTACTCGTCTCCGTCATCGCATCTATCGCTATGAGACGCACCCCAGTTTACGCGCCCCCACACCCGGAGGGCGAGCACGCCGCGCCCCCGGCGGGGAGGCAGGCAGCGCTCCTAGAACAGCAGCGAGGACAACTGCGGGCGGTACTCCTGGGTGAGGGGGTGCTCGTCACCAAGCAGGTCGAAGATCTGCAGCATCGCCTCGCGGCCGGCGTCGGACTCGAACGCACGGTCCAGGCGCACCACCTCCAGGAAGTGCGAGAGGGCGGGCGCGAAGTCCATGCGGCGGCCGTGGTGGCAGCCCAGCCGGTAGTGCGCCTCCACGTCCTCCGCGTCCGCCTCAAGCCGTGCCGCAAGGGCGTCCGGTTCCGTCACCGAACCGTCGGAGGCCAGGATGCCGCGTTCGTAGCGGATGCGCGCCGCCTGGCGCTTGACCTGCGGGGCCGCAGGCACGCGCGCGACAAGTTCCTCCGCCGCGTCCAGGTCGCCTTCCTCGATGCACACGGCGGCCAGACCGCCGGTCGCACGGGCGTGGGTGTGGTCCAGCGCCAGCGCCGCCTCGAACGCCGTGCGCGCCGCGGCCAGGTCGCTGGCGCGGAGGGCGTCCGCGCCCTGCTCGGCCAGGTGGTCCGCCTCGGAAGGTGCAAGCGCGGCGAAGAAGCGGCGCACCTCTGGCTCCGGCTGCGCGCCCAGGAACTCGTCCACCACGCGGCCGTCCTTGAACGCCTTCACGGCCGGGATGCTCTGGATCTGGAACGCCTGCGCCACCTGCGGGTTCTCGTCCGTGTTCACCTTCACCAGCGTGACCCCGGTCTCCGCCGCCACGCGCTCCAGCGTGGGGCCCAGCGCCTGGCATGGGCCGCACCACGGCGCCCAGAAGTCCACCACCACCGGGGCCTTGCGGGACGCCTCGATCACGTCCAGGACGAACGTGGCGTCTGTGCTGTCGATGACGGCTGCGGGCATGGGCGGTGGCGCTCCTTCATGCTGACGTCGTGATCCTGGCGTGGATTGCCGGGGATTGACGTCGATGGACGTGGCTCGGTCATACGGCGGCAATGCCATCACAGGCTACCGGATCAGGGTGCCGGAGATCACCGGTCAGGTACCCCCGGCGGCAGGCGCCTGTGGTAGAACGGCCCCGCGAGGCGTCTCGACGGTTCCGGACGGCCTCGCAGAGGGAGTGCACGATGCCACTGGCCGACCTGGGCGACGTCTCGATCCACTACGAGGTGCGCGGCGAAGGGCCGCTGACCTACGTCTTCTGCCACGGCCTGGGCGGGTCCGGCCAGCCGTTCGAAGAGACGGACATGGACTGGTACGCCCAGCACTTCCGCACCATCTCCTGGGACAACCGCGGATTGGGCCGCTCCGGACAGGCACAGAAGTACGCCCTGCACCTCTACGCCGGCGACCTGGCGAGGCTGCTCGACCACCTGGCGGTGGAGCGTGCGGTGATCTTCGGGGTGTCCTGGGGCGGGGTCACGGCGATCAAGTTCGCCCTGGACCATCCGCAGAAGGTCGCCGCGCTCGTCCTCGACTCGACCTCCAGCGAGAGCAACGTGCCCGCCAGCGAGAACTGGTACATGCGCGGCGAACTGGCCCGCCTCGGCGAGGCGGCGCTGGCCGGCCGCGAGATGGCCCCTGCGTTCGAGGGCCATCAGACCGTGTCCGCCACCCCGCAGGCGCCGCAGGTGAAGCCGGAGCACGTCGAGTCCTACGTGGCGGAGTGCCGCACCGTGGCCGGGCTGCGAGAGCACCCGCTGACCCCGGAGTTGCACCGCATCACCGCTCCCACGCTGGTGGTGGGCGGCGGCAAGGACACCGTGGCCGGGGCGGCGGGTTCCGTCATCATCTCCCGCCACATTCCGGACGCGCGCCTGGAGATCGTGCAGGACGCCGGGCACGGCGTGTACCGGCAGGCCCCCGACACCTACCGCCCGTTGCTCGTGGCATTCCTGGCGGACCACGGGCTGATGTAGGGAGCCGCAGACACCGAGGCCGCCCGCACTGCTTCGGGCGCGGACCAACTCGGACGGTCGTCGCCGTAGCGCATGCCGCAGCCCCGCACCTCGGGCCGTCCAGGCTCAGGCGCCCCCCGTCGCGTCCGGCCCTCGCCTCCGCCCGAGGCGAGGAGGGCGCCCCTCGCAGCGACGTATCCGTGACGGCCGCATCACCCTGCGATCTCTCGCGCGCTAGCATGCCCGGGCAAGCGCACGACAGCCCCAACGGGGGCGAAGGGGGTCAGCATGAAGGCAGCCGTCTACTACGAGACCGGAGGGCCAGAGGTCTTCCGCTACGAGGACCTCCCCGACCCCACCTGTCACCCGCGCGGCATCCTCGTACGGGTGGAGGCCGTGAGCATCGAGGGCGGCGACGTCCTTTCCCGCGCCGGCGGGGTGCTGGCGACCACCCCCCACGTGGTCGGCTACCAGGCGGCCGGCACCATCGTGGAGGTGGGCGAGCAGGTGACCGACCGGCAGGAGGGCCAGCGCGTGGTGACCACCGCGCCCTTCGGCTCGCACGCGGAACTGCGGTCCGTGCCCGTCTCGTCGTCCTGGGTGATCCCGGACGGCCTCGCCACAGAGGACGCGGCCACGGTGCCCGTGCCCTTCGGTACCGCGGACGACTGCCTCTTCGAGTTCGGCCGCCTGCAGGCGGGCGAGACCGTCCTCATCCAGGGCGCCGGCGGTGGCGTGGGTGTGGCCGCCGTGCAACTGGCGAAGCGCGCCGGCGCCACCGTCATCGGCGCCGCCTCGCAAGACGAGAAACTCGAGGCCCTGCGCGCGTACGGCCTGGACCACGGCGTGAACTACCGCACCGCCGACCTGGTCTCCTCCGTGATGAGCCTGACCGAGGGCCGCGGCTGCGACCTGGTGGTGGACCCGGTGGGCGGGAATGTGCTGCAGGGCAGCCTGGCCTGCCTCGCCTACCGAGGCCGCGCCATCACCGTGGGCAACGCCTCCCGGGAGTCGCGCCTGGTGGACCTCGGCGGCCTCGGCCAGGGAAACCAGTCGATCACCGGCGTCTACCTGGGCGCGGAACTCGCGAGGGGATCCCGCGCGTACGACATGATCGCCGGCCATCTGCGCGACATGGCGGCGGGATCGCTGCGCGCCGTGATCGACCGCCGGTTTCCGCTGGCGGAGGCGGAGGAAGCACACCGCTACATCGAAAGCCGGCAGGCGTTCGGACGCGTCCTGCTCATCCCGTAACCGGCCCGTCCTCGAACGCCTGATATCAAAACCGGTGCGTCGACGTTGCGCCGGCCCCAGGGGCGTAACAGATCCATCGCAGGATGGGGCCAGCGCGTGATCCGTATGGCGACCAGGACCGGCGTGGGTACCCTCACCCTGCATGCAGCGAAGAGGGGCCGGTGTCTCAGCGCGTTCGCCTGATGCTGATCCTCGCTGCGGCCATGCTGCCGCTGATCGTCCTCGCACTCGGATTTGTGTGGCGGGACTCGCAGGCGGCGGAGGACCGCATCGCGGAAGACCGCCTCGCCCTCGCACGTGCGGGCGCCCTCACCACCGGCGCGTTCCTGGAGGGCAACCTGGCCACGCTCCGCGCGCTCGCCGTGGAACTCGGCGACATCAACCTCGCCACCGCGGAGCAGCACCAGGCACGCCTCGTCGCCATCGTGGAGGCCAGCCCGCTCTGGATCGGCCTCGGCATCCACGACATGGAGGGGAACCGCATCGTCGGCGCCAACCCGGACGCCCCGCAGGGCGTGAACCTGGCCGACCGCGCGTACTTCCAGGAGGTCGTCCGCACCGGACGCCCCACCGTGAGCAGCGCCGTCATCGGACGCGGCACCGGCCTGCCCACCGTGGTGCTCGCCGTGCCGATGACGGACGCGGACGGCGTGCCCGGCGTGCTGCTCGCGCCCATCAGCCTGGATGGCCTTTCCAACTTGCTCCTCGCCACGCTTGCCGAGCGCGGGATCAGCGTGAGCCTGGTGGACTCCGGCGGGCAGACGATCGTCCACCCGGACCCCCTCCGCGTGGCGGAGTTGTCCTACGTGGGCGACCGCCCGGAGGTCGTGGCCGCCCAGGCCGGCGAGATGGACACGATGGTGGCCACGCGCAGCGGCACGGAGCGCTTGATCGCGTTCGCGCCCGTCCCGGACAGCGACTGGACGCTCTTCGTGAGCGAGCCCGCCGCCCGTGCGCTGGCGCCCGCCCGGGAACTCCTCTGGCAGGGTGCCGCCCTGCTCGCGGGCGCCGTGGCGCTGGTCATGGGCATCGGCTGGTTCCTGGGCGGCGCCCTGTCAAGGTCCTACCTCGCAGCCCAGGCCGCACGACAGGACGCCATCGCCGCCAGCCACAGCGCAGAGGAGTCCCAGCGCGAATACGCCAACCTCGTGGACGGCCTGGACGGCGTGGTCTGGGAGGCGCAGGCGGACGACCTGCGCTTCACCTTCGTGAGCCCGGCAGTGGAAGGCATCCTGGGCTATCCGCTGGACCACTGGCTAACAGAGCCCGCGCGATGGTCTGACCACATGCATCCAGAGGACCAGGAGTTCGTCCTCAACCGCTGCGTGCCGGAGATGCGCCAGGGCCACGGCCACACCTGTGAATACCGCGCCATCCGCGAGGACGGCCAGGCTGTCTGGCTGGCGGACATGATCCGCCCCGTCACAGACGGCCAGGGCCACATCACCCTCTTCCGCGGCCTGATGGTGGACATCACCGCGCGCCGCCAGGCGGAGGAGGAGCGCGGACGCCTGCTGGCGCTCGAGCAGCAGGCGCGCGCAGAGGTGGAGGAGGCCCTGCGCAGCCGGGACGAGTTCCTCTCCATCGCCTCGCATGAACTACGCAACCCCGTGGCCGGGATCAAGGGGACGGCGCAACTGATCCAGCGTCTGGCCGCCCGCGGCCGGCTGAGCACGGACTCCCAGTCTGACTACGTGGAGACCATCGTGCGCACGAGCGACCGCCTCTCCCGCCTGGTGGAGGACCTGCTGGACGTCTCCAGACTGCGCGGCGGCCAGTTCACCCTCCGCCGGGCGCCCGTGGACATCGCCGCGCTCGTCCGCGCCGCCACCGTCAGCGACGCCCTCGAAGAACGCGAGGTGCTCCTGGAGGGCGTGGACGAGCCCCTGCTGCTGGGCGCGGACGCGGATCGCGTGCAGCAGGTGCTGCAGAACCTGCTGGAGAACGCAGCCAAGTACTCCCCGCCGGACACCCCGATCGAGGTGGCCGTGAGGCGAGACCATGACCCCGCAGCGGGAGGCCCCACGGTAAAGATTTCGGTAACAGATCACGGCATCGGGCTGCCAGAGGGTTTTGCAACAGATTTGTTCACCCCCTTTGGACGTGCGACCAATGCCGTGTCCGCTAACATTCCCGGCATGGGCCTCGGCCTCTATATCTCGCGACAACTGGCGGAGGCTCATGGCGGCACGCTGACCGCGAGCAGTCCGGGAGAGAGTCAGGGAAGTACGTTCACGCTCGTACTGCCCATCACCGATCAAGAGACCGTTGCCGCAGGAGCGGCTACCGGCGGGGTGGAAGGTTCACGCGCGTGAAACGAATCCTCGTCGTCGAGGACGACCCCGCGATCCGGCGCCTCGCGACCGACCTGCTGAAGGATGAGGGGTATGAAGTCTGCACCGCCGCCACCGGCGCGGAGG
Organism: Dehalococcoidia bacterium; assembly: GCA_023228825.1. GTDB lineage: Bacteria > Chloroflexota > Dehalococcoidia > UBA2979 > UBA2979 > W-Chloroflexi-9. The sequence goes on along the minus strand of JALOAL010000006.1, from coordinate 45,822 downwards.
GACTGGACGTCATCGAAGACCTGCGGCCCACGCTTCCCGACCTCATCGTGCTGGATCTGATGATGCCGGTGATGGATGGCCCCACCTTCCACGCCCGGCTGCCAGAGGACGCGCGCCGTGTGCCGCTACTCGTGCTCTCCGGCTCGCGGGCGGCCCTGGACACCGCCACCCGACTGGGCGCCGACATCCTGGTTAAGCCGTTCGACCTGGACGACCTGGTGGCTCGCGTCGCCCGCGCCGTGGGTGACCGCGTCGCCCCCGTCGAGCGCTGACCGCCCCCCCTCACGCTCGGAGGGCGCTCGGAGTGCCCTCTGACTCCCGGGGGCGCTAGATCTCGCGCGGGTCGTCGGGATGCCGGATCACCGTCGTCCGTCCCGGCAGCCAGGACACCGTCGTAAACAGCGCCAGCACCAGGCCGACCAGCCCCACTACCATGAGGATGACCCCCACCGCCGTGACGTCGAGCCCGGACACCGTCGCCGTGACCGCCCACGTCAGGATCGCCCCCACCGCGATCAGGATCAGGCTGATTCCGATGGCCATGGACCACCTCCTTCGAGCCCGCCCACGGTAGACGCCCCACCGCACGCCCCGTCCCCTTCACCACACACCGAGGTTGCGATCCCGTGTCAGATCGCCCACACCCCTCCCCCCGGCGAGCGGCAGCCCGAGGCACACTGCTTCCCTGCCCTCCACGAACCTGAAATACTGCGGAGAGGGCCCGTAGCTCAGTGGCAGAGCAGTGGACTTTTAATCCATCGGTCCTCGGTTCGAATCCGAGCGGGCTCACCATTCCTCTCCCACCGTCGGTCACCGTCGAGCAGAGTTCGGCCGGTCGCCCACACCGAGCCGCGTCAGCGTGGTGGAGGTGCGCCCCCCGCCTACACCGGCCGGAAGACCGGGATGGGGTACTCGCCGGACTCCTGCGGCTCGAACTCCACCTGCACCCGCATGCCGATGCGGACTTCCTGCGTCGGATCGCCCACGCCCACGATGCCAGACATCATGCGGAAGCCCTCGTCCAGGTCGATGTAGGCGACGGCGTAGGCGCCAAGGTCGGCGAACGCCGGGCTGCGGTTCTGTCGAACCACGGAGTACGTATAGACCTCGCCGGCGCCGGCAGACACCTTCCACGCCAGGTCGTCCGAGCCGCACGCGGTGCAATGCGCGCGCGGCGTGAAGACCACCGTGTCGCACGCGTTGCACTGCTGGTAGCGCAGTTCGCCCTGCTTGGCCCCCTCCCAGAAGTGTTCCGTGTCCTGCTCCGGGAAGACCGGCTGTAGTCGGTTCGCCATCTCGCTCTCCTCCTGTCTGGGTTGGCGGCTAGTCCGCAGCCATGATCACGGTGCCGCCGCAGTGCGTGCCGCCCAGCAGCCCGCCGTTGCCGTGCGCCACCGCCAGCCGCGCGCCCTCCACCTGGCTCGTGGACTCACCTCGCAACTGGCGGGCGGACTCCAGCAGCAGGAAGAGGCCACGCATGCCCGGGTGGTTCGAGGACAGCCCGCCGCCGTCGGTGTTGAGCGCCGGACCGTCCGCGTGGTCCCAGCGCATGCGCCCGCCGCTCACGTACTCGCCCGCCTCGCCCTTCTTGCAGAAGCCCAGGTCCTCCAGCATCACCGCCACCGTGATCGTGAACGAGTCGTAGATCATGGCGACGTCGATCTCGTCCGGGGTGACGCCGGCCTGCGCGAACGCCTCCGGCCCGCTCTGCGCCGCGGCGCTCGTGGTGATGTCGCCGCCGTTCTCCCGGTACTTCGTCGCCTCGCCACTGCCCAGGAGCCACACGGGCTTCTTCTTCGTGCCGCGCGCCACGTCCTTGCTGGCGATCACCAGCGCCCCACCGCCGTCCGAGACCATGCAGCACTCCAGCAGGTGCAGCGGGTCAGCGACGATGCGGGACTCCAGCACGTCTTCCACGCTGATCTCGCGCACGTCCGCGAACTGCAGGTCGTTCATGGCCTGCACGGCGTCCGGGTTGCGCATGGCATGGGCGCGCGTGGCCACCGAGATCTCCGCCAGTTGCTCCGTGGTGGTGCCGTACTCGTGCATGTGACGGTGCGCCACCATGGCGTAGTTGGCGATCAGCGTGCTCCCGTACGGGTTCTCCATGTTCGCCTGCCACGAGCCCCCCGCCGCACGAGGCCCGCCCGTGCCGATCGGGATGCGCTCGGTCGCCGCCTTCGAGCCGTACGAGAGCACGGCCACGTTGCAGCGTCCCGCCGCGATGTCGCGCATGGCGTGCGCCGCGTGGAACTCGTACGAGGTGCCCCCCACGGACGTGGTGTCGATCACCCGAGGCTTGATGCCCAGGTACGCCGCCAGCCCCAGGCCGCCGCCACCGGCGCCCTCACCCGCGTCGTACAGGCCGTCCACGTCGCCCCACGACAGCCCCGCGTCGTCCAGCGCCCGCGCGATCGAGCGCGCCTTGATCTGGAGTGCGGAGACGCTGCGATCCACGCGCTTGGGCCATTCGTGGATACCCACGATGGCCGCTTCTCGCTCCTGTGCCATGACTCCTCCATCCGCCGACACGCCACGCACCAGCGCCCCGTGCTCCGGCCGCGGGATGCTAGCACCACCGGCCGGGCGCCCGCTCAGCCCGAGGCGTCCCGCGGGCGCCGCCCGCCCCCGGCGTTGCCGGGCCACCGAGGGCGTCGTACCGTCGGGCTATGCGCATCGCGGTGATCTCGGACACGCACCTGCCCTCGCTCATCCGCGATCCGGACGGACTGGGGCCGCACCTCGCGGCCTTCCTCACGGGCGCGGACCTGATCCTGCACGGCGGCGACGTGACGCGGCCCTCCGTGCTGGAGTGGTGCGAGCAGTTCGCCCCCGTCCTGGTCGCTCAAGGCAACAACGACGAGTTCGAGGACCGTCGCATGGCCCCGCGCCAGTTCCTGGACGTCCACGGCTGGCGCATCGGCATGGTGCACGAATTGCGCCCGGAAGACCGCCCCGTGGACGTCCTGCTGGACGACGCGCTGGCCGGCGAGCGCGTCCACATCCTCATCGGCGGCGACACCCACGTGGAGCGCCTGGAGCACCGCGATGGCGTGGTGGTGCTCAACCCCGGCTCGCCCACGTTGCCCCACCACCGCGAGTACCGCCTGGGCGCCGCCGCCATGCTGGAGGTCACGGCCGCGGGCCTGCGCGCCGAGGTGGTCGCCCTGGGCGAGACGCCCGGCATGCGCAACCCCACCCAGCCCCGCAGCCTCGCACTCCCACCGCCGCCGCCCCTCGGCCGCTTCCAGGGCCCCCGCGAGGCGGCCGGCTGACCGGTCACGTCCCGCGAGTCCGCCTCAGCCGTATCCCACCGCCAGTGATCGCTCAGTTATCGCTCTGTCAGGTGGAGGCGCGCCCTGCAACGTCCGGCGCCTCGGCCAGCCCGTAGGCTCGCAGCGCACGCCGCCCCCGCAACACACTACCGAGCACATCCGGGATTGCCGATGAGCGACCTCCGCCCTCGCCTGCTCCTGGCCACGGCCGCCCTGCTCGCCGCCCTCCTCATGGCCGCGTGCGACGGAGACTCCCAGGGCGCATCGCCCACGGCGGCCGGCGGCTCGGCAGGCCCGGCTGCCACATCCAACAGTGGCAACAGTGGCAACAGTGGCGAAGCGGTGGCAGGGCCCGGCCAGGTGGCGTGGGAGCAGTGCCCGTTCACCATGCCGGGCGTGGACCTGCAGTGCGGCGCCCTGGCCGTTCCCGCGCACCGAGACGAACCCGCATCCGGCACGGTCACCCTGCGCTTCGCCGTGGTGCGTGCGCCCGAACGGCGGGCAGAGGATCCCATCGTCTACCTGTCCGGCGGCCCCGGGCAGGCCGCGATGGAACTGCTGCCCACGGCCTGGAGCAGGCTCTACGAACCGCTCGCGGACGGGCGCGACCTGGTGATCCTGGACCAGCGTGGCGTCGGCTACTCCGAGCCCTCGCTCTTCTGCCACGAGTACAGCGACTGGGCGCGGGAGGCCCTCGCCACCGGGGACACGGTGACGGAGGAGGGCCCCGACATGGGCGAGGTGATCGAGGCCTGCCGTCAGCGCCTGGAGGGCCAGGGCGTGGACTTCTCGAACTTCACCAGCGCCGCCACCGCCGCCGACGTCGACGCCCTGCGCGAGGCGCTGGGCTACGACCAGTGGAACCTCTACGGCAACTCCTACGGCTCGCGCGTGGCCCTCACCGTGATGCGCGACTTCCCGGACGGCGTGCGCTCCGCCGTGCTGGACGCCGCCTACCCCGTGGACGCCAACCTGTACCAGGAGGCGCCGCACAACGTCGCGCGCGCCTTCCAGGCCTTCTTCGCCACCTGCGCGGAGGACAGCGCCTGCGCGCAGGCGTTCCCGGACCTGGAGCAGACCTTCGCAGGGCTGGTGGAGCGCCTGAACGCCGAACCCGCCTCGATCCCCGTGCCGGACCCCACCACCGGCCAGCGCCACGCGATCGAACTGAGTGGCGACGCGCTGGTGGGCTTCCTGTTCCAGAGTCTCTACGTCACCGACCTGGTGCAGTTCCTCCCGGAGATCATCGACGCCGCGGACCGAGGCGACTTCGGCGTCATCGGCCTGCTACAGGGGACGTTCGCGACGCAGGTGGACCTGACCAGCCTGGGCATGCAACTGGCCGTGCAGTGCCACGAGGAGGTCCCGTTTACGGACCAGCAGGCGATCGCGCAGGCCGCCGCCGCGCATCCGCTCCTCCGGGGCTTCTTCGACCAGTCGCAGCCCCTCGGCGCCGGCCTCCCCGCGCTCTGCGAGGACTGGCGCTCCGCAGAGCCGCCCGCGGTCGAGGACGAACCGGTCGAGAGCGACATCCCCACGCTGGTGATGACGGGCAGCCTGGACCCGATCACCCCTCCCCACTGGGGTGAAGCGGTCGCAGAGCGCCTGCCGAACGCGCACTTCGTGGAGTTCCCGTACACGGGGCACGGCGTGGTGGGGGCCCACGACTGCGGCGCCGCGCTCGTGCGCACGTTCCTGGACGCCCCCCGCGCCGCGCCGGACGCCGCCTGCGTCCAGGAGGTGAGCGCCCCGGACTTCACCGCCGCCTCGGTCGAGGTCGAACTCGTCCCGTTCACCACCCCCAACGGCCCGCACGGCCTCCGCCCCCGCGACTGGATCGAGGTCCTGCCGGGTGTCTACCAGCAGTCGCCGCTGGTGACGCTGGCGCACCAGGTCCTCCCCGGGGCCACGGAACAGCAACTGCTGGCGCAGGTCGCCGCGCTCCTCGGCGGCGGCGAGGCGCCCGAACCAGCGGGCGAGGTCACCACCGACGTCCTCACCTGGCGGCTGTACGAGATGACGGACCTGGGACTGGCCGTGGACCTCGCCATCGCAGAACACGAGGGCGCCCTGATGCTGGTGCAACTGACCAGCGCCCCCATGCGCCGGGACGCCTACCACCAGGCGGTCTTCCGCCCGGTGGTGGAGGCGTTCACGCCGCCGGCGGACCCGGTGCCGCCCTTCCCCGGCGGCTCGCCCGTGCCGCCCACCGGTGGCCAGTAGCGGAAGCCCGTAGCGGAAGCCAGTAGCGGAAGTCCCCTACGCCTCGACCTTCGCGATGCCGTCGACCACGCCGAGGATGGCGTGCACCTCGATCACGTCGCCCGCCTTGGGGTCCGGGTAGACCATGTCGTGGGAGAGGCGCGCCTCGCGTGGTTGGTCCTGGCCCTCCGGGGTGAAGATCACGCGGTAGTAGAGCGTCCCGTGGAGTTCGTACGGCTGCACGCCCAGGATCGTCGCCTTCATTGCCTCTGCCCTCTTCTCACCTGCCTGCCTCCCGAGGGTAGACTCCGCCAGCATCAGGCGGATCAGCATCAGGCGGGATGCGCGTACCGGTTCGCTCACGACGGACCGGAGAGGGGGCGGACATGCTCGAACGGTTCAAGGTCCCCGCGGACGCGCGCGTCTACGTGCACGCCGAGCCCATGCGGCGGGCCACGGAGGCGATCTTCCGCCACCTGGGCCTCTCCGCAGAGGACGCCGCACTCTCTGCGGACGTCCTCATCACGAACGACCTGCAGGGCATCGAGTCGCACGGCGTGTCGAACATGCTCCGTTCTTATGTCGCGGGCTACCGAGACGGCCGCCTGGCCCCCACGCCCGCGTTCACCGTCACCCGCGAGACGCCCGCCACCGCGCTGGTCGATGGCGGTGGCGGCCTCGGGCTGCACGTCGCGCCTCGGGCGATGGACCTGGCCGTGGCGAAGGCGCGCGAGGTGGGCATCGGCGCGGTGTGCGTGCGGAACGTGGGGCACATGGGCGGCGCGGGCTACCACGCCCTCCGCGCCACCTCCCACGACATGATCGGCGTGGCCATGTCCTCCAGCGACACCACCACCGTGCTGCCCACCTTCGGTTCCAGGCCCATGCTGGGCACGAACCCGCTCGCGTGGGCCGCCCCCGCCGCCACCATGCCCCCGTTCCTGCTGGACATCGGCACGTCGCAGGTGGCGCAGAACAAGTTGCGGCTGGCGCGTCGCGTGGGCGCGCTGGTGGAGCCGGGCTGGATCGCGGACCTGGACGGCGCCCCGATCATGGAGCGCGTGCCCGTGCCGGACGAGTGCTACCTGCTCCCGCTGGGAGGCACCCGTGAGCAGGGATCACACAAGGGCTTCGGCCTCGGCTCCGTGGTGGACATCATGTGCAGCACCCTCAGCGGCCTCGGGCCCGGCTTCCTCGCCGGCGCGTCCGGCTACCACCTGCTCGCTTACCGCATCGACGCGTTCATGGACGCGGGGCAGTTCAAGCGCGACATGGACACCTTCCTGCGCGGCCTCTGCGACACCCCACCCGCCCCCGGCCACCAGCGCGTCGTCTACCCCGGCCTGCTCGAGGCGGAGGAGGCCGCCCGCCGCACCGTGGAGGGCATCCCCTACCACCGCGAGGTCATCGCGTGGTTCGCCCGCACCGCAGCAGAGATGGACCTGGAGTTCGAGTTCCTGGAGGCCAGCCCGCCCTAGCGGGTGGCCTCGCGCGCACGACGGTAGCGAGGCTCCCCCAGCGGCCGTCGGCGACGGCGGGCGGTGCCGGACTCCTTCTGCCGGACGCGCCGGTCTTCGTACGAGTGCAGGTGCTCGAAGCGCAGCACGCCCAGCACCCGCCCCACCACCAGGCAGACCGCAAGGCCAATGACGAACGCCACCGTCAGCGCGGCGGTGGTGGGCAGGAAGAACATGCGCTCGGCGTCCACCCCCGTGGCGCGCGCCACCGCGGCCAGCGGGAGCAGGCCCAGCCCGATCATGGCGATGTAGCCCAGGAGGATCACGCCGCCTCTATCCCGCCACCGCCCCAACGAGTGAGCGATGGCCATCACACCCCCGATAATCCCATCCTAGCACCGCCTCTGTCCTGCCGGCTGCGGGATCGCCCTCAGCCGGGCGGGTGCACCTCCAGCCCGCGACGGTTCGGCCGGACTGCGATACGTTAATCCTCAACGGTGACACGCCTCGCGCGCTGCGCGACACAGGCGGTTGCACGGATGAGGTCGAAGACTCATGGCCATGCGGCAGATGCTGCGCGGGAAGATTCACCGCGCCACCATTACCGAGGCGGACCTGGACTACGTGGGCAGCCTGACCGTGGACGCGGACCTGCTGCGCGCCGCGGACATCCTCCCCTACGAGCAGGTGGTGGTGATCAACGTCACCAACGGCGCGCGTATCGAGACCTATGCCATTGAGGGCCCCGCAGGCAGCGGCATCCTCTGCGCAAACGGCGGGGCAGCCCACTACTTCTCGCCCGGTGATGTCACCATCGTCATCGCCTACCAGTACCTGGACGACCGCGAAGCAGCGGCCGTCCAGCCCTCGGTCGTGTTCGTGGACGGTGAAAATCGCATCACCGGTACGTCCCACTCGATCGAACGCGTCGAGGCGTAAAACACAGTCAAGATAAGGCTGCACGCCCGCCCTCGGCGCCGGCGAGCACCCTGCGCGGACTGCTCCTACGATGGGAGCGGAACGACCGGGAGGTTCTATGGAGTCTATGCTCGAAACGGCGCTGTCACAGTTTCATGGCGCAGCCGATCACCTGGGACTGAACGATGAGCACCGCGAGTACCTGACCTCCTTCAAGACGGCATTCCACACCGAATTTCCGGTGGAAATGGATGACGGAAAATTCCGCGTCTACCAGGGCTTCCGCGTGCACCACAACGTGGCGCGCGGCCCCGCCAAGGGCGGCATGCGCTACGCCTCGCACGTCAGCATGGACGAGGTCAAGGCCATGGCCATGCTTATGACCTGGAAGTGCGCCGTGGTCAACGTGCCCTTCGGCGGCGCCAAGGGCGGCGTGCTGGTGGATCCACGCAACCTGAGCCAGAACGAACTCCAGAACCTCACCCGGCGCTTCACCAGCGAACTCGAGCCGATCATCGGCCCGGACAAGGACATCCCCGCCCCGGACATGGGCACCAACCCGCAGGTCATGGCCTGGATCATGGACACCTACTCCATGTCCCACGGCTACACCGTCGCTGGCGTCGTCACCGGCAAGCCCGTCGCCCTCGGAGGCTCCGCTGGCCGCTTCGAGGCCACGGGGCGAGGCCTCCTGTACGTCCTGCAGGAGCACCTCCGCGCGGACGGCGGCGTTGCCGGTAAGACCTTCGCCGTGCAGGGCTTCGGCAACGTGGGCGGCGTGGTCTCCAAGCAGGTCCAGATGGCCGGTGGCTGCATCACCCACCTCTCAGACGTGGACATCGCCATCACCAGCCCCACCGGCATTGACGTCGCCAGTGCGTTCAACTTCGTGCAGTCCGGTGGCACCCTCACCGGATGGAACGAGCAGCACGGACACCACGACGTGATCTCGCACGCCAGCATCCTGACCGCACCCGTGGACGTCCTCATCCCCGCCGCCGTGGAGGGCGTGCTCACCGAGGACAACGCCGGTGACGTCCAGGCGCGCCTCATCCTGGAGGCCGCCAACGGCCCCACCACCACGGAGGCGGACGCCATCTTCCTGGAGCGCGGTATCGAGGTCATCCCGGACATCGTCGCCAACGCCGGCGGCGTGACGGTCTCCTATTTCGAATGGGTGCAGGCCCGCCAGTACATCCGCTGGACCGAAGAGCGCGTCAACGAGGAACTGCGGCGCCTGATCACCACCGCCTACCAGGGCGTCGCCGGCCGCCGCACCGCCGCCCGCAGCAAGGCCAGCCTCCGAGACGCCGCGAACTGGGTCGCCATCGAACGCGTGGTGGAGGCGATGACGCTACGGGGCATCTACCCCTAGGCCGTCGCTGAGCCCACGCCGAGTCCGTCGCTGAGCCCGTCGTCAGGGGGCGGGCCGCACCCGCCCCCAGGGCTCCGCCCACGGCTGCGGCAGCGGGTCGTCCGGGATCAGCCCCAGTTGCCGCAACTGCTCGTGGTCGCGCGCGTGCTCCGTGGCGGAGTAGAAGAAGTCCCCGCAGTCCCGGCAGCGCTGCAACGGCCGCCCCTGTGTGTCCTCCGCAGCAAACAGCCCGCCCGCGCCCGCCGCCCCCGCCGTGCCCGCCATACCTCGAGGCCCCCGCTCGCCCGAGGCGCTCGCAGGGGCCGGCCGGTGCTCGCACTCCCAGTAGCACCCGTAGGGACAGAGGTCCGCGCGCTCGTCCGCGCCGTGTGAGGTCATGCTCCCAGTGTACGCGGGGTGCACGCAGGCCCCGGCGACGCTAGCCCTGGATGATGCGGCGACGCATCGCCCAGATGCCCAGCCACAGCGCCGGCGGCGTGACCACCACCAGCCACAGCAGGTTGCCCAGGATCCCCCACTCGAAGACACCCGTCGTCAGCGCACGGCTCACCGCCACTGCGTGGTAGAGCGGGAAGATCGCCGCCATCTTCGTGGCCCACGCCGGCAGTTGGTCCGTGGGGAAGAAGCCCCCGCTGAACCAGAACATGGGCAGCACAAAGATGCTGAAGAAGTAGGACAACTGGCTCAGCGACCGCGCCACGCTCGTGAAGGCGATCGCCAGCCCGGACATGAGCAGGCCCACCAGGAACCCCACCGGGATCGTCAGCACCACCCACGGCGACTGGATCAGCCCCATCCACGGCGTCAGCGCCAGCAGGATGAGCAGCACCATGGCGGTGTTCAGCGCCATCCGCGTGGCCGCCCACGCAATGTCGCCCAGCACGATCTCCTCCGGGCGCACCGGGGTGGCGTAGATCGCCGCGTAGGTCCCGTGCTGGTCCATGCGGAAGTAAGAACCGAAGAGCGCCTCGAACATCGCGGCGAACATCGGGAAGACCATGAGCATGCCGGGCGCCAGGAACTGCACGTACTCCTGGTCGCCGCCGAGCGAGACGTAGCCGCCCAGCCCCAGCCCCAGGCCCAGCAGCGTCACCAGCGGCTCAATGGTGGGCGGCAGCGACTCCGCCTTCCACAGGCGGAAGAACACGTCGCGGTTCCGCTGCCAGACCCGGTAAGACCGAGGCCCGGGCATGGCGATGCCGAGCCACGGGATCACGCTGCTGGAGCGGCGCGCCGGGCGCACGGTCCGCGACGGCGGCGGCGAGACGATACTCATTCCACCAGTCCTCGTCCGGTCAGCGTCAGGAACACGTCCTCCAGGTTGGCGCGCCGGAACAGCACACGGTACGGGTCATCGATCAGGCCCTCCGCCAGCCGCCGGTGCTCGTCCGTCACCCCGTACGCGTAGGCGACGTCCTCGATCTGTTCGATCCGCCCGCCCTCCCCCAGGCGCGGGCGAAGCGCCTCCACCACGCGCTCGTTCTCGTCCACGCTCAGGCGCATCTCCAGCACGTCGCGCCCCACGTGGCGGGCGATCAACTCGCGCGGATGGCCCTCCGCCAGCGCACGACCGTGGTCCATGATGATCAGGCGGTCACAGAGGTACTCCGCCTCGTCCATGTAGTGCGTCGTGAGCAGGATCGTGACCCCGCGCTCGCGCAGCAGGCGCAACTTGCGCCAGACCAGGTGGCGCGCCTGCGGGTCCAGGCCCGTCGTGGGCTCGTCCAGGATGAGGATGCGCGGGTCGTTCACCAGCGCCCGGGCGATCACCAGGCGGCGCTTCATGCCGCCGGAAAGGGCGTCGATCTTCTCGTCCGCCTTCTCCGCCAGTTGCATCAACTCCAGCCCGTCCGCCACACGCTCCCGGGCCACCGCCTTCGGGATTTCGAAGTAGCGAGCGTAGACCTCCAGGTTCTGGCGCACCGTCAGGTCCTGGTCCAGGTTGTCGTCCTGCGGGACCACGCCCAGCATCGCCTTCACCTGGCGGTCGTGCGAACCCACGTCCATGCCCGCCACGTGCAGCGTGCCCCCCGTGACCGGCTGTACGCAGGAGATCATCTTGATGGTGGACGTCTTCCCCGCCCCGTTGGGCCCGAGCAGCCCGAAGAACTCCCCCGCCTCAACGGAAAAGTCCACGCCGTCCACAGCCTGAAAATCGCCATAGCGCTTGACCAGCGCTGCGGCCTGGATGATCGCGGTCACGTTGCCTCCGGGATCGGCAGGATAGCCGATGTCCGCCCTGGCGCATCCCGCCCTCGGCGCTCGCCCTGGCGCTCGTCCTGGGCGCCCGCGGCCACGGGCCCAGACACAAACAGAGCCCCGGGCGAATGCCCGGGGCTCTGCGTACGTCCGTGACGCCACGAACAGGTCGAGCGCTACCCGACGTGCGAGGGCTACTCCGGCTCCGCCACGTAGGACGTGGCGCCCGTGAGTTGGGCCCGCATCTCGTCCGTCGGCTCGAAGACCGACGGCGCCTCGCCCAGCACGATCTCCTGCCGCTCGAAGTCGAACGTGAACGGCAGCATGAGCGACTCCGGCATGGCGATCTCGGCGATCGGCGTGGGCCGCTCCACCGTGATCTGCGCCCGTGCCGGGATCAACTTGCCGATGATCACGTTCTCCTTCAGGCCGTGCAGCCGGTCGATCTTCCCGGCAATCGCCGCCTCCGTCAGGACACGCGTGGTCTCCTGGAAGGAAGCCGCCGCCAGGAACGAGTCCGTGGACAGCGAGGCCTTGGTGACGCCCAGCAGCACCGGCTCCACGGTGGGAGGCGTCTTGCCCTCCGCCGTGAGCGCCACCTGCACGCGCCGGAAGTCGTTGCTGTCCAGCAGTTCGTCTTCCAGCAGGTCCGTGTCGCCCGGGTCCACAATGCGCACGCGGCGCACCATCTGCCGCACGATCACCTCAATGTGGCGGTCGTTGATGTTCACACCCTGCGAGCGGTAGACGCGCTGCACCTCGTCCGTGAGGTACAACTGCACCGCCTCCTGGCCCTGGATGCGCAGCACGTCGTGCGGGTTGAGCGAGCCCTCTGTGAGTTGCTCACCAGCCCGGACAAACTCGCCGCCCTCCACGCGCAGTCGCGCGCTGGCCGGGACCGGGTACTCGCGGGTGTCCTCGTGCTCGCCCACCACCTTCAGCGCCGTCGGACGCCGGCGGTTGCCGGTGCGCACGAACTGGACCTTCCCGTCCGCCAGCGACTTCAGCGGCACCATGGGGACGCTGGACTCGGCGTCGCCGGAAGGCTCCGCCAGGACCTCGTCCGCCCGCACCTCGTCGCCGTCCGCCACCAGCACCTCGAAGCCCTCCGGGAGTTCGTACTCCTCGGAGATCGTCTGCTTGCTGGTGAGCGTCAGAACGCGCTGGTCACCGTTGCGAGTGACGCCCGCAACACCGTCGATCTCCGCGATGATCGCCTGCCCCTTGGGGTTACGCGCTTCGAAGATCTCCTCCACACGCGGCAGGCCGGACGTGATGTCCATGCCGCTGGAGGCCACACCACCGGTGTGGAACGTACGCATCGTCAACTGCGTACCCGGCTCACCGATGGACTGCGCCGCGATGATGCCGATGGCGACGCCTTCCTCTACCAGTTTCCCGCTGGCCAGCGAGCGACCGTAGCAGCGCTGGCAGATGCCACGCTCCGCAGTGCACGCCAGCGCCGAGCGGACGAAGACCTCTTCCACCCCCGCCGCCACAATGCGAGCGGCGTCCGCGTCCGTGATCTCCTCGTCCGCCTCCACGATCACCTCGCCCGTCTCCGGGTCGGCGATGGCGGCCGCGCTCCAGCGTCCGGCCAGGCGTTCCTCCATCCCGGCGAGCAGAGCCTCGCCCGGGCGGTGCCGGATCCAGATGCCGGGGATGGGACCGCCCTCTGGCGCGCAGGACGCGGACTGGACGATCACGTCCTGCGCCACGTCGATCATGCGCCGCGTGAGGTAGCCCGAGTCCGCCGTACGCAGCGCAGTGTCCGCCAGGCCCTTGCGCGCGCCGTGCGTGGAGATGAAGTACTCCAGCACCGTCAGCCCGTCCCGGAAGGACGAGCGGATCGGCAGCGGAATGATGCGCCCGGACGGGTCGGACATCAGGCCACGCATGCCGCCCATCTGGCGGATCTGCGTGATGTTTCCCTTCGCCCCGGAGTGGGACATCATCGCCAGCGCCCCGCGACGAGGCATGGACCGCTGCAGCGCGTCCTGCACCCGGTCCGTGGTCTCCTGCCAGATGACGAGCGACTGCTGGTACTTCTCGTCGTCCGTCAGCAGGCCCATCTCGTAGTCGTTTTCCATCTCGTCGATGCGCGTCTCAGCCGCACCCAGCAGTTCGGCCTTGTCCGGCGGCGTCAGGATGTCGCTGGCCGCGATGGTGATGCCGGACCGCGTCGCGTAGTGGAACCCGATGTCCTTGATGGCGTCCACCAACCGCACGGTGACCTCGTTGCCGAGTTCCTCGTGCGAGCGCGAGACGAGTTCGCGCAACTTCTTCTTGTCCATCGTCTCGTTCAGGAAGCCCAACTCCGGCGGGACGATCTCGTTGAACAGCACGCGGCCCACCGTGGTGTCCACGCGCGAGCCGTCCGGCAGGCGCAGGGTCACCGGGTCGTGCACCTTCACCAGGTTCATCGCGTACTCGCGCACCACGTCTTCCGTGGCGCCGTACGTCTTGCGCGTGATCTCGCCCGCGTCCTCCCGGTCGAAGGTCATGTAGTAGCAGCCCAGCACCATGTCCAGCGTGGGCGCCACCACCGGCTCGCCGTTGGACGGCGAGAGCAGGTTCTTGGTGCTCAGCATGACCTGGCGGGCTTCCGCCACCGCCTCGTACGAGAGCGGCACGTGCACCGCCATCTGGTCGCCGTCAAAGTCCGCGTTGTAGGCGAAACAGACCAGCGGGTGCAGTTGGATGGCGGCGCCCTCCACCAGCACCGGCTCGAACGCCTGGATGCCCAGGCGGTGCAGCGTGGGGGCGCGGTTCAGCAGCACCGGCCGGTCGCCGATCACCTGCTCCAGCACGTCCCACACTTCCGGCTGCGCGCGCTCCACAATGCGCTTGGCGCTCTTGATGTTGTGCGCCAGGCCCTGCTTCACCAGCGCGTGCATCACGAAGGGCTTGAACAACTCCAGCGCCATCTTCTTCGGCAGGCCGCACTGGTGCAGCCGAAGCGTCGGCCCCACGATGATCACCGAGCGCCCGGAGTAGTCCACGCGCTTGCCCAGCAGGTTCTGGCGGAAGCGTCCCTGCTTGCCCTTCAGCAGGTCAGAGAGCGACTTCAACTTGTGGTTGCCCGAACCCGACACCGCGCGGCCGCGACGGCCGTTGTCGATGAGCGAGTCCACGGACTCCTGCAACATGCGCTTCTCGTTGCGGATGATGATCTCGGGCGCACCCAGGTTCAGCAGCCGCTTGAGGCGGTTGTTGCGGTTGATCACGCGCCGGTAGAGGTCGTTCAGGTCGGAGGTGGCAAAGCGGCCGCCCTCCAACTGCACCATCGGGCGCAGGTCCGGCGGCAGCACCGGCAGTTCCGTGATGATCATCCAGTCCGGGCGGTTGCCGGACTTACGCAGGGCCTCCACCACGCGCAGGCGCTTGGTGGCCTTCTTGCGGCGCTGACCGGACGTGTCCTGCATCTCCTTGTGAAGACGCTCCGACAACTTGTCCAGTTCAATGCGCTCCAGGATCGAGAGCACAGACTCCGCGCCCATGCTGGCCTTGAAGACCAGCCCGAAGCGCTCCTCGTACTCGCGGTACTCCGCCTCCGTGAGGACGGACAGGCTGTCCGCCTCCACCGGGTCGCGCAACTTCTCCAGCCACTTGACCAGGGCCTGGTATTCCTTCTGCACTTCCGCGCGGATCGCCGCAGCCTGATCGCGCATGGGCTGCAGTTCCTTGTGGGCAGCGTCGCGCTTCTGCTGTGAAGCGGCCTCCGCCATCAACTGCACGTCCGCCTTCTTGTCCGCAACAGACTGCTCCAGTGCGGCCATGGCGGCGGAGACCGCCTCCTTCAGCGCGACCAGCGTCTCCGCGGAGATCTCCTCGCCGCGCTGCGCCAGCGTCTCGTCGCGGAAGACCAGTTTGCCGCGCAGTTTCTCGCCCATGCGGGACTGGAGGTCTTGCTCCATCTCCCGGCCCTCGGTCATCAGCGCGTCCAGGTCGGCGTTGTACTGCTCGTCCGCTTCCGCCAGTTGCTGATCCTTGCGCTCCTGGATCTCGCCCAGGTCGTGCTCCAGCACCTGCTCGCGGACCAGCACGCCCTTACCCAGGTCGCCCTCGCGCTGCGAGGCCACCTCGTCGATCTCCTCGTAGAGGAGTTCCAGGGCGTGGTTGCGCGCGTCCTCGTTGACCTCCGTCACCACGTACTGGGCGAAGTAGACCACCCGCTCCAGCGTGCGCGGGGCAATGTCCAGCAGCAGGCCCAGCCGGCTGGGGACGCCCTTCGCGAACCAGATGTGGGTGACCGGCGCCGCCAGGGCAATGTGCCCCATGCGCTCGCGGCGCACCTTGGAGCGCGCCACCTCCACCCCGCACTTGTCACAGACAATGCCCTTGTACCGGACACGCTTGTACTTGCCGCAGTGGCACTCAAAGTCACGCACCGGGCCAAAGATGCGCTCACAGAAGAGCCCATCCTTCTCTGGCTTCAGCGTGCGGTAGTTGATCGTCTCCGGCTTGGTCACCTCACCGTATGACCAGGAGCGGATCTGGGATGGGGAGGCAAGGGACAGCCGGATGGCGTTGAAGTCGTTGACCTCGAGCATTTAGTCCTCCCGGGTTTCGCGGCCGGAGAGGTTGATGCCAAGGCGCGGCAGCGCGTCGCCATCATCGTCTCCAAAGCCCACGTCTTCCTCGTCGTCGTTCAGGATCTCCACGCTGAGGCCCAGCGACTGGAGTTCCTTGACAAGCACCTTGAAAGACTCGGGCACGCCCGGCTCCATGGTGTTCTCGCCCTTGACGATGGCTTCGTATGTCTTCACTCGGCCCACAATGTCGTCCGACTTCACGGTCAGCATTTCCTGCAGCACGTGAGCGGCCCCGTAGGCCTCCAGCGCCCACACTTCCATCTCGCCGAAGCGCTGGCCACCAAACTGCGCCTTACCCCCCAGCGGCTGCTGGGTGATGAGGGAGTAGGGGCCCGTGGAGCGGGCGTGGATCTTGTCGTCCACCAGGTGGATCAGTTTCAGCATGTACATGTAGCCAACCGTGACCGGCTGGTCGATCGGCTCGCCCGTGCGGCCGTCGTACAGGACCTGCTTGCCCCACACAGGCGGCGAGGCATTCGTGCGCTCCGCGACCTCTCGGACGCGGTCGCGCATGTTGTCTTCAGAGAGACGCCGGACGTTCTTCTCGCCCAGGCCCTCCAGCCAGATCTCCAGCGAGGCGCGCGTGACCGTGCCGGGGACGCCGCCGCGCAGCGTCTCCTCCGGGTCGTAGCCGGCCTCCTTCAGGTAGGCCTCCAGCGCCGCGCCGTCCACCCGCTGGCCGTACGTGTCGTCAGAGGAGTACGACGCCGCCGTCTCCACCGCGCCCGCCTGGATGGCCAGCCACGACAGCGCCAGTGCGTCCGTGATGTCCTCGTCCGAGGCGCCGTCGAACACCGGCGTCACCGCGCGCCAGCCCAGCGTGGAGGCGGCCCACCCGAGGTGGGTCTCCAGCACCTGGCCCACGTTCATGCGCGACGGCACACCGATCGGGTTCAGGATCGTCTCCACCGGGCGGCCGTCCTCCAGGTATGGCATGTCTTCGACCGCCATGATCTTGGAGACCACGCCCTTGTTGCCGTGGCGGCCCGCCATCTTGTCGCCCTCGGTGATCTTCCGCTTCTGGGCGATGGAGACACGGACCATCATGTTGACGTCCGCCGGCAGTTCGTCGTCGTTCTCGCGACGGAAGACCTTGACGTCGATCACCTTGCCGCGCTCGCCGTGAGGCACGCGCAGCGAGGTGTCCTTCACCTCGCGAGCCTTCTCCCCAAAGATCGCGCGGAGCAGTTTCTCCTCCGGGGTCAGTTCGGTCTCGCCCTTGGGCGTGATCTTGCCGACCAGGATGTCGCCCTCGCGCACCTCCGCGCCCACGCGGATGATGCCTTCCTCGTCCAGGTCACGCAGCGCCTCGTCGCCCACGTTGGGGATGTCCCGGGTGATCTCCTCCGGGCCCAACTTGGTGTCGCGCGCCTCCACCTCGTACTTCTCAATGTGGATGGACGTGAACTTGTCGTCCCGGACGATGTTCTCGCTCAGGATGATCGCGTCCTCGAAGTTCAGACCCTCCCAGGACATGAAGGCGACCAGGATGGACTGGCCCAGCGCCAGTTCGCCCTCGTCCGTGGAGGAGGAGTCCACCAGCGGCTGCCCCTTGCGGACGCGCTCGCCCTTCGCCACCACCGGGCGCTGGTTGATGCACGTGCCCTGGTTGGAGCGCACGAACTTCAGCAGCGGGTAGGACTCCTCCCGGCCGGAGACGTAGCGCACGCGCAGGAACTCCGCAGAGGCGCCCAGCACCTCCCCGTCCTCCTCCGCCTTGATCACCTGGCCGGAGTCCGCCGCCGCCGCAGACTCAATGCCCGTGGAGACCAGCGGCGCCTCCGGGCGGAGCAGCGGCACCGCCTGGCGCTGCATGTTCGCGCCCATCAGCGCACGGTTCGCGTCGTCGTGCTCCAGGAACGGGATCATCGCCGCCGCCACCGACACGATCTGCCGAGGCGACACGTCGATGTAGTCCACGTCCAGCGGGTTCGCCACGGAGTAGTCCTCGCCGTGGCGGACCTCAATGCGCGCCTCGTAGAGGTTCCCGTGCTCGTCCGCCTTGGAGTTGGCCTGCGCGATCCGGAACTTCTCTTCCTCGTGCGCATCCAGCAGCACCACCTCATCGGTGATGAAGGGCATGACGGAGATCGTGTCGTCCGCAGCGTCCGCCAGCGCGCGAGCCGTGTCCTCGTCGATCAGTTCGCCGCCCCGCGCCAGCACCTTGCCCGTGGCCGACTGCACGTCCTCCGTGGGGATACGGCTCTCCAACTGGCGGTTGAAGTTCTTGGAGATCTCGTGCTGCACCACGCGGTACGGCGTCTCGATGAAGCCAAAGTCGTTGACCACCCCGTAGGTCGCCAGCGAGCCGATCAGGCCAATGTTCGGGCCCTCCGGCGTCTCAATCGGGCAGATGCGGCCGTAGTGGCTGTGGTGGACGTCACGCACGTCGAAGCCGGCGCGGTCACGCGACAGGCCGCCCGGGCCCAGCGCGGACAACTTCCGCTTGTGCGCGATCTCCGCCAGCGGGTTGATCTGGTCCATGAACTGCGACAACTGCGACCCGCCGAAGAACTCCTTCATCGCCGCCACCACCGGGCGGATGTTGATGAGGGCGGAGGGCGTCGCCTCGTCCGGATCCGTGATCGTCATGCGCTCGCGCACCACCCGCTCCATGCGGAGCAGGCCCACCCGGAACTGGTTCTGCATCAACTCGCCCACCGAGCGCACCCGGCGGTTGCCCAGGTGGTCAATGTCGTCCGCCGTGCCCCGGCCGTTGTTGATGTCAATGATGCGACGGATGATCGCCACAATGTCCTCGCGGCGCAGCGTGCGCTGCTCTGGCGCATCCACCAACGCCAGGCGCTTGTTCAACTTGTAGCGGCCCACCGTGCCCAGGTCATAGCGACGGTCAGCGAAGAACAGCGTCTCGATCAGTTCCCGGGCGTTGTCCGCCGTTGGCGGGTCGCCGGGGCGCAGGCGCCGGTAGAACTCCTCCAGCGCCTCCTTCTTGTTGGTGGTCGCGTCCTTGGCCAGCGTGGCGTCCAGGTAGGAGTGGTCCTCGTTGTTGTCCACTTCCACCAGCAACTTGCGGACACGCTCGTCCGTGCCCAACTCCTCGTCGGTCAGGCCGTCCTCAATGTCGATCGCGCGCAGCAGCACGGAGACCGGGATACGGCGCTTGCGGTCCACCTTCACGGAGACCACGTCACGCGTGGAAGTCTCGAACTCCAGCCAGGCGCCGCGGTTCGGGATCAACTTGGCGCCGGTCAACTTGCGACCGGTGGCCGGGTCAATGTCCGCCGTGAAGTAGGCGCCAGGCGAACGCACCAACTGGGACACCACCACCCGCTCCGCGCCGTTGATGATGAAGGTGCCGTGGCCGGTCATCATGGGCACGTCGCCCATGAAGATCTCCTGCTCCTTGACCTCGCCGCTTTCCTTCACCAGCAGTTCCACGCGCACGCGCATGGGCGCCGCGTAGGTGCGCTCGCGGTCGCGGCATTCCGCCTCGGAGTACTTGGGCTCCTCGAAGCGGTATTCCTTGAAACTCAGTTCCATGCGGCCGCCGGTGAAGTCTTCAATCGGCGAGACCTCGTTGAACAGTTCGCGCAGCCCCTCGTGGAGGAACCGCTCGTACGAGCGGCGCGGCATGTCAATGAGGTTCGGCATCTCCATCTCGGGCGCATTCGTCCCGAACACCCGGCGGGCGGTGGGAATGTGGCGGTTCGAGACGACGAGGCGACGGTTGCTGGCCAACAGGTGCTCCCCTTCACCAACTCGCGCCACGGGCAATCCCGCGGCCGAGGGGTGCTGATCTACGAGTCCTGTGCGTGGAAAAAGCGGCTGCTCGGCACGGCCTGAAGACAGCGATCCCGAGGCGTCCACGAACCTACCGAGGTCCAATGAAGCCCGGACACAGTGAAACCCCGACCCGGCCCATTGTGCCGTCGGGGAGTCCTACGCCTCGTAACCGTGATTCTGACAGCGCCCCACGCAACCTGAAGTGTACGCCCACTTGAGCAGAATGACAACCGTAGGCACCTGGCTCGCTGCTGTCAACGCGTGAGATTCGCCCATGCTCACCCCCGCACCCAGGGAATCCGAGCGCCGACCCCGCCTCGCCCCCTACCGTACCACCACCATCACAACCGTCCCCGCCCCAAGATCCGGCCCTACCTGCGCCAGGAAGGCCGCGTTCACGAACGTCGGCGCACCCACCACGTAGCCCACAAACACCCCCGCCCCCGTCACGAAGATGGCGCCGATCCTCGGATCCTGCTCCGCCAGGGAGACCGGACCGCCGTTCCAGACCACCAGCGCGAGGCCGCTCGCCGGCAGCGGCGCCGAGACCGGACCCGACCCCGCCCCCGCCACCGGCCGCGACCCCTCCGGCTCCACCGCCAGCGCCCGCACCGAGGCCACCCGCACGCCCGTGCGGGTGTCCGTGGCCGCCACAGCCAGCACCACCTCCAGGTCCGAGCCGCCCCAGTTCCCCGTCACCTCGCACACCTCCCCCAGCGAGAGCACGCACGAGGCGAGCCGCCCGGCCGGGCCGTTCACGCCGGGCGTGCGCACCTCGAAGGTCGCGGCCACGTCCAGGAAGTTCGGCGGCGCGAAGAAGGAGACGTTGGCCACCTGCACGGAGACGCCCCCTTCCGCCAGCGGATGCACCAGGTAGGCGAAGTCCACCCCCGTGCCGCCCACCCGCACCTCGCCCGCGCGGACGTCCACCGCCGCAGCGCAGCCCAGCGCGTTGCAGGCCGCCAGCGGTCGCGCCAGGTGCCCCAGCGACGCCGCCGTGCGCACCGTGGCCCGGCCCTGCCCCAGCGGCACCTCCGGCAGCGGGCTCTGCCGCTGCGCCGCCGGCCAGTAGCCGGACGGCAGCGACGTCTCCGAGGTGCATTCGTCGTCGTCCGGCGCAGCAGAGGTGAAGCATTCCGGCGCACGCAGCACCAGCGCCCCACCCCCGGTCACCGCTACCGCCGGTTCGAAGTAGTACGCCCCCTGCTGCGCGGGGTAGACACGCCGGTCGGCCCCCAGCGTCAGCCTGCCAGCGGACGGAGGCGTCGATGCGAGCGCCAGGGGCGAGGCGCGCCTCCCGTACCCCGCCACCAGCATCGCCACCTCCTGCGCGGAGGGTTGCAGCACGCCGCACGGGCCGTAGCCCATGATGTCCGTGCCCCACTCGGAGTGCGTAAAACCCAGGATGTGCCCGAACTCGTGCACCAGCGTGGAGATGCGGCAGTGCGCCGACGTCTCCCAGTTCAGCCGCAGGGTGATGTCGCCCTCCACCGGCGTGCCGCCCTGCGTGGTGGAATAGGCGCGCCCCACCTCCCGGGGCGACTCCCGGTACGTCTCGAAGCCCACCTCATTGCGGAGGTTGCCAGTGGCGCGGGCGCAGGGGGCGGCGGTCAGGCGCAACTCCACGTCCGCCTCGGTGGCGTTCCAGGCGTCCATGGCCTGCTGCACCCACCCCCGGAAGGCCTCGGCCGTGACGCCGGCGGGAAGGACGGAGGAGTCCGCGCAGAACGTCACCGGCCCCGGCCACGTCCAGCGCAGGCGCAGCGGCGTGTCCTCCGGCGCCACCTGCGCCGCCACGGGCTGCAGCAGGGCCCCCTGCACCGCCAGCACGAGCACCAGCACCAACGCCACCAGGCCAGCGCCGGTGCCCCCCAGCCCGGCGACACCAGCAACTCCGGGCAGGCTTCGCACCAGCACGCTCCGCACTCCGAGGCAGCCCCCCGGATCACCACAGCCCCCGTTGCAGGCTGAGGCCACAGCCCCCCGCCGCAGGCTGAGGCCACAGCCCCGCCGCAGGCTGAGGCCACAGCCCCCGCCGCAGGCTGAGGAGAGTACGGTGGCGCGCCACACGCCCGCAATCATCACGCACGCATGGACGCATCACGGCGCCGATGCGCGCAGACGGAACCTAAGCAGGCCATCCTGTAGCCTGCGTCCCGCGCTTCACACACCATGATCCGAGGCGCTGTTGTGCGTACGAGCCTGGAGGCCCCCCCGATGGACTTCGCCCTCTCTGAGGAGCACACCCTGATCCGCGATTCGGCGCGTCGCGTAGCGCGCGAGGTCATCGCACCCCGCGCCGCCGAGGTGGACCGCACGGCGGAGTACCCGGAGGACTACTTCCAGGCCTTCAAGCGCGCCGACCTGCTCGGTATCACCCTGCCTCGTGAGGTCGGAGGCGCGGACGCCGGCCTCATGTCGCTCGGCCTCGCCATCGAGGAGGTGGCGAAGTTCGACTGCAGCGCCGGCCTGATGCTGCTGCTCTCCAGCCTGCCCACCCACACCATCAAGTTCTTCGGCACGCCGGACCAGCAGGAGCGCTTCATCGGCCCGGTGGCCCGCGGCGAGATCAAGGCCGCATTCTGCCTGACGGAGCCGGACGCCGGCTCGGATGTAGCCAACCTCCAGACTCGCGCCGAGCGCGACGGCGACGAATGGGTGATCACCGGCCAGAAGCAGTACATCTCCGGCGGCCCCAACGCGGACCAGGTGATCGTCTTCGCCAAGACGGACTACCCGGATCCCCGCAGCCTCGCCGCCTTCGTCCTCCCCACCACCACCCCCGGCTTCGAGGTCACCTCGATCGACCGCAAGATGGGCGTCCGAGGCGTCCCCACGGGCGTCCTCACGTTCGACCGCGTGCGCGTCCCCCACGACGCGATGGTGGGAGGCGAGCCCATCGGTATGAAGGGCCCGCTCGCCACCCTTAACTCCCTGCGCCCCACCGTGGGCGCGCGCGGTGTCGGCCTGGCGGAGGGCGCCACGGAGTACGCCCTGAACTACGCCCGCGAGCGCCGCGCGTTTGGCGGCCCGCTGACCGACCTGCAGGCGATCCAGTTCAAACTCGCCAACATGGCCATCGAGATCGAGGCGGCGCGGCTACTGGTGCTGCAGGGCTGCTGGCTCGTGGACCAGGGCCGCTTCGGCCCTGCGGACGGCCACATGCTCTCCGTGGCCAAGGCCTTCGCCACGGAGATGTCCAACCGCGTCGCCAGCGAGGCGATCCAGATCCTGGGGGGCCAGGGCTACATGGAAGACCACCCGCTGGAGCGCCACTACCGAGACGCCCGCCAGTTGATGATCGTGGAAGGCACCTCCGAGATTCAGCGCACCATCATCGCCCGCGCCCTGATCGACCGACACCTGGTCTACGCGTAGCCCCGGGCGCCAGGACGGCTGACTGCACCTCCACGGAGGGGTGCAGTCAGCACGTCGCGGTCAGACACCCGCCGCGCGTGAGCCATGTGACAGCCATGTCAGACCGCCCCACCACCCGACCGCCCCACCCGCCCCGCAACACCGCCTCACCGGTGGCGCATCGCAGCCCCAGGACTACCCTCGCCCGGCCAGGGTGAGGATGGTGGCGGACTCCTCCAGGATGGAGACCAGTTTCAGGGCGTCCCAGGGCGTGGCCCCGCGCGCGTAGACGCCGTGGGCGCGCGTCACCACCAGAGGCTGCGTCGCCAGCGCCTCCGCGATCGGCTCGGCCGAGGTCTCCCACTTCACATCGATCACCGGCACGCGACGGAGGAACAACTGGCCCTCCAGGTTGGGTGGGGTGATCGCGTCCCAGTCCAGCGAGAGCGCCACGGCATACGGCGGGTGGGCATGCACCACCGCGCCCGCCTCCGCCACACGGGCGTACGTGGCGAGGTGGATCGCCGTGTCGCTGGAGGGCCGGTCGCTCGGGCCGTGGTTCATCGGCCGCCCGCGCGAGTCCACCGCCACGAAGTGGTCATGCGACAGGCGGCCCAGCATGGCGCCGGTCTCCGTCACCAACGCGCCCTGCCGCCAGCGCACGGAGAGGTTCCCGCCGTGCGTGGCCACAAGGCCCGCCGTCCACAGGTCCTCGCCCACCTCGATCAACGTGTCCATGTGAGGGAGGAGTTCCTCCGGCCAGGCGCTCACGAGTCTCGCGGCCTTCGGCCGGTGGTGGGAGCGACCACCGTCGTCCCGGCATAGACCGCGCCGGAGTCCAGCGAGTCATGCGCGCGCGGTTCCACGGATTGAAGGACGGACATCAGCAGTGCTCCCTGCCTACCGGGGCACGGCCATGATGCATGTTCGATCACGCCTCGGCCAGTCGCGAGCCGTCCCTCGGCGCCACGCCGGCCCGCTGCCGGGCGGAATCGAGCGCGTTAGACGCGTTCCATCCGGTCCAGCGGCAGCACGAAGAGCACGGCGCCGCCCACCCGGACCTGCACATTCGCCGCCGGCGTCACGTCCATGTCGTCCATGAACGGCAGCGAGGCCGCGGGCATGGACTCCACCGCCTCCGGGAACTCGCGGTGCAGCAGGTTCACCAGTTCGGTAATGCGATGCTCTTCCAGCGCGGAGAACACCGTGACGCTGCCCCGCTTCAGGAACCCACCCGTCGAGCCGACTCGCGTGGCGGGAAAGCGCAGTTCGGCCATGCGGTTCAGGAGCCGGTCGCCGTCCGACGAGGGGACGATGATGATGCAGAATTTCTGGCCGGAACCGTCAGCCATGGCGGACCTCCTTCGGGCGACCCTGACGCGTGAGGCGGCGTCACCGTGCGCGTATCTTCGCAGGCCGCGTCACGTTTGAGGTTGCCCGTACGTCCCGTGTTCCGGAGGCCGGCCGGTTATTCCGTGCGGTTCGGGAACTCTCGGCGCACGCCCTCGTCCTTCTGCGCCACCATCGCCTCCAGCGCGCGCTGCGCCTCCTGGACGCGCCCGCGCACGGCCTCGTCCGAGGCGCCCAGGATGCGCGCCGCCAGCAGTCCGGCGTTGCGCGCATTGCCAATGGCCACCGTGGCCACGGGCACCCCGCCGGGCATCTGCACGATGGAGAGCAGCGAATCAAGGCCGTCCAGGTACTTCAGCGGCACCGGCACGCCCACCACCGGCAGCGGCGTCACCGAGGCGATCATGCCCGGTAGGTGCGCCGCGCCGCCCGCCCCGGCGATCAGCACGCGCAGGCCTCGGTCCGCGGCGGTGCGGCCGTACTCCAGCATGGCGGCGGGAGTGCGATGCGCAGAGAGCACGCGCACCTCGTGCGGGATGCCGAGTTCGTCCAGCGCCGCCGCCGCCTCGCGCATCACCGGCAGGTCGGAGTCGCTCCCCATCACGATGCCCACCACGGGCCGAGGCATGGGAGCGGCCATGGGAGCGGGCATGGGAGCGGGCGCGGGCGCTGTGTTCTCGTCAGCCATCGTGTCCTCCGCTCGCCGTGCTGTCACTGTCCCTGTCACTGTCGCTGTCCTGTCAGAGTCGACGAGATGCTACTGCGTGCCCCCGGGGACCAGGCGTCCAGTCAGGCGCGCCGCGGCCCGCACCGCACGCTCGCGTGTCTCGTGGGGATCGTCCCCCAGCGCGTTCACGTGGCCCACCTTGCGGCCCGGACGCACGCCCTTGCCGTAGAGGTAGGGGTGGACGCGCGGCTCCTCCCGCAGCGTCTCGGCAAGCCTCGGCGCCAGCGACTCGCTGTCCGCGCCCAGTAGGTTCGCCATCACCACCGCCGGCGCGCGCAGGTCGGTCGGGCCCAGCGGCCAGTCCAGGACGGCGCGCAGGTGGTTCTCGAACTGCGAGGTGGCGGCGCCGTCGATGCTGAAGTGGCCGGAGTTGTGCGGCCGCGTCGCCACCTCGTTCACCAGCACGCGGCCGTCCTGCGTCCAGAACAACTCCGTGGCGATCACGCCCACGGCCTCCGTCACCTCCGCGACGCGCTCCCCAATGCGCCGGGCCTCCTCCGTGACCGCCTCGTCGAGGGGGGCCGGCGCGATCACCTCGTGGCAGATGCCGTCGCGCTGGACCGTCTCCACCACCGGGTAGGTCACGCGCTCGCCGCCGGGACGCCGCGCCACGAGGACGGCGAGTTCATTGGCGATGGGCACGAACTCCTCCACCAGCAGCGAGACGCCTCGGGACGCGCACGCCTCCACCAGGCCGTGCGCGCTCGCGGCGTCGGCGAGCACCCACACGCCGCGGCCGTCGTAGCCGCCGCGCTGAGCCTTGGCCACCACCGGCCAGCCGAGGCGCGCAGCGAAGCGCTCAATACTGGAGGCATCCGCCACGGGCTCGTACTCCGGGACGGGCAGGCCGGCGGCGGCGAAGCGGATGCGCTGGTGGAGTTTGTCCTTCGCGAACTCCAGCGTGGACGGGCCGGGGCGCACCACCCCGCCCGCAGCGATGATCGTCTCCAGCGCCTCCAGGTCCACCAGTTCGTGGTCCAGCGTCACCACGTCACAGCGCCCGGCGAAGGCGACGAGCGCCTCGGGGTCATCGGGTGCGCCGAGGTCGACCGCGGGCGCGACGCGGGCGGCGGAGTCCTCCGGGCGCTCCGCCAGCACGCGCACATGGATGCCCAGCGGGATGGCTGCCTGCACCATCATGCGAGCGAGTTGCCCGCCACCGACGATGCCCACCGTGGGGAAGCCGTCCGGGCCCACGCCGCCTCCCGATCCCGCCGCGTCTGTCGCCCTCATGGTACCCGCGAGGCCCCTCGGCGTCCGCGCGCCGCCCCCGTCGAGGCGGACGGGAGCGAACCCCTGTGCCACCTCTCTGTGCCACCTCTCTGTGCCACCGAGACGGTCGCAGGCGCCCCCGGTGCAGTAGGCTGCGCACGATGGCGGGGCTCACTCTCATCACGGGCGGCACGGGCAGCGGCAAGACCGGGCGACTGGTCCAGGCTGCGCGCGCGCACCTGCAGGCCGGCACGGACCTCCTGACGCCGCTGCTGGTGCTCGTTCCCACCATGCGCCACGCAGACCAGTTCCGGCGTCGCCTCGTGGACGGCGGCGGCGTGGCCTTCGGGCTGGACGTCGTCCCCATCACCATGTTCGCGAGACGCCACGCCTCCGGCCTCGCCCCGTCCGAGGTGGCCGCCGAACTCCTGCGGCGCGTCACGGACGAGCGCATCCGGGCTGGCGGCGCCGCACGCTTCGCCCCCATCGCACACACACCCGGCCTGCATGCCCTGGTCGGACGCGCCGTGGGCGACCTGGTCGCGGAGGGCGTGGACCCGGCCGCGTTCCGAGGCGCCGCGGAGACGTCCGCGCACGCAGACCTCACCGCGCTCGCCGACATCTACCAGGCCTACCGCGCCGCACTCGTCGAGCGCGGCTGGCACGACCCGCGCGAGTCCGCCGCCCGTGCGGCCGCCGTCATGCGCGACTCAGCGCCGGCCAGAGCGCCCGGGCCCGTGCCGCCCGGACTCGTATTGCCCAGCCTCCTACTGCCCGGCCTCGTACTCGTGGACGGCGTGCAGTTCCTGCGCTCCGGCGAGGTGGACCTGGTCGCCGCCATGGCCGGACGGGCCGAGGTGGTTGTCGCGCTCGACCCGCAGTCCGGGCCGCGCGCGCAATGGACGGCGGAGCGCCTGGCCGAACGCGTGCCCTCGCTGCGCTTGGAGGCCCTCCCGGCCCGCACCGGCAGCGCCGGGGAGGCCACCGTGCAGGCGGCAACCGCGGCCGACGCGGAGTCGCAGTTGCGCGAGATCGCCCGCTCGATCAAGGCGCGGCTGGCCGCGGACGAGTCGCTGCGGCCCTCGGACTTCGCGGTCACGTTCCGGCAAATGACGCCACACCTGACGCTGGCGCGACGCGTGTTCGCGGAGTTTGACCTGCCGCTCGACCCCGCCGCCGCGGAGCGCCTCACCCACCGCCCGTTCGGGATGTGGGTGCTGCGCCTGCTGCGCCTGGGCGCACGTGGGTGGCGCGCGGAGCACCTGGCGGACGCGCTCCGTTCCGGCTTCCTGAACTGGGCCCCCTGGCGCGTGCAGTCCGACACCGCAGACCACCTGACGGAGGTGGCGCGCCGCGCGCAACTCTGGTCCGGCCGGAAACGCCTGGGCGACCTGGCGGAGACGCTCCACCGGCGCGCCGAGGCCGCCACCAGCGAGGGCTACCGCGAGCGCCTACGGGCGACAGAGGCGGCGCTCCGCGCGATGCTGCCGGACCTGGACGCCCTGCTCGCGCCGCCGGCGCGCACCCCGGCGCAGCACGCCGCAGCGGTGGACGCCGCCCTCTTCGGCCCGGGCGGCCTCGTGCGCACGCACGTACAGGGGTACCCCGGCCTGGACAGCGACATCCGCGCCCTGCGCGCGGAGTTGACCGCCTTCCACGTGGTGGAAGAGGCGCTGGACGAGACCCCCGTCCCCTTCGACCGCTTCGTGGACACGCTGGAGGAACGCCTGGATCGCCCGGCCACGCTGCTGCGGGAGGCGGGCGGCGTGCTGCTGGCGCCCATGCACAGCCTGCACGGCCTGCGCTTCCACGCGCTCTACGCCGGCGGGCTCGCCGAGGGCGAGTTCCCCGCGCCCGGCGGCAGTCCGTCGCTGCTGGACCGCCGCGCCCGCGAGCGCCTCACCGCGGCGGGGTTCGCCCTGCCACCGGAGGCGCGCGCCACGGAGGACGAACTGTGGCGCACAGTGGTCTCACGCGCCGAAGCCGTGACCTCGCTCTGGCGCCCGCGCCTGGATGCCGCCGGACGCCCGGTGGCGGCCTCCTACTACTTCGCCAGCGCCACCGAGGCGATCGCGAACGTCCCCGCCGAGACCGCCGCGGAGCACGCCGCCTCCCGCCGCGAACTCGCGCTCACGCTCGCACGCGGCTGGCGCGACGGCGAGCGACGCCGCCCCCGCGGGTTCGAGGCGTGGCACGTGGTGCGCCTCGGTGCGTGGGTGGAGCAGCGGCGGCGGTCGTGGGAGCACGCCGGGCGGTTCGAAGGCGCACTGCACCACCTGGGGCAGCCCGTGTCGCTGCCGGGCGTGCTGGACGCAGACGCCACCTGGAGCGCCAGCCGCATCGAGTCGTACCAGGGATGCCCGTTCCACTTCTTCGCTGGCTACGGCCTGCACCTGAGCGAACTGGGCGAAGAGCAGGAGTCCGCCAACGCCGCCGCGCGCGGCACGGTCATCCACAAGATCCTGGAGGAGGCCCTCCGCCCCCTGATGGACCAGGGCCTGCCGCTGGACCACTCCACCATCGACCGCACCGTGGCCACCATGCGCCAGGTAGCCCCAGAGATCTGGGAGCGCGCGCCGGAGGAGCACTCCTTCGGCCGCGCCGCGCTCTGGCGCTACGAGATGGCGGACACCCTGGATCGCATCGAGCGCCAACTGCGCGCAGAGGCGGCGGCCTGGCCGCCCTACCTGGAGCGCGTGGCCGGCCTCGAGACGCGGGAGGTCGTGGACGCACCGGGCGCGGATCCGCCCATGCGCATGCTGGTGGGCACGGACCGTCTGGACCTGGGGCCGGGCGTGGCCCGCATCGTGGACTACAAGACCGGTCGCGGCATCAAGCGCGCGGACGTGGACGACGGCCTGAAGGTGCAGTTGCAGTGGTACGCCCTGGGCGCCCGAGTCCGCTATCCGGAGGTGGACCGCGTGGTGGCGGAGTACGTCTACCTGCGCCCGGACGAGAAGCCGTGGCAACTGGACACGGCCAAGCCCGCGGAGGATGCGCTGATCACCCACGCCACCACGATCGCCCTCGAGGTGCGCGAGCGGGCGGGTGAGGGCCGCTTCCAGGTGGGGCCGGTGGTGGATCCGTGCCCGTCCTACTGCGCCTTCCAGCACATCTGCCGCGTGGGACACACCTCCCGGCGCAAGGAGTGGGACGCGTGAAGCCCACCCCGGAGCAGGCCGCCATCCTGGACGCGCACGACTGCGACATCGCCGTCAGCGCCGGGGCAGGCAGCGGCAAGACGCACGTCCTCGTGGAGCGCTACATCGCCCTCCTGCAGGCCTGCCGCGTGCCGGAGATCGCCGCCGTCACCTTCACCGATCCCGCCGCCGCAGAGATGCGTGACCGCGTCCGCCGCGCCGTGATGGAGCGCACCGCGCTGCACGATCACCGCGCCGACCTGGACGAGGCCGTCATCGGCACGATCCACTCGCTCTGCCTGCGGCTGCTCCGCGAGCACCCCGTGGAGTCCGCCATCGACCCGTCCGCCGTGGTGCTGCCGGAGGACGAGGCCGAGTTGCTGCGCCACACCGCCAGCCGCGCCGCCGTGGACGAGGCCGCCGAGGCGGGCGACGAGCGCACGCAGGCCATGGGCGCCCTCAGCGCCTTCCACACCGAACGCCTCCTCCCCATGCTCGTCGCCAACCGGGACGACGTCCGCCGCGCGTTCGAGGCGATGGGCGATCCCGCCGGCTGGGAGGCGTACGTCCGCCGCCGCCTGGACCAGGTCTTCGGCGGCCAGGCGGAACCGCTCCGCGCCCGCGCAGAGGCCGCCATGGTTCAGGTGCGCGCCCAGCGCTCGCTGGTGGGCGGCCGGTTGAGCGTGGTGGTGGAAGACGTCCTCGCCTGCTACGACGCCCCCGGCGAGTGGCTCGCGTGCGCGCGCACCGCCGCGAGCGCGGTCAACCGCCAGTCCGGCAGCCGCGCGCCCGGCTCACCGGACATGCTGGCCAAGGACGCGATGAAGGTGTTCAAGGACACCGTGGAGGAGATCGCGAGGATCCCCGCGTGGAACGAGCACGACGCACCCGCCCTGGAGGCGCTGGTGGGCGTGCGCGCGATCTTCCTGGACGCCTGCGACCGCTACGAGGCCGCGAAGCGGGAGCGCCATGCGCTGGACTTCCTGGATCTGGAGACCCGCGCCGTCGCCCTCCTGCGCGACCACCCGGAGGTCGCCCGCGAGACGCGCCAGCGCTTCCGCCACCTCATGGTGGACGAGGCCCAGGACGTCAGCCCCGTGCAGGCAGACCTCTTCATGCGCATGCTCGGCCTCAATGAGCCGGAGGCCGCAGCCGGCGCCGCAGACGAGCCGCCGCGGCCGTGGCTCTTCCTCGTGGGCGATGCGAAGCAGTCGATCTACCGCTTCCGAGGCGCGGACGTCGCGCAGTTCAACGCCCTGCGCACGGAGGTGTCCGGACGCGGTGGACGGCTCTTGCCGCTGACCCGCTCCTTCCGAACCCACGACGGCCTGGTGGACCGCTTCAACGAACTCTTCGAGCGCGTCTTCACGGCGGATCCGGACCAGGCCGCCACCATGGAACCCCTGGCAGGCCGCGGATCCGAGCCGGACGGCGAGTACTTCACCGTCATGCCCATCGCCCGCAAGGACGCGGACGGTGGCAGGACCTCGGACTACCGGCGGCGCGAACTGGAGGCGGCGCTGGTCGCACGGGAGATCGCGCACCTGCTGGACCACGGCGCCCCGGTCTGGAACAAGCGCACCCAGGCGTACGAACCCGCCCAACCCCGCCACGTCGCCATCCTGCTGCGGCGCTTCACCCACGTCCACATCTTCGAGCAGGCGCTGGAGGACGTGGGCGTGCCCTACGCCACGCCCAGCGGCACCGGCTTCTTCACCCGCCAGGAGGTGCGCGACCTCACGAACCTCCTGCGCTGGCTCGCGGAGCCGGAGGACGCCATCGCCCTGGCCGGCGTGCTGCGCTCTCCCATGTTCGTGATCGCCGACGACACGCTGCTCGCCCTCGCCCGCGGCCACAGCCTCTGGCGCACGCTCCGACGCCTCCCGGAAGACCTGGCCGCCGCCCTGGACCCCGCAGACCGCGCGCGATGCGAGCACGCGGCGGCGGTGCTGGCGGAGTTGCGCGACCTGGCCGGCCGCGCCACGCCGGACGCGGTCCTGGACCACGCCCTCCAGGCCACCGGCGTCGAGGCCGCGTGGGCCGCGCTGGACGGCGGCGAGCAGGCCGTGGCCAACCTCCGCAAGTTCGCCCGCATCGTCCGAGGCCTGGCCGGCTACACCGTCGACGAGGTGGTCACCTACCTCGAACAGCGGCGCGACGAACTCGCCGCGCGCGAGGGGCCCGCGGTGCTGGACCGCCCGGAGGCCGTGCAGTTGATGACCGTGCACGGCGCGAAGGGCCTGGAGTTCCCCGTCGTGTTCGTGCCGGAGACGCACGTGGACACCTTCCCGTCCTGGGACGCCGTGCGCTGGCGGTCCGCTGACGGCATCTCGCTCACCCTGGCGCCCGGAGACGGCGAGGGCAGCCGGCTGCGCCCGGCCTTCTACTCGCTCCTGCTGGACCTGGACAGACGCGCGGACGACGCCGAGCACCTGCGCCTGCTCTACGTGGCCGCCACCCGGGCCGCCGACCGCCTCTACCTCTCCGGCGACGAGGGCGACCGAGGCTGGTTCGCCGACGTCCGTGACGCCCTGGCGGAGGGGGACCTCACCCACGTGGAGATGCGCGATCCAGCCGTGGTGGGCGCGGCGGACCTGCGCCACACCCGCGCCGGCCGCTGGACCCCGCCCGCCCCGGAGCAAGAGCAGGACTACCTCTCCCCGCTGGTCGACCGGCCGGCCGTGATCCCGCTGCGCTCCAGCACCCCCGTCACGGCGCTGAAGCCACCCGAGCAGGGGTACGCCCTGGGCGCCGCAGCCGCCGGCGACGGCCTCGGCACGCTGCGCGGCAACGTCGCCCACCGCGCCATCGAGGCCACGTTCCGGGACGGCGCACGCCCGGACCTGCTCGCCCTCGCCCGCGAGGAGGCCGAACGCGCGCTGGACGCCGCGACCCTGCAGGCCGTGGCCGTCGAGGTGGGCGCGATCCTCGACCGCTTCGAGGCGAGCGACCTCGCCGCCGCGCTCCGCCAGCCCGAGGCCACCCCCCTGTTCGAGGTGCCCTTTGCCTGGGACTGGGACGGCATCCCCGTCCACGGCTCGATCGACCTCCTGTACCGGGACACCGCCGGCGCATGGGTAGTGGTGGACTTCAAGACCGACCGCCTGGGCGCCGGCGGCGCGGCGGAGGTCGCCCAGCGCTACATCGTGCAGGTGGGCCTCTACGGACGCGCGCTGCAGGCGGCCACCGGCGTGCAGCCGCGCGTGGGCATGCTCTTCCTCCGCTCCATGGAGTTGGTCGAGCCCGACTGGGAGCAGGTGCAGCGCGCCCTGGACGAGGCACGCCAGCGCGTGGACCGCGGCCCCATGCTCGACCCGGAGGTCTCCAGCGAAGGACTCCACTCCCCCGGCCACGCCCTCCACGAACCCCTCGAGGCGTAACCCCCGTCGTACCCCAGACCTCGAGGCGTCGGAGCAGCCGGACGCCCCCCGCATCGCCCGTCCGTGGCCCCGCAGTGCGTATGCCCCAGGACGCGGCCCCCTGGATGCAACATCATCACAACTCGCGCTGGCCGGTCTTGATGCGCCTCGGAGCGCGCGTGGTGCCTACTGATCCTTGGTTCGATCCGAGGTCGGCAGGACATCTTGCGTGGGAGTGTGACCGCATGGTTGGCAGCAGGCACGAAGACGACCCCGCCGGACCGCAGTACGTGGTCGTCTTCAAGGGCGACTCGCTGGAGCCCATGGCGGACGTGGCTCCAGAGGGCAATGTCACGTTCGTGATCCAGAACGCCAGTAGCGAGCCGCATGACTTCGCGCTGGTGGGCCTGTCGGACAAGGGCCGCGAGCCGTTCCACGTGGAGCAGCCCCTGGGTGAAGAGGACGTCTCCGTGGTGGGACGGGTGATGGGCATTGAGCCCGGTGGCGCGGAGTCCGTGCGCTTCCCGCTGGAGCGCGGACGCTACCTCATGGTCTCCAACACGCCCGGGCGATACCTGGGCGCATCCCTCTTCGAACTCACGGTCCAGCCCGTACAGGGCGAGGACGAGGGCGAGGGCGAGGGCGAGCGCAACGGCGGCTGAGCCGGTGGCGCGCCCCCTCGGGCAGGCCTCGGGTCTCACGAAATCGTGCAGGCCCGGGGGTGCGCCACTGATCTGCAATGCCCGTCCGGCACGCGTGATGCCAGCGGGATGGAGGGCGACCCACAGTAGCCCGACCAGCCACGACAACCGCCGTGAGCCGGATGGGAAAGGGGAGAACTTGGTAGACCAACCGCAGAGCGAACAGCGCAAGTGCGAACGCTGCGGGGCCGAGTTCGAGTCCGAGCAGCAATTGCAACAGCACAACCGCCAGGAGCACCAGCAGCAGTAGCCGCCAGTGCTTCCTACCAGTCAGGACGACTCGATGTGTCGTGCCACTCTGACCCGCCGCGTGGTGGTTCCCCGCATGCCCCCCACGAGCACCGGCCAGGATGTCGCGCGACCGAGTGGTTGTTGTGGAGAGGTCGGCAATAGGCCGGCCTCTCCACAGGCACTCCCCGACCACCCCTCCCAGGATCACATCCCTTGCGGCCAGATGAGGCCGGAGATGCCGCCCATCCCGCTCCAGTAGGCCCCCGCCCGCACCTCCCTCGTGACGCTGCCCTCGTGACGCCGGATCCGTCCCGACTGTCTGCACGCCCGTATCCCCCGCTACTATCCTTTTGCGAACGTTCGCAGAAGAGGCGGGCAATGAGTCCCCACCTGACCGCTGAGACGGACCGCGCCATCCGCGCCAGCGGACTGAGGCGCACCGTGCCCCGAGCAGTCGTCGCGCACATCCTGCACACCCACCCCGGCCACCTCACGGTCGGCCAGATCCAGGCCCACATCGCGGACGAACTGCCGGAGGCCTCCGGCATGGCGCGCTCCTCGGTCTACCGCGCGCTGGAGGCGCTGGAGGGCGCGGGCCTCGTGGTCGCCCTGCGCAGCGGCCAGGAGGAGGCGCGTTTCGAGTGGGACGGCGCGCACCACCACCTGATCTGCGATGACTGCGGCCACGTCGCGGAGGTCTCCCTGCAGGCCGCCGCCTCCCTCGAACAGGAAGCCCAGCAGGCGCACGGCTTCCATGCGCGTGTCCGCCACCTCGCCCTGCGGGGGACGTGCGCCCCCTGCCGCGAGGCCTGAGCCTCGCCCCGACGCCCCCCGCGCCACGCGCATGTTTGGCGCTTCCCGCGTCCAGCGCCGATGATGGGCGCATGCTGGAATCCGCGGCCGGGCGCCTGCTGGTGGCGACACCGCTCCTCAACGACCCCAACTTTGAGCGCACGGTGGTCCTCGTGTGTTTTCACGACGCCAACGGCGCCTTCGGCATCGTGCTGAACCGCCCGGTGGAGGCGCTCGCCGCGCACCTCGTGCCGGACTGGCACGGCCTGATCTCGCCGCCGGGGACGCTGCACGCCGGCGGTCCAGTAGAACGCTCCTCCTTCCTCGGCGTCGGCCTCATGGAGGAACCCCAGGACGAGCCGGAATGGTGGACCGCCCTTGCCCGCGGACGCCCAGGCCCAGGCCTGGGCCTGGTCAACCTGGCCGCCGACCCGGAAGAGGCGGCCCGCCTGGACGCGCTGCGCATCTTCCACGGCTACGCCGGCTGGGGCGCCGGGCAACTGGACATGGAGATCGGGGAGGATGCGTGGTTCCTGGTGGACGCGCACCCACTGGACCCCTTCGCCGCCGAGCCCGAGGCCCTCTGGCGGGATGTCCTGCTCCGCCAGCGCGGAGACCTCGCCATGTACGGCTGGTACCCGGAAGACGCGCGGCTCAACTAGCCCACAACAACACCCCCCGAACGAAAGAAGCGAACCGTGGCGGTCGAGGTAGTCCCTGGCGTGTGGTGGCTGGAGCGCACCCGCGGTTGCAACGTGTACCTGGCGCGTGCCGCAGACGGCACGTTCGTGATCGTGGACGCGGGCTTCCGTTCCTGCGCGGACGCCATCGTGGAGCAGGCCCGGCGCATTGCCGGGGACGCGCCCGTCACCCACCTCCTGCTCACCCACGACCACTTCGACCACGTCTCCGCCGCCGGCGCAGTCTCCCGCGCACTGGGCGCCTCCGTCGCCCTCGGACGCGGCGACTGCGAGGCGACGTCGGAGGGCGGGTGGCAGGTGGAGCACCGGCCCATGCGCACCGGCCGCCTGCAGGGCATCGCCCAGCGCCTGCTCCCCCCGCTCGCCGCGGAAGAGCCGATTCCCGTGCACATCCCCATCGACCGCCGCTGCGAGATCGCCCCGGGCATCGAGGCGATCCCCACGCCCGGCCACACCCCCGGCTCCACCTGCTTCGTCATGCGCCACGCCGGGGACGGGGGCGTCGCCTTCGTCGGCGACCTCGTGATCTCGCACCGCGACGGCCTCGCGCGGTCGCTGGCCGCGGCCAACCGGGACGACGCCGCCTACCTCGAGATGCTGCGCGCCTTCGCCGCAGAGGCGCCGGAGGTGGGCCTGGCGGGACATGGCTATCCCGTGCGGCACCGCTTCGGCCAGGCGCTCCGCGAACTCGCGGAGTTGCCTCGCGAACCCCTCAACGCCCGCAACGCCTGGCGCCGCTTCCGCCGCATCGCCCGCTTCAACATGTTCCTGTGGATGCAGGACCAGCCCCGCCGCCGCTAGCCGCCTCGAGGCGCGCCGGACAACCGGACACCCGGAGACCCGGAATTCCCAGCCGCCCTGCGGCCGAACCCGTTCAGGCACGAAGCAGCAGTACGAGGAGCCCGGGGCGTCCTGTTGGGCGGCTCGGACGCCCCGGGCTCAGGGCAGGGTCACCTCCCCCGGCAGCGGTGGAGGCGACGCGCTACCCGCATGGCGGACGTGTCGAGGCACAACCGACACAGCCGACGCGCGCGGCCGGCAGCACGGGCGCGAGGACACACGAGGACACACGAGAACACGCGAGGGTGTGGTGAGGGCGGCGTGCAGGACGCGGGCGCGGACACGGGCATCTCGATTCGGCGGGCCGGCGGCCATGTCCGCGCGCGGCGGAGGTAGGCCCGTGCCTTTGCGTCACCGGCTTTCGCCGGCTTTGCCTGTTCGTCTGACGCCTCCACCTCCGTGTGGACGGAGGAGACGCGCACTCTGCACCGAGATTATCGGCAGGTCTGGCGTGTCCTGAAGGGGTAGCACGAACTTTTTCTGACGATTGTCGGGACGCTTCCAGCGCCCTCGGCAGGCCCCGCTCAGGCGTCTGCGAGTTCGACCAGGACGGGCGCGTGGTCAGAGGGCTTCGGCCCCTTGCGGAAGTCGCGGTCAATCGCGCAGGAGCGCAGGCGCGGCGCCAGGTCCGCGCTCGCCAGGGCCAGGTCAATGCGCATCCCGAAGCCGCGGTGGAAGTGGCCCTGCCGGTAGTCCCACCAGGTGTACTTCACGCCCTCCGGCTCCAGGTGCCGGTAGGCGTCCACCGCGCCCAGGGCCAGGATGCGCTGCAGGCGTTCGCGCTCCTCGGGCGCCACGTGCGTGCCGCCCACGAACGCCGCCGGGTCGTACAGATCAATGTCCGCAGGGGCGATGTTGAAGTCGCCGCTGATCAAGTAAGGCGTGGACATCTCCGCCACGCGCCGCTCCATGGCCTCCAGGAACGTCAACTTGTGCGGGAACATCGGGTCGTCCAGCGAGCGGCCGTTGATCACGTACACGCTCACCAGGCGCACCCCATCCACGGTGGCCTCCACCCAGCGCGCGTCCTCTGGCAGAGGCTCGCCCGGCAGGCCGAGCACCACGTCCTCGCCCACCTCGCAGTCCTCGCGCACCAGGATCGCCACGCCGGCCCACTGGCCGGCGCTGTAGTCGATGGCGCGATAGCCGGCCGCCATCAGGTCCATGTGCGGGAACGTCTCGCCGTGGACCTTGGTCTCCTGCAGGCAGAGGGCCTCCGGGCGGTGCTTCTCCAGGAACTCCAGCACGCGCGGAAGCCGCGCGCGCAGAGAGTTCACGTTCCACGTGGCTACCAGCACCAGACGCCTCCGCCCGCAGCCGGCTAGATCGTGCCGGCGTCCGGGTCGAGCACCACCGGGCGCTCCTCAACCGCCTCGGCCTCGGTGACAGCCCCCGCTTCCGCGACCGCCTCGGCTGCCGCAGCGGGAGCGGCTTCCGCTACCGCCTCGGCTACCGCTGCTCCCGCAACCTCGAGGTCAGGGGCAGCCGCGGCTTCGCCTTCGGGCGCGTCCTCGGTCGCAACAGCGGCTGGCGCCTCGGCCACCGCAACGGCAGCGTCCTGGTCGCTCTCGAGCGGGGCCGTAGTGCGGCCGGCCGCAG
This sequence comes from Dehalococcoidia bacterium, assembly GCA_023228825.1. GTDB lineage: Bacteria > Chloroflexota > Dehalococcoidia > UBA2979 > UBA2979 > W-Chloroflexi-9. Next base: position 8,048 of record JALOAL010000006.1, on the reverse strand, counting down.
TGGCGATACGGACCAGGGCCGCCTGCTCCTCCGCGATCTCCTGCGCCTCCTGCTTCTTGCGGATGTCGTTGTAGCAGTCCGAGCAGTACACGGGCCGGTCACCACGCGGCACGAACGGGACTTCCGTCATCTTGGCGCACTGCGCGCACGACGCCACGTGCAACTGCCGAGGCGTGCGCCCACCCCAGGACGAGTACACACCAAAGCGCGGAGTCTCTTCGCGGTCCTCGGGGCGCAGCATCTTGCGCTGCTGCCGGCAGGAGGGGCAGCGCACGGGGTCGTGCTGCAGGCCCTTGGTGGCGTAGAACTCCTGCTCGCCGGCGGTAAAGATGAACGGTCCGCCGCAGTCGCGACAGGCCAGTTCGCGGTCATTGAAAGCCATGAAATCTCCTTCGGCCCCGGCTCCCACCGTGGGAGCCCTTGGAAGGCACAGCACAAAAAAAGCCGCCGAAGCGGCTCCGCGCTGCACCCTTGTAGAAGTTGGGCTCCACCATCATACCGCGCCCCGCAATCTGCGGGGGCCGCCCCGCCGCCCCTACCGGCCCAGGCGCCGCAGCACCAGTTGGTAGTCGTCTCGGTGCAGCGCGCCAGAGATGGCCACGAAGGCCAGCAGTCCCAGCGCCCCCGCAATCACGATGTGACCCAGCGCGCCGAGGAACGTCCCGGTGCCCAGCCCCGCCTCGCCGAGCAGCAGCCGCACGATGATCACCACCTGGGCCATCACGATGCTGGCGATCACCGTGCTGCCCACCGATCGACGCAGCGGGCGCCGTTCCAGCCCGCCCACGCGCACGTCCAGCAGCCGCACCAGTAGACCGAACTCGATCAGCGCCGCCAGCGACGCCGCCCCCGCCAGCCCGCCCAGCCCAAACGGCGACACCAGCACGGCCGCGAACGCCACGTTGAGGGCCATGGAGATCACCGCGATCGCCACCGGCGTCCGCGTGTCGCTCAGCGCGTAGAAGCCGCGGCTCAGGATCTCCGTGGCCGACATCGCCGCAATACCCACAGCGAAGATGCGCAGCGCCTCCACCACCATCGCCGTGGAGCCCGCGTCGAACGCGCCACGCTCCAGCAGGAGACGCACCGCCGGCTCCGCCAGCAGCACCAGTCCCACGGATGCCGGGATCGCCAGGAAGAGGATCACCCGCAGCGCGGAGGAAATGGCGCTGCGTAGCGCCGCCGCCTCCCGCGCCGCAGCGTGCGCCGCCAGCGTGGGGAACACCGCCGTGGAGATCGCCATGCCGATCACGCCCACCGGCAGCATCATCATCAGGAACGCGTAGTTCATCGCGCTGATCGCCTCGTCCGAGACGAAGGAGGCGAAGAAGACGATCACCAGGAAGTTGACCTGCGCCGCCGCCAGCCCCACCACGCGCGGGCCCATCAGCCGCAGGACGTCGCGCACCGCCTCGGACCCCAGGTCCAGCGTGGGGCGCCAGCGCATGCGGGCGGCGCGCAGGGCCGGCGCCTGCACCAGCAGGTGCCCCGCGGACCCGGCCACCACGCCCCACGCCAGGCCATGGACACCCAGCGGCTCCGCCAGGAAGACCGCGCCGAAGATGATGCCCAGGTTGTAGAGCACCGGCGCGAAGGCCGGCGCCAGGAAGTGCTGCCGCGCGTTCAGGATGCCCGTCAGCATGCCGCTGATCCCGAAGAACAGCGGCGAGATCAGCATCAGCCGAGTCAGATCCACCGCCAGCGCCCGCAGTTCCTCCTGGCGGCCCGTCGCCTCGCCCAGTCCCGGCGCCAGCCACGGCACAAGGACAGGCGCCAGCACGAACGCCAGACCCGCAAGCACGAACGTGGCGATCGCCACCAGGTTCAGCACGGACGAGGCAAGCCTCCAGCCGGCCGCCTCGCCATGACGCAGCAGGACGCGGCTGAACGTGGGGATGAAGGCCGCCGAGAGCGTGGCCCCGGCCAGCAACTGGAAGACCAGGTCCGGCAGGCGGAACGCCACCCAGTACGCAGAGAGGTCCGGCTCCGTGCCAAAGGCGTCCGCAATCACCACCGACCGCAACACCCCCAGCAGCCGCGACAGCACGAACCCCGCCGCCACCACGCTCGCCGCGCCCAGCAGCATGCTCAGGCCGCTGGGCGCGCGGTCACTGCGGGCGAGGAAGCGCCCTCGAGGCGTGGAGGGTTCGTCGTCGTCGCGGCGGCTACGCGATACGTGGGGAGGGCCGTTGGGCATGGCGGGGCGCCGGGGGGGACGCCCGGAGGCCTCGTCTGGACGATCCGGGCTAGCCATGCGGGCAGGATCGTCCCGAGGCGCCTCCCCGGTCAATCTCCCGCCTGCCCGTGACCCACCCACGCTCCTCGCCACGCCTCGGCCGTGAGGGACGGATAGACGCTGACGGAGCGCGACTCTACGATGATCGTCCGTCTTCAGGAGGAACGTTTCGATGGCAAACACCGCACAGGCCCGCAAGCGGGTCCGTCAGAACATCCAGCACGCAGAGCGCAACAAGCCCTTCCGCAGCCGTGCCGCCCGCACGCTGCGCGAGGCCCGCGCCGCCATCGCCGCCGGCAGCGACGACGCGCCCGCGCGCGTCCGCGAGGCCCAGTCCGCGCTCGACCGCGCCGCCCGCCGCAACATCATCCACCCCAACGCGGCCGCCCGCAGCAAGTCCCGCCTGAACCGCGCGCTCAAGGTGGCCCAGGCCGCCTAGCCTCCTCCCCCGAAGACGACGACGGACAACGCCCCCCGCTCACGCGGGGGGCGTTGTTCGTGTCTCCCCAACACCTGGCGGGCAGCACCATGACCAGCGCGGCCCCCTCAGCCGAAGACCAGCCCCTCATCCCCTCGCCCCCGGGGACACGGTGAGGCGGTTCCCTCTCGGAGACACACACCGCAGGGTCGCCACCCGCCGCAGGACCGCCGCCCGCGAATGCACGAGGGCTACCCGATCCACCTCACGCCGCCCGCCAGATGCCTTAGTGGCTGTTCACCCACTCCGCCGGGATCGCGCCCAGGCGGCCGGCACGGTAGTCCGCCATCGCCTGCGCCAGTTGCTGCTGGTTGTTCATGACGAAGGGGCCGTACCACGCCACCGGCTCGCCGATCGGCAGCCCCCCCAGCACCAGCACGTCGAGGTTCGGGCTGCGGCTCTCCTGCTCCCGCTCCGCCTCGATGGTGAGCGCGGCGCCAGGCCCCAGCAGGGCCAGTTGCCCCATGCCCACCCGCGCGCGCTCCGGCCCCACGCGGCCGTCGCCGTTCAGGACGTAGACCAGTGCATTGAAGTCTTCCCGCCAGGGCAGATGCAGGCGGGCGCCCGGGTGGACGGTCGCGTGCAGCAGGGTGATGGGCGTGTGCGTCGAGCCCGGCCCCTCGTGCCCGTCCAGGTCGCCCGCGATCAGGCGGATCAGCGTGCCGCCGTCCGCGGAGGCCAGCAGCACCACGTCACCACCGGCCAGGTGCTGGTAGCGAGGCGGCAGGAACTTGTCTCTTACCGGCAGGTTCACCCACAACTGGAAGCCGTGGAACAGCCCCCCGGACATCACCAGTTCCTCGGGAGGCGTCTCGATGTGCAGGATGCCCGCGCCGGCGGTCATCCACTGCGTGTCGCCACTGCTGATGAGCCCGCCGCCGCCGTTCGAGTCGTAGTGCTGCAGCGTGCCGTCGATCATGTAGGTCACCGTCTCGAAGCCACGATGTGGGTGCCAGGGCGTGCCCTTCGGCTCACCCGGCGCGTACTCCACCTCCCCCATCTGGTCCAGGTGGATGAACGGGTCCAGGTCCTCCTGGCGCACGCCGGCAAAGGCGCGGCGCACCGGGAAGCCCTCGCCCTCATAGCCCTGGGGGGCCGTGGTCACGGACTGCACGTGGCGCTCCACCGCCTCCGGGGCCGGCTCGGAGACGCGAGGCAGCGTGAGGATGTTGTCGACGGTGACCGCAGGCATGACGGCCCTCCCTGGTGTTTCCCTGTGGGATGTTTCCCTGTGGGATTTCGTTGTGGCGTGTTTCGTTGTGGCGTGTTTCGTTGTGGATGCAACCATATACTTACTTTTGGTAAGTCGTCAAGCCGCCCTCGCCACCACCAGTGCCACTCACCACATCACGCCCGTTGTCCACCCTCGTACACTGGCTGGCAGCGGCGGGCGGGCGCCGAAGCGGCAGCGAAGCATCGAGGGCAGCACGATGTTTGCACGCGCAACCCAGCGCGCGGCGGCGCGACCAGAGTGGCGCTTCTTCGCCACCCTGCCTCGTGCAGACCGGACGCTCACGGCCATCTGGTGGGGCGTCCTGCTCCTCCGCGGCCTGCTCCCCGCCCTCTTCGCCGTCACCATGGGCGTGCTCATCGCCGCGGTCGAACGTGGCGAGTCGCTCGCACTGCCGCTCACGTTCGTCGGCGTCGTGTTCGTCCTGCAGCAGACGCTGTCGCCCGTGCACCAGGCCCTCAGCGCCAACCTGGGCGACCGCACCGCGGCGTGGCTGTACGACGAACTGGCGGACATGACCGTGCGCCCGCCGGGCATGGGCCACCTGGAGAACCCCGCCCTCACGAACGACCTGACCATGGCGCGCGACTTCGACCTCGGCATCACGGGGCCGCCCATGCGCATCTCCATGGACTTCATCGCCAGCGGACTCATCGAACTCGTGGCCGGGCTGGCGGCGGCCGCGATCCTCTTCCAGTACACCTGGTGGGCGCCGCTGCTGCTCCTGGCCGCGTGGGCCTCCACCCACTGGCTGCTGCGCGAAGGCGCGATCTGGCGCGACCGGGAGACCGAGGCGGTGCGGGAGGCCCAGCGCCACGCGGACTACACCTACCGCCTGGCCGTGGACCCGCCCGCCGCCAAGGAACTACGCATGTTCGGCCTGGCGGACTGGACGGTGGATCGCTTCCGCAGCCAGCGCCGCCGCCTGTTCGAACTGCGCTACCAGGCCACCAGGCTGCGTGAGCGTCCGGTGCTCTGGGCGCTGCTGATCGTCTCCGTCGCCAACGCCGTCGTCTTCTGGTCGCTCGCGGACTCCGCCGCCAACGGCGACCTGTCGCTCGGGCGCCTCACGACCTTCGCGATGGCCTCGATCACCGCGAGCATGATCGCCTTCGGCACCCTCTCTTGGGCCCTGGACGACGCCGCCGCACCCACCGTGGCCACCCATCGCCTGCGCGGACTCATGGGCCCCGCCGGCGCCCTGGCAGAGGGCGCCCGCAGCGCCGAGGGCCGCCCCGCCACCGAGGTGCGCTTCCGCAACGTCACGTTCACCTACCCCGCCGGCACGGAGCCCGTGCTGCGCGGCCTTGACCTCGTGATCCCCGCCGGCTCCTCGCTCGCCATCGTGGGGCAGAACGGCGCGGGCAAGACCACGCTCGCCAAGTTGCTGTGCCGCCTGTACGACCCGCAGCAGGGCAGCATCGAGGTGGACGGCGTGGACCTGCGCGAGTTCGAGATCGACTCCTGGCGCGGGCGCGTGACGGCCGTCTTCCAGGACTTCATCCGCTTCGAACTCCCCCTGCGCGACAACGTCGCCCCGGCGGGCGCGCCTGACGAGGTCATCCACCAGGCGCTGGCAGAAGCCGGTGCGGACCACCTCGCCGACCACCTCGCGGACCTGGACACCGTGCTGGCGCGCGGCTACCCGGGCGGCACCGACCTGTCCGGGGGCCAGTGGCAGCGAGTCGCCCTGGCGCGGACGTTGCGCGCGGTGGCCCAGGGCGCCGGGCTGGTGCTGCTGGACGAACCCACCGCGCAACTGGACGTGCGAGGCGAGGCGGAGATCTTCAACCGCATCCTCGCCGCCACCCGCCACTCCACCACCATCCTCGTCTCACATCGCTTCTCCACCGTGCGCCACGCGGACCGCATCGCCGTGGTGGAGGACGGGCGCGTGATCGAACTCGGCAGCCACGAGGAACTGATGGCGCGCCGCGGGCGCTACCACACCATGTTCACGCTGCAGGCGTCCCGCTTCGGTGAGGACGCCGCCGTCGCTACCGGCGAGGAAGGAGGCGACACGCGGTGACCGCCTCACCTGACGACCTGCCCGCGGCCGTCCCCGCCATGTGGCGCGCCCTGAAGCGCGGCTACCAGGCCGAGCCCGTGCTGCTCCCGGTCGCCTTCGGCCTGTCGCTGCTCGCGGCGCTCCCGGACGCGCTCATCGCCCTCTGGTTGATGTTCCTCGCAGACGGCGTCACACAGGGCGACCGTACGTTGATGGTGGTGTCCGCCCTGGGCCTCGGCGGCTCGGCGACCGCCACGTGGTTCCTGCGCGTGGTGAGCGACCGCACCCAGCGGCGCTTCCGCGACCGCGTCACCATTGCCCTCGAGTCGCACGTGGCGCAGTTGCAAGCGTCCGTCAGCACCATCGCGCACCACGAACGGCCGGACTACCTGGACCGCCTGGCGGTGCTGCGCGACCAGGTGTTCGTGCTGGACCACATGTACATGTCGCTCTTCGGCACGGCCGGCTGGGTGCTGCGCCTGGGCATCACGGTCGCCCTGCTCGTCTCGATCCACCCCGCCCTCGCCGCGCTCGCACTCTTCGCCCTGCCCACCGTCCTCACCTCCACCTGGCGCCCCGGCGCGGAACGTGCGGCCGAGGAACGCGGCGCGTCCTCCGTGCGCCTCGCCCGCCACCTGTTCGACGTGGCGACCACGGCCCCGCCGGGCAAGGAGGTGCGCCTCACCGGCATCGGCCAGCGCCTGGTGGCGCGGCGACGTGCGGCGTGGGAGCGCTGGTACGGACCCGTCGCCAGCGCGCGCTGGGCCAGCGCCGCCTGGCACACCGTGGCCTGGGCCATCTTCGGCGCGGCCTTCGTCGGCTCCGTCGTCTTCGTCGCCCAGGTCATCGAGGGCACCCCCGGCCAGGTGCTCCTCGTGCTCGCGGCCGGCTCGCGCCTGTCGGCGTACCTCAGCGCGACCGTGGGCGAGATCGGCTTCCTGCGGGGCGTCTGGCTGGACGGCTCGCGCCGCCTCGCCTGGCTGGAGGACTACGCCGCCTCGCTGACCGTGGACGCCGACCAGCCGGTGCCCCACCGCATCGAGGACGGCATCACCCTCGAGCGCGTCTCGTTCGCCTACCCCGGCACCGACCGCCTCGTGCTGGAGGACGTGGACCTGCACCTCCCGGCCGGCGCGGTGGTCGCGGTCGTGGGCGAGAACGGCGCCGGCAAGAGCACGCTGGTGAAACTCCTGGCCCGCATGTACACCCCCACCAGCGGGCGCATCCTGGTGGACGGCGCCGACCTGTCCAGGATGCCCGCGGACGAATGGCGCGAGCGGCTGGCCGGCGCCTTCCAGGACTTCTACCGCTTCGAGTTGCACGCCCAGCAGACCGTGGGCCTCGGCGACAGGCCGCGGCTGGAGGACCGCCCCGCCGTCACCACCGCCGTGCGCCGCGCCGGCGCCGAGGACGTGGTCACCCACCTCGCCGCCGGCCTCGACACCCAGTTGGGCCCCTCCTGGCCCGGCGGCGTGGAGGTCTCCTTCGGCCAGTGGCAGAAACTCGCGCTCGCCCGCGGCTTCATGCGCGACGATCCACTGCTGCTCATCCTGGACGAACCCACCGCCGCCCTCGACGCCGAGACCGAGCACGCCCTGTTCGAGCGCTACGCCGCCATCTCGCGAGCGGGCGCCGAGGCGGGATCGAACGGCCGCATCACCGTCCTCGTCTCCCACCGCTTCAGCACCGTGCGCATGGCCGACCTCATCGTCGTCCTGGACGGCGCCCGCATCGTCGAGCACGGCGCCCACGAGACCCTCATGGCCAACCACGGCCCCTACGCCGAGTTGTACGGCATCCAGGCCGCCGCCTACCGCTGACCCGGCCCCTCGCACGCCTGCCGCGCGCGAACGCGCCGAGGGCCATGAGGGCGCAGCACGCTGCGCCCCTACACAAGAGTGGTCAGAGTCCGATCGAGGCAAAACCGAAATCGCATGGCGGCCCGCGTCCGGCCCCCTCCCCCCTCGTGGGTGTACAGACCGGGGAGATATCGGACACCCGTTCGGGGACATATCGGACACTCCAGCAGCGCGGCGGAGGGCGGGAGGTGCCGTCCGATGCCGCTACGGGAGCGCTCGATCATGTCTCAGCGTCT
>JALOAL010000017.1 GCA_023228825.1 Dehalococcoidia bacterium | reverse complement strand
TCGTATTCGCTACCGTCCAAATCGCCGAGGTCGACCTCCGGGCCGCACCTCGCGACCAGCCGACGAGTGTCCGATATGTCCCCGAACACCCGTCCGACATGTCTCCGGTCTGAACAGCGGGGGAGGGCCGGGGTGAATCCCGCCCTCCTTGTTACCGAGCCAATCTCGCGCCTCCCAGGACACCGCCTCGCGCCGGTTCAAGACACAGGGGGGCGGGAACCCTCGGACGGATGCCCACCTCGGACATGCGCCGGCCGGCGATCGCGCCGAGGGCTATGAGGGGTACGAGGGCGAAGCACGCCGTCTACCGGGCCTGCGGGATGACGTCCTGCATCAGGCGGTCGTAGGCGTCGTTGGTGCCGCGGCCGAAGTTGAAGTTCGGGATGATGAACTCGTCCACGCCCGCCTCGGCGTAGCGGCCCAGCGTGTCCACGATCTCGTCCACGCCGCCCGCGATCGAGGGGAAGCCGGGCGCGTTGCGGGCGCGCTCCACCACGGCCGGGTCGTCGGAGACGGTGACGATGGCCTGCGCACTGCGGTAGAGACTCTTCGGATCGCGGCCCACCTCCTCGCAGCGCTGGTCCAGCACCGCGCCCTTCTGGGCCAGGAGTTCCGGCTTGCCCCAGATGTTCCACTCGTCCGCGTACTTCGCCACGATGCGCAGCGTCTTCTGCTCGCCGCCCCCACCCACGAGGATCCTCGGGCCGCCGTCCTGCACCGGCTTGGGCGAGAGCGGGGCGTCTTTCACCTGGTAGTGCTTGCCCTGGAACGTGGTGCGCTCCTCGCGGAAGAGGGAGCGGATGATCTGCACGCTCTCCTCCAGCCGCTGCAGGCGCCACCCCACCGTCCCGTACTCGATGCCGTAGGCCTCGTGTTCGTTCTCCTGCCACGCCGCGCCGATGCCGAGCACCAGGCGGCCGCCAGAGATGATGTCCACCTGCGCGGCCATCTTGGCCAGCACGGGAGGGTGCCGGTACGTGTTCCCGGTCACCAGCGAGCCGAGCCGTGCGTTCGAGGTGGACGCGGCCAGCGCGGCGAGCGTGGTCCAGCACTCCTGGATCGGCGCCAGGTTCTCCGGGCCGCCGGGCATGAAGTGGTCCGCGACGTAGATGCCGTCCCAGCCGGTCTCGTCCAGGTGCTTCGCCTGGTCCAGGACGTGCGGCCACGCGGGGGAGAGGTTGAGCCAGCCGGCGAACTTCATGGGCGCTGCACCTTCTGCTGCGGTCTTCGGGCGAGGTCGACCGGAAGGTAGCACAGCAGCCGAGGGCGACCGTAGGGGCTCGCACGTTCGAGGCGTAACGTCACCACCCTCCTTGTTACCTCCTCAGCCTCAGCCTTCGGCAGGACACAAGGGGGGCCAGAGCAGAAGGCGGAGGCTCGCCTACGTGAGCGGGAGCATCCCGAGGCGTTGCATCATGCGACGCGCCAGCAACTGGTGGAGTTCGGAGCGGCGCCACTCCGGCTGGTCCATCTGGCCCATCTCCACCAGCACGGGCTTGAGGCCGGTAATGTGGTTGCCCAGCGACAGTGACGAGGATCCGCGACGGCCTCGCAGCGCCTCGTCGGAGGGCGGCGCGAAGGGGTCGGAGCCGAAGCGGCCACCGGGGCGGTTGCGCGTCGTGAATACCTCGCGGGCCTCGACCTCCGCGTTCACGGTGGCCACGACCTCCTCGACAGCGGCGGCGGCCTCGGCGTTCGTGGCGGTGATGGTCTGGCCGATGAAAGCGGTGCCGCTGTTCTCGCCGCGTTCGTTGAAGAAGCCCCAGGACTCGTGCATGTCCCACAGCCAGTGCGGGCGCCACTGCTTCGCCAGCGCGGTGACCTCCCAGGCCATCTGCGCCATCGGCGGGCCCTGGGGGTCGCCGGGGTAGAGGCGGTTGAGGTCGCCCGTGCCCTCCAGCGTGCGCTCGAAGGCGGCGGCGGCGCGGTGGTTGAGGCGAGGCAGCACGATCAGGACGCCGCGGTCCACCTCCCACTGCGCGGTCGCCTCTGCGGCCAGCCAGCCACCAGGCTCGTTGCCGTGCACGCCCCCCAGCACCATGAAGCGCGGCCCGGCAAGCCCGCTGTGGAAGATCGTCCCGTGCGCCTCCCACTCGGTGCCCGCCATCAGCACCACGTCCTCCCGGCCGCGCGGCATCACCGGCGGCTCGGGCTCCGGCGTCGGCGTCGGTCGAGGGGTGGGCGAGGTGGCCGGAGGGGGCGTGGGGTTCGCCGGGGCGGCAAGGGCGGGCTCGGGCGCCGGCGCGTTGCCTCCACGGGTGAGGCCGAACGCACCGAGCGCACCCACGGTGAGGCCGCCCGCAGCCAGGCCGAGGAAGCGTCTGCGGTTGAACGGTGAACCGTTGGGCGTCAGGTCGGTATCGGCCATGCCAATCCCCCGGGAGCGGGCGCCCTCTAGCCTACCGCGAGCACAGGCCGCGCGGCGAACAACACACCCGGGCCCCCCCGCGCGCCAGCCTGGACGCGCGCTGACGCGGGACACCACCGCCCCGATCTCGGTAGAGAACGCTCCGCCGAGGCGCTTCGCTCGTCGTCCTGGCCAGAGTTCCGACTAGCCAGAGTCCTTAGTGGGAGGAGACGTCCATCTGCGGCATCTTGCCAGTGGCGGAGTAGACGGTGCGCTCCGCGATGTTCGTGGCGCGGTCGCCGATGCGCTCCAGGTTGTGGGCCACCCAGAGCAGGTGCGTGCTGGGCTCGATCGTGGAGGGGTCCGCCACCATCACGTCGATCAGGTCGCGGTAGATGCGGTCGTAGAGGGCATCGATCTGGTCGTCGCGGGCGCCCACCCGGTAGGCCTCGTCCACGTCTTGCTCCACGAAGGCATGCACCGCGTCCCGCAGCATCTCGCGTGCGTGGCCCGCCATGATCGGGAGGTCGATCAGCGGCTTCACGAGAGGCTCATCCTGCATCATGATCACGATGCGGCCAATACCTTCTGCATGGTCCCCCATGCGCTCCAGGTCCGTCATGATCGCCGCCACCGAGACCACCAGGCGCAGATCGCGTGCCAGCGGCGCCTGCTGGCCCAGCACGTTGATCACTTCGTTCTGGGCCGCGAAGTTCTTGTCGTTGATGACCGTGTCGTTCTTGACCACCTGCTCAGCCAGGACGGCGTCGCGGTCTAGGAGTGCCGTCATGGCGCGCTCGATGGCGCGGTCCACCATGGACCCCATCTCCAGCACGGCGTCCTGGAGCGTGCCAAGTTGCCGGTGAAACACGTCGCGGACCATGTATGAGCCTCGACTCAGGTGACCGCCCGAATGGGTGTTGCCGGTACGGTGACTGTGCATTGTAATCAACGCCGTCCACGCCTGTCAGGTTATCCACACGTGGTCAAGGTTGCGTGAAGGTTGCAGCGCCCCGGCCTCAGACCTGCGCCTAACCTCCAGCCTCCATAGCATTCAAGGTCATGGACATCCTGACCGTCATCCTCTTCTTCGCCGGACTCGTGCTGCTGGTGATCGGAGCGGAGGCCCTCGTCCGAGGCGCCTCCAGCATCGCGACCGCCGCGGGGATATCGCCGCTGGTGGTCGGGCTCACGGTGGTGGCCTTCGGGACCAGCGCGCCAGAGATGGCAGTCAGCGTCTCCTCCGCTATTGGCGGGAACCCGAACGTGGCCATTGGCAACGTGGTGGGCAGCAACATCCTCAACGTGCTGTTCATCCTGGGGCTGTCCGCAGCCATCGTGCCGCTGGCGGTCTCCCGGCAACTGATCCGCCTGGACGTACCGCTGATGATCGGCGTGTCCGTGCTGCTCATCGTCCTGGGGCTGGACGGCAGCATCGGACGGCTGGACGGCGCCATCCTCTTCACCGGCATCCTGGCCTACACGGGCTGGACGATCATCTCGAGCCGCCGTGCCAGCAAGGCCATGGCGGAGGCCATTGAGGGCGAGTTCGCCCCGCGTGCGTCCTCGTCCCTGGCCATCTTCAAGCACGTCGCCCTCGTGCTGGGCGGGCTGGGGCTGCTGGTCCTGGGCTCCGAGTGGTTCGTGGACGGCGCCACGGAGTTCGCGGAGGCGCTGGGCGTGAGCGACCTGGTGATCGGCCTCACGCTGGTGGCGGCGGGCACTTCCATGCCGGAACTGGCCACCTCCGTGGTCGCCAGTATCCGAGGCGCCCGCGACATTGCCGTGGGCAACGTGGTGGGCAGCAACATCTTCAACATCCTGGCCGTGCTGGGCCTGACCGGCCTGGTGGCGGACGGCGGCGTGGCGGTGGCGGACAGCGCGTTGCGCGTGGACATGCCGATCATGCTAATCGTGGCCGTGATCTGCCTGCCGTCTTTCTTCACCGGCCGCATGATCACCCGTCGAGAAGGCCTCGCCTTCATCGCGCTGTACGTGGCCTACGTCTTCTACCTGTTCATCAACGCCACGCGGCCGGACGCGCTCAGCGGGCAGGCGGACATGCTGCTGGGCGCAACGTTCGTCGCCGGCGCGCTGGCGTGGGGCGCCCTCGCCCTGCGGGAGCGCTTCGGCGCGCAGACGCCGCTCACCACGGGCTGACTGCGCGAGGCGAGGGCGGACGGGCCGAGGCGCAACCGGGCGCACGCGTCCGTCCGGAGGCTCCCGGGGCCCATCCATCCTGCGACTGGCTCAGGACGAACGGGACCGGGGCCCATGCCGGGGCCTCGGACTCTGCGGACTCTGCGGGCTCCGCGGGCTCTGCGGGCTCCTCGGGCTGCCGGCGCTAGCCGAAACGGCCCGTGATGTAGTCCTCCGTGCGCTTGTCGCGCGGGTTGGCGAAAATCTCCTCGGTGGGACCGTACTCAATGACCTCGCCGGAGCCCGCCTCCCCCGCCAGCAGGAACGCCGTGTAGTCCGAGACGCGGGCGGCCTGCTGCATGTTGTGGGTCACGATGATGATCGTGTAGTGCTCCGCCAGTTCTCGCATCAACTCCTCGATCTTGAGGGTGGCAATGGGGTCCAGGGCGGAGCAGGGCTCGTCCATCAGGATGATCTCGGGCTCCACGGCCAGCGCGCGGGCGATGCAGAGGCGCTGCTGCTGACCACCGGAGAGCGCCAGCCCGGACTTCTTCAGGTCGTCCTTGACCTCGTCCCACAGGGCCGCCTGGCGCAGGCTGCGTTCCACCAGTTCGTCCGCGTTGCCCCGGAAGCCATTCACGCGCGCTCCGAAGATCACGTTGTCGTAGATGGACTTGGGGAACGGGTTGGGCTTCTGGAAGACCATCCCAATACGCCTGCGCACCTCCACCGGATCCACGCCCCGGTCGTAGAGGTTGAGGCCGTGGTACTCGATCTCCCCGTCCACCCGGGAGCCCTCGATCAGGTCGTTCATGCGGTTCAGGCAGCGTAAGAGCGTGGACTTGCCGCAGCCGGAGGGGCCGATGAGGGCGGTGATCATCTTCTCCGGGAACTGCAGGTCAATGCCGGCCAGCGCGCGGCGGCTGCCGTAGTAGAAGTCCAGGTCGCGCACCGTCAGCGCCGCCGGCTCCGGCGGCGTGTACTCGTTCGCCTTGCGGTCTTCCATGACCCGCTCGATGCCGGCGGGGACGCTGACTCGCCCCGTCGGGCGAGGCGTGACCTGCGGGGCCGGGGTGCGGACGTCTGGCATGAGGTCCCTCCTGCCGAGCCGGACTTTCAGCGTACACCCGGCTCGCGGTTGTCCTTGCGGTGGTCTCCTAGTGCCGCCGGAAGCGCTCTCGCAGCACGGCGGCGCCGATGTTGAAGGTCAGGACGATCACCATCAGCACGATGATCCCCGCGGCCGCATCGGCCCGGAAACCCTCCTGCGGACGGGTGGTCCAGTTGTAGATCTGCACCGGGATGACGGTGAAGTTGTCCATGATGCTGGTGTTGTCGTAGGCGATGAAGGCGAAGGCGCCGATCATCACCAGCGCCGCGGTCTCGCCCGCCGCGCGCGCCATGGCCAGGATCACGCCCGTGATCATGCCGGGCATGGCGCCGGGCAGCACGTGCCCCCACACCGTCTGCCACTGCGACGCACCAAGGGCCAACGAGCCCTGGCGGATGCTGTCCGGCACCTGCCGAATCGCCTCCTGCGCAGCGATGATGGTCATGGGCAGGATCATCAGGAACAGCGTCAGCGCACCGGCCAGGATGCTGGGGCCGAAGGAGAGGAAGCGCACGAAGATCGCCAGCCCCAGCACGCCATAGATGATCGAGGGCACCCCCGCCAGGTTGGCGAGGTTGATCTTGATGATGCCCAGCACCGCGTTCTGCGGCGCGAACTCCTCGATCCAGATGGCGGTGCCCAGCCCGATCGGCACCACCAGGGCCATGGTCAGGCTCAGCACCCACACGCTGCCGATGATCGAGGAGCGCAGCCCGGCCTGGTCCGCGAACCGCGAGGGGTAGTTGGTGAAGAACTCCGGCGTGACCCTCCCCCACCCGTTCATCACGGTATCGATCCCGAGCACCACGAGCGCGGATACCCCGAGGAGCGCCGTCCCCAGCAGGACGTAACGCGAGGCGCGTGAGAGGCGCTGACGCCGGGCCACGCGGCCGCTGGCCTCCAGGTTCACGGCGGGCTCGTGGGGGGCGGACGGCACGGTCTGCGTCACGGCCATCAGACGTACTCCTCGCGGAAGCGGCGGACGAACCATGCCGCGGCCACGTTGAAGGTCAGGGTCATGAGGAACAGCATCAGGCCCACCGCGAACAGCGAGCGGTACTCCACGCCACCTCGGGCCGCGTCGCCCAGGCCCACCTGGAACATGTAGGAGGTCATGGTCTGGATGCTCTCCAGCGGGCTCAGCGTCAGGTTCGGCGTCTGGCCGGCAATGACCGCCACGATCATCGTCTCCCCCACCACCCGCGCGACGGCGAGCAACACCGAGGCGATCACGCCGGACAGCGCCGCTGGCAGCACCACCATGGTGGCCACCTCCAGCCGCGTGGCCCCCAGCCCGTAGGCGCCCTCCCGCAGTTCTCTCGGCACAGCGGCCATGGCGTCTTCCGAGATAGAGGCGATGGTGGGGATGAGCATGATCGCCATGACGATGCTTGCGGCGAGCGCGTTGAAGACCGAGATCGAGTCGCCCAGCAGCGGCTTCAGGATGTCCAGCGAGATAAAGGTCAGGCCGAAGTAGGCGTAGACGATGGTGGGGACCGCGGCCAGCGCCTCCAGCAGCGGCTTCAGGATGCGCCGTGTGCGGCCGTGCGCGTACTCGCTCAGGTAGATCGCGGACGCCAGGCCAATGGGCAGCGCGATCGCCATGGACCACAGCACGATGTTCATCGTGCCCGCCACCAGTTCCCACACGCCGAACGACACGGGCTCGAAGAGCGGCTGCCACTCCGTCTCGAACAGGAACTCCCGAATGGAGACGTCCTGGAAGAACGGAATGCTCTCGCCCACCAGGACCACGATGATCGCCGCCGTCGTCACCAGCGACACCGCAGCGGCCAGGCCCAGCGCCATGATGATCAGGCGCTCCCGCAGCCGCTTCGTGGGGTGCGTCCGCATGGCCGCCATGAACTCGGGGCTGGGCCCGGTCCCCGTCGAGGCGGTCGGCGTCACGGGTACGTCGCTCAGCGCCATGGGCTCCCCCGCATCACGCGCACCTGCGCGGTGGCGCCCCCGCGGGCGTGCAACATCCGCGAGCGACACGGCTCGCCGGGGGTGCACGGCGGAGGACACGGCTGGGGGTAGCGGAAGTATCCCACCGCCCTCGCCTCGTGTCTCGCGCGCGCCTCGTGGCGAGGGTCAGGGGAGGAACGGTGCAATTTTCGCCACCTGCGCCTGGTGCACGTCTTCCGGCATGGTCACGTAGCCCACCTCCGGCACCAGTTCGTCTGAACTCTCGATGTAGAACTGGACCAGCGTGCGCACCGCCTCGTCCTCCGCCAGTAGGCTCTCGCGCGTGTAGATCAAGAGGGGACGCGAGAGCGGCGTGTACTCGCCCGACCGCGCCACCTCGAACGAGGGGGCGATGCAGCCGTGGCCGTCGTCGATCGCCACGGCGTTCAGGTCCTGGCCCACCTCCACGAAGTAGGCGAACCCGAAGTAGCCGATGGCGTTCGTGTCGTTCGCGACGCCCTGCGCCAGGATGTTGTCGTCCTCGGAGGCGGTGAAGTCGCCGCGGTGGAAGGCCGTCTCATCCACGCCCTTGATCATCGCCTCCACGAAGTAGTCGAAGGTGCCGGAGTCCGTGCCGGGCGCGTAGCCGGTGATCTGCCGGTCCGGGTAGGACGGGTCCACC
The DNA here is from genome assembly GCA_023228825.1 of Dehalococcoidia bacterium. GTDB lineage: Bacteria > Chloroflexota > Dehalococcoidia > UBA2979 > UBA2979 > W-Chloroflexi-9. The sequence goes on along the minus strand of JALOAL010000017.1, from coordinate 40,094 downwards.
TGGCTCCAGTTCGTATAGCCGCCGTGCCGGAAGATGTCGTGCACCTGCCGCGTGGTGAGGCACTGCGCCCAGTCGTTTGAGGGGTGCACGACCACGGTCAGCGCGTCGATGGCCACCTGGAGTTCCAGGATGTCCGTGATGCCCTTGTCGGCGCAGGTCTGGACTTCACGCTCCGTGATGGGGCGCGAGGCGTTTGCCACGTGGATCTCGCCTCGACAGAACTTCTCCAGGCCGCCACCCGTGCCGGAGAAGCCGACGTCTACTCGGACGCCGCGCTCCACCTTGGAGAACTCCTCCGCCACCGCCTCTGCGATGGGATAGGCCGTGGAGGAACCGTCGATGCGGACGTTGCCGCGGAGGCCGTCCCCGCTGTAGCCGCAGGAGGCGAGCAGGACGCCCAGCGCCGCCACCAGCAGCGCGCGCCTACCCAGCCCGAACACTCGCTGTACGACCATCCGGGCTCCTTCGGCGGCCGGCGTCCAGAGCCGGCGGGGATCGGTCGATCCACCTCGCCTCCGGATCGTCTGACGAGTTCGTTAATGCCCGCTTAAATCACCCGGCCCCGTCCGGCGCCGCTTCCGCACCGTCCGGGGTGACGTCGGGCGCGGACCTGGCCGGCGGGAGGGTGAAGCAGAGCGCCGCGCCCGGCTGGTCGTCGCCCACCCAGATCTCGCCGCCGTGGCGGCTGACGATGTGCCTCGCAATGGCCAGCCCCAGGCCGGTGCCGCCGTCACCGTCCGCCCGGGAGCGGTCGCCGGTATAGAAGCGCTCGAAGATCCGAGCGCGCTCGTGGGGCATGACGCCCGGCCCATGGTCGCGGACGGTGAACTCGATCAGGTCTGCATCGCGGCGGGCGGACATCGTCACGCGTCCGCCGGACGGGCTGTGCCGCACCGCGTTGTCGATGAGGTTGGAGAGCACCTCCTGCACGCGGTCGTGGTCCGCGTGGACCCGGAGCGGGGGCTGCTCGTGGTTGGGCGCCACCTCCAGCGTGACGCCGGCGCGCTCCGCGACGGGAAGCAGGTGGCGCCGGGCCTCCTCCAGCACGGCCGCCACGTCCAGGCCCTCCGGGTGAAACTCCTCCAGGCGCGACTCGATGCGAGAGAGGCGCAGGAGGCGATCCACGATGTGGCCCAGGCGCTCGATCTCCGCCGTCAGTTGGCCGTGGAAGCGGGCGCGCCGCGCTTCGTCCTCCACCCCGGACTCCAGCGTCTCCGCCAGCGCGAGCGCCGCCGCAATGGGGGTGCGCAACTCGTGGGAGACGTTGGCCACCAGTTCCTGGCGCGCCCGCTCCGCGCGTCGCAGCGCCGTCAGGTCCTGCAACGTCAGCACCGTTCGGATGTCGCCGGATTCCACCGCCGCCGCCGTGGCGAAGATCACCTGCTGGTCGCCGATGGCCACTTCCCGAGGTTCACCGGCGGACTCCCGCAGCACGTCCAGGAAGGCGTGGTCACGCGCGGCCCGGATCAGCGAGACGCCCACCATGGCGTCGCGCGGGCGGCTCAGCAGGCGGGCAGCGGAGAGGTTAGCGGCGATCACCTCGCGGTGGCCGTCCAGCAGCAGGACGCCCTCCGCGAAGAGGTCCAGCAGCGCCGTCATCTGCCCGTACGGCAGTCCGGCGGGCTCTGTGTCAGCCTCCGGGGACATGGACACGGACACGGCCGCCCGCGCCGCCGCGAGCGCCTGCGTGCGCACGAGCCAGGCGGCGCTCAGCACCGCCGCCGCAGCAGCCACGGCCGCGAAGCCCCGCGCGGCCACCAGCACCAGGAGGGCGGCCAGGACGGCCAGCGCCAGGACCAGGAACCTCGCGCGGCGGCTCACGGGACGAACTTGTAGCCGACGGAGCGGACCGTCTGCAGGTACATCGGGCGGGAGGGATCGTCCTCGACCTTCTCGCGCAGCCAGCGCATGTGGACGTCCACGGTGCGGGTCTCCCCCGGGTAGGTGAGGTCCCAGACGTGTTCCAGGATCGCGTCCCGTGAGAACACCTGTCCGGGGCTCCGCATCAGGAACTCCAGCAGCGCGAACTCCCGGGGACGCATGGTCACGGGCTCACCGTCCTTCAGCACCTCGTGGCGGGCGGGCCACAACCGCAGGCGGCCGAAGTCCAGCACCTCGTCGCCGTCCACGGTGGCGGCCTGCGGCCCCGCCTGCCGGGAGATGCGATCGCGCCGCAGGAGCGAGGTGACGCGGGCGCGTAGTTCGCGCATGGAGAACGGCTTCGTGACGTACTCGTCCGCGCCCAGGTCCAGGCCCTGCACCACGTCCGCCTCCGCGTCCCGCGCGGTCAGCATCAGGATGGGGATGGGCGTCTCCTCCCGCAGGATGCGACACACGTCCAGCCCGGACATGCGAGGCAGCATCACGTCCAGCACCACCAGGTCCGGACGCTCCGAGCGGGCGGCCTCCAGTCCGGCGATGCCGTCAGCGGCCGTGATCACCTCGTGTCCGTCGCGCTCCAGGTTGAACGCGACGGTCTCACGGATCGCCTGGTCGTCTTCGACGACCAGCACCTTGGACATGGGGCCTCCTCCACGTACTCGCAGGGGACGTGCTCGGCAGGGAAGGATACCCCGGAAGCCGGGCGCGCCACGGAAACGTGCGGCGGACGCGGAGATCGAAGACGCCCGCCCACGTGGGGCGGGCGTCCGGCGCACGGGCAACCTCGGGGGGCGAGGGTGCCCGCGTTCAGACGGGGTCAGGAGGAGCCGCGCAGACGCGGATCGAGCACGTCACGCAGGCCGTCACCGAGCAGGTTGAACCCCAGCACCGTAAGCGTGATCGCCAGCCCGGGGAAGAACGCCTGCGCGATGTTGATGGGGAAGGAGTTGCGGGCCGTGTTGATGTCCGCCCCCCAGGACGGGTTCGGCGGCGGCACGCCCAGGCCCAGGAAGGAGAGCGACGCCTCCGCCAGGATGGCCGTGCCCAGCAGCGTGGTGGAGATCACGATGGCCAGGGGAAGCATGTTGGGGATGATGTGCCGTAGCAGGATGCGGAGGTCCGTAGCCCCCAGCGCCTGCGCCGCCTCGATGTACTGGTTGTTGCGCTCGGCCAGCGCCGCGCCGCGGACCACGCGGGCCACGCCGGGGATGATCACGATGGTGATCACGATGATCACGTTGCGCAGCGACGGGTCCAGGAGGCGCACGATCATCAGCAGCAGGATCAGCGCCGGGAAGGCGATCAGCGTGTCCACCACGCGCTGCACCACCGTGTCCATCCAGCCGCCCTTGTAGCCGGAGAACGAGCCCACCAGCAGGCCCACGACCGTCCCGCCGATCACTGAAAGGAAGGAGACCTGTAGCGAGATGCGGGCCCCAAAGACCACCCGGCTGAAGAGGTCCTGGCCGAACTTGTCCGTGCCGAACCAGAAGGTGCTGTTGGGGGTCTCGTTCGGGAGCCCCGCGAACTCGTTCACCTCGTACTGCGTGATCACCGGCGCGAAGACGCCGGCGAAGAGCAGCACCAGGATGAGCACCAGGCCCAGCGCGCCCAGCGGGCTACGCCGCGCCGTGCGCCCCAGCATGACGAGCCGGCCTCGACGTGCGGTGAGGCCGCCCCTGGTGACGGTACGGGTGCCCTGGATGGTGTCGAGCATGGTGTCCCTCGCCTCTGTGTCCCGTCCGTGCGGCGCCTTCGCAGCGCCTTCTCAGTGCCGCCTGGTCACGAGTACCGGATGCGCGGGTCGAGCCAGCCATAGGCCAGGTCCACCGCCAGGTTCAGGAACACCACCGCGCCGGCGGTGTAGAGGACCAGGCTCTGCGCCACCGCGAAGTCCTTCTGCAGGATGGCGCGGTAGACGTACTGCCCCAGGCCGTTCAGGTTGAAGATCTGCTCGATGATCACAGAGCCGCCCAGCAGCCCGGCCACCTGCAGGCCAATGACCGTCACCACCGGGATGACGGAGTTCTTCATCGCGTGCTTGAACACCACCACGCGGTCCGTCAGCCCCTTGGCTCGCGCCGTACGGATGTAGTCCGTGCGCAGCACCTCCAGCAGCGAGGAGCGCGTCAGACGCATCACGCTGGCCATGGGCGCGAACGCCAGCACCAGGGACGGCGGGATGAACTGCTTGAGGTTCTGGGAGGGGTTCTCGAACAGGGAGACGGCGCCGTCCAGCCTCGGTGCGTATCCCCACTGCTGCTGCGGCAGGATCAGCACCAGCGTGGCGATCCAGAAGGAGGGCACGGCGAGCGCCAGGATGGCCGTCAGCCTCACCGCGTAGTCCGGCCACCTGTTGCGCCGCACGGCCGAGATGATGCCGAACGGGATGCCCAGCACCACCGTCCAGAACAGCGTCAGCACCATCAACTGGAGCGACACCGGGAAGCGGACCATGAACTCGTCGGTGACGTTCTGCTGGCTCAGGACGGAGCGCCCGAGGTCCAGCGTCAGGATCCCCCAGAGCCAGTCCGCGTACTGCACAGGCATGGGGCGGTCCAGGCCCAGTTCCCGGTTGACGCGTTCAATGACCTCCGGCGTGGCCTGGATGCCCTGCTGCAGCAGCGCCGGGTCGCCCGGCATCATCCGCATCAGCACAAAGACCACTATCGAGATGAACCAGAGGATCATCAACGCCATGACCGTGCGCCGGATAGCGTACGTCAGCACATCGCCCTCCCTGTAGAGCGACGAACGGGCGGCGCCTCACCGTGTCCGGATGCCGGTGGAGGTGAGGGCCGCCCGCCGCTGCGTTACGAGTCGTCCTTGATCGCCATCGGGCCCCTAGGCCTCGATCCACCACTCCTGCAGGAGCGAGCCATCCAGGGCGCCCGGCCCCGGCTGCGTGCGGTGGATGTCGCTGTAGTACAGCGTGTTGTTGGCCACGTTGAAGACGTTGAGGAACGCCGGGTCGGAGTCCAGGATGACCCGCTGGGCCTCCTTGTAGGCGGCGCGCCGCTCCTCCTCGTCAAAGATGGCGGCGGCATTGTCGATGGCCGCGTCCACCTCTGGCGTGTAGTACTTCGTGTCGTAGTTCATGTTGCCCGTGATGCCGCCCGTCCGGTGCCACTGCAGGGCGAAGTGCGGCGTCTTGTAGGACTGGTTGAACGAGAACGAGGCCTCGTGTGCGCCGGCGAAGTAGCCGGCCACCCACGTCCCGGCGTCCAGCGGCGTGGGCCGGATGGAGATGCCGATCTGCTGCAACTGCTGCTGCAGGATGTTCACGTAGTCGTTCATGTTTGCGGACGTGGGGTGCGCGAACTGGATCTCGGAGACCCCGGCCTCCTCGAAGAGTGCCTTGGCCGCCTGCGGGTCGTATGGCTGCGCCTCCGCCAGTTCGTCCGCCGTCAGCGCGTAGTTCTCGAACACCGGCGCCAGCGGGCCCATGGGCGCGCCCTGGCCGCGCCCGATGATCGCGATGTACTGATCGCGGTTCATGGACATGTTGATCGCGCGTCGCACGCGGGGGTCGTCGTACGGAGGCGTGTCCGTGCGCATCCAGAAGGAGTTGTAGCCCGTGGAGCCGTGCTCCACGTGGGTGATGCCGTCCGCCACCAGGCTGGCGGCCTCCTCGCCGTTCTCGGTGACGTGGACGTCGATCTGGCGGTCGCGGAAGGCGGTGATACGCGTGGCGGTGTCCGGCATGATGAGGATGCGGACCTCGTCCAGGTAGGGCTGGCCCTCCTTGTAGTAGTTCGGGTTCCGCTTCATGACGGCCTTGTCGCCCTCGACCAGGCTCTCCAGGATGAAGGGGCCGGCGCCCACGGCGCCCGCCTTGACCGCGTCACTGCCCTTGTCCAGCCACTCCTGCGGGACGATGGCGCCCTGCAGGTTGTCGCCGAGCGCCTCCAGCAGCCATGAGAAGGGGCTGCGCGTGACGACCTGAACGGTGTTGTCGTCCGGCGCCTCGTACGATTCCACGAACAGCGCGAACGTCGCATAGCCGTTGGCGCCGTTGTCCGCGTCCGCGATGCGGTCGAACGAGGCGATCACGTCGGCCGAGTTCAGGTCGCGCTCCGGGACGCCCTGGCTGTTGGGGGCGATCTTCACGCCGGGGCGCAGTTTGAAGACCCACGTCTGCTGGTCGCCGGAGACCTCCACGCTCTCCGCCAGGTCAGTGATCTGCCCCAGTTCCCCCAGGTCCTGCCGCAGCACCTCCTGACGGATCAGGTAGTTGTAGACGATCGGCACAATGCCGGCGCCGCCGTACACGGAGTTGTGCGGGTCCACACCCGCAAAGGTGGACGTCTGGGTGGTGTAGGAGCCGCCTTGCCGAGCGGCGCCGGCGTCCTCTGTGGCCGTGGCGGTGGCCGTCCCCCCGCCTCCGCCGGGCGCGGCCGTGGCCGTCGCCCCGTTGTCGTCGCCACCGCAGCCGATCAGCGCGGCACCGGCGATGCCCGCAGCGCCAATACCGGCCCCGCGGAGCGCGGCGCGTCGGGAGACGCGGTTGCCGCCAATCCGTGTCCAATAGTTCGAGTCAGACATGTGCGTTCCCTCCGTGGTGGCCCTGGCCTCTGCGAGCAATTTCCCCGGCGCTCGCATACAGGCTGTTTGTAGGCTGCGCAACGATCTATCACACACGGTGTGGTCTCACAACAATGTTCGCCTGTTCACAGACAAAATTTATCAGCGCGCACGGCAGGCACGCGGGCCGTGGTCCCCCCTCGCGGCTGACCGGATCCCGGGCGACAATGCGCCCGGCCCGCCCCGCCACGCTCCGTCCCGCTCCCCTCCGCCGTCACGAGGGCACGGACACGGGCGCGCGGACGGACGGGCACGTCAGCACTGCCGGCGAGGCGGGTGGAGCCACGCGCTCACCGTGATCGCCACTCGTCGAGGAGTCACCGTGGCCCGCTTCCCTCGCCTGCAAGACCCGCGCCTGGGCGAACGTCGCCGGCGCGTGGACCAGTTCGTCCGCCCCGTGCAGTTGTTCATCAGCAGGGAGACCGCCGGGGGCGTGGTGCTGCTGGTGGGCGCGCTGATCGCGCTCGTGTGGGCGAACTCGCCGTGGAGCGACTCCTACCACGACCTGCTGGAGCAACGCCTGTCCGTGGACCTGGCAGTCTGGTCGCTAGAGGGCTCCCTGCACTTCTGGATCAACGACGCCGCGATGGTGCTGTTCTTCTTCGTGGTGGGCCTGGAGATCAAGCGTCAGGCGGTCATTGGCGAACTGTCAGACTTGCGCCGCGTGGTGGTGCCAATTGCCGCCGCCTTCGGCGGCATGATCGTGCCGGCACTGATCTTCACGGCGGTGGTGGCCGGCGGGGAGGGGGCGGGCGGCTGGGGCATCCCGATCGCCACGGACATCGCCTTTGCCATCGGCGTGCTGGCGCTGGTGGGGCCGCGGGTTCCGCTGGGCCTCCGCGTGATGCTGCTCGCGCTCGCCATCGTGGACGACATCGGCGGGATCGTGGTGATCGCCATCTTCTACACCAGCGAACTGGCGCTGGCGCCGCTGGGGCTTGCCGCCGGCACGCTGGTGGCGGCGTACGTCCTGCGGCAGTCGGGGGTGTGGTATCTGCCCATCTACTTCGGCCTGGGCGCCATCGGCTGGGCGGCCACGGTGGAGTCGGGCATCCACCCCACCATCATGGGCGTGCTGCTGGGCCTCCTCGCCCCGTGGAAGGCCTGGTATCGAGAGGAAGGCGTGGCGGACCTCGTGGCCCATGAACTGGCCCGCTTCCGGGAGTCCTCCGACTCGCAGGATCAGGACGAGGGCGCCGAGCAGAGGGCGCTCGCGCTGCGTAGCCTGGCCACGCTCAGCCAGCGAGCGATCGCGCCGCTGGACCACCTTGAGCACCAACTCCAGCCGCTAGTCGCGTTCGTGATCGTGCCGATCTTTGCCTTCGCGAACGCCGGCGTGGCGGTGGACATGGCTACCCTGGGCGAGACGGCCATGGCGCCCGTCACGCTGGGCGTGTTCCTGGGCCTGCTGCTGGGCAAGCCGATCGGCATCATCATCGCCACGTGGCTCATCGTGCGGGCGGGTGCACGCCTGCCCGCCGGGGTGAACTGGGCCGGAGTGGCCGGCGTCGGCGTGCTCGCGGGCATCGGCTTCACCGTGTCGCTCCTGATCACGGAACTCTCGTACACGGACGCCGCCCTCCTGACCGAGGCGAAACTGGGCATCCTGGCGGCGTCCGCCGTGGCCGGCCTGCTGGGCTACCTGGTGCTCAAACGCATCTACGGCGCCCCCGCCCTCCCCCAGCCGGAGTAGCGCCCCCGAAGGCGCCGAAGGCCGCCCCCTGGGCCCCCCATTGGCGCTGGCGAGCGCTCGACACGGCCTACCATGGGCCAGATTTGGTGCGGGCGGTTTGCGGACGGAGTCGCCGATGGACGCGCTACGCGTGGAACGGCTGGTGAAGCACTACGGCGAGGTGCGCGCCCTGCGGGGCGTGGACCTGCAGGTGGCCCCGGGCGAGATCTTCGGCTTCCTCGGACCGAACGGGGCGGGGAAGAGCACGGCGATCCGCATCATCCTGGACCTGATCCGGCCCACCTCCGGCCACGTGGAAGTCATGGGCCTGGACGCCCAGCGCCAGTCCGTCGCCGCCCGCCGCTGCCTGGGCTACCTGCCCAGCGACCCCAGCCTCCCCCGCGGCATGACCGCGTCCGAGGTGTTCGACTTCTACTCGGACGTGCGGGAGGAGCGCCCCGACCGCGCCTACCTGGACTCACTGGTCGAGCGGTTCAGCCTGGACACCACGCGCGACCTGGCCACGCTCTCCCGAGGCAACCGCCAGAAGGTGGGCCTCATACTGGCCCTGATGCACCGCCCCCCGCTGGTGATGCTGGACGAACCCACCACCGGGCTGGACCCGCTCGTGCAGGAACAGGTGGACGCCGTCCTGCACGAGGTGGCCGCGGAGGGCCGCACGGTCTTCTTCTCCTCGCACATCCTGGCGGAGGTGGAGGCCCTCTGCTCCCGCGCCGCCATCGTGCGTGACGGCCTGATCGTGGACGTGTTCGACCTGGCGGAGCAGCGTCGCCTGGCGCCTCGACGCATCGAGGTGCGCTTCGTCCAACCGCCGCCCGGGGACGCCTTCGACGCGCTCCCGCCCGGTGTGCAGGTGGTGGAGCGCGACACCACGCGCGCCACGCTGGAGGCCCACGACGGCATCGACGGGGTGGTGAAGTTCCTGGCGCGGTACCCGGTGGACGACCTCACCGTGCGCCAGCCCACGCTGGAGGAGTTGTTCGTGGACTATTACCGGGAGGAGGCGCAATGAACGCCTCGCTCGTCCGGCGGTCGCTGGTGGACCTCCGCTGGCACATCGCCTGGTACGGCGTGGGCCTGGCCATCTACGCCGCGCTCATGGTCCTCCTCTACCCCACGTTCGAGGAGTTCCTGCGGGACGTGGAGTACCCAGAGGGCTTCCTGGACTTCTTCGGCGGCGCCGGCGCGAACCTGAGCACGCCCGAGGGCTTCATCACCACGGAGTACTTCTCCATCGCCCCCGTGATCATGATCATCTACGCCGTGGTGTCCGGTACCGGCATGCTCGCCGGTGACGAAGGGCGCGGCACGCTGGAGATCCTGCTCGCGCAGCCCATCAGCCGCTTCCGGCTCTTCGCCTCGCGTGTGGCGGCGCTCCTGCTGGGCGCGGTGCTCATCGGCCTGGTCAACACGCTCGGTTGGCTGCTGAGCGTGCCGTTCGTGGACGTCGGCGACACGCTGGGCCTCGGGGACCTCGTGTTCGCCACGTTCGCGGCACTCCCCGTGGTGACGTTCTTCGGCGCGCTGGCCATGCTGCTGGGCGCCATCGCACCGTCGCGAGGCACGGCCGCGGGCATCCTGGCGGCGCTGGTGATCGTCACCTACCTCCTCGCCTCGTTCTCCCAGACCATCGAGGCGCTGGAGTGGACGCGGAACGTGAACCCGTACTGGTACTCGGACGGCGCGCGGGCGCTGACGGAAGGCGTGGTCTGGTGGCACCAGGGCCTGCTACTCGGCGGCGCCGCCATCCTCATGGCCCTCGCGGCCGTCGCCTTCGCGGGACGCGAGATCGACGCGGGCGTCTGGCAGCCCAGCGCCCTCGCGCGTGGCTGGCGCCTCACCAGCGGCGGCGCCTCGGTCTGAGGGCCGCCCACGGGTGAGCGGTGGTCAGAGGCGCGCCAGCGCCTCGCCACCGGTCGCCGCGACCACCACCACCAGCCACGGTGGCAGTCGCCAGGCCGCCAGCAGCACGAGCGCCACGAGGGCCAACGCGAGGTCCTGGGGCTCGAAGATCGCGCTCGTCCACACGGGGTCGTAGAGCGCGGCGACCAGGATGCCAACGACCGCCGCGCCAATGCCTCGCAGCGCTGCCTGCACCGCAGAGATGCGGCGCAGGTGGTCCCAGAACGGCAGCACGCCCCACACCAGCAGGAACGAGGGCAGAAAGAGGGCGCTCAGCGCCACCGCCGCGCCCGGCGCCCCGTTCGGCTGCGGCCCGAGCGATGCGCCCAGGTACGCCGAAAACGTGAACAACGGCCCGGGGACGGCCTGCGCGGCGCCGTAGCCCGCGATGAAGTTGGACTGCGTGATCCACCCCGGCGGCACCACCTCGCGTTCCAGGAGCGGCAACACCACGTGCCCGCCGCCGAAGACGAGGGAGCCCGCTCGGTAGAAGGCGTCCACCAGGTTGAGCGTCTGCGACCCAGCGGCGGCGCGCACCACCGGCAGCGCCACCAGCAGCAGGACGAACAGGGCGAGCGATGCCGCCGCTATCCGCGGAGAGAGACGCCGAGGCGCCTCGGCAAAGGCGCCGCCACCACCGTCCGGGGTCCGCCGGTAGAGCAGCCAGCCAGCGATGCCACCCAGGAGGATCGCGAGCACCTGCGTGGCGGGCGTGGCGACCATCAGCACCAGGCCCGCGGCCGCCACCGCGATCGTCGCGCGCTCACGGTCGGGCGCCAGGTTGCGGGACATGGCCCACACCGCCTGCGCGACCACGGCCACGGCGGCGATCTTCAGCCCGTGGAGCCACCCCGCGTCCGACACGTCCAGCCCTCGGACGACCTGGGCGAAGGCGACCAGTGCGAGGGCTGACGGCAGCGTGAACCCGACCCAGGAGAGCAAGCCACCCAGGTAGCCCGCACGCATCGTGCCGATGGCGATGCCGGTCTGGCTACTGGCGGGGCCGGGGAGGAAGTTGGTCAGCGCCAGCAGGTCGGCGAACTGCTGGTCGTCCAGCCAGCGACGCCGCACCACGTACTCCTCCCGGAAGTACCCAATGTGCGCGATGGGGCCGCCGAACGAGGTAAGCCCCAGCCGCAACGCGACCAGGAACACCTCCCACGCTGAACCCCGCTCGCCGTCCCGCATCGCGGCAGGCTACCCGCCTCGGACGACAGTGACGAGGATCGCCGCGCTAGTAGTCGATGCCAGGCTGGGCCTTGATGCCGGTTTGGAAGGCGTGCTTCACCTCCCGCATCTCGGTCACGGTGTCCGCGAACTCGGTGAGCGCGGGGTGGGCGTCCCGGCCGGTGATGATGATGTCCACGTCCTTCGGACGGTGCTTGAGGGTCTCGATCACCATGTCCACGTCCAGCCACTTGTAGGTGATGGGGTACGTGATCTCGTCCAGCACCACCAGGTCGAACTGCTCCGACATGATCTTCTCGCGCGCCAGGTCCCACGCCTCCTTGGCCAGCGCGATGTCGTGCTCGATGTCCTCGGACAGCCAGGTGAAGCCGTCACCCAGCGCGAGCATCTCGATGCCCATGCGCTCGGCGGCGAAGGTCTCGCCGTAGTGCGAGTTCTTCTTCTTGATGAACTGCAGCCAGCAGATCTGCCAGCCCCACCCCCACGCGCGCATGGTGGTGCCCAGCGCGGCCGTGGTCTTGCCCTTGCCGTCACCGGTATTCACAAGGACGAGCGGGTGCTTCTTGGGGAACAGCCCCTGCCACTTGGCCGGCGGCTGCTCCACGGGCCCCTCCTTGCGGAGGTCCCGGTTTGGGTTCTCGGTCGGCTGGTCGGACATCTCGCTCCTCGCACAGCCTTCCGAGGATAGACCGCGTACGGCTAGAGGCGCGCCGTCCGCGCCCCATCGATGCAGACGTGCGCCACGTCCCCGGTCGCCCAGCGTTGCGAGGTGAGCGCCTCCAGCGTCACGTCTGCCGCAAACTCCGCGCCGCCGGCCTCCAGGGCCAGGCGCGCACCACCGGCGGCGCCCTCCACCGCCAGCACGCGCGCCTCGCGGGCGCCCGCCGTCCCCGCCGCCACCAGGCGCACCGCGTCCGAGGGCACCGCCAGGCGTCCCTCACCCGGAAGCCCGAGCGCCGCCGCCGTCACCACCGCGTAGCCCAGGAAGCGGGCCACGTCCTCCGTTGCCGGGGCGCGGAGCACCTCGTGCGTGGGGCCCACCTGGGCGACGCGGCCGTCGATCAGGACCACCACGCGGTCCGCCAGCACGGCGGCCTCGGCGTGATCGTGGGTGGTCAGGAGCGCCGTGACGCCGGTCTCCTGGATCAGTGCGCGCATCTCACCGACCAGGCGGGCGCGCGTGGTGTAGTCCAGCCCGGAGAACGGCTCGTCCAGGAAGAGCAGGCGCGGCTCCACCGCCAGCGCCCGCGCGAGGCTCACCCGCTGCGCCTCACCGCCCGACAACTGGTGCGGTCGCGCCTCCGCGCGTGCGCGCACGCCCAGGCGGTCGAGCCAGTGGCGGGCGCGCTCCCGGCGCCGGGAGCGGGGGACAGCGTGGATGGCGAGCGCCTGCTCCACGTTGCGGTCGGCCGCCATGTCCAGCAGCGCGGAGTCCTGAAAGACCGTGGACGTGAGGCGACGCAGCCGCACCCGGTTCGTCCGGGACGCCGCCTCACCAAAGACGCGCACCTCGCCGCGGGCGGGCAGCAGCAGCGCCGCCGCCAGCAGCAACGTGGACTTGCCGGCCCCGTTCGGCCCCAGCACGGCGACGGTCTCGCCGGCGAGGACGTCCAGCGCCTCCACGGCCAGCACCTGCCGGCGGCCGCGGGTCACCGAGAGGCCTCGGAGCGAGAGGGCGGGCACGGAGGAACTCACGGGGGAGGTCATGCCCGGCGCGCCCGCTGCTGCACCGTGGTGAGCACCACGGCCACCGCGCCGATCATCGCCAGCAGGATGAAGCCCAGCGCCAGCGCCGTGCCGAAGTTTCCCCGGGAGACCTCGAGCACGGCGGCGGTGGTGAGCACGCGCGTCTCGCCGGCCAGGTTGCCGCCCACCATCATGGAGGCGCCCACTTCGGACACCACGGAGCCGAACCCGGCCATGATCGCCACCAGGATGGGCACGCGCGCCTCGCGGGCCACGAGCCAGAGGTACCGTGGCGTGCCGGCGCCCATCGCGCGGATCTGGTAGTGCAGGGCGGGCGGCAGCGCCATCACCGCCGCCGCCGTCACGGCGACCACGATGGGCGTGGCGATCAGCGCCTGCGCCACCACGATCGCGCCCGGCGTGTAGATCAGCCCGAGCGCGCCCAGCGGCCCGGAGCGCCACAGCGTGATGCTGACCAGGAGCCCGGCCACCACCGGGGGCATCCCCGTCCCAGCGTTCGCCAGCGACACGAACGCACGCTGGCCCGGGAACCGGCCGAGCGCCACCGCCAGGCCCAGCGGCAGCCCGACCAGCGCCGCCACCAGCGTGGAGCACCCGGTGATGACCGCCGTGCGCAGGGCAATGGCGTAGATGTCGCCCTCGCCGGTGGAGAGCAGCCGCCACGCTTCGCCCAACGCCTCCCAGATCAGGGCCACACCCGCCCCCGTCTCTCGCTGCTGTCGCTACTCGTCCGGATAGGGGACGAAGAGCGGCTGGCCGAACTCGTCTTCGCCGAAGGTGGCAATAATGCTCTGCGCTTCCTCGCCCAGCAGGAAGTCACGAAACGCGTCCGCGCCCTCCGTGTTCAGGTCCAGGTCCGGGAAGCGCGCCGGATCCACCACGATCACGTGGTAGACGTTGAACAGGCGCTCGTCACCCTCCACCAGCAGCGGCAGCACCGCCGCGTCCACGTTGGAGAGCCAGGTGGCGCGGTCGGTCAGCGCGTAGCCACGCGACTCGCCCGCGATCGTCAGCGTCGCGCCCATGCCCTGCCCGGTCTCCGCATACCAGGAGGCGCCCACGGGGGTTTCGAGGCCGGCGGCCGCCCACAGCGTGCGCTCTTTGGCGTGCGTCCCGGAGTCGTCTCCACGGCTGAAGAACGGGCTCTCGGAGTCGGCGATCGCCGCCATCGCGCTCGCGATGTCCGTGCTGCCCGCCACCCCCGCGGGGTCCGAGGACGGCCCGACCAGCACGAAGTCGTTGTACATGACGCGCGCCCGCCGCACGCCGTAGCCCTCCTCCACGAACTGCTCCTCCGCAGCCGGGGAATGGACCAGCAGCAGGTCCGCATTGCCGTCACGCCCGTGCTGCATGGCGGCGCCGGAGCCCACCGCGATCACGTCCACGTCGTATCCAGTGTCCTCCTCGAACAGGGGCGCCAGCACATCTAGCAGGCCGCTGTCCTGGGTGCTGGTGGTGGTGGCGAGGATGATCCGGCCGTCCTGTCCGCCACAGCCGACACCAATCAGCGCGGCCAGAACGACTAGGATGGCGACAGGCGTCATGCGCCTCATGTACGTTCCCTTCGTCGTGCACGACCGTGCGTGACGGTATGCAGAAACGGACGTGATGTCGATGCCCCAGCGACGCACTTCCCCGCCGCCGCGCTCCCGTGCGTCCTCCACGCCTGCCTCGCGCGCTGGCCAGCCGGTGGCGCGCACGAAGGTGTGGGTGGAGCGCGACGGCGTGGTGCTGATGAGCGACTATCGCGCGCGCTTGCTCGAGGCCGTGGACGCGCGGGGCTCCGTGGCCGCAGGCGCGCAGGCGCTGCGCCTGCCCTACCGCACCGCCTGGAAGAAGTTGCGCGAGATGGAAGAGGCCGCCGGCGTGCCCCTGCTGGAGTCCGACTCCGGAGGCGCCGGCGGCGGGCAGTCCCGCCTCACGCCCGCAGCGCGCGAGATGGTGGCCTCGTTCCGTCGCCTCAGCGCGCCCGCCGTGGAGGACGTGAGCGCACGCTTCCCAGACGAGGCCAACCACTTCGAGGTGGGCGCCCAGCCCGATGGCGGTGCGCAGCCCTCGGGGCCGGACGCGTAGCAGGCCAGACGTGTAGCAGGCCAGACGTGTAGCAGGGACGCCGTCGCCTGCGCCAGCGTGAGATCCCGCAAGCATTGGGGCCGATTGCACGGTCGCCAGGCCGGACGAACGGTTATCCTTCGGAGAGCATGAGAGGCGGTCCCCGACCGCCATAGCGGAGGCCGTCGCCCGTGGAATTCATCATCCTGCTGGTCATCCTCGGCGTTGTGGTACTCCTCGCGCTGGTGGTGGTGGCCCTGTACAACGGCCTGGTGCAGCGCCGCCTGCGGGTGGACGAGGCCTGGTCGCAGATCGACGTGCAACTCAAGCGCCGGCACGACCTGATCCCGAACCTGGTGAACGCCGTCCGCGGATATATGGAGTTCGAGCAGGAAACGCTGCAGAACGTGACGCAGGCCCGCGCGGACGCCGTAGCCGCCGGAGCGCAGGGCCCCGCCGACCAGGCGCAGGCGGAGAACGCCCTGACCGGCACGCTGCGCTCGCTGTTCGCGGTCATGGAGAATTACCCGGACCTGAAGGCGAACCAGAACGTGCTCTCCCTGCAGGAAGAACTGAGCACCACGGAGAACCAGATCTCCTTCTCGCGCCAGCACTACAACGCATCCGTGCGCGACTACAACACGGCGATCGCCACCGTGCCGGCCGTCTTCATCGCCGGCATGTTCGGCTTCTCCCGCCGCGACTTCTTTGAGGCTGAGCCAGAGGCGCAGCAGGTGCCGGAGGTGCGTCTCCGCTAGCCCACCGGCGCCGGAACGACCGCATGGCCTCCAGCACCACCTTCTTCAACCAGCAGGCGTCCAACCGCCGTAAGTCGCTGCTCCTGCTGATCAGCGTGGGCGTGCTGCTGGGTGCGTTGGGCTTTGCGGCTGGCTTCGGCGCCACGGGGGATCCGTTCGGTGGCCTGTGGTTCACCGCCGGGGCGGTCGTGCTCGCCGTCCTGCTGGCCTCCGGCTCCTACTTCGCCGGCGACCGCATTGTGCTGGCGGCGTCCCAGGCGAAGCCCGTCACGCAGGAGTCGCACCCGCAGTTGATGAACGTGGTGCGAGAGATGAGCCTGGCCGCCAACGTCCCCATGCCGCGCGTCCACGTCATCGAGGACAGCGCCCCCAACGCCTTCGCCACCGGCCGGGACCCCAGGCACGCCTCGGTCGCCGTCACCACCGGCCTGCTGGAGAAACTGGACCGCGAGGAACTACAGGGCGTGATCGCGCACGAGTTGGGGCACGTCCGCAACTACGACATCCGCTTCATGCTCCTCATCGGCGTGGTCGTGGGCGGCGTGGCCCTGCTGGCGGACCTCTTCCTGCGCTACACATTCTTCTTCGGCGGGCGCGGAGGCAACCGAGGCGGCGGCCGCGGCGGTGGCAACCCGTTCCAGATCGTGATGCTGGTGGTGGCGGTGGTGCTGGCGATCCTGGCGCCCATCGCCGCCCGCCTGGTGCAGATGTCCGTCAGCCGCCAGCGCGAATACCTGGCGGACGCATCCGCCGTGGAGTTCACGCGCAACCCCACCGGCCTGGAGCAGGCCCTCTGGAAGATTGGCACCGACCGCGAGGTGCTGGAGGTGGCGAACCGCTCCACCCAGCACCTCTACTTCGTGAACCCCCTCAAGAAGTTGGAGGCAAGCGCGTCCTCCGTCTGGGCCACGCACCCCCCGCTGGCCGACCGCATCGACCGCCTCCGCTCACTGCACTCGGCGGGCCCGCTGACCGAGGATGAGCGCGCGATCCTCTCGCGACGCTAGCCGCCGCGCGACCCTCCGCACTGCTCTCGCAGCGCCCCCGCTCGCGCACGTCCGTGCGAGGACTGGCATGCTTCCCCTAGCGCATACGGGGGCACGCCTCACCATGGAAGACCCTGCCATGGATATATCCCGAACCCAGCCAACACCTCCCCACCGCGGGCCTTCGCCCGCGTCCCCCGGCGTCATCGCGCGCCTGCCGCGGCGCCTCGCCGTCCTGCTCGGGGCGGCGTTGCTGGGCCTGCTGCTGGTGGCGTGCGACGGTTCCGAGGGCGGCCCGATCCCGACGGCTACCGGCGGTACGGGGAGCACCGGCGGCGCCGCCACCGGTACGAGCACGGAGGTGGCGCCGCCCACGCCCACGAGCACGCCCTCCGGCTCACCGACCACCAGCCCCACCCCCGCCACCACGCCCACACCAGCGCCCACCCCCACCCTGACTCCGTCCGAGAGCCTGCGCAGCCTGCTGCTGAGCGTCATCAGCACGGGCGTGACCGCCGCCGAACAGGCCGCGCTCGACCAGATGGAGGTCGTCGCCATCGAACTCCAGGTGGCGGATCGCGACCTGTGGGCGGCGGTGACCAGCGGGCCCGGCGTCTGGGAACTGGGCAACGGCGCGCGACAGGTGGTGGCGATCTACGAGCGTCGGACGGACGGCTCATGGGTGGAGGTGGCCGTCCTGCCGCTGGAGTCAGAACCCACGCGCACGGACATCGAGGTCGTCCCCGCGCCCGCCGGCTCCGACCTCATCTGGCTCGCCGTGCACGGCAACACCGGCGCGCACGCCGGCACGTTCGAACTCGTGCGCTTCGACGGCGTGGCGCTGACCTCCTCGCTGTGGTGGTTCAGCCCCAGCCCCGGCGCGGCGACCATCGCGGACCTGGATGGAGACGGCGCCGCCGAGATCGTGCTGGACGCCACCGATCCTTATGTCTATTGCTACGCCTGCGGCGTCCGTGCCTGGGGGGAGATCATCTACCGCTGGGTGGACGGCGAGCCGGAGGCGGTGAATATCGGCCCGATCGAGTCCTCGGACCCCCGCGTCCGCGTCCTGACCGAGCAGGCGGCGCGGCTGGTGGAGGCGGACCTGTGGCGGCGCGCCCGCTCCACCATGCAACTCGCGCTGGAGGCGGCCCCGGACGTCGAGGCCGTGTGGTGGATGGCCCTCACGATCGGGCGCACGGCGGATGCGCGCCTGGCGGACGCGGGCCTCGAGTGGCAGCCGCTGACCACCGCGGTCCTGGCGGGCGAGTACACGCTGGCGCTGGACCTGATGGACGGCCTCCCACCCGCCCAGATGTACGCACCGGACGGGCCACTCCTGGCGGGGACCGTGGCGGAGGACTGGCCGGAGGTCATGGGCGAGATCCTGGTGGACTACGCCACCCGTGCGCTCGACGTGGACTCGACGATGGCCGAGGCCTATGCGGTGCGCTCGCTGGGCCGCATCCTGGCTGCCCCGGACGACTGGGAGGGAGCGCGGCTGGACATGGACGCCGCGCTCGCCATCGAGCCCGGCAATCCGTTCTACCAGCAGGCGGACGCCTTCCTCCTGACCCTCTACGGCGGCACGCGAGGCTAAGCGTCCTCCCCCGCGACCGAGGGGAGCCCCGCTCCCTCCTCCACCGGCATCAGGTGCAGGTCCTCCGGCGGCAGTTCCAGCGTCCACGCCTTGCGGTCGCCCACCCCCAGCACCTCGTACGGTCGCGAGGGCAGATCCACCTCCAACGCCGGCCCGGCGCCCAGCGCGCGGAAGCGCAGCGTGAAGCCGGCCCCGTAGGCGTGCTCCTCCTCCACCACCGCCTGCACCAGGTTCACGTCCGCGATCTCCCGCGGAGCGCCTCGCCGCAGGTTGATGCGCTCCGCGCGCAGGGCCACGTCCACCGTGCTGCCCACGCCCGGACGCCAGCCCCGCTCCGGTGCGCGCAACAACGCTCCGCCCACCTGGACGTCCACGAGGCCGCCCGCCGAGCCAGGGGCCCCGGCAGAGCCCACAGCAGCGCCCGCTGCGGGGCCGTAGCCAGTGACCACCCCCCGCAGGATGTTCGCCACGCCCGTCAGTTCCGCCACGCGCCGCGAGCGTGGGTGCCGAAAGACCTCCTCCCGGCGGTCGAACTGCAGGATGCGGCCATGGTCGAACACCGCGAGGCGGTCCGCCAGCAGGTGCGCCTCGCGCAGGTCGTGCGTCACAAAGACCACCGTCAGGCCCATCTCCGCGCGCAGGCGGAGCAACTCCGCGCGCATCGTGCGACGCAGCGACGCGTCCAGCGCGGAGAACGGCTCGTCCAGCAGGAGCAGCGGCACGTCGCGGGCCAGCGCACGCGCCAGCGCCACCCGCTGGCGCTGGCCGCCGGAGAGCGTGCCCGGCAGGCGGTCCTCGTAGTCCGCGATCTCCAGGCCCTCCAGCAGCGGCCGCACCCGCGCCGCACGCACGTCACGAGGCCCCTGCACGGCGAAGGCGACGTTCTCGCCCACGGTCATGTGCGGGAACAACGCCAGTTCCTGCACCACGTAGCCCACGCCTCGCGCCTGGGGTGGCAGGTGGACGCCGCCCGCGCTGTCGAAGAGGACGCGGTCGCCCAGCGAGATGCGGCCCGCCTCCGGCCGCAGTAGTCCGGCGATCGCCTGTAGCGTGAGGCTCTTACCTGCGCCCGAATGGCCGAAGAGCACCACCACCTCGCCCTCCGCCTCGAACGCGGCCTCGTAGTCGAACGCGCCGACGCGCATGCGAGCGTCGTACGCCAGCCTCATCGCCCCACCGCCGTCAGCCCCGCCGGCAGCACCGCCGTCAGCACAGCCGTCACCGTGCAGTGACCTCGGGCGCGGTGGCGAGGCGGAAGACCACGAGCACGGCCAGCGCCACCACCAGCAGGATGAGCGACATGCTGACCGCGCCGGAGAGGCCGAGCGAGGTGCGCTCGAAGGCGTCGAGGATCGCGAGCGGCATGGTGCGGGTGCGGCCCTCCAGGCTGCCGGCGAAGATGAGCGTGGCGCCCAGTTCGCCCATGGCGCGCGCCCAGCAGAGCACCACGCCCGCCAGCAGCGCCGGGCGTGCCTGCGGCAGGGTGATGCGGACGAAGGTCTCCACCCGGCTCGCCCCCAGCGTGTACGCCACGCGCTCCAATTGCGCGTCCACGCCTGCGAAGCCCGCGCGGGCGGCACGGACATAGAACGGCGCCGCCACCAGCACCTGCGCCAGGACCACGGCCGCGGTGGTGAAGGTGAACCGGAACCCGGTGAGCGCCTCCAGCGGCTCGCCCACCAGGCCGCGCGCGCCGAAGGCCGTGAGCAAGGCGACGCCGGCCACCGTGGGCGGCAGTACGATCGGCAGGTCCACCAGCGCCTCCAGGATCGAGCGCCCTCGCACGTTCGTGCGCGCGAGCCAGTAGGCGACCGGCGTACCGAAGACCACCGCGAGCGCTGTGCTGACCGCGCCCGTCCACAACGACAGCACCAGCGCCGCGCGCACCTCGCGGCTGCCCGCCAGGTCCAGCACGCGCCCGTCGCTGGCCGCCCGCTGCACGAGGCCCGCAAACGGCAACACGAAGAAGAGCGCGAACACCCCGCCCAGCCCCACCAGCAACGCGAGCGCCACGAGGTCCGCGCGCGGCGACCGCAGGCTCACCTCCCTGCCTCCACTGCCCCGGAGGCCCCCACTGCCCCGGAGGCCGGCGTGAACCCGTACGCGCCCAGGATGCGCTGGCCGTCCTCCGCCAGCACGAACGCGACGAAGGCGGCCGCATGGCCGGCCTCGTCACGGCCGAGCGCGGCGATGGGATAGCGGACGGACGGCGCGTACGCCTGCGGGACGGGGACCACGCGCACCGCCTCGCCGGCCGTCGCGGCGTCCGTCTCGTACACGATCCCCGCGTCCGCCTCGCCAAGTTCGACCTTGGCGAGGACGGACCGCACGTTCGCCTCCTCGCTGGTCACGTTGGCCAGCACGTCCGCGGCGAAGCCAGGCCGTTCGGCGTCCGCCACCGCGATGGCGCTCCGCGCGTAGTCGCCCACCGGTACGTCCGCCCCTGCCAGCACCAGGCGCACCCCCGCCGCCGCGAGGTCATCGAACGCCCGCACGGCCTCGCTCCGTGCAGGCGCGACCACCACCAGGCGGTTCAGGGCGAACACCTGCCACACATCGCCCCGCCCTTCGGCGAGCGCCACCTCCATCTGCGCCACGTTGGCGGAGGCGAACACGCCCGCCGGGGCGCCCTCCGCGATCTGCGCCGCCAGGGCGGACGACGCGCCGGTGTTGAGCAACACCTGGACGCCACCCCGCTCCGCCTCAAACGCCGCCGCCAGTTCCGTGAATGCGTCCGTCAGCGACGAGGCCGCCGACACCACGAGCGTCTCCCGCTCCGAGCCGCACGCCGAGAGCACCCCCAGCGCGAGCGCCACCCCCACGAGCCCCCCCATGAGCCCCCACACCCTCACGCGGTGGCCCGTCGCCCTCGGACGGACGGGGCGGCGGCGCGCAGCCACGCGATGGTGGCCTCGGCGGCGGTGGTCTTCGACCCCCACAGCAGCCGCTCGAAGCCCTCCGCCGCATCCAGGTGCGCCCGCGCCTGGGCGAGGTAGGCCTCGCACGCCTCGACCTGGCGGATGAGCAGGCGCGCCTCGGACGCCGGGTCCAGCAGGCGCAGGACGTAGATCTTGAGCAGCAGGTCCGCGCGCACCTCGCGCAGGCGGGCGACCGGTGCGCGCAGCCACGGGCGGAGGACCTCCCAGCCCGCCTCGCTGGCGCTGAAGATACGTCGCGGGGGCCGGTTGCCCACGCGCACCTCCTCCCACTCCACCAGGTCGCGGCGCTCCAGTGTGCGCAGATAGCCGTATAGCACGCTCTGCTCGGCAGGCAGCACCTCCGCCAGCGGAGACGCCTCCCAGCGTCGCGCCAGTTCGTACCCGTGCATCGCCTCGTGCGCCAGCAGGCCGAGGGCGGTGTACTCGCCCGGTAGGAGGTCGCGTTCGTCGGCCATGCCGTGAAGGTACTTCCGCCAGAATTACTTCGCAAGAAAGCATGCCTCGCGCCTCGACGTTGCGGGACGCCTCCCAGTCCTCGCGCTGCAATCGGCGCACCTGGTGTAGGATGACGGCTGTCACCCGCGTGGTTCGGGGAAGTCCGGTGAGAGACCGGCGCTGTCCCGCAACTGTGAGCCTGCTGCCGCCTGTCGAGGCGCGCGGGCGAGCCAGAACACCGGCCCACGCGATCTGACTTGTCGACCCTGCGAGGACAGGCGACGGCAAGCCTCTGCGCCTCCGCGCACGCTCGCCCTCGTTCTGTCGCTCGCTCCGGCCGGAGCATCGAGGGGCCCCGCCTCTCATCGAGGACGAGCGAACATGACGATCCGTGGCCTGAGGCTCGGGCGGGTGGGCGAGGCCCACGCCACGGCGGCGCCGTGGCGTGTCCCGGCCCTGCTCGGGACTGCGGCGCTCGCCGTCCTCCTCGCGCTCGTCACGCTGCTCGCGCTCACGCAAGGCTCCGCGGACATCCCGGCGGGAACGGTGCTGCGCGTGCTGGTGGACAGCCTGCCGTGGGTGGAGGTGGAAACCAGCGCCAGCGACTCCTGGGAGCGCATCCTCCTCCAGATCCGGTTGCCTCGAGTGCTGGCGGCGTGCCTGGTGGGCGCGGCGCTCTCGCTGTCCGGATCGGCGTACCAGGGGATCTTCCGCAACCCCCTGGCGGAGCCGTACCTGCTGGGCGTGGCGGCGGGCGCGGGGCTGGCGGTGGCCATCGCGGTGGTGTCGCCGCTGCCGGTGGACGCCTACGGCCTGGGCTGGGTGCCCATCCTGGCCTTCATCGGCGGGCTGTCCACGGTCCTGATCGTGTACGCGGTGGCGAGGTCCGGTGGGATGCTGGACGGGGGCTCGCTGATCCTGGGGGGCGTGGCGCTCTCCGCCGTCTGGGCGGGGGCTACCTCATTCCTCATCATCAACGGCAGCGACACGGTCTCGCAGCCGATCCTGTCCTTCCTCTTCGGCGGCTTCAACACCTCCTCCTGGGAGAAGGTGTTGGTGGCCACGCCGTACATCCTGGTGGGGACGCTGGTGATCGCACTGCACGCGCGGGCGCTGAACGTGCTGCAACTGGACGAGGAGCAGGCCGAACACCTGGGCGTGGACGTCAGCCGCACGAAGTTGATCGTGCTGGCGGCCGCCTCGCTGGTGGCGGCCACGGCGGTGGCGGTCGCGGGGGTGATCGGGTTCGTCGGCCTGATCGTGCCGCACGCCATCCGCATGCTCTTCGGCGGCGACTACCGCCGCACCCTGGCGGCGAGCCTGCTGGGCGGCGCACTGCTGATGGTGAGCGTGGACCTGCTGGCGCGCACGATCATCCAGCCGCAGGAGGTGCCGGTGGGCGTCCTCACCGCCATGCTCGGTGGCCCGTTCTTCCTGCTGCTCCTGCGCTCCCGGAAGGTCTCGCTCTGATGGCCCCCCTCCCCACACCCGAGCGCGCCGCCCCTCCACGCCTCGAGGCCCCACCCCGGCCCGAGGCGAGCATGCTCTCCGTGCGCGGCCTCTCCGTGACGGTGGAGGGCCGGCGGCTGCTGGACGGCGTGGACGTGGAGGTCGCAGCCGGCGAGGTGGTGGGACTGGTGGGCCCGAACGGGGCCGGCAAGAGCACATTGCTGCGCGCGGCCACGGGCGTACGTGCGGCGCAGGGCGAGGTGGCGCTGGCCGGCCGCCCGCTGGCGTCCTACCGCAACGGCTCGCTCTTTCGCACGGTGGCGGTGGTGCAGCAGATGCCGGAGGCGCCGGACGCCATGACGGTGCAGGAACTCGTCCTGCTGGGCCGTCACCCGCACCTGGGCCTGCTGCGCCGCGAAGGCCCGCGTGACCACGCGATCGCGCTCGCCTCCATGCAACGCGTGGGCTGCGAGGCGTTCGCGCAGCGGATGCTGGGCACGCTCTCCGGAGGCGAACGGCGGCGCGCCTTCATCGCGCGGGCGCTGGCGCAGCAGCCTCGCCTGCTGCTGCTGGACGAACCCACATCCGGACTGGACGCGGATGCCCAGGCGCAGATCCTGGCGCTACTGCGCGCCCTGGCCGCGGAAGGTGTGGCCGTGCTGGTGGTGGTGCACGATCTGACGTTTGCGGCGGCGTACTGCGACCGCCTGGTGTTGATGCAGCAGGGCCGTGTGGTGGCCTCGGGCGCGCCGGCGCAGGTGGTCACGCAGGAGCACGTGCGCGCGGTCTACGGCCCCCACGTGCGCGTGATTCCGCACCCGGAGAGCGGCGCGCCGCTGGTGGTCCCCGCCGTCAGTTGAAGCCGCGCTCCAGCAACGCACGCACCTCGGTGGCAAGCGCCGGATCCGAGGCGGCGCCCTCGTCCGCGCTCGTGCCGGCGAGCATGTCCAGGGCGGCCTCGCCAGCGGCGGGGTCCCCCTCCGCCACGGCGCGCAGGTGCTGGTGGACGATCATGCGCTGCGCCCACGGCTCGTTCAGGCCCCAGGCGGCGCAGAGGCCGGCCACGGCGCGCTGGTAGTCGCGGATGCGCTCCACGGAGCGGGCGGCGGCCTCCGCCTCGTACCAGCCGCGAGGGTCGTCGAAGGAGTAGCCGTTGGCGGCGGCCTGCACGTACTCGATGGCGTGCTCATAGGGAGGAGGCCGGTCGTAGATGATGCGCGGGCCCACGTCCAGGCCGTGCACCATGGGCATCTCCACGGACCGCTCCACCACGTACGGCAGCGCCTCGCGCGCCATCGCCCAGAGGGCCGCGCGCTGCTCGCGCCAGGCGTTGCCGGCGGCGCCCTCCGCGCGGTCAAGCAGCCTCAGGATGAGGCGGCCGCGTCGAAAGCGGGTGCCCGTGGGGGGGCTGGACATCACGTGACCTTCAGGGGGACGCCATCGCGGCAGAGCGGGCACTCCTCCGGCCCCCAGGTCTGCATGGTCAGTTCGGTGGTGGCGAAGAAGGGGACGCCGTCCATCTCCGTGCGTTCCCCGCTGCGATAGACGATCACGGAGGCGCACACGGGCTCCCCGCCCGCCTTGCGCACCGCCTCGATGGTGTCGAGCACGGCCTCGCCGGTGGAGGAGATGTCGTCCACCACCATCACGCGCTCGCCGGGGGCCAGGCGGAAGTCGCGCTGGAAGGAGCGGCCGCCCTCCGCATCGCGCTCCGCGAAGATGCCTCGCAGGCCCAACTGGCGGCCCACCTCATACGCCAGCAGGATGCCGCCGGTGGTGGGGCCGGCCACGGTCTCCGGGCCAAACGAGCGGCCCCACTCCGCCATCTTGCGGCAGACCATCTCCGTGAACGCCGGCCACTGCAGGAGGTTGAACTTCTCGATGTAGCGGTCGGAGTGCCGCCCGGACGAAAGTTGGAAGTGGCCCTGCAGGAACGCGCCAGAGTCCTCCAGCGCCTGCACCATCTCTGGATCTACCGCCATGCCGCCGCCAACCCCGTCCCCCACTCCACGCCCAGGCGGGTGGCGATCGAGGCGCCGTCCCCCAGGACGTGGCCGATCATGCCCCAGCGGTCCGCCGGCCAGTACCGGAAGTCCGCCCGGCCGATCACCGTGGAGGCGTCCACCAGTCCAAAGACGTGGGAGTCCATGGAGTTGTTGCGGTTGTCCCCCAGCACAAAGAGGGTGCCCGGCTGCACCACCGTGGGCGGATAGTCGTATCGAGGCGCCTCCGCGATGTACGGCTCGTCCAGCGCCTCCCCGTCCACGATCACCACGCCGCCCTGCACCTGCACCGTCTGGCCGGGGACGGCGATCACGCGCTTGATGAAGTCGCGCTGGTTGGGGTCGCCGGCGTACTCGAAGACCACCACGTCGCCAGGCGCCGGCGTGCCAAAGGGTCGCCATTCGTCCGCGCCCAGGCCGGGGATCCAGGAGAGGTCAAACTCGCGGTAGACCAGGCGGTTCACGATCACCAGGTCGCTCTGATGGAACGTAGGCAGCATGGAGCCGCCCTCCACCACGTAGTTGTGCGCGACGAAGCGGACGCAGAGGAACATGGCCAGCGCCAGCACCAGCACGTCCAGCGTCTCCACCAGGCCGCCCATAAACCGCACGGTCCGCTGGCCGTCCGCCGCCCGTTCCCTCGACCACGGATCGACGGTGACGAGGCCGCCGTGCGAGAACGCCTCCTCCTCCACGTCCGCGGCTGCAGGCGTGAAGACGGGCGCGCGCTCCTCCTCCAGGTGCGGGGAGGGCTCGAACGGCGCGGAGGGAGATGTCTCTTCGGGATCGTGAACCATCGAGTCGAGTATATGCACGCTCTCGCCGCACGGTCGTCCTCC
The DNA here is from genome assembly GCA_023228825.1 of Dehalococcoidia bacterium. GTDB lineage: Bacteria > Chloroflexota > Dehalococcoidia > UBA2979 > UBA2979 > W-Chloroflexi-9. The sequence goes on along the minus strand of JALOAL010000017.1, from coordinate 14,078 downwards.
GGCGACCTGCCGGCTCAGGCCGAACCCGCCGCGCCGAGGCGGTCGATGCGGTCCGCCGCCACCTGCGCCACCGCCTCGCGCCCGGCTCGCAGCGCGGGACGTGGGTCCGTGCCGGCGCCGGCCTGCAGCGCATGGGCGAAGGCGGCGTGGATCTCGCTACTGATGTTCACCTTGCGGATGCCCGCCTCCACTGCCAACCGCAGGTCTCGAGGCGACACCCCGGACCCGCCGTGCAGCACCAGCGGGAGCCCCTGCGTGGCGGCGCGCAACTCGCGCACGAGCGCCACGTCCACCGTGCCCGCCAGGCCGTGCGCCGTGCCCACGGACACCGCGAGGCTGTCCACGCGCGTCTGCTCCACGAACAGCGCGGCGGCCTCGGGCTCCGTCAGCACGCCCTCAGACGTGACGACACCCGGCTCGCGGCCGCCCACGTGGCCCAGTTCCGCCTCCAGCGCAAGGCGGTGCTCCTGCGCCACCGCGTAGGCCTCCATCGTCTCGCGCCGGTTGCGCTCCATGGGGTACGTGGAGCCGTCGAACATGAGCGAGGTGAACCCCGCCTGCAGCGCCTGCCGCACCAGCGCCACGGTGGGCCCGTGGTCCAGGTGCAACGCCACCGGCACGGCCACCCGCGCCGCCAGCGTGCGCACCAGCGTGGCCGCCACCTCCAGGCCCCCCACGTGCTGCAGGTTGGACGGGTTGAACTGTACGAAGACGGCCGCGCGTCGCGCCTCTGCGGCCTGCAGGACCCCTTGCAGCATCTCCAGGTTCGAGACATTGAAGCCGGGCACGGCGAACCTGCCGCGCTCGGCAGCCCTCAGCAGTTCATGTCCTCCGGTCAGTGGCACGGCTCAGGCACCTCAACAGATCGTCACCATCTAGCAAGGCCGAATGCTACGCTCCGGCCTGATCCCGGGCGAGACGGCACCTCTGCTCCACGCCTGCTCCACCGCCCGGCCGCCAGAGACCGTAGAGACGCCGGACGCGCACGCCGTCCCGGCGCGGACGCCATGAGCACATCCCCCCGGCCCCCCGGCACCCCTCAGTCCGCTGCGCAGTCCTCCGGCCGGCACGCCTCGGACGAGGTGGTCGAGGCGCTGGTGGAGCGGGCACGTCAGGGTGACCTGCAGGCGTTCAACTCGCTCGTCGCGCGCTTCCAGGACGGCGTCTACGGCCTCACCCTGCGCATGCTCGGCTCCCCGCAGCCAGCAGAGGACGCCACGCAGGAGGCCTTCATCCGCGCCTGGCAGCGTATGGAGACCTTCCGCGGCGGCTCGTTCCGTTCGTGGCTCTTCACAATCGCCGCCAACCAGGCGCGAGACGAACTGCGACGCCGCGCCCGCCGTCCGGCGCAGAGCCTGGACCAGGCGCGCGACGACCCCGACCGCCCGGACCTGGACCCACCGGGCGACGAGCCTTCGCCGGAGACAGAGGCAGAACGCCAGGAGATGCGCGCCGCCCTGGAGGCCGCCCTCCGCACGCTGCCGGACGACTGGCGCGAGGTGGTGGTGCTGTCCGACATCCACGGCCTGGACTACCGGGAGGTGGCCCAGGCCACCGGCCTGCAACTGGGCACGGTCAAGTCTCGCCTGAGCCGTGCTCGCGCCCGGCTGCGGGAGGTTATCCAAGATTCGCGGGAACTCTCGGAGGCAGTAGAGCGTCTTGGAGTCAGGCGGTGACTCTCATGTGGTGGCGAAGACAGGCCAGCGATCCGGTACCCACTCCACAGGAAGCGCTCGACGAGCGCCTGTCCGCGTACCTGGACGACGAAGTCACAGACGCCGAGCGAGCCGAGGTCGAGGCGCTGCTGGCGTCCGACGCCGGCGCGCGCGCGTACCTGGACGACCTGCAACACCTGACCAGCGCGCTCGCCTCACTGGAGCCCGTGCGCGCCCCTCGGTCCTTCGCGATCCCCGCCCCGACCTCGTCCGGCGCGCCCGCAGCACTGCGAGGCGTACCGGGAGGCGTACCGGGCGCCGGTCGCTTGACGGCGGTGCTGGTGCGCCGCATGGAGTGGGCCATGCGCGCCTCGGCAGCAGCGGCGGCGCTGCTGTTCGTGGTGGCGCTGACGTACAACCCTGGCGACTCTGGCAACTCCGCAGGCCTCGTCAGCACGGCCGGGGACGGCGCCGCCCTCTACGCCCAGCAGGAGTCTGCCGCCACGGCGATGGCGCCGGGCGCCTCGGACGCTCCGGACGCCGGCGCCGCCGACGCCCGCGCGCCCGCCCACCCGGACCGCACGGGCGAGGGTGTGGAGGACGCCGCAGGCGGCGGGGCCGGCGTCACCGGCAGCGAGGAGCCGCCCTCGGACGCCCCCGCCGACGACGGCGAGATGACCACCATGATGGCGCCCGGGGACGCCGCTACAACGGACGGCACAAGCGACGGAGATGCCTCCCGGACAGACGGCGTGACAGCGGGGACCCTGCAGGCCGGCGATCCCGTGGACGAAACGCCCACGTTCCGCAGCCCCGAATCGGGAACCTTTGACGGCGCTTCGTCGTCTGATGGTGTGGGCGGTATCGCGCCTGCGCTCGGCGCCCTCGCCATCCTCCTCGCCGTGCTCTCGGTGATGGTGGCCCGGAAGGACGAGCGCAGCAGCCCTGACCGCCGGTAACGCGGACACCGTCCGCGGCTTCACAGAAAGAGGTCGGCCTGCCATGAATCCCATCTCCAGACCCTCGCGTCGCCTCAGCCGTCGCGCGCTCCTCGCAGCGGGCGCGGCCGCGCTGGTCGCCGTCACCGTGGCGTGCACCCCCACCACCGAGGTGACCGTGGCCGGTGCGGCGCAGAACACCCAGGGCATCGCCGTGGCGGGCCAGGGCAGCGTCTCCGTGCGCCCGGACATCGCCGAGTTGAACCTGGGCGTGGAGGTCACCGCCCTCACCGTGGCGGAGGCGCGCGGCCGGGCGGCGGACGCCATGGCCTCCGTGCAGGCCGCCATCACCGGCCTGGGCGTGGCGGAGGAGGACATCCAGACCCGCTACTTCAACATCTACCCGCAGTACTCCTACCCGGAGCGGGAGGCGCCCCAGATCACCGGGTTCGTCGTGACGAACCAGTCGCAGGTCAAGGTGCGCGACATGGACAACGTCTCCGCGGTGCTGGACGCCGCGGTGGAGGCGGGCGGTGACGCGGTGCGCGTGAACGGCATCTCCTTCACCGTCGAAGATCCGGAGGCCTTCCTCGCGGACGCACGCACCCAGGCGGTGAATAACGCCCGCGACCGCGCGCAGGTGCTGGCGGACGCCGCCGGCGTGGAACTGGGCGCCCCCCTCTCCATCAACGAGGCCGCTTCCTTCCCCGGCCCGTACCCGGAGTTCGTGCGGCAGGCGCAGGACGGAGGCGGCTCGAGCGCGTCCACTCCGCTCAACCCCGGCGAGCAGGAACTGACGGTCTCCGTGTCCGTGGTCTACAGCATCCAGGACTAACCGCGGCGGCGAGCCGTAAGCGCCAATCACGAGGCCGTCCCCACGGGGGCGGCCTCGTCCGATCTCCGGCCCGGGCGCCACGCGCTGCCGTAGTCCGGCCACTCAAGAAGGCCGCCGACCTCGCCGATGATGGGACAGTCGGGGGGATCCGCCATGCGCCGCGCTCTACCCAGCGTGCTGTCCTGGGCCATGTTGGTGGTGGCGTCCACCACGCTGTTCGCCGTGCTCAGGCTGCGCGAGGCCGGGGCCGGCGACGCCTGGGCCTGGAACAGCCCGGCCGGTCACTTCTGGATCGTCAGCGCCGCCTCGCTCGTGTGCGTGGGCCTGGCGCTGGTGGCCGGCGTCGCGGCCGCCCGTGCACGCAGCGCGCGGGTGATGGCCATCGCCCTCGCGTTCATCGCGATGGCCGGCATCTTCGCCGTCCACGGACTGGCCACCCCCGGCTTCATCGTGGACGCCCCCTCCCGCACACCTCCCGTCGCCGCTTCCGAGGCCGCCCCCTACTCCGACCACTACGCGGATGCATACGGCCCCGTCACGGCCGGCACAACGGGCGGCTCCACGCCCAGCCCCTTCTACAACGTCACCGGCCTCTCCTCGCGCCTGGCGCTACTCGTGTCGGCCGCGTTCCTGGCGCTGGCGGCGGCGCCCTGGTCACGACGGTTCGAGGCGTGGGCGGAGCGCCGGCGCGTTCTGGTGCTGGCCGCGACCGTGGCGGTGGTGGCCACGTACGGCGTGCTGGCGCTGGCGGCGCCCTGGCTCGTCCCCACGCAACTCACCGCCAGCGCCACGTTCCCGTGGGCCAGCACGGGCCTGGTGCTGGCGCTGGGTGGGTACGCCGCGTGGCGGTTCGGCAGCACGTACCACCAGAGCGGTTTGGGGATGCACGGGGCGGTCGCCGTGGGCGCCGTGCTGATGGTGCAGGCGCAACTGTCCATGCACTTCGGCGCTAACTGGACGGGGACGTTCTGGCTGTACCACGTGCAACTGCTGGCCGGTTTCCTGGCGATCTTCTGGGGCCTGCTGGTGGAGTTCTCCCACGGGCGCACCGTGCGCTCGCTGGAAGCCCTCACGGTCTCGGACGTGCTGGAGCAACTGCGCTCCGGCTACACCGAGCCCATCGTCGCGCTGTCGGCGGCCCTCGAGGCGCGCGACGGCTACACGCTGGGCCATGGCGAGCGCGTGGCGGCGCTGGCGGTGCTCATCGGCCAGCGCATGGGGGTCTCCGGGCGGCGGCTCAGAGGCATCGCTGCGGGCGGCCTCCTGCATGACGTGGGCAAGATCGGCGTGCCGGACGCGGTGCTGCACAAGCACGGCGCACTCACCCCTGCGGAGTACGACGTGGTCAAGGAACACCCGGCGCGCGGCGCGGAGATGCTGCGCCACCACTTCGACCAGAAGGTGGAGGCGCACGTCATCCGCCACCACCACGAACGCTGGGACGGCGGCGGCTACCCGGACGGCCTGGTGGGCGAGGCCATCCCGCTGGAGGCGCGCATCGCCGCGGTAGCGGACGTCTATGACGCCTTGCGCTCCAACCGCGCCTACCGCCCCGCCTTCGCCAGGGACAAGGCGATCCAGGTGTTGCGGGAGGGAGCGGGCGCCCACTTTGACCCGCGCTGCGTGGAGGCGTTCCTGGGGGTGGTGGACCAGTGGGAGCAGCGCTTCGCCGCGGACACGCTGGCCTACGTGGAGCGTCGCCTGGAACCGCGCGCAGCATGAGGCGCACGGGCGCGCTCGTCCGTTGGGTGGCAGCGGCCAACCTGCTCGCGGTGGCGGCCGCGGTGGCGTGGTCCGCGCCGGCCTCCGGCGCCGGGCAGGCGATGCGCGACTTCATGGCCTGGTGCGCCATCGGCTGATATCCTCCGGCCACCGTGACTCCGCGTCTCTCCCCGCCGAACCGAGGGCCTGCGTTGGTACTCAGCGACCGCTCGATCCGCGAGGCCCTGGCCTCCGGACGGCTTGTCATCGACCCCCTGGGCGAAAACGCCGTCCAGCCGGCCTCGTTGGACGTCCGGCTGGACCGGCACTTCCGCGTCTTCCGCAACCACCGCGAGGCCTTCATCGACGTGCGGCAGGACGTCCCCGAACTGACGGAGGCCGAGTCGATCGCGGACGACGAGCCGTTCGTCCTGCACCCCGGCGAGTTCGTCCTGGGATCCACCGTGGAGCGCGTGGAACTGGCGGACGACCTGGTGGCGCGGGTGGAGGGGAAGTCCTCCCTGGGGCGGCTGGGCCTGCTGGTGCACGCCACGGCGGGCTTCGTGGACCCCGGCTGGAAGGGGCACCTGACGCTGGAACTCTCCAACGTCTCCACGCTGCCGATACGCCTGTACTACGGGATGAAGATCGGGCAGTTGTCCTTCCAGAACCTGACCACCCCGGCCGAGCGGCCGTACGGGCACCCGGACCTGAAGTCCCGTTACCAGGGGCAGGAGAAGCCCACTGCCAGCCGCATCTACCGTGACTTCAGTCAGCCCTCCTCCAGCGGCCCCTCCCCCAGCAGCCCCGCCGGCAGCGGCTAACAACCCCGCGTGGAGCGACCCGCCGTAGACCACCACCACGAGGTGCCCCGGTGACGTCCGAGTTCATGCGCCTCGCCCTGCTGGAAGCGGATGCCGCCCTGGGGAGCACCTCGCCCAACCCGGCAGTGGGGGCGGTGGTGGTGAAGGACGGCCAGGTGGTGGGACGCGGGCGCACCCAGCCCCCCGGCGGCCCTCACGCCGAGGTGATGGCCCTGCGCGAGGCCGGCGACGCCGCCCGCGGGGCCACCGTCTACAGCACGCTCGAACCCTGTTCCCACACCGGACGCACGGGTCCGTGCACGGAGGCGATCATCGAGGCCGGCGCGGCGGAGGTCGTCTTCGCCATGCACGACCCGGACGAGCAGGTGGACGGCCGTGGCGAGGCCCGGCTGCGGCAGGCAGGCCTGCGCGTCACCTCCGGCGACGGAGAGACCGAGGCCGAGCGACTCCTCCAGGGCTACCTCAAGCACCGACGCACGGGGATGCCCGCCGTGATCGTGAAGTACGCCGCCAGCCTGGACGGCCGCATCGCCTCGGCGTCCGGGGACGCGCGCTGGGTCTCCGGGCCGGAGGCGCGCGCGTGGGTCCACCGCCTCCGCCGGCGCGTGGACGCGATCGCCGTGGGCTCCGGCACCGTGCTCGCAGACGACCCGGAACTCACGGTCCGCCTCGAGGAGGGCGAGCCCGCCACCCAGCCGCTCCGCATCGTCATCGACTCCCGAGGCCGCACGCCGGCGAGCGCCCGCGTGCTGGGCGTGGGGGCGCTCGTGGCGACGGTGGCGGACAGCCCGTTGGACTGGCGCGCCGCCCTCGCGTCCACGGGGGCAGAAGTGCTCGTGCTGCCCGAGGTGGACGGCCATGTCTCGCTGGAGGCGCTGCTGCGAGACCTCGGTGCGCGCGGCGTGCTCCACCTGCTCGTGGAGGGTGGCGGAGCCCTGCTGGGGTCGCTGTTCGATGAGAAGCAGGTGGACCGGCTGTATGCTGTGATAGCACCCCTGGTGATCGGCGCCGCCGATGCCCCCGCCGCCGTGGCGGGGCGCGGCGCCCAGGTCATGGCGCAGGCGGTCCGGCTACAGGACCTCTCCGTGGAGCGACTGGGGCCGGACACCCTGATTGCGGGCGTCCCGGTCTGGCCGGACGTCCCAGACGCGCACTCCACGTGAGACCAGGGACCGGCGGGGAGTAGGGATGTTCACCGGCATCGTTGAAGAAGTCGGACGCGTCCGCCGTGGCGAGGGCGGCGAACTGGTGGTGGAGTGCTCCACCATCCTGGAGGGATCCGGACTGGGCGACTCCATCGCCGTCAACGGCGTGGACCTGACCGTACGCGCCATGGACAGCGACTCCATGACGTTCGACGTGATGCCGGAGACCTTCCGCCGCTCCAACCTGGGCAGCGTCCAGGCCGGCGAGTACGTGAACCTGGAACGCTCGGTGACGGGGGCCACCCGCATGTCCGGGCACGTGGTGCGCGGCGTGGTGGAGACCACCTGCACGCTGGACAGCCTCACGCCGGAAGGGGACGCAGTCATCGCCCGCTTCCGGACCACACCGGAGTACCTGAAGTACATCGTCATGAAGGGGCCCGTCTGCGTGGACGGCGTCTCGCTGACCGTGATGGCGCGGGACGAGGAGTCGTTCTCCGTCAGCCTGGTGCAGTACACCCAGGAACACACCAACATCATGCGCCGCAAGCCGGGCGATCAGATCAACCTCGAGACCGATATCTTTGCGAGGTACGTCGAGCAACTGCTCGAAGCACGCGCGGCGACCACCTAAGGCGTCGACGGGAGACGGAACGCATCATGGCCACCTCCAAGCAGCCAGCCAGCAAGACCAGCGCCTCCGGCGCGGCCACCCCCGCCGGGGCGACGAAGGCGCGCAAGGCCGCCAGGCCGCGCGCCGCACAGCGCATGGCGGAGCGCGCCACCGTGGAAGAAGCGGTGGAGGAGATCCGCAACGGCCGCGCCATCATCGTCACAGACGACGAGGACCGCGAGAACGAGGGCGACATCGTCATCGCGGCGCAGTACTGCACGCCGGACTGGGTGAACTTCATGGCCACCCAGGCGCGCGGCCTGATCTGCGTGCCCCTGACCGAGGAGCGCGCGGACGCCCTGAACCTGATGCCCATGGCGGACGTGAACACCGCCCCGCTGGGCACCGCCTTCACCATCTCCGTAGAGGCTGCGGAGGGCGTCACCACCGGCATCTCCGCCGCCGACCGCTCGCAGACCATCCGCATGCTCGCCAACCCGGAGGCCGGCCCTCGCTCCTTCACGCGGCCGGGACACGTCTTCCCGCTGCGCGCCAAGCCCGGAGGGGTGCTCGTGCGCGCCGGCCAGACAGAGGCCTCCGTGGACCTGTGCCGCATGGCCGGACTGGAGCCGGTGGCCGTGGTCTGCGAGATCATCAAGGACGACGGCACCATGGCGCGCATGCCGGACCTGCAGAAGTTCGCGCGCAAGCACCGCATGAAGATCCTCACGGTGGCGGACCTCATTGCCTACCGGGTGGCGCACGAGCGCCTGGTGGAGCGCGTGGAGGAGATCCAGATGCCCACCCGCCATGGCGACTTCCGCGCCATTGGCTACCGCACGCTCATCGACAAGAAGGAGCACGTGGCGCTGGTGATGGGCGACCTGACGCTGGACCAGCCGGCCCTGGTGCGCGTGCACGACAAGTGCGTCACCGGCGACGTCTTCGGCTCGCTGCGCTGCGATTGCGGCGAGCAACTGGACGCGGCCATGAGCCTCATTGCGGAGGAGGGCCGCGGCGCCATCCTCTACATGGACCAGGAAGGCCGCGGCATCGGCCTGCACAACAAGTTGAAGGCCTACAAACTCCAGGAGGACGGCCTGGACACCGTGGAGGCCAACGTGGCCCTGGGCCTGCCGGCGGAGAGCCGGGACTACGGCATCGGCGCGCAGATCCTGGTGGACCTGGGCATCCGCGAGATGCGCCTGATGACCAACAACCCGATCAAGATCCAGGAACTGGACCTGTTCGGCGAGTTGCGCGGCGCCGGCCTGGACGGCTACGGCCTCCATGTCGTCGAGCGCGTGCCTATCGAGGTCACCGCCAACTCGCACAACATTCGCTACCTGGCGACCAAGCGTGACAAGATGGGCCACTACCTGGACCAGCCCATGCCCGGCCTGGAGGCCTGAACCATGCCCGCGACCTACGGCGAAGGCGATGTTGATGCGCGCGGGATGAGCGTGGCCGTGGTGGTCTCCACCTTCAACGACCAGATCACCCGCCCCATGCTCCAGGGCGCCCTGGACACCGCCCGCGAGATGGGCGTCGCGGACGAGGATATCGAGGTCCACTGGGTGGCAGGCGCCTTCGAACTCCCCCTGGTGGCGGAACGCCTCGCCGGCAGCGACCACTTCGACGCCGTGGCGGCGCTGGGCTGCATCATCCGCGGCGAGACGCCTCACTTTGACTTCGTCGCCGGCGAGACGGCGCGCGGCCTGATGGACGCGGGCCTCTCCACCGGCGTCCCCATCTCGCTCGGTGTCATCACCACGGATACGCTGGAACAGGCGCAGGCCCGTGCCGGCGGCGCCGTGGGCAACAAGGGCAGCGAGGCGATCTACGCCGCGCTCAACTCCGCATCCCTCCTACGCGACATCGACGCGCGGCTCTACACGGAGGACGAGGGCGCGGAGGCCGCACCAGTGGGAGAGGCGAGCGCATGAAGATCCCGGAAGACCTGAGGTACCCCAGCGGCGGCGAGGGCGTGGACGAACTCGCCACCGGCATGGTGAAACTCGCCCACGAGGCGATCGACCGCTTCCCGGACGTGAAGCGCCGCCACATGTTCCTGGCGGGCGGCGCCGCCATCTCCTCCGCGCTCGTGGTGGCCGCCGGCGTGGCCGTGATGCGCCGCGTACGCGCCGGCCAGACCCCGGCGGACGCCGTGCGCGACGTCACGGAGGACGAGATCGAGGGCCTGCGCCTGGTCGAGCGGAAGTTCTACCGCCCCAACGGCGACAACGGCACCGCCGATGCGGACGCGGCTTCCACTGGAGTCACGGCGGAGACGCCTGCCGCAGACGCCTCGGACACCACGGGCCAGGACGTCCCGGACGTGGCCGGCTCCTAGCCCGCCCCCCATCGACTGAGACGCTGAGACGCGACGAGCCCCCTCTTGCGAGGGGGCTCGTCTGTCTTGTCTTTGCGATCAGTCCTGGGCGATCAGTCCTGGCGTCCGGCCCGCCCCTGCCCGGACGCCAACACTGGACCGGGCTAGCGGTAGCCACCGCCCCGGTCGCCACCGTAGCCGCCTCGGCCTCCGCGGTCGCTGCGGCCACCGCCGTAGCCACCACCACGGTCTCCGCCGTAGCCGCCGCCACGGTCTCCACCGTAACCGCCGCCACGGTCTCCACCGTAACCGCCGCCGCCGTAACCACCACCGCCCCCGCCGTAGCCGCCGCCTCCGCCGCCGTAGCCACCGCCACGACCGCCGAAGCCGCCACCACCGCGAGGACCGCGGCCCTGCTCACGAGGCTGCGCCTCGTTGACGCGCAACTGGCGTCCACCAAAGTCTTGGCCGTCCAGCGCGGCAATGGCCTGCTTCGCGGCATCGTCCTCCATCTCCACGAAGCCGAAGCCACGCGGGCGTCCGGTCTCACGGTCGATCAGGAGGCTGCAGGAAATGACTTCACCGTACTGCGAGAACAACTCCGACACTTCCTCCTCGGATGCGGAGAAGGGGAGGTTCCCAACATAGATCCTCTGACTCAACGTCCAACACTTCCAGCCGGTAAACGTACCGGCGCGAACCTTCCGGCCACTCGGCCGGCTCTCCCTCATCAGAACCGCGTTGGACGTGCAGGTGGTTCGGGACGCCTTCGAGGATCCTCTGAGTCCACACGCAGAATAACAGTTTCATGCACCTGCCTGCGCACCCTGGCCGCCCGAGGGGGCCTCGAGGCGTGGCGTCGCTCCGGGACTGGCGGGCGCTAGCGGACGGGAACCGGCACGGCCTCCGCGGCTTCGAGGACAGCCTCGATCTCCTCGCGGAGCGCGGGGCTGACGCCCTCGCCCAGGCACTTCGGGCAGTTCGGCTGGTCCGGGGCGCCGGTGTCGTGCAGGGTCACGGTCACCCCGCCCTCGTCCAGGATGATGCCGCAGATAGTGTCCACGCGGGAGGCAAAGAACTGGCGGTCGCCCACCGGCTGGACATCGTGCAGGATGACCCAGTGCCAGTCGTCCCCGAAGTCGTCCAGCGCCTTGGCGACCAGCCGCATGTCCGTCATTGCGCTCCCTCGTATCTGGGCCCCAGCATCCGATCCCACGTTACCCCGAGACCGAGAATGGCGCAGACCGCCGCCGTACCGCCGTCGCCTCGAGGTCTGGGGCTGCAACGGTCTGGCCGCAACGGTCTGGGGCTGCAACGGCCGTCCGAGGGCGGTAGCCCTCGGACGGAGGGGCGCAGCGTGATGCGCCCGTTCGAAGCGTGCCCCAGAGCCCGACGCGCACCCCGTACGTCAGGAGGCCAGGTACTTCTCGAACCAGGCCAGCGACTTCTGCCAGGAGTCTTCCGCCGCCTCCGGGTGGTAGGCCGGCCGCGTGTCGTTGAAGAACGAGTGCTCAGCGCCCTCGTACAGCGTGATGTCGTTCGGCACGCCTGACCGTCCCAGGGTGGCGCGGAGCGTGTCCACCTGCTCCTTCGGGATGCCCTTGTCCTCCGCGCCGTAGGAGCCCAGCACGGGCACACGGATGGTGGACAGGACGTCCTCGGACGGCATGCCGCCGCCGTAGTACACGTGCACCGCGTCCACGTTCGAGGTGGGACGGATGGCGGCGCCCAGCGTGAGCCCGCCGCCCATGCAGTAGCCCACGCAGCCCACCTTGCCGATGCCGCGCTCCGCCTTCATCCAGGCGATCGCGGTGTCGATCTCCTGCGCCGCCACCTGGCGCTCCATCGCCATGGCGTACTTCCGCGCCTCATCCGGCTCGTTCGCCACCTGGCCGTGGTAGAGGTCAGGCGCGAAGGCCAGGTAGCCCTCCGCCGCGTAGCGGTCCGCGATCTCCTTGATGTCCGGCGTCAGGCCCCACCACTCCTGGATGACGATCATGCCGCCTTTGGGCGCGTCCGTCGCCGGCTCCGCCAGGTATCCGGGGATGCTGGCGCCGTCGTGCTGGATGGTGAAGTCCGGCATGGTGTCCTCCTCGACTGTTTACGCTCGACTGTTACTTGGGCTCGATTGCTACTCGGGCTCGCGTGCTGCCTGGCTGAGTGCATGGGTGTGCGCCACGCCACGCCACGGACGCTCGCGGACGCAAAGCGCCGTCAGTATACGAGGGCGCCCCAAGGGTACCCACGGCGGTGACACGGCGGTGACACAGCGACGGCACGGGCACCGGCTATTCGAGGTAGTCGAGCGGGTCGAAGAGGAACTCCGCGCGATCGCCCTCGGCCAGGCCGTTCACGGCGTACCAGTCCAGGGGCGCCTCGATCCCCGCCAGGTACGGGGCGCCGGGGTGGTGGATCTCCTCGGACTCCGCCTCCATCTGGCGGATCGCGATGATGCGCCCCTCCCCGTCCACGAACGCAATGTCGAGGTCGATGTGCGTGTTGCGCATCCAGAAGCCCGGCCCGCCGCTGGCGTCCGGGTAGTAGAAGACCATCCCCCGGCCGTCCAGGTGCTCCCGCCCCGAGAGGCCAATGGTGTACTCACTGGTGGGCGGCGCCTCCACCGACAGATCAGCGGTGCCCCCGTCCGCGCGCGTGAACCGCACCACCGGCAGGTCCTCCGTGGGCGTGTAGTACGTGGACGCCACCGGGCCTGAGGGCTCCGGGGGTTCCGAGTGCTCTGGGGGCTCCGGCGCCAGCGCAGGCGAAGGTCCCGTGCCGGTCGCGGTCGCCTGGGCGCTCGCGGTGGGGGTGGCGCCGGGCGTGCCGGCCTCGTCCCCCCCGCACGCAACGAGGGCGAGCGAGGCGACGAGCAGCAGCAGCGCGGGCAGCCGAGACACCATCCGCACATGATCCCTCGGCAGAGGCCGCCCGGCAACGTTGACATCGGCGCGCGTCCAGCCGACCTTCATGGCCATGGCAGAACACAACACTTCGGAGACCCTGGCGCTGGCGCTCCGCCTCTGGCCGCAGGCGCGCGACACAGGCGCTGTGGACGACCCCTCGCAGTTGGACGCGCTGCTGGCCACGCTCGGCAAGCCCGGCGCCTCCGGGTTCGATGCTGGCGTGGACGGCACCTTCGCCGCCTTCTCGCCGGAACAGGAGGCGCTGTTCACGCTGCCCACGGGCGAACGGCCCGCCTCGGATCCCGCTTCGGGAGACGAGGAGGGGCGGCTACTGGCCCACATTCTGGTGACGCGCACGCTGGTGGCCGCCGGCCTGCACGTGGACCGGCGCGTCCAGCGAGCCATCGGCCACGCTTACGCCCCCACCTGGTGCGTGCGCGGCGGCTACCAGGCCTCCCCGCTCGTCCTTGCCAGCACGCTCTGGCTCGTGGCGCTGGACCCCCTCGGCAAGTCGGACCGGCCGCTGGCGATCGACTGGGAGCCCGCGCTGTACCAGGACCCGGAGCGCTGGGACCTGGACTACCGCCTCTTCAGCCACTACGACATCCGCGAGCGCTCCCTGGACTGGGTCATGTACGCCTCCATCGACCGCGCGAGGCATCCCGGCTGCTCGATGTGGACGATCGTGGAGCCGCTCCTGCGCCTGGCCGACGACCGCGCCTACCAGGCGCTGGGCGCCTTCGCGGAAGCCTCCGACACGGAGGAGGAAGACCTCCCCGCGATGGCCGTCCTTGAACGCGGGCGCGTGGAGGGCCTCCTCCGAGCGTTCACCGCGCAGGCGCGGCAGCGCCGTGCCGGTGGGGGTGGGGGTCAGTAGCGGAGGCACCATAACGGGCGCCGTGAGCGTCCGTTTCCACCCGCTCACCCTGAGCCTGTCGAACGGGGAGCCCCCCTCGCGCACGGTCAGCCCTCGAACCTCGCGGTAGCCAGACCGAGGGCGGGCGAAGGTTGCGACGCTGCGTGCCCCCACCCCAACCCTCCCCCGCTGTTCAGACCGGAGACATGTCGGACGGGTGTTCGGGGACATATCGGACACTCGTCGGCTGGTCGCGAGGTGCGGCCCGGAGGTCGA
>JALOAL010000005.1 GCA_023228825.1 Dehalococcoidia bacterium | reverse complement strand
GCGCCGTGCTCGGTGCTCGCCAGAACCAGTTGGAGACGGCGATCAACTCGCTCGGCGTCTCGGTGGAGAACCTGTCGGCGTCCGAGAGCCGGATCCGGGACGCGGACATTGCGGCTGTGTCCTCGGAGATGGTGACGCGCCAGATCATGCAGCAGGCCGGCGTGTCCGTGCTCGCCCAGGCGAACGCGGCCCCGCAGTCCGTGCTGGCGCTGATCGGCTAGCGCGCACGTCTCGCATGAGACTCGTCTGTCAGGTCCGCCGTCCCGGGCGGCGGGCGGAGGGAAGCCCTCACCGGCAACGGTGGGGGCTTCTTCTTGCGCTGGTTGGGGGTATTGGGCGCCTCGGGATGCGGGGCGCCTGAGGCGGCGGGGAGGGGGAACCCTGATTCCCTGGCGGCTGCTGCAGATGTGGGGATCGGGGAATACCCGGATAAGGGCAGTCTGACGGCCTCCGATGATTCCGGCGAGCCCCAGTGCGGGGCACGCGACCAGCCCGGCAGGGACGCCGGGGACCCCTCGGCGAAGGAGGCCGAACCAGCCATGGCAGTGATCATCAACACGAACGTCGCGGCGTTGAATGCCCAGCGCAACCTGGGCAACACCAGCGCCAAGATGAACAAGACGCTGGAGAAGTTGTCTTCCGGTCTGCGCATCAACCGCGCGGCGGACGACGCCGCCGGCCTGGCGATCAGCGAGAAGATGCGCTCGCAGGTGCGCGGCATGCAGCAAGGCCAGCGGAACGCGCTGGACGGCGTCTCCATGCTCCAGACCGCTGAAGGCGCGCTGGACGAGGTGCACAACATCCTGCAGCGGGTGCGGGAGTTGGCGGTCCAGTCCGGCAACACCACGCTGTCCTCTTCCGACCGCGCTGCGATCGGCGAGGAGATGGTGGCGCTGCGCTCTGAGATCGACAACATCGCGCAGCGCACGCGGTTCAACGGGCTGAGCCTGCTGAACGGGTCGCTGGCCGTGGAGTTGGACGGGGCGACGACGGCGTCGGCCATCACGGCGACCGAGAACAGCGCAAACGTGACGGTGGCCGGGATCGACGTGGGCAACGCGGACGCGAACTCCACGTACTCGCTGACGGCGGCGGGCGCGGTGGTGACGGCGGCGGTGACGGCCAACGGCTTCACGCGGTCCGAGACGTTCACGGTGCAGGCGATGGGCGCGAACGCGAAGCAGGACCTGATCTTCGAGGAACTCGGCGTCACGATCACGCTGGAGCACGACGCCAACGTGGGCAACGTGACGGGCGCGGTGATCGCGGGCGAACTGGCGGGGACGAACGTGGTGACCACGGCGTCGACGTCGGCGTCGTTCCGGGTGGGATCCGAGGTGGGCGACGACATCAGCCTGTCGTTCACGGACATGCGCTCGAGCGCGCTGGGCAACGCGCAGAAGTTGAACACGCTGATCGCCTCGAACACGGCGGTGAGCACGACGGCTGCGGCGGACACGCTGCTGGCGTCTGTGGACGAGGCGATCGAGCAGGTGTCGACGTTCCGCGCCGTGCTCGGTGCTCGCCAGAACCAGTTGGAGACGGCGATCAACTCGCTCGGCGTCTCGGTGGAGAACCTGTCGGCGTCCGAGAGCCGGATCCGGGACGCGGACATTGCGGCTGTGTCCTCGGACATGGTGACGCGCCAGATCATGCAGCAGGCCGGCGTGTCCGTGCTCGCTCAGGCGAACGCGGCCCCGCAGTCCGTGCTGCAACTGATCCAGTAGCGGACGGCCGCCACCCGGGCCGCGGGGCCCAAGGGCGACCGTGGGGAGGCCCCCGCTTCGGCGGGGGCCTCCTCCTGTCTGTCGGGTGTCCGTGCGGGCAATTATTCCAGACGGCTGATGAGGAACGTGGCGGTGCCGAGGAAGGCGAAGAAGCCGGAGAGGTCGGTGGCGGCCATGAGCCAGATGCCGCCGGACAGCGCCGGGTCCTGCTTGAGGCGTTGCAGCGCCATGGGAATCGCCACCCCGGCTATCGCACCCACGGTGATGTTCACCCAGAGCGCGATCAGGATCACGAGGCCCAGCCACGGGTTCCCCCGCCAGCCCCACGCCACCAGCGTCACCATCAGGCCCACCGCCAGGCCCAGGAGCAGGCCCACGCGCAGTTCGTGCCAGAGCACCTCCCGTGTGTCACGGATGGTGATGCGGCCCAGCGCCAGCGAGCGCACCACCACCGTGAGGGTCTGGATGCCGGCGTTGCCTCCCTGCCCGCCGATCACCGGGAGGAACGCCGCCAGGATCGCGACGCGCTCCAGTGTGCCCTCGAACGCGGCGACCACGGCGGCGGCGGACAGGGCGGTGACCGTGTTCACGGAGAGCCACGGCAGGCGGTTGCGGACAGACGCCCACACGCCGCGCAGGTTCTCGTCCTCGTGCACCAGGGCCAGGCGGTAGAAGTCCTCCGTGGCTTCTTCCTCGATGACATCGATCAGATCGTCCACGGTGATGGTGCCCAGGAGGTGGCCGTGTGGGTCCACCACCGGGAGCGCGAGCAGGTTGTGGCGTTGCAGGATGCGGGCGGCGTCCTCCTGGTCCGTCTGCGCCTCCACGGAGATGACGTCCGAGGCCATCAGGTCCAGGACGGGCGTGGACGGGCTGGCGGTGATCAGGGCGCGCACGTTGACCACGCCTCGCAGTTGCCGGTCCGCATCTGTCACGTAGAGGTAGAACGGCTTGCTGGCGTCCGCGTCCGACTCGCGCAGTTGGGTGATTGCCTCGCCCGCGGTGAGCGTGGGGGCCACGGTGAGCACCTGGCCCGTCATCAGGCCGCCGGCGGTCTCCGGGCCGTAGGGAAGCAGGTGCTCCAGTTCCTCGCGCCGCTCGTCTGAGAGCGACTCCATGAGGGCGGCGGCGCTCGCGTCGTCCAGGTCGCCCATCACGTCGGCGGCCAGGTCGTCCGGGATGGCCTCCATGGCCTCGGTGAGCGCGTCCGCCGTCAGGTGGCGGACGATCTCCGAGCGCGTGATGGGCGAGGCGTACTCGATGGCGCTGGAGAGCGTTTCCGCGTCCATGGCAGGTACCACTCGCCCCAGCGCGGCGTCCGAGAGTTGCTCCAGGACGGTGGCAGCCTCGGCCGGCCGCATCTCCTCCAGGAGCGCGGTGGCGCCGGACACGTCCTCGTCCTGGAGCAGGTCGATCACTTGCTCCAGCGGGTCGGGGGGTGCCTCGGGCGTGGGGGTGTCCGGCGGTGCGTCCTGCGACATCAGGGGGCGATTGTCCCACACGCGACCGTTGCGGCCACGCGCGGGCGCCCCCCGCACGTCACGCGCCGAGGATTCCCGGGGGTGTTACCGGAAGCGGGAGAGCCAGGCCTCTACGCGCGCCACGGCTGCGGGCTCCTCGTGCATGGGGGAGTGGCCAATGCCGGGGTAGATCTCCAGTTCGGCACCAGGGATCAGGCGCGACATGATCACGGAGCCGCCGGGCGGGGTCTGCGGGTCCGCGTCTCCCACGATGATGAGCGAGGGCACGCGCACGGTCTTCAGGCCCTCGTCCATGTTGTAGGCGGCCACGGCGCGCTGCGCGGCGGCGAGGCGGGGGTTGGTGGCCTCCGTGACGTCGGCGCGCTTCAGCCAGTTCGCCGTGGCGGCCGCGCCCACGCGGCTGGAGGTGGCCATCAGGAACAGTCCCTCCGTGCGCTCTGGGAAGTCGATCGCGAAGCGCTGGGAGATCGCTCCGCCCATGGAGTGCCCGGCGATGATGGCGCGCTCCACCTCCAGGGCGTCCATGAGCCCGGCCAGGTCGCGCGCCCAGTCCGAGAGCGAGACGGGGCCGTCCGTGCCTTCCGACTCGCCCATGCCTCGCACGTCGTACGTCAGGTGTCGGAGGCCCTGGAAGTGGGGCAGGTAATCGCGCCAGTAGTCCAGGGAGGCTCCCACACCGTGCGTCCAGACGGCCGTGCGGGGGCCGTCCCCCGTGAGTTCGTAGCGGACCCGGCGTCCTTCGACGGTGGTGGTGGCCATGGCGTCCTCCGTGCTCTCCTGCGGGGCCTCCGCATGCGCTGCCGCATGTCTCGAGGCGGCGCGAGTATACGTGGGAGCCGCCTGCGGGCCGCATGTTACGATTCCGGCGCCCACGCCGGGAATGGGCCGGGGGGTCGGGTAGGTGAGGGGCGACGATGGCAGACGGCACGCAGTCAGACCAGACCGGCGCCGCCATCGACTCGCGTGAGTTCCGTAACGCCATGGGCATGTTCGCCACGGGCGTCACGGTGGTGGCCGTCCAGTATGACGACATGGTCCGCGGCATGACTGCGAACGCGTTCCTCTCGCTCTCGCTGCACCCGGCCATGGTGCTCATCTGTATCGACGAGAGCGCCTCGATGCACCCGGTCTTCCAGGTGGCGGAGTCCTTCTCTGTGAACATCCTGACGGAGGACCAGCAGCACCTCTCCCGCTCGTTCGCCGCCCGCGGCGAGAAGCAGGAGCCGATGGGCGGGCACCCATACCGCACTGGCGAACTGGGGTCCCCGATCCTGGACGGCGTGCTCGCCTGGGCCGAGTGCCGCGTGGAGCAGCGCTACCCCGGCGGCGACCACCTGATCGTGGTGGGCCGCGTGCATGACTTCGGCATCGAACAGCCGGAGGGCGCCCCGCTGGTCTTCTACGGGGGCCGGTACCACTCGCTGGGCGAGGCGCAGGAGCAGCCGTAGCCCTCCGGACTCCCGGGCGCGCACACGCGGGATTCTCCCGATACGGACGGTGGAGGGCCTCCCGATAGGCTGATCGGGCATCCGCCGTGCGGCGGCGAGATTCGCCACCCCTCGAAGCCGTGGGTACCGGCTGGCGGTGGGGGTGGGGCCGGGGGGCTGCCTGTTGTCTGTCGAAGCCGTGAGCGGCGTGCCGGCGGTGGGGCCTGCATCGCGCGCCGCCCCGCCTGCCGTCACTAGCGCCGGAGCGGCGGAGGCATTCTCCGCCGTCCTGCAGAAGCACCTGGAGGCGCCTCGCCGCGACATTGCCTCGGTGCGGTCGGAGATCGCGTCCATCCGTGCGGGCATGCCGTTCCTGGCCTCTGGCGCCGCCTCTGGTCTGGCGAGGGGATCCGCGGGCGGCGTCCAGTCGCACGTGGACGGCCGAGGGCAGGCGGACGCGCTCGGGTTCCGGCACATGCCCGGGTGGCTGGAGGCCCAACTGGCCCGCCAGGCGACCGGCGACGCCTCGGACCCCTACGGGTGGAGGCAGATGAGCCGGGGGATCGCCGAGCAGATCATCGGGCCGGGCTACGGGGCGCTCTTCGAGCGACAGATGAACCAGGAGTCCGGCTTCAATCCGGACGTGGTGTACGGGGTGCGCGTCTCCTCCGCCGGCGCGGAGGGCATCGCGCAGTTGATGCCGCAGTACTACTCCAACGTGGACCGCCTGGACCCGGTAGCGGGCCTGACGGCCGGGGCGCAGACCATGCGCCACTACCTGAGCGTGTGGGGCGGCGATGTGAGGCGCGCCCTTGCCTCCTACAACGCGGGCCTGGGCCGGGTCCAGCAACTGGTGGGCGCTCACGGCGAACGCTGGGAGGCGGCGTTGCCGGCGGAGACGCGCTCTTACCTGGCCTCCATCCTGGGCGAGGCGCAACCGACGTTCAGCGGCCTTGTCGCACACACGGGCGCGGTCTTCGGCGGGCGCGGGCCGGGCGGCGTGCTCACCGCGCCGCTGGAGCGCATCTCCGGCCAGCGTGCGAGCGGCAGCGCCATGGACTTCTTCGGTGCGGCGGGAGACTCGGTGCTGGCGCCCGCGGACGGCGTGGTGGTGGCCGCCGACCCCGGCCGCATGGTGATCGACCATGGCAACGGCTGGAGGAGCACGCTGGACGGCCTGCTGACGAGTGCCCCCGTGGGCGCCTCGCTCCTGCGGAGCCAGCCGGTGGGCACGCTGGGCGGGAGCGGGCTGCTGCGCCTGTCCGTGAGCAGCCAGGGCACGGCGGTGGACGCCTCACGCTATCTCCTGGGGACGGTGTAGGCAGGGGCAGGCGTTGGCGGCTGAGTCCGCGCCGGTGCTACGATCCGGGGGCACTCGGTGGTGGGTGTGGCCTAGCGGTTAGGGCGTCAGGTTGTGGCCCTGAAGATCGGGGGTTCGAATCCCCTCACCCACCCCATCTGCCTCCTCCCCTTCTGACCGCCATTGCCTTTGTCCATTGCCTTTGTCCATTGCCCTCGTCGCCCACGCTGAGTGTCGGGACGTCCTGCCGCGCGTGCGTGCGGTGATACGATTCCGCCTCTCCTGCGGCTGAAGGGCGTCTCATGTCCTGGCTGTCCTTGCCCCGGCTGCGCCCGCGCCTTGCGCTCCCGGCGGTCCTTGCGGCGCTGTGCGCGGCGGCCATGCTGGCGGCGTGCGGCGGGGACTCCGAGGACCCTACGGGCTCGATGCTGGCCGAGCGCTGGCTGCGCCTGGGCGAGGACGTGGGCACCGGCGTTGTGGTCTACGAGTCGGCGCTGCCGCCGATGCTGAGCGACCTGCTCAACCCCAGCGCGACCGTGGACACGCCGGAGGAGGACCTGCTCCGCCTGCCGGTGCATCCGGCGGGCGAACTGCTGGGCTCCTACCTGCTGCGTCGCCCGGACGGCTCCCACCTGGTCTGGCTCTTCTACGACGTCCCGCCCTCCGAGAGGGACCGCGAGTCCGACGCGCAGGCGGATGCCGGGGGGGACTCGCCGGGGGGCGGCATGGGCGTGGTCACCTCGGACGTGGCGCGCCAACTGGACGAGTCGCCGTGGCAGGTGGTGGGGGAGCAGGGCAACCGCGCCTACACAGTGGTGCAGTTCCAGAGCACGCGGGGCGACGACCTCTCCGGCACGGCCATCGTGGAGCCGGTGGCCGGCACCGAGACGTTCGCGGTGCGGGTGGACCGTGACGGGACGGGGGTCACGCTGGAGGTGGCCCGCGCCGCTGCGAGCCCCCTCATCGAGGCGGAGTTCGCGGACGACCTGACGGTGGAGCGTGTCCTGCCCGGCCTGGCACGCGAGGCCGGCCTGCGGGAGGGCGACCGCGTGGTGGGCGTGGGTGACACGGCGGTGGCGTCGCGGGAGGAGATGGCGCGCGCGCTGACCTCGCTCGGCGACGGTCCGGGGCCGGTGTCCGTGACGTACCTGCTCCAGGTGGCCGGGCGCCGGGCCGCGCCGCCCAGCACGTACATCCCGCGGGAGAGCCTGGCGCTGCCGGCGGAGTTCCCGCTGCGGGGGGCGCTGGAGCACCTGCTGGTGGACCAGTACGAGACCTTCCTGGATCCGCGGGGCGGCGTTTTCCGCGCCTTCCTGCTCACGGCCGAGTCCACCTCCGCCGTGGCGGGCCAGATGCGGGACGCGCTGACGGCGGACAACTGGGAGATCGTGGCAGACGAGCCGGTGGGCTTCGCCACCTCGCTGCTGTTCGCCAACGCGGACGAGACGCTCCAGGGATCGATGCAGATCGACCTGTTTCCGGGGGATGAGTCCTTTACCCAGGTGGTCGTACAGATTCAGACGGCCCCACCTGGGGGCTGACCCCCCGCCACCCCCCTCGGATTCCCTGATCGCACAGCGGCGTGTGTCCTCGATGATGGGTGTGAGTAACGGCGGCGTGTTGTGCGCCGTCCGGACACGTGGCAGGGACGCCGCGTTTGAGCGCACCGGCACAGGAGGCCAGGGACCATGTCGCTTCAGATCAACACCAACGTGGCCGCGATGAACGCGCAGCGCAACCTGGCGGCCACCAACCGCAAACTGGGCGGGCTATTCGAGAAACTCTCGAGCGGCCAACGCGTGAACCGCGCCGCAGACGACGCCGCCGGCCTGGCCATCTCCGAGAAGATGCGCGCGCAGATCCGAGGCATGCGCCAGGGCCAGCGCAACGCGCAGGACGGCATCTCCATGCTCCAGACTGCGGAGGGCGCGCTGGGCGAAGTGCACTCGATCCTCCAGCGCATTCGCGAACTGGCGGTGCAGGCGGGCAACACCACGCTCTCAGCCAGCGACCGCCAGGCCATTGGCGAGGAGATGCTGGCGCTGCGGTCTGAGTTGGACAACATCGCCAACCGCACGCGCTTCAACGGCCAGCAACTGCTGACGGGCGCGCTGGCCGTCACGCTGGACACCGCAGGGTCCAGCATGGACACGGTGACCGCGACCCAGGGTGGCGCAACGGTGGCCGTGTCCAGCATTGACGTCTCGGGCGCCGAGGCGTCCACGAACTACACGGCGACCGCCGCGGGCGCCGTGGTGACCCTGGAGACGACCGCCAACGGCTTCACCCGCGCGGAGACGTTCACCGTGCAGGACATGGGCGCCAACGCGACCCAGGCACTGGTGTTCAACCAGTTGGGCGTGACCATCAACCTCACGCACGACGCCAACGCGGGCAACGTCACGGGCGCGACCATTGCCGCCGCTATCGCCGGCGACAACATCCAGACCACCGCCTCCAGCAGCGCGATCTTCCGCGTGGGCGCAGAGGTGGGCGACGACGTGGCGCTCTCGTTCCAGGACATGAGGGCCTCCGCGCTGGGCACGCCGGCAGCGGAGATCAGCGTGCTGGTCGCCAACAACAACGCCGTGTCCACCTCGGCGGCGGCGGACGCGATCCTGCAGTCCGCGGACGCGGCGATCGAGCAGGTCTCCACGTTCCGAGCCCAGTTGGGCGCGGCGCAGAACCAGATGGAGACGGCGATCAACAGCCTGGCGGTCTCCGTGGAGAATCTGTCCGCCTCCGAGTCGCGCATCCGGGATGCGGATATTGCGCAGGTGTCCTCGGAACTGATCTCGCGCCAGATCATGCAGCAGGCGGGCGTGGCCGTGCTCTCGCAGGCCAACACCGCCCCGCAGGCCGTCCTGCAACTGTTGCAGCAGTAAGTCGGGTCCGCTGGAGCAGGATGCTCCGGTCCGGTGCGTCGGGACGGCCTTCGCGGGCCGTCCCGTACCGGCGTTAGGGGTTCCTCCGGGTACTGGCGGGCCGCCCACCTGCCGATGATCCCCGTGGGATCCCGCAGGGACGCCGCGTGAGGACGGTGCGCCATGGCCGATGTCCGAGTCGATCGTCCCGCCTACGTCCCGTCCGTGGGCGTCCCCGGCGCGTCTGAGGACCGTCCGCGGCAGCAACGCCGCGAGGGCGACCTCCGCGAGGGAGGCAGCGACGGACGCCCGGGCGGCGGGCGCGAGGAACTTGCGGTGGCCTTTGACGACCCGGGGCGCTCACTGGCGGCGCTGTTCGAGGAGGCGGAGGACGGGACGCCCCGGGTGCGCATCGTGGACCGCACGACTGGTCACACGGTGGCGGTGGTGTCGCCGGACGAACTGCGCGCCATGGCGGAGCAGACCGGGCTGCCCTCCGGGCTGCTCTTCCAGGCTCGGACGTGACGTGCTGATGGCAGGTGAACAGTGGTAGGCAGCGGCTCCATCACCTTCGGCGGGCTCGCCTCCGGGATCGACACGAACTCGATCATCGACCAGTTGATCCAGATCGAGCGCCGCCCGATCCTGCTGGCGCAAAACCGCCTGGCGCAGGTCCAGCAACGCTCGGACGCCTTCGGCATGATCGCCTCCACGATGAGCAACCTGCTCACGAGGGCGCAGGCGCTGGCGAAGCCGGAGACGTACAGCGCGCGTTCCACCTCCGTGCTGGCCAAGCAGGAGGATGGCAACAAGGTTCAGGCCGCCGCGACCGCCGGCGCGGCCGTGGGGACGTACTCGATCACGGTCTCTGCGCTCGCCTCGGCCACCACGGCTGCCGGGAGCGCGCCGGTGGGCGCGGCCATTGACGCGGACGCCGCGCTGGACCGGGCCGGGTGGGGGCAGGTGCTCACCACCGGCACGTTCTCCATCAACGGCACGACGTTCACCATCGACCCCGCGACGGCGACCAGCATGGCCAGCGCCGCAGCCGTGGGCGCCTCCTTCGACGCCTCGGCCATGCTGGACAGCGCGGGCCTGGACGTCGCCCCCACGACCGGGACGTTCGAGGTCAACGGCGTCAGCATCAACTTCGACGCGGCGACGGACAGCCTGGACGACGTCATCCGCTACATCAACGCCTCCGCTGCGGACGTGACGGCCTCCTATGACGACGCGACGAAGGGCCTCACGCTCACGCACAACACCATTGGTGCGGGCCAGGCGATCACGCTGGCGGACGTGGAGGGCAACTTCCTGGAGGCCTTCAAGTTCGTCGACGGTGGCGGCGCCAGCATTGGCGTGCAGACGGCCGGCGCGGACATGCGCTCGCTGAACGAGGTGATCGCGGAGGTCAACGGCGCGGGCATTGGGGTGACCATGTCACTGGTGCAGGACGCCCACGGACGCGCCAACCTGCTGGAGGTCACCTCCGGCGCTGCGGTGCAACTCGGGGCCGGGGGGGACAGCAGCAACTTCCTCTCGGTCGCCAACCTGCTGCAGTCGCCGCCCGGCGCCACCAGGACGAGCCAGGTGGGCCTTGGGGCGGTGTCCCGGTCGGCGGACCTGCAGGACGCGCGGCTGGCGGTGGCGCTCACGGAAACGTCCGGGTCGTTCAAGATCAACGGGGTGGAGATCACGTACGACGCCACCTCGGACTCGCTTGCGAACATCATGACGCGCATCAACAACTCGGATGCCGGCGTGACCGCCACCTACGACGTGTACAGCGACACGCTGAAGGTCACGAACGACGCCACCGGCGCGCTGGCGATCCAGTTCGAGGACGTCTCCGGGAACCTGCTGGACGCGCTGGGCCTGACGGGCGGGGCGCAGGTGCTGGGCCAGAACGCGGCCTACTCGCTGGACGGCGGCCCCACTCGATACGCCACCAGCAACACCATCTCGGACGCCATCGACGGCGTGACGCTCACGGTCACGGACACCACGGTGGACGTGGTGAAGGTGACCGTGGCGCTGCAGAGCAATGGTGCGAGCCAGGCCGCGGAGTCCTTTGTCACCGAGTTCAATAAGACCCTGGACCTGATGCGCCAGTTGACCCGCTACAGCGAGGACGGCGCGAACGGCATCCTCTTCGGAGACGGCACCGTGCGACGCATGGAGCACGGGCTGCGTTCGATCATCACCCGCGCGGTCCCGGGGGTCTCGGGCGGCCTGCGCACGATGTCGGACATCGGCATTTCGTTCGGCGCGGTGGGTTCGGCGGTGGGGACGGCGGACCGGCTGGTGTTCAACGGCACCAAGTTTGCGGAGGCGATGAAGG
Source organism: Dehalococcoidia bacterium (assembly GCA_023228825.1). Taxonomy (GTDB): domain Bacteria; phylum Chloroflexota; class Dehalococcoidia; order UBA2979; family UBA2979; genus W-Chloroflexi-9. The sequence continues at coordinate 172,348 of JALOAL010000005.1, read as the reverse complement.
CGGACCCGGAGGCCGTGGCGCAATTGCTCACGGTGTTTACCGCCACGGGGACGCTCTCGCCTGGCGGCACCGGCTCTATCGCCTCGGTCAGCGGCACGCCGCGGACGGCGGAGAAGGCCGGGCGCTACACCATCACCTCCACGGCCACGGGATCGTTGCAGGCCACGTTCCAGCCGGCGGACGGGTCCACCGCCGTGGTCACCACTGGCAGCATTGCCGCCGGTGGGGCCAACACCACGCTCATCCCCGGCCTCACCCTGACGGCGGCGGGTGTGCTGGTGGACGGCACGGACGAGATCGTGATCAGCGCCAGCGCCGAGGGCTTCGGACGCACGCTGTCCTCGTACGTGGAGTCGCTCACCCGGTCGGGCGGGCTACTGGAGACGCGGAACGAGGAGATGAGCAACGTTGTCTCCGACATCAACGCGCAGATCGACCGGCTGGAGCAGCGTGTCTTCGCCCGGGAGGCGCAACTGGTGAAGAAGTTCACGGCCATGGAGATGGCCATCTCGCGCATGCAGAGCCAGCAGCAGGCGCTGTCCATGATGCAGGCCCAGATGTCCAGCATGAACAGCGCGCGCAAGTAGCGAGGGCAGTGCGAGGGCACAGTGCGAGGGCAGTGCGAGCGTCGGTCGCCCTCGTGGTGCGGGCGGCGTGAGGGCGCGATGCGGGGGAGCGGAATGCGGGAGTCCCCGACTCAGGAACGGGGCTGTGCGGCCGATGGTCCTGGAGAGGCCGCGACACGGCCCGGACCAGAGACACCGATAGCGCCAGGAGATTCCATGCACGTGTCCGCGCACCAGACGTACCGGCGGATGCAGACCGCCACGGCCACCCCGGGCGAACTGATCTCGCTGTTGTATGACGCGCTGGTGCGGAACCTGAGCCGCGCGGAGACGGGCCTGGAGGCGCGCGACCTGGAACAGGCGCACGCGGCGCTCCTGAAGGCCCAGGACATTGTGCTGGAGTTGATCTCCAGTCTGGACACCGGCGCCGAGGGCGACCCGGGACAGATGGCGCGCCAGATCGCGCCGCTCTACGAGTACATGTACCACCGCCTGCTGGACGCCAGCCTGCACAAGGACGTGGAGCCGGTGGCGGAGGTGCGGCGCCTGGTGCAGCCGGTGCGAGACGCCTGGCGCCTCGCGCTGGAACAGGTGGCCGCGCAGGCGGCGGCCGCTCCGCTGATGGAGGTCCGACGTGGCTAGGTCCCTGGCTGCCATCCAGTTCGAACTCCTCCGTGAGGTCTTCGACCTGGCCCGTGCCCAGCGCGCCTCCCTGGAGCGCGACGACATCGACGCCGTCCTGGACCTGATGGGGGAGCGCGAGGCGATCATCGACCGACTGGCGCGCCTGGCGGAGCAGGCCGCGGAGACGCCCGAGAACCTGGTGGTGCTCCCGGGGGCGGAGGAACACGCCCGTCAGGACGCCCTGGCGCTGGACACGGTGATCCGAGGCATCCTGGAACACGACCGCCAGAACGAGGAGATGCTGTACGACAAGGTCCAGCAACTGCGCGAGGAACTGCCCCGCCTGCAGCAGGGCCGCCGCCTGGCCGGCGCCTACCGTGCCTCCTCCTCAGTCCCCGGCTCGTTCGTCAGTCGCTCGTCCTAGGGCGCGTGAGGGCAAGGACGAAGCGAGGACGAGGCGAGGACGAGGCGAGGACGGACGGTGCGATGACCCCTGAGCATGCCGGGCGCATCCCGACGCGCGCTGCCGGCCACGGGCTGGCCGGGTTCGCGCTGGGCATCGTGGCGGTGGCGGCGGGCGTGCTCTTCGCCGCCCCGCAGGCGGGGGACGCCCCCTCGAGCGAGGCCGCGCGCATGGCGGAGAGCGCCGCTGCGGTGCGCCTGCTGCTGGACCCGGAGGCCACTCCCTCTGGCGGGGGAGCGGACGTGGCGCCGGTGGCGTTCTCGGAGCAGCCGGACGTCCTCTTCTCGCAGCGCCACGCGACGCGCATCGTGATTGAGTCGGTGGGCCTGGACGCCCTCGTGAGCCCGGTGGGGCTCGTGTACCGCGATGGCCGGCTGCACTACGACGTGCCGCGGGTGGAGGCGGGCCAGTACGCGGGCACGGCCGCGCCGGGGGACGCCGGGAACACCGTCATCGGCGGGCACGTGGCTCGTCGAGGCGCGGCCGGGGTGTTCCAGGGCCTGCCTGACGTTTCCGCCGGGGACGTGGTGCGGGTCTTCAGAGGCGACCGCGTCTTCCGATACTCCATTACAGAGATTCGAGTCGTCGCAGCGGATGCGACGGACGTGATGAGCCCCACGCAGGAAGCGACGCTCACGCTCATCACGTGCTTCCCGGACGACCAGTACGCCGAGCGGCTGGTGGTGGTGGGACGGCTGCTGTAAGAGCGCCTGCGCCTCACGTACTCAAGCGGACGGCGTAGACTTCTGGACGATGAGGGAGACTTCCTGCGTGGGTATCGACCGCACCGGGCCAATTGGCCAGTACCGCTTCACCGGGTCCAACGCCGCCAACCGCCGCGCGCAGCAGCGCGGACAGGCGGGTGACGAGGCCGCGCCCGCAGACAGCATCAACCTCTCCGCCGCCGCTCGCGAACTGGCCTCGGCGCCGCCGGAGGCGCGCGAGGATCTGGTGCGCCGCATCCGCGCGCAGGTGCAAGCGGGGGCCTACCTGGTGGACCCGGACGCCGTGGCGCGCCAGATGGTGGACCGCGGCGAGATGTAGGTGAGGCGACACCGCCTGCGCCTTAGGTGACGCTGCTCCTCCGGACAGGGGGAGTCCCTCATACGGAGCGCCGAAACCCAGCCGTAACGTTGCCCCCACACCAGGCATTCCGGTGTCGGGGCATCCGCCGGAGGGGGTCGTGCGCGTGGGTCAGTTGGTCTCCCGTCTCACCGAGATGTGGCACAGCCTCTCCCCCGTGCGGAAGGGCCTGCTTACGGCCTCCGGCGTGGGCCTGGTGGCGCTGGCGGTGGTGCTGAACTCCTGGGCCGGACGCACGGAGTTCGTCACGCTCTACACGGGCCTGGACGCCGCGGACAGCGGCGCGATCGTGGAACAACTACGCGCCCGAGGCGTCCCGTACGAACTGGCCGGCGGGGGATCGGCGGTCCGTGTCGGCGCGGCGCAGGCGGACGAACTGCGCGTGGACTTTGCCACGCAGGGCCTGCCACAGGGCGGCCAGGTGGGCTTCGAGATCTTCGAGGGCAACTCCTTCACCGCCACGGACTTCGTGCAGCGGCTGAACTTCCAGCGCGGCCTGCAGGGCGAACTCTCCCGCACCATCCAGACCTTCCCGCAGGTGCAGCAGGCGCGCGTGCACCTGGTGCTGCCGGAGCGGTCGCTCTTCGTGGAGGACCAGAGTCCCGCTACCGCTTCGGTCGTGGTGGCGCTCAAGCCCGGCCGGTCGCTGCAGATGAGCGAGGTCAACGGCATTGCGCACCTGGTGGCGGGGGCGGTGGAGGGGCTGGGCAAGGAGAACATCACCGTCCTCGACCAGTCCGGCGGCATCCTGTACGACGGCCAGCAGATGGCCGCAGAAGACGGGCTGGGCCTGAGTGGCACGCAACTGACGATGCAGCAGGACTACGAGCGCCGCCTGGAGGCGGACGTGCAGTCCATGCTGGATCGGGCGCTGGGCCCGGCGCGCTCCGCGGTCTCCATCAGCGCCGTCCTCAACTTCAACAAGGTGGAGACTCAGCGGGAGACGTTCTCCGCCCCGGAGAACGGCATCCCGCGCTCCAGCAGCACCGTCACCGAGGCGTACACGACGGGCGAGGTGGACGCCGCCGGGCAGATCCCGGGCGCGCTGACCAACGTCCCCGGCGCCAACGCCAACCTCCCCACCGTGGAGGACGCCGCCACGGGCGCCGGCTCCGGCACCGCCTACTCCCGCACGGAGACCACCGCCAACTTCGAGGTGGACCGCACCACCACGTTCGAGGTGGAGGCTCCGGGCCGCGTGGAGCGCCTCTCGGTATCGCTCCTGCTGGACGACGGCGTGACGGAGATGCAGGCGGCCGCCCTGCGGGACACGGTGGCGGCGGCCGTGGGCATTGCCGTGGACCGCGGGGACCAGGTGGTGGTCTCGCGACTGCCGTTCGACCGCAGCGTGGTGACAGAGGCGCAGGCGGCATTCCAGGCGGAGGCGGCCGCAGACCAGTTGTTCGCCTATGTCCGCATGGGCCTGCCAGTGCTGATGCTCCTGGTGGGCTTTGTCTTCTTCCGGCTGCTGGTGCGCTCCGTGAACCGTCGCGCGGTGCGCGCGTTCGATGTGGGGGCGGGCGTGCCGGCGCTGGCGGCAGCGGCGGCGGCGACGGATGGGCAGATGGGCGAGGCGGTGCACGCCGTGCGGGGCGCCCTCCCGCAGCCGGAGTCGCGACGGAGCGAACTCGAGGTCTCCATTGAGCGCATGGCCAAGAGCAACCCGGAGAGCATCTCCGAGGTGGTGCAGGCCTGGCTGAGGGAGGACTAGGTGACGACGTTGGTCGCGAACCTCGACAAGCGCGACAATCCGTTCGCCAGTGCGCGCGGCCGTCGCCGCGCGGCGGCGTTCCTGATCGCGCTGGGCCCGGAACTGGCGGCGGACGTCCTGCGCCAGATGCCGGACGACGACATCGGCCGCCTGACCTGGGAGATCGTGGGCATCGGCCAGTTGAGCGCCCAGGACCGCGAAGACATCTTGGCCCACTTCTACGAGACGGTGCTGGGGCGCGACTTCGTCTCCGTGGGCGGCCTGGAATATGCCCAGGACATGCTGGAGAAGGCGATCGGCAAGGAACGCGCGTCCGAGATCACCTCGCGGCTGGGCAAGCACGCGGGCGCGAAGCCGTTCGCGTTCCTGCAGCAGGTGGACACCAAGGACATGGTGAACTTCCTGCGCAACGAGCACCCGCAGGTGACCGCGCTGATCCTGGCCTACCTCCCCACGGAGCGGGCCGCGGACGTGCTGGCGCACCTGCCGGAGGAGGTGCAGCCGGAGATCTCCGTGCGCGTCGCCATGATGGAGCGCACCTCGCCTGAGGTGATCGAGGACGTGGAGGCGGTGATCCGCTCGCGGCTGGGAACGAACTTCTCGCCTCGCGCGGAACTGACCGCCGCCGGCGGCATTGACTCCGTGGTGGAGTTGCTGCGCCGCGTGGACCTGGCCACGGAGAAGGTGATCCTGGAGGGACTGGAGCGCACGGACCCGGAGACCGCGAACGAGGTGCGCAAGCGCATGTTCGTCTTCGAGAACGTCACGCTGCTGGACGACCGCTCCATCCAGCGCGTCCTGCGCGAGGTGGACTCGAAGGACCTGGGGCTGGCGCTGCGCGCGGCCACGGACGAGGTGCGCGGCCGCATCGTGGGCAACATGTCCGAGCGCGCCTCCAAGATGCTGATGGACGACATGGCCGCCATGGGCCCGGTGCGCCTGGCGCAGGTGGAAGAGGCCCAGGGGCGCATCGTGGCGGTGATCCGCCGCCTGGAGGAGGCGGAGGAGGTCTTCGTGATGCGCGGCGGCGAGGACGACCTGCTTGTCTGACATGGGACGGCGGTTTCTCCGCGACACCCGCCTGGGGGACGTCATCTCGCTGGGCGTGGACGGCCGCCCGCGCGTCCCGGACGACCCGCTCTCCGGCATGGTGGGCGGTACGCCGGCGGAGACGCAGGAGGCCGTGGACATCGTGGAGGGGGCGCAGCGGCGCGCTGAGGATCTGGTGCGCCAGGCGGCGCTGGAGGCCTCCGGCATCCGCGAGCAGGCCCGTCAGTCCGGGCATGCGCTGGGCTACCAGCAGGGCGCCGCGCAGGCCCGCGCCGAACTCGCCGCCTCGCTCGCCCTCGTGCAGGCGGTGGCGGCAGAGGGCAAGGCGATCCGCGACGATCTGCAGCGCCGCGCGGAGCCGGAGATGGTGGGGATGGTGATCGCCGCGTTGCGCACCATTGTGGACGAGCGCGCCGAGCACGAGCCCGAACTGGTGGAGGCCACCGTGCGCCGTGCGCTGGAGCGTGCCGGCTCGCAGAACGTGGTCCGTATCCGCGTCCACCCGCAGCAGGTGGACGGCGTGGTCGCCTACCTCGCCCGCGACCGAGCCCGCCCCGAGCCGTTCGAGGTGCTGGCGGACGGCGCGATCGGCCTGGGGGGATGCATCGTGGACACGGAGCACGGCCGCGTGGACGCGCGTCTGGACGTGCAACTGGACGCCGTGGCGCAACTCCTGCTGGACGCCATGCCGCAGGAGGCCTTCCCCACCCCCGACCCGGCGAGTGAGGACGAACCGGCGGGGCCGGATTCCGAGGTGGCCCAGGATGCTGCCTGACGCACCCCTGGCGGCTGTCGCGCCGGCGCCGGGCCTGTCGCGCTACCGCGCGCTGCTGGACGCCGCCGCGCCCATGACGGTGGAGGGCCGCGTGCGCGAGGTGGTGGGGCTGCTCGCGGAGGTAGACGGCATTCCCGGCCGCGTGGGTGAGATGTGCCGCGTGGAACGCCCCGGCGGCGGCGAAGACATCGAGGCGGAGGTGGTGGGCTTCAAGGGCGAACGCACGCTGATCATGCCGCTGGGCGACTTGCACGGCGTGCAGGCTGGCGCGCGCGTGCTGGCCCGTGGGGGGCTCCTCACGGTGCCGGTGGGGCCAGAGGTGCTGGGCCGCGTGCTGGACGGCCTGGGCCGGCCGATCGACGGCAAGGGCCCCGTCCTCGCCTCCCACCGGCAGCCTCGAGAGGGCGGTTCGCCGCACGTGCTGGAGCGATCCACGATCACGCAGCCGCTCTCCACGGGCGTGCGGGCGATCGACGGGCTGCTGACGTGCGGCCTGGGCCAGCGCATCGGCATCTTCGCCGGGTCCGGCGTGGGCAAGAGCACGGTGCTCTCCATGATCGCGCGCCACGCCTCCACGGACGTCAACGTGATTGCCCTCATCGGCGAGCGCGGGCGCGAGGTGCGCGAGTTCATCGACCACAACCTGGGCCGGGAGGGCCTGGCGCGCAGCGTGGTGGTCGTGTCCACCTCGGACGAGCCCGCGCCGCTGCGGCTGAACGCGGCCTGGGTGGCCACGACGATTGCCGAGGAGTTCCGGACGTCCGGCCTCAACGTGACGTTGTTGATGGACTCCGTGACGCGCTTCGCGATGGCGCAGCGGGAGATCGGGTTGGCCCTGGGTGAGCCGCCGGCGATGAAGGGCTACACGCCGTCCGTCTTCGCGAACATGTCGCGGCTGCTGGAGCGCGCGGGGACGGGCACGCACGGCACCATCACCGCCTTCTACACCGTGCTGGTGGAGTCCGACGACCTGACCGAACCGGTCACGGACACGGTCCGAGGCACGCTGGACGGCCACATCGTGCTCTCGCGCGAACTGGCGGCAGAGAACCACTATCCGGCGATCGACGTGCTCCAGTCAGTCTCCCGCGTGATGCCGGCGATCACGTCGCCGGAGCATCGCGCGGCGGCGGGCCGGATGCGCGAATACCTGGCGCGCTACCGGCGCTCGCGCGACCTGGTCTCCATCGGCGCGTACCAGCCGGGCTCCGACCCCGGCCTGGACGAGGCCCTGCAACGCCTGCCGGAGATCAACGACTTCCTGCGGCAGCGTCCGGACCAGGCGCAGTCGCTGGAGGCCACCACGGGCAGCCTCGCGCTCGCGGTCGGCGAGCAGCCGGGCGCGCCGCCGGCCCTCGACACTCCGGGCAACCCTGCTCACGACACGCCGCCGTCCGAGGCGGCCACGCCCGTCAATGCGGCGGCAGTGGTGGCCGAGCCGGTTGCGCTCCACGAGGCCGTCTCGTGAGCGCGCGGCCTTTCCGCTTCGAGCCGCTGCTGAACCTGGCCGAGCAGCGGGAGGAACAGCAGACGCTGGCCCTGGCCTCCGTGGCGGCGGAGGAGCGTGCGGCGAGCGAGGCGCTGGCGGCGCTGGAGGCGGAGCGCGAGCGCGCCTACGCCCGCTTCGCCTCCAGCGCCGCGCCCGTGGACGCCTCGGAGTACCTCGCCACCATCGCCTACGCGGACCGCCTGTCGCGGGAGATCGAGGCGCAGCGCGAGGTGCTGGCGGCGGCGGCGGTGCGGGTGGCGGAGGCGCGTGGCGCACTCATGGAGGTGGTGCGGGAACGCCGATCGTTTGAGCACCTGCGCGACCAGGACGAGGCCGCCGCCCTGCAAGAGGAAGAACGCCGGGAGGCGAGCACCGTGGACGACCTGAACATGACCCGGCACGCGCGCCGCCTGCGCGGGCCGGCGTAGCAGGCCGGCGACTACAGACGGACGGACGGACGGACAGAGGACAGGCGGAGAGGAGGACGCATGCTCAACCAGATCCTCGGCAGCAGTTTCGACGTGGCGCGGCAGGCCCTTGGGGGGCTGAGCCGCCGCCAGTCCGCCATCGCCGCGAACGTGGCGAACATCGACACGCCCGGCTACCGGCGCCGCGAGGTGACGTTCGAGGACGCCCTCCGCGTGCAGATCGCAGAGCGGCCGGCGGGGCTGCGGGTGACGGATCCGCGCCACATCTCGCGCACGGTGGGCGGGGACATCGGCGCGGGGGCAGGCGCGTACGGCCGCCCGGTGGTGTCCGAACGCAACGATGCGAACGACGTGAGCATTGACGAAGAGATGTTGCTCCTGGTGGACACGCAACTGCGGTTCCAGGCGCTGGCTCAGACCACGGGCAAACGTCTCACCACGCTGCGGACGGTGATCCGCGGCGGCTAGCGCCCAATCCGGCGCTGGCCGGCATCGAAAGGAAGCGGCCATGAGCCTCTTCGGCAGCCTCAAGATCTCGGCGTCCTCGTTGTTCGCGCAACGACTGCGGATGGACGTGATCGCCAACAACGTGGCGAACGTGAACTCCACGCGAGGGCAGGACGGCCAGACCTACCGCCGCCAGTCCGTGGTGTTCCGGGAGCAGTCGCAGGGTGCGGACTTCGGCAACCTGCTGGGCCGCGCCTCGGGTGTGCGGGAGCCCGGCGGCGTGGAGGTCACGGAGATCCACCGTGACCGCTCCGCCCCCCGTCGGGTGCACGAGCCGATGCACCCGGACGCGGACGCGGACGGCTACATCTACCTCCCCAACATCGACGTGGTCACGGAGATGACGGACCTGGTGTCCGCCTCGCGCGCATACCAGGCGTCCACCACGGTGGTGAACGCCACCAAGGCGCTCGCGCAGAGCGCCCTGAGCATCGGCCGCTAGGGCCGCGAAGGAGAGCCACGATGGCAATTCCAGGGATCGGCGGCCTGAGCAGCACGGGAGCCTTTGGCGCGGGCGGCATCGGCGCTGGCGGCAACATCGGGCAGGTGGTGGGGGCGCCCACGGACCCGGGCGCCGCCAGTGGCAACTCCTTCCAGCAGATGCTGGACGCCCTCTCTGGCGTCTCCGCGGAGGCGGACGGCGCCGTGGCGGACCTGGCCACCGGCGGCGAGCGCGACCTGCACGACGTGGTGCTCTCCGTGGAGATGGAGTCCCTGGCCTTCGACCTGGCAGTGCAGATCCGTAATCGTTTGGTCGAGGCGTATTCAGAGGTTTTCCGGATGCAGGTCTGACGCGTCAGCCCTCAGGCTGAGGCTGACCCCCAGCACGCCCTTCGGACGACGGCGGCGGGGACTGGGACGGAGCGCGAATGCAGTGACGCAACTCATGGCACCGAGCCTGATGACGGGCTCGGCGCCGCCGGCGGACGGGCCGCCGACCGGATCCCCCTCCGCACGTCGTGGAGGCGCTCCCGGCCAACGGTCCCCGTTCCAGCAACTGCTCACGGCCGTGCGGGCGGTGTTGCAGGGCGGCGAGACGGCAACATCGCGCGCACGAGGCGCACGAGGCGCACCGTCTTCTCTCGATCCGCTTCCCACCCCGGCCGGCATCCTGGCAGCGCTTGCGGCGCGGGCGCAGGGCGCACCGGACGGAATGGGTGGCGACGCGAAGACGGACCTCTCCCTGCTGGACCGCCTGACGGAGGCGGGGGAGGAACTGATCAACGGCCCGGACGTAACTCCGGGCGCAGCGGAGGCGCTGATGTCCTTCCTGGTCACCGGCGGAGTCCTGATCCCGCACACGGACGTGCCCGAGACGGCCATGCCGTCCCTGGACGTGGACGTGGGAGGGGTGAGCGGCGCCATGTCTTCCCCGGAGATGTCTTCCCCGGAGATGTCTTCCCTGGAGATGGCTTCCCTGGACATGGCAGCGCGCGCGGTAGAGGCCGTGGACGCAGCCTCTGCGCTGACCTCTACGACTGGCGCGACTGGCACGACCGGCGCGGGTGCGGACGGCGGCGTCGAGGCGGCGTCACAGCCGGCCCTGGCTCCGGCGTTGCAGGCCGCTGCGGAGGACGTCCTGGAGCCTGCGGGCATGACGACGGAGGCCGCACCGGCCACGCCGCCCACCCTCACGCACGAGACGCCCTCGCCGCACTTGCCGTCCCTCGCTGGCGCCACTGCTTCCGAGGCGACGCCGGCCATCGAGGCCGCGCGGGCGGCGGCCCAGCCTCCGAGCGAGGCTGGGCACGCCGAGGCAGAACCGGCGTCCACGTCCGAGCCGCAAGGCACCGGCGCGGGGGGGCACCTCGATGCTTCCGGCGCCGGTGCGGCGGGGCTGGCGCCTCCGAGCGTGGCGACGCAGCCGCAGACCGTGACCGCGTCCGGCCGCACGACGGCGGCGCCGGTGTCGAGCGCGGTGTCGAACGCGGTGACCGACATGGTGGCGGACTCGGTGCAGGCGGCGGTGATCCGAGGTGACTCGGAAGTGCGGTTGGTGCTGAATCCGCCGGAGTTGGGCCACCTGAACATCCGCATCGTCCGCCAGGAGGGCGGCCTGCGGGTGAGCATGGAGGCCTCGCAGTCTGGCGCCCGTGACCTGATCGACCGTGCGCTGCCGGCGCTCCAGCAGGGCCTGGAAGCGCGCGACCTGCGCGTGGACCGGCTGGAGGTTCGCGCGGCGGACACCGGCCGAGGCAGCCTGGACTCCAGTGGCGCAGGCCAGCAGCCGGCCGGTGGCCAGGACGGACATCCCCACGGGGACGGCGGAGACGGCCGCCCGGAGTGGTCGGCGGTGGCCTCGTTGGGCCTCGGCTCTCGCGGCTCCGTCCGTGCGGGCGGTCCGGGCGAGTCCGGGCCCCGGGAACCCTCGCAGCAGACGGCCAGCGACGGCCGCCTGGACGTGATGGCGTAAGGGGGCAGCGATGGTCCAGAACGTCTCGAACATGGGGAAGGGCATGGACGACCTGATCCCCACGTCCCAGCGGACGGTGGGGCGGGAACTGAACCAGCAGGACTTCCTGAAGATCATGATCGAGCAGATGCGCGGTCAGAACCCCCTCTCGGAGGGTGGGGGCGACGCGCAGGACTTCTTCGGGCAGATGGTGCAGTTCCAGACGCTGGAGTCCATGCAGGGCATGACGAAGGCGATCGAACTGCTGGCGGAGGTGAGCAGTCTCTCCCAGTCCGCCTCGCTCATTGGCCGCACGGTGATCGCGGAGATCCCCGTGGCGGTAGAGGTGGGACAGATGCCCCAACCTCCGGATGTGGTCACGGGCGCGGTGGCGCGCGTGATCTTCGATGACAGCCAGGGCGCGCTGGTGGAACTGGACAGCGGCCTGCTGCTGCCTATCGGCCGGATCGTGGCGGTCGAGTGATGGGCGGCGTGACCGGCCTGGGCGCTGGCGGTGTCCAGCCCACCGACCTCCGCCCGGCAGGGCCGCCCGCCGGTGCGCCTCGCACGGACGAGGGCGACCGGACGTTCGGGCTGCACTTCTCCCGGCACGCCTCGCGTCGCATCGAGCAGCGGGGGCTGAGCCTGGATGAGGGGCGGCTGGAGCGGCTGGAGCGCGCGGTGGGCCAGGCGGAGGCGAAGGGGGCCAGGGACTCCCTGATCCTGCTGGACGAACTGGCGCTGGTGGTCAGCGTGCAGAACCGCACGGTGGTCACCGCCGTGGACGAAGCCAGCCAGAAGGCGCACGTCTTCACCAACATCGACTCAGTGGTCATCGCCCACTAGCCCTCGGGCGGTGGTGCGGCAGGAGGCGCGTAGCGGAGAGCACAACACGGGCACATGGACGGCTGGACCTGTTCCAGGGGGCCGTCCTCGCACGGAAGCAGCAGTGGTCCCTCGCGACTCGGGGGATCGAAGCGACAGGGAACGTCGCGTCGGGGAGGATCCCGGCGGGGCCCCACTGGGAACAGGACACCCGATCATGATGAAGGCGCTGTTTGCAGCCATTGCCGGCCTGCAGAACCACATCACGTACATGGACGTGGTGGGCAACAACATCGCGAACGTGAACACGCAGGGCTACAAGGCCAGTCGCGTGACGTTCCAGGACATGCTGACGCAGACCATCTCCGGCGCCTCCGCACCCACGGAGAACCGAGGCGGCACGAACCCGCAGCAGGTGGGCCTCGGGATGAAGATCGGCGGCGTGGACGTCCTGCACACGCAGGGCTCGCTTCAGGCCACCGGCCGCGCCACGGACTTCGCCATCCAGGGCAGCGGGTTCTTCATCGTGCGTGACGGCGCGCGCACCTTCTACACGCGTGACGGCGCGTTTGACGTGGCGGTCAACGGGGGGGAACTGGTGAACCCCACCAACGGCTTCAAGGTGCAGGGCTGGCGCGCCGACACCAACGGCGTGACGGACATTGACTCGCCGATCGGTTCGATCGTGATCCCCCTTGGGCAGTCGATTGCGGCGCAGGAGTCAACGCGCGTCACGTTGCAGGGCAACCTCAACGCCGACGTGCCCCAGGGCGACTCGTTCTCGACGACCATCGACGTGTACGACTCGCTGGGCGCGCCGCACCCGGTGACCGTCACGTACACGAAGACGGCCACACCGAACCAGTGGACCGTGGAGGCGAGCGGAGCGGATCTCACGGCGAGCGTGGCCGGTAACCCGGCGACCGTGGTCTTCGACGCCTCCGGGCGCATGACCACGCCGGCGGCCGGCACGCCGCTGTCGTTCCCGCTGGTGCTGGATCCCGCCGCCGCCAACGGCGCGACGGCGGCGATCACGGTGGCCATGGACGTGGCCGCCATCACCCAGTTCTCGGGCCCCGGCGTCATCGCCCCCACGTTCAACAATGGCTTCTCCGCCGGCGCGCTGGAGTCCTTCTCCGTGGGTCCCGGCGGCGACATCACGGGCATCTTCTCCAATGGCACCACCCGCCCGCTGGGCCAGATCGCCATGGCGCATTTCACCAACGCGGCCGGCCTCCAGAAGGCCGGCTCCAACCTGTTCGAGTCCACCTCGAACTCCGGGGTGCCGGGTATCGGGACGCCGGGGACGGGCGGCCGTGGCTCCGTGGGCGCCGGTGTGCTGGAGGGCTCCAACACGGACCTGGCCCGCGAGTTCACCAACGTGGTGATCGCGCAGCGGGGCTTCCAGGCCTCCAGCCGCATCATCTCCACGGCGGACCAGATGTTGGAGGGCCTGGTCAACCTCATCCGCTAGTGGACGCCGTGAGCGCGTGAAGCACGGCAGGCCGGGCGCGCCGCTTCAGGATGCGCCCGGCGCTGCCGACTATCGAAGTGCGGGACGTGTGCGCTCGCGGCCGGCCCTCCCAGCAGCCGGCCGCGTGGAGGACGTCCCCGGAGAAGGGAGACCATGCCCGTCACGTCGCCGGAGACCCAGCGCCGGTTGGCCACCTATTCCCAGCGCATGCCTGCGGGCTCTCGCCTGTACGAGCAGGGCGAGACGCTGGACCACTTCTTCGTCGTCACGCGCGGCGAGGTGCTCTTCGAGGCGGTCTCCGAGCAGGGGGAGACGGAGGTGGTGGCGCGTGCGACCGCCGGCCAACTGGTGGGCCACGTATCCGCGATCTCCCAGCACCCCACCTCGGCCGCCGCGCGTGTCGCGCACGAGGTGGCGGTGCTGGTGCTGCCGGTGGCGTCGCTGGAGGAGGTCCTGAGCAAGGCGCCGGAACTCGCCGTGCAACTGGTCTACTACTTCGCCGGCGTGGAGGAGGTCCCGGAGGCGGACCAGGACGCGCCCCCGGACCCGCAGGGGCGGACGGACGATCCGGACCTGGTGCGGATCCCCACCCCGTACGACCTGGACACGTTCTTCACGGACACTGCCACCTGTCCGGTCTCCCAGACGCGCTTCGAGTTCCTGCGCGTGCGCACGCGCGCCGTGCGCCCGTCCGAGCGCGAGTCGGACTTCCACGTGCGCTACCACGGCGTGGACCCCACGCGGTACGGCGTGGTGGTCTGCCCACACTGCGGGTTCGCCTCCTACTGGGACGACTTCACCAGGGTGGACGAGTCGGTGCGAGGGCGGCTGTGGGACGACCGCGAAGCGCGCATGGCGCTCGCCGGGGGGCCGCTCCACGGCATCCGCGACCAGGATGCCGCGGTGCGCGTCCTGGAACTGGCCATCCGTTGCTACGAGACGCGCGGGGCGAACGACAGCCGTCGGGCCGTCCTCCAGCATCGCCGTGCGTGGCTGGAGCGCGACGCGGGCAACGCCGCCACGGAGCGGTCCTGGCTCACGCTGGCCCGCGACTCCTACCAGCGCGCCTTCGAGCACGACACGCGCATTTCCGAGGAGGCCGCCGCGCGCGTGGCCTACCTGGTGGGCGACATCTCCGTGCGCCTGGGCGACTACCAGGAGGCGGCCCAGTGGCTGGAGACAGCGGTGCGGGTCGCGCCGAAGACCGCTTCCGGGATCATGCGCACCGCCCGTGACCGGCTGCAGGATGTGCGTGACGCGATCAAGCGGGAGCGGCTGGCGTCCTGATGGGCTGGCATTGATGCTGCGGGCGCACCTCGCCGGCCGCGGCACGCTTGTCCTGGCGGTGGCGGCGCTCCTGTTGTTCGCCGCTGCGCTCGCCTGGCCTTCCGCGCCCGCGCCGGCGGAGGGCCTGCTCGTCACGGACTTGCGAGGGCGGGCGCTGCTGCTGCTGGACCCGGCCCAGCCGAAGGCCGTGCGACGCATCCCGCTCCCCGGCGGGCCGCACGAACTGCTGCGCCTGCCGGACGGCCGCGTGGCCGTGTCCCTGGAGCAGTCGGGAGCGCTGGCGCTGGTGGACGTGGACGCCGGCGCCGTCGAGACGCTCGAGGTGGGCGGCCTGCCGCACGGCCTGGCGCTGGACGGCGCCACGCTGCTCGTCACCGACCGCAGCATGGACGCGGTGCGCCGGTTTGACCTTGAGACGTGGCGAGAACTTGGACTGCGGCCGGTGGAGCCCTGGCCGCACGCGGTGGCGGTGCTCCCGTCCGGCGAGGTGGCCGTGGCCAGCGCGCAGGCCGGCGTGCTCAGCATGGGCGACCACCACTACGAGACCGGCGCGCTCACGGAGAGCGTGGCCGTCGCCTCGGACGGCCGGGTGGCGGTGGCGGCCGCGCTGGACGGGCGCGTGGAGGTGCGCTCAGCGGACGGCGCGCTGCTCGCACGCCACGAGGTGGGCGGCCGCCCGGTGCGCGTCGCGTTCTCCCCGGACGGAGGCCGGCTGGCCGTGGCGCTGTCCGCCCGCGGCGCGGTCGCGCTGATCGAGGGCGGCGAAGTGAGGGTGACGTCCGTGGCAGGGGTGCCGGACGGGCTTGCGTTCTCCTCGGACGGGCGGGTGCTGTTCGTCTCGGACGTGTACGGGGGCGCCGTCTCCGGCGTGCGGTCGGCGGACGGGGCGCTGATTGCGGTCATGCCGGTGGGGGACGGTACCGGGGCGCTGCTCGCATGGAGCGGGCGCTAGACTTCGACCCTTCGTAGGCGCCCCTTCGTGGGCTGCTGTTCCTGTGTGGCTGGGCCTCGGTTGTGCGCGTCGCGTGTGAGAGAATGGGACACCCGTCCCACGCCCCCCGACCACCCCAGCCGAATGGAGATCGCCATCCTTCCGGTGGACGCCACCTGCATGCACAAGACCGGCGGGTTTCTCCGCAGACGCGCCTGCGGCCTGACGGCCGCCGGGCAGTGTGTGTATTGCGGCGAGCCCTTCTGCGGGAGCCACGGCACGCGCGGCGAGGAGTACTACGAGGTCTGCGAGCGCGCCGGCTGTCGAGCGAAGTATGACGACCTGGCCCACCACCGCGAGTGGATGGAGCGTCATCGCCACGACAACCTGGCCGGCCACTGCGCCGAGGACGACTGCGAGCAGGCGCCGGAGATCGCGTGCCAGCGGTGCACGCTGCGCTTCTGCCACCCGCACCTGCGCCCTCGCACGGTGCAGGAGGGCGACCTGGACCGCGTGGTGACGGTGCAGTTGATGCTGTGCCCGCACTGCTCCGCTCGCCGCCGCCTCTGGGACTGACCGCTCCGGCTCCCTGCCTATCCGCGTCCCAGTCGCTCCACCTCGCCGTGGACGAGCATCGCCGTGCCCTCCGGCGTGGCGGTGGCCAGGTGGCCGCCCGCCGCCACGATGCACGCTCCGCCTGCGGTTGAGCCCGCGGCCAGCACGGGGAGGCGCTGCTCCCACGCGCGCGTGCGCGCCACGGCTACTGCGTCCACGCCCAGGTCGCCGGCGCTCCAGGCCAGCAGTTGCGCGCCGCGCCGCCGGAGTGACGCCGCCGCGCCGGGGGAGAGCGCCTCGCGCCCGGCGAGTACTCCCACGGCGCCCGCGCCTTCCACCATCACCACCGGTGGCGCCTCGGAACCCGCAGTGAAGCCGGCGCGGTGGTCGCGGGTGCTGATCGAGGCCTGGCGGTGGCTCTCCAGCGTGCGCCCGCCGTCGATCACGGCGCAGGTGCGGTAGAGCGCGCCGCCTGCACGCTCGGCCAGCGTTGCGACGATCGCCGTGCGCGTCTCCGTGGAGGTCGCCTCGATGAGGGGGAGCGTCTCCGCCAGCGTCACCGCGCGCGGGTCCGCGCCGCTCAGGTCAGGCAGCACGACCAGGCGTGCGCCGAGCGCCGCCGCGCGGCGCACGGACGCGCGCACCGCCTCCACGAGGTCCACCGCCGAGGGCCCCGGGTCCAGCGCCAGCGCGGAGACACGCGTACTGCCGCGTGGCGCCGAGGCGGGCGTGGCGCTGTAGTCGTCCGGGAGTTGCGCCGCCGTCGCCTCCGCGGGACGCACATCCAGTTCGTGCAGGACGATGCCCGGCCGGTCCGCCGGGGCGCGCACCGCCCACTCGCCGCGAGGCGACACCACGCCAGCCCCGCCGCCATAGGCGATGGCGAGGTCCTCCGTGCCTACGCGGCCGGCGGAGACCACCCAGGCGCCGGTCTCCACCGCGCGGGTGGGCAGGACGAAGCCGGCGACGTCGCCGGTGCGCGTGCCGCCTCGGACGGTGGTGCGCGGTGCGCCCGTGGAGATGACGATGTCCGCGCGGCCTGCCAGGTCCAGGACGAAGCGGGGGTCCAGCAGGTCGGCGCCGGCGACGAGTGCGACGCGGAGGCCCGCAAGCGTGGCGGCGGCCGGGCCGCGTCCGGCTCGGAACCACGCAGCCCCCGCGGAGGCCTCGCCCGCCCGCACCACCTCGTGGCCGTCGGGCGCGATCAGGACGGCCGCGTTCTCCGGGGTGGACGGCCGTCCGAGGATGAGCCCGGCCGCGATGTAGACCTGGTGCACCCGGGCGCGCCCCGCCAGCGCGGCAAGGACGTCGCTGTCTGCGGTTGCGGGGGCGGTGGAGGCCGCCTGGCCCAGGAACCACGCGGGGTAACTCGCCTCCGGCAGCACCACCAGGTCCGGCTCGTCACGGGCGGCCTCGTCGATGCGGTCGAGCAGCGCGTCCCATGCCGCCTCCGCCTTGTCGAGATCGGGCGCGGGCGCCTGCAGGATGGCGACGCGGAGCGCAGTCACGCGCTACCGGTCCGCCACGGTGTTGCGGAGCACGATCCCGCCCACGCGCACCTCGCACACGTCGCCGGCCTGGATACGCCCCGTGGTGCCGGGCGTCCCGGTGTAGACGAGGTCGCCCTCCTCCAGCGTCATGTAGCGAGAGATGCGCGCGATGCAGGCGCGGATGGAGTGGATGAGCATGTCCGTGTTGGACGCCTGCTGCTCGCGGCCGTTGATCAGCCCGACCACCTCGATCGACTCTGGCCGTAGCGACGTGTCGATCCACGGGCCGGCGGTGGTGAAGGTGTCAGAGGACTTGGCGCGCCACCACTGGAGGTCGGCCTGCTGCCAGTCGCGCTCGGAGACGTCGTTGCCGGCGGTGTAGCCCAGCACGTGCGCGTCCACCTGGTCCTCCGCCAGGTCGCGGCCGCGTTTGCCGATCACTGCCACCACCTCTGCCTCCATGTGCGCGTTCTGTGCATCCGCCGGCAGGAGGATCGGCTGGTCCGCGCCGATCAGGGACGAGGGCGACTTCAGGAACGGTTGCGGCTCAACGGGTGCGGGACGCGTGCCTGCGTGGTCGCGGTAGTTCACGCCGATCGCCACGATCTTCGTCGGGTCGGTGGGCGGCAGGAACGTCACGCCGGAGAGGGCGTGGGAGACGCCAGTCTCCTCGCCGGGGGCGAACACGCTCCCGGTCGTCAGGTGCACGCGGTCCCCGTCCACCTTCGCCGTGGAGACGAGGCCGTCCACGCGCACTCGAGCAATCTTCATCGCACTGTCCTCGTTCCCTGGGATTCTGGGTGGCGGCGCGCACTGGTCGTCCAGCGGTCGTCCATTTGGTCGCCCGTGGGTGCGCGTCGATCGTCGGGCTCGATGCTAGCGCCTGACCGATCGCACCGCGACGATGCCGCCGGTCACGAGGTCGGCTCGGTGAGCGCATAGGCCTGCGCGCCGTCGTGCATCGCCAGCGCGAGGAGGTGCATGCGCCAGGTCGCGCGTCCCTCCCACGGCGTCTCGATCACGTCGTCCAGCCACTCCGCGTGCGCCTCCATGACTGCGGCGACCGCCTCAAAGAAGGACGCGCGCGCGGCCTCGACCGTCTCAAGCGTGCACGGCCCGTCGTCCTGCGCGGCGAGGGTGGCCGGTGTGGCGCACGCCGAGAAGTCGCGCGCGCCCTGCGCGTAGGCGAGCGCCACGAGGCGTAGCGCGTGGTCATGGGCGGCCACGATCTTCAGTGTTTCCGCAGGTGTCCCCGCGCCGCGCGCTTCAGAGGCGGCGACGGCGGCCAGCAACTGCTGGCGCCCGTCCGCGAGCGCGGCGAACGCATCGAGGCTGGCGAGGGCGGTGTCCTGGCGATCGTGGTTGGCGGTCATGCGTCGTGCTCCCTCGCGCTGGCGTGCCGCGAGTGTAGGAGGCGCGGCGGGTTGCCTCGACGGGTGCGTTGCGCGTCGGAAGGAGGGCGGGGTGAGGGGCTCGAGATTGGCGGGCTATCCACAACCGGCCGTCTTGTGGGTAAGTGCAACCGTGTTAGCATTTCGCGCAACAACGGCCCGAGGTTTCTATACCGCGAGGTGTGATGATGGCCACTGCTCGGAAGCCCGCCGCAACGAAGTCGAAGGCGGCCGCCGCGAAGGCGCCTGCGAAGAAGACGACGTCAGCGGCCAAGACCACCGTCAAGAAGACCGCCACCGCGGCCACGCCCGCGGCTCGGAAGACCTCAGCCGGGGCGAAGCCAGCAGCGAAGAAGACCGTGGCGGCCGCCAAGCCGGCAGCGAAGGCCGCTCCCAAGGCTGCCACCGCGAAGCCTGCCGCCAAGGCCTCGGCAAAGCCGGCGGCGAAGGCCGCGACGAAGGCGGCTGCCAAGCCTGCGGCCAAGAAGACCACGGCCAAGCCTGCGGCCAAGGCCGCCGCGAAGCCCGCGACGAAGGCGGCTGCGAAGCCGGCCACGAAGGCTGCCGCCAAGCCCGCGACGAAGCCGGCGGCGAAGAAGGCCGCGGCCAAGCCGGCAGCCAAGACCGCGGCCAGGCCAGCGACGAAGGCTGCGGCAAAGCCGGCCGCCAAGGCTGCGGCCAAGCCCGTGGCGAAGAAGACGGCCACCCGCGCCGCCGCGAAACCCGCAGTCAAGGCGGTGGCAAAGGCCGCCACCAGGACCGCCCCGAAGGCCGCTCCCACCAGGGCCACGGCCGCGCGCACGAGCAAGGCTGCTCCTGGCAGCCGGGCCACGGCGAAGAAGTAGTCGCGCTCCAACTTCTCGGGTTGTGACTGGACGACCCCCGGCTCCGGCCGGGGGTCGTCCTGTTCTCTGTTATGATCGCCCGCGCGCAGACCTGATCCTGATGCCCTGATCCAACGTCCCGGCCGCAAGCCCTGATCGAAAGCGGAGCGCCCTTGGTGCTACAGCCCCGCCCCTACGACAACCTGCACCTCTACGACTCGCTCCGGCGCTCCACAGAGCGCCTGGAGCCGCTGGAGGATCGCACCGTCCGCATGTACGTCTGCGGCATCACCCCGTACGACGTGGGCCACATGGGGCACGCCCTGGTCTACGTGGTCTTTGACACCCTCCGTCGCTGGCTGGAACACAACGCCTACGAGGTCCGCCACGTCCAGAACATCACCGACGTGGACGACGACATGATCCGCAAGTCGCAGGAACTCGGCATCTCCATCGCGGGCCTCACGGACCGTAACCAGGCGATCTACCTGCAGGAGATGGACGCCCTGAACGTCCTGCGCCCGGACGCCTTCCCCAAGGCGTCCGAGACCATCCCGGAGATCGTGGAGATGGTGCAGCGCCTGGTGGACCAGGGCTTCGCGTACGAGGTGGACGGCTACGTCTTCTTCGACACGTCCAGGACGCCGTCCTTCGGCGCGCTGCTGGGCCTGACGGGCGACGAACTGCGGAACTACCGCAACGACTCGATGCCTGCGGAGCCGGACGAGTTGAAGCGCAGCCCGCTGGACTTCCTCATCTGGCAGCCCTGCGAGTTCGAGGGCGCCGCGTTCGAGTCGCCGTGGTGTACCACCGGCCGGCCGGGGTGGCACATCGAGTGCTCGGCCATGGCCCACGCCACGCTCGGCCCCCAGTTGGACATCCACGGCGGTGGCAAGGACCTCCGCTATCCCCACCACGACTCCGAGATCGTCCAGTCCGAGGCCGCCACGGGCCGCTCCCCCTACGTGGGTACGTGGATGCACGTGGGCACCATGGGCCTGGACGGCGAGAAGATGTCGAAGTCCCTCGGCAACCTGGTGAAGGTCAGCGACCTGCTGGCGGAGGGCTTCACCGCGAACGCCGTGCGTCTCTCCTTGCTGGGCACCCACTACCGCGAGGATCGCGACTTCGACCGCGCCGCGCTGCCGCAGTGGGAGGAGCAGGCGCGCCTGCTGGAACGCGCCGCCCGGGCCACTGGTCAGCGCGAGGACTACCTGCGCGTGCAGCCGTACCGCAACGCCTTCCAGGACGCCATGGACGACGACCTGGACACCCCGCAGGCGATCAGCATCCTGCTGCAGGTCGCAGAGGAACTGGTGGCCGGCCGCCTGGATGCCGCCACCGGCGCCGGCACCGTCGTCGAACTTGGTGACGTCCTCGGCCTGCGGCTGCGGCCGGACTAGGGCGCGACGGGGCTCCTCGGGGCCTCCTGGGGGGCGTCGGTCCGGGTCGTGCTCGTACACTGACCGAATGCAGCGGGATCCGCGTCTCATCCAACTCTCTCGCGAGCATCACCACGCGCTGGTGATGTCGCTCCGCATCGAGCGTGAACTGCCGGGTGCGAGTGTCACGGAGATGGGCGCGCTCTACAGCGACCTACTGCGTTTCTGGTCGGCCGGCCTGCTGCCGCACTTCTCTGCGGAGAACGAGTGCATGCTGGCCCGCATCGCCAAGCGCGACGACCCCGGCCTGAAGCACGCCGGCCGCCTCCAGCGCGAGCACCGCGAGATGGAGGACCTGGTGGAGACGATGCGCCTGGCCCGCACGGCTGACGATCGTCGAGTCGCCCTCGAACGCTTCGGCATCCAACTGCGCGACCACATCCGCTGGGAAGAACGGGAACTCTTCGACTGGATGCAGCGCATGCTGTCCGAGGACGAGATGGACGCCATTGGCGTCTACCTCGCCGAGCACCTCCCCGCCGAACCCATCGCCTGCCCCATGCCCCACGACCCGTAGCCCTCCCCCACGGCGGGGGTGGGGAGGCATCCAAGGCGCACCGCCTGCGGAGCGCTAGCGGGCGGGGGCGTCCTGCGAGACGCGCTGGACGAGGTCCATCACCTGGTCTAGAGCCTGGACGCGTTCGCGCATGGTGTCGCCGCGGAGGCCTGCCCGGAAGGTGGTGACGCCGGCGTCTCGGTACTTGCGGAGGCGCTCGGTGACCGCCTGCTCGTCGCCGATGAGGTGGGTGGCGAGCACCAACTCCGTGGGCACCGCGGCACGGGCGGCGTCGCGCTGGCCGGAGAGCCAGAGGCGCTGGACCTCCTTCGCCTCGTCCGCGAAGCCCTGGCGGCTGTAGGCGTTGTTGTAGAAGTTGTGCTGCCTGGAACCCATGGCGCCCAGGCTGAAGGCCAGGCCCGGCTTCATCGCCTCCGCAGCGCGCTCCGGGTCGTCCGTGACCCAGATGGCGCCGCCCACGGCGAAGTCGAAGTGCGCGATGTCTCGCCCCACCTTCGCCGCGCCCGCCTTGATGGCGCCGATGAAGTCCTGGGCGTGTTCCGGGATGAACGAGCCACCCACCCAGCCGTCCGCCAGTTCGCCCGTGAGCGCAAGGTTCTTCGGGCCCAGAGAGGCTACGTAGATCGGCAGGTCAGGGGTGAGCGGCGCGCCCGAGCGCAGGGCCTTGCCCTCGCCGCTGCCGCCCCGCTCCTGATCCAGCGGCAGACGCCAGAACTCGCCGTCGTACTCCACCACCTCGCCGTTGAAGACCTTGCGGCAGATCTCGATCACCTCGCGGGTGTGCTGCAGCGGCTTGCGGAAGGGAATGCCGTGCCAGCCCTCGATGACCTGGGGGCCGCTGGTGCCCAGGCCCAGGATGAAGCGCCCGCCGGACATGGAGTCCAGGGTCATGGCGGTCATGGCCACCAGGCCGGGCGTGCGCGTGCCAACCTGGAAGATGCCGGAGCCAAACTTGAGCGTCTGCGTCTTCGCCATCAGGTAGGCGATGGGCGTGGCGGCGTCGTGCGCCCACGCCTCCGCCGTCCAGAGCGAGTGCACGCCCAGCCGTTCCGCTTCCTGGGCGAAGGTGGTGGTCTCATCCCAGTCCGTGATTGCGTAGCGGTTCAGTCCCACGGCGACGCGCATGCAGCCTCCCCCATCCATCACAGCGGTCCGATCCGACGGCACGATAGCAGGACGGGAGAGCGGACACCGGATCGAGGACGAGGGCGCTGGCGCGGTCAGGCGCCTGTGGCCGGGGCATCGTCCGGGGGGTGGCCCTCGGCGCGCAGTTCGGCGGCGCGATCGTCGCGGAGCGGGGCCGGGCGCCTCAGGGCCTCCGCCTGCATGGCGTCCACAATGGGGACGAGGGGCATCGGCACCACGCGGCGCGCGGTGAGGCCGGCGCCGACTCGGGCCACGCGCTTGATCTCGTCCTCGTGGTCGCGGGCGTAGCGCAGGGCATCGCGGCCGGTGCGTTCCACGTGCGGACGGGCGGCCTCGGCGGCGGCCTTCGCGCGCTGGGCGGCCTGCCGCGCGAGGCGTTCCGCCTCCGGGCGGGCGTCGTCGGCGGCAGCCCGGGCACGCTGGGCCAGCCGTCCGACCTCCGGCCGGGCGTCCTCGGCGGCGGCCTTCGCGCGCTGGGCGGCCTGCTGCGCCGTCCGTTGTGCGAAGCGTCCCAGCACCCCGCCGACGCGGGCCGCCGTGCGCTCCCAGTCTCGAGGCGCCTCGTCCCCTTCGTGGGGCGCCGGCGCGTGTGCGCCGGGATCCGGGGCGTGCTCGGCAGGGACGTTGCCGTCGGTGGATTCGGTCATGCCGTCAGTGTAGAAGATGCCTTCGGGGTAGAAGACGCCATCGGACGGTGTTCTCCCGGGGACGGGCGTTGGCCCCGAGCGGGGGGCATGCGACGAGGCGGCGGCGAGGCACGCCCCACGCATCGCTCGAGAGACCCGGTGAAGCCGAGGCGACGCCTACGTGCCGGCTTCCAACTCCTTCGCCTTCTCCAGGGCGCGGACGATCATGCCCTTCTCCGGGACGGGCTTCCAGCCGGCCACGGTGTTGAAGTAGCGCATGCCGGCGGAGCGCTCGTCCGGCTCGCGCTCCATGTACTCCACGTCCAGGCCGTTGACGCGGATGGTGGGGGAGCCGATGCACTTCACGGCAATGGCGTCCTCGTCGTCGCGGATGGTGGTCTCCTGGACCTCCACGTCCACGCCGGCTTCCTCCATTGACTCCTTCAGGACCTCCCGGATCTTGTCCCAGTGGTCCTTGCCGCGCTCCGTGAGCACCATCGTGATTTCCATGGAGGGGTCCCCCTTCGGTCCGTCCGCGGACGGTCGTGCTGGCTGCGTGTTTCGGCCGCTCGTGCCCGCCTCGAACGGACGAGGTCGGGGCGGTCAGGCCGTGCGGTCTGTCTCCGCCGCGCGTGCATCCTCGCGCACCTGGTCGCCGTGCGCCAGAGTCCCCCCGGACGTTTCGCAGCCGGATGCGGCGCCCTCCGCAGCGGCGGGCGGGCCCAGGCGATAGCGGAAGTCGCAGTACGCCGCGCCCTGCATGATGGTCTGGGTGCGCGTGAGGTGCAGGTCGCTGGAGTAGCCCTCTGAGAGCGAGAAGTCGCGCTGGCAGGAGAGCAGGAAGCCCAGGTCCTGCGCGCCCAGGCGGCGGTACATCTCCGCGAAGCGGCAGCCCACCACGTTGAACTCCAGCGCCTCGCCGTCCTGTCGCAGGGTCTCGATCTGAAGGTCGCCGCCGGCGCCTCCCCAGGAGTCTTTGACGTGGGTGAAGCCCTCCAGGTCGTCACGCTGCAGCGCCTCCGCCACGCGGCGGCCCTGTTCGCGCGCGATCTCGCCGATCACCTCGCGCGCCACCTGGTGCGCGCGTTCGCGGCCCAGTTCTTCCTCCAGGCGGCGGATGAAGGGGATCAGCACCTCCGCCTCGATGCCGCGCTGCTGGAGGAGGCTGATGGTGGCGCGCAGGCCGGCGCTCAGTTCTTCGCGGGATCCTGTGCTGAGTGCGGCGCGAGGCGTGCCCGCCGTCGCTCCGTCCGCTTCGGGTGCGTCGCTCACGGTGTGTTCCTCTGCTGGAGTCCCGGCGGGCCGTCCGCGGGGGCCGGCCGGACGGGGACACCCTCGCCGGTGCGCCATGCCGCCACGATGGCGAGGTCATGGTCGAACGCGAGCGGCGGCAGCGCGTCTGGATCGAACCATCCCACCTCGGACGCCTCCGGGCCGGGCTGTGCGCCGCCGTCCGGGCCGGCGGTCCATGATCCAGCGTAGGCGAGGAAGACCACGGCGTCGCCGCGTTCGGACCATGCGCCCAGCAGCCGTTCGAGGCGGATGCGGGCGCCGGTCTCCTCCAGCACCTCGCGCCGGGCGGCGTCCTCCAGCACCTCGCCGGCGTCCACGAAGCCGGAGGGGAAGGCCCAGCGGCCCATGGCGGGATCGTGGTTGCGCCGCACAAGCAGCAGGCGCCCCCGGTCATCTGAGACGAGTACGCCCACGGCCACCTTCGGATCGGCGTACCAGCGGTAGCCGTCCGCCAGGCAGCGGTAGCCCTGGCCGTCTCGGGCCACGGCGCGCCCGCAGCGCGGGCAGTGGCGGGGAGGCTCCGGCAGCGGGCTCACGGGGCGGCCCCATCTCCTACGCGCACATCGGGTCTCCTACGCCCACATGGGAATGCGACGGAACTGTTCAAGGAAGCGGCCGTCCGGCTCGCGCCAGAACTCCCGTGCCTGCTCGGCAAAGCCGGTGTCCGGGAACTGGCTCGCGTGGGCCATCAGGGCTTCGATCTTGGTGTCCAGGATGGCGCCGATGTCCACCTCGAAGTTGGGTTCGTTGACGCCCCAGAGGTACAACTCGCGCACCTTGTGCGGCGCGAGGTCCTGGGCCAGGTGCTCCGGGAAGTTGAGGCGGTCGCGCGCGGTGGGGTAGACGGCGTCCACGGTCGCCAGGCCGGTGGTGCGGTGGTCGCTGTGGTTCACGAACATGTTCTGGATGACCACCGGCTCCGGGTCGTGCGTGAAGACGGAAAATGGCTGGAACTCGCGGATCTCGCGCGTGATCTGGCCCAGCAGGTCGCGGGTGTAGGTCAGTTCGCCGTCCGTGAAGCCCAGGAAGCGCACGTCCCGTACGCCCAGGATGCGCGCGGCCTCGCGCTGTTCCTGCTCGCGCGTGGCCACGAGGCGCGCGGGCTCGAAGTCGGGGTCGTCCGTGCCCTTCGAGCCGTCGGTCACCACCAGGTAGCGCACCTCCCAGCCGGCCTGCGCCAGCAGGTGGGAGACGCCGGCGGCGCCGAAGTCGGCGTCGTCCGGGTGGGCGGCAACGACGAGCGCTCGCCTGCGCTCGCCCTTCGTCTCGTCCGGCTCGCCCGGCTGCTGGTGGCCAAAGAGGTCCTCGAGTCCCGCGCCCACGTCCCCGCCTCCCGCCACTCGCCGCTCTCGGGCGATACGCCTCGGACGGCGATTCTAGCGCGGCCCCCGGCGCTGGGGCGCGATGGGGGTGTGCGGGCAGGGCGCGCGGAGTGTCGCGGGAGGCTTGACGGAGGAGTGGAGCGGCCGTTAGGTTCGTTCCGAACAGAACATATGTGCCGGGCTTTGTCCACAGGCACTGTGGACATGTGGATAACTCGCCAGTAAGCGCGTGCTCCCTCGGGGATGCGCGTCGGACGTGCCAGGCCGGGCGGCGGGGCGGTGCGGGCGAGATGATCAGTCAGAGGGGACACCATGGCCGGAGACCTGTCGGCGAAGCAGCACCTGTCCGAGAAGCAGCAGGACATCCTCCGGTTCCTGGAGGAGTTCATCAGCGAGCATGACTATCCGCCGTCCATCCGGGACATCCAGACCGGCTGTGACATCTCCTCCACCTCGGTCGTGGACTACAACCTGAAGCGGCTGGAGGAGAAGGGGTACATCCGGCGGGACCGGGAAGTCTCGCGCGCCATCGAACTGCTGGACGGGCAGGGCGAGCGCCGCCGTCGCAGCACCGTGCAGGTGCCCGTGCTGGGCAAGATTGCCGCTGGCATCCCCCTGCCGGTGCACCCGGACCAGATGGCGCCGGAGGAAGTGCTGGACCTCACGGAGGACACCGTCCCCAACCGCCCCGGCCTCTACGCGCTGCGGGTGCAGGGCATGTCCATGATCGATGCCCTCATCAATGACGGGGACACCGTGATCCTGGAACCGCGCAACAGCGCGGACCCGGGCGAGGTGGTGGCGGCCTGGATCAAGGACCGCGAAGAGACCACCCTGAAGAAGTACTACCCGGAGGGTGCGCGGGTGCGCCTGCAGCCGATGAACGCCTCCATGGACCCCATCTACGAGGACGCTGACAACGTGGAGGTGCAGGGCCGCCTGGTGGCCACCCTTCGTTCGTTCTAGCCGCCAGACCGCCCCGGCCTGCGGCAGGCCGGTAGACCTGCGACACCCCGTCCGTCCGAGGCGCCTCGGACGGACGGGGTGTCGTGCGTGACGCCGCGATGAGGTGACGCCCGGGCCTGCGGGGTGGGCGCGATTTGGCCGGTTCGCGCCGCCTCCGCGCCCCGGCGACGCGCCACCAGGGGGCGGGGAGGGTACCCTCAACGCATGTCGCCCCCAGCCCTGCCGCCTGCCCTTGAGGTTCCGTTGTCGCCGGCCACTCCGGTGCTGGAAGTGCGCGACCTGCACGTCACCTACCAGACCGACGAGGAGCCGATCCCGGCCGTCCGAGGCGTCTCTCTCTCGCTGCACGCTGGCGAGATCGTGGCGCTGGTGGGCGAGTCGGCCTCCGGGAAGTCCACCGTGGGGCACTCGATCCTGGGGCTGCTTCCCGGCTCCGCGACCTCCCATGGCGACGTGTTCTTCCGAGGCACCACGATCGCCTCGATGGACACGGAGGAACTGCGGCGTGTGCGCGGCCGCGAGGTGTCCGTGATCTTCCAGGACGCGCTCTCCGCGTTGACGCCCACCATGCGCGTGGGCGAACAGATGGCGGAGCCGTTCCGCATCCACCTGGGCATGGGCCACGGCGAGGCGATGCAGGCGGCGCGGACGGCGCTGGCCAGGGTGCTGCCGGACGTGGACCGCGTGGTGGACTCCTATCCGTTCCAGTTGTCAGGCGGCATGGCGCAGCGGGTGATGATCGCGATGGCGACGTCCCTGGAGCCGTCCGTGATCATCGCGGACGAACCGACGGCGAACCTGGACCCTGCGGTGAGGCAGGACACGCTGATGCAGTTGGAGCGGCTGCGCGACGGCGGCGCGGCGATCCTGCTGATCACCCACGACTTTGGCGTGGTGGCGCGCCTGGCGGATCGCGTGAGCGTGATGTACGCGGGCGCGCTGGTGGAGGAGGCGGACGTCCGCACGACCTTCCGCGCGCCCAAGCACCCGTACACGTTCGGCCTGCTGGGCAGCCTGCCCACGCTCACCGGCGGCCGCCTCACGCCCATGCGAGGCCACCCGCCTGACCTGGCCACGCTGCCGCCGGAGTGCCCGTTCCTGCCTCGCTGCAACAAGGCGGTGGGCCGCTGTCGCCAGGAGCCGGCGCCGGGGCTGGCGCCGGTCAAGGACTCCGTCCCCGGCCACCGCGTGGCCTGCTTCAACCCGATGGCCGTTCCCCTCCGCGACTGATCCGCTCACCGTTCCCCTTCCCCTGCTCGTGGGGACGGGGGTGGTGCCGCCACGGCGTGGACGCCGTGGACGCCGGACGCACCTCGGTCCGGTCGCCGGGGGTGCTTCGTCGGCCATCGGACGCCCGGTACGGCTCGGCGCGGCTCGGGGGGGAGGGGCGCGCGGCTAGCGTCGGGCGCGGCCGCGGGGGGCGAGGGCGGCGAGTTGGACGACGAGCAGTTCGAGGGCGAGGACGTCCGGGTCTTTGCTCTGCAGGCGGCCGGTCTTGACGGAGTGGTCGGCTGCTTCGGCGGCGCGGAGGCCGGCCTCCGCCGACTGGCGGGTGGTCGCGCGCGCCTGGCGCACGAGTTTTGTGAGCGGGTAGCCGCGGACGCCGGTTGCGTTGGCGATCTCGTCCTGGGAGGCGTTGGCCTCCACCAGTTCGGTTGCACGCACCAACTGCCGGAGTTGCCGCGCGATCATGACCTGGATGAAGGCGGGCGCTTTGGTCTCACGGGTGATCATGGCCCGCAGGATGGTGAGGCCCCGGGCGGCGTGGCCCTCCACCACGGCGTCCACGAGGTCAAAGATGCGCTCTTCGCGGACCACCGGGCTGAGGAGGTGGACGTCCTGGGAGGTGATGGCGCGGCCGTCCGTGTACACCCAGAGTTTCTGGAGTTCCGTGGACAGGGCGCGCAGGTCGGCGCCCATGAGTTCGGCCAGGTCCTGGATGGCGCGGGGCTCGATCGAGATGCGCTGCCGCACGGCGCGGTCCTGCAGCCACTGGGCGACCTCGCTCGGGTTGCCTCGGCTCGCGTAGGGCTTGAGTTCGGCGAACTCGGTGACGGTGACGTTGGGGTGCTGCTTCAGCGCGTTGAACAGCGGGCCCCTCACTGCGTTGCCTCGGCCGAAGTCGCTCTTCTTCGGCGGGGGTTCCAGCAGGACCACGTGGTTCGTGTCCGGCATCATGGGCAGGAAGTCCAGGAACGGCTGCCAGGTGTCCACCACTCCCTTGCGGCTGCCCAGTGCGGTGAGCAGGCCCTCCACCACCACGAGGCGCACGGGCGCCAGGAACGGGGGCGCTGCGGCGTGCTGGATCATCTCCTGCGGGCTCAGGCTGCGGCCGGCGAGCGTGGTGGTGTTGGTGGCAAGCGTGCCGTCCGTGTCCAGGCTGTCGCGCAGGGCGCGTAGCGCCTCGGAGGCGCGGAACTCATCGGTGCCGTGGAGGATGTGCAGCACGCGGTCTCCCGTATTGCCCAGAAGTCTGTGTTGCGCCGGGGGTGTTGTCGAGGGGGCTGTGTCCCCGGAATGCCGATCGGGGGCGCCTCGACCGTCCGCTGGCGCGGAGGTTAGTCGATCTCGAGTTGCCAGCCGAACCACGCGGCCACGGTGGTGCCGAGGCCAATGGCCAGGCTGATGCCCAGCGTGGGCAGCAGGCTCGCCTCGCCCGTGGTGGCCTGGTAGGCGGCCCAGCCGACGCCGAGGGCGATGCCGGGGATGGGGAGCCAGCGCGGAAAGCGCGGGTCTTCGTCGTCGACGAGCGCCTGGCGGAGGAGGTCCGTGGCGGTCACGGGGCGGTTGTCGTGCGCGCCGCCTTCCGAGCCGTCAGTGTCTCCGTCACGATTACCGTCTCTGGCCACGCCTCCCCCAGGAGGCGCACCGGGGGCGTCCTCGGGACGCGGCAGGGGGTCGGAATCGGCGGTCATCGTGCTCCCTCGGGGCGTGTTCCCTCAGGGCCATGGTACGTCGGCGGGCGGCGAGGCGTCGATCACGGGGCGGCCGAGGTCGCCGGCGCGCAGCCACGCGAGGTACAGGAACGCGACGGCGGCGAGGAGGCCGGCGGCCACCACGATCAGCGTGCCGGTCATCCCCGTGCGGTCGATGGCAAGGCCGGTGGCGCTCACGAACCCGATGTTGCAGACCGCGCTGATCATGTTGGAGGCGGACATCAGCGTGGAGCGCAGGGAGTCCGTCACGCGTCGCGCCAGGTAGTCCGTCACGTGTGGGAACATGACGTTCCAGCCGAACGAGGGGAAGATGAAGAGCGGGTAGAGCCAGACGTTGCCGCTGACCGCCGCCACGAGCGAGACGGCGCTGAGGGCCGGCATGGCCCAGAAGATGTGTCGTAGCGGCAGCCAGCGGCCCACCGGCTCCGCCATCCACGACCCCACTGCCGCCAGCCCCATCTGCCCCGCGACGAAGAGGCCGATGCCCCACACCGGCACGCCCGCGTCCAGCAGGTAGCGCTGCTGCAACACGCCCATGAGGGCGATGGCGAGCGTGGTGACGGTCATGAGGCCGGTCACGGTCAGCATGGCGCGGGAGCGCAGCAGCACTTGCACGGCGCGCACGCCGGTCTGGAGGTACGGGTGGCGCTCGTCCTGCCGAGGCGGCTCGTGCAGCACCCACGCGAGCACGATGGCGGGCGCGGAGAGGGCGCCGCTGAGGACGATCGGCACCCAGAGCGGAACCCAGTTCGTCATCAGGGAGCCCACCACGGTGAACCCGCCGATGGAGAGGGCGATGACGGCGTTCAGGCGGCCGTGCCAGGCGGTGAAGCGCTGGTCGCGGCCGGTCGCCTTCAGCGAGTCGTACAGCATGGAGGTGTCCGCGCCGGAGTGGCTGGACTCGGCGAGGGCGAGGAACGCGTAGGCGGCGAGCAGCACGAGCAGCGAGGCGCCCGCCCCGAAGGCGAGCATGCCGGCCACCGCCGCCATGGAGCCCAGCACGAGGCTGATGCGACGCCCGAAGCGGTCGGAGACCATGCCGGACGGCAGTTCCGTGACGATGATCACCGCGGAGTAGAGCGCTTCGAAGAGGAGCACCTGGCCGATGGTCAGGCCGCGCTCCTCCAGCAGGTAGATGACCCAGACGCCCTCGCCCAGCCAGGCCCAGCGCACCACCCACCACCACGGCAGGATGCGCAGGTTGCGCTCCATCTGTGGATGCTCGGCCCCCCGGGGCGTGGCTGGCGGTGCAGGACTGTCGGCCATGGCGTCCAGAACGTCCGCGATGCGCCCGGGGTTGCCCGTCGTGTGTCCGGGGGGGCCGCGTGTCCTGAGGGGATGCCCTCAGGACACGCTAGGGGAAGAGGTCGAGCGCCATCTCCCGGACGATCTCGGTGGCCTTGCCCTCGCCTCGGTCGTAGGCGAAGCCGCGGACGATGGCGGCGGGGATGCGGTCGAGTTTGCCCATCACCATCTCTGCGGCGCCGGCGATCTCGTCTGCGGTGCAGATGGTGGTGACGCGCAGTTCACGGCCGTCCGTGTCCGTCTGGCCCACGTAGTCGCGGAAGGGTTGCATCCCCGCCACGCCGATCGCCACGTTGGTCTGGCCGTGCCGCCACGGCCGCCCGAAGGTGTCCGTCATGACCACGGCAACCTCGATGCCCGCGCGCTGGCGGATGCCGTCGCGGATGGTGCGGCAGGAGGCGTCCGGGTCCACGGGGAGCAGGGAGACCAGGTCCATGCCGCCCACGTTGGAGCCGTCCACGCCGGCGTTGGCGCACTTGAAGCCGTGGTGCGTCTCTGTGATGAGGACGCCGCCCACCTGCCGGATGATGCGCTTGGACTCGCGCAGCACCGCCTCTACCAGGCGTGGGTCCTTCTCTGTGCGCTCCGCATATGCCAGCGCGAACGGGCTCGGCTGGAAGGTGTCGAGCGGCACCACGCGCGCTTCCACCTTCGACACCACGCGCTGCGTGACGGCGACCACGTCGCCCTCGGCGAGCGGGGTGCCCTGAGCCTTTGCGGCAGTGAGGATGGCCTCCGCCAGGTCGTCGCCGGGCTGCACCATGGGGATGCCGCGGATGCCGATCACCCGCACCTCCGGCACCTGCGTGGCCGGGGAGTCGCCTGAGTCCGCCATCGTTCGTCCTGTCTCTCAGTCCCGTGACGTGGTCTGTTGCTACTGGGTCTTTGCTATTGGGCCTACTGGGTGTTCTGGGCGTTCTG
This sequence comes from Dehalococcoidia bacterium, assembly GCA_023228825.1. Classification (GTDB taxonomy): domain Bacteria; phylum Chloroflexota; class Dehalococcoidia; order UBA2979; family UBA2979; genus W-Chloroflexi-9. The sequence goes on along the minus strand of JALOAL010000005.1, from coordinate 140,009 downwards.
GGTGGTGTCCAGGCCGGTGATCTTCACGCCGGCGTGCACCTTGTAGCGGCCGTTGATGCCGATGATGAGGGTCGTGATCCCCTCCACGAAGCGGGAGAAGCGCAGCGGGCCGGCGTCCACCGCGCGGCAGCCCTCGATCTGGCCCGCGAGCGCCATGACGGCCTGCTTCGCGTCACCGTTGGCGCCGGTCACCAGGACGTCCGCGTCCACGGAGAGACCCGGGTCCAGCAGCACCTCCGCGGCCAGGTTGTGGAAGGCGCCGATGACGGTGGAGTCCGGCAGCAGTTGCGCCGCCTCCTCCGTGGCGGAGCCGGCCTCGACGTCCACGGGGCGGGGGCCGCGGTCGAAGACGACGGGCACCACGGCGTCCACCACGATCTTGCCGGCGAGCGCCTCGCGCAGGCCCTCCAGCGTGGGGCGGTGTGCGCCGTAGGGGACGACCACCACCACCAGGTCCGCCTGGGACACGGCGACCTGGTTGTCGCTGCCCGTGATCTCACCGAGGCCGGTTCGGCCGGCGAGGGAGGCGGCGAGTTCCGCTGCGACCTCTGCGCCTCGCGCGGCTTCTCGCGATCCGATGCGGACGTGGTGCCCTGCCAGGGCGAAGCGTGTCGCCAGGCCGCGGCCCTCCGGGCCCGTCCCGCCGACCAGGGCGATGGTGTGCGTCATGTGTCTCTTCCCGTTGTCGTGCCGTCGTGAGGCGGCCCCACTTCTGCCGAGATCCTCCGTCGAGACGGGGGCGACCGCTATCCTCGCACGAACCGCGCCACCCGGAAGCCTGAGCACGGGGAGACGGTGTCGAGGCAGGAGCGGGTGATCGAGAGCAACGCCGTCAGCAGTCCCGCCGGCGCGCCGGCTGTGGAGGTGCGAGGGCTCTCGCATGCCTTCGATGCTCCCGGCGGCGGCCTGGCTGTGCTGTCCGCGGTCGACCTGGCGATCGCGCCGGGCGAGTTCGTCTCGCTCGTGGGGCCGTCCGGCTGCGGCAAGACCACGCTCCTGCGCGCCGTGGCGGGGCTGCTGGCGCCCTCCACCGGAGGTGTCGAGGTGCTGGGCGGCACGCCGAGGCAGGCGCAGCGTGCGCACGCCTATGGCCTGGTGGCGCAGGATCCTGGCCTGTTGCCGTGGCGCAGCGTCCACGACAACGTGCGCCTGGGCCTGGAGTTGACCGGGCGACAGGCGGACGTGCCGGCGCTCCTGGGACGGGTGGGGCTCGGGGGGTTCGAGCGCTACCGGCCGGGCGAACTCTCCGGCGGGATGCGCCAGCGGGCGGCGCTCGCGCGGGCGCTGGTGCACGGGCCGCGGCTGCTGCTGATGGACGAGCCCTTCGGCGCGCTGGACGAACTGTCGCGCGAGGCGATGCGCGTGGAGTTGCTGCGCCTGTGGGAGGCGGAGCGCATCACGGTGCTCTTCGTCACGCACGCGGTGCGGGAGGCGGTGCTGCTCTCCGACCGTGTGGTGGTCATGAGCCCTCGGCCCGGACGCATCGTGGCGGACATCCCCGTCCCGCTGGCGCGCCCGCGTTCCGAGGCGAGCGAGGACACGCCGGAGTTCCTGGCGCTGGTGGCGCGGGTGCGCGCGTCCCTCCACGCCGCCCACGGGAGCGCCCGGGCTGCATCCACGCCGGGGGACGCCCTGTGAACCCGGAGATGACGCCGCCACCCCAGGACGCGATCGTCATCCGCGAGGACCTCCTCGGGGCGGCGGGGGGGCGAGGAGGAGCGCGGGGCGGGCGTGGGCGAGGCTGGAGCGAGGTGGCGATGGTCGTCGTGCCGCCGCTGGTGGTGGCGGTGGTGCTGCTGGCGGCGTGGGAGGCCTGGGTGCGACTGCGCGAGGTGCGCGCGTACATCCTGCCGCCGCCCTCCGCGGTCTTCGAGGCGCTGCGCGACGACCCGACGCGCTACCTCGAGGCGTTGGGCGAGACGCTGGTGTCGGCGGTGGGCGGTCTGGTGGTGGCAAGCGTGATCGCGTTTGCCCTGGCGGTGGTGATGGCTCACTCGCGGGTGCTGGAGCGGGCGCTCTATCCGCCGGCGCTGCTGGTGAAGGTCACGCCCATCGTCGCGGTGTACCCGCTGCTGTTGATCTGGTTTGGCTTCGGGGTGTGGCCGCGCATTGCGGTGGCGGCGCTGATCACGTTCTTTCCCATGCTCGTGAACGCCGTGGTGGGGCTGCGCGCGATCGATCCGAGGGCCCTTGATGTGATGCGCGTGCTGGACGCATCGCGGGCGCAGATCTTCTGGCGGCTGCGGCTGCCCTCGTCGTTGCCGTACGTGTTCGCGGCGCTGCGCATCAGCGTGCCGCTCTCGCTGATTGGTGCGGTGGTGGCGGAGTTCCTGTCCGGGAGCGCGGGCATGGGGCAACTGATCCTGCAGGCGAACGGTGCGTTTGACACGCCCACGCTGTTCGGCGCGATCTTCGTGCTGGCGGCGGCGGGGATTGGCGTGACGGCGCTGGTCTCGTATGTTGAGTCGCGCGTGCTGGACTGGCACGCTGCATCGACGGCTGGGTAGTGCCCGCGCGCCATGGCGCGGATATCCCCGTCCAGATCCATCCTTGATCGCGTGTAGCGCCCGCACGAAGTGCGGATGCACGCACCGGACCGCCGGAGTGCATCCGTATGTCTCTACGTCTCAACGTCCGCCGCAAGACGGGCCTCGCCCGGGCGCTGCCGCTCGCTGTCCTCGCCACCTTCGTGCTTGCCGCCGCCGCGCTGGTGGCGGGCTGCGGAGGGTCCGAGGCGCCCAGTGGCACCGAGCGCGTCACGTTCATGGCCGGCTTCCGCCCCCAGGCCAACCTGCCCTTCGTCGCTGTCTACGTGGCGGAGGCGGAGGGGTTCTTCGCGGACGAGGGGCTGGAGGTGGACATCCAGCACTCCTCCGGGCAGGACGAGCACCTGAAATTGACGGTGGACGGCGCGGTGGACTTCACCACCGGGACGGCCGCCCAGGTGCTCCGCGCGGCCGAGGAGGACGTGCCCCTGCGTGCCATCGCGCTCTTCGGGCAGCGGGGGGACCAGGGCTACGTGGCCCGCGTGGACTCCGGTATCCAGGGCCCGGAGGACTTCGCCGGCCGCTCCGTGGGCTACAAGGCCGGCGTGGTGCCGGCGGAACTGGTGGCGATGTTGGACGAGGTTGGCCTGACCCCGGGCGACGTGGAACTGGTCTCCGTGGGCTTCGACCCGCGCGTGTTCACGGAGCGCGGGGTGGACGTCTACCCGGTGTTCCTGAACAACGAGCCGGACACCATCCGCAAGGCCGGTGTGGAGATCAACGTCATTGACCCCCACGACTACGGCGTGCCCACGCTGGGCCTGGCCTACCTGGCCCACGAGGATGCTCTGGCCACCCGCGCGGACGTGGTGGAGCGCTTCCTCCGCGCCACCATGCGCGCCACGGCCTGGATCGCCTCGCACCCCGACCAGGCGGTGGAGATCACCCTGCGGCACGCCGAGGGCGCGGACGCGGACCACCAGCGCTACCTGCTGGACACGGACCTGGCGAACGCGGCGCGGGCGGACGGCATCGGCCGTTCCAGCGTTGAGCAGTGGACCGCGCTCCGCGACCTGCTCCTGGCGCACGAGGTGATCTCCACGGAGGTGGACGTGACCGCGGTGGTGGACTGGGCCGTGCTGGACGGGCTGTACCAGGACGGCGCGATCACCTCGCCCTGACGCCTTGACGCCCTGACGCCTTGACGCCTTGACGGCCTGATGACGCGAGGTCAACGGGCGGGGGAGTGACTAGAAGAGTTGGACGCTGCCGGTCGTCAGGATGCGGCCGTCGCCGTGCAGTTCGAACTCCCAGAAGCCCGGGCCGATGGCCTCGGTGGAGCGGTAGCCCACCCAGAATCGGCCGGCGTCGCCGTACTCCCAGTGCAGGGAGGGTGAGACGTAGGAGCGCTGGCCGTCACGGAAGATGACCCAGTGCACCTCGTTGACGGCTTCCATGCCGGTGAGGTCGAACATCATCAGCAGTTGGCCGGCGCCGCTGAAGGCGCCGGCGGCCATGGTGCCGTCCGGGTTGGCGAGCGAGGCCGCCAGTGCGAAGGAGCCGGCGGGCTGGGCGAGGTCCACGCCCACCACGGCCGTGGCGCGCGCGTGCATGACGCCGTCCACCCACACCTCCAGGCGCCAGCGTCCGCTGGGGATGCCGTTTGGCGTGGGGACGGTGATGCGGTCCGTGACCAGGCCGAAGCCGCCTCCCGTCCACGCGGCGTTGGAGGACAGCGACTCCTGCTGGACGTCGTCCAGGAACCAGCGCTCCTCCACCGTGGCGCCGGCCGGCGCTCCCACCACCTCGTACTCGTAGTAGAGCGCGCCCAGGCCGGCCATGAAGCGCGTCTGGTAGTCGAACAGGTCTCGCCCGTTGGCCGTCTCCACGGCGTTCTCCGCGAAGGCTGGTTGGCTGACGTAGATGCCCGTGCCCGGCGCCTGTTGCAGGGTGCCGGGCATCATCCCGGAGCGGTAGAGAGCGGGCTGGTAGGCCTCGCCGTTGCGGGCGTCCTCCAGCAGCGGCAGCAGCAGGTCCAGGGGGCGCACCTGGCCCACCTGGCCGGTGGACGTGTAGCGGTCCTGCGCCAGGATGCCCACCAGCGCGCCGAAGCGGTCGAAGGCCGGGCCGCCCGCAGCGCCGAAGGGCATGCGTGCGTCCGTCTTGAACCACGTGCGGCCGCGGACGGCCACGGAGCCGCGCTGGCCGGTGACGCTGGCCTGCGCCGTGTTCACCACCTGGGACGCCTCGCCCGGCGTGCCGCCGGGGTAGCCGAAGAGCCGCAGCCCAAAGCCGATGCCCGCGTTCGCCGTCTCGCCCATGACCACGGCCGGCAGGTCGAACGCGCCGGCCTCCAGCGGCTCGTCCGCCAGGTCCGAGGTGACACGCAGGATGGCCACGTCGCCCTGCGGGTTCGCGGCCACCACCTGCGCGCGGTACTCGCGCTGCGGGACGCCCCCGGGCTCCCGGTCGGTGGCGACGATGATGGAGGTGTAGGCGGGGACGCCGCTGCTGCTCTGCGGGCTGACCACGGGGTAGGCCGTGGCGATCAGCGCCTGGTCCGTGTCCACCACCACGCCGGTGCCGAAGCGCACCACCTGTTCGAAGCCGGCGCGGTTGTCCACGGCCAGGATCTGCACCACGGAGAGGGCCAGCCGGTGGTCCTCGATCACCTGGCCGCCGGTGGCGCCACCGGTGGCGCCGTCCGTGCCGGGGGTGACGATGATGGGGGTGGCGGTGGGCGTGACGGTGGCCTCGGCCCCGGTGGGGGTGGGGGTGGCCTGGCCGGGGATCAGTTCTGCTGTGCGTTCGCACGCCACGAGAAACACCGCCCCCCACAGGAGGGCGGCGATCACCGCGACACGCCGGAGCGCTGGGGAGGTCCGCATCGCGGGCAACCGTAACGCGGGAGCGCCGCCTCGGGCCAGTGAATTTCTGACGGTCGCCGCGCTTCGTCCCGCGTGCGGCGCCCGGCCCCGCCCTTGGGACGTCCGGGTCGCCCCTCTGCGGGAGGCGTGTAGACTCGCGGCACGAGCACGCTTGGCTGACGCTGTGAGGAGACGCTTCCGATGGACGCCGCCGGCAACTACGAGGACGTCCTGTATGACGTGCAGGACCGGATTGCCACCATCACGCTCAACCGTCCGGAGCGGATGAACTCCTTCAGCGGGCCGCTGCTGCAGGAGTGGGAGCACGCGATCCGGCGTTCGGCGGAGGACGACGGCGTGCGCGTGGTGATCGTGACCGGCGCCGGGCGGGCCTTCTGCGCGGGCGCGGATCTGCGTGCCTCCGGCGACGAGGACCGCGTGCTGATGGCGGACCGCAACGCCGGCGAGCGCCGCAACTCGCTGCGGCACAGCGTGCACCGCGTCCCGCAGGCCCTGCAGTACCTGGACAAGCCCTACATCGCGGCGGTCAACGGCGCGGCCGTGGGGGCGGGCATGGACATGGCGTCCATGGCGGACATCCGCATCGCCTCGGACGGGGCGCGCTTCGGAATGTCGTACGTGAACGTGGGGCTGGTGCCGGGGGACGGCGGCGCATGGCTGCTCCCGCGCCTGGTGGGCACGCAGCGTGCGCTGGACCTGATCTGGTCCGGCGAACTGTTCGACGCCGCCGCGGCGCTGGAGATGGGCTACCTCCTGAAGGTCGTCCCGCACGACGACCTGATGGCGGAGACGCGCGCGTACGCGCAGCGCCTGGCGGAGGGGCCGCCTGTGGCGGTCCAACTCGCCAAGCGCCTGGTCTACCGAGGCATGGCCCAGCCCTTCACGGAGGGCCTGGAGGCCGCCCAGGCGGCGATGACCATCGTGCAGTCCACGGAGGACTCCCGCGAAGGCCCTCGTGCCTTCCGCGAAAAGCGCGCTCCGCAGTTCGAGGGCCGGTAAGGCGCCCCGGGATGGCGCTGGCGGGTGCTGTCCGGCTGGCACGGCCGTTAGCAGTCATTTCACGTGCCTGACACTGCTTGTTGACGGTGGGCGTGCAAGCATGGAGTCCTGAGGAATGAGGGCTCTGATGATTCCTGGCATCGTTCCTGACATGACCCCTGAAATGACGCGTGGCTCACGCCCGCCCGCCCCCACTCGCCGTAGCGGACGAGCGCACTTGCGGCTGGGTGCGCTGGCGGCGGGCCTGCTCACCCTGGTGCTCCTTGCCACGGCATGCACGGACGACGGCGGCGCTTCGGCGGTCACCGAACCCGTGCCCACCGTCCCCGGCGACGCCACTGCGAACGCGACGCACACCACCTCCCACGTGCAGGTGGAGGGCGTGGTGGACTTCTCGGACGTGGTGCAGGAGGTGCACTCGTCGGTGGTGCTGATCGAGAGCGTGGGCGCCAGCGCGGGAGTGAGCGGCAGCGGCGTGGTGATCGACCAGGAGGGGCACATCCTGACGAACTTCCACGTGGTGCAGGGCCAGTCCAGCCTGAAGGTGTCGCTGCCTGACGGCTCCGCCGCGCTGGCGACCGTGGTGGGCACGGACCCGGCGAACGACCTGGCCGTGATCCAGGCCAGCGGCTTCGATCCGGCCGACCTCCGTCCGGCCGGCTTCGGCGATTCTGACGAGGTGCGCGTGGGGCAGCCGGTCTTCGCTATCGGTAGCCCGTTCGAGCAGAAGTTCACGGTGACCAGCGGCATCATTTCCGCCACCGGGCGCACCTCCAACTCCGCGTTCGCGCGACGGCCCATCCACGACGTGCTGCAGACGGACGCGGCGCTGAACCCCGGCAACTCGGGCGGCCCGCTGTTCAACCTGGCCGGCGAGGTCATTGGCATCAACACCTCCATCGAGAACCCGGAGGGCCGCGTCTTCGCGGGCATCGGCTTCGCGGTGCCGTCCAACACGGTGCGGCGCTTCCTGCCGGCCATGCTCGCTGGCGAGGACATCCAGCACCCGCAGTTGGGCGTGCAGACGGACGATCTGGACCGGGTGATCGCGCAGCAACAGGGCCTCGCCGTGGACCGAGGCGTGCTCGTGGGGTTCGTGCAGCCGGGCTCCGCTGCGGAGCGGGCAGGCGTGCGCGCGGGGGACGTGATCGTGGGCGTGAACGGCCGGCCGGTCACGCGCTTCGAGGACCTCGCGCGTGCGGTTGACCTGGCGGACGTGGGCGACGAGGTGACGGTGCTGGTCAGCCGCGCCGGCGCCGAGGTGGCCCTGACCGCGCAGTTGCAGCCCTGGGACCTCAACTAGCCCCATCTCCTTCCGGGCCGCCCGCCCACTGTCCTGATCGTTCGGGGCATCAGCGTGCGTTCAGCGGCTCGCTACCGCTGCTCGAGCGCTGCGACTGAGCGCGGCCCTGGCTGCCGCGGCGCACCGGCGAGCGACGCCCGCCCGGAGTATCATCGCTTGCGGACAAGGGAGGCCGGCATGGAACTGCGTGAGGTCTTACTGGTGCTGCATATCCTGGGCGCCTTCGTGATGGCGTTCGGAACCGGCGCCGGCGTGCTCAGCGTGATGGCCGCCGGACGTTCGCCGGATCTCCGCACCATCGCCCACACCACGCGCCTGGAGGCCATCGCCGGGCGGGTAGCGTCGATCGCGGCGGTGTTCGTGCTGGCGCTGGGCATCTGGCTGGTGATCGAGGCAGACTACGAGTTCTCGGAGGCGTGGCTCTCCGCCTCGTTCCTGCTCTTCGTGATCATCATGGGCGTCGGCGGGGGCGTGCTGTCTCGGCATGCGCGGCGGGTGAACCAGGCCGCGGAGGCGGCGCTCGCCCGAGGCGACACGAATGACGCGATGGTGCAGGCGGAGTTCGCCGCGCCCGTGGCACGCGTGGGCGGCGCCGTGATCCTGGCGCTGTACGTCGCGTTCGTCTACCTGATGGTGGTGAAGCCCGGCTCCTAGCCACACCTTTCGGGGGGCCTCCCATCGCCGGGGGGCTACTGGTCGCCCTCCGGGATGGGCGGTAATTCCAGCGCACGGCCGCTGACCAGCAGCCACGCCCGGTCGGCCTCACGCGAGACGTGCTGGTTCATGCGCCCCAGCAGGTCGCGGTAGGCGCGGCCCAGCGGGTAGGGCGGCACCAGGCCGCCGCCCACTTCGTTCGTCACGACCACCGTGGACCCGGCGCGCCGGCGCGCCGTCGCCAGTATCGCGGCCACCTCGGCGTCCAGCGTGCGCTCGAGGTGGTCGATGGCCGGGAGGCTGGGCTCGTCCGTGCCGAGGTCGAGCAGGCGGTTGGACACCCAGAGCGAGAGGCAGTCCAGGAGCAGGCACGCCTCGGACGGCGCGTCGCGCACCGCATCCAGGAGGTGCGTGGGCGCCTCCACCGTCTCCCATGCCTCGGGGCGCTGGGCGCGGTGGCGGGCGATGCGGTCGCGGAGTTCGTCGTCCTCGGGCTGCATTGTGGCGACATAACGCACGAGGCGGCCTGAGTTGGCAGCCAGGCGTTCGGCGAAGGTGGACTTGCCGCTGCGCGCGCCGCCGGTGACGAACCAGATGGCGCCCATGGCTAGTTGAGGATGAGGGCCTGCGCCCAGTCCTGCTGGACGGCGGCGATGATCGCGAGCCACACCACCACCTGGGCGACCTCGATGCCCGCGCCGAAGACGTCGCCGGTGACGCCCTCCAGCATGCGGGAGGCTGCGGCGGCGATGAGGAGGGCGGCGGCGGCGGCGAGCAGCACGAGTACGACGCCCGCGAGGCCAAACGTGACGACTGCGGCGAGCAGGGCGATGCCGGTGGCGAGCGGTGCGGCGATGGGCCACAGTCCGGCGTGGATCGAATGGCCGAGGCCGCGCGGGCGGGCCGGGGTGAACAGCAGGCCCACCGGCACCACGGTCCACCTCGCGATCACGGGGGCGACGATGAGCGCCGCGCTGCGCGCCTCCGGGGGCAGCGAGGAGATGGCCGACCACTCGGCGAGCAGCACGAGGACGAGCGCCATGACGCCGGCCGGCCCGGTGTTGCCCTCGCTCATCACGCCCAGGCGCCGGGCGCGGTCGCCCTGCACCGCCATGCCGTCCGCGGTGTCTGCGACGCCGTCCAGGTGCAGCCCGCCGGATGCGAGGGCGAGGAACGCCACGAGGAGCGCGGCGGCGGGGGCGGGAGGCAGGATCTCCTCCAGCCCGCGATCCAGCAGCGCCAGCGCCACGCCGATGAACAAGCCGGCGAAGGGGTACCAGCCCAGCGCCTCCGCGAAGGTGCGGTCGTCGTAGGTCTGCACGCGCCGGAAGCGGACGGGGGTGAGGAACTCCACCGCGATGACGGCGCCGTTCAACTGGCGGGCCAGGAGGTTCATCGGGCGGGACTCGATCTCTCGTTCGTCTGCTGGTGCGCTCATGCGTCCGTCTCCGGACGCCCTACCGAGGTTGAGCCGGAGACGCCAGCCTCGCCGAAGGTAGCCATCTCGTCCAGCACTCGGCACGCGGCCACGCACAGCGTGATCGCCAACGCGGCGCCGCTGCCCTCGCCCAGGCGCATGCCCAGGTCCAGGACCGGCTCCAGGCGCAGGTGCTCCAGCGCCGAGGCGTGTCCCGGTTCCGTGGAACGGTGGGAGGCGATGAAGGCGTACCGCGCCTGCGGCGCGATCGCATGCGCGATGAGGGCGGCGGCGGTGGAGATCACCCCGTCCAGGACGGCGGGCACGCGGGCAGCCGCGGCTGCCAGGTAGATCCCCGCCAGCACGCCGAACTCGAACCCGCCGACCTTTGCCAGGAGATCGATGCCGTTGTGGGGGTCGGGCCGGTTCACGTCCAGCGCCTGCTCCACGGCCTGCACCTTGAGGCGGAACGCCTCGTCGTCGATGCCGGTGCCGCGGCCGGTCATGGCTGCCGCCGGGCCTCCGGTCACGGCGGCGATGATGGCGGCGGCCGGCGTGGTGTTGCCGATGCCCATCTCTCCGCACGCGACGATGTCCACGCCGGCCCCACCCCCGCGCTGGCGCTCCGCCTCGAACAGCGCGATGCCCTCGGCGATGGCGCGCTCGGCGAGGGCGTGCGACATGGCGGGGCCGGTGGTGATGTCGTCCGTGCCGGGGGCCAGGCGCAGCCGGACGAGGTCGGGGTGCTCCGGCGTCTCAAGGGCGACCCCGGCGTCCACCACGCGGACGCGCGCGCCGGCGTGGTCCGCGATCACGTTGATGGCGGCGCCACCGGCCAGGAAGTTCTGCACCATCTGCACGGTGACCTCGGGCGGGTAGGCGGACACCCCGCGTCGCGCGACGCCGTGGTCTCCCGCCGCCACGATCACCAGCCGCCGCTCCAGGCGAGGGCGAGGTTGCCCGGTGATCCCCGCCAGGCGGATCGAGAGCGCCTCGAGGCGTCCGAGGGAGCCTGGGGGCTTGGTGAGCACGTCCTGCCGCGCGCGCGCCGCCTGCTCCGCCTCGACATTGGGCTGGCCGATGGCGGCGACGGTGCGAGCGATGAGCGCGGCGGGGTCTGCGACAGCCATGCGGGCGCGATCCTCCCGTTCCGGCACGGGAATCGTGTCGGGATTGCCAGTGTACGGGGGCGCGATTGACGGTGGTGGGACGCGCTCCTACGCTCTCGCGACTATGTCGCACGTGTTCGATTCCGCCCTCGCAACCGCCGGTACCCTTGTGCCTTCTGGGGCTTCTCATGGGGCGACCATGGGGCCGGGGACGCGGACCGGCGGCAGACGCATCTGATCACAGCGATCGAATGATCACAGCGATCGAACCGTCAGTCGATAACCGGTCCGCCACGAGGCGGGCCGGTTCTGTTTGGAGGGCACTCGTGGCGTACGAGGGGGAATCGGTCGAGGAGTTCATTGATGGGGGCGCGGACGGTGGGTGACCCCTATTACCAGGACTGGGCGGAGGAGTACGACGCCAACAGCCGAGGCGTGCCCGGGGATGTCGAGTTCTACCGTGACCTCGGGAAGCAGGCGGGCGGCCTCGTGGTGGAGTTGGGGGTGGGTACGGGGCGGATCGCCGTGCCGTGCGCGGAGGCGGGGGTGCGCGTCCACGGGGTGGACCTGGAGCCGGCGATGCTGGAGATCGCGCGTCGCAAGGCCGCGGAGCGAGGGGTGACCGAACGGCTGACGCTCGCGCAGGGGGACATGCGCGACCTGGGGACGTGGGGGGTGGCTGGACTGGCGGCGCTGGTGACCATCCCGTTCCGGGCGTTCCTGCACAACCTGACGGTGGAAGACCAGGTGGCGACGCTGGAGGCGTGCCACGGGGCGCTCCGGCCGGGCGGGGTGCTCGCGCTGAACGTGTTCAACCCGGACCTCACGAAAATAGCGGACTGGCTTCGAGGTGGCGGCGAGCGGTGGGAGGCGTGGGGTGCGCCGGACGAGGGTGTGCAGGCGCAGCACGAGTACCAGCCGGCGGCCCAGGTGGTGACCTCGCGACTGCGGGTGAGGGACGGGCAGGGTCGGTGGCGGCGAACCTCCGTCACCCTGCGTTATGTGCACCGCTTCGAGATGGAGCATCTGCTGCGGCGATGCGGATACGAGGTGGACGCGTTGTACGGTGACTTTGACCGCTCAGCGTTCGGAGAAGCCTCGCCGGAGATGGTGTGGGTGGCTCATCGCGTGTAGGGAGCGCTGATGCGGGGTGGGCGTTGATCGCCGGGGAAGTCAATCACTTATTAGTAAATTCTTGAGCGCGAAGGGTTGACAAGGTGGGTCGCCCGACTATGCTCTTGTTGTCACAATCACGATTCGTAACGAGTGTGATGGAGGTGGCCGGCCTAATCTTCGGAAGAAGACCGGGGGACCCAATCTACTGGGGTGAATCCTCGAACCAGAGGACGGGCATACTGAACCAGCCCGAACCCGACAGCTAACCTCGGAGGCTGACTGGATCAGCCCGACCGGCGGGATGCCGGATGCGGACGATTCCAGAAGGAGGGCGGCATGATTATAAGTGCGCCGCCGAAGAAGTGCCCGCGTTGTCGCGGACTGATGATCATTGAGGACGACTGGTACGGCAAGTTCGGCACGTGCGTGGCCTGCGGCTACGTCCACGAGGCCCAGCGCGCCGACCCGAAGGCGATCGCTGAGGAGGAGCGCCTGGCAGCCGGCAAGCAGCGCCGGCGCCAGCCGTCACACGGTAAACTCCGCCTCTAGTCCCGGTCGACTCTATTCGGCTGTTCCCATAGCAGGCACTGCTCCTACAGCGCTTCCGCGGTAACGCGGAAGCGCTGTTGTGGTGTCCGGATTCCGGAGGGTGCGGCACGGCTCGCCTCCCTGCTATACCTGTGCCTGTAATACCTATGCCACGCCATCTGACGCGCTCGCGCGGAGGCGTGGCCGGAGAGGAAACCCGCATGTTCGTGCGCGTCTCACACATGAACGCGAAGGACGGTCAAGAGGATCGCCTGGTGGAACTGCTGAATCAGTTGTCCACCTTCTACCGGGAGCAGGGCGGGTACCTGGGCGGCTACATCCTGTCGCCGTACCCCTCGGCGCCGACGGACGCGCGGCGGTTTGGCCGCGTGGGGGCGTGGGAGACCCAGGACGCGGCGGAGGATGCGGCGCAACACTCGCGTGCGCTGGCGCTGCGCTCTGAACTGACCCGCATTGTGGAAGAGGACTCCCACCACGAGTTCTCCTTCAGCGCCAGGTCGGACACGCCGTAGGCCCGGGGGACACCGACTCCCAGCAGTCCGGGGCTTCCAGCAGTCCGGCAGGTAAGAGTGGGGGATACGCGGACGAATAGTCCGCGCATCCCCTCACTGACATTCGCGCTGAATGAGGGAAGCGCTGATCGAACCTTAGGGGTTCCCCCTATAAGGGTTTCCTGAGCCGATCTCTAGGATGGCCTCGTAGCGCCGCCAGCACGTACGTCGTGACCGTGCGGCTTCTACGCACTGCGGCCCGAGGCGAGAGACGGAGGAACCCGTTGGCGCCACACACTGACCCTGTATCAGCCATGCCCGGGGCGCCCCGCTGCGTCCACCACTGGCTCCTGGACGAGCCCACGGCTGGCGCCGTCACTGGCCGCTGCAAGCGTTGCGGTAGCGCTCGACTCTTCCCGGCACAGGCCGAAGGTTCTGAGCGCTTCGACGACCATCGCGAACTTACTCAGTCATCCACTTATTCCCAGCGCAGTCCAGGCGACAAGAAGCCGGCGTAAGCACCGCTCGCGTTTCCATTCTCGTGACAACGTGCATATTCTCTGAGTCGAAGCCGGGAGACCCGCTCTATGAACGACCACATGACGGACCGCAATGCGCCGATTACCCGGGTGCGCCCGGCCGCGCGGAGCAGTTCCCACATCCGCCTGCTCGTGGCGGACGACCACGCACTGTTGCGCCAGGCCCTGCGCATGCTGCTGGAGGCGCAACCCGGTCTGGAGGTGGTGGGCGAGGCGACCAACGGTCGGGATGCGGTGGAGGCTGCGGAGCGCCTCGCGCCGGACGTGGTGCTGATGGACATGGTCATGCCCGGGCTGAACGGCATTGACGCCACCCGCCAGATCGTGAAGCGCTCCCCCAGCACGCGCGTCCTCATCCTGACCGCCTACCTGGAGGACGAGCGCCTGCTGCAGGCCCTGCGCGCCGGGGCCTCTGGGTACGTGGTCAAGAACTCTGACATGGAGGAGTTGCTGCTGGCGATCCAGTCTGTCCGCCGCGGCAACACCTACTTCTCCACCTCGGTCTCCGAGGAGATCTCTGTCAACGACGTCCTCATGCAGGCGAAGCAGCCCGAGGGCAAGACCGGCTACGACACGTTGACCCCGCGTGAGCGTGAGGTGCTGCAATTGATCGCGGAAGGCCTCTCTAACCAGGCGATCGCGGACGAACTGGTGATCAGCGTGAAGACGGTGGAGGCGCACCGCGCCCACATCATGACGAAACTGCACGCGAAGAACCGCACGGACCTGATCCGCTACGCCATCAGGCGCGGCCTGGTCAGCCTGGACGGCGCCTCCTCCATGGACGTCGAGCGCCAGGCGATCTAGCAGGCGCTCGCACGGCCGAGCCAGCACGGCCATTGCGAGGCGCCCGCGCTGGCAATTTCCTGACGAGCCGGTGAAGGATGTATGTAGGGCGGCCTTTCGGCCGCCCTCGCCGCGTCCCGGTGCTCGTGCGCCCGGTGGGGGTGTGACAACATCTCGCGCGTGGAAACGGCTGGCGGAGAACGCCCCCTGGTGCTGGTGGCCGAAGACGAAGAGAGCGTCCGCGCGATGCTGGGCATTGCCCTGCGCGCGGCCGGCTTCGACTCGGTGCTGTGCGCGGACGGTCAGGAAGCCCTCGCGGCGCTGGAGGACGGCCTGGAGCCGGACCTGCTGCTCACGGACATCCGCATGCCTCGGATGGGCGGTGCGGAGTTGGCGAGCCGCATCCGGGAGCAGCACCGCTGGGACCTGGTTCCGGTGATCGCCATGTCCGCCTACAGCGACGACCTGCAGGAGCACGAGATCAAGGCCGCCGGTGCAGACGCGTTCCTGCCCAAGCCGTTCACGATCGCCGACCTGCGCGGCTTGCTGACCTCGCTCCTCCCGCGCGACCGCCGCCCCTCCTAGCCTCCCTCCGACGCCTGCCGCCGCCCGCGCCTCGGCGTCCTGCCGAGGGCCTGCGGGTGCTGCTCTGCGTGCGCGCGACGCTGCCTTGCCGCTGCCTTGCCGCTGCCTTGCCGCTGCCTGGGCCGCTGCCTCGCCGCGCTCGCGTGCAACCTCGGGGAGTGCGGGGGCGAGGGTGCGGGGAGTCCCCGATACGGGAGGGAGCGCCGCAGCCGAACAATGGCGGCCACGTCACCGGGCTGCGAGGTCCTCGCGGCTGCCGTGACGCCGGAGGCGCTCCCATGATCCGAGTCACCCGCCTGGACCGCAGCGAGTTCGTCCTGAACGCGGAGTTCATCCAGAGCGTGGAGAGCACTCCGGACACCCACATCGTGCTGTTCAACGGCCACTCGTTCGTGGTGCTGGAGTCGACGGACGAGGTGGTTGCGCGGGTGCTGGAGTACCGGCGCTCGGTGTACGGCGGCGTGGGCCGCCCGCCGCTGAGCCTGGTCCGGGACTGACGGGCCCGGCTCGGGAGCGCGGAAGCAGGGGGAGGCACGAGTGGGCGCCACGACGATCGCAGGGCTGTTGATTGCCGCCATCGGCATCCTGGGCGGATTCGTCGTGGAGGGCGGCGCCATGGTGTCGCTGATGAACCTGCCGGGATTCATGATCGTGGTGGTCGGCACCCTGGGCGCCACTATTGCCTCGTTCCCGCCGGCGCAGGTGAAGAGCATCCCTGCGTCCTACCGCCGCGCGCTGCAGGGCGGCGGAGGGCCGGAGCCGCACGAGATGGCCTCGCGGCTGGTGAGCATGGCGGACAAGGCGCGCCGCGAGGGCCTGCTGTCGCTGGAGGACGACGCGCAGAACGTGGGCGACGACTTCGCCCGCAAGGGCCTGACGCTGATGATCGACGGCACGGACCCGGAGGCGCTGCGCTCCATCCTGGAGATCGAGATCGAAGGCGGGGTGCAGCGGGAGAGCGAGAAGGCGGAGGTCTTCCGGGCTGCCTCGGGCTTCTCGCCCACGCTGGGCGTGCTGGGGGCCGTCATGGGCCTCATCACGGTGCTGGGGAAACTGGGTGGGGACGTGGCGGAACTGGGCCACGGCATTGCGGTGGCCTTCGTGGCCACGTTCTACGGCGTGGGCTTCGCCAACGTGGTGCTCCTGCCGATGGCCATGAAGTTGAAGGCCATCGCCAACGAGGAGCAGACGGTCCGCGAGATGATCCTGGAGGGCATCCTGGCCATCCAGGCCGGTGACAACCCCCGCATCGTCCGCGAGAAGTTGCAGTCCTACCTGGCCCCCGAGGCGCGCACTCCAGAGGACGACGACGTCGCCGCCGGTCAGGCCGCCGCATGAGCCGCCGCCGAGGTCGAGGTCACACGGAGGAGCACCCGGACGAGCGCTGGGTGATCTCCTACGCGGACCTGGTCACGCTGCTGCTGGGCTTCTTCATCATCCTGTACGCCACGGCGGACGCGAACGAGGTGAAATTCGAGGCGCTGGCCCGCGGGCTGGCGGACGCGTTCAACGTGGACGTGAAGAACGCCGAGGCGGGCGGTTCCATCCTGGACGGCGGCACCGGCATTGTCCCGGAGCGCAACCTGGCGGGCACGGTCGACATTGACCTGGAGCAGATCCGCCGCCTGGTGGACGAGCGTACGCGGGAGGCGGGCCTGCAGGGCCAGATCCTGGTCACCCGTGACGAGGACCGCATTGTCATCCGCCTGGCGGACAACCTGGTCTTTCCCTCCGCGAGTGCGGACATCCGGGAGGAGGCCAAGCCGCTGCTGGCGATCGTGGCGGAGGCGGTGAACTCTACGCCGAACGAGGTGCGCGTGGAGGGGCACACGGACAACATCCCGCTGGCCACTCAGAAATACGCCTCCAACTGGGAACTCTCCTCCTCCCGCGCCACGGCGGTGCTGCGCTACCTGACGGAGGACCTGGGCGTGGACCCGGCGCGCACGTTCGCGGCCGGCTACGGCGAGCATCGCCCCATTGCGGACAACCTCACCCCGGAAGGCCGCGCGTTGAACCGGCGCGCGGACATCGTGCTGCTCTACCCGCCGTCCCGTATCGGGGGTGGCGATGTTGCTGAGCCCACCGGCGCCGGTGCGGCGGACGGAGTCGAGTGATGAAGAAGCCCATCGTCCTGACCGTTGCGGGCGTGGTGGTGGGAGCGCTGGTCGCGTTCGCCGCCTTCACGTTCCTGCTGGACGGCGTGGGCGGCGAGGTCAGCGCGCAGACGCCTCGGGTGGTGAGCGTGCCCGGCAAACTCGGGCCGCACATCACGCTGAGCGACCGCGTGTTCAACCTGCTCCCGGAGCGGGGCTCGCCCTCGGTCTACCTGAAGTTGCAGACGGCCATCGAGTTCGAGACGAAGGACCCGAGGTGGGAGCACGTGCTGAACGGCTGCGGGAGGTCCTCGCACGTCGCGCGCGCCGAGGTTCCGGCGACGGGCGCGCTGATGGTCGCTGTGGTGACGGATGGGCGGTACGCGGGCGCACACCCGGTCGACGCCGGTGGCGGCGGCGACGCCTGCGAGGCGGAACTGGTCGCCCTGATGGATCAGTTCGAGCACACCATCGGCAGCGGGCGCGCCCTCATCGAGGACGCGGTCACCAGCATCGTGACCGGGCACACGGCCAGCGAGATCGCCACGCCAGAGGGCAAGGACGCGCTGCGGGCGGAGATCCAGCGCGCGGTGGACGACCTGATCGAGGAGCCGCGCGTGGTGCGCGTCCTCTTCTTGAACTTCATCACCCAGTAGAGCCCGCCCAGGGGCGGACCGACCAGGCGGCAGTGGAGCAGACGATGGCTGAGCAACGGGCGCTTTCCCAGTGGGAGATCGATGCGCTCTTGAACGACCTGCCGGGCGAGGGCGCCACGCAGGACGATCAGGAGGCTGCGGCCTCTGGCCGTCGTGCGGAGCGCTCCATGGGCGCCGCGATCAAGACCTACGACTTCCGTCGCCCGGACAAGTTCTCCAAGGAACAGTGGGCGACGTTGCAGTCCATGCACGAGCACTTTGCCCGGCTGCTGGGCGCCTCGTTCTCCTCGCGGCTGCGGACGCTGGTGCAGGTGCGCCTGTCCACGCTGGAGCAGGGCCTGTACGAGGAGTGGCAGAGCCAGGTGACGAGCCCCACGGTCTGCTACGTGCTGGGCCTGCGTCCGCTGCGGGGCAGCATGGTGGTGGAGTTCAGCATGGACATCGCGGCGGAGGTGGTGGACCGCCTGCTGGGTGGCAACGGCACACTCATCGACCGCAGCCGCGAGGCGGGCGAGGTGGAGGTGGGCCTGCTGCGCTCCTTCTCACGCACGTTCAGCCAGGCGCTGAAAGAGATGTGGTCCAGCGTCCGCCCCGTGGAGCCCTCCCTGCTGGACGTGGGGCAGGACGCCTCGCTCATCCAGGTGGCGGCTCCCACAGACGTGGTGCTGACCGCCTTCTTCGAGATCAGCGTGGGCAACCACCGCGGCGCGATGTCGATCTGTCTCCCGTACACGGTGATCGAGCCAGTGGCGCACGCGCTGTCCGCCCAGTTGTGGATCGCCTCCGGCAACCGCCACGCGCCCACGGCCGACGAGCGCATGGCCATGGAGTGGCTCATCGACCGCTCCCGCCTGGAACTCTCGGTGCGCCTGGGCGGGGTGGACCTGCCGGCGCGGTCGATAGCGGGCCTGCAGGAGGGCGACACGTTTGTGCTGGACGCCCGCCTGGGCCGCCCGCTGGACGTGCTGGTCGGCGAGCACACGCGCTTCCGAGGCCTGCCGGGGGTGGTCAGCGGCCACGTGGGCATCCAGATCTCGGACGTGGTGGAGGAAGACCGCGCCGTGGCCCCGCGTCGCCCCACGCTCGTCCTCGACGACCTCGAGGCCGAGGAGGACACCGACGGCGCGGCGGAGAGCGATGCCGACACGGACGAGACGACCAGCGCGCAGGCGCCGGCGTGACGACGGAGGACACCATGGCAGGTGAACAGGATCCCCTGGGGGAGGTGCTTGGCCCGGCGGCGGAGGCGCTGTCCGCGCTGGCGCCCGTGCTGCGCGAGAAGGTGCTGACCGGGCTGGAAAGCCTGACCGGCACGCGGCCCAGCCTGCGCGAGGTCTCGTTCAGTACGACGGACGTCGCCGGCCTGAGCGCGGAGGTCTCCGCAACCGACCACCTGGGCATGGACCTGTCCATGTCCGAGCCCTCCGGCGGCCGCCACCGCGGCGCGGCCTTCGTCTCCCTGGCGGACGCGGGCACGCTGCTGAGCGTGGAGACCGGCGCGGAGCGTATGGCCGATGCGGACTTCGCCCGCGCGCAGATGGAGATGATCTCCGCCGCCGTCCGCGAGTTCTTCGACCTCATGACCATGACCCTCTTCATCGACGACCTCCGGGGCATAGAGGTCGTCCCCGCGCCGGCCCGCGTGGGCGACGCGAGCGAGATCGTCGCGGCGGTCGTGGAGGCGGCGGCGGGTGAGCCCGTGGTGCGCGTGGACCTGAGCCTGGGCCTGGGCGCCGAGGTGGTGGCGATGGTGCTGCTGGCGCCGCAGCGCTTCCTGGACGCGTTCGCGGAGACGCCCAGCGCCGCTCCGGACGCGGCGGACTTCGACTCGCTGGAAGACCTTGTCTCCCTCGCCACCGGCACGGTGGAGGACGCGACGGGGCACGCGGACGCGGGCATGGACAACATCTCGACCCTGCGCCCCGCAGGGACCTTTGGAGCAGGAGCCCGCGAAGACGTGGATGTTCACCCGGTGCGATTCCCCCCACTGAGCGACGTCTCGCCCATCAGCGCGGAGCGCCGCTCGCTGGACCTGATCATGGACGTCTCCATGCGGGTCACGGTGGAACTTGGGCGCAGCACCCTGACTGTGGAGGAGGTGCTCTCCCTGGGGCCCGGCTCCGTGGTGGAACTCAACAAACTCGCCGGGGAGCCGGTGGATGTGCTGGTCAACGAGCAGTTGATCGCGCGTGGCGAAGTGGTGGTGGTGGACGAGAACTTCGGCGTCCGTGTCACGGAGATCGTCTCCCCGCGACGCCGCGCGCAGGCGATGGGGGCGTAGCCATGCACGCGCCCTTCCCGCTCCCTCACTCTCGAGGCGTCCGCGTTGCCGGTGTCGCCCGCATCCCTCGTGTCCCTGCTGTCCCTGCTGTTCTGGGCGCCCTCGGTGGAGGCATGGCCGCGCTCGTGGTGTCCGGCTCGGCGTTTGCGCAGGAGGCCGCCGGTAGCGGCGCCGGCGGCGAGGTGGGAGCGGGCGTCTCGACGTTTGGCGCGGGCGACTGGTTCGGCCTCATCGCGCGCCTGGCGCTGGTGGTGCTGGTGATCTGGGCTGCCGTGGCCGGCATGCGCTGGTATGTCCGCCGCGTCCACCAGGGAGGGCGTGCCGGCGGACTGGGAGCGCTCGAGGTGGTGGAGACGCACGCGCTGGGCCCGAACCGCACGCTGCACCTGGTGCGCCTGGGCGACCGCGCGGTGCTGGTGGGCGCCACACCGGAGCGCATCACCTCGCTGATGAGCGTGGACGACCCGGAAGAACTGAAGCGGCTGGTGGACCGGCCGCAGGAGGTCGCACCTGGTCGCGCTGCCGCGGGTGGCCTCGCGTCGCTCGTGTCGTCGCTCGGCACCGGCCTCGTCGCGATGAACGCCCGCCGCCGCGAGGTGAACGCGCGCGCCCGCGAGCAACGCACGGCAGACCGAGCACAGCAGGCACAGCAGGTACAGGGGCGACCGGCCGCGTCCGCCTCGTCCGAGGTGCGTGCGCGGCGCTTCGGCGCCCTGCGCGCCGTCCTCGCACGGGCGGCGGCCCGTCCGGCTGCTGACCGCTCCGTGCGGGCCTCGCGTCGCCGGGATGCGGCGGCAGAGCCGGAGTCCCGGCAGTCGCTCTTCGAACGCACGCTTGCCAGCATCGAGGCGGCGGAGGTGCGGGGCGCGCCGACGGCGGCCGGCCTGCGCGCGCGCTCGGGCTACGGGCAGGCCCCGTCAGCCTCGACAGCCCCGTCGGCCTCGTCAGTGGCGCCTGCGGGCATATCTGCGGTGTCGCGCGACGCGCAGATCGCCGAGTTGCAGCGCGCCATCGCCGTGGCGCGACGGAACGCCGGCTGAGCGATGCACTCATGGGCGCGACGCCTGGCGCTTCCGCGCGTGCGGGTCTCCCAGCGCAGGCTGGGCCGCGCCATGGGCCTCGTGCTGAGCGTGGGCATCGTGGTTGCGCTGTGCACGGGCTGCGTGGCGGCGGACGGGAGCGTGACGGCGCCGGGGCTGGGTCCGGAGTCCGTGGACGATCCGTCCGGGCGGGCGACCGGGGTGCAGTTGCTGTTGCTGCTGACCACGCTGTCGCTGGCGCCGGCGCTGCTGATCATGGTGACCTCGTTCACCCGCATCATCATCGTGCTGTCGCTGCTGCGGAACGCTGTGGGCGTGCCGCAGTTGCCGCCGAACCAGGTGCTGATCGGCATTGGCTTTTTGCTCACGGTGTTCGTGATGGCGCCGGTGTGGACCACGGTCAACGACCAGGCGTTGCAGCCCTACCTCAGCGGCGAGATCGGCCAGTCCGAGGCGATCGACCGGGCGGAGGGCCCCCTCCGCAAGTTCATGCTCGCCCAGACGCGGGAGTCGGATCTGGCGCTGTTCGTGGGCCTGTCGCAGGACACGCGGCCGGCGACGGTGGAGGACGTGCCGACCTACGTGATCATCCCCGGCTTCATCGTGAGCGAGTTGAAGACCGCGTTCCTCATGGGATTCATCATCTTCATCCCGTTCCTGATCATCGACATCGTCGTGTCCTCGGCGCTGCTGTCGATGGGCATGATGATGCTCCCCCCGGTGGTGGTCTCCCTGCCCTTCAAGATCCTGCTGTTCGTCCTGGTGGACGGATGGGGCCTGATCATCGGCTCGCTGGTCAGATCCTTCGTCCTCTGAACGCGCTGTCTGTATAGGAGTCCACCCGCAACATGACCGACGCCGCCGTCATCACCCTGGCGCAGGACGCGCTGACCACCACGCTGATGGTCGCCGCGCCGATCCTGATCGTGAGCCTGGCGATCGGCATGCTGGTGTCCGTCTTCCAGGCCATGACCCAGATCAACGAGGTCACGCTGACCTTTGTGCCCAAGATCTTCGGCGTCTTCGCCATCTCCGCGATCTTTGGCCCCTGGATGATCGGCACGATGGTGAACTACACCACGCGCCTGTTCGCCGCGCTCCCGGACCTCGCCCGATGAACCCCACGTCCGGCCTGCCCTCGTGCTGAGCGAGGTGTTCGCGGTCTCGCCGGAGTGGTCGGCGCACTTCCTGCTGGTGCTGGGCCGGCTGACCGCGGCGATCGTGGCGGCGCCGCTCTTTGGTGCGCGTAGCGTGCCGGTGCACATCAAGGTGACGCTCGCGATCGTGCTGTCGCTGATCGTGCTGCCGCTCAGCGCGAGGGGCCTGGACAGCACGCCCACGGACCTCCTGGTCTTCGCCAGCCTGCTGGGCATGGAGGTGCTGCTCGGCATTGCCATCGGCGTGGGGGTGATGCTGGTGTTCCAGGGGCTGGAGATGGCCGCGAGCCTGGTGAGCGTGCAGATCGGCTTCGGCATCGGCCAGGTGTTTGACCCGATGACGGGTGCGCCGACGGGCACGATGGAGCAGTTCTACCGCATCCTGATTGCCCTCATCTTCTTCGCCATCAACGGCCACTACCTGGTCATCCAGGGCTTCCTCCGCACGTTCGAGGTGGTCCCGCCGGGCGAGGCGACGCTGTCGGCGATCGCGGGCGACCGCGTGATCCCGTTCTTCGGCACGCTGCTGGTGTCCGCGGTGCAGATTGCGCTGCCGGTGTTCGGCGCGCTGGTGCTCACGGACCTGGCGCTGGCGCTGGTGAACCGGACGGTGCCGCAGTTGCACGCGCTCGTGGTGGGCTTCCCGCTCAAGATCGGCATCGGCCTGGTGGCGTTGGTGGCGGCCATGCCGCTGATGACCGCGTTCATCGGCGCCACGCTGGGGCGCGCGCTGGTGGACGTGAACGGGCTGGTGGTGCGCTGATGGCCGGCGAGAAGACGGAGGCCCCCACCCCACGCCGGCAGGAGGACGCCCGCAAGCGGGGCCAGGTGGCGCACAGCCGGGAGATGGACAGCGCGATCGTGCTGCTCGCGATCCTCGGCATCTTCAAGTTCGCGGGGCCGTACATGTGGGGATCGCTGGAGGCGATCACGGTGGACACGTGGGCGCACCTGGGGCGCAACCCGCTCACGGTGGATCTCACCGCGGCGGTGGGAGTGTCGCTCCTCGGGCGGTCGATCCTGGTGTTGCTCCCGCTGATGGCGGCGGTGCTGCTGATCGGCGTGCTGGGGGGCATGGCTCAGACCGGGGGGCCGCTGTTTGCCACGCAGGCGCTGAAGCCGCAGTTCAAGCGGCTCAACCCGTTGGAGGGCGGCAAGCGCCTGGTCGCGTCTCGGCAGGCGTACGTCAACCTGGTCAAGGCCGTGTTCAAGTTCACCGTGCTGGGACTGGTGGGCTACCTCACCTTCCGGGGCCACTGGGAGGCCATCTCCACCCTGGGCATGCAGGCGGGGATCCAGGACTCGATCGCCATCCTGGTGGCGGTGGGGTTCGACCTGTCGTTGCGGGTGGCGCTGGTAGTGCTGGCGCTGGCGGTGGCGGACTTCGTCTTCCAGCGTCGTGACATGACGCGCCAGTTGCGGATGTCCCTCCAGGAAGTGAAGGACGAGGCGAAGCAGACGGACGGCGACCCGCAGATGAAGGGGCAGATGGCGCGGCAGCGTCAGAAGTTGCTCGCGCGCGTGATGCAGTCCGTGCCCAAGGCGGACGTGGTGCTGGTGAACCCCACCCACTACGCGGTGGCCCTGAAGTATGACCCCACCTCCTCCCACGCCCCCGTGGTGCTGGCGAAGGGGACCGACCTGGTGGCGCTGAGGATGCGCGGGGTGGCGGAGGAACACGGCATCCCCGTCATCCAGAACCCGCCGCTGTGCCGAGCGGTCTTCCGGGCCACGCGCACCGGCCAGGAGATCCCGGCTGACCTCTACGAGGCGGTGGCGGAGGTGCTGGCGTTCGTGTACCGCCTGCGCACGCTGGGCCGGGCGTTGCAGGCGACGGCGTAGGCGAGAGGGACAGGCAAGGCCATGGCAGCACAGACCGCGCACGCTGGGCAGACCCCGCGCATGGGAATGCTGGACGTGCTCACGCGCAACTCGGACGTGGCCATGGCGGTGGCCGTGGTGATGATCATCGCGATGATGATCATCCCGATCCCCACCGGGCTGCTCAGCGTCCTGATCGTGGCCAACATCGCCGTGGGGATCACCATCCTGCTGATCTCCATGTACACGCAGGATGTGCTGTCGTTCAGCGTCTTCCCCTCTCTGTTGCTGCTCACCACGCTCTTCCGGCTGGGCATCAACATCGCCAGCACGCGCCTGATCCTGATCCAGGGCGACGCTGGCGCCGTCATCGACGCCTTCGGGGCGTTCGTGATCGGCGGGTCGCTGGTGGTGGGCCTGGTCGTGTTCCTCATCCTGCTGATCGTGCAGTTCGTGGTGATCACCAACGGCGCGGGGCGGGTGGCGGAGGTGGCGGCGCGCTTCACGCTGGACGCCATGCCCGGCAAGCAGATGTCGATCGATGCGGACCTGAACGCCGGCCTGATCTCGGACACGGAGGCGAAGGATCGGCGCCGGCGCATCTCCTCGGAGGCGGACTTCTACGGCGCCATGGACGGCGCCAGCAAGTTCGTGAAGGGCGACGCCATCGCGGGGCTGATCATCACCACGATCAACCTCATTGGTGGCATGACCATCGGCGTCATGCAGATGGGGCTGTCCCCCGGCGACGCGGTGGGCCATTTCGCGCTACTCACCATCGGCGACGGGCTGGTCTCGCAGATCCCGGCGCTGCTGATCTCCACGGCCGCGGGCATCATCGTCACGCGCGCGGCGTCCTCGGACGAGCACCTGGGCACGAACATCGGCGCGCAGATGTTCGCGAACCCGCGGGCGCTGTTCATCGTGGCGGCGGTGCTGGTGGGATTCGGTCTGACACCGGGACTTCCCCGATCCCCGTTCTTCATCATCGCGGCCATGATGGCCGGGACAGGCTTCATGGTCCGGGAGCGCAGCAAGGCCCGCGCGGTCGAACTTGCGGAGGCGCAGGAGTTCGAGCAGGTCGAGGAGTCGCAGAGCGTGGACTCAGTGGTCTCCGTGCTGAAGGTCGATCCGCTGGAGGTGGAGGTCGGGTACGGCCTGATCCCGCTGGTGGATGACGAACGCGGGGGCAACCTGCTCAACCGGATCACCATCATGCGGCGTCAGACCGCGCTGGACCTGGGGGTGGTGGTGCCGATGATCCGCATCCGCGACAACCTGGCCCTGGGCGCCAACCAGTACGTGGTGCGCCTCCGCGGCATCGAGATCGGCGGCGGCACGCTGCACGTCCACGACTTCCTGGCCATGGACTCCGGCCTGGCTACCGGGGACATCGAGGGCGAGGCGACGACGGAGCCGGCGTTCGGCCTGCCCGCCAAGTGGATCCCGCAGGTGGAGAAGCAGCAGGCGGAATTGCTGGGCTACACGGTGGTGGACCCGCCCTCTGTCCTGATCACCCACCTGAGCGAGTTGATCCGGCGCCACGCCCCGGAACTGCTCTCTCGCCAGGACACGCAGACCCTGCTCACCCACCTCAAGGAGGAGTACCCCGCCGTGGTGGAGGAACTGGTGCCGGGCGTCCTGACCGTGGGCGAGGTGCAGGGCGTCCTGCAGTTGCTGCTCTCGGAGGGTGTCTCCGTGCGCGACATGGTCACCATCGCGGAGACGCTGGCGGACCTGGGCCGGCAGACCAAGGACATCGAGGCGCTGACGGAGGGCGTGCGCCAGGCGTTGTGCCGCCAGTTGTCCATGCAGCACCGCGCGCCGGACGGGCGGCTGCACTCGATCACGCTCAACCCGCGCCTGGAGCAGACGCTCGCGCAGGCGCTTACGCAGACGGAGAGCGGCATGGCCCTGGTGGTCTCGCCGGACCTCCTGCAGCGGCTGATGAACCGCGTGGCGTCGCAGATGGAACGCGCCGCCGCTACGGGACAGCAGCCCGTCCTGCTCACGTCGACACGCATCCGGCGGCCGCTCCGCCGGCTGCTGGAACGGTCACTGCCGGCGCTCGCCGTCCTCTCGTTCGCGGAAGTCGCGCGCGAGGTGGAGGTCGAAGTCCTGGGACAGGTGGAGGTGGAGTATGCAGCAGCCTAAGCGCTTCCAGGCGCCAACCCTGGCCGAGGCGTACGAGCAGGTCCGTAATGACCTGGGAGACGGCGCGGTCATCCTCTCGACGCGCAAGGCGTTCGCGCCCGGCCTCTTCGGCCAGCCCGGCCGCCAGTTCGTGGAGGTGGTGGCGCGCGTCCCGGAGGACAGCGGGGACGCCGTCCCGCTGCGCGCCACGCTGGAACAGGACCGGGCCGCGCACGACCTGGTGCGCGCCGTGGCGGAGGCCACCGCCGCCTTGTCTGCCGTGGCCGGCCCCTTCGCCGGCACTCGACAGCCCGCCCCCCTGGAGGACGCGCTTGCAGCCGGACATGGCGAGGCGAGCGATGTCGTGCTTGAGCAAGCGCGAGGCCGGGCCTCGGGCTCTGCCGTCGCCGGCCAACTGGGACAGCAGTTGGAGCAGATGCGCGGGATGCTGGAGCAACTGCTGGAGGACCGCCGGGACGCCCGCGTGGACGCTGGCCCGGCGGGACTGCGCGTGATGAAGGACCACCTGGTGCGTCACGGCATGCCGGCCGCGCTGGCCGGCGCCGTGCTGGCGGAGGTGGACGCCCGCCCGACGGAGGAGGCGGCGCTGGCGTCCGCGGTGGAGCGGCGCCTGGCCGCGAAACTGCCGCCGGCGGTGGCCCTCCCCACCTTGCGCAACACGTCGCGCAGTCGGGCGATCTTCGTGGTGGGGCCGTCCGGGGCGGGGAAGACCACCATGGCCGTGCGGCTGGCGCTGCAGTTGCAACGCCAGGAGTTGAACGTGGTCATTGCCGGCACGGACGTGAACCGCGCCGGCGCCCCCCAGCAACTGCTCGCCTTCGGCGCCGCCACTGGCCTGGAGGTGCGCCTCTGCTACGCGCCGGACGAACTCGCGGAGGTGCTCGCGGACGCGGAGGTGGACGTGGTGATCGTCGACACCCCCGGCCACAACGGACTCCGACGCGACCGCATGGCGGAACTGGACTCGTTCCTGCAGGCCGCGCGCCAGCGACTGGTGCTGCTCGCCGTGCCAGCGACCATGAAGGGCGCCGACCTGGCGGAGACCGTCAGCGCCTACAGCGCCACGGGCATCGACGGCCTGGTGCTCACGCGCTGTGACGAGACCTCGCACTACGGGGCGCTCGCCGGCGTGTCCGTGGAGGCGTCCATCGGCGTGGCGTTCAGCACGCACTCGGACCAGGTGAGCGAGGCGGCCGTGCCGGGCGACAACCTGGCGCTCGCGGCGGCCGTGGTGCGCGCCACGTGGGACCCCGCGCAGCCGGCGCCGGCCGCCGCGCCCACGCCGGCTCCGCGCCGACGCCTGGCGCGGGCGGGGTAGGCCTCACCGTGCCAGCGTACGTTGACCTGCGGCCGGGGACGCGCGTCAAGGTGTCGCCACCCGGCGACCCCCTGGGCCCGTCCTACGAGGCCACGGTGCGTTCGGTGATGCCGAACGGCGTGCGCCTCGCGATGCCCTGGCGTGACCGGGGCCACGACAGTGGCCATGACAGTGGCCATGACAGTGGCCATGACGGTGGCCATGACGGTGGCCATGACAGTGGCCGCGATCAGGGCCGTGGCCGTGAGGTGCTGGAGGTCCGCCCCGGCGACCACCTGACCATGTTCACCACGCTCCGAGGACGGGTGTACCGCTTCGGGGTGGACGTGCGCCTGTCCGAGGCGGCCACGGAGACGTTCGTGATCGACCCGCCGCTGGAGGCGGAGCACTCTGAACGCCGGCAGTTCTACCGCCTCGTGACTCGCATCCAGCCTCGGCGTACGGCGCGGCTGGATGACGACGGGCAGGAAGTGCAGTCGGTGCAGTCGGTGATCCTGGACCTGTCCGGTGGGGGCGCCCTGCTGCAGATGCGGGACCACGTGCCGGTGGGGAGCCGCCTGCGGCTGGTCTTTGAACTGGACGGGGACCCGCTGGAGATGGACATCGGTGCGCTGGTGCTCAGCAGCGCGCGGCCGGACGCGAGGGCCCAGCACTATCGCGTGCACTGCCAGTTCCTGGAGCCCAACCAGTCCGAGATCGAACGGCTGGTGCGCTTCGTCTATCGCCAGCAAGCGGAACTGCGGCGCCGGGGGGTGATGTGATGCTCATCCTCCGCGCCGGGCTCTACGTGGCGCTGGGCTTCGCGCTGTACGTGACGTGGGCGTCACGGGAGGCGGGCTTTCCCATTGAGGTCGCCATGTTGCGAGGGCTGCTGACGTTCATGGCCGTGGCCTTCGTGTCCTACCTGGCCGAACTGGTGGTGCTCACGGCGCCAGCGGGCCGCACGCATCCCGGCCGGAGGGGCTCCTCGGACGGCGGCGGCGGTGAGGGCCACCACGACGACGGGGGCCTCGAGGGCTACGAGGGCTACGAGGGCTACGAGGACACCGAGGGCCATGAGGACACCGAGCACCACGAGCCGGCCAACCTACCCGCCACGCGGGCTGACCGAGATGCCGCCGCCGACCAGCGTCGTGCGGCCTAGTTGGAGGACGTAGTCCGTGACGAACGAACGACGACCCAACGGGCCCCGGAAGGGGAAACTCTCCGCGGCGGAGGCTGACGCCCTGCAGCGGAGCAACCATGCCCTGTGGGAGCGCTACTTCCAGGAGCACGACCCTGCGGTGCGAGAGCAGTTGATCCTGCAATACGCCCCGCTGGTGAAGTACGTCATGGGGCGCCTCGCGATCTCGCTACCGGCGATCCTGGACTACGAGGACATCCTCTCCTTCGGCACGATCGGCCTGATCGAGGCAGTGGAGCGGTTTGACCACACCAAGGGCGTGAAGTTCGAGACGTACGCGATCTCCCGCATCCGCGGCGCGATCATCGACGCCCTGCGATCGCTGGACCGCCTGCCGCGCTCGGTCCGCCAGAAGGCCCGCGAGGCGAACGAGGCCATCCTGCGCCTGACGAACGAACTTGGTCGCGACCCCACGGACGAGGAGGTGGCGGCGGCGCTGAACGTGGCGCCAGAGGCCTACCGCAAGACCCAGATCGAGTCGTCCTGGATCACCGTCTCGCTCGACAACCTGGGCGTCACGGACGGCGAGGAGGACTCCGGCGGGGCCATGGCGGTGGCCGATCCGGACGGCGAGGACTTCTCGATAGACCTCGAACGGCAGGAACTCATCGGTGATCTCGCGGGCGCGATTAGGGATTTGCCTGATCGGGAGCAGCTGATCCTGTCGCTTTACTACAAGGAAGAGTTGACGATGCGGGAGGTGAGCGAGGTGCTGGGCATCTCCGAGTCCCGCGTCTGTCAACTGCATGCACGAGCGCTCAGCCGCCTCCGCGTGGGGGTGATGGGCCGGCAGCAGGGACAGGCAGCATGAGCGTCTCCCCCACGGTCCTCCTGGTCACCCTCTCGCTGGGCATCCCGCTGATGTTGCTCGCGCTCGGTGTGCTCTACCACGCGTACCTCTTCGGCCGGCAGCCCATTGACCTGCTGGAGGGCCACGTGGATGCGCTGGCCACCGTGTCTTCGGAGGACCTGCTGACGGCCCTGCAGGAGGCGGTGGGCGACATGCAAGCCCAACTGACTGCGCAGCGCGAGACGCTGGCGGGCATGCTCAGCGACCGCACCCCGGCCTTCGCCGGCGTGGGCGGTATCGAGGTGGACGAGCGGCCGCTGGCGGCCGGCGAGTACTTGGCCCACGCCCACGCCCACGCGCACGGCGTCGACGTCGGGGTTCCCACGGGCCTGCGCGCGCAGATTGCTGCCCTGGCGGAGGCTGGCATGTCCGACCGCGCCATCGCGCGTGAACTGCACATTGGCCTCGAGGAAGTGCGCATCGCCCGCATGCGAGGGCGGCAATGATCCCGCTGCGCCTGTCTCACTGGGCGAAACACGTGGCGGTGGTCGCTGCCATCGGCCTCTCGGTGGCGCTCGTCACGTGGGGCGCGGTGGCGGGGATGGCGCGTGCGAACGGCGTGCCGGTGATGGTCACGCTCTCCTACATCGACCTATCCAACTGGGGCCCGCAGGACGCGAGCGGCGAGGCCGAACTGATCTTCGCGGAGGGCATTGTGCGTCTGGAGGCGCAGGGCCTGCCGATGTTGCCTGGCTCCAGTGGGGGCTCCAGTGGTGGTAGGGGCGAGGGCGTCTACCAGGCGTGGCTCGTCAACTCCGAGGCCGGCGACGCGATCTCCGTGGGGCGCTTCAACGCGAGCAGCACGGGCACGGTGTCCTACGAGGGCACCCTGCCGCCGATTGCGGACTTCGGCTTCGACCTGCTCATCCTCACGGTGGAGCCGGACCCGGACGACGCCCCTCAGCCAACCGAGCGCCGCTCCATCGGCGGCTACTTCACGCTCATCGGCCAGACTTCGTCAGACGGCAGCCTGGAGGGCAGCCAGGGCCTGCAGGCGCCCGGTTCGCTGCCGAATACCGGCGCGCCGGGCTGGACGTCTGACGTGATCCGCTTCAGCGCCCTGATGGGCGCCATGGCGCTCTCCGTGGTGGTGGGCCTGCGCCTGAGCCGGAGGTCAGCATGATCCGTTCCCTCTACACCGCAGCCTCCGGCATGGTGCTGGGCCTGCGCCAGCAGGACGTGGTGGCGGACAACATCGCCAACTCCTCCACCGTGGGGTACAAGGCGGAGCAGTCGGCGCAGACTGCCTTCGGCGGCGTGCTCGCGCGACGCATCGGGCCGGCGGACGGGCCGGTGCCGGGGCGGGTGGACGAGGTCATCGGCCAGGTGGGCACCGGCGCCTTCGTGGAGAACGTGCGCACGTACCTGGGCCAGGGGGCGGAGCGGGAGACCGGCGCGCCCCTGGACGTCATGGTGCGCGGCGACGGCTTTTTCGTGGCGCAGACGGACGAGGGCGTGCGCTACACGCGCGACGGGCACCTGGACCGGGATGACCAGCAGCGCCTCATCACGGCCGACGGGGGCCGCATCCTCGACGTCGACGGCAACGAGATCATCATCGACACAGACAGGGTGCGCGTGAAGTCCGACGGCACGATCCATCGCCTGGTGGAGACGGAGACGGTGCAGCCGGACGGCTCCACCAGCGTGGACGTGGTGGAGGAGTTCGTGGCCCAGTTGCAGGTGGTCACCATTGGCGCGGACGACCTGGTGCGCGCCGGGGACTCCAAGTTCGTGGCGGTCCCGGGCGCGGCGCTGACGCCGGTGGACTACGCCGCGGGAGGCACCTTCATCCTCCAGGGATCGCTGGAGGAGGCGAACGTGAACATCGGCCAGACGGCCACGCGGCTGTACTCCGTGGCGCGGACGTACCAGTCCAACCAGCGCGTGTTTGCGGAGATCAACAAGACGCTGGAGAGCACCGTCACCGAACTCGGGCGCGTGTAGGAGGTAGCCATGGCCCTCTCCCTGGACGCCGCCGTCAGCGGCATGGTGCAGCAGCAAAAGAACATCGAGGCGATCGCGAACAACCTCGCGAACGTGAATACCACCGGCTACAAGCGAGTGAAAATCCACTTCCAGGACATCCTGGACTCCGCCTCCGTCTTCGCCGCCCTCACCACGGGGGTGGTGGAGCAGGGCGAGGTGTCGGAGTCTGCCGGCGTCTCCACTGCCGCGATGACTCGCGACTTCGCGCAGGGCACGTTGCAGCCCACGGGCCGCCAGATGGACTTCGCTATCAACGGCGACGGCTTCTTCCGCGTCCTGCTGGACGACGGCAGCATGGCTTACACGCGTTCCGGCATCTTCCTGCTGGACGGCGACGGCAAGGTGACCACGGCCAGCGGCGAACTGCTGGAGCCGCCGCTGCAACTCCCGCCGCGCTTCCGTGGACTGCGCATCGAGTTGGACGGCGAGGTCTCCGTGATCCGTGACTACACGGACGCCGAACTCGCGGACCTCGGCCCGTTCGACCCGCGCGACGGTGTGCGGGTGCCGGTGGGCCAGATCGAACTCGCCCGCTTCGCGAACCCCGCGGGCCTCGAGGCGATCGGCAACAGCCGTTACCGCGAGACGCCGCAGTCCCAGCCGCCCATCACCGGTACGCCCGGCCAGGAGGGCCTGGGCGCCGTCTTCAGCGGCTGGCTGGAGGCCTCGAACGTGGACATCGCCACGGAGATGACGGGCCTGGTCATGGCGAAGCGCGGGTACCAGTTGAACGTGGTGGCCTTCCGCACCATTGAGGACATGCTCACGCAGGCGAACGACGTCACGGTCTAACGCCCGCAGAGAGGAACCGACATGGTTCAGCCCATCCGACCCCACGACGCCAGCGGCATCTACCGCCGCGAGGTCTCCAATTCCGCAGCCGTGGAGGCGGCGGGAGACACGCGTCGCGCCGGCAGCGGAGCGTCCACCCGCCGCACTGACCGCGTCACCCTGTCCGAGGGCGCCCGCGAGTTCGCGCGCATTATGCAGGACGTGCAGCGCGCGCCGGACGTGCGCGCGGATCGCGTGGCGGCTCTGCGCCAGCAGATCGAGGCCGGCGAGTACGTGGTGGACCACACCGGGCTGGCGGCGCTGCTGGCGGACCGGGGGTTCGCCTCGTGATCGCCGCGCGGCGGGAAGACCTCCGCGTGGGGGTGGCCGTGCTGAGCGAGGTGATCGCGGCGCAGCGTGACCTGTACCGCTCGCTCCTGGGCGTGGCCTCCCGCGAGCAGGAGGCGATCGTGGCCGGAGACGTGGAACGCCTGACGGCGCTGGTGGAGCAGCAGGAAGAACTGCAGGATCACCTGCGCGCGCTGGAGACGGAGCGCATGACCGCCCTGGTCGCCATCGAGATGGCTACGGGCATTGCGGCGGAGACGGCCACGCTCTCCGCGATCGCCTCGCACCTCCCGGGCGAGGTGGCGGACGACCTGAACCGGGCGGGGCGCGGGTTGCGGGCGGAGGCGCTGGCGCTGGAGGAGGCGCACGCGGTGAACGCGCAGTTGCTGCGCAACAGCCGCTCGCTGGTGGACCGCTGGATCCATTACCTGCGCGCCGTGCTGGCGGGCTCCCTCTACACCCCCACCGGTGATGCGGCCTCTGGCGCCGGCGGGCGCGCGCTGGACAAGTCGGCGTAGCGGGCCATGGCCATCTCCGTCGGCCTCAACTCCGCCATCCGGGCGCTGCTGACGCAACAGCAGGCCATGGACGCCGTGGCCCACAACGTGGCCAACGTGAACACGCCGGGCTACAGCCGGCAGCGCGTACACCTGGCGGCCGTGGCTCCGGCTACGGGCGGCGTGGGCCAGGGCGTGGAGATGCTGAACCTGGAGCGCGTCCGCGACCTGTTCGTGGACTTCCAGATCCGCACGGAGAGCCACGCTGCGGGCGAGTATGGCGCGCGTGCCGACTCGCTGAGCCTGGTGGAACTCGCCTTCGGCGAGCCGAGCGACAACGGCCTGCGTGCCATCCTGGGCCAGTTCTTCAACGCCTGGCGAGACCTGGCGAACGCCCCGGAGCAGAGCGCCGCCCGCAGCGCCGTGGTGCAGGCGGGCGAGACGCTCGCCTTCGCGGCGAACCGCCTGGCCACCTCGCTGGGCGACATCCGTGCGGACGCCAACACCCGCCTCTCCGCCTCCGTGCGCGAGGTCAACGACCTGGCGGGACGCATCGCGGCGCTGAACGGCAGCATCGTGCAGCAGCGCGCCACCGGCGACCCGGCGGCCGACCTCACGGACCAGCGCGACCTGGCGCTGGACCGCCTGGCGCAACTGACGGACATCCGCGTGATGGAGCACGAGGGCGGCCGCGTGGACGTCTTCATGGGCGGGCGCGCGCTGGTCTCCGGGGTGAAGGCAAACGCCATCGACCTGGAGGTGAACCCGCTCAACCAGAACTTCTTCGACGTGCAGTGGGCCGCGGACGGCGCCACCGTCCGGGTGTCCTCCGGCGAAATCGGCGGCCTGCTCCACCAGCGTGATGTGGACATCCCGGCGCGGCTGGCGGATCTGGACACGCTGATCACGAGGGTGATCGATGACGTGAACCTGGTGCACGCCGCCGGCTTCGCACTGGACGGCGTGACCACGGGCACGGCGTTCTTCACCGGCACAGACGCCGCCACCATCGGCGTGAACGTGGCGATCGCGGGAAACCTCGGGCTGGTGGCCGCGGCCTCGGCCGGTGGGGCGGCGGGGGACGGCAGCGGCGCGCTGGCCGTGGCGGACCTGCAGGCGACGACGAGCCTGACCGGCGGCAGCGAGACGTACGACGCCTTCTTCAACGGCATGATCACGCGCCTGGGCGTCTCCGTGCGAGACGCGCACGGCATTTCCGGCGCGCAGGGCGCCACCATCCGCCACCTGGAGCAACTGCGCTCCAGCGTCTCCGGCGTGAGCCTGGACGAGGAGATGGTGAACCTGGTCCAGTTCCAGAAGGGCTACGAGGCCGCCGCACGCGTGATCCGGGCCATCGACGAGATGGTGCAGCAGACGCTGCAGATGGTGGGCTGAGGCCATGAGCATGCGCATCAGCGCCCGCAGCACCACGGATCGCCTGCTGGCCCACATCCAGGAGGCCACCACCCGCCTGAACGAGACGCAGGAGCGCGTGGCCAGCGGGCGGCGCATCAACCGGCCTTCGGACGATCCGTTCGCCACGGCGCGGGCGATGGCGGCGCGGTCCACGCTGGACCTGGTCACGCAGCGTACGCGCACGGTAGACCTGGCCCGCACCGAACTCGGGGTGGTGGAGTCGGCGCTCACGGCGCTGGGGAGCGTCATGACGCGCGCCCAGGAACTGTCCGTGCAGGCGGACTCCTCCGGGCTGGACTCCGGCGCCCGCCAGCAGATCGCCACCGAGGTATCCGAGATGCTGAACGAGGTGCTCTCCATCGCCACCACCTCGCACGCGGGGCGGCAGGTCTTCGGCGGGCACCAGGGCGGACCGGCGTTCGCGCCGGACGTGCCGGCCAACCCCACCGCCTTCACCTACCAGGGCGACACCGGCCAGGTGCTCCGCGAGATCGGCGAGGGCGAACGCATCGCCGTGAACATCCCGGGCGAGCCGCTCTTTGACGGCATCTTCGCCTCGCTCATCGCGTTCCGTGACGGCCTGCTGGCGAACGACCGCACCGCCATGAACGCCGCCTCCAGCCAGATCGGCGCGGAGATCGACACCGTGCTCACCGCTCGAGGCGAGGTGGGCGCGCGCGTGCGTCGCCTGGACATGGCCTGGGTGCGGCTGGAGGAGGAGGAGGTCGCGCTGAAGACGGCCATCTCCGGCCTGGAGGAAGTGGACATCACGGCGGAGGTGGTGGAACTGCAGATGCGGGACACGGCCTTCCAGGCAGCGCTCGCGGCGACCGGAAGGTCGCTGGGGGTGAGCCTGCTGGACTTCCTGCGCTGAGCCCGCTCACTGCGTGGACTACGCGGGTGTTGGACCCCGCGACATTGGAGGACCGAGATGCTGGTACGGACGAATTTCCTGGGTGTGGAGGAGACCATGGACGTCTCCGAGGAGCAGATCTTCGCCTTCGAGCCCGGCCTGGGCGGCTTCGAGGCGCTCCGCCGGTATGCTCTGATCCCGGAGCACGACTCCCCGATCGAGTGGCTGCAGTCGCTGGACGACCCGGACGTGGCCTTCGCGCTGATGGAGCCGTTCGTGGTGCGGGCGGACTACGCGTTTGAACTGACGGACGCGGACGCGGACGCGCTGGGCATGCACGAGCCGCAGGATGCGCTGGTGCGCTGCGTGCTCACGCTGCACGAGGACCCGATGAAGATCACGGCGAACATGCTCGCCCCGCTGGTGCTCTGCCGGCGCACCCACCTGGCGCGCCAGGTCATTGTCCAGAACGCGGACTACCCGTTGCGCCTCCCGCTCTTCGCCAGCCTGGCGGAGCAGGGCCTGGTTGAGGAGGGCCTGGTTGAGGAGGGCCTGGTGGACGGGGTGGGCGAAGTCGACCTCGAGGTGGCGATGCCGGCGACGGCCTGAGCGCCCTCGCTCGTCGGGACATCGCCGCTCGGGCATCGCCGTTGGAGATCGCGCCGAGGCGGCCGATGATGTAGTGATGGCCACGGACGGGGCGCCGCGCCAGCAACGCGCGGGCCGTACCGTGAAGACAAGATCGAGGGCAGGGACGCCCTCGCAGTGTCCGCTCGCGTCCTCCACGCGGCCGCGGACGCGCCGGGCAGGAGGCCCCCATGCTGATCCTCACGCGCAAGGCTGAACAGGGCATCGTCATCGACGGCAAGGTCATCGTCCGCCTGCTCTCGATCGACGGCGAGCGCGTCAAGATCGGCATCGACGCCCCCCGCTCCGTCTCCGTGCTCCGCGAGGAACTGCTGGTGGAGGTGGCGGGCGAGAACCAGG
Source organism: Dehalococcoidia bacterium (assembly GCA_023228825.1). Taxonomy (GTDB): domain Bacteria; phylum Chloroflexota; class Dehalococcoidia; order UBA2979; family UBA2979; genus W-Chloroflexi-9. The sequence goes on along the minus strand of JALOAL010000005.1, from coordinate 103,670 downwards.
CCGCCCGCGTGCAGTCGGGCACGCAGGGAGGCCGTCTGCACGACGGCCTCACGCGCGCCCTCAAGGGGCTCGACCGCCCGTAGCGGCGGGCGCTACTGCTGGTCGCGGAGCGTGGCGACATACGCCGCCAGCCGGCCCAGGGTCTGCTGGCCGCCCTCCACGGCGTGGAACTCGCGCTCCACCAACTCGCGCTGCTCGCGGGTGGCGAAGATGTTGCAGAGCGTGACCAGCGTGCCGCCGTCCTGCTCCTGGAACGTCACCACGGCGTGGAACGGCGCGGGGTCGTCCGCACTCTCGCCGTGCAGATACTCGATGCGTGCGGGCGCCTCGATGCTGTCGAAGCGCACCCAGTTGGGGTAGTCCGTGCCGTCCGGGCCGTGCATCACGTAGTCCCACTCGCCGCCGAGGCGGAACTCGAATGAGCGCGTGGTGGTGGTGAAGCCGTCTGGCCCCCACCAACGGCCAATGTTCTCGGGGTCCGTGAAGGCGCTGAACACCAGGTCACGGGGGCCCTCGATCAGGCGGGAGATGCGGAGTTCGCGGTCGGTGGTGTCAGTCTGACTCGTGGGCTGGGTCATCAGTGCGGTCCTCTCGCTGCAGGTCTTTCACGTATTCGTTCAGGCGGTCGAACGTCCCGTTCCAGAACTCCTCGAAGCCCCCGACCCACTCATGGATCGGCTGGAGCCCGCGGGCATCCAGGCCATAGAAGCGCTGCTGTCCCACCCCCCGCACACGGACCAGCCCGACCTCCCGCAGCACGCGGAGGTGCTTGGAGGCGCCTGGCTGGGACATGCCCAGTTCACGAGCCACCTCTGACACCGGGCGTTCCTGCTCCTTGAGGAGAGTGAGGATGCGGCGCCGTTGCGGCTCGGCGATTGCGTTGAAGGGATCGGAAGTGGTCGCTGCTCGTGCCATGCGGGCAGTGTATTCCGATACAGGCATATAGCAAGCGGCAGTCAGACCCTCGCGTACGCCTCGGGCGAGATGGGATGGCGGAATGGGTAGACTCTGGTGCGAGGCCACCAGGATTCATAGACGCTTTACACTTCCGTTGCGGATCGCCAATCGCCCGTGGTCACCCTGTCTTCGTGGAAGGGGCCGAACCCGGACGCTGCGGTTCGCAAGAATCAAGCAGTAGTGGTGGGAGCGGTTGCGAGCCAAGGTGCAGTGATCCCCGGATCCTCCGGGTTCGGTCCCGACCACAGTCCCCCTGGTCTTCGACGACGTCTTATGGCATCCAAAATCCTCGTCGCGGACGACGAACCAAACATCGTGAAGTTGCTCCGCATGTACCTCCGCGAGGAGGGCTACGAGGTCGTCGCCGCCCGCGACGGCCGCGAGGCGTTGCAGCGCTTCCGCGCGGAGAAGCCGGACCTGGTCATCCTGGACCTGATGATGCCCGAACTCGGCGGCTTCGAGGTCTGCACAGAGATACGCAAGGAGTCCGACATCCCCGTGATCATGCTCACGGCGCGCACGGACGATGTGGACAAGATCGTCGGGCTGGAGATGGGCGCGGACGACTACATCACCAAGCCCTTCAACCCGCGCGAACTCGTGGCCCGCGTGAAGGCCAACCTCCGCCGCCGTGACTGGGACCGGGCCGGAGCGGAAGAGAAGTCGGACGCGCCCATTGTCATTGACGACGTCACGCTGGACCCGTCCAGCCGTGACGTGGTGGTGGCGGGCCAGCGCGTGCGCCTGCGCCAGCGCGAGTTCGACCTGCTGGCGGCGTTCATGCGCCACCCGAACGTGGCGCTGGACCGGGAGCGTCTGCTCTCGCTGGTCTGGGGCGAGGACTTCTACGGCGACGCCCGCACCATTGACGTGCACGTGGCGTGGCTGCGGGACAAGTTGAAGGCCGCGAGCCCCAAGATCGAGACCGTGTGGGGCGTGGGATACAAGTTCGTCCCGGCCTCGGATGCTGCATAGTTTCCGAGCCCGGCTCCTGGCCGGGTTCGGCATTGTCATCATCCTCACGCTGGCCCTCTCCGCCTCCGCCGTGGCGCTGCTCCTGCGCGAGCAGCAGGCGGAGGCGGCGGAGGCGCGCATCGGTGTGCTGGTAGGCCCGATCACCGAGGTCACCCGCGACCGCGAGATGCTGGGCTGGCCGCCGCAGATGATCCGCGTGGAACTCTCGGCCTGGGCCGAGGTCTATGACATGCGCCTGCTCGTGCTAGACGCGAACAGCCGCGTGGTGGTGGACACGGCGCAGCGCGAGCCGCTGCTGGGGAGCGTGCTGGAACTGGCGTTCTCCCAGCAGGTGGACGCCCAGGGCGGCATCTCCGCCTTCCGCACGCAGCGCCTGCGCGTGGACGGGGAGGACCTGTACCTCTTCACCGCGCGTGACGCCTCGCCCGGCATCCGAGACCAGACCTCGCTCCAACTGGTGATCGCGGTGCCGGCGGGCGACGTGGCGGGGGCGTGGGCGGCGCTGCTACCTCGGCTGGCGGTGGCCGGCGTGGGTGCGGGCGTTGTGGCGGTGACCTTCGCATTGCTCTTCGCCTCGCGCGTCACCACCCCCATTGCCCAGATGACCCGCGCGTCCGAGGCCATGGGCCGGGGCGACCTGGACCAGCGCGTCGATGTGCAGGGCAGTGACGAGGTGGGACGGCTGGCGGAGGCGTTCAACACCATGTCCTCCCGCCTCTCCCGCAGCGACCAGTCCATGCGCGACCTGCTGGCCAACGTCTCCCACGAACTGCGCACGCCGCTCACCTCCATCCAGGGCTTCGCGCTGGCGATCACGGACGGCGTTGCGGACGACCCGAGGGAGGCGGCCGCGCTCATCAACGAGGACGCCGAACGCATCCGCCTGCTGGTGGACGACCTGCTCTACCTCTCGGAGATCGAGTCCGGCGCGGTCCACCTGGAGATCGAGGAGGTGGACGTGGACGGCCTGGTGGAGGGCGCGGTGCGTCGCCTCCGCCTGGCCGCCGACGACCGCGAGGTGGACCTGGTGGCGACCACGGGCGGGGGGACGGTGCAGGCGGACGGCCGCCGGCTGGAGCAGGTGCTGGCGAACCTCATCGACAACGCGGTGCGCTTCACGCCTGCGGGGGGCGCGGTGACCATCGGCGCGCGGCAGGTGGCGGACGGCGCGCTCATCGAGGTGCACAACCCGGGCGAGCCCATCCCGGAGGCGGACCGGCAGCGCGTCTTCGACCGCTTCTACCAGGTGGACCGCTCCCGCAGCCCCGGCCGCCACCGCGGCCTGGGCCTGGCGATTGTGCACGAACTGGTCCAGGCCCACGGCGGCAACGTCTCCGTGGACTCGTCGCAGGAGCGAGGCACCACGTTCTCGGTCTTCCTCCCCCTGGTCCCGCGCGCCGCCCCCTCGTCCGAGGCGCCTCGGTTGGACGGGAACTAGCGGGCGCGAGCGTGTCTGCGCCCCCCCATGGGGAGCGGAGGGCGAGTTGGCAGTGGCGGGCCTGCTACCGCTGGTGCAGGATCCAGTATTCGTAGGCGTCCTGCAGGGCGAACCAGGAGGCCTCCACCACGTCGGTGGAGGCGCCCACGGTGCGCCAGCGCCGGAGGCCATCCGTGGTCTCGATGAGCACTCGGACGGCCGCGTCCGAGCCGGCCTGGGAGTTGATGATGCGCACCTTGTAGTCCACCAGGTGCACGGACTCCATGGCGGGGAAGACGGAGAGCAGGGCCTTGCGGACGGCGGCGTCCAGTGCGGAGACGGGGCCGTTGCCGTCTGCGGCGATCTGCACCATCTGCTCCGCCACGCGCAGTTTCACCATCGCCTCCGCCATCATCGAGCCCCGGTCGGTCTCGCCGGACTGCGGGTCCGCGTGGCGGCGGCGCTGGACGATCAGGAAGTCCTCCAGCGCAAAGGGCGCCTGGTAGCCCTCCAGCGTGCGGCGTACGAGGAGTTCGAAGGACGCCTCCGCAGACTCGAAGGCGGAGCCCTTGGACTCGCGGTGCTTCACGCGCTCCAGGGCGCGCGCCGCCTGTTCGTCCGTCAGTTGCAGATCCACGCCCTGCTCGCGCAGTTTCTCGATCACGTTGCGCCGGCCCGCCAGTTCGGAGACCAACACGCGTTCGGTATTGCCCACCAGCAGCGGGTCCACGTGCGTGTAGGAGCCGGCAGACTTCGTGATGGCCGCCACGTGCAAGCCGGCCTTGTGCGCGAAGGCGCCGGAGCCCACGTAGGGCTGCTGCGGGTCCGGCGTCAGGTTGGCCAGTTCCTGCGCGAAGTGGGCCACCTCCGTGAGCCGCTTCAACTGGTCGTCCGTGACCACGTCCAGGCCCATCTTCAGTTTCAGGTTGGCGATCACGGAGATCATGTTGGCGTTGCCGGTGCGCTCACCCCAGCCGTTGAGGCACGCCTGCACCTGCGTGGCGCCCGCGCGCACCGCGATCATTGTGTTCGCCACCGCCTCGTCCGTGTCGTTGTGGGCGTGGATGCCGATCTCGCAGGAGACGGCCTGGCGCGCGGCGAACACGGCCTCCTCGACCTCCCATGGCAGGTTGCCGCCGTTGGTGTCGCACAGGGCGACGGTACGAGCGCCGGCGCGCTCCGCCGCCCGCAGCGTGGCCAGTGCGTACGCGCGGTCTTCCTTGAAGGCGTCGAAAAAGTGCTCCGCGTCGAACGTCACCTCGCGCCCGTGCTGGACGAGGTAGGCGATCGAGTCACGGATCATCGCCAGGTTCTCCTCCTCCGTGGTCTCCAGGACGTCGTGCACCTGGCGGCTGGAGGACTTGCCGACCAGGGTGACGGCCGGGGTCTCCGCCTCCAGCACCACGCGGATCGCCGGGTCGGTCGTGACGTCGCCGCCGGCGCGCCTGGTGGAGCCGAACGCGACGAGTTTGGCGTGCTGGAGGGTGAGGGAGCGCGCGCGCTGGAAGAACTCGGCGTCCTTCGGGTTGGAGCCGGGGTAGCCGCCTTCGATGTAGTCCACGCCCAGTTCGTCCAGTTTCTGGACGATGAGCAGTTTGTCCTCCAGCGAGAGGGAGAGCCCCTCCATGCCGAGGCCGTCGCGCAGGGTGGTGTCGTAGAGGGTGAGATCCTCCGCCCGCACGTGCGGCGGATCAGCGGGGGTGAGGCCTGCCTGGGATCGAGGTGAGTCGGTGGTCATCTGCGTCTCGTCTTCCGCCCGGCTGGGCAGGACATCGTCGAGTCGCGGATGAGGGCGGACCGAGGACGTGCCTGCATCGCCGGAGCACTACCGTGCTGCCTGGCGTTCTAGCGGAGCGGAATAATCGACGCCGTCGGCCCCAAGGGCCGAACAGCGACACCCGCCTTCCGAGACGCGCACACACTTGCCATAAGTGAATTGTAGACCGGGCCCGCGTCTGCGGGCAATGCAGGACGACCCGCAAGGGGCCGGTACGGGGGGAGCGCGGTGGAGTGGGCTCCCGTGCGAATAGGGACTTGTCGATTTTACGAAAAATCGTAAAATACATGCATGGCCTACCAGCCCCTACTCGACCTGGACGCCGTCGAGCCCTTGATCGAGCGACTCGAACGCCTGCGCTCCAATATCCACGACCTGGATGTCCCGGAGCCGCTGGCTCGCTGGCTGGCTCGGTATGTCGAGGCACGTGGCGCCCACATGTCCACCCGCATCGAAGGCAACCCCATGACCGAACGTGAGGTCATCGAGTTGTTCGAGGACGACCGCGGCAGCGCCGCTACCCGCTCCGAGCGGGAGAACCTTGACTATCGCGATGCCGCCCGTTTCGCCGTCCAGGCAGCGGGTGACTTCTATACTGACATGGATGGGGGGCTCATCCGAGCGTTCCACTTCCTGACCGTCCGGACGGCCTATCGGTACGACACAGCGGGCCAGTACCGCACGCTCCAGAACGCGGTGATGGCTGGCTCCCGCCGCGTCTATCTGCCTCCCCCTCCCGGTGAGGTGCCGGCGAGGATGGACGCGCTGGTCGCATGGCTGCGCGAGCAGCGCCACCGCCTGCACCCGCTCATCCTTACTGCGGTTGCACACGCGGAGTTCGTGAAGATCCACCCGTTCGACGATGGGAACGGTCGGACGGCCCGCGCGCTCTCCGTGTATTTCATGGCCCGGGGCGGCTGGCGACTTCGCGGCTTCGTGGGTGTGGAGCAGGTCTTCGGCGAGGACATCGACCAATACCGGTCGCACCTCAACGACCTCGGTGAGTACTACCCGGGCGAACAGCCGGACCTGACGGCCTGGGTGGTGTGGTTTCTGAACCGCCTGTCGGTCGAACTCGAACTCGACCTCACGGTCGCTCGCCACTATCAGCGGCTGATCACGGAGGACGTGCAGCAGACGCTCCTTGAGCGAAATCTTCCGCCCCGGCTCGCGCACGCCTACGGCCTCGTTTGGCTTGAGGGCGCGATCTCCGCGTCACAGTACGCAGAGGCCACGGGCGTCACCGCACCGACGGCCGGCAGCGACCTCCGCCGCCTGGTGGACATGGGCATCCTCCGGCGGGAGGGGCGCGGCCGCTCGACGCGCTACCGGCCCACCGACGAAGCGATGGTGCTCGACCGGGTAGCGCTGCGCGCCGCGGTGCTGGCTCGGACCTAACTCCCCAGGCGCTTGAGGACGGCGTCCGCCATGGCGCGGGTGTCCAGGGTGGGCTCGCCGGGGGCGGCGAGGTCCGCAGTGCGGAGGCCGGTCTCGATCACGTCGGTTACGGCCTGTTCGACCGCGCGCGCCTCGTCCTCCAGGCCGCACGAGTGCCGGAGCAGCATGGCGGCGCTGAGGATCATCGCGAGCGGGTTGGCCACGCCCGTGCCGGCGATGTCCGGTGCGGAGCCGTGGATCGGCTCGTACATACCGAGGCCCAGGCCGTCCTCGCCCAGCGCGCCCAGGGAGGCGGACGGCAGCATGCCCATGGAGCCCGTGAGCATGGAGGCCTCGTCCGTGATGATGTCGCCGAACATGTTGTCCGCGATGATCACGTCGAAGTCGCGCGGGCGGCGGATCAGATACATCGTCATGGCGTCCACCAGCACGTGTTCCAGTTCCACGTCTGGGTAGTCGCGGGAGACCTCCACCACCACCTCGCGCCAGAGGCGGGACGAGGCGAGGACGTTGGCCTTGTCCACGCTGGTCAACTTCTTGCGACGCCCGCGCGCGGTCTGGAAGCCCAGGTGGGCGATGCGGGCGATCTCGTCTTCGTTGTAGTAGTTCGTGTCCACCGCCTCGCGGCGGCAGTCCACCACGCGGCGCTCCTGCGGCTGGCCGAAGTAGAGGCCGCTGGTCAGTTCGCGGATCACCAGCAGGTCCACACCCTCGATGACCTCGGGACGGAGGGTGGAGGCGTCGATCAGCGCGGGCACCGCCGTCACCGGGCGCAGGTTGGCCCACAGTCCCAGGCCAGACCGCAGCGCCAGCAGTCCCTGCTCCGGCCGCACGCTGGCGTTCGGGTTGTCCCACTTGGGCCCGCCCACCGCGCCGAAGAGCACCGCGTCCGCCTTCGAGGCCTTCTCGATGGTCTCCGGCAGGATCGCCGTGCCGAGTGCGTCGATGGCGGCGCCACCGACCAGGTCCTGCTCGAAATTGAAGACGTGCTCGAAGCGTTCGCCCACAGCCTCCAGCACACGCACACCCTCTGCCGTCACCTCCGGGCCGATGCCGTCACCGGGCAGGACGAGGATGTCGAACGTGGCCATCTAGGACTCCCAACACCGAGGCGAAACGCGATTGCGGGCATGCGGATGCGGGCATGCAGAGGGGCCGAGTGTAACTCCGCCCCTCGTTGTGTTCGCCCTCGTGGTGGGGCCGCTTGCTACTCGACCACGAGGATCGCGCCATACGTCGCCTCGGAGCCGCGGTCGGGCCCGGCGCTGTAGTTCACGGCGAGGATGTACCGCCCCGGGGCGAGGTCGTCCGGGAGCGTGAGCACGTCCTCGCCGGACTGGTTGTCGGTGAACTTGATCGCCCACTCCTCCGTGCTGACCGACGACCATGCGCGGAAGTCCTCCCCCGACGCGATGGGTTCGGCGGAGGTGGGATTGAGGTAGGCGTAGCCGATGGACATAGGCGGCATCAGGATCTCGTCACCGCTGACGGTGAGGTGCTCGCCCGGCTGCACGACGAGGTTGTCCGGCGCGGTGATGATGCCGAGTTTGTCGACGCACATCGCCGTCCGGCCGCCGCCGGTCGGCGGCGACCAGCAGTAGGTGCCGAGGCCCAGCGGGACGCTGCCAGCGCCAGAGTTGAGGATGCCCTGGGGCGGCTCCTCCGGGTTGGCGGGCTCGATGCCGCCTCCGGCTGCACCGCCAGCGGCCTCGCCGGCACTGCCTCCGGTGGGCGCGACGTCGGTGCTGGTCACGCTGGGCGTGGCGCGCGGTTCGTCGTCACCGCCGGCGGCGTCCGTGCTGTCACACGCGGCGAGGAGCAGGGTGATGCAGGCGAGCGCGATCACGGCGAGTCGGATGGGGTGCTCGATGAATGTTCGAGGCAGCGAGAGGGGCATGGTTCGATTCCTCCTGTGTGCCTCATTCGACGCGAGGAGGAGCCCGGTGGTTCCCGCTCAGGGGACTGAATCCCCCAATCCTGTGCGGGCCGCATGTCCGGCGTGCGCGGCGAGGCGACGGATGCCCTTGCGGCGCTCGTCTGGGCCGATGGCGATGAAGCCGTCCACCACCTGGAAGATGGGCGCGACGCGGATGTAGAAGCGGGTGCGGTAACGGGCGGCCTGGTCCACCTCGCCGTCGTAGTGCGCCCACACTTGCTCCAGGTCGCGCGGGCCGAGGTGGTTGAGGACGCCCGCGAAGTCCATGGCCGGATCGGCGATGCGCGCGTCCGCGAAGTCGATCACCCCGGCGAGGCCCGACTCATCGAGGATGAAGTGGTCGCCCGAGAGGTCGGAGTGGATTAGCGCGCGCCGCACGTCCGAGGTGCCGCCGCGCGCCTCGAACTCCGCGGCCTCGCGTTCCAGCCAGGTGCGCGCGCCGGGTGGGAGGACGGCGCACGCTTCCTCGATGCGCCCTCGATACTCCGTGGTCCAGAGGTCCACGTCGCGCGCGCCGTGGCGCTTCGCCTCGGCGTGCGGCGACGCGTGCAGCACGGAGAGGAAGCGCCCGATCTGCGCGCACAGGTCAGCGCGAACGCGGCCTCGAGGTGCGGCGCGCTCCGAGAGCGGCGTGCCGGGGACGAGCCGGTGGAGGGCGCCCAGCGTAGCGCCGGCCGCGTCCGTCAGCATGCGCGCCTCGCGCGGCGTGTGGACCTCGAACGGCCGGCGCTCCAGGAAGGGGAGGAGGCGTACCTCGCGTTCGAGGTCCTCCACGGCCCAGGGCGCCTGCGGGCGGGGGAGGCGGAGCACCCAGTCTCCGGCCGGGGCGCCCGGCGCGGGGACGAGGAAGGCGGCCGACCCCCAGCCCTGGCCGAGGAACGACGCGCCCGCCGCGTCTGCGTCTGGCAGCACCTCGGCAAGGCGCGCGCGGATCTGGGGCGTGAGCAGGCGGGCGGCCTCGGGTATCGGGGGCATCCAGCGGATGGTAGCGGGGAACCGGTGGCTGCGCGCCGGCGTCACAGGAGCACCACATCGCAGGCGGTAGTGATCGAGGAAGTGGGAACCGCAGATGATGAAGATGCTGTTGCTGCCCGTGCTGGCGGCATCAGTCCTGGCGCTGGCCTTCGTGTCCTTCGTGACGCCGCTCCGTGGGGCGACGGGGGTGACACCGGTGCAGGCGGGGGCGTGGGGCCAGGCCCTGGTGATCGACTTCGGCTCGGAGGTCACCCTCCCGGACGGCGCGGTCCTCGGCTTTGTCGAGGTGGTGGAGGACTCCCGCTGCCCGGCCGACGCGATGTGCGCCTGGCAGGGGCGCGCGGTGCTCGCCTTCACGCTGGACGGCGAGCGTTTCGAGGTGGAGTACCTCGGCGAGGAGCAGCGCGTGGAGGTGGCGGGCGTGCGGATCCCCCTCCGCGACGTGCAGCCCTACCCGCTGGCCTCGCAGCCGGCGGACGCGGAGGACTACGAGGTGACCCTGGTGGTCAGCGAGGGGGACTAACGCTCGTCCCGGGGTGGCCGGTACGACAGAGAGGGCGGCCATTGGCCGCCCTCTCTGCGTGTCTGGCTCGGACGGGGGGCTACCCCACCTTGAGCGTGCCCTCGCCCGCGCGGCTGGTGTCCGGCTTGAGCGGGCTGCGAGTGGTCTCGAACGTCGCGATGTCGGCCTCGTGCTGCATCGTGAGGCCAATGTCGTCCAGGCCGTTGAGCAGCCGGTGCTTGACGAACGGGTCCAGGTCAAAGTGACGGGACCAGGAACCGTCGGCGACGGCCACGGTCTGCGCCTCCACGTCGATCACGAGTTCGGCCGTGGGGAGTTCCTCGTGCCGGCTCATCAGGTGATCCACGTCCTCCTGCGGGAGGACGATGGTGAGCAGGCCCACCTTGGAGGAGTTGTTGCGGAAGATGTCGCCGAACGAGGGAGCGATCACCGCCTCCACGCCGGCATCCTCCAGCCCCCACACGGCGTGCTCGCGCGAGGAGCCGCAGCCGAAGTTCTGCTGCGCCAGCATGATGGGCGCGCCCTGGTAGTCCGGGACGTTCATGACGAAGTCCGGATCCTTCTTCCAGTCGTGGAACGCGTACGGCCCAAACCCGGAGCGCTCAATGCGCTTCAGGAATTGCTTCGGCATGATCTGGTCGGTGTCCACGTCCGCCTTGTTCAGCGGAACCGCGCGACCTGTGACGCCCTTGACTGCCTTCATGGCTACTTCCATTCCCGGATGTCTACGAAGCGGCCCTCGATGGCGGCGGCGGCGGCCATCTGAGGGCTGACGAGGTGGGTGCGGCCGCCCGCGCCCTGCCGGCCCTCGAAGTTGCGGTTGCTGGTGGAGGCGGCGCGCTCGCCGGGGAGCAGGATGTCCGGGTTCATGCCCAGGCACATGGAGCAGCCCGGTTCACGCCATTCGAAGCCGGCGTCCAGGAAGACCTGGTGCAGGCCCTCCTCCTCCGCCTGCTTCTTCACCAGGCCGGAGCCCGGCACCACCATGGCGCGCACGGAGGAGGCCACCTTGCGGCCCTCCACCACCTTCGCTGCCACGCGCAGGTCCTCGATACGGCCGTTGGTGCAGGAGCCGATGAACACGCGGTCCACCGCGATGTCCTGGATGGGCGTCCCCGGCTGGAGGTCCATGTATTTCAGGGAGCGCTCTGCGGTCTCCCGCGCGGAGGCCGTGGGCGCCTCCTCTGGCTGCGGCACCGCGGCGGTCACGCCCACGCTCTGCGCGGGCGTGGTGCCCCACGTCACGTGCGGTTCGATGTCCTCGCCGCGCAGGGTGACGACGGTGTCGAACTCGGCGCCGTCGTCCGTGGCCAGGGCCTGCCAGTAGGCGACCGCCTCGTCCCAGGCCTCGCCCTGCGGCGCGTATTCCTTGCCCTTCAGGTAGGCGAAGGTGGTCTCGTCCGGGGCGATCAGGCCGGCGCGCGCACCGCCCTCGATCGTCATGTTGCAGACGGTCATGCGGCCTTCCATGGAGAGGTTGCGGATGACGTCGCCGCGGTACTCGATCACGTGGCCCACGCCGCCGTCCACGCCGATCTTGCGGATGATGGCCAGCACCACGTCCTTGGCGGTGACGCCCTCGTGCAGGGCGCCGGTGACCTCGATCGCCATGGTCTTCGGGCGGGACTGCGGCAGCGTCTGGGTGGCCAGCACGTGCTCCACCTCCGACGTGCCGATGCCGAACGCCAGCGCACCGAAGGCGCCGTGCGTGGAGGTGTGCGAGTCGCCGCACACGATCGTCATGCCCGGCTGGGTGAGGCCATGCTCCGGGCTGATGATGTGCACAATGCCCTGGCGGATATCGAAGATGTCCCAGAGCGGGACGCTGAAGTCCTGGGCGTTCTGCCGAAGCGTCTCGATCTGCCTGGCGGAGAGCGGATCCGGGTTCGGGTCGTTGCGGTTGGTGGTGGGCACGTTGTGGTCCACGGTGGCCAGCGTCAGGTCCGGGCGTCGCACGGGGCGTCCGGTCATGCGCAGGCTTTCGAAGGCCTGCGGGCTGGTCACCTCGTGCACCAGGTGGAGGTCGATGTAGAGCAGGTCCGGCTCGCCGGGTGCGGTGCGCACCACATGCTGTTCCCAGATCTTCTCGATGATCGTCTTCGGCACGGTTGTCTCTTCCGATGGTCCTCTAGTTGATCGTGAGCCCTACCGGCTCGAAACGGCCTCTGCCCGCTGTGCGGCGGCGATGGAGCGGTTGACCGCGTGGACGTAGGCGCGTCCGGCGGCCACCAGGATGTCCGTGTCCGACGCGCGGCCCTGGTAGATGCCGCCGTCCGTACGGATGCGGATGGTGACCTCGCCCTGTGCGTCGATGCCCTCCGTCACGGACTTCACGCTGAACTCGATCAGTTCGTTTTCCAGGCCGAGCGCGCGGTTGATGGCGCGGTAGATCGCATCCACCGGCCCGGTGCCAATGGCGGCGTCCATGCGCGGCTGGCCTTCCGAGTCCACCAGGCGGACGGAGGCGGTGGGGGCGCCGTGGTCGCTGCTGGAGACCTGCACCAGGTCCAGCGTCCATGCGTCCTGCACGCTGATCTGCGTCTGCTCCGCCAGGATGGCCATCAGGTCGCGGTCGTCCACCTCGTCCTTGGCGTCCGCCACGTCCTTGAAGGCGTCAAAGATGCGCTTGAACTCCGCGTCTGTCGGTTCCACGCCCAGGTCGGCCAGGCGGGACTTCACCGCGTGCGAGCCAGACACCTTGGTGAGGACGATCGAGTTGCCCTCTGGGATGCCGATCACCCGCGGATCCATGATCTCATACGTCTCGCGCATCTTCAGGATGCCGTCCTGGTGGATGCCGGAGGAGTGGCGGAAGGCGTTCTTGCCCACGATCGCCTTGTGCGGCTGCAGGGTCATGCCGGAGTAGCGCTCCACCAGTTGGCTGGCGGCGTAGAACTCCCGCGTGTTCACGTCCGTGCGGACGTGCATGAAGTCCGGCCGCGTGTGGATGGCCATGACCACTTCTTCCAGGGCGGCGTTGCCGGCGCGCTCGCCGATACCGTTGATGGTGCCTTCCACCTGGCGGGCGCCACCCAGGATGCCCGCCAGCGAGTTCGCGGTGGCCATGCCGAGGTCGTTCTGGCAGTGCACGGAGATCCGAGCCCGGTCGATGTTGGGGACGTTCTCTGCGATGGAGCGGATCAGGTCCTCGAACTCGTGGGGGATGGCGTAGCCCACGGTGTCCGGGATGTTCACGGTGGTGGCGCCTTCTTCGATGGCCGCCTGCACGATCTGGTGCAGGAACTCGCGATCAGAGCGCGTGGCGTCCATGGGCGAAAACTCGACGTCGGAGACGTACTTCTTCGCGTGCGCCACCGCGGCCCGCGCCATCTCGATCACGTCCTCGCGGTTCTTGCGCAGTTGCTGCGCCAGGTGGATGTCGCTGGAGGACAGGAAGACGTGGATGCGGGGCGACTCCGCGCCGCGCACCGCCTCGTACGCGTGGTCAATGTCCGCCATCACGGCGCGCGCCAGTCCGGCGATCACCGGGCCCTTCACCTCGCGCGCGATGGCGGAGATGGCCTCGCGGTCGCCGGGGGAGGTGGCGGGGAAGCCCGCCTCGATGATGTCCACGTTCAGTTTCGCCAGTTGGCGGGCGATCTCCACCTTCTCGTCCATGGTGAAGGCGATGCCGGCGGACTGCTCGCCGTCGCGGAGGGTGGTGTCGAAGATGTAGATCTTGTCGCCGGAGTTGTTCGCGGTGGTCATGTGGTTCCTCGTTCGCTCGGTGTCGTCCTGGATTCGTCCCCTGATAGTGGGAGCCCTCCCATCCGCGCCGTCAGGCGGAGGAGGGCTGCCTAAGGACGAGGGCGAGGAGGCCCGCCGGCAAGCCAGGCGCCAGGAGACGGGACGCGAGCCGGAGCGCGGACGCGCGGGACGTGCCGAGAGGCCGGTTGCTACCGGCCTCTCGCATCCGCCCCCGCGCGGGCACGCTGGCGTCGCCGTACGTGCGTACGGCGACGTCTACATGCGCCGGGCGGGGGGCGTGAGCGCGCGTCATGTCAGTCCGTTGCCTACTTCTGTTCCAGCCAGGCCATCATGCCGCGCACCTCGCGGCCGACTTCCTCGATCGGGTGCTCCGCGTTGATGCGGCGCAGCGCCTGGAAGCGAGGCTGGCCCGCCTGGTTCTCCAGGATCCATTCTCGCGCGAATTCGCCGGTCTGGATCTCGCGCAAGATCTTCTTCATCTCCGCCTTCTGCGCCTCGTTGCCAATGCGCGGGCCGCGGGTGTAGTCGCCGAACTCGGCGGTGTCGCTGATGGAACTGCGCATGGCTTCCATGCCGCCCTCGTACATCAGGTCCACGATCAACTTCACCTCGTGGAAGGTCTCGAAGTAGGCGGACTCCGGCTGGTAGCCCGCCTCCACCAGGGTCTCGAAGGCGTTTTTGATCATGGCGGTCAGGCCGCCGCAGAGGATCGCCTGCTCACCGAAGAGGTCGGTCTCCGTCTCCTCGCGGAAGGTGGTCTCCAGGATGCCGGAGCGGGTGGAGCCAATTCCCTTGCCGTAGGCCAGCGCCGTGGCCAGCGCGCCCTCCGTGGCGTCCTGGTGGATGGCCACCAGGGCGGGGACGGCGCCGCCCGCCTCGAACACGCGGCGCACCAGGTGGCCGGGGCCCTTGGGGGCGATCATGGAGACGTCCACGTCCTCTGGCGGCTGGATGGCGTTGAAGTGGATGTTGAAGCCGTGGGCGAACATCAGCGTCTTGCCTGCGGTCAGGTGCGGCGCGATGTGGTCGTCGTAGATGGCCTTCTGGATCTGGTCCGGGACCAGGACCATGATCACGTCCGCCTGCTGGGCCACCTCGTCTACGGTGCCCACGCGCAGGCCGGCGTCAATGACCTTCTGCCAGGAGCGCGAGCCGGGGTAGAGGCCTACCGCTACGTCCACGCCGGAGTCATTCAGGTTCTGCGCGTGCGCGTGCCCCTGGGAGCCGAAGCCAATGACGCCGACAGTGCGCCCCTTCAGGACTGACAGGTCGGCATCGGCGTCGTAGTAAATCTTCGCCACTGGGTTCGTCTCCTCCTGGAACATGCTGCCGCGGCTTTGTCCGCGTCCGTGCTACTCGCGTTGCTGGCGGCCCGCGCGAGGCGGCCCGGTGCGACCCCCGTTCAGGGTCAGTTGCTCGCGTAGGGCAGATCGCCGCCCGGGAAGCGTCCGGCCTCCTGGTGGAAGCGACGCAGCGCCTCCGGCTCGTGCTGGTGCACCGCCGTGGTGCGAGGGCCGCGCGCAAGGGCGATGCGACCGGTGCGCACCATCTCCCGGATGCCGTACGGCCGCAAGTTCTCCACCAGCGCGTCCAGGGTGTCTGCGGCTGCGGTCAACTGGATGATCAGAGAGGTGGCGGACACGTCCACCACGGACGCCCGGAAGATGTCGATCAGGTCGATGATCTCGCGTCGCTGGTCCGGGCGGGCGGAGACCTTGATCAGCGCCAGTTCGCGCGTGACGGCCTGGTCCTCCTGGATGGTCTCCACGGTGATCACGTCGATCATCTTGTCCAGTTGCTTCTGCACCTGGTCGCCGATCTCCGGGGGGCCCTCCACCACGATGGTCATGCGGGAGACGCCCTCCTCCTCCGTGACGCCCACGGCAAGGGAGGCGATGTTGAACCCGCGGCGGCGGAACATGCTGGCCACTCGGTTCAGGACGCCGGGGCGGTCCTCCACCAGCGCGGCCACGGTGTGCGTGGTGGTGGCGGGCTGTCCGTCCGGGGCGCCCGGGGTGCTCGAGGCAGGCATGGCTGTGGTCATTGTTCGTGCTCCTGCTCTCGGCCCTAGCGGGCGACCCGCTGAGGGCCCTCGATGGTCTCGCTCAGCGAAGCGCCGGACGGGACCATGGGCCAGACGTTGTCTTCGGCGTTCACCTGGAAGTCCAGGATCACCGGCCCGTCGTGGGCCGCGGCCTCCTTGATGGCGTCTTCCACCTGGGACTTGTCCGTCACGCGGATGCCGTGGATGCCGTAGGCCTCCGCGATCTTGACGAAGTCCGGCTGGGTCATGTGCACGGCCACGTAGTTGTTGCCGTGGAACAACTCTTGCCACTGGCGCACCATGCCCAGGAAGCCGTTGTTCATGATCGCCATCTTCACGGGCAGACGTTCGTCCACCATGGTGGCGATCTCCTGGAAGGTCATCTGGAACCCGCCGTCCCCGCAGATCGTCCACACTGCCCGGTCCGGGCACGCCACCTGCGCGCCCATGGCCGCCGGCACCTCGAACCCCATGGTGCCGAGGCCGCCCGAGGTGATGAACTGGCGCGGGCGGGAGACGTTCATGAACTGCGCGGCCCACATCTGGTGCTGGCCCACGCCGGTGCAGAAGATCCCCTCGCTGCCGGCGAACTCCGCGATCTTGGAGACGGCGTATTGCGTGGTCAGGTCCGTGCCGCTGGGCAGGGCCATGGACTGCCGGTGGTCGTTGCGCAGGGTGTCGATCCAGCGGATCCACTCCACGTGCGAACGCTGCTGGATGGCCTCCGTCAGTTGCGGGAGTACCTGCGCCAGGTCGCCAATGATGGGCGTGGCGGTGGGCAGGTTCTTGCCGTGCTCTGCCGGGTCAATGTCCACGTGCACGATGGTGGCGGTGGGGTTCATGTCCGCGAAGCGCCCCAGCGCGCGGTCGTCCATGCGCATGCCCAGGCCGATGATCACGTCCGCGTTACTGGCGGTGTGGTTGGCCCAGTAGGAGCCGTGCATGCCCATCATGCCGTAACACAGCGCGTGATCCGGAGAGATGCTCCCCAGGCCCAGCAGCGTGTTCAGGATGGGGATGCCGCCCTTCTCCGCGAAGCGTCGCAGCGCGTCCGCTGAGTCAGACTGGATGATGCCGTGTCCGGCGAAGATCACCGGCCGCTCGGCGGCGTCGATGATGGCGGCGGCGCGCGCCACCTCCGCCGGGTCGGCGGCGCCGGGGATGCGGTAGCCGCGCAGGAAGACGGAGTCCGGCCAGTTGAACTCCGTCTCCTCCAGGAAGACGTCCTTCGGGATGTCGATGTGGACGGCGCCCTTGCGTCCGGTGGTGGCCAGGTATGCCGCCTCTGCGAAGGTGGGGGCAATGTCCTCTGCGCGCATCACCAGGTAGTTGTGCTTCACCGTGGGCATGGTGATGCCGGTGATGTCCGCCTCCTGGAAGCCGTCCCGGCCGATCAGCGCGCGGGGCACGTTGCCGGTGATGAACAGCGTGGGCACGCTGTCGATGTGCGCGGTGGCAATGGCGGTCACCAGGTTCGTCGCGCCGGGGCCGCTGGTGCCCAGCGCCACGCCAATGCGGCCGGAGGCGCGCGCGTAGCCGTCCGCCGCGTGGCCTCCGGCCTGCTCGTGCCTCACCAGGATGTGGCGGACCTCCGGGTGGGCGGGCAGCCGGTCGTACAGCGGCAGTACCGCCCCGCCCGGGTACCCAAAGACGGTGTCGACCTGGATGCGCTTCAGGCATTCCAGGACGATGTCCGCCCCGCTCATACGGGTTCCGTTGGCAGCGCCGCTGTGGCTCATGGCTGGTCTCTCTCTGTCTACCGGGGACACCATTCTCGGTGCGCCCGTCCTACCGAGGAACACGAGAAGCCACCCGCAGACACGGGCGGCCATAGGCGACGCGTGCGCGCACGGGCGCAAGCGCCGCCTAGATAAGTACGAGTACGAGGAGGCCGAGGTCGCCGAAGGTGACCTGCGAGGCGGGGGCGATGCGGAGGTTGTTGCTCGCCATAAGGTCATCAGTGTATGGCCCACGCGGCTGGCGTCAACATTTCGGCGTCAAGATCGGGGTGTGCCCGGATCTCCGACGTCTACGCGGGGGCGCCTACCAGAGTGCGGCGTCCGGGAAGGCGCCGGCCCAGGCGAACCAGTAGGCCACCTGGGCCGGCAGGGCGTTGCGCACGCGGCTGTTGCGAGTGTTCAGCAGTCGCTCGTCGTCCACGAACCAGCGGAGGTCTTCCGAGTCCGTCATGATGCGGTCGTCTGGGGGGCCGCTCCAGCCTTCGAACTCCGTGCCGGCGGTCTCGTACACCGTGGCGCCGCGGCCCGCACCGGACGAGATGATCGCCACGCCCACACCGCCGATGGTGTCCAGCACGAACTGGCGCTGTTCCAGGACGGCCAGGGGGTACGCCTTGCGTGCGCCGTTCACCGTCACCCCCAGCACGCGGTCCTTCGGCGCCAGACGGGCGTCCACCTCGGACACCGGGAAGGCCGGGCCCTCCGGGTCGGCGTCGATGCGGAGCGAGGCGCCCTCGCTGTAGTCGCGCACGTGGCCGGTGTCCAGGCTCAGGACGCGGGTGGCGGGGTAGCGAGCGGCCCACTCGCCCCAGGTGGTGCGGACGGAGACGCGCGGCGTCAGGCGCACGCCCGCCTCGGCCAGCGGGCCCGCCACGGCACGGCCGCTGACGGCGTCCCAGAGGCTGCCCGTCTCCGCGTCCGTGTACAGGCGGCGAGACTCCCACACCAGCCCGGACGCCGAGAACGTGTACGCGACCCCGTCCGAGGCGTACCGGTTGAAGACGGCCGCGCCGCCGCAGACGGCGCAGTGCCACACCAGCACCTCCGTGCCGCCCACCTCGTCAGCCACCGACCCGTGCCAGCCGATGATGCGCTCCGGGTAGGCGCGCGCCTGCCCGCCGACCACCACGCCGAAGACCACGTCTCCGTTGCCCATGAAGCGCTCTTCCACGCGGTGCACCGTGGCGGGCGCGTCCAGTGGCGGCACGCCCTGCGGCCCCACGAGCGACCACACCAGTTGCTCCGGGCCCGGTCCGTCGCCGGTGGCAGCCTCCGGGAGCAGCGGACGGAACTTCGTGTCGATGATGGAGAGCAGCCGTCCCTTCCACTCCGCGTAGTCTTCCGGCAGCGGCGGCGGGTCGGTGGCCATCCACGCGTACCACTCGGCGGCGGAGGGGAAGCGTTCGCCCGTGATGCGCTCCAGCGCCTCGCGCACCCAGCGCGCCCAGCCCACGTCCAGCCACATCATGTCGATGAGCGGGGCGACGAACAGTTCTTCGTCGGAGAGCGCCACGCGTTCCAGAGTGCCCAGAAACTCCTCGCCCGGTGGGAGGCAGGTCTGCGCCAGCGTGGGGTTGTCGTACCAGCACACCAGGTCGCGCAACGCGTCGTCCACCTCGTTTTCCGTGAGGGGCGGAGGCGGCGTGGCGGTGGGCGCGGTGGGGAGGACGGGGCGGAACACGGGCTCCTCTGTCGCCTCGGGTGTGGCCTGCACCGGGCCCGCCTGCGCGACGCACCCGGAGGCGACCAGCGCCAGCGCCACGAGTACCGCGAGCGCCCCCGGGATGCCGAGGACGCGCCCGCGCGCGTGCCGCCCGCCGCGTCGCCTCACCGCTCCGTCGCCCGCAAGCGTCGAGCGGTGATGAAGCGGCCGATGGCGGAGGCCGGCTTCAGGAGCGCGTGCCCCGGCCGGCCGAAGGAGTAGGTGAGGTCCTCGTACGTGGCGTCGCCTCGGAGCAGGTCCACGCCGCCCTGCCAGAAGCGGCCGGAGTGCCCCAGCATCCAGACGAACGGGTCCGGCCACGCGTGGAAGATGTCCATCAGCGCCGTGGAGGCGTCCACCTCCCGCATCAGGCCGCGCTCCAGCACCGCCTGGTACTCCCGCAACGAGGACACGCGCCCGGCGAGGTAGTCCTCGATCACCGGTCCGATGGCCGTCCCGGAGGCGAGCGCCGCGTAGATGCCCTCGCCCGAGAGCGGGTCCACCAGGCCGGCGGCGTCACCCACGACCGCCGAGCCCTGCGCCGCCATCACCATGCCTCGACGCTGCATGGGCAGGTGGTGCCCGCGCAGTTGCTCCAGGCGGTCCATCTCGAAGCCGTAGGTGCGGCAGAAGGCGTCCAGGTGTTCGCGCAGGCGCGGCCCCATCGCGTGCTTCCACCCGCCGACGCCCACGTTGACGTGGTCACCCTTCGGGAAGACCCAGCCGTAGCCGCCGGGGTAGCGGCCGAAGTGCAGCGCCACTCGGTGCTTCCAACGATCCGGCACGCCGTCCGGGTAGACGTGGTTGCCCTCCAGCGCCACGGCTGCGGAGGCCGCCGCCTCGTAGCCCAGGCGGTTGCCCACCACGCCGTTGGCGCCGTCTGCGCCGATCACCACGCGCGTGAGGATCTCCACGCTGCGGGTGCCCACGGTGTACGTGCGGTCGGGGTGCGCTCGGACCTCCGTCACCGGCTCGCCGTCGCGGAACTCCGCGCCGGCGGCCTGGGCCTGCTCCACGAGGAAGGCGTCCAGGTGGCGACGCTGCGTCATGTAGGTCAGCGGCTGCTCCGCGTCGCGCACCTGCTCGCGGCCGCCTCGGATCTTCAAGCGCGCGCCGGTGATCACGTCTTCGACCACCGGCTCAATGGAGAACGGGAGCAGGTTGGCGCAGCGGATGGTGACGCCGCCGCCGCACGGCTTGTCGCGCGGGAATGTGGCGCGGTCCAGGAGGATCACGGAGGCGCCTCGGGAGGCGGCCTCGCGAGCGGTGGTGCTGCCGGCGGGCCCGGCGCCCACCACGACGACATCTGCCTGCAGGGAAGTTCGCGCGTTGATCCTCGTCACCCCTTGCTCATCGGGTGGCCTCGCAGGGCCGGTTACAGGTCAGACGTGGCCAGCAGGAAGGCGACGATGAAGCCGACCTGGATGAGGGCAGCCGCGACGAAGACGGCGTACGCCGCCGCGCGGTCCCACAGGTACAACCCCACCCCCAGCACCAGGTTGAAGCCCAGCAGTATGGAGGCTACCCGGGGCAACTCCAGCACGGCGGACCGCCCCACCAGTTCCACCAGCGGCGAGGACTGGCTGGGCGGGAAGTACAACTCGAACGACTGGGGCAGCGAGCCATAGCGCCACGCCACCACCAGCCAGACCAGCGCGCCCAGGGCGGCGGCCAGCAGGGCCAGCGTCATCCCCCGGCGGTCCGTCCAGAAGCCCTGCAGTGCGGGGAGGGTGCGCTCCACGTGATGCGTCACCGTGGCTGTGGGCCCCAGGTCCTGGCGCACCTGGATCTCGCGTGCGAACGCCGCCGGGTCGGAGACGGAGATGGCGTAGTTGCGCTCGGACGTCATGACGTACAGGACCTGCTCCTCCGACTGGTGGGTGGAGTAGAACAGCACTTCGCCGATGCGATCGATGAAGCCGCGTCCCACGTGGTAGCCCAGCCACGAGACGCCACCCACGCGTGGCACCCCCACGGAGGTGCCTGGCACAAGGCGCTCGATCGCACCCAGCGGCACCACCTGGCTCAGCGGCCCCCAGTGGATCACCAGCCCGTTGCGGTCCAGCGCGTAGGAGAGCGTGGCCAGCGCGTAGCACCAGTACAGGAACACCAGCGACACCCCCGCCGACACGGCCATGCCGATGTACGCCACCGTGGTGACGATGTCGAACGGCCTCCCGAAGGCGAAGATGCCGAGGATGATGGTGATGCCGATGCCCCACGCGGCCAGGAGCGCGCCGGTGAGCAGCCCGAGCGTACGGGGCGGCTGATAAAACACGCGCCGTCTCCTACCCCGCGCGAGCCGGCGCGGGGAGAACGCCGGGAGCGGCCTGCCCCAGTCTAGAGGCTCCCACCGTTACCGGCAGTGCCTCCGTCGCGCGGCTATCACGCGCGAACGGACGCAGCGTGTTGCGCCCTCCTGGCCCTGGAGGCGTGGGGCGCACCGGGACTTCCGAGGGCTGTCGTGTCCTACGAGGTCGCCACCTGCGAGCCCTGGTAGACGGGGGTGAGCCACTCGGCGTACTGCGGGAGGCGGCCCGTGATCGCCTGGAAGTAGAGGTCCTGGATCTGCTTGGACACCACGCCCGGGCGGCCGTCGCCCACGGGGACGCGGTCGATCTCCACCACCGGAGTGACGTGGGCCGCCGTGCCCGTCATGAAGACCTCGTCCGCGATGTACAACTCGGAACGGTCGATTGAGCGGCGCTCCACCCGCAGGCCGAACTCGCGCTCCGCCATGTAGAGGGCGGTCTCCAGCGTGATGCCCTCCAGGATGTTGTCGCTGGGCGGCGGCGTGATGAGCACGCCGTGGCGGATCATGACGATGTTCTCGCCGGATCCCTCGGAGACGTGGCCGTCCTCGTTGAGCATGATGGCCTCGTCGAAGCCGTTGAGTTGCGCCTCCGTCTTGGCCATGGCGTTGTTTACGTACAGGCCGTTCACCTTGGCCCGCGCCGGGATCATCGTGTCGTCGATGCGACGCCAGGAGGAGGTGGCGCAGCGCGCACCCGCCTCCGGGTCCAGGTAGGCGCCGAAAGGCGTGACGAAGACCAGGAACTGGTCCTCCAGGTTGTGCATGCGCACGCCCACCACCTCAGAGGACTTGTAGATCATGGGGCGGACGTAGACGTCCTCCTGGTAGCCGTTGCGCGCCACCGCCTCTAGCAGGATGCCGCACATCTCGTCTTCCGAGTACGTGATGCCGTCCATGCGCATGATCTTGGCGCTCTGGCGGATGCGGCGGACGTGGTCGCGCACCTTGAAGAGGTAGAGTTCGCCCTGGTCCGCGTTCCAGTTGCCACGTACTCCTTCGAAGACTGCGGTCCCGTAGTTGAAGGCATGCGTCATGATGTTGACGTTCGCCTCCGCCAGCGGGACAAACTTGCCCTCGAAGAACGCGGTCGGGTTCGGCATCAGGTACTCCTTGGGTCCGCCGGGCGGCTCGGAGGAGCGCCCCGGGCGGAGTCCGGGCAACTATAGAAGTCGCCCTGTTCCGCCTCAACTGTCATAACGAAGTCATGCGAAGACGCGCTGGCCGGCAGGCTGCCCAGCGCTACGACAAGACAGGAGTCCACCATGTCCCACTCCGCCGTGGAGGTCGAGCCAGGCGCCTCGCGTCTGAGCGCGCAGTTCACCCTCGGGTCGTTGCGGGTGGCCGCGCTCTCAGACGGGGCGCCGGACCGGGCGCTGGGAGGCTTCTTCCACGGCGTGGAGGCGGCCCAGTGGACGCAGGCGCTGGGCATCACCGATCCGGAGGCGCCGCTGCCGTTCAACTTCGGCACCTTCCTGGTGCGCGACGGCCAGCGCACGATCCTCATTGACTCTGGCTTCGGCGGCCTGGCCCGCACCATGGGCATCCCCGGGGGCGGTGAACTGCTCGCGCGTATCGAGGAACTCGGCGTGCGCCGCGAGGAGATCGACGCGGTGGTGCACACCCACCTGCACCCCGACCACTGCGGCACGAACGTCACTGACGAGGGCGAACTGACTTTCCCCAACGCCCAGATCGTCCTCGCGCAGGCCGAACTCGACTACTGGATGAGCGGCCAGGGCGCCGAGGCGGAATCGCAGGACCGCGCGGCCGCAGCGCACCGCAACATCCTGCCCTACCAGGCCGCCGACCGCGTCCGCACCTTCGACGGGGAGCACGAGGTCTCCCCCGGCCTCACCGCCGTGCCCACGCCAGGCCACACGCCGGGGCACACCTCGTTCATGCTTGCCTCCGGGGGGCAGCACCTGTTGATCACGGGCGACGCCGCGCACCACCCGGTCCACTTCGAGCACCACGACTGGATCCCCGCTGTGGACTTTGACCCTGCGGAGTCCACCCGCTCACGCGGCCGCCTGAGTGCGCTGGCGGTGGAGCGGGACGCCCTGGTGACGGGCGGGCACTTTCCCATCCTCACGCTGGGCCGCGTGCGCCCGACGGCCACCGGCTACGCGTGGGAGTACGTCCACCGCTCGGAATAGGTCACACCCGACGCTGTCAGCCCTAGTTCGGCGAGCCCTTCAGGCCCTGGAGCGAGCGCAGCCAGTAGATCTCGTTGCGGTGGCCGTAGATGTGGGTCATCACGTGGTTGCCGATGATCGCCGCGATGGGCTCCTCGCCGCTGGGTGCGTTGCGCCAGGGGCGAGGCTGCTGCAGGTCCTCGTCGCTCATGGGGGCGAGATAGGCGTCGCAGTCGGCGATGACGCCGTCCGCGTACCCCATGAACGTGCCCAGGTCCTCGATGTGGATCGCGTGCGCCTCGTCCGGGGAGTGGCCGGTGCCCTGGCCCGCCTCCGGCATGCCAAGGCGTGACGCCCAGCCGTCGCGCGCCCAGCGTTCGTCGCTCTGCCAGAGCAGGCGGCTGCCGATCACGTCGGCGGTGCGGTAGGCGTGCCAGAGGATCCACGCGATGGAGTGGTGTTCCTGGTCTGGCGTGAAGTTCAGTTGCTCCACGGTCAGGTCGGACGTGGAGTCTTGTAGCGACTTGTGTAGTCGCGCGAACGAGTCTCGGATGAAGTCGCTGGTCGCCATGGTGCCCTCCCGCGGGTGCTTTCCAGCGCACATTACGCTTCGAGGACAACGCCCGGCGTGCCCAGACCTGTGTCCAGGTATGTATCCAGCCCGCGTCCCGATTCGAGGAGGCTCCATGTCCGCGACGATCACCCGGGAGGCGGAGGCCTTCCTGCGCGAGGCGCGCGTGGCCGTCATCGCCACGGTCGATGCGCAAGGACATCCGAGGACCGCGCCCATATGGTTCCTCTGGGACGACGATGCCGCCCACCTGTTCACCGGTCGCGGCACCCGCAAGTGGCGCGAGATCGAGGCGAACCCGCGGGTCTCCCTCTCCGTGGACGAGCGGGACCCCGAGCGGTACGAGGCGGTGATTATCGACGGCCGCGTAGAGGAAGTCACCGACCGCTCGCTGTACGACGACGTGCGGACGATGGCCCTTGCGTACTACGGGCCGGAGCGCGGCGAGACGTTCGCGGAGGGTTACCGAGGCGATCGCGCGGACGTGGCGCACTTCCGCATCGTCCCAGAACGGGTGACTCACCAGCGGTCGTAGTCTCCCCGCACGCGGAGCCTCGGATAGCATCGGCATGCAGGGGCGGGGAGGCGTGATCGTGGCAATGACGCAGGAAGAGATCGATGCGCTGCTCTCAGAGCCGCGCGTGAGCGTGTTTGGCTCCGTGACGCCGGACGGTCGGCCGGCGCTCTCGCCGGTGTGGCACCTCTGGCGAGACGGCGCGGCGTTTGTCCTGGTGGACCGGGACAGCCGCAAGTGGCGCAACGCGCAGGCCAACCCCAACGTCTCGCTCTGCGTGGACACGAAGGAGGCACCCTACCGCGCCGCCATCATCGAAGGCACAGCCGAGGAGTTGGAGGGCGACTACGTGGGCCTGCTCCGGGAGGCGGCGGTCCACTACCTGGGCGAGCAGGCGGGCAACCGCTACGCCGAACGCAGCACCGCGACGCCAGAAACCTCGGTCATCGTGCGCATCGTTCCACGTCGCATCATCTCGTGGGCGTACTGATGGGTGGTGCAGCGTGATCCCGAGCGGAGCGAAGTTCCGGATCGGCGGGGTGGACCTCGCCGTGGTGAACGACGGCACGTACTGGTACGACGCCGGGGCGATCTTCGGCGTGGTGCCGCGCGTGATGTGGGAGCGCGTGAGCGGCCCGCTGGACGACCGCTATCGCATCCCCCTGGGTCTGAACTGCCTGCTGCTGCGCTCGCAGGGCAAGACCATCCTCATCGAGACGGGGGTCGGTGCGAAACCCGGCGACCGTGACGCCGCGTCACCGGCGGAGGAGGGGACGCTCCTCGACTCCCTGGGTGCGCTCGGCGTGACGCCGGAGGAGGTCGACATCGTGGTGAACACGCACCTGCACGCGGACCATTGCGGGTGGAACACCACGATCCCGAACGGCGGCGCGCCGGACGCGGCGCCGGTGCCCACGTTCCCCAACGCCCGCTACGTCGTGAGTGCGCGCGAGTGGGAAGACGCCACGCACCCCAACGAACGCACGAGGGCCACCTACCTGTCGAGGAACCTTGACCCGATCGCGGACCGCCTGGACCTGATGGACGGTGAGCACCGCATCACGGACGAGGTGATCTTCGTGCCGGCGCCGGGGCACACGGACGGCCACTCCACGGTGGTGGTGCGGTCCGGGCAGGAGTGGGGCGTCTACCTGGGCGACCTCGCACAGCACCGGACGCAACTGGAGCGCACGCCGTGGGTCTCCGGGCTGGACACTCTGCCCCTCGTCTCCATGGAAACGAAGAAGCGCCTGATGGACGAGTGCATCGAGGCGGGCGCGCTGGTGATGTTCTGCCACGGCGCCTACCCCGGCGTGGGCCGCATGACCCGCACCCCAGAGGGCTACCGCAAGTGGGTGGACGTGGAGCCCCTACCGCCTGAGGCCTTCGCGCGTGAGCATGGAGGGCATGAGGATGGGGGGCACGAGCATGGCGGACACCTCCACCCGCACTAGCCACCCGCACTAGCCCGCCAGAGATCGGCTGCGCCCGTGAGCGGCACTGACCAACCCGGCTCCTTGGACTTCTTGCCCGTCATCCCCGCGGCCGTGCCGGCGGGCGGCCGCACGAACGTGCTCGCCCTGGCGCACCTGCACATGAAGGCGGGCTGGCACCCGGCGCCCGTCCACTCCTTCACGCTGCCGCTCTGGTACCGAGGTACCTACGACGAGCAGGAAGCCGCCCGCGAGCGCACCGTGATCTTCGACCGCTCGCACCTGGGGCGGTTCTACGTCACCGGTGAACTCGCGCCGGTGGTGCTCGGACGGGTGTTCGCGACGGATCCGGCGGGTATCGCGCCGGGCCAGATCGGGAGCGCGCTGTCCTGCCGGGACGACGGCACGATCCTGGACATCGCCACGCTCTGTCACCTGGAGCCTGGCCGCTGGCTGGTCGTCACCGGCCCGCGCGCCCAGACCTCGCTGCTCGCGCTCGTGGAGTCCGCCGTCCGCGAAGGCGAGGACGTGCTGGTGCGCGACCGCCTGGGCGAGTCGGTGCTGCTGACGTTTGTGGGCCCGGGCGCTGCGCGCTCGCTGGAGGACGTCGTGGGGGCGAACGTCCCCGGTGGCGTGCCGGACGGCGAGGCGCACGAGATCCTCCTGGGTGGCTATCGCGCGCTGGTCGCGCACCACCGCGAACTGGGAGAGGACGAGTTCTGGTTCATCACCTCGCCGGAGGTGGGCGAGCACCTCTGGGAGAACAGCATCACGCTGGGCATTGAGCCCGCGGGGCTGGCCGCGTGGGACACCATGCGCATGGAGGCGGGCGCCATCGAGGCGCCCACGGAGACGCCGCCGCCGGCCACCCCATTCCACGCGGGCCTGGGCCACCTGGTGGACCTGCGGCCGGAGACGGAGGAGCGCGCCTATCCCGGCCGCCACACGCTGGGCCACGTGGTGGAGCGCGAGCCGGAGCGCACGCTGGTCGGGCTGCGCCTGGACGGCCCCCGCCTGGCCAAGCGTGGCGCCCGTATTCGCGCGAACGGCGTGGACATGGGCGCGTGCGTGAACGCCGCCTACTCGGGCGCCCTCGGCAACGGCATTGCGCTCGCCTACCTGCCGCCGGACGCGGCGCGCGTGGAGGTGGACACGGACGGCGTCTGGCAACCCGCCGACGTCACCCCGCTTCCCCTGATCACCGGCCCGAGGGCCAGCCTGGGCAAGTAGGCGCGGCCTCCGCCTCGCCCATCGGGGCTACTGCGTCTGGATCGGCGTCTCGCAGCCAGCGCGTGCGTGTTGCCCTGGCCGTCGCTGAAGAACGCCATGCGCGATTCACTCTTGCCGTCCGCATGCACCAGGTGTGGCGGCTGTACGAACGCGACGCCGCGCTCCCGGCACGCGTCGTACGCCGCATCCAGGTCCTCCACGCGGAAGTAGAGGACGGAGCCGGGGTGGGCGAACTCCTCGGTCTTGGGGGGGGCTCGGGGACGTCCATCCCGTGGGGGGTGTTGGGAGCAGCCGGCGGACTCACCGGGCGCGGCTGCCGCCGTCCACAGGGTAGATGCCGCCCGTGATGAACGAGGCGTCGTCCGAGCAGAGGAACGCCACGAGCGCGGCCACCTCCTCCGGCTGGCCGATGCGTCCCATGGGGCCCATCGTGCCGAACTGGCGCTTGCGCTCCTCGATCTTGTCGGGGTCGTCGGTGCCCGCCAGGTCTAACGCCATCGCGGTGTCGATGACCGCCGGGCAGACCGCGTTCACGCGCACGCCCTGGCCCGCGAGCGTCATCGCGGCCGACTTGGTCATCCCCACCACCGCGTGCTTGCTGGCGCCATACGCGAAGATCGTGGGCGTGCCGCTGAGGCCGGCGACGGACGCGGTGTTGACCACCGCGCCACCGCCCGAACGCATGAGGACGGGCGCCATCTCGCGCAGCCCGAGCCAGACGCCCTTCACGTTGACGCCCAGCACCCGGTCGAACGCGTCCTCCGGATAGTCGAACAGCGTGCGGACGGGCCCCAGGATGCCGGCGTTGTTGAAGAACGCGTGCACCCCGCCCAACTGCCGTTCCGCCTCCTCCGCGTAGCGCTTCACGTCAGCCGACCTCGTCACGTCGGCTTCGAGGATGACCGCCTCGCCGCCGGCTGCGCGCACGGCGTCCGCCGTGACGTCCAGCGGTGTGCCCGGCAGGTCCACCAGCGCCACGCGGGCGCCCTCCTGTGCGAACCGGACGGAGGCGGCCCGCCCGATCCCGCCCGCCGCGCCGGTCACCAGCGCCGCCTTGCCCTCGAAGCGTCGTGCGTCCACGGTCTCTGCCATCTCGCCCTCCTCGATAACGTGCGCACTATGGCAGAGTCCGGCCTCCAGCGGGCAAGGGGGTGAGCGCCAGCGGGATCGGCGAGGGGCGCGGGCGGAAAATGCTAGGATTCGAACTGTGGCCGGTGGGAACGACGAGATACTGATCGACGTTCCCGACTACCAGGGCATCCGCGTGACCTGCCTTCGCGAGCGGTGGACCGAGAAGATCGAGGCGAACCACCCGGAACTCGCGGGCCGCGCGGACGATGTGGCAGAAGCGATCCGTGCGCCGGAGATGGTCAGCCAGGATCGGGACTACGGAAACCGCAAACACCACATCAGGCTGCAACCCGACAACCTCTACCTGGACGTGGTCATCGAGTACCGATACACGGCACAGACCAGCGGACCGGTGGGGCGGGTGGTCACCGCCTTCCTGCGCTCAGACCTTCGTCGCGACGATGAGCCGCTGTACGTGAACTTCAGGAGGTAGGACGTGAAACCTGACGCGCTTACTCCCTCCCTTCGCTTCAACCCTGAGGGCTTCAGCCACGTCCACTTCGTCTACGAGGCAGAAGACGACATCGCCTTCGTCCACCTGGACGGACCGCGGCCGGCCACGAGCATCGAGGTGGACGACGCCTGGTACCTCCGTGTGGCGGATGGCGAGATCGTGGGCCTGGAGTTGCACGGCCTGAAGCGCATATTCCTCAGCACGCCGTTCTTTGCGCAGGTCTTCAAGCCGGCGATGGCGGAACTGGAAGCACGCACCGGTCGCCGCTTCTTCGGTGAGGACGATGCCGATGCGGACGACATCGACGCGTCCGGGAGCGTCGCCGAACTACGCCGCACCACGGACCTCCTGCTCCTGATGATCGGTCAGGCTACGGCGAAGCACGACGAGATCCGTCGAGCACGCATGGCCGAGGAACACCGCGAGCGGGTCTCGCTCTAGCAGCCCCTCATCTGTCCTACACCAGCAGGTCGGGCCACAACTCCTCCACGCTCGAGGCGCCGCAGAGGGCCATCGCCAGGTCGAATTCGTCGCGGAGGATGCGCAGGACGCGCGCGACTCCGGCCTCCCCGTCTGCGGCGAGGCCCCACAGCACCGGGCGGCCGATGAGCACCGCGCTGGCGCCGAGGGCCAGCGCCTTCACGATGTCCGTCCCGCGCCGCACCCCGCCGTCCACCAGCACGGCGCCGCGGCCGTCCACCGCCTCGGCCACCTCGGGGAGGGCGTCGATCGAGGAGATGGCGGTGTCCAGTTGGCGTCCGCCGTGGTTGGAGACAATCACGCCGGCGCAGCCGCGTTCGATCGCACGTTCGGCGTCGTCACCTCGGACGACGCCCTTGACGAGGACAGGGAGCGTGGTGAGCGAGGCGAGCCACTCCACGTCGTCCCAGGTGAGGCCGGGGTCCAGGACGTCCGCGAAGAACTGGAAGAGGCCGGAGTCCGTGCCGTCCGAACCGATGCGCGACAGTTGTGCGGTGAGGTTGGCTGCGGTGAGGCCCTCTGGCAGCGCGAAGCGGTTGCGCGCGTCCCGCTCGCGCCGGCCCAGCATGGGGGCGTCCACGGTCATCACGATCGCCTGGTAGCCGGCCGCCTCCGCCCGGCGCACCAGGTCTGCGGTCAGGCCTCGGTCCTTGAAGACGTACAACTGGAACCAGCGGTCGCCGTCCGGCGCGGCCTTGGCGACGTCCTCCAGGCTGGTGGTGGAGAGCGTGGAGAGCACCTGCGTGACGCCCTCGCTGGCGGCGGCGCGCGCCACGGCGCACTCGCCGTCCGGGTGCGCGAGGCGGCCGAAGGCGGTGGGGGCGATGAGCAGCGGGAGGCGGTGCCGGCGGCCCAGCAACTGCGCGGAGAGGTTGCGCTCCGCCACGCCTGCCAGGACGTGGTAGCGGATGGCAATGCGCTCAAACGCCTCGCGGTTGTCGAGCAGGGTGACCTCGTCCATGGCGCCGGAGGAGAAGTAGTCCCACGCCAGCGGCGAGAGGCGGTCCTTCGCGAGCGCCTCGTACTCGAAGAGGTTGACCGGGGCCAGGCGCCCCGCCGGATCGTTCGAGATGTCCGTCATGCTGCCGCCTTCAGTCTGCTGCTCCTACCCGGCTTTCGTAGCGGGCGCTGGCTCACGGCCTAGTACCAGGCCTCGATGGGGCGACCCCATTCGAACGGGCGCGTCAGGACGTAGCCCAGCCGGTGTTCCGCGGCGAAGTGCCGGACCGCGCCCTGGAGCGGCTCCGTCAGGTCGATGCGGTAGCCCACGTTCTGTGCGTACATGCGCTCGTGCCAGATGTCCGCGTAGACGATGCGGCCGCCCGGCCCGTGGTCCGAGGTTGCCTCCGGGAGGGCCTTCGCCGCCGTCTCGGCGACTGCGGCGACCTGGTACATCAGACGCTCCATGGTGGGGACGCCTCGCAGCCGGCGGGGCGCCACCCAGGCGTTGGCGGAGGGGACGTGCAGCAGGATGGGCCCCACCTCCTCCGTCGCGGAGGCGGACGCCGGGTCCACGTCCACCGGGCCGAGGTGCTCCGTGGCCCAGGCAAAGGCGCACGCCTCCGAGAGCACGTCCTGCACGCGCTCGTCACGGTCGTCCGTGCCCTGGCAGTGCTCGGCGCCGTGGGCGGAGCGGAGGCGTTCGCCGAACAAGTCCGTGGCGCCGGCGGCCTCTACCACGTCCAGCGCGCGGCCCAGCCAATAGAAGGGCGGGTTGTGCTCGGCGTCGCGGGTCATCATGAAGGAGACCCAGCACGGGTCGCCGTCCCAGCCCATGGCGGGCGGGATGCTGGGGAAGGTGAGGCGGAGCCAGTCCGCCATCTCCCGCATCTGCTCGGCCTGTCGCTCACGGTTGCTTGCCATGTGCCCATCGTACGCAGGGCGGCGGTTGCGAGCCCTCGCACGGCGTTTCGAGGCGTCTCGAGGCGCCTCGAAAGCCCCGAGGTGGGGAGGGGGCTGCTCCCGGGGGGCCGGCTACTCCAGGTGGGTGAGGCGAGGCATGCGCACCCAGCCCAGGTGGCCTAGGCCGGTGACGGTGGCTGCCACGGCGCCGCCGGCGAGCAGCGCGACGGTGGGGTCGTCAATCAGGAGTACCGTCACGCCGCCGCCGAGGATCGAGGCGGTGGCGTTGAGGCCGGTGTGCAGCACGCTGGGGACCTCCGTGGCCAGCACGTCTCGCACGATGCCGCCGCCGGTGGCGGTGAGGATGGCGAGGATGATGGCGGCGGGCCACTCCAGGCCCGCCTCGTACGCCAGCAGGGCGCCGGTGGGGGCGAAGGCGCCGGTGCCCAGGGCGTCCGCGGTCTTCAGGATGGGCCCCGGCGCACGCCAGCCCAGCGCGCCTGCCAGTACGGCGAGCGCGGTGGCGCCGGCGGCGAAATACAGGTAGTCGATGTTCTGGAACACACGCGGGATGTCGTCGATCACGACGTCGCGCGTGACGCCGCCGCCGAGCGCGGTGATCATCCCCAGCAGCGCCAGGCCGTAGAGGTCCATGCGCGCGCGCAGGCCCACGGCGACGCCTGAGATGGCGAACGCGACGATACCCACGCGGTCTGCGGCCAGCACCAGGTCCAGGGGATCCACGAGGGCCAGCGTAGGGCTGCGCCGCCTCACGCTCGACCGCGCAGGGTCCGCATCCGCTAGTGTCGCAAGGTGGAAGCGGACGCCGGGCAGTACCTGGAAGCGGTCCTCCTCGGCGTCGTGCAGGCGCTGACGGAGTTCCTGCCGATCTCCTCGTCCGGGCACCTGGTGCTCGTGCCGCGGGTCCTGGGCCGCGAGCCTTCCTCGCTCACGTTCGACGTCGCCCTGCACCTGGGCACCGTGGTGGCGGTGATCGGCTACTTCTGGCGCGACTGGGCGGCCATTGTCGCGGCCGGCCTGCGTGACGTGGCGACGGAGGGCGTGGCGGTCCGCCGCTGGAGCCCCCGGGCACGCCTGGGCCTGTGGCTGGTGCTGGCCACCATTCCCGCCGTGATCGTGGGCGCGCTCTTCTCGGACTGGATCGACGAGCATGCGCGTGAGCCGGTGGTGGTGGGCGTGATGCTCATCCTCTTCGGCGTGCTGCTGGGCCTGGCGGACCGCTGGGGCGGGCTCGTGGGGCGGCTGCTGGACATGACGCCGGGCCGCGCGTTTGCCGTGGGCGTGGCGCAGGCGGCGGCCCTGATCCCGGGCGTGTCGCGCTCCGGGGCCACCATCACCGCGGGGCGCGCGCTGGGCTTCGACCGCATCTCGGCGGCGCGGTTCTCCTTCCTCCTCTCCGCCCCGGTGATCCTGGGCGCCGGCATCCTCTCCATGGCCGAGGCCCTGACGGGCGGCGAGGAGGTAGCGTGGGGGCCGCTGGTGGTGGGCGCGGTCACGGCGGCCGCCGTGGGAGCGCTGGTGATCGGCGTCTTCATGCGCTTCATCCAGCGTCGGACGTTGGCCGCGTTCGTCTGGTATAGAATCGCGCTCGGTGCTGCCGTCCTGGTCGCGGTCGCGGCGGGCGCCCTCTGACCATGCGGGCGCACGGGCCGAGCGCACACCACGGACGAGGCGTACCCACATGTCCCCATCCTCCTCTCAGCCGCCATCCTTACCCCATGCGGGGGTGATGGACCTTACGGGCAGGCGCGCCATGGTGATCGGCGCGGACAACCCGGCGGGCGGAGTGATCGCGCGCGCCTATGCGCAGGCAGGGGCGGACGTTGCGCTATGCGCGCTCACGCCGGACGAGGCCGTGATGCGCGCCCGCGCGGTGCGTCGCGCGGTGGAGGCGCTGGGCCGCCGCGCGCCCGAGTACATCATGGACGTGACGCTGGGCAAGAACGTGCAGGTCACCACGCGCCAGATCGTGAAGGACCTGGGCGGTCTGGACGTGGTGGTGGTGGCGCCGGACGCGTTCCTGGGCGAGTCCATCCAGAAGACCACGGACACGGACCTGGCGCGCGTGATGCAGGTGAACTTCAATGCGCACTTCTTCGCCATCCGCGCGGCGGCAGACGAGTTCCGTCGTCGCGAGGGCGGCGGGCGCATCGTCTGCATGACGAGCGTGCTGGGCCAGCGGGGGGCGCCGAACACGGCCGCCTTCGCCTCGGCGCACGGGGCGGTGCAGGCGCTGGTGCGCGCCTCCTCGCGCGAACTGGCGCCGCAGGGCGTGGCGGTGAACGCGATCGCGCTGGGCTGGATGGACTGGATGGACGAGCGCTTCCGCGCGGATGCGACCGCGCTGCCCGACGCGGTCAGCGCGGGAGATGCCGAGCCCGCCGCGGCCTCCGGGCCGCCGAGCGGGCGAGGGCGTGCGGAGGACGTGGGCCCGCTGGCCCTCTTCCTGGCAAGCGAGGCCGCCTCGCGGAACATCACCGGGCAGGTCATCCCTGTGGACGGCGGCCTGCTACAGCACCTGTGAGGGCCAGCCGCAGACATGCGGCGTGGTCCAGTGAAGACAAGGACGCCTGGCGCCTCCGTCCGGGAGCGTTGCCAGTGGGGGGAGGAGCAGCATGAGCATCCTGGATCAGTTTGACCTGACCGGGCAGTGCGCCATCGTCACCGGGTCCGGCACCGGCCTGGGGCGGGAGATGGCGTTGCACCTGGCGGAGGCCGGGGCGGACATTGTGGGGGTGGGACGCCGTCCCGGCCCCATCGAAGACGTGGGCGAGGAGGTCCGCGCCAAGGGGCGGCGCTACCTGGGCATCTCCGGCTGCGACGTCACGGACTCGACACAGGTGAACGAGATGGTGGCGCGGGCCACGAGCGAGATGGGGCGCGTCTCCATCCTGGTCAACAACGCTGGCCTGGGCGGCTCCGGCCGCGGCAAGACCCTGCCGGAACTGACGGACGAGGACTGGCACAGCGGAATCGACTCGAACCTGTCGTCCGCCTTCTACTGCTCGCGCGCGCTGGTGCCGCACCTGCTGGAGCACGGCGGCGGCACCATCCTGAACATCACCTCCGGGTGGGGGTTCCGAGGCGGGCGCAACAACTTCATGTACTCCATCGCCAAGGGTGGGGTCATCCAACTGACCAAGGCGCTAGCCATGACCTACGCGCGCGACAACATCCGCGCGGTCTGCATTGGCCCCGGCCTCTTCCCCAAGACGGAGGAGGAGGAGGTGCTGACGGGCCTGGGCGAGAAGCAGCCTGCGGGGCGCATCGGCTTCCTGCGGGAGATCGGGCCGCTGGCGGTCTACCTCTGCAGCCCGTCCGCAGGCTACGTGAGCGGGGAGACCGTGCTGATCGATGGTGGCGCCATTGCCGCCGGCCTCACGCCGGCCGGCCTGGCGCCTCGGGCGGAGGGCTAACGAGATGCAGATGTTTGACCTGAAGGGCAAGCACGCGCTGGTCACCGGCGCCACCGGCCCGCTGGCGCGCGCCGCCGCCGTGGCGCTGGCGGAGGCGGGCGCCACCGTCTCCGTGACCACCCTGAGCCGCGCTCAGCGTGACGAGGTGGAG
The DNA here is from genome assembly GCA_023228825.1 of Dehalococcoidia bacterium. Lineage (GTDB taxonomy): Bacteria > Chloroflexota > Dehalococcoidia > UBA2979 > UBA2979 > W-Chloroflexi-9. The sequence goes on along the minus strand of JALOAL010000005.1, from coordinate 68,827 downwards.
GCGAACTCCATCCTGAACGAGTGCTGGGCCGCGGGCTCGCAGGGCGGCAGGGCGAAGACGGTGGACCTGACGGACTTCGCCTCCGTGGAGGCGGCGGTGGAGGCGCTGGAGACGGACGTTGCGCCCATCGACATCCTGGTGAACGCCGGACACATGGCGAACATCAAACCGGTGCTGGAGTCCAGCCTGGCGGACTGGAAGCAGGAACTGGACCGCAACGCCACGGCGGTCTTCACGGCGACGCTGGCGGTGGGCAAGCACATGGTCCCGCGCGGCAAGGGCCGCGTCATCAACTTCGTCTCTGGCGTGCACGACCGAGGCATCCCGAACTGCGCGCTCTATGGCGCGTCGCAGGGCGCGGTGCTGGGCTTCACCAAGAACCTGGCGATCGAGTGGGGCCGGGGCGAGCCGCTGGTGGAGGACCGGGTGACCGTCAACGCCATTGTGATCGGCTTTATGGAGGGCGTGCCCGGGCCGCAGTCAGACCGCGCGCTGGCGGAGGTGCTGGAGCGCTACGTCCCGCTCCGGCGACTGGGCCAGCCGAAGGACATCCAGGGCGCGGTGGTCTACCTGGCCTCCGACCGCACGAACTTCGTCAACGCGGAGACCATCGTCGTTGACGGCGCCATCGCGAACCACGCCTAGATGACCAGCCCAGGCGAGCCGTCGCTCCCGGTGGGACGCGCGGGCCATCCCGGCCCGCGCTGGGAGGGCGACGGCAGCCTGGGAGGGCCTCTGCCGGGGGCGGTTCCGGAGGGTGCGGCGCAGGCGGCGATGCGGGGGCTGCGCTCCCACTACGCGGCGGCGACGGACCGCGAGTACGCCTCGTTCGCACGGCGGCTGGGCGCATGGGTGGTGGACGAGGCAGCCAAGACGCTGCTCTGGGCCACGATCGTGATCACGGTCACGGTCATCACCGGCAACGTGCCGGGCTCCCCCTCCGGCGACTTCGACCTGGTGGCGCTGGCGCCTCGGTTCGTGCTGAGCAGCGGCTACGACTGGCTGTTCTGGATGCACGGCTGGACGCCGGGGGCGAACCTGCTGGGCGTCCGCATCGTGCGGGCGGACGGCGAGCCGCCGGGGGCGGGGCGTGCGGCGGCGCGCGTGGCGGGATCGTGGCTGAGCGGCGCCGCGTTCTTCGTCGGCTACGTGTGGATGGTCCGCTCGCGCCACCGCCAGACCTGGCACGACAGCATCGCCGGCACCTACGTGGTGGACGTCCCGCGCGAGGACGCTGTCGCGAGGTAGCGCGCCGCCTCGATCTCGATCGAGGGGACGTCCAGGTCGTGGAGGTCCATCTGGAACTGGACGGCCTCCGCGTCGTGGGCGGAGCCGGCCAGCAGCGTCGCGCGCTCCCGCTGCGTCCGAAGGCAGCCTCCGCGACGTGTCTCGCGCGTTAGAGGTCCAGCCTGAGGAGCATGCCCTTCGCGCCGCCGGTGGAGGTGAAACCGGCGCGGCTCAACGCTTCGCGCGTCCCGGGCAGGCCGGGCGGCAGCACGGTCTCCACGGCAGCCAGTCCCTGCGTCCGTGCGTGATCCACCGCCGTCTCCACCAGCGCCTCCAGGCCGCCGCCGGCCAGGCGGCGCAGCACGGCGGCGCGCTCCTCGCCTCGGTCCAGCGCGGCGCAGCCCACCACGTCGCCGTCGCGTTCGGCGACCCAGATGCGGCGGCCGCCGGCGGCATAGTAGGAGAGGTCCAGGATGTCGTGGTCCAGGTCCGCGTCTGGCGGCGGGAAGCCGGCGGCGAGTAACGAGCGGGTGACCAGGCTGCGCACGGCCTCGGCATCCGCGGGGGTGGCCTCGCGGATGATGGGGCCGCTCACCGTGGCTCCTCCCACGGCAGGCTGCGCGGTTGCAGCACCTGGCGCACCGCGCCGTCCGCCACCAGCGCCACCAGGTCCAGCGCGCCGTACAGGACGGGGTTCATGCCCTTGAGCGACGCGGTGACCAGTTCGTCCTTCATGTGCGCCACGGGCGCCGTCACCACCAGCACCGCCAGGTCGGCGTCGCCCTGCTGCTTCTGGTCCACCGCGCGCTGCACCTCGCGCCGGAAGTGGCGACGGATGCCGGTGCCGTCCAGGGGGTCCACCTGCGGCGGCGCGGCGATGACCGTGACGCCGGGCGGCGTGGTGTCGGGCAGGCGGGACACCAGCCAGTAGTCGTGCAGGGGGACGTCGCTCAGTTCGCCGGGCTGCAGCACGGCGGCCCGGTCCCGCACGCGCGTGACCAGGATTTCCGTCTCCGCCTCTTCCTCCGACAGCCGGTGGATGGAGCGCGAGTCCAGGTGGTAGGAGCCGGGCATGCCGTCTGACATGGCGAGCCACTGCGAGGACAGCCCGCCGGTCACGGAGACGTACGCGCCCTCCGTGTCCATCTTGGCGAGTTTCACGGAGACGGGCAGGCGCACCTCTCGGCGCTCGCCGGGCTGCATGTACTTCAGGCCGTTGGTCAGGAAGATGCGGAGGTTGGAGACGCCCGGCTCTTCCGTGGGCAGCGTGGCCTGCGGCGGCACCCAGATGGCGTAGGCGCCGTCCTCGATGCCGGGCTCGGCGGCGGCGTCGCTCGTGAGCATCTCCGCCAGGGTTGCGGCGCCGGGGGCCGCCACGGCCTCGTCCCAGAGGACGCCGGCGGTGACTCCCACGCGGCGCTCGCGTTGCTGCAGCACCGCGTCGAACGGCGCGCGGTCGTCCTCGGCCAGGCGGAAGGTGCGATAGAAGCGTTCGCCCATCCAGCGGGCGAGCATGTGTACGGACGCGGTGCGGAGGGGGGAGAGTGCGGGCAGGTCTGGCATGTGCGCCGCCCCGGCTAGGCCTGCTCTTCCAGGAGGGCCGCCCGGCGTTCCTCCCGGCGGACCAGGATCGGGTTCAGGCCGTGCACCAGGAACTGCTGGACCACGACCACGTTCAACGCCAGGAACAGCATCACGGCGACGACCTTGAGCAGCGTGGCGGCGGCCGTCCCGTCCTCGCCCACCTGCTGGAGGATCAGCACCCCGATGACGCTTAGAGCCAGCGCCAGCGCGAGGCCGATCACGACGTCTCGGGCGCGTACGAAGCGCCAGAACCCACCCACCAGGCCACCAACGATGGCCAGGTTCGCGGACAGGATGCCCAGGATGGGGGTGCCGTGGTGATCCCAGAGTTGGTAGGACTCCAGCAGCAGGAACATCAGGGCCACCGGCCCCAGCACTGCGATCAACATGCCGGGCACATCACTCCGCTTGAAGCGCATGGGCCTGTCCTTCCAACCTGTCCCCTCGGACCGAGGTGGGCCTCATCATCCCCGGCCTGCCGGACGCGGGCAACCGTGGCCACGCTCTGGTGGCCGCACTGGAGATGCGGCTAGATGATGGAGCGAGACTGCCCGCCGTCCACGTTCAGACACGCCCCCACCACCCAGGAGGCGGCCGGCGACGCCAGGAAGACTACGGCGGCGGCCACCTCCTCCGGCTGGCCGAAGCGGCCGGAGGCGATGTTGTCCGCGACAAAGCGTCGCATGCCCTCCGGGTCGCTCTCCACGCGACGGCCCCACGAGCCACCCTCGAAGACGATCGAGCCGGGGGCCACGCTGTTGACGCGGATGCCGTCCGCGGCCCAGGCCATGCCGTAGGACTTGGTCATGGCGATCATGGCGCTCTTGGTGGAGGTGTACGCCGGCGCGGCCGTGGGGGCGAACTCCCGCCCGTAGATCGAGGCGATGTTGACCACGGCGCCCTGCCCGGAGGCCTTCAGGTGCTCGCGGGCCACCTCCATGAGGCGCAGTGCAGAGGTGACGTTCAGGCCGAAGGAGCCCTCCCAGCGTTCCTCCAGCGAGCCCTCGCGCACGGTGCCGCCGGCGTTGTTCACCAGCACGTCCAGCCCGCCGTGGGCCGCCACCGCCGCCTCCACGATGCGAGACGCGTCCGCCGGCACGGTGATGTCCGCCGCCAGGGGCTGCACCGGGACGCCCGGGTAGGCGGCCTGGAGCACGGCCGCGGTGGCGCGGATGTCCGTCTCGGTGCGCGCCACGATCGTCAGGTGCGCGCCCTCCGCGGCGAATGCCCCGGCGATCGCCCGGCCAATTCCGCGGCTGGCGCCGGTCACTACGACCGAACGCCCCTTCAGTCCCAGGTCCATCCAGCACTCCCTGCACGATGGCGCCCCCGCTGCCGGAGGCCGCGTCACTTCACGTCACACACGATGTCAGTCTGTAGGTGTGGAGACCCGATCGTCGCAGGCACACCCCGTCGCCGTCTACGCTAGGGGCACATGGCCCACCTCGCAGCGCGTCCCACTGCGCCTGAGCGGCGCGGCAGGAGGGGAGGATGCGAGGTGGAGGCCAAGGGGAGGGCCTGTGTCGCTCGTCCGTTCGCTCGTCGCCGGCCACGTGGCCACCATCACCATTGCCCCTGCGGACGGCGCATATGACCGCGCGCTCCTGGACACGCTGGGCGCAGCCGCCGAAGCCGTGGCTGCGGACCCGGCCGTGCGTTGCGTGGTGCTGGCCTCGGACGGGGACTTCGGCCGCGGCTGGACTGCGGCGGCGCTCGCCGAGCCGGACGGCCTGCCGGGCCTGGCCGCGCTCTCGGCGGGCATCGAGGCGGTCGCGCGCATCCCCCAGCCGGTGGTCGCGGCGCTGCGTGGCGAGGTGCGCTCCGTGGCGCTGGAACTGGCGCTGGCGTGCGACATCCGCGTGGCCGCTGCGGACGCCCGCTTCGCCATGGCTGACACGCAGGAGGGCGCCGTGCCTCGAGGCGGCGGGACGCAGCGACTGCCTCGCGCCGTGGGGCGCGCCCAGGCGCTGCGCCTGATCCTGACGGGCGAGGAGGTGGACGCCGCGGAGGCGCGACGCATCGGCCTCGTGTCTGCGGTGGTGCAACCGTCCGAGGTGGTGGCGCACGCGCAGGCGATCGCGGCGGAGGTGGCCCAGCGCGGCCCCATCGCCACGCGCCTGGCGAAGGAGGCGGTGCACCGCGGGGTGGAGATGCCCCTGGCGGCCGCGCTGCGCTACGAGTTAGACCTGACGGTGCTGCTGCAGTCCACAGCGGACCGCGCGGAAGGCGTGCGCGCCTTTGCGGAAAAGCGCCCGCCAAACTTCATCGGCGAGTAGGCTCACGCGTGGGCAGCCTTCGGTACAGTCATCGGAGGCGGGCCGGCCACGGGGCCGGAGGGAACAGGAACAGGAAGGGGCAGGATGAACGTTGTCCTGAACACGGAAGAGGCGCACGTGGTGCTCTCGCTCGTCACCTCGAGCGTGCTGGACCACGTCGACCTCTCGGAAGAGACCAAGGACCAGATCCGGGAATGGCGCCGCGACCATGCGTTGGCGACCTCCGGCCTGGACGAGTTCACGGAGCACCTGAACGAGGCGATCGGCAACTTCATTGACGAACGCACGCGCCGCATGATGCGCCAGCGCGGCAAACTCAAGGTGAGGTCCTAAGCCATGCAAGTGCAGTTTTCCGTGGAAGAGTGCCACCGCATGTTCGAGGCGGTGATCGACGAACTCGTGGCGTTGGACATGGACAAGAAGGACCGCGCCACGCTGCGCCGCTGGCGCTCGGGCGAGATGACGCCGGGTTCCGCGCTCATGCAGCGCCTGGCCGAGAAGATCAACACCGAGGTCCAGCAGTCCCACGATCGTTCCGAGGTGAGCGCCATCAAGAAGCCGGACTGGGTGCGCTGACGCCGTCCGACTTCATGCCCTTCGACGGGCAGACTTCGATTGGCAGATATGGGTGATGACCGTCCGTTGATCCGGTTCGAGCGCGAAGGCGACATTGCCTGGGTCACGCTGGACCGCCCGGAACGCCTGAACGCGGTGAGCATGCGCATGCGGGACGCCCTGTGGGGCGTCCTCACAGCGCTGCGCGACGACCCCACCCTGCGCTGCGCCGTCTTCCGCGGCGAGGGCGACCGGGCGTTCTCCGCCGGAGCGGACATCACGGAGTTCGGCAGTGCGCCCTCGCTGATCGACGCCCGCCAGGCGCGTCTGGGGCGCGACCTGTGGGGGGTGATGAGCGCGCTGCCCATGCCGCTGATTGCCGCCATCCACGGCTTCGCCTTTGGTGCGGGGTGCGAGATGGCCATGTACTGCGACCTGCGCGTGGCGTCCGAGGATGCTTCGTTCGCGCTGCCGGAGGTGACGCTGGGCTATATCCCGTCCGCCGGCGGTTCGCAGACCGTCCCGCGCGTGATCCCGCGCTCGGACGCCATGCGCATGGTCACCGCCGGGTCGCCGCTGGACGCCGAGCAGGCGCTGGAGGCGGGCCTGGTGCACGCCGTGGTGCCGCGCGCGCGCCTGCTGGACACGGCCCGAGGCTGGGCGGAGCGCATTGCCTCTGCTCCGCCTGAGGCCGTGCGCGCCTCGAAACGTGCGATCATCGAGGGGCTGGACCTGTCGCTGGCGGACGGACTGGCGCTCGAACGGCGGCTGGCTGACTCTGTGCGGCAGGCGGGTGTTGCTGGGAACTGATGTATTCCCGGCAACGACAGGCACTACTGGCAACGAGTGGAGAACCCGTGTTCGGGGGACTGAGATGGATGCTGGCTTGATGGACGGAGTGCGTCGCGCGCCGCGTCTGCCCTCTCGGCTGGGGCCCGTGGCGCTGCTGCTGTCCTCCATGTTCTTCATTGGCGTGGTGATCTGGGGCTGGGCGAACCCGGCGGAGATCGCCGTGGAGTATTACGACGCCGGCCGCGCGAACTCGTTCACCATTGGCCAGGTCACGGCCTTCCCGGAGCGTGACCTGTATGTGGTGGGGATGCAGGACGGCCGCCTGCGCGCGATTGACGGGCGCGTGGAGGCCAGCGGCTGCACGGTGGACTGGCGGCCCGCGGACGACCGAGGCCGGCTCTACAACCCGGGCGGCGCGCCGGGCGTCTTCGAGGATCCGTGTAGCGGCGCCCTCTGGTCCATGGTTGCCAACGCGATCGAGGGCTCGGACGAGCCGCTGCGGACGCCGCACATCGACTACCGGACCGGCGCGGACGGCACGACCCACGCGTTCATCGAGCATGTGAACCCGTAGCGTCCACGCTCGTTATCGGGCCCAGCAAGGACGCGCGCCATTGCGATAGCGCCTGTGAAGGCGATTGCCTATCATGGCGCGGCTCTGAGGGGACATTTGATGAATACAGCGGAATTCCTGACCATTAGCGCGGCGATCGTGCCCGATCGGGCCGCAGTGGTCGGACCCGACGAGCGCGTCACCTACGCGGAACTCCAGTCCCGGGTGAATCGCCTTGCCCAGTCCATGCAGACGCTGGGCGTGCAGAAGGGCGAGAACGTCGGCGTCATGGCCGTCAACTGCCCGGAATACGTGGAGATCTACTACGCCACGGCTGCGCTGGGCGCCACGCTGGTCCCGCTGAACTTCCGCGCCAAGGCGGAGGAACTGACCTACATGGTGGAGTCCACGGACGTCACCACCCTGTTCATCGCCGAGCGCTACTGGCCCATCTGGGAGTCCATCGCCAGCAGCCTGCCGCAGGTCAAGAACGCGATCCCGCTGGACTTCGAGCGCGAAGGCCACACGTTCCGCTCCCTGTGTGAGGGTGGCGAGGACATCCCCGTCTTCACCGAGATTGACGAGGGCGACTCCACGCTCATCATCTTCACCTCCGGCACCACCTCGCTCCCGAAGGGCGTGGTGCTCTCCTATCAGGCGCTGACGGCGCTGGTGGTGAACACGCAGTCGCCCGCGGACCCGGTGAACGATCAGGAGGTGGTGCTGCTCTCGGTGCCGTTCTTCCACATCGCCGGGGCCACCACCATGATGAGCACGGTCTTCTCTGGCCGGCGCCTGGTGATCCTCCCGGCCTTCGACCCGAAGGCGTGGCTGGACTTTGTCCAGACCGAGGGCGTCACGCACGCCTTCGTGGTGCCCACCATGCTCAAGCGCATCATGGAAGTGCCGGACTTCGAGACGTACGACCTGTCCACGCTGCGGCTGATCACCTACGGCGCCGCGCCCATGCCGTACGAGGTGGTGCGCCGCGCGGTGGACGTCTTTGGCCCGGACGGCAAGGACGTGGGGCTGATGAACGCCTACGGCCAGACGGAGGCCACTGGCTCCATGACCTTCCTGGGCCCGGACGACCATCGCCTGGACGGCACGCCGGAGGAGAACGAGAAGAAACTCCTGCGCCTGCGCTCCGTGGGCCGCACCATGCCGGACATCGAGGTGGTCACCATGGCGCCGGACGGGCGCATCCTGGGCCCGAACGAGATCGGCGAGATCTGCATCCGCGGCGACCGTGTGATGCGCGGCTACAACAAGCGCGACGGCGACACGGCGGACGCGATCGTGGACGGCTGGCTCCACACCGGGGACGTGGGCAAGATTGACGAGGACGGCTACCTCTTCATCACCGGCCGCATCAAGGACATGATCATCCGCGGCGGCGAGAATATTGGCCCCGCCGAGATCGAGCAGGTCCTGGAGGACCACCCGGGTATCGAGGAAGCCGCCGTCATTGGCGTGCCGGACGTGGAGTGGGGCGAGGTGGTGAAGGCCATCCTGGTCCCGGGGGGCGGCGACATGCGGCCCAGCGAGGCTGATCTGACGGAGTACGTGAAGTCGCGCCTGGCGTCCTACAAGGCGCCCGCCTCCTACCAGTGGGTGGACGAACTGCCGAAGAACCACCTGGGCAAGATCCTGAAGAACGACCTGCGCGAGATGTACGGCGAACCGGCGAACTAGCGAGTAGGGTGGGCAACGCGAGCCCGGACCGCGCCGGTCGATCGCACCGATTGACCCGCACCGATTGACGCAGCGGCCGGGACTTTGACACGCGGAGCACAGAAGGAGCACCCATGGCGGCACCAAGGGACACCCCGAACCGCGCTCAGCGTCTGGTGGGCGGATGGTGGGGACCGGCCGTCGGCATGTCCGCGCTGGGCTTCTATGCCACCGCCACCGCACCTCGGGACGAGGCGGGGCGGGAGATCTTCTTCAACGTGCCGGCCGGCCCGTGGGCGGTTTACGTCTTCTTCGCGGCGCTGGTGGGCCTGCTGGTCTGGGGCTTCGTCCGCCACGCCTCGCTCTGGGGCATCGGCCGGCCCACCCCCGGGCTGTTCCGGGACATCCCGCAACGGCTGAGGAACACCGCGCGCCTGGGCCTGGCGCAGGACAAGGTCCGCCGCGACCGCTACGCGGGCATCATGCACTGGTGCATCATGTCCTCCATCGTGGTGCTCACGCTGGTCACCGCGCAGGTGGCCATTGAGGCGGACACGCCGCTCAACTTCCTCCACGGCGACTACTACCTGTTCTTCTCCTTCTATGGCGACCTCTTCGGCGTCATCGGCCTGGTCGGTGTGGGCATGGCCCTCTACCGACGCTACTTCGCGGACTTCCATCGCATCCGCTGGGACGAGCGGCTGGAGGACCACATCATCATCGTGGGCCTCGGGCTGGTGCTGCTCACGGGGTTCGTGGTGGAGGGTGCGCGCATCCTGGTGACGGAACTGGACGCGCACCCGGACTGGGCGGTGTGGTCCTTCGGCGGCTTCGCCTTTGCGAAGGGCCTGGAGATCTTCAACTTCGCGGAAGACCAGGTGCTCTTCCTGCACGAGGCCACCTGGTGGGTGCACGTCAGCATCGCCTTCCTGTGGCTGGGCATGATCGTCTTCACGCGCCTGGACCACCTGTTCTTCGCGCCCATCAACGCCTTCTTCCTCCGCACGGACTCCCAGGGCCGCCTCGCCAAGATCGAGAACATCGAGGAGCAAGAGGTCTTCGGTGTGGGGTACGTCCAGGACTTCACCTGGAAGCAGTTGTTCGAACTGGACGCCTGCGTGCGCTGCGGGCGCTGTACGGACGTGTGCCCGGCCAACATCGCCGGGCAGCCGCTGTCGCCGATGCACCTCATCCAGGACCTGAAGGCGCACCTGGCGGACGTGGGGCCGGCGATTCAGCAGCATCGGCACGAGCACGGCGACGCCGGCCGCGAGGTCTCTCCGGTGGCGCTGGTGGGCGAGGTCATCCTGGACGAGACGCTCTGGGCGTGCCGCACGTGCGGCGCCTGCGTGCAGGAGTGCCCGGTGATGATCGAGCACGTCCCCACCATCGTGGACATGCGCCGGTTCCTCGTGATGAACGAGGCGCGCATCCCGGCCACCGCGCAGGGGGCGCTGGAGAACCTGGAGATGCGCGGTCACCCGTGGCGCGGCACTTCGCTGGAGCGCACCACGTGGATGGAGGGCCTGGGAGACGTCCCCCTCTTCGACGGGTCGCAGGAGTACCTCTACTGGGTGGGGTGTTCCGGTTCGCTCGTGGAGCGCAATCTGCCTGTCACCACCGCCGTCTTCCGCCTGCTGCGGGAGTCCGGCGCCTCCTTCGGGGTGCTGGGGCAGGAAGAGACCTGCAACGGCGACCCGGCTCGCCGCCTGGGCAACGAGTACCTCTACCAGATCCTGGCGCAGCAACTGGTGGAGACCTTCAAGGCCAAGAACGTGCAGAAGGTCATCACCAACTGCCCGCACTGCTTCAACACGTTCAAGAACGAGTACCCGCAGTTTGACGGCTACTTCGAGGTGCTCCACCACACGGAGTTCCTGAGCAAGGCCATGCAGGACGGCTCGCTGAAGGCCACGCACCCCATTGCGGCGGACGTGACCTACCACGACTCCTGCTACCTGGGACGCATGAACGGCATCTACGATGCGCCGCGCCAGATCATCGAGATGGTGCCCGGCGCCACGCTGACGGAGATGCAGCGCACCCTCTCCAAGGGACTGTGCTGCGGCGCGGGCGGTGGCAACATGTGGCAGGAAGAGGTGGGCGAGCGCCGCGTGAACCACGTGCGCTCGGAGGAGGCCATCAACACGGGCGCCAGCCAGTTGATCTCCAACTGCCCGTTCTGCATCCAGATGTTCGAGGACGGCGTCCCTGCCGTGCAGCCGGAGGAAGAAGGCCGCATGCGGCCCTTCGACATTGCGGAACTGCTGGAGGATGCTGTGTTTGGTCCGAAGGCCAAGGAGGAGACTCCCGCCGCGGCGGGCGATTCTTCAGACTGACCGGCCGGTAGGATGGCGGGGGCGCGCCGGCGACCCATCAGTGGGCGTCGAGCAGCGAAGCGCGCTCCAGAACCCTGAGGAGACTGGACGGGGCCGCGCGTCCCGTTCTCAAAGGCGTGCGGGGCTTCCAAGCCTCGCAGTGAAGGAGCCAAGAGCATGCACATCGTGGTCTGCGCGAAGCAGATTCCGGACCCGGAGACGCCGCCCTCGGCGTTCAAGATCGATGCCGCGACCAACAAGGTGGTCCCGGCGCAGGGCATCGCGCCCGTCCTCTCGCAGTTTGACGCCATTGCCGCGGAGGCCGCGCTCCGCATCAAGGAGGCCGGCGGCGAGGGCAAGGTCACGGTCATCTCCATGGGCGCCGAGAGCGCCCAGGCCGCCATCAAGCAGGTGCTCGCCATGGGCGCCGACGAGGGCGTGCTGCTGAACGACCCCGCGTTCGAGGACGGCGACTCGCACACCACCGCCAAGGTGCTCGCGTCCGCGATCCAGAAGTTGGGCGACGTGGACGCCGTGTTCTGCGGCCGCCAGGCGGCCGACTGGGACATGGGCCAAGTGGGCCTGCTGATCGCCGAAATCCTGGACTGGCCTGTGGCCACCATCGCCAAGGGCGCCTCGCTGGAGGGCGAGACCCTGTCCGTGGAGCGCGTCCTGGCGGACGGCTTTGAGACGGTGCAGGTGCCCTTCCCGGCCGTGGTCACGGTCTCCAACGAGTTCGGCGAGCCTCGCTACCCGAAACTGCCCCAGATCATGGCCGCCGCCAAGAAGACCGTCACCCAGATGAAGGCCGGCGACCTGGGCCTGGACCCGTCCGAGGTGGGCAAGGCCGGCTCGCGCCTGCAACTGCAGAAGTTGTTCATCCCTGAGAAGGGCGCGCAGGTCGAGTTCATCGCGGGCGACACCCCGCAGGAGCAGGCGGCCGCGCTGGTCAGCAAGTTGCGCGCGGACAAGCTCATCTAGGCCAGCCCCGCACCCCACGGGCGCTCCCGGGAGAGCCCGCGCGGGGCAGAAGGAGAACGAGAGAACATGCCTCAGAACATCCTCGTGGTCGGTGAGCTGGAGAACGGCGCGCCGAGCACGGTCACCCTGGAACTGCTGGGCGGCGCGGCCGCCCTGGCCGCTGGCGGCAGCGTGTCCGTGAGCCTGCTGGGCTCCGGCGCGACCGCGGCGGCCGCACAGGCGGCGGGCGCCTCCAAGGCGTTCGTCTCCGACGACGCGAACTACGACACCTTCCGCGGCGAGCAGTGGCTGCCTGCGGTGCAGGCCGCGGTGGAACAGTCCGGCGCCACGCTGGTGCTGATGGCGCAGTCCACCGCTGGCCGTGAACTGGGCCCGCGCCTGGCGCACCGCCTCAACACCGCGGTGGCCATGGACTGCGTGAAGGTGGAAGACGCCGGCGGGGCCCTGCAGTTCACCCGCCCGGCCTACGGCGGCAACGCGCAGGCCACCTACACCATCGCCACCAACCCGGCGATCGCCACCGTGCGGCCCAAGTCGTTTGACGAGGCCACCGGCGCCGGCGCGTCCGAGACCGCCGAACTGCCGGCGGCCGGCGCGAGCCGCGTGAACGTGGTGGGCAAGGAAGTCACGGAGTCAGAGGGCCTGGCCCTGACGGACGCTCCCATCGTGGTGGCCGGTGGCCGTGGCCTCGGCGCTCCGGAGGGCTTCGAGACGCTGCGCGAACTGGCGGCCGCACTGGGCAAGGACAAGGCCGCCGTGGGCGCCTCGCGGGCCGCAGTGGACCTGGGGTGGTTCCCGCCCAGCGAGCAGATCGGCCTCACGGGCAAGGTGGTCACCCCGGACCTCTACATCGCGATCGCCATCTCGGGCGCCAGCCAGCACATGGCCGGCGCCTCCGGGTCCAAGACGATCGTGGGCGTGAACCGGGACAAGGACGCCAACATCTTCGACTTCTCCAAGTATGGCGTCGTGGGGGACTGGAAGCAGGTCATCCCGGCGCTGATCGAAGAGTTGAAGAAATAGCCAGTAGTTGCTATTATTAGACATAATCGCTCTCACTGAGGGTTGACCACATCAGGGCGGCAGGCGATTTGCCTGCCGCCCTGTCGTTTTATGGGAAGGCGTCGATCCTCTTCAATCTCGCACAGAGTCTCCATTGCTCTTGCGTTCTCATCCGGGCGGGTTACGCTCTGACGGGCCAGAGGTCTAACGCTTACGGGAGTGTTTGCGCACGTATGTGCGCGCAAATACAATCAAGATCCCGGCGGACCTGGAGTACATAATGACTGTCATCGGCCTCACCGGAGGGATTGCCTCGGGTAAGTCAACCGCAGCAGAGATGCTGCGCGAATTTGGGGCGACGGTCATAGACGCCGACCGTCTGGGCCACCGCTCCTACGAACCAGGCACCCCCGGTTTCCAGAAGGTCGTCAACGCCTTTGGCCACGACATCGTGGGCAAGGATGGCACGGTGGATCGGCGGGTGCTGGGCGGCAAGGTCTTTGGCGCGCCAGAGCAGATGGATCGTCTGAACGGGATCGTCTGGCCTGAGATCCGCGGCCTGATCCTGGAAGAGATCCGCCAGATCCGGGCGCAGGACAAGGACGCTGTCATCGTCCTGGAAGCAGCCGTGCTGCTGGAGGCTGGCTGGCAGGACCTGGCGGACGAGGTGTGGGTGCTGACCACGCCGGTGAAGACCGCCGTGGAGCGCCTCCGCAGCCGCAACGGGCTGTCCGAAGAAGCCGCCATGGCGCGCATCGAATCGCAGATGTCCAACAAGGAGCGCCTCGAGTTCGCCGACGTCAAGGTCGAGAACGCCGGCACCGAGGTGGAACTGCGCGAGCGCATGGAGAAGGCGTGGACGCAGTTCCTGAACCGCGTGAACCGCGCGCGCCCCAAGGGCACCGCCCGGATCGTACCCACGCCCGTGGCGCCGAAGTCGCCCCCGGCGAAGTCGGCGTCCAAGTCCGCCTCAAAGTCGGGGAAGGCCTCGAAACCTGCGGCGAAGGCAGCGGCAAAGCCCGCCACGAAGCCGAAGGCCAAGTCCGCCACGCGCCCTGCGGCAGCCGCCGCCAAGGCGAAGCCGACCGCTCGAGGCACGGCGAAGGCCGCGTCCACGGCGGCCGCCAAGCCCGCGGCGAGCAAGCCTGCCGCGAAGAAGGCAGCGACCACGGCCAAGACGACGGCCACGGCCGCCACCAAGACCGCCACCAAGACCGCCACCAAGACCGCCACAGAGCCCGCGACCAAGACCACTAAGCAGACGGCGCCGAAGACTGCGGTCGCCAAGGCGCCAGGCAAGACCACTCGCTCCAGCGCCCGCAACAAGTAGGATCCAGCGTCCGCACCGGACTCCGGGCGGAACAGTTCAGCGCAAGGCCTCGCGGCCCGGCGCGCAGGCAGGATGACCGCATTGACGACTGAAGCAGCCGGGTTCAAGCAGATCGCGGTCGAAGACTTCCGCATCACGGATGAGCCCTACTACCTCCCGATCCAGGACGAAGTGGAACTCTTCGAGATGGCCTATGAACGGCGCATCCCGGTGCTCCTGAAGGGCCCCACGGGCGCGGGCAAGACGCGTTTCGTGGAGTACATGTCCTGGCGCCTCCACAACAAGGGTTCGCGCTCCCACGAGGAGGGCGTGCCACTGATCACCGTGGCCTGCCACGAAGACCTCACCGCCTCCGACCTGGTGGGCCGCTACCTGCTGGAGGGCGACGAGACCCGCTGGATCGATGGCCCCATCAGCCGCGCGGCCAAGGTGGGCGCCATCTGCTATCTGGACGAGATCGTGGAGGCCCGCAAGGACACCACGGTCCTCATCCACCCGCTCACGGACTACCGCCGCCTGCTCCCCGTGGAGAAGCGCGGCGAACTGCTGGAGGCGGCTGACGGCTTCATCCTGGTGATGTCCTACAACCCGGGCTACCAGTCAGCGCTGAAGGACCTGAAGCACTCCACCCGCCAGCGCTTCATCGCGATTGAGTTTGGCTACCCGCCGCGCGACCAGGAGGCGGAGATCGTCCAGATCGAATCCGGTGTGGACGCCGCCACGGCGCAGGACCTGGCCAAACTGGCGGAGAAGGTGCGTAACCTGAAGGAGCACGGCCTGGGCGAAGGCGTCTCGACGCGCCTCCTGGTCTACGCAGGCAAGTTGATCGCCGGCGGCATTGCGCCGCGGCGCGCCTGCCAGGTGGCGGTCGTCTGGGCGCTCACCGACGACGGTGAAGTCCAGCGCTCCATTGAGGAAGTCGTCACCTCGATCTTCGACGAATAACACCGCCCCCTGGGGATGCCGAGCGCCTCCTCAGGCGCGGCTATCACGGAGGAGCGGTATGACGCTCTTGTCCGATCTCAGCACCCGCTACGGCCCCGAACTCAGAGGGTTCGGTGCTTCGCTGCCGGACGACTTCAGCGCCGCACTGGCTGCGCTGGAGCCGCAACTGGGCGCGGAGGAACTGGACCGCTGGGCGCGGGACGGCGTGGCGCTGGCCAACCACTCGCTGCGTTCCTGGGAGGCCGCGGCGGAGTACTTCCGCGCCAGCCCGGAGATCGTCGGGCGCCTGGGCGCGGACGGCCTGCACGAATGGGCCGATACGGCCATGCGGCTGGCGGCCTCGTCCTCGCTCATGGCGGCCGCCTTCCTGAAGGCCACCCCGGATGCGCTCGCCGTCCTGAACACGGAGGACATGGAGGCGTGGGCCGGGCAGGGTGAGCGGCTGTGCCGCGGGAACTGGAAGTCCATTGCGCTGGCGGCGCTGTACTTCCAGGTCAGCCCCTCGTTGCTGCGCAGCCTGCCGCTGCCGTCCGTGGGACGGCTGGTGGACGTGGTGGATCAACTCACGGAGCGGTCCTACGAACTCGCCAACACCTGCCTGGAGGGCAGCCCGGCAATCTTCGCCGGCCTGTCCGAGGACGACCGCGAGCCGTTCCTGCGCTTCGCGCGCGCCGTCACCCGCGCCTCCTGGGCGGACACGCGGCTCTACTTCGACCGTGGCCCGCGCCTGCTGGAGCACGTGGCCGCGGAGCAGCGCGCCGCCTTCCTGGACCTCTCTGCGCGGGTGACCACGGAGGTGGGCCGCCAGGGCTTCCCGCTCTTCGCGGACGCCGCGGACGCGCTGGCCCAGATGCCGGAGGAGGACCACCGCGACCTGCTGGGGTTCGCCTCTCGGCTGGCGCCGGGATCGCCGACCTCCGCCATGGAGTACCTCAAGTCCGCGCCGTTCATGCGCACTCGCCTGAACGAGCAGCAGATGGAGCAGTGGCAGGACGTGGGCCTGGACATCCTGCTGGCGGAGCGCAACCCGGAGGGCGCGGAGGCGTACTTCCGCCTGGAGTCCACGCGCGCGGAGGAGACCATGCGCGCGCTGTCCTCGCGCGTGGAGTTGGCCTCCATCAGCACCATGCTGCGCATGTACGCCAAGGCGCTGTCCGGCGAGCCGGTCTCCGTGCTCTCCGCAGAGGATCTGGTGGAGCAGAACATCGGCTGGGTTACGGAGTCCAGCGCCACCACGGAGGGCTCCGCGATCTACCTGCCGCCCTTCGTCGCGACGTTCGAGGAGCAGGACGCCAACTTCCAGGTCTACAAGGTGTTCACCACCCACCAGACCGCCCGCATCGAGTTCGGGTCCTTCCGCTACCGCTGGGACCGAGACGGGGCGTTCGCTCCGTCCTCCATGGCGGGCCGCGAGGCTGCCGCGCATGAGCGTCGGACGGCGTCGCAGGAGCGGGAGCGCGGCGAGGCGATCACCTCGATCCAGCGGTTCTTCAACTGCTTTGACGACCGCACGCTGATCTCCGGCCTGTTCACCATCGTGGAGGACACGCGCATCGACTCGCACGTGGCGCGGGAGTACGGCGGCATCCGTCGCTGGCTCCACCGCCTGCAGGAGTGGGAGGCCGAGCGCCGCCCGCGCGTGGAGGAGATGGCGCTGCGCCAGGCCTTCGTGGAGAACTTGCTGCGCGAGTCCCTGCGCCGCCCGGACACGATCCGCTGGCCCGTGGTCTTCCGCGAGTACCTGTCGCAGGGCCTCGCGGCGCTCAAGATCGTGGAGCAGGAGGGCGCCACAGTGCAGGACTCGGCGGAGGTCGCCGCGTCCCTGTACGACATCGCCACCGCGATCCCGAACATCATCACGCCGCTGGCGGACGGCAAGCACGAGTGGGACGGCCCCACGGAGGAGATGCTCTCCCTGCAGCCCGGCATGCCCTCCGGCGCGGATGGCCCGGAGATGCAGCCCTCCGACCAGGAGATGCAGTTCGAAAACCCGCCCCAGCCGGAGTTCCGCGGGGACTTCAAGCCTGAACTCGTCCAGTTGCTCGCCCGCCTGAAGAACCAGGTGGAGGGGGGCGAGGACGGGGCCATGGCTCCCCTCACCAAGGAACAACTCATGGAGATGCTGGAGAACTCCGTGGAGTTGTCCATTGCCGAATGGGCAGAGGGTGACCTGGACCAGTCGCTTGGCATGTTCCTGGAGAACATGGAGCAGGCCGCGCAGCAGGCGCCCGGCGACAAGAAGCCGGACGACGCCAAGGGCGGCGCCGAGCAGGACGGCGGCAAGGGGGACGGCGGCGAGGGCGAACTGCCGGTCGAGATCGAGTGGTCCTACTACGACGAGTGGGACTTCCGCGCCGGCGACTACCGCCCCCGCTGGACCCGCGTGGGTGAACGCTACGGCAAGGAAGAGGACTCCGACTTCTACGAGGAGACCCTCCGCCGCTACCACGGGCTGGTCATGGAGACGCGCAAGCAGTTCGAAATGATGCGGCCGGAGGCGTTCAAGAAGATCAAGCGCCTGGAAGACGGCGAGGAACTGGACCTGGACCTGGCGATCGAGTTCACGATCGACAAGAAGGCCGGCATTGGCCCGTCCGGGCGCGTCTACAACCGCCGCAACAAACTCGAGCGTGACGTCGCCGTCGCGTTCCTCCTCGACATGTCCGCCTCCACGGACGAGGAGATCGAGAAGCAGCGCGTGAAGCACGAGGCCGGCGACGACGAGGACGACAACTTCGACGGCGACCCGCGCCGCTACTTCCAGTGGCTGGCAGCGCGTCGCGCTAAAGCCATGGTGGAGCCGCCCAAGCGCATCATCGACCTTGAGAAGGAGTCCACGGTGCTAATCGTGGAGGCGCTGGAGGCGATCGGCGACTCGTACGGGATCTACGGGTTCTCTGGCTACGGCCGGGAGAACGTGGAATTCCACGTGATCAAGGACCTGAAGGAGCAGAAGGACGACCGCGTCCTGAAGCGCATTGGCTCCATTGAGCCCATCCGCTCCACGCGCATGGGCCCGGCCATCCGGCACACGATCCACAAGTTGGACGAGTACGACGCGAAGGTGAAGATCCTGATCCTCGTGTCTGACGGGCGCCCTCAGGACCACGGCTACGGTCGCGACCGCACGGAGAAGGAATACGCCGTCCATGACACGAAGCAGGCGCTGAACGAGGCCAAGCGGCTTGGCATCACCCCCTTCCTCATCACCGTCGACAAGGAAGGCCACGACTACCTCAAGCAGATGTGTGACGACATCGGCTACGAGGTGGTGGACGACATCGAGTCGCTGCCGCGCCGCCTCCCCACGCTCTACCGCCACCTGGCCGCCGACTAAGCGCGCGCCCGAGGTGGCGCGAGGGCTCCCACCCACCAGCGTCGGACATCCCCTGGATGCCGTGGTGGCGGTGGTGGTGTTGCCGGACGGGGGCGAGCCGGGACGGCTTCTACGCGCTGCCTCGTGACGAGCGGCTGGCCTGGCGGTCTACCGCGCGCCAGTGGCGCAGGCGGGCGTTCGCGTAGCGCGTGACGTCCCAGAGGTACCACGCCAACCCGCCGATGCTGAGCACCCCGAACAGGGCGAGGCGCACCCCATCCGGCCCCGGCGCCACCACCAGCACGAGGCCGGTCACGAGGATCACCACGCCCAGCCGGGTGAAGCGCGGGCCGCCTCGGACGTGGGTCTCTCGCCACACGCGCTCGTCCGCCATGGTGGCACGGATGCGGATGCCGGCCAGCGGGTTCTTCGCCATGCCGGGCATCGCGTAGCCCAGGCCGATGAACAGCAGGCCCTCCAGGCTCAGGACCAGGAGGACGATCTCCAGTTCGCTCACTCAGCGCGCTCCAATCGCCACCGCACCAGCCGGGCGCCCACCGGTTCACCAGTCTCCCGCAGCGCTTCGTTGCGTTCCTCCAGCAGGTCCAGGTGGCCCAGCACTTCGGTCATCGCCTGTCCGAGGCGCGCGTCCGGCAGGCGCGGGAAGAGCGCCTTCGCCACCTCGAACGCCGTCGCGGCCTCCGTGCCCGCGAGGAACGCGCGCACCTTCGCCCCGCGCCGCGCGTGGTGCGCCTCGAACCGGTCGAGGTAGACCGACGGATCGTGGATGACCTCGCCGTGGCCGGGATAGACGCGCGTGACGCCCAGCGCGCGGATGGCCCCGACCGAGCGCAGGAACGAGGGCAGGGAGGGCCATCGGTCGCCCTCCGGGTCGCCCTCGACCGCTGTGGGGAAGTGCAGGCCGGGGGTGGGGATGGTGGTCGGCAGCACGGTGTCGCCGGAGAAAAGTTCTCGCGTCTCCTCCACCAGCGCGACCAGGTTCCCCGGGGTGTGCCCGGGCGCCGGCAGCAGGCGCAGCGTGCGCCTGTCCGCCAGCCGGAACGTCTCGCGCTCCTCCGCGGCGAGCAGGGCAGCCGGCGGACACGGCTCCCACCGCAGCGAGCGCATGCCTCGCAGCGCTCGGAAGCCCTCGACGAGTGCTTCCGGCGTGCCGTGGCGCCGCAACTCCGCGAAGCGGGGCTCGCGTTGCGCCTCGACGCCCTCGCGGCCGCGCCGGAGCGCAGGGACGCCGGCGCGCCCGCACACTACGGTCGCGCCGAGGGCGGCCCAGCGCGCGGCGAAGGCCGCGTGGTCGATGTGCTCGTGCGTGACCACCACCACCCGCACGTCCGAGGGTGCAAAGCCCAGCGCGCCCGCCTGCGCCTCCAGGGCATCCCACGTGGAGCCGCCCTCGGGCAGGTCGTAGTCGATCCCCGCGTCCACCAGCAGCACGCCGCCTCCCTCGGACGCATGGAGGCGGAGCGGCCACACGTTGTTGTCGCCGAGGACGATCGGTGCGAGGTGTGTCACGGTGCGAGGGTAGGCCTAGAAGAGCCCAAAGCCGACATCGATCAGGAGATGTGTGCCACGTTCATTCCACTCGCCGAGGTGGGTCGCGGACTGCCAGCGAGGTGATGTAGGGCCGACGAACCGTGCGATCTCCTCGAGTTCGGCGCCAACCTTGAAGATCGTGACGCGAGGGCCGTCCTGTATCGCGACGTGCCGCCCATCGGGCGTGAGTTGCGCCGTGTGGCCGGGGATGCACACGGGCTCGGCCGACGAGGGGTAATGCAGGGACACGCCGCTGCACGCGCCCACGTTGTACCGGACGTAAGCGATGCCTCCCTCGATCCGCACGGGGCGGGGCTGCCCATCCCACTCGCCCAGGAGAGCGCCGTCCTTAAGGGCGTATGCCGTGCCCCTGGCGTCCGAGCGGCCCGGCTGCTCCATGACGACGACCACACCCCCGGCCACGAACAAGCCCCCGTCCTCCGGGATCTGCGCGATACGACGGGCTACTGAGCCGCTGGTGAGGTCGAGCACGACCGCCCAACCGTCGCGTACCGCTACATGCGAGATGTTCCCGACCCAGGCCTCGTCTCCGAAGCCCCATGCGTTGGGTGTCAGGAGCGTGTGCTGTCCGGACTCGACGTCCAGCGCATACGAGCCCGCCTTGCCGCCACCTCCTTCTGCCCACCCACGGTCAAAGTCGCCGTACGTCAGGAAGCGGCTCGAAGGGGACCAGACGAGCGCTGGTCCGCCATCGCACTGACAGAAGCCGACCTCTTCGGCCGTAGCCAGGACCTGCCCGGAGTCAACCTCGGTAACGATCAGCGTTGCGCCTGGCTCCTCGTAGTCCATGAACCGGGCCATGTACCTGCCGTCCGGTGACAGCGTCGCGAGGTGTTGGACGACCGTGTCCTCGAAGACGGTTTCTTCGCCATCCACGAGGATTGCTGGCCCGCTCGGCCCCGCCTCCTGTTGGCGAAAGTAGGTTCGTCCACCCGAAGTGTGTTCCTCTACACCCCAGACGCCATCGATCTTCTCGACCACGTTGCCGGCCAGGTCGTATCGCCGCGACACCATCGACTCGCGTTCCGCCGCCCAGACGTGGTCACCGTCAGGCGTGAATCGCGGGTGGAACGACCGCACGATGTACCACTCGCCTTCCTCTGCCAGCGGCGGAAGTAGAGGCGTGAACTCTCCCGCCGCCAGGTCGAAGACCACCACCTGCTGGTGCTCGTCCGGTGGAGGTGTAGGGGTCGGCGTCGGCACCGGGGTGATGATGACCGCGCCGGGGTGCGGCGACATCGTCGCCCGCGCGGTGGGCGAGGGCATCTCGGGCGTGGGGCTGCTGTCGCTGTCGCAGGCCGCGAGGACGAGCGTGAGCGCGAGGAGCGCCCCAAACATTGGGAGCGCGGCGAGTGGGCGGCTCACAGGCCGCCGCCGGAGACCCAGAGCAGATAGCGGCTGTCGCTGCTCCATTGTGGGAGGCCTCGGACGCCGGCGGTGTCGACCTCGCGCTGGGCGCCGGTGGTGGCGTCCAGGATGCGGAGGGGGGCGCCCTCCTGCACGGGGAGGAGCGCCAGGTAGCGGCCGTCCGGAGACCAGCGGACGTCCGCCACGTCGCAGGGGAGGTCCGCCTCGTACGAGGGGTGGTCGACCTCCAGTGCGGTGCAGGCGAGTTCGCTGCGCGTGATCACGGCCGTGGCCATGCCCTCCGGCGTCAGCACCACGTCGCCCTCTCCGTCGAGGACGACGAGGCGTTCGCCACTGGCGGGGTCGAAGACCAGGGTGCGGTGGTCGGCGCGGCCGGACTCGGTGCGCACGATCACGAGTGAGTTCTCGACGGCGGCGTGCACGCTGGCGTCCTGGACGCGCACCAGTTCGCGCTGGTCCCGCTCTGTCTCCCCATCCTCGGCCGGCGCGGCGGGCGCGGTGAGGAACACGCGGTTCCCCTCCCCCACGGTCAGCACCCACTCCACGCCGTCGATGCTCACCCAGGAACGCGGCTCCAGCGTGGCGCGGGGGATAGCCATCTCCTCCCCGCTTTCGAGGTTGACCACGCGCACGCCGTGCTCGCTCGGGTCGACCGAGCCGTGCCGCTGGTAGGCGAGGTAGCGGCCGGAGGGCGACCAGGTGCTGTGCTGCGGCACGTCACACGCGCAGGGCGCGAGGCCGGTGGCCAGGGTGGTCGCCTGGGCGGTGGCGAGGTCCAGCAGCATGAGGTTGCCGAGTCCGCCGCCGACAGACCAGTCGATCCAGGCGAAGCGCATCCCGTCCGGCGAGAACACCATGCGTGTCCCCCAGCCGGCGGTGCGGCCCTCGAACGCGCGGAGGCCCTCGCGCTCCACGACCACGGCGGCGGCCGTGCGGCCGTCCTCGCCGCCGACGAGGTAGGCGCGGCTGCGGCCGTCCGCCGACTCCACCACGCTCCACCCGGGGGCCGTGTCCGTGACCGAGCGATCGAGGGCATAACGAGTGGCCTCGTCCCCACTCGTGCTGATCCAGATGGCGGTGCCGCCTGCGGTGAGGCCGGGTCGGTAAGCGTCCACGATCAGCCACGGGTTGCTGCCCTGGTGAAGGACGGCCCGCGCACCGGTCTCCACGGCCACCGCGATCGCCTCGTACCGCTCGCCCGCCGAGGGGGTGACGGTGCGCGTCGCGGGCGCCGTGCCCGTGGCCGAACCCTCCGAGGTGGGTGTGGAGACGGGCGAGGCCGCCGTGCCGGCGTCCTCCGTGCTCAGGCCACCCGTGGGCGTCGCGCCGCCGCTCTCTGGGGCGCTGTCGCACGCGAGGAGCAGTACCGCCAGCGCCGCGATGAGGGTCAGGGTGAGAGCGAAACGTGGGTGGCTGCGCGGGGTGAGGTTCCACATGGAGACACCCTAGCGGGCGCAGGCACTCTGAGTGTGGGCCCGCCCTCGCTCCTGGGGGAGCCTCGGGGCCGCTACTGGCGGGACAACTCTGTCACCACGGAGGCGAAGAGTGACTCGCACGCGACGGCGCGGCCGTCCAGTGGCAGGGCGCCGATCACGCGGTTCACGATCGCCACCGCCGGCACGCGGATGCCGCGCTGCTCGTTCAGGATGCGCCACGTCTGCTCCGCGTACCGGCCCAGCGCCTCGCGGTCGTCCAGGCACTCCCCCGCGAGGAACGCGAGGGCGCCCGCGAGTACGCGCGGATTTTCGCCGGCTGCCTCCGCGAGGCCGGCCTCGAACTCCGTGGGGTCGGCGTCCGGTCGGGGGAGGGGCGTGCGCTCTCCGGCGGGGGGTGGCGCCGGTGTCGCGGTGCGCGTGGTCGTGAGCGTGGGCGTGGACGTCGCCTCGCGCATCCCCGGCGTGGCGGTGGTCACGCCCGAGGGCTGCCGTGGCGCCTCGGCGCCTCCGCACGCGACCCCCACCGCGAGCGCGGCGAGCATGAGCGCGGAGAGCAGCAGGAGGGCGCGTTTCACGCGCGGAGGATACGCGCCGCGGGCCGCCTCGGGGGGAGGTGGCGCTATCCGAGCATGACGCTACAGGATCATGATCTGGCCGTAGTGCGTGGACATGCGGCGTTCGCAGCGTGGGCAGTAGATCGAGACGGCGTACTCCGTCTCCTCCTCACGCGGCTCGACGTCCTCGCCACAGGTGACGCAGAAGCGCATCTCGGCCATCGGTACACCTCCTCGGCTCGATGCGGGGTTCGCTGGATCGAGGTTAGGCGGTGGTGCAAGCCAGAATTTGTCAGGTGTGGTCGAGCCGAGGCGGGGCGGATCGCATGTCGGGATCCATCGGGCTCATCAGCCCCACCGCAACCCCGGAGGGGTCGAGCACGATCGCGTAGCGGGAGCCCCAGAACGTGTCGTACGGCTCGCGCACACCTGGGTGTCCGGCGGCGGTGACGCGCTCGTACAGCACGTCCAGCCCCTCCCGCGACGCTACGCGAAAACCGATCAGCGCCCCGCCCGGAACGTCCTGCCCGCCCCACTGATCAGCGAACGAGCGGTGGTCGATATCGAGGTGGAGCGATGCATCCGCCTCGGAACCTTCGGGCGTGACGGCGTTCCGGTGCCGCCCGTCCCAGGGCGACTCGACGTCGGGAATCGCCACACCCAACAGCCGGTAGAACTCGACACTGGCCTCGACAATCTTCGGTGACGAGGTTGATCTGGCTCAGGGTGATGGCGAATGGATCTTGGTTCATCTCGCCTCCCCCGCGTGGGATCACTGGCCGCTCGTAGACCTGACCTCCCGAGTAATCTGTTCAGGAAAGCCTAACAGGCCTCGGGGCTGTTTCCCTTCGAACTCGCGAAGCTCTGGGCCCCGCCGTGAGGCGAGACGGTCGAGGGGCCCTTGCTCTCTGTGGCGCGGGGTGTAAAGCCAGTCTGCCTCTTGTGTCGTACTCCACGGGCGCAGGCTGTTGAAGGCCAGGACCGAAGCCACGTTCTGATGTCGGACGATTTCTCCAGCTCCCCAGAGCCCCCGATCTCCGAACAGAGCGTTCTCCCAAGTGGAGCGGTTCGCGGCGGCATCTAAGCAGTTCACAACGATGATCAAGCGTGCTCCAGTGTGCCGATATTTGCGCGCCTTGGCTCGCAACGATGAGGCCAGCCTCTTCGAGGAGCCTCCATCACCCCACCAGCCCTTGGTAGGCCCTGAAGAGACGAAGCGGTGGTCAGGCTTCCCCCGGATCTCCAGTGACTTTCTCATTGCGTGGAGTTCGAGCGCCCACTCTGGCTCCAGTTGAACCGAAACTTTGTCGTCGTCTGGGAGGTCGGCGATGAGTGTGCGGAGCCAGTCTTCGACCTCCCGGCGGACGCGGGACAAGGCTGGCGTGGCCTTCCCGTCGCCTTGAAACTCGGCCTCGATCCAATGTTCAGGACTTTCCAAGTCGAGGATCGTTGTCAGGACGTCACTCTCCAGCTTCGAGTCCCGGGCAGGGCTGCCGATTGGATCGAACACCGTCGACTCCACGAGCATCCCGCTCTCTTGGAGTCGGAAGTCAGGGGTCGTACCAGCGACGGTCGGTTCAACCTCCACAAGCAAGCCAAGCTTCCTGAGGAGCGCATGGGTAGCGAGTTCTAGGAATGCAGCCTCGTGCTTCCGCGGATCTCGGGCCTGGATTCCCGATCGGAATCGGCCTCGTCCCGACTCAGGCAGATCGGAGAACCAATCCTCCAAGCGTGCCCGCACGTCCTCAGTGGCGGACCACGAACTCCGGTCTAAGAACTCGAACGCCGACTCACCGGCTTGAAGGAATGAGGCGTCGGTTCGTGGGAACTCCGAGAACAACCTCATCCCAACTCTGCCCCGGCGCGCTGCATGAGGTAGTTCCGGAGGAGGGTGAGTGCGGAGAGCACGGCGCGGCGCTTGGCGGCCTCGCGGCCCTGGTAGTAGCGGCTGTGCGAGTAGACGAACTCCTCGCCGTCGTACAGGGCGATGTGCATGGTGCCGGGGGGCTGGCCCTCCACCTCCATGCCGCCGGCGATGCCAGTGATGCCCAGGCCGAGGTCGGCGCGCAGGTGCTCCCGGGCGGCCTTCGCCATTGCCTCCGCGGTCTCGCGCGAGATGACGCCGTGCACGGTGGGGACCTCTGCGGGGACGCCGTTGGCGATCTTGGCCTGGGTGGCGTAGGTCACGAGCGAGCCATGGAAATAGTCGCTCGCGCCGTCAATGTCGGTGATGGCGCTGCCCAGGGCGCCGCCGGTGGCGCTTTCCATCAGCGCCAGCGTCAGCCGCTGGTCTCGCAGCATGCCGCCCACGGAGGCCGACAGCGACTCGTCGTCCTGTCCCCAGACGTAGGGGCCCAGGATGCGGCGCGCCTCCACCTCCAGCGGGCGGATGAGCGTCCAGGCCTGCTCGCGGGTGGGAGCCTTGGCGGTGATGCGCGCGTGCACGCCGTCCGCGCGGTGGTAGATGCCGACGGAGGGGTTGGAGTTCTTCAGCAGCGGCGACAGCATCTCGTCCACCGTGCTCTCTCCCAGGCCGGTGGTCTTGAGGGTGCGCGAGACCAGGATCGAGTCCGCGCGCCGCTCCAGTTCCGAGGCCACCTCCTGCGCCCACATGCGGTTCATCTCCGCGGGCGGGCCGGGCATCAGCACCGCGACCTTGCCGCCACGCTCCACCCACCAGCCAGGGGCCGTGCCTCGAGGGTTGGCGAGGGCGCGGGCGGAGGGGATCAGCATGGCCTGCTTGATGTTGCGCTCCGGCATGCTGTAACCGGGGCGGGTCATGCGGGCGCGCAGGATCTGCTCCTGCTCCGCGTCCACCTCCAGCGTCTCGCCCAGCACCTCCGCGAGGATCTCGCGGGTGATGTCGTCCTCTGTGGGGCCCAGGCCGCCGGTGATGAAGGTGTAGTCCGAGCGCTTCCAGGCGCGGCCGATGACCTCGCGCATGCGGCCGGGGTTGTCGCCCACCTGGCTCACGTACAGCAGGTCGATGCCGAACTGGGGGAGGGCGCCGGCGATGAAGGCCGCGTTGGTGTCTGTGATCTCGCCCAGCATGATCTCCGTGCCGACCGATACGACTTCCGCGTGCATCCGCTCACTCCTGCCTTCGCTACCGGGCGCCGGCAGTCTACCGCACTGACGAGGCCATTCCGTGGTGCTTTGGTCGCCTCCCGTGTTGTGGCGAGCCTCGACGGGTGGCTCCCCCTCGTGACTGCGGGGACAATGGCCGGACGACAGCACACCACCGCATACGCCTCGACACGATGTCCACGACGGGAGCGCCGCCATGGCCGAGCAGGTCTCCGAACTCTTCGACCCCACCGCGTGGGAGGCTGTGCCGGGGTTCGCCTTCCAGGACATCACGTACCACTGGACGCCGGACCGCAAGACCGTGCGAGTCGCCTTCGACCGGCCGGAGGTGCGGAACGCCTTCCGGCCGGGCACGGTGGACGAGTTGTACACGGCCCTGGACCACGCGCGCATGACCAGCACCGTGGGGTGCGTGCTGATCACCGGCAACGGCCCGTCGCCGAAGGACGGCGGCTGGGCCTTCTGCTCCGGCGGCGACCAGCGCATCCGCGGCCGCGACGGCTACCAGTACGAGGGCGCCGGGGGCTCGCCTGATCCGGCAAAGTTGGGCCGCCTCCACATCCTGGAGGTGCAGCGCCTGATCCGCTTCATGCCCAAGGTGGTGATCGCGGTGGTGCCGGGCTGGGCGGCTGGTGGAGGCCACTCGCTGCACGTGGTCTGCGACCTGACGATCGCGTCCGAGGAGCACGCGCGCTTCAAGCAGACGGACCCGGACGTGGGCTCGTTCGACAGCGGCTATGGCTCTGCGCTCCTGGCCCGCCAGGTGGGGCAGAAGCGTTCGCGAGAGATCTTCTTCCTGGGCCTGGAGTACACGGCACAAGAGGCGTTCGAGATGGGCGCCATCAACCGCGTGGTTCCGCACCAGGATCTGGAGGCCGTCGCGCTGGAGTGGGCGACCATCATCAACGGCAAGAGCCCCACGGCCATGCGCATGCTGAAGTACGGCTTCAACCTCCCGGACGACGGCCTGGTGGGCCAGCAACTCTTCGCCGGCGAGGCCACCCGCCTTGCCTACGGCACTGACGAGGCGGTGGAGGGCCGCGACGCCTTCCTGGAGAAGCGCCCCCCCGACTACGGGCGCTTCCCCTGGCACTTCTGACCCGCAGCGCATGGAACCAGAGCGCCTCCGCCAGCGTTGAGGCGAGATGGGTGACATGAACCGGCGCGTGCTCCTCCTTGCCATCCTGGCGCTTGTGGTGGTCGTTGCGGCCGCTGCGCTCGGGTGCACCTCGGACGGAACGGGGGCTACGGCCACCGCGACGGTCGAGGCGTTTCCGACGGGGACGAGTGCGCCCGAGGCGACGCCGACCTCCACGTCCACCGGGACGCCGACGCCGACGAGCGAAGCCGGGCGGGAGCCGTACCACCCGGGGTTCACGCCCGGCGAGGTGGGGCGCCTCCCGGACGGGGCGAGCCTCTTCGTGTGGGAGGGTTGCTGGGCGTGTGACGGGCCGCCTCGTGCGTTGCTGCGCCTGGACGCCGGGCGCGACGAGCCGGTGGCGGTCTGGACGAACGATGGCGAGGCCGCACCGTACGCGGCGGGCGCGCTGATCGACGGCGACACGCTCTACCTCTTCGAGTGCACGGTGGGCTATTGCGGCAACCTGGGCGGCAGCGAAGATCAGCCGAGCGCGGTGACCCTGCACCACTCCACGGACCGAGGCGAGACGTGGGAGTCGCTCGGGGAGCGCGAGGGGCGCTCGCAGGACCTCGCGCAGTGGGGGCTGGAGGCCTCTGTGCCCGCGCTCGACGAAGGACACCAGCGCGGCGAGTTCGTGCTGGGGGACGTGCTGCTGGACGTGCGTCAACTGGACGACCGCGGGGCCTCGCCTGATGACGGGCCGGGCTACCTGATGGGGCAGCCGGCCGTGGGCCCGCGTGGCGCGATCGCGGCCCGGTGGGTGGTGCGCGATGCCGAGAACACCCGGCCCCTGGCCTACCTCACGATGTTCCGCGCGGACGGCACGCCGCTGGCCACCTTTGCCGGCGCCGTGCACGGGGTCGCCTGGCTGGACGAGTCCCGCCTCGCGCTCTCGTGGCTGCCGGAGGGCGTGGACGAGCCGGTGGTGGGCGTCCTGAACGCGTTCGCCGGCGTCGTGGACCCGCTGGAGGCGTTCCGGGACATCCCTGGCCGCAACACCGTGCTGGGCGTGATCGCGGAGTAGCGAGGCGCCTCGTGGCTTCGCGGCGAGTCGGGGCCAGCCTGCGCGGGCGGGCGGCCCCCGGGCCCTATGCCTCGGCCTCTGCCTCCAGCAGGCCCAGGTGCTGGTGGATCCAGGTCGCGGCGCGCTTTCCGTCTGCGATGGCCGTGACCACCAGGTCCGCGCCGTTCACCACGTCGCCGCCGGCGTAGATATACGGGATGTTGGTCTGGCCGGTGCGTTCGTCCACCTTCACCAGGCCCCAGCGGTCGGTGTCGAAGGGGGCGGACTCCGCGAACTCCGTGTCCGCGTTGTAGCCCACCGCGATCACCACCGCAGTCGCGGGCACCGAGTACTCCGAGCCCTCGATCTGGACGGGGCGGCGTCGGCCGCTCTCGTCCGGTTCGCCCAGTTCCATCTTCACCATGTCCACGGACTGGACCTTGCCCTGCGCGTCGCCCACGAAGCGCAGGGGGGTGGTGAGGTAGGCGAAGTTCACGCCCTCCTCGCGTGCGTGCACGCGCTCTTCCGAGCGGCCCAGCATCTCCTTCTCCGTGCGGCGGTAGACGCAGGTGACGCGCTCCGCGCCCAGGCGGATGGCCGTGCGCACGCAGTCCATGGAGGTGTCGCCACCGCCCACCACCACCACGTCCGTGCCCACGTAGGGGCGCTCGCGCTGGTCCTCTGGCAGTTCTTCCGGGCTCAGGTTGCCGCGGATCAGGAAGTCCGTGGCCTGGTAGACGTTCACCAGGTCCTCGCCCTCCGCGCGCAGGGCATTGCCCACCCCGGCGCCGGTGCCGATAAAGACCACGTCGAAGCCGTCACGCTCGTGCAGTTCCTGCAGCGAGACGTCCCGGCCGATCTTGGTGTTGTTGACGAACTTGATGCCCATCTCCCGCAGGGAGGCGAGTTTCTCCTCCAGGATGTCCTTGCTCATCTTGAAGGAGGGGATGCCGTAGCGCAGGACGCCGCCCGGCTCCGGCCACATGTCGAAGATGGTGCACTGGTGGCCGCGCGCCTGCAGTTCCTCCGCCACCGTCATCCCCGCCGGCCCGCTGCCGATGATCGCCACCGACCGTCCGGTGGAGGGCAAGGAGAGGCGCACGGGGAACTTGCCCAGCGTCCGCCGTTCGGCGTCCGTGATGAACGACTCCAGGCGTCCGATCGCGACGGGAGGGTGCGCCGAGCCGTCCGGGCGGATGGCGAAGCCCACCACGCAGGCGCCCTCGCAGAGCGACTCCTGGGGGCAGAGACGTCCGCACATCTCCGGTAGGGTGGAGGTCTCGCGGAAGGTGTCGGCCGCGCCCTGGATGTCGCCGTCCTCCAGCAACTTCAGCGCGGCCGGGATGTCGTTGTGGACCGGGCAGGCCACCATGCAGGGGGCCGAAGGGCAGTCGATGCACCTCGCGGCCTCGACGACGGCCGCGCCGAGGTCCATGCGCAGGTAGGTCTCGTCGAAATTCTGGACGCGATCCTCTGGCTTCTGCTTCGGCACGGGCTGGCGCGGAATGCTGAGCCGGTCCTGGATCGCGTTGGTCTGTTCGTTGGTTGTCATCACATGCGCCCCCCGCGCCAGATAACCCTGCGGAGCAGCGTGTGTCTCCTGCGGAAAGGGTATCAAGCGCGTGCGTACTCAGGGCCATGCGGCGCGCGAGGGCGGCGAGCGCTGTCGCCTACTTGCCGATGACCTCCCGCACGCCCTCCAGCCCGGCCCGCGCCGCGGCCAGCCGCTGGCGCACGTGCTCCCCGAGGGTGCCAGCGTCCCCCGTGGCCCCGAGGGCCTGCGAGAGGACGTCCCCCGCCGCCTCGATGGCGCACGCGGTCTCCTCGCCCATCTCGCCCAGGTGTGCGCGCAGGGCGGCCAGGCGCATGTCCTGCGCTCGGTGCATCGCCTGGCCTCGGAGCCGGCGCACGGCGACGGCGTCCGGGCGTCCCGCGCCGGGCGTGGGGAGACGGAGGAGGTGGAGGACCTCCGCGTCCAGCGCCGCCAGGTGGGAGAGTTCGTGCTTCAGCGTCCAGCCGGCGCGCTCCGTGCCTCGGTAGATGCGCGTCTCCGGGATCGTGGCGGCGACCTCCAGCGCGAAGACGCGCACCTCGCGCCACTCGCGCGCGAGCGAGGAGGCGTCGCCGTCCGCAGGCCCACCGTCGTGCGAGTCGTGGTGGTCGCTCATGCCGATACGATCCTTTCCCGCGCGCGCCCGCTGACGCCCTCTGAAGCAGGTGTTGAAGCAGGGGGCGCGTACCGGGCGAGGAGGTGTTCCCCTGTCCTTCCGCACCATCGCCTACAACGTGCTCGAGTGTACCGGCTTCCCGGACGGCGCTCCGGCCCACATGGTCACCCCGGCCGCCTTCGCGGAGGCGCTGGCGGGCTACGCGCCGGACGTGGTGACGCTGGCCGAGTGCCCGGAGCGCGAGTCCGTGCTGGCGGTGGCGGCGCACCTGGAGATGGCGTGCGTCTTCTTCCCGTCCGCGGAACGGTGGCCCGGCGCGCTGCTCACCCGTCTGCCGCTGCTGGCGGCGGAGAACTGCCCGCACCCCTCGGGAGTGCGTCCGGCCGCGGACTTCACGCGCCACTGGGGCCGTGCCCTGCTCCTGGCCGGCGGCGGCGATGGCGGGGGGGCGGAGGTGGTCGCGGTGCACTCCGTCCACCTGCACCCTTCGGACGGCGCAACGCGGGAGCGCGAGGTGCTGGCGGTGCTGGAGGCGGTGCGCGCGGACCGGGAGGCGGGGGCGCGTGTGGTGGTGCAGGGCGACCTGAACCACCGTCCAGACATGCCGGAGTACGAGTGGTGGTGGAACGGCGGCCTCTACGACACGTTCGAGCCGGAAGACCCGGGGGAGGGCTACACCTACCGCTCGGACATCCCCATGGCGCGCCTGGACTACATCTGGGTGGACCGCGAACTGGCGCCGCGGGTGGTGCGCGGCCGCCCGCTGGCCGAGCCGCCCTTCGTCCCCACGGAGGAGCATCCGTGGGCGCTGTCCGACCACATCCCCCAACTGGCGGTGATCGAACCGCCCCGGGGCCAGGTGGGCCCGGGACGGCTCGACTCCGACGTCCGGTAGCGAGGGCTAGCGTGTGACGGCCACCGGGGCGGAGGCGCGGCGGCACCTCGGGGCGTGGAGGGCGAAGCGACGGCCCCCGGCGGGGCCGGGGGCCGTCTGAAGGTCGCGACCTTCGGTGCGCGCTACCCCTGCGGGCAGGGCGCGGGATGGGTCAGGCGCGCCGCCCAACCGCTGCGCGTGCGGCCAGGGCGCCGCCCGCGGCAACCACGCCTACGCCGAGCGCGATCGCCAGGCCAGCGCCGGAGCCGACCTCGTCCACCAGGCCAGCGTTGCCGGTGGCGCCCGGCGAAGGCGCCGTGCCGGTGGGCGTGGCCTGCTGCACGTGCTGCACTGAACTGTCTGCTGGCAGGGAGTCCGCTGCGGCGGCGATGCCCGGAATGGCGGCGATTCCGGCCACCGCCAGCAGTGAAATCACCCCTCGGCGAATGCGGGTCTTCGACATGTCTATACCTGTCCTCCGTCTGTGGTGCGTGTTCCGAGACTTCCATCAGCCGAATGACCGGGACAACGTCGACCCCGCAGTCTCACACCGATCGATCCGCTGTGATGTGGTCTCGCCCCATGACGTTACGTGCCTTGCGGCCCGCCCAGCAAAGAACGAAATGTCCCGAATCTAGGTGTCGGAATGGCGGATCGAACGCCTCACGCCATGATGGGCATAGAACTGATACGAGCAGCGCCCCGCGTGCCCCGCGCTCCCTCCGGATCCGACCTCCGGCCGGCGCGCCGGGCATCCTCCGTACCCCCGGCGCCGAGCGCTGCGCGGCCGCCCGGTTCTGGTATGTTGCGCCGACGATTGACGCGACGGGGGAGGCCAGGTTGCAGCAACGAGCCGAAAGCACGGCAGTCCGTGCGGTCCACGACGCGGCCGAGAAGATCCGCCAGAACGTGGGCCAGGTGATCGTGGGCGCTGACGACACGGTGACGCTGGTGCTGGTGGCCTTGCTGGCCAACGGGCACGTGCTGCTGGAGGACGTGCCCGGGACCGGCAAGACCATGCTTGCCCGCGCCTTCGCCCGGTCCATCGGCGGGACGTTCCGGCGCATCCAGTTCACGCCGGACCTGATGCCCACGGACGTGGTGGGCCTGAACTTCTACTCCCAGCGCACCGGCGAGTTCGAGTTCCGCCCCGGCCCGATCCACGCGAACGTGGTGCTTGCGGACGAAATCAACCGCGCCACCCCTCGCACCCAGTCGTCGTTGCTGGAGGCGATGGAGGAACGCACCTCCACCATCGACGGCGAGTCGCGCGCGCTGCCGAGGCCCTTCGTGGTGCTCGCCACGCAGAACCCCGTGGAGTTGGAGGGGACCTTCCCGCTGCCGGAGGCGCAACTGGACCGCTTCCTGCTACGCCTCAAGGTGGGCTACCCCACCCCGGAGCGCGAGGCGGACATCGTCCGGCGCTTCGAGCACGGATCGCCGCTGGAGGACCTGGCGCCGGTGGTGCGTGCCGAGGAACTGGCGAACCTGGCGGCGGGCCTGACGGACGTGCACGTGGAGGACGCGGTGGTGGCCTACATGGTGGCGCTGGTGCAGGCCACCCGGGAGCACGGTGCGTTTGAACTGGGCGCCTCGCCGCGCGCCACGCTGGCGCTCTTCCGCGCCTCGCGCGCGCTGGCGGCGATTGAGGGCCGGGACTACGTGCGCCCGGACGACGTGAAAGCGCTGGTCCACGCGGTGCTGGCGCACCGCCTGCAGTTGTCCAGCAACTCCCGCCTGCGCGGCCGCGACGCGGACGAGGTGCTGGACGAGATCCTGTCCGCCGTGCCGGTTCCGCTGGCAGATCCGGCGTAGGGCGGGCGACGGGGTCAGCCCATGCGCGCGATCGTGGCGGAGACGTGGCTGCTGGCCGCGTTCGTGCTTGCCTGGCTGGGGTTCGCCTCTGGCTCCACGGCGCTGGTGCTGATCGGCGCGATGATCTTCGGCGCCGGCGGCCTGTCTCGCCTGTGGGCGCGCCTCTCCCTGGACCGCGTCACCTACCGCCGCACGCTCTCTGACCGACGCGTGTTCGTGGGCGAGGAGGTGCGCCTGGAACTGCGCGTGGACAACGCGAAGGTGGTCCCCGTCCCC
This sequence comes from Dehalococcoidia bacterium, assembly GCA_023228825.1. Classification (GTDB taxonomy): domain Bacteria; phylum Chloroflexota; class Dehalococcoidia; order UBA2979; family UBA2979; genus W-Chloroflexi-9. Next base: position 34,980 of record JALOAL010000005.1, on the reverse strand, counting down.
TGGCTGGAGGTGCGCGAGACCCTGCCTCGAGGCATGCCCGCCAGCGTGCGCACGGTCATCGGCGGGGGCGCGGGCACGCAGTACCTCACCCGTTCTACGTCCATGGCCGGGAACGACCACCTGGAGTGGCCGCTCACGCTGCGGGCCGTGCGGCGCGGCTTCTTCCGAGTGGGGCCCACGCGCCTGCGCTCCGGCGACCTCTTCGGCTTCTTCGAGCGGCAAGCGGAGGTGGGGCGGCCCACGGACGGAATCGTGGTCTATCCGCACACCTACGCGCTGAGCGACCTGGGCTTCGATAGCACTCGGCCCTTCGGGGACTTGCGCGGCGGGAACCGCATCTACGAGGACCCCAGCCGCGTGGCGGGCGTGCGCGACTACCAGCCGGGCGACCCCATGCGCCGCATCGACTGGTACGCCACCGCGCGCGTGGGGCGCCTGCAGTCCCGCATCTACGAGCCCAGCCGGTCGCAGGCGCTGGTCATCGCCCTCAACATCCCCACGGACGAAGAGGTGTGGCGCAGCCCCAACCCGGTGCTGCTGGAGCGCGCCGTGTCCCTGGGGGCGTCCGTGGCGCGCTGGGCGGCGGACGCGAACTACGCGGTGGGGCTCATCGCGAACGGATCGTTCCCGGATGCGCCGCGGACGATCCGGATTGGCGCGGGCAACAGTCCGCAGCAGTTGAACCTGATCCTGGAGGCGCTGGCGGTGGTGACCGCCTTCACCACCATCGAGATGTCGCGCGCGCTGGAGGATCCGGCGCAGCCGCTGCCGCCGGGGTCCACGATTGTCCTCATCACCGCGCTCATGACGGAGCCGGTGGAGGCGGCGTTGCGGCGGCTGGCGTCCGAGGGCCACCGCGTCCACGTCCTGAAGACCGCGCACGGCGAGTGGAGCCGTAACCTGGATCCGATCCCCGTGCAGGAGATGGCGGAGGTCATGGAGACCCTGGAGCGCGAGGCGATCGAGGCGGGTCTGATCGCCGACCCAGAGGCGGGGGAGGGGCAGTCATGAGTCTGCCCGGCCTGGGCGACCTGACCATGGAGGTGGTGGTGCGCTGGCGTCGGAAGGCGCTGGAGGGCACCTTCATCCTGGCGGAGGGCATCGCCTGGTTCATGGTGATCGCCCTCATGGCCACCTCCGTGGAGCGCGCCTTCCTGCATGACGTGGAGATGCGCATCCGCAGCGCGGTGAGCACGAGTCAGGTCACGAACCCGGTGGAGGCGCTGCTGGTGGCGGACCGGGTGGCGGGCCACGCCGCCGCGAGCGCGGGGCCCTCTCTGCTGCTGGTGGTGGTCGCGGCGGTGGGTGGTTTCGCGCTCATGCGCCTGGTCCAGCGTGTGGACTTTGGGGCGGCGCTGGGCTCGGTCATCCTGGTGGCGGGCACCATCCTGGGTGTGAACCTGCTGATCCACGGCTCCATGGGGCACCTGCAGTTCTGGGACAGCTCCGGCCTGGTGGAGTTCATCAACAACCCGGATGCGTTCACGGCGGACGGGGTGGACCTGGCGGGCTTCATCGCGGATCCGGAGTTGGACCGGCCGCACGGCAGCGCCATTGCGGTGACGTCGCTGGGGCTGATGGCGGTCTGGTTCCGCTTCATGCTGGCCGCACGAGGCTCCATCACCCTGGACCGCATGGCGCGGTCCTTCACCCTCTCGTTCATCGTGGTGGTGTTCGTGATCTTCGTGGCGCGGGCCACGGGCTACACGGCGCCGGCGCGATGGGCCGTGCCGCAGTTCGCCATCGGCATGCTCGGGCTGGCCATCGGCAACCACGAGCGCGCGGTGCCCACGGACCAGGCGGCGCATCGAGCCTCGCCGTGGCTCACGTCCGTGGGGGGCACCATCGGCCTGCTGCTGCTGTCCGGCGGGCTGCTGGGGATGTTCGCCTACCTCAACGCCGGCGCCGTGCTGGGCGCGCTGGCGGACGCGGTCTTCGTGGTGGTGCGCGTCGTCCTGGTGGTGGTCCTTACCCCGATCGCGTGGGGGATCGAGAAGGTCTTCGCCTGGTTCTTCAACGGGCGCACCATCCAGGAGATGTTTCCCGCCCTCCCCAACCTGGCGCTGGAGGCCCCGCCCGATGCCGCGGAGGAGGCCACGGACGACGTCACGGTCATCCCCCCGTTTATCGTCAACAGCCTCAAGTTCTTTGCCGTCGCCCTCACGCTGTACGTGATGTACCTGGTGGGTCGCCTGCTGGTCAGCCGGCGCGCCACCACCACCGAGGCGGTCGAGGAGACGCGGTCGACCTCGGGCGGGGGCGCGGGCATCGGCCAGTTGCTGGCGGACCTGGTGCGGTTCGGCCGCAAGCCGGACCCGGACGCGTGGATGGACCGCCACCCCGCCTACGCGCTCTACGGCCGCACCGTGCACGAGGCCACGGAGCGAGGCCTGCCGCCCATGCCGGCGGAGACGCCCACGGAGTTCGCGCGCGCCGCGCGCCGGCACCTGGATGCGGAGTCGTTCGTGCCCATCGCGGAGATGTTCGAGCGGGCGCGCTTCGGACGGCACTTCCCGCCGGACGACGCCATGCGCCAGGCGGCGCGCGACCTGCAGGCGTGGGAACGCGAACACCCCGCCACCGACGAACTGCGCGAGAGCATCCGTGGCGCGCGCCCCATGGACGAGGCGGACGAACTGGACCTGCGCATCACGCTGGCCAAGCGCGCCACGCGCGGCCGCGTGGACGAGGATCCGCTGCTGGGCCAGTAACGCCCGTCCGTACCGGCCTGTGCTCGCCTGCGCTTCCTTGCGGGGTGAGGGGGCCAGACGTAGCCTGAAGACGTGCTCCCCGGGCGGGGTTCACACGGAGGCGTGCATGGTTGCCCGGGTCGGGATTTTCGACTCCGGTGTCGGAGGGCTGTCGGTCGCTGCGGCACTCCACCGGCGCCAGCCCTCGCTGCGCATCCGCTACCTGGCTGACACCGCGTTCTTCCCCTACGGCGGCCGCCATCCGGACGAGATCCGCGAGCGTGCGGTGGTCCTGGCGGCGCAACTGGTGGAGGACGGCGCGGACGCGCTGGTCGTGGCCTGCAATACCGCCTCGTCCGCCGCGCTGGAGCACCTGCGGGAGGTCTTCGACCTGCCGATCGTGGGCATGGAGCCGCCGGTGAAGCCGGCGGTGGAGTCCAGCACCTCCCGCATCGTCGCCGTCCTCGCCACTCCCGGGACCGCCTCCGGCTCCCGCCTGGCGAGGTTGAACGAGCGTTTCGCGCAGGACGCCCGCGTCTTCACCCTGCCCATGCCCGGCCTGGCGGACCTGGTGGAGGCGGGCGAGGTGGATGGCGCGCGGGTGGAGGAGATGCTGGCGGCAGCGCTCGAGGAGCCCGTGCGCGCGGGGGCGGACGCGGTGGCGCTGGGCTGCACGCACTACGGCTTCCTGCGCCCGGTGCTGGCGCGCCTGCTGCCCGCGCACGTGCGCCTCGTTGACGCCGCCGAGCCGGTGGCGCGACGCACGATGCACGTGCTGGCGGAGCGTGGCTTTGCGGCCCCGGAAGGCGCGGGCGAGGCCGGGGGAGCCGAGGATATCCTCTGTTACGCTACCGGCGACGCCACCGCGCTCGAGGCGACGATCACGTCCCTCCGAGACGCCGGAGCAGACCTCCCCAGCATCCGTATCGGGCCCAGCGTGCGCATGGGACGGCCCGTCGGCTGACCGGCAGACGCAGACTGGCAGACGCAGACGCGAAGTAGGGGGCGATGGCGACGAGCGGCACCACCACGACCGAGACCGCGGCGAACTTCCGGGCGAAGTTCCAGGATGCGTCGCGCCGCACCAACTCGCTGTTGTGCGTGGGGCTCGACCCTGACCCGACGAAGATCCCCACCGGCGTCTCCACCCGGGCCTTCCTCTTTGGCGTGGTGGACGCCACGCGGGACGTGGCCGCGTGCTACAAGCCCAACATTGCCTTCTTCGAGCCCGACCTCGGCGAGGGCATCACGCTGCTCCGTGACCTGATCGCCTATGCCGGCACGGAGACGCCCGTGCTGTTGGACGCCAAACGCGGCGACATTGGCCACACCGCAGAGGCCTACGCGCGGGCGATCTTTGACTCCCTGGGCGCGGATGCGGTGACGCTGAACCCGTACCTGGGGCACGACTCCCTGGCGCCGTTCCTCGCGCGCGCGGAGCGGCACTCGTTCCTGCTGTGCCGCACCTCGAACGCCGGGGCGGGGGACCTGCAGGACCTCCAGGTGGAGTGGCAGGTTGAGGGGCAGGTGGCGGGGCAGGTGGCGGGGCACCCGCTCTACGAGCGCGTCGCCTACCTGGCGAACGAGTGGAACGAGCACGGAAACGTGGGCCTGGTGGTGGGCGCCACGTACCCTGCGGAGGCGCGTCGCATTCGCGAGATCTGCCCGGACCTGCTCTTCCTGATGCCGGGCGTGGGCGCGCAGGAGGGCGCGGTGGAGGAGGCGGTGAGGGCGGCCGTGGACGCGGAGGGCGCCGGCATCATGGTCAACGCCTCCCGCGCCGTGCTGTACGCCTCGCCCGTGGGTGACCCGGGTTGCGCGCCGGGCGGCTGGATGGACGCCTCGCGCGAGGCCGCCATCGACCTGCGGGATCAGATCAACCAGGCCCGCGCGCGCTAGCCCGCGCATCCGACCAGGCGCACCTCGTGACGACCGATCCGCTCCCGGACCCCATGGACCTGCGCATGGGCGACGTGGTGCGCCTGCGCAAGCCGCACCCGTGCGGCGCCACGGACTGGGAGGTGGTGCGCCTGGGCGGGGAGATCGGCCTCTCCTGCTCCGGCTGTCGCCGCCGCGTGATCCTGGACCGCCCCACGCTCCGACGCCGCATGAAGGCGTTCGTCTCCCGCGGCGCGCCGCTTGATCCGGACGTGGCGCGCGCCCTCTATGGGACAGACGACGCGCCCGACGCGCCCGACGCTGGACCGGACGAGGCATAACCTCGCGGCGCGGCGCCGTTCGTTGACTGGCGTTCAGAGGCGTTCCTACACTCGATCACAGGCCCGTGATCCTGGTGCGCGCTCCCTGGTGGTGCAGGCGCCCGGCGAACCGACGGGCCTCGGGGGTAACGTGCGTGAACTGATCATCGACTCGATCCGAGTTGGGCTCCGGCACTATCGACGCGTGGTGGTCCTCAAAGAGAAGGACGCTGACCGCTACATCACGATCTGGATCGGCGCGGATGTCGCGGACGCGATTGCGCTGCGCCTGCAGGACCTGGCCGTCCCGCGCCCGCAGTCTCATGACCTGATGCTCACGCTGATCCACGAACTGGGCGGCGCCGTCACGCGGGTGAGCGTGACGGACCTGCGCGAGGACACGTTCTTCGCCACCATCCACATCCAGGTGGACGGGCGGGAACTGGAGATCGACTCGCGGCCTTCGGACGCCATCGCGCTGGCGGTGCGCGCGGACGTGCCGATCTTCGTGGCGGACGAGGTCATGGAGCGCGCCGGCATTGTGCTGGACGAGGACGACGACCTGGACGAGGACGGCGGCGAGGAGGAATTGCCGCGCCCGCCCACGCAGGAGGAACTGGAGAAGTTGGCCGTGTTCCGGGACTTCGTCTCAGGTCTGGACCTGGACGACCTGGGCAAGGCCGGACAGGGCTGACGGACGCCCTCCGGGCCCGGTGGACGCCGTTCTGACCTCGCGTGTGATGCTTTACGCCTGTCCAATCGTGCATTCGCTCACAAACGGTTGATCGACTGATCATTGGGTGATAGGGTTCCGCTCGGTCGTCGATCCGAAGCAATAGAGCGAGGGTCGACACGGTGCTGAATTCACCCGCGTTCGCTCTGGTCGGGATTGGGTTCTCACTCGCGTTCTGGATCGCGGGCGGTGCGTTGCTGGGCCACTGGCTCGACGGCCGCTTCGAAACGGAGCCCCTGCTCACGCTGGTGCTCCTGGTGCTGGGAATCATGTCCGGGTTCTACGACGCCTATCGAAGGCTGCGGGAACTCGTAAAGCAGACGGGACGGACGCGTCGATGAAGGTCGCGCTCATCGCTCTGGGCCTGCTCGCCTTGACCGTCGCCGGGTTTATCTTCGTCGGCGGCTCCGCTCCGTATATCACCGTCCCTCCTGACCACCTCTGGGACGTGGGCGGCTACACGATCACAAACACGGTGATGAGCGCCTGGGTGACCATCATCCTTCTGGTGGTGGTGGCAGCGATCGCCGGGCCGCGTATGGGCCTGGTGCCCAGCGGCTTCTCCGGGGCCGTGGAGGCCGCGCTGAGCGCGTTCTACGACTTCTGCATCTCCGTGGCGGGCGAGCAGAACGCCCGTCGCTTCCTGCCGCTGGTGGGGACGATCTTCTTCTACATCCTGTTGTCCAACTGGATCGCGCTGCTGCCCGGGTTCAAGACGGTGGGCCTCCCCATCCCGGACTACGGCCCCACCCAGTCAGTGGTGCAGCAGGTGGACGTGCCGCTGCTGGGCTCCTTCGCCTACGTGCCGTTCACGCCGGAGCAGGTGGACGTGGAGGGCGGCGAGCCGCTGCGTCTCCCAGCCGTCACCGCGGAGAGCATGCACCTGGAAGAGCCGTACATTGAGACCACGGATGGCTCGTTCACCGGGAACATCCGCGGCATCCTGCGTCCGGTGCACTCGGACATCACCGCGCCACTGGCGATCGCCCTGTTCTCCTTTGTCTTCGTGGAGTTCTGGGGTATCCAGTCGCTGGGCCTGGGCTATCTGAAGAAGTTCTTCGCGTTCGACGCGATCGCGCGCAAGGGAGTACTGGGAGGCATCGACATTTTTGTCGGCATCCTGGAACTTGCGTCCGAACTCTCGCGCATCATCTCGTTCACGTTCCGTCTCTTTGGCAACATCTTTGCCGGGAGCGTGTTGATGCTTATGATGCCGTTCCTGACACCGTTCGTGTTGGTCCTCCCGTTCTACGGGCTGGAGTTGTTCGTCGGCGCCATCCAGGCGTTTGTCTTCGCCGTGCTGACGCTCGTGTTCGCCATGAGCGCCATCAGCCATCACGGGGACGATCACCCCGAGGGCGGCGCTGAGAGTGCCGGCGGTCACGCGGAGCCTGTGTCCGCGCACTAACAAGGGTTCTATTAGGTCATCCGTGAGCAGTCCCCAGAGGAAAATGGGGACGGCACCCAGGGAGGAAACGCAGAATGAAGTTCGCTCGCCGCGCGCTGGTTGCCGCTGGTCTTGGTGGGGGTGCATTCCTCCTCATGGCCGTCGGTGCATCTGCCCAAGAGGCTGCAGCAGCCAACGAGTTCACCGTAGAGGCCGCCGCGTCGCAGTGGCGGTTCCTTGCGGCGGCGCTCGCCATCGGCATCGGCTCGATCGCGCCGGCGTTGGGCATCGGCTGGATCGGCGGCAAGGCCATGGAGGCCCTGGGTCGCAACCCGGAGGCCGCGGGCGCCGTCCAGACCAACATGATCCTGACGGTCGCGTTCGCCGAGGCCATCGGCATTTACGCCCTGGTGGTCGCGATCCTCATCGGCTTCGTCTTCTAGGAGACGCGGCAACAATCGCGGATGACTCGGCCGCCTGGTGGGGACGCACCCGTGTCCCCACCAGGTCCCCGGCACACATCCCTGCGAGGAGCGGACCAGTGAAGACGCAGACGTCAGTACGCACGTGGATCGCCCAGTTCAGGCGCCCGCGGGTTGCGGCGATCCTCGTCGGTGCTGCATTCGCGGCAACGCCGGCGTTCGTCTCCGCAGCGGACGACGTAGAGGGCATCGCGAAACTTGGACTGAACCTGCCGGGACTTGTCTCCCAGTTGGTGAACTTCCTGCTGATCCTGATCGCCCTGCGCTTCCTGCTGTGGAAGCCGTTCCTCCGCGTGATGGACGAGCGCAAGCGCCGCATCGAGGAAGGCCTGCAGGCCTCGGAACAGGCCGCGCAGGCCGCCGAGCAAAGCCAGGAGGAGTCCCGGCGCGCGCTGGAAGAGGCGCGTGCGGAGGGGCGCGAACTCATCGCCCGCTCCCAGGAGACCTCCGCCCGGCTCCGCGAGGAACTGGAGGCGCAGGCTCGGCGTGACGCGGAGCAGATCGTGACCCGCGCCCGCGCGGAGATGGCCGTGGAGAACCAGCAGGCAATCCAGGCCCTGCGCAGCGAGTTTGCGGACCTGGCGATCCGAGCCGCAGAACGCGTGGTGGGGCAGTCGCTGGATCGCGCTGCGCACCAGCGGCTGATCGACGAGGTCATGGTGAACTCGTCCTTCAACCAGGACGGAAACAACTAAGTGGCAGTCACGCGTGACGTTGCTGGGCGCCGGTACGCCATGGCGATCATGGACATTGCCCGGGATGACGGCGACGTGGACGGCTGGCTGGAGGCCGTGGACGCGCTGGCCGGGCTCACGGCAGAGCCGGCGTACGTGGACGCCCTGCAGGCGGACGGCATGACGGACGAGAACTTCGCCACCATCGTCCGGCGGGTGCTGCCCACGGCCACGCAGAAGCAACTGAACCTCTTCCGCCTGTTGCGGTGGAAGTCGCGGCTCTCCCTGGGCCCGTCGATCGCCTCGTACCTGCACGAGGTTGCGGACGAGGAGCGTGGCGTGCTGCGGGCGGTGGTGACCACCGCCGTGGAACTGGACGAAGACCGCCGCCGCCAGGTGGGAGAGCGCATCACTTCCGCCACGGGCCGTGCGGTGGAGATGGAGACCCGCGTGGATCCGGCGATCATGGGTGGCATGGTCGTCCGCATCGGCGACCAGATGGTGGACGGGTCCACACGGGCGCGCCTGCAGAAATTGCGGGCCAGCCTGGAGCGCGCAGTCTCCTAGCACCCCGCTGGACCGCTGCCCGCGACAATACACAGGACGCCGCCCGCCCCACATCCGGGGCGAGCGACGAGAACGAGGGTGACCGATGGCTGTACGTGCAGAAGAAATCGCCTCCATCCTTCGAGAGCAGATCGAGAACTTCGACGCGACGGCGACGTCCGCGAACGTGGGCACGGTGATCGAGACCGGTGACGGTATCGCCCGCATCCACGGCCTGGGCGAATGCCTGACCTCTGAACTGATCGAGTTCAACGTCACGGACGACCAGGGTCGCCCGGTGCGCGCGCTCGCGCTGAACCTGGAAGAGGAGACGGTGGGCGCCATCATCATGGGCGACCCGACCCTCATCAAGGAAGGCACGGAGGTCCGCACCACTGGCCTGGTCGCCTCCGTCCCGGTGGGCGAGGCCCTGCTCGGTCGCGTGGTCAACGGCCTCGGTGACCCCATCGACGGCAAGGGGCCGGTGGCGGCCTCTGAGCACTACCCCATGGAGCGCATCGCGCCGGGCGTGGTGGATCGGGTGGAGGTCAACCAGCCGCTGCAGACCGGCATCAAGGCGATCGACGCCATGATCCCGCTGGGCCGCGGCCAGCGAGAGTTGATCATCGGCGACCGCTCCATCGGCAAGTCCGCCATCGCGATCGACGCGATCATCAACCAGCGCAACAGCGACGTGATCTGCATCTACGTGGCCATCGGCCAGAAGGAGAGCAAGGTCGCGCAGACGGTGGGCGTGCTGGAACAGTTCGGCGCCATGGACCACACCATCGTGGTCTCCGCGTCCGCCTCGGAGTCTGCGGCGCTCCAGTACCTGGCGCCCTACGCCGGGGCCGCCATGTCTGAGTATTTCATGGCCCACGGCCGCGACGTGCTCATCATCTATGACGACCTGACGAAGCACGCCTGGGCCTACCGCGAGGTCTCGCTCCTCCTCCGCCGGCCACCGGGCCGCGAGGCGTACCCGGGCGACGTCTTCTACCTGCACTCCCGCCTGCTGGAGCGCTCGGCGCGGGTGACAGAGGAGTTCGGTGGCGGCTCGGTCACGGCGCTGCCGGTGATTGAGACGCAGGCCGGCGACGTGTCCGCGTACATCCCCACCAACGTGATCTCTATCACGGACGGCCAGATCTTCCTGGAGTTGGACCTGTTCAACCAGGGCATCCGGCCGGCCACCAACCCCGGCATCTCCGTGTCGCGGGTGGGCGGCAAGGCGCAGACCAAGGCCATGAAGAAGGTGGCCGGCACGCTGCGGATTGACCTCTCCCAGTACCGCGAACTGCAGGCCTTCGCCCAGTTCGGCACGGAAGACCTGGACCCGGCCACGCGCCGGCAGTTGAACCGAGGCGCGCGCCTGACTGAACTGCTGAAGCAGCCTCAGTTCCAGCCGCTGAGCCTGGGCCAGCAGGTCGCCATCCTCTATGCCGGCGTCTCCGGCTACCTGGACGACGTCCCGGTGGAGAAGGTGCTGGACTTCGAGAAGGCGTTCCACGAGTACATGGCAGGCGGCAACCAGGACCTCCTGAACCGCATCACCACCTCTGGCGACCTGCCGGAGGAAGACGAAGAGGCCCTGAAGCAGGCCATCCTGGACTTCAAGGGGGCGGTCGCCTACTAGGCGCCGCTCTCGTCCTGGGGCGTGGACGCTCCAGGCGGCTGAACAGGGACTAAGGGAAGAGACGCGACATGGCGGGCGGCGGTCAGGTACGAGCCATCCGCGACCGGATCCGGTCGGTCGGAAGCACCGCGAAGGTCACGCGAGCGATGGAGCTCGTGGCAGCCTCCAAGATGCGCCGCGCGCAGGAGAACGCCCTGCGCGCGCGCCCCTACGCGGAGCAGATGATCTCCGTCCTCTCGCAGTTGGCGGGACACACCGCAGACGGCGACACCTCCGGCGCGCACCCGCTGCTGGAGTCGCGCCCCGTGCAGTCCGTGCTGTACCTGCACATCACGTCTGACCGAGGCCTGGCAGGCGGCCTGAACTCCAACATGAACCGCGCCGGCGCGAGCCTGCTGCTGGAGTACCAGCCGGACGTGGAGCGCGTGGCCGTGCTGCCGGTGGGCCGCAAGGGCCGGGACTTCTTCCGTCGGGCGGGCATGGACCTGGTGGCGGACTTCTCCGAACTCGGAGACTTCCCGTCCTTTGAGGACATCCGCCCGATCGCGCGGATCATCATGGACGACTTCCTCTCCGGGAAGGTGGACAAGGTGGTGCTGGGCTACCAGCGCTTCATCAACGCCGCCGTCCAGCGGCCCACCACCCTGCAGGTCCTCCCCATCGAGCCGCCTACCGAGGCGGCGGACGACGGGGCGGCCACGGCGGTGGACTTCATCATCGAACCGTCCCCGGAAGCGCTACTGGACACGCTGCTGCCGAGGTACGTTGAGATGCAGGTCTTTGCGGCCATCCTGGAGGCTCGCGCCTCCGAACAGTCGGCGCGCATGGTCGCCATGCGACAGGCGACCGACGCTGCGAATGAAATGGTGAACGACCTCACCCTGGCCTACAACAAGGCGCGCCAGGAGAGCATCACGGCCGAACTGCTCGACCTTGTGGGCGGTGTGGCAGCGCTCGAGTCGGCAGGCTAGGTCGGGCGAAAACACGTCAGGTTCGGACAGAACAGCGCCGTCAAGGCGGGAGGCAGACATGGCGACCGGATACGTGCGGCAGGTGATTGGCACCGTCGTCGACATCGAGTTCCCTTCGGGTGACCTCCCGGGCATCTACAACGCCGTCAACATCGACCTGAAGGGGGAGGTGCTGGTGGCGGAGGTGCAGCAGCACCTGGGGAACAACTGGGTGCGCGCGCTGACGCTGGACTCCACGGACGGCCTGCCTCGTGGCGCCAAGGTGGAGGACACGGGCGCGGCGATCCAGGTGCCCGTGGGCCCGGTCACGCTGGGCCGCATCTTCAACGTCACGGGCACGCCCATCGACCCGGGCGAGCCCATCCCGGCGGACAACCTCCGCTGGTCCATCCACCGCCCCGCTCCGGACTACTCGGAGCAGGAGACCTCCGCCCAGATGCTGGAGACCGGCGTCAAGGTCATTGACCTGGTCGCCCCCCTGGCCCGAGGCGGAAAGGTGGGCCTGTTCGGCGGCGCCGGCACCGGCAAGACGGTCACCAACACCGAACTGATCCGGAACCTGGCCACGGAGCACGGCGGCCTCTCCGTCTTCGCGGGCGTGGGCGAACGCTCTCGTGAGGGCAACGACCTGTGGGTCGAGATGGAAGAGAACGGGGTGCTGGACAAGACCGCGCTGGTCTATGGCCAGATGAACGAGCCGCCCGGCGTGCGCCTGCGGATCGCCCTCACCGGCCTCACCATGGCGGAGTACTTCCGGGACGAGGAGGGGCGCGACGTCCTCTTCTTCGTGGACAACATCTACCGCTACACCCTGGCCGGCATGGAAGTGTCCGCGCTGCTGGGCCGCATGCCCTCCGCCGTGGGCTACCAGCCCACCCTGGCGTCCGAGGTGGGCACGCTGGAGGAGCGCATCACCTCCACCACCAAGGGCTCCATCACGTCCTTCCAGGCCATCTACGTGCCCGCGGACGACTACACGGACCCGGGCGTGGCCACCACGTTTGGCCACCTGGACTCCACGGTCACCCTGGACCGCGGCCGGGTGGAGCAGGGCCTGTTCCCCGCGATCAGCCCCCTGACCTCCAACTCCCGCATCCTGGACCCGCTGGTGGTGGGGCAGGACCACTACGACGTGGCCCGTGGCGTGGTGCAGACGCTCCAGCGCTACAAGGACCTGCAAGACATCATCGCCATCCTCGGCATCGAGGAACTGTCGGATGAGGACAAGCGCATCGTGGCGCGTGCGCGCCGCATCGACCGCTTCCTGTCGCAGCCGATGTTCGTGGCGGAGCAGTTCACCGGCACGCCGGGGCAGTACGTCCCGGTCGCGGAGACGGTGCGTGGCTTCAAGGAGATCCTGGAAGGCAAGCACGACTCGCTGCCGGAGCAGGCCTTCTACATGGTCGGCACCATCGAGATGGCGGTCGAGAAGGCGGAGCGGATGGCGGCGGAAGACGACGCGGCCTAGGCTGCGTCAGCCCTGGTCAGCGGACATCGTCCGCGGTAGGAGCGTGAGATGGCCCTGAGGCTGAACATCGTCACTGCGCAGCGCGCCGTCCTGGAGCGGGACGGCGTGACCAAACTGGTCGTCCCGGCGGCGGAAGGCCAGATCACGATCCTGCCGAAGCACGCGGCGCTCCTCACCGCGCTGGGCGTGGGTGAAATGGTGGTCTACTCCGGCGACTACCCGGACGTCTTCGCCGTGCACGGCGGCTTCATGCAGGTCCTGGACGACGAGGTCTCCGTCCTGGCGGACGCCGCGGAGCGCGCGGAGGACATTGACACCGCACGTGCCGAGGCCGCCCGCGAGCGCGCCCAGAGCCGCCTGGCGGGACGCGACCCGGAGTTGCCTCGCAGTTCCGTGGACGTGATGCGCGCCCAGATCGCGCTCCAGCGCTCGCTGATCCGCCTGCGTGTCTCGCGCCGCCGCCGCGAGGTCAGCGGCCAGCCGTCTATGCGCTAGCGCACAACGAGCACTCAGTGCACGACGAACCGCCCGGCCGAGCCGGGCGGTTTTGCGTCTGGAGTGATCGCTGGAGTGATCGCTGGGGTGATATCATCGAGATATCACTGCGGGCGGCGTCCGTGCCGGACGGGCATGGGGAGTGCGGAGAAGGAGTGGGCCGTGGACGCATTGGAGGCATTGGACGCATTGGACGCATTGGACGCACAGGCCACCGGAGAACGGGTGGCCTCGGCACGGTCGGGGCTGACGGGGTTCCTGTTCACCGTCCTGCTGATCGCGGCCACGATCGCGCTGATAGCGGGGGCGGTCCTGGCGCGGGAGGAGTTGGTCCTGATGTGGGCGCTCATCCTGGGGGCGGTGCTGAGCGGCCTGGGGGCCCTGTTCGTGATGATGGGCTTCCTCACGCTGCAGCCGAATCAGGCCAGTGTGCTCGTGATCTTCGGGGCGTACCAGGGCACGCTGCGAGAGTCTGGCTGGTGGTGGGTGAATCCGCTGGCCGTCTTCGAACGCCGCAAGATCTCCCTGCGCGCCCGCAACTTCAACAGCACCACCTCCAAGGTGAACGACGCCAACGGCAACCCGATCAACATCGCCGCCGTGGTCGTCTGGCGCGTCATCGACACCGCTCGCGCCGTCTTCGACGTGGATGACTACGAGGACTTCGTGGTGGTCCAGAGCGAGACGGCCGTGCGTCACCTGGCCCGCTCCTTCCCCTACGACGACTACGGCGACGACCAGTCCGCCCTCACGCTGACTGGAGACGCCGAGGAGATCGCGATCACGCTGACACAGGAACTCCAGGACCGCCTGGACGCCGCCGGCGTGCAGGTGATCGAGGCGCGCCTCACGGACCTCTCCTACGCCCCGGAGATCGCGGAGTCCATGCTGCGCCGCCAGCAGGCGAGCGCCATTGTGGCGGCGCGCCAGCGCATTGTGGACGGCGCCGTGGGCATGGTGCAGATGGCGCTGCAGCAACTGGAGGCCGGGAACATCGTGGAACTGGACGACGAGCGGAAGGCCACCATGGTCTCCAACCTGCTCACCGTCCTCACCAGCGACCAGCCGACGAACCCGGTGGTCAACGTCGGCACGTTGAGTCGCTAGACCGGGACGAGGAGTGGCCGAGAGGAAACGCTTTCTCCTGCGGCTGGACCCGTCGATCTACGACGCGGTGGAGCGCTGGGCGGGCGACGACCTGCGCAGCGTGAACGCGCAGATCGAGTACCTCCTCGCGGATGCCCTCCGCCGGGCCGGACGCACACCGCGCCGCCGCCCTCCGCCCCCTCCTCCGGAGGCGTCCGACGGCTGAGGTGGGCCAACGACGGATGTGGGCGGCGGTTGGGCCGAGGCGGGCGGCCGCCTCCCTGGGGCCCGCCGGGACCTCCGGGAGCCTTCCTAGCAGCCGGGCACGCTATCCTGAGCCCGTGGTGCGTCCGCACCCAGGGAGGCTCGTTGGGCGAACACGGTGACCGGTACGTCATTGACGGAGGCCAACCGCTCCGCGGAGAGGTCTCCGTCTCTGGATCCAAGAATGCCGCGCTCTACACGCTGCCCGCAGCCCTCCTGACGTCTGAGCCGGTCACGCTGCGCAACGTGCCGCGCATTGCGGACATCGGCGAGTTCGCGGACATCTGCCGCGCCGTCGGGTCACGCATCGAGGTCGACGGCGAGACGCTGCGCATCCACACTCCGGAGATCACTTCCACGACGCCGCCGGCGGAACTCGTCTCCCGCCTGCGCGCGTCCTTCCTCGTGATGGGGGCGCTGCTGGGACGGGCGGGGGAGGCGGAGTGTCCTCCCCCGGGCGGGGACGTGATTGGCTCGCGGCCGTTGGACGTGCACTTCGTGGGCTTCAAGATGCTCGGCGCGAACGTCGAGCGTCGAGATTCCTCCTGGTACGTGCAGGCGGACCGGCTGCGCGGCGCGCGCATCTTCTTCGACTACCCCAGCGTGCTGGGCACCGTGAACGTCCTGCTGGCCGCCGTCCGCGCCGAGGGCGAGACGACGATCGTGAACGCCGCCCCCGAGCCGGAGGTGGCGATGCTGGCGGACATGCTGGTGAGCATGGGCGCGCGCATCAGCGGACAGGGCACCTCGTTCATCACGGTGCAGGGCGTGGAGCGCCTGGGCGGCACGGACTTCTCCGTCATCCCGGACCGTCTGGAGGTGGGCACGTACCTCCTGGCCGCCGTGGCCACTCGCGGCGACGTGCGCGTGACGAACGCGGAGCCCGCGCACCTGGACAGCCTGATCCACAAACTGCGGGAGATGGGCGTAGAGGTGGGCCTGGACGACGGGGCCGGCGGCGGCGGGGTGCGCGTCTGCGCCTCGGACGGCCCGATGCAGGCGATCCAGGTGCAGGCGGTGCCCTACCCCGGCTTCGCCACCGACCTCCACCCCCCCATGGCCGCCGCGCTGACGCAGGTGCGAGGCGTCTCGCTCGTGCACGAGCGGGTGTACGACAACCGCACGCTGTACGTGAACGAACTCCGGAAACTGGGCGCGCGCATCATCACCGCCGGCGACACTGTCCTGATCGAGGGCCCCACCGACCTGGGCGGCTCCACCGTGCGCGCGCTGGACATCCGCGCCGGCGCCGCCACGGTCGTCGCGGCCCTCGCAGCGCGAGGTGAATCGACCATCCTGGACATCCACCACCTGGACCGCGGCTACTCCGACCTGCAGGGCCGCCTCCGTGCGCTGGGCGCCTCGATCGAGCGCCGGTAACGGTGATGTCTCCCTGCCCTCGGCGTCTCGCCTGTGCGGGAACTCCCGCGACGCGGTAACCTCCCGCGGCGCCAGGCTCCGCCTGGAGTTATCCACACTCCGCGATCCTCCCCTGCATGTGGCAGTATGCGAGGCGAGCCAGGGCTGGCAATGTTCTCCTTGAGCAGACGCATCGGCATCGACCTGGGCACGGCGAACGTGGTGGTCACGGACCACGAGCGCGGCGTGGTGCTGGATGAGCCGTCCGTGGTCGCCATCGCGGAGCGTGACAACACCGTGGTCGCCGTGGGCAACGAGGCGCGCGCGATGATCGGCCGCCACCCGGGCTCGATCCAGGTCATCCGGCCCATGCGCGACGGCGTGATCGCGGACTACCTGATCACGGAGGCGATGCTGCGCTACTTCATCGCCGGGGTGGTGGGGCGGTTCAACGTCGTGCGGCCGGAGGTGATGATCTCCGTGCCGATCGGCGTGACGGGCGTAGAGCAGCGCGCGGTGCGGGACGCGGCGGAGGCGGCCGGCGCGAGGCGTCCCGCGCACCTGATCCCGGAACCCCTTGCGGCGGCCATTGGCGCGGAGATCCCCGTGGGGTCGCCGCGCGGACACATGGTGATCGACATCGGCGGAGGGCGCTCGGAGGCGGCGGTGATCTCGCTCTTCGGCGTGGTCGCCTCGGAGTCCGTGCGCATCGCCGGGGACCGCCTGGACGACGCCATCGCGCAGTACATCAAGCGCCGCCACAACCTGGTCATTGGCGAACGCACGGCGGAGGAGGTGAAGATCACCATCGGCTCCGCGGTGCCGTTGGACCAGGAGTTGACCGCCGGGGTGCGCGGCCGCGACCAGATCACCGGGTTGCCTCGGACGATCACGGTGCGTTCGAGCGAGGTGACGCAGGCGATCAGCGAGCACCTGGTGACCATGGTGCAGACGGCGCGGCGCGTGCTGGAGCGCACCCCTCCCGAGTTGGCCTCGGACGTGATCGACCGCGGCATCGTGCTCACGGGCGGCGGTGCGCTCCTGCGCGGCATCGACCAGTTGATCCTGCACGAGACTGGCGTGCCCGTGCACATCGCGGAGGACCCGCTGCGCTGCGTCTCCCGCGGCGCCGGGATGGCGCTTGACTACATCGACGTCATCGCGCGCGCGCTCCCCACGGAGGAGGAGACGCTGATCGGTGAGGCCGTCCGCTAACGTCCCCGCAGGAGGCGTCCCATGACCCAACCCGCCGCCGCTTCGTCCGCGAGCGAGGCCGCGCCAGACCGCGAGGCTGACGACGCCATCGTGGTGCGCGACCTCCGCGTGAGGCGCGGCCAGAAGGTGGTGCTGCCGGGCGTCTCGATCCGCGTCCGCGCCGGGACGGTCACCGGCCTGCTGGGGCCGAGCGGGTGCGGGAAGTCCACGCTCATGCGCGCCATCGTGGGCGTGCAGATCGTGGAGGGCGGCGAGGTGACCGTGCTGGTGCTGCCCGCCGGCACGCCGGACCTGCGG
Source organism: Dehalococcoidia bacterium (assembly GCA_023228825.1). Taxonomy (GTDB): domain Bacteria; phylum Chloroflexota; class Dehalococcoidia; order UBA2979; family UBA2979; genus W-Chloroflexi-9. The sequence goes on along the minus strand of JALOAL010000005.1, from coordinate 17,479 downwards.
CGTCGGGTGGGGTACGTGACGCAGATACCGTCGGTGTATCCGGACCTCAGCGTGGGGGAGAACCTGGGCTACTTCGCCCGCATCCTGGACGTCCCGAGTGCCCGCATCACTGCGAGCATCCAGGCCGTGGGACTGGAGGGGCAACGCGATCAACTGGTGGAGACCCTCTCCGGGGGCGAACGGTCGCGAGCATCGCTGGCGGTGGCCCTGCTCTCCGAGCCACAGGTGCTGGTGCTGGACGAGCCGACGGTCGGCCTCGATCCGCTCCTGCGCGCGGACCTCTGGCGCACCTTCCATGACCTGGCGGCCGGCGGCACGGCGCTGCTGGTGTCCACCCACGTGATGGACGAGGCGGAGCGCTGCGATGACCTGGTGCTGATGCGCGAGGGGCGCATCGTGGCCAGCGGCACGCCGCCCGCGCTCCTCGAGAAAGCGGGCGCGACCACCATCGAGGAGGCGTTCGTCGCGCTGGCGGTGACGCCATGAGCGCTCGCGTCGCGCTGGCGACGGCCGCGCGCATCCTGCGCCAGTTGCGACGTGACCATCGCTCGCTCGCCCTGGTGCTCGTCGTGCCGCCGGTGCTGCTGGCGCTCATGCGATGGGTCTTCCAGGGACAGCCCGGCGCCTTCGAGCGGGTGGGCCCGCCGTTGGTGGGGATGTTCCCGCTGATCCTGATGTTCCTGGTGACCTCCATCGCGATGCTCCGGGAGCGGACCAACGGCACGCTGGAGCGTCTGATGTCCATGCCGCTCGCTAAGATCGACCTGCTGCTGGGCTACGGCCTCGCGTTCGCCGCGGTCGCTGCGTTGCAGGCCACCGTGACTGCGGCCGTCGCATTCACCGTGCTGGGGCTGGAGACGCAGGGCGCGATCTGGCTGGTGGTGCTCCTCGCCATGGCGAACGCTGTGCTCGGCATGGCGCTGGGGCTGCTGGTGAGCGCGTTCGCGCGTTCGGAGTTCCAGGCCGTGCAGTTCATGCCTGCGGTGATCATGCCGCAGTTCCTGCTGGCCGGACTCATGGCGCCGCGCTCGGAGATGGCGAGGCCGCTCGAGGTGCTGTCCGACTTCCTGCCGGTGACCTACGCGTACCAGGCGCTCGTCACGGTCACCGCCACGACTGACCTTGGTGCGTCGTTTTGGCGTGACATCGCGGTGATCACGTTCGCCATCGTGCTGTCGCTGGTGCTGGGGGCGCTCACGCTGCGCCGCCGCACGGCGTAGCGCGCACGCTTCGGGCGGGCACGAGGGCTGAGAACAGCCTAGCGTTCGTCCCGCTGGCGCTTCAGGTGGTAAGTCATGCTCTGGAGGAACAGCACGGGGTTGATGTGCTTCAGTTCCACGTCGGTGCGGACCTGCACGCGGTTGGGGGTGTAGTTCAGGATCGCCTGCACCCCGGCGTTCACCAGCGTGTCCACCACCTCCTGCGCCACCTCGCCCGGCACGGCCACGATGCCGATGTCCACGGGTTCGCGCTCCAGGTCCTCCCGCAGCGAGGAGACGTCGCGCACCGTGCGGCCCTCGATCTCCGTGCCCACCAGGGACGGGCTGGCGTCGTACAGGGCGATGATGTCGAAGCCTTGGCCCTCGAACCCGGGGTAGGAGGCGATGGCGCGGCCCAGGCGGCCGATGCCCACGACGGTGACGCGCCAGCGGGTGTCCAGGCCCAGGATCTGGCGTAGTTCGTCCGCCAGGCGGTGCACGGAGTAGCCGCGCCCCTGCTTGCCGAAGCGGCCGAAGTAGGAGAGGTCCTTGCGGATCTGCGCGGGCGTCACGCCCAGTTCCGTGCCCAACTCCTGGGAAGACACGACGGAGCGGCCCTCTGCTTCGAGGCGCTCCAGTAGCCGGTAGTAGAGGGGTAGTCGGTCAATGACGACGTCAGGTATGTCGATGGGCACGGCTCCGCCTGTTCGGGCTCGTCTTCACGAGGTGCGCCGGCGCGAGTTGAGTGCGGGGAGCAGTCCGGAGAACGATCGCCGCAGGCGCCCATGGTAGTCCCTGGGCCTGTGTGTGCAATTTAGCACAAACGATCTCGCGGTACCTGCCCGGCCGAGACGCCCCCAGGAGCCACGAGATCAGCGCACCGCAGGGGAGGACGACCGAGGCCACCAACGGCCCGTGCTGGCTCTCCGTCCGAAGCCCCTCGACTAACCTCGCCGCTGGTCGTCGCGTCGGGAACGTCCGGCGACGAGTCCTCCCAGGAACACGCCGAGTCCGGCGCCGGCGGCGTCCGCGACGAAGTCGGCGAACGAGCCGTCGCGCGTCTCCAGGAAGCCCTGCCCCACCTCGGTCGCGGCGGCGAAGACCAGGATGACGGTGAGGATGATCGCGCGGCCTCGACGCTGGGCGGGAGCCGAGCGTCCGGCGAGCCAGAGGGCGCCGCCGATGCCAAGGGGAAGGAAGAGCAGGAAGTGCGCCGCCTTGTCGTAGGAGCCGGCGGCGGGCAGGTTGCCCACGGTGAGGGTGGCGTAAGCAATGATGACCGCGCTCAGCGCGGTCATCGCCTGGCCCACTTGCCTCACGCGAGTGGCATTCACTCAGCGAGCGTACCTGCTAGGCCTCGTACAATGCAGGCCTGATGCCACCCGTCCTTGTCGCACCTCGGCCGGTCGCCCGTCCCTGGCCGCTCACGGTCGATCCCTGGACGGCGTGTGACGCCGCCGGTGCGGCGGCGCGACTCAAGGGACGTCCCGGCCTGGCGTGGCTGGACTCGGCGCTTCCCGGCGGTCGCATGGGCCGCTGGTCCATCGTGACCAGCGACCCGCGCTGGACGCTCACCGCCTACGGTTCAGAGGTGCTCTACGACGGCCCGTGCGGTCCCCGTCGCCTGCGGCCGGGCGCACTGTCCGCCTTCGCCCGCGTGGTGGAGGCGGAGCCGCGCCCCCTGGACGCGCAGGACGCACCGGAGGTCGTGAGCCTCGGGCTGCCGTTCGTCGGCGGGGCCATCGGCTACCTCGGCTTCGAACTGGGCCGCGAGGTGGAACGGCTGCCCGCGACCACGCTGGACGACGTGGGGACGCCGGACCTGGCCATGGGCTGGTACGACGCCGCCCTGGTGTGGGACGGGCTGCGGGAGCGCGGCTGGCTGGTGGGACGCGCACAGGCGGTGACGGCGCTGCGCGAACGCCTGGAGGCTCCGCCTGCGCCAGAGGGTCACGCCGGCGCGAGCGCCCTGCGGGCGAACATGACGCGCGCCGCCTACTCGCGCGCCGTCGACCGTGCGCGCGACTACATCCGCGCCGGGGACATCTACCAGGTCAACCTGGCCCAGCGCTTTTCCGCGCTCGTCAGCGGCGAAGGGTTCGACCTCTACCGTCGCCTGCGCGCCGCCAGTCCCGCGCCATTCGCGGCGTATCTGGACGGCCGAGGCGCCTTCGGGGGCGTTGAGGTGCTCTCCTCGTCGCCGGAGCGCTTCCTGCTGGCGGACGGCGACCTGCTGGAGACTCGCCCCATCAAGGGCACGCGGCCTCGCGGCGAGACGGAGCAGGAGGACACCCGCCTGGCGGACGAGTTGCGCGCCAGCGTGAAGGACCTGGCGGAACATGTCATGATCGTGGACCTCGAACGCAACGACCTCGGCCGCGTGGCGCAGACGGGCAGCGTGCGCGTGCCCGAACTCGCGGCGTTGGAGTCGTACCGGCAGGTGCACCACCTCACGTCCACGGTGGTGGCGACCCGGCGGCCGGGCGTGGGCCTGGAGGCGCTGCTGCGCGCCACGTTCCCCGGCGGCTCCATCACCGGCGCGCCCAAGGTGCGCGCGCTGGAGATCATCGACGAACTGGAACCGACCGTGCGAGGCGTCTACACGGGCGCCATTGGCTACGTCTCCGCGCATGGACGCATGGACCTGAACATCGCTATCCGCACCATCACCCTGGCGGAGGGCGTGGCGCACCTGCACGTGGGCGGCGCCATCGTGGACGACTCGCGCGCGGACTCCGAGTACGCCGAGACCATGGACAAGGCTCGAGGCATGGCGCGCGCGCTGAGCGTCACGCTCCCGGACGAGCAGCCGCCCTCACCCCGCGCGGGCCCTCACGCACGTCCTGAGCCGGGCGCGTGAGCACGGGGCAGGCCTGGCTGGACGGCCGCCTCGTCCCGCGCGGTGAGGCCGCCATCTCCATCGACGACTTCGCCGTGCGCTACGGCGCGGCCTGCTTTGAGACGATGGTCGCGCAGTCTGGGAGGGTCTTCCGGCTGTCCCGGCACCTTGACCGGCTGGAGCACGGCCTGGGGCTGATGGGGGTGACACCGCCCGCGCGAGACCTGCTCCAGGCGGCGGTGGACGCCACCATGCGTGCCAACGAACTGACCGAGGCAGCCGTGCGCCTGACCGTGACCACGGGAAGCGGCCACGCGCCGGACCTCGCCACCGTCGGGGCGCCCTCGACGTTTGTCACCGCAGATCCGCTCGGCGCGCCGCCCCCTCCCGCGCGCCTCGCCGTCTCCTCCGTGTGTGTCGATGCGGAGCGGCCGTGGCGCGCGGCGAAGGTGGCGCAGTTCCTGCCGTACCTCCTGGCGCGGCAGGAGGCGCGGCTGGCCGGCGCGGACGACGCGCTGCTCCTGAACCACCGAGGCGAGGTGGTGGAGGCGGCGACGGCGAATATCTTCCTGCTGATGGACCAGGCGCTCGTGACGCCCTCGCTGGGGTGCGGGCCGCTCCCTGGCGTCACCCGCGAGGCGGTGCTGGAGGTCGCGCGGGCAGAGGGCATCCCGGTGGCGGAGGGGGAATTCGGCCTGGAGGCGCTCATGGGCGCGTCGGCGGCGTTCCTCACCAGCAGCCTGGGCCTGCGGGTGGTGACGGCCGTGACGGCCAGCGCTGAGGTGGCGCCGGGCACGGGCGCGGTGGACTGGGCCGCCAGCGCCCCCGACCACCCGGTTATGAGGAGGGTCGAGCGTGCCTACGCTGACCTCGTGCGGTCGGAGTGCCTCGGCACTGCGTGACCGCGGGAGGGGCTGCTCTAGGGGATATGAGGTCGCAAAATGCTGGCTTCTACCGATTTTATACCGTCCGTTCCCTCCGCCGTCAGCGTCCCGTCAGGAAGATCAACTTGCGGCTGACGCCTGATTGGTATTCTGGCGGGCGTTACCAGTGTCCCTATTCTTCGATATGAGACGGGACACATGGGCGGCTGGTAAACGATCCGAACGCACGGCAGCATTGCGTGGTAGTCGTGGCCTCCCTGGCCTCGATCCCACCTGCCACCGTTCTGATCGGGATGAGGGAGGCGCGCAGGCGATTCATTGACGCATTCGCCTGCGTTCTTTTATGAACCGAAACGGCTCACATGAGGGTGTTCGTGCGTGGGGCGCGGCAAGCATCCTCTTGATTGAGGATGACCACGACGTCCGCGAGGAGGTCTCTGTAGCCCTCGGCTCTCTCGGCTGGGAGGTGATCCCCGTGACCTCAGGTGAGGAAGCGCTGGACCTCTACAGCCGTACGCCAGTGGACCTGGTGCTGCTGGACCTGGGCTTGCCCGGCCTGCCGGGCATGGAGGTGCTCCGCCAGTTGCGAGCCCGCAGCGACGTGCCGGTGCTGGTGATGACCGCCGCCGGCGGCCTGGAGGACCGCGTCAGTGGCTTCGACTTCGGCGCGGACGACTACGTGGTCAAGCCCTTCGAGTTGGCCGAACTGGAACGCCGCATCCGCGCTGTCCTCCGCCGTGCCACCGGGCCTCGGCCAGAGGACGTGTTGCACGGGCCCTCGGACATCCGCCTCCACCTGCGCGCGCACGAGACCTACGTGGGCGTGCGGCAGTTGCACCTGACGCCCAAGGAGTTCCAGGTGCTGAAGGTGCTGCTTTCCCGCCGTGGCGAGGTCATCGCCCCGGACGAACTCTCCGTGGAGATCTGGGGCTACGAGACGTTCGGGTCGCGGAACTATGTGGAGGCGCACGTCTCGCGCCTGCGCGGCAAACTCGCGGAGGCCGGCGCGGTGGACGTGATCAACACCGTCCGCGGCGTGGGCTACATGGTGCGCTAACGCCGAGGCGTCCCCTCGTGTCCTCACCACGCGAAGATGTTCGCGTGGGGGTGTATCCTCTGCGCGGCATGCCAGCATCACCCTTCCTCGCCGTCCAGACCGAGTCCGCTGACCCCGCCTGGTTCGAGGTCGAACGGTCGATCATCGAGCCCGCGGGCGGGCGCGTGCTCGTGCAGCGCGCCGCCTCGCAGGAGGAGCGCGCCGACCTGCTGCGCGCGGCGCAGTGCGTGCTGGTGGGTGGTGCGCGCATCGACCGGCCGCTGCTGGAGCAGTTGCCGGGCCTGGAATTGATCATCCGGTACGGCGTGGGCCTGGACTCCCTGGACCTGCAGGCCGCCACGGACCACGGCGTGGTGGTGGCCCACTACCCGGACTTCTGCCAGCCAGAGGTCGCCAACCACGCGCTCATGCTGCTACTGGCCATCGCCCGCAAACTCGTCCCTCACGACCGCTCCATGCGCGCCGGCGCCTACCGAGGCGTCCCGCTGCCCACCTCCGCGCCGCTCACCCACGAGACGCTGGGGCTGGTGGCCTTCGGCAACATCGCTCGGCACATGGCCCGGCGCGCGCAGGCGCTGGACATGCGCGTCGTCGCCTTCGACCCATACCTGGACGACGCGGTCTTCGCGCAGCACGGCGTGGAACGCGCGCCCTCGCTGGAGGCGCTCCTGCACGAGGCGGACCACGTGTCCATCCACGCGCCGCTGACCCCGGAGACGCACCACCTCTTCGGCCGCGAGCAGTTCGCGATGATGAAGCCCACGGCCATCCTGGTGAACACCGCCCGCGGCCCCATCGTGGAGGAGGCCGCCCTCGTCGAGGCGCTCCGCGAGGGCCTCATCGGCGGCGCTGGCCTCGACGTCTTCGAGCGCGAGCCGCTGACGGCGGACTGCCCGCTGTACGAGTTCGAGAACGTGGCGCTGACGCCGCACTCCGCGTTCTACTCGGAGTTCTCCAACCGCCACATCAAGGAACGCGTGGGACAGACGGTGGTGGACTACATGAACGGCCACTGGCCCACCGTGGCCACGCTCCCGAACCGCGACCAGGTCCGGCCCAAGCGCGCACTCGTCTAGCCCTCGACACCCGAGGCGGGACCGGCACCACCGAAGGGAAGCCGCATGCGTCCGAACAACACCCTGCGAGCGTGGCGAGACGGCCGCCAGACCATTGGCGCGTGGCTCAGCGCGCCCAGCGGACACACTGCGGAGGTCATGGCCCACGCCGGCTTCGACTGGCTGTGCGTGGACATGCAGCACGGCCTGATCGACGAGATGGCCTGCTTCGAGATGCTGCGCGCCATCTCCACCACGGACACCACCCCCTTTGTACGCGTGGGCTGGAACGAGCCGCGCATCATGATGAAGGTGCTGGACGCCGGCGCGTACGGCGTGGTGGTGCCGCTCGTGAACACCAGGGCGGAGGCGGAGCAGGCGGTATGGGCGTGCAAGTACCCGCCCGCCGGCGGCCGCTCCTCCGGCCCCGCCCGGGCCACCCTCTACGCAGGCTCCGACTACCAGGCCCACGCCAACGACGAGACCGCCGTGATCGTCATGATCGAGACGCCGGAGGGCATCGAGAACCTGGACGAGATCCTGAGCGTGCCCGGCGTGGACGCCGCGTACATCGGCCCCAGTGACCTCGCGTACGCCCTCGGCATGACGCCCACCGGCGACAACCGCGATGAAAAGCACCAGCAGGTGTGCCTGGACATCATGGAGGCGTGCAAGCGTCACAACGTCGCCCCGGGCATCCACACCGGGTCGCTGGAGTACACGACCAAGTGGCTGCAGGCCGGCTTCCAGATGGTCACGCTGGGGTCCGAGGTGGGCTTCATGCGCGCCAAGGCAGGCGCCGACCTTGCCGCCGCGCGTGGCGACGCTGCGGCCCCCAGGGCCGAGCCGGAGGCGTAAGCCCAAGGCGCCCCGAGGACTGCCCTGATGCCGACGATCGCTGCGCCCGCCCTCACGGACTACGTCACCCGCATCTTCGGGGCCGCCGGATCGCCTCCGGAAGAGGCGCGGCAGGTGGCGGACCACCTGGTCGGGTCAAACCTGCGCGGGCATGACTCACACGGGGTGATCCGTACGGCCGGCTACGTGCGCTCGGTGGCGGAGGGCCTCCTGAAGCCAGGCGCTCCCGTGACCGTGGTGCGCGAGTCCCCCGCCACGGCGCTGGTGGACGGCGGCTGGAACTTTGGACAGCCGGTCGCCATCCAGGCCACCGAGATCGCGATCGCGAAGGCGCGCGAGACCGGCGTGGGCTTTGTGTCCTGCTTCAACGCCGGCCACATCGGCCGTGTGGGCGCATACGGCGAGCAGGCGGTGGCGCAGGGCATGCTGGCCCTGGGGGGCGTGAACTCACCTGGCGGCAGGCTCACCGCTGCCTTCGGCGGCTCCACCCGGCGCAACGGCACGAGCCCGCTCATGGTCGCGATGCCCTCCGGATCCCCGGATGCGCCGTTCGTCCTGGACATGGCCACCTCCGTGGTGGCGGAGGGCAAACTGAAGGTGGCCGTGAACGAGCACAAGCCCGTACCGGACGGGTGGATCCTGGACGGCAACGGCCAGCCCAGCAACGACGCGCGCGACTTCTACGGCACCGGCCAGGTGGAGGCGCCGGGCACGCTGCTTCCCCTGGGGAGTCCCTTCAGCGGCTACAAGGGCTTCGGCCTGAACATGGCCATCGAGGCGTTGAGCGGCATCCTCTCCGGCGCCGGCACCTCCGTAGAAGGCCCGCGCGGGAGCAACGGCGTCTGGCTCATGGCCCTGGACATCTCGCGCTTCCTCCCGCTGGAGGACTTCCAGCGGGAGTTCGACACCCTGGTCGCCTTCGACAAGGAACCCCCATACGCGCCAGGCCACGATGAGATCCTGACGGCCGGAGAGCCGGAGCGTCGCCGCATGGCGGTCCGCCTCCAGGCCGGCATCGACCTGGACCCGGAGACCTGGCGCCAGATCGGCGAGGCCGCCTTGTCCGTGGGGGTAGAGCCGCTGGAGCCCGCGGCGCTGGGGTGAAGCCGCCGCATCCGTGATCCGGAGCATGTGCTTGCGCGCGTGCATACGACGGTCCGTGGCGATGGGCTCGCGACGAGCGAGGCCGCGCCTGGCCGGGAAGCCCGTGCCGTGGGGCGTGCGCGCAGCGGGGGCCAGAGGGCGGCGCCGGCCCGTCGTCCTACCGGTCCCGGACGCGCCGAGGCGACTCCTCGTTGCGGAGCCAGCGGGTGACTTCCTCGCGGAAGACTGCATCCACGCGCTCGCGGTTGCCGGCGGAGTGGCCGGCGTTGTGCGGGCTGATGATCACGTTCGGGAGCGACCAGAGCAGCGAGTCCTCCGGCAGCGGCTCCTCCTCGAACACGTCGAGGTAGGCGCCACCGAGGTGTCCGGACGCCAGGCGCTCCGCGAGGGCGGCCTCGTCCACGATCTGGCCGCGCGCCACGTTGATCAGCAGTGCGCCCTCCGGCATGCGGTCCAGCAGCGCCGCGTCCAGTAGCCCGCGCGTCTGGGAGGTGAGCGGCAGCGTGATCACGAGCACGTCCGTCCGAGGCAGCACCTCCGCCAGGCGGTCGGGCGCGAGCCACTCGTCCACGCCGTCCTCGATGCCGGCGGGGGAGCGTCGTACGCCCACCACGCGCAGGCCGAAGGCGCGCGAGAAGCGCGCCACGTGCCCGCCGATGGCCCCGAGGCCCAGGATGGTGACGGTCTGGCCTCGGAGGTCGCGTGCGCCGTCTTCCAGCGGTTCCCAGGCGCGTCTCCGCTGCGCATCCATCCAGGCGGGAAGGCCTCGGTTCAGCGCGAGCAGTCCGGCCATCACGCTCTGGGCGATGGGCTCTGCGGTGACGCCGGAGGAGTTGGTGACTACGATGCCGCGGTCCATCATCTCCTGGAAGATCGGGGCGTCTGTGCCGGCGTGCCCCAGGTGCATCCAGCGCAGGTTCGGCGCCCGGCGCGCCGCGCCCAGCACCCGCCGCCCGCCGCTGTCGTTCGTGAAGAAGGCGGCCTGCACGCGTCCCAGTTCTTCCGGGGACAGCGTCTCGCCCTGCCCTTCTGGCGCAACGAGCACCTCGACCGCTTCGAGCGTGGCGAGGAAGTCTGCGAGGCGGTCTGCGACGAGACGGGTGACGAGGAGAGTACGAGTGTCGGTCATGCTGCCGAGGGTACCGTGGGGACTCTCCCTGGAGACAGGCGCTCTCACGCGCACGTCGAGGGGTAGCGCGGGCGCCGAGCCGGGCCACTTCACGCCCTCCTCGTGGCGGGAGATGGTCGCTGCCGCATGCGCCGGTGGCGCGGGACCTGTGCCTGGGCGTGGAGAAGACCGGGGTCTATGTGGGAGGGAAGACGGAGGCGCTACGCCTGCGTAGAGGACTCCAGTGAACGACGTTCCGTGCCCTCCGGGTAGTTGAGGACGATCAACTCGTCGATCACGCCGCGGCGGTCGCCGCGCGGGTTGATGGCGCGGCGGGCAGGCGTCTGCGAGAGGCGGTAGCGCGTGCCGTCGTACGGCCCTCGGTCTGCGGAGTAGAGGCCCAGGATGTAGTCCTGCGGGGAGTTCGAGAGCATGACGCAGACGCTTCGCTCCGTCAGGTCGTCCACGGCCCACTTCAGGCGGCGTTGCTCCAGTCGGTCGAACGCCCCCTGCGTGTACCCCGTGAATGACGAGGTCTTTGAGAGGGGCTCGAACGGCGGGTCCAGGTAGACGAAGTCGCCGGCCCGGGGCGCGGCCAGCGCGGCCTCGAAGTCCAGGCAGGTGATCTCCACGTCGCGCAGCGCGGCCGAGGCGTCACGGAGGCCCTGCTCGTCCAGGATGCGGGGGGAGCGGTAGCGGCCGTGGGGCACGTTGAACTCGCCCTTGCGGTTGACGCGGTAGAGGCCGTTGAAGCAGGTCTTGTTGAGGAAGATGAACCGCGCCGCCAGGTCCACGCGCCCCTCCGGGCGACGTCCGCGCTCCTCGTAGAACAGCCGGGCGCGCTCGTCCTCGTCGGCTGCGAGGTAGCCCTCGGCCGTGCGGCCCAGGCGGTCGACCAGGCGCTCCACCTCGTCGCGCACCACCTCGTACACGGTGACCAGGTCGCGGTTGACGTCGTTCAGGACGGCCCGCTTCGGGGCGAGGTCGGGGTCGGAGAGCAGGCGGAAGAACATGGCCCCGCCGCCCAGGAAGGTCTCGTAGTACGTGTCGATGTCGCGCGGGGCTCGCTCGACCAGGGCATCCAGCAGTTGGGTCTTGCCGCCGGCCCACTTGACGAAGGGCCTCGCCGCGCCCGCGTTGCCCGCCGGACGCACCTCGCCCTGGGTGCGTCCAGCGGCGACCGGCCCGGCGGGGCTGGGCGCATCGCTCGCACTGCGCGGAGAGGCGGGCCGGGCTGCGATGGCGCGCTCCGAGTCATTCGCGGACGTATCGGCTCGGGGAGAGCCCGATTCTACCCGCCCCCACCGCCTGCGGCGATCCTCCGTGGCGGTCCCGTGCCACCGGACGCTCGGGGGCCTCGGCTAGGTCAGGGCGGGGAGGACCACGGACAGGATGAGCATGACGGCCAGCAGGCCGGCGACCACCTTGGCGATGAACGGGAACCAGTTGGAGCCCGTCCGGGGCTCCCAGGCGGAGTAGGGAGCCTCCTCCGCCAGGTCTGGATCCAGGTCGCCTTCGGTGGACTCGATCCACTGCTCGTCGGGGGTGTGTCGTGACATGGATGGGAGGCTAACGGAAGTTGCGGGAGGGTGCAGGCATGCGGGGATATGCTGGGGGGGTGTCCGGGTAGCAGTCGGGAGGCCGCATGATCCTCGTCCAACGCGAGTTCACCGTGCCGCGCGCACAGCGCGCCGAGTTCGAGCGCCAGAGTCGCGAGGGCCTCTGGCCGGCCTTCCGGCACTACGGCGCCCAGATGGTGGCCTTTGGCTCGTGGTCGTTCGGCGCCTCCAGCGAGCCGCTGGTCACGCACACGGTCTACGAGGACTTCGACCACTGGGAAGCCACGCGATACCCGGACGGCGCGTTCCTGCGGGACGAGCGCGTAAACGAGGAGACGAAGGACCTGCGCGCCACATTCAAAGGCCGCGGCGCGCTGATCACGAACTCCCAGGCCGCTCCGTACGAACTGTTTCCGCAGACCACGCGTTACCAGCCCTTCGTCCGTTCCGCCGGGCAGGACCTGGTGGCCATGCCGCACTCGTTCGGCCCGGGCTCCGTCGTCTCCGAGCGCACGCTGGCGCTGGAGCGCGGACGGCAGGAGGAGTTCATCCGCGTCTCCATGGAGACGATCTGGCCGTGGCTGGAGTCCCAGGGCGGGTACGGGATGGCTATTGGACATAACATGATGGGCGCCTCGAACGAGATCACCACGTGGTTCGCATTCCCCACCATGTCGCTCTGGTACCGCTGCGCCAGGCCGGCCTCCGCGCACGCGCCTGCTGACGTGGTCTCCGCCTACACGGCCCGCCACGGCCTGGTGCGCTCCCAGCGAGGGCGCATCCTCACCGTGGGCACCACGTTTGGCGCGGCCATCGAATGAGCCTGTCCGACCCCGCAGCCGTGGCCCCCGGCGCCACGCCGGATCCGGCGCTGCTCGAGCGCATCGAGGCGCTAGCGGTGGCCCTCGCGCAGGAGTCCGGCGCCGTGGCGGCGGAGGCGCTGACGCGCGAGATCCTGGTGGACTACAAGCCGGACGCGAAGGGCAAGGAGCAGGACCGCGACCCTGTGTCCGAGGTGGACCGTGCGGTCGAGGTGGCCGTGCAGGCGCGCGTGCTCGCGGAGTTCCCGGGCCACCTCGTGCTGGGGGAGGAGGGGGAGGCGCACCCTGCCCCGGACGCGGAGTGGCTGTGGGTGGTGGACCCGGTGGACGGCACCGCCAACTTCGTGAATGGCTTCCCGCTGTTCGCCGTCTCCATTGGCGTGCTGCACCACGGCCGGCCGGTGGTGGGCGCGGTGTGGTGCGCCTCCACGCACGCGCTCCAGGCGGGCGTCTACCACGCGCACGAGGGCGGCCCGTTGCGCCTGGACGGCGTGGAGGTGAGCCACGAACGCCGCACGCGTGTCCGGCGCACGCTGGCGGCCGCGCCCGGGGGATCGCCAGCGGGCACGCGGCTGTGGGACCACCGCGTGACAGGGTCCATCGCCGTGGAGGCGGCCTTCGTCGCGGCCGGCATCTTCGTCGCGGCGCCGTTCTGGGGGCCGAAGATCTGGGACATCGCCGGGGGCCTGGCGCTGGTGCGCGCCTCCGGGCGCGAGGTCTGGATCCGCGGGCGGCGGGGCTGGGAGCCCTTCGAACGCTTCGAGGCGCCTCGGGAGTTGCCGGCCTCCGTCCGCAAGCGCGAGGGCGACCGTGCGCCGTCGCTGCGGGACTGGCGCGGCAGCGTGCTCGTGGGCACCACGGAGGCCACCCGCGCGATGCGCGAACACTCGCGGCGGCCCTCGGTGTGGACGCGCGTGCTGCGCCGCCTGGCGGGGCGCAGGCCGTGAGCGACCGCCATGAGTAGGGCGCCCGCTGCCGTGACGCTGGAGGCGATCCGAACTCGCCTGCGCTCGCCCTACGTGCCGGAGGCGCTGGAGCGCCTGGCGGGGGCGGAGGGCTACCTGGACGTGGTGTGGCCGCGCATCGCGTCCTCCGTGGACACGGCGGGATTCCTGGGCAGCGCGCTCTACATGACAGACATGGCGCTGGACGCCGCGGAACAGGTCTACGAGCCCGTCCTCACGCGCGAGGCCCTGCTGGCCGCCGGCTCGTCCGAGGCAGACCTGGCAGCGCTGGCGGACGTGGTGGACGTCTTCCACTACGTGCAGCCGCAGGTGCTGCTCCTGCTCGCAGCGCTCGCGGAGGCGTTGCGGCGCGAGGAAGTCGGCGGCCACGGCAAGCCCGACCCGCGCCCGCTGACCGAGCGCGAGCAGCGCCATCTGGCCACCTCGATCCCCCGCGTCGAGGAGGACGCCGGCCTGCTGCCGGAGGTGGCGGTCGTGCTCGGCACGGTGTCCGCGCCGGACCTCTATCGGGCGGTGGCGGCGTGGCCGGCGTACCTGGCGGTGGCGTGGGAGGAGTTGCAGCACCTGGCGGCCTACCCGGACTTCCGGCGGCGTGGACGCGGCCTCTACTACTACGCCCGCAGCGGAGCGCGCTTCCTGGCGGAGCCGTTGCGCGCCAACCCGGACGCACTGCGCGAGGCCGGCCTCACGGACGAGTCGGTCGAGGCCGCCCGCAGCGCGCTGGATGCCTCGTTGCCCGCGCTGGCGATGATGATGATGCACGGCGAGGCGATGCGCCTGACGCTGGGCGTGGCCGAGCGCGAGGTCGTGAGGGGGTAAGGCGCGTGACCTCGATCGACTCGCCACTGGTGAACCCCTGGAAGCCCACGGACGTCTGGGTGGAGCAGGCCATGCGCGAGGCCACCATGGGCGGGGTGCGCCTGATCTACCACTCCTCCAACTACGTCTTCCTGGCTGACCTGGAGCACGAGGAGCACGGGCGCGGCTACGGCATCTACAAGCCTGCGCGCGGCGAGCAGCCGCTGTACGACTTCCCGGACGGCCTCTACAGCCGCGAGATCGCCGCGTACGAACTGGCGCGGCTCCTCTGGTGGGACATCATCCCGCCCACGGTGCAGGCGGACGGGCCGCACGGACCGGGCTCGTTGCAGTTGTTCATCGAGCACGACCCGCAGCAGCACTACTTCGAACTGCGGGAGGTGGACAGGTACGACTGGCAGTTCGTGCGCTTCGCGGCGTTCGACCTGGTGGCCAACAACGCCGACCGCAAGGGCGGCCACCTGCTGCTCGACCCGCAGGGCACGATCTGGGGTATCGACAACGGCCTCTGCTTCAACCGGGTGGACAAGATCCGCACGGTGATCTGGGACTACGCGGGCACGGAACTTCCCGTCGAGTGGGTGGAGGACCTGCGCCGGGTGGGGGATAGCCTGCGCGCCTGCGATGCGCTGGCCCGTCCGCTGCTGGACCGCCTGGCGACCGGGGAGGCCGAGGCGCTGCTCGCGCGCCTCGATGCGCTCGTGGCGGATCCGGTGTTGCCGGCGATGGAGGCGTACGACCGGCGGGTGGTGCCCTGGCCCATGGTGTAGGGCCCATGGTGTAGCGGCGGTCTGGTCGCGTGTACCCGGCCTGGCCGTCTCTGCGGCCGCGTTTCCACTCCGTCGCGTTCAGCGACGCGTCTTTCTCAGCCCTATGACGACTGATTGGCAGCGCGCGCCGATCCTGTTCGCAACGGAACTGCGAGCCCGGTACCTCCATGCTTTGCGGGACGCAAGCGTTCTCTTTCTACATTCGGGCAGTCGTCGGAAACGGCGACGTGTACGGAAAGGGATCGGTATGTCCCGCATGCACACTCACGATGAGGGCGGCGGTATCGCCTCTGGCATGGTCATCGGTATCGTCCTCGCCGTGCTGGTCGCGGTCTTGCTGGCGTTCTTCCTCTTTGGCGGACTGGGTACCAGCACGGACGACGACGGCGATCTGGGCCTGGACAACCCCGTGCCCACCGTGGACCCGGGCGGCGCCAACAACGAGGGCGGCGGCAGTGCTGATGGCGCGCCATCATCCTTCCAGTACTACATCGTCCCGGATTACCAGGTGACGGTGAGGTAGTCCGCCGACAGACCAGACGTCACCCCACAGCAGGGGCCGCTCCACGAGCGGCCCCTGTTTCGTGCACGCGAGCGCTCCGGTGCTAGCATTCCCGCGGCCCGAGGCGAGACCCCTCGTACGAGGCGGCCCGGGCACATGATGGCTGACATCGCACCGAGCAAGTACAGAGAAGCAAGCACCGAGAAGCAAGCACAGAGATGGGAGCCGACGCATGGTGAGCATGCAGAAGCCGCTGCCGGAGCCGACGCCGGAGACCCAGGAATACTGGGACGGCATGAAGCGGCACGAGTTGCGGATCCAGCGCTGCAATGACTGCAACCAGGGCTACTTCTACCCTCGACCGTTCTGTCCGCGGCCGGGATGCCATTCGCGCAACGTGGCGTGGATCACCGCGTCCGGCAAGGGCACGCTGGCCTCGTACGTGATCGCACACCGAGGACACCCCGCGTTCGAGGCTCCCTACGTCATCGCGCTCGTCGACCTGCAGGAGGGCGGCCGCATGATGACGAACATCGTGGGGCTGGACGAACCCACTCCGGAAGCGCTTCCCGTGGGTGCGCCCGTGGAGATCGTGTTCGAGGACATCAATGACCAGGTCACCCTGCCGAAGTTCCGGTTGGCGTAGGGAAGCGGAGTAGCAGATGTTTGACTCGCGCGAACTGCGCCACAAGGTCGCCATCGTGGGCGCGGCCGAGACCAATGAGGTGGGCGTGCTGCCCAACCACTCCCAGTTGCAACTGCACGCGGAAGCCGCATTCAACGCCCTGGACGACGCTGGCCTCACCCTGGACGACATCGACGGGTACGCGGGCGTGGCCGGCGCCGGGATGACCGAGTACCTCGGCATCATGCCGCGCTGGGTGGACGGCACCAGCGTGGGCGGGTGCTCGTTCCTCATCCACGTGAGCCACGCGGTGGCGGCCATCGCCGCCGGCTACTGCAGCACCGTGCTGATCACGCACGGGGAGTCCGGGCGCTCGCGGGTGGGCACTGGCGGCTTCCCTGGCGGCCGCCAGACCCCCGGCGGCCAGTTCGAGGCCCCCTTCGGCGTGGCGGGGCCGCCCACGATGTTCTCGGTGCCCATCGCGGCGCACATGGCGAAGTACGGCACCACCGAGGAGCACCTGGCGGCGGTGTCTGTGGCCACGCGCCAGTGGGCGGAGCGCAATCCGCGCGCCATGATGCGCGACCCGATCACGGTGGAGGACGTGCTGAACAGCCGCCTTATTGCGTGGCCGCTGCACCTGCTGAACTGCTGCCTGGTCACTGACGGCGGCGGTGCGCTCATACTCACGTCTGAGGACCGCGCGAAGGACTTCCCGAAGAAGCCGGTCTACGTCCTGGGCCGTGGCGAGTCCACCATGCACCAGAACATCAGCAGCATGGCGGACCTGACGGAGTGGACGGCCGCCGCGAAGGTGACCGGCCCGGACGCCCTGAGGATGGCCGGACTGGGCCTGGAGGACATTAACCACGCGATGTTCTACGACGCCTTCTCGCACACCCCGATCTACGCGCTGGAAGCCCTTGGCTTCGTGAAGCCGGGCGAGGGCGGCCCCTGGTTCGCGGAGATGAACTCCGCCCCCGGCGGCACGCTCCCGATCAACACGAACGGCGGCGGGCTCTCGTACACGCACACCGGCATGTACGGCATGTTCGCCATCCAGGAGGCGGTGCGGCAGTTGCGAGGCGAGGCGGCGGCGCAGGTGGACGGCGTGAAGACGTCGCTCGTGCACGCCCCCGGCGGCTGGTTCTCCGCGACCGCCACGCTCATCCTGGGCAACGAATAGCGGCCCAGGAGCGCCCCTTCTGCCCCCCTCCCCCCTCGCGGGTGTACAGACCGGGGAGATATCGGACACCCGTTCGGGGACATATCGGACACTCCAGCAGCGCGGCGGAGGGCGGGAGGTGCCGTCCG
>JALOAL010000016.1 GCA_023228825.1 Dehalococcoidia bacterium | reverse complement strand
CGATCAACCTGCCGGAGGGCATGGAGATGGCGATGCCCGGCGACAACGTGCAGATGGACATTGAACTCATCTACCCGATCGCGATCGAAGAGGGCCTGCGCTTCGCCATCCGTGAGGGTGGCCGCACCGTGGGCGCCGGCGTCGTGACCGAGATCGTCGAGTAAGAATCCACGCCTCCGCCCGGCCCTCCGCCCTGCCTGGCCGCAGGGCGAACGGTCGGGCGGAGCACCATTCCGCCACAGGCGGTACGATCGCGAGTCCCAGCCTGTCTTGCCGTCCACTGCGGCGGAGGAGACAGGCGGTGAAGACGCGAGCAGTAGAGGAAGCGAACCGTGGCCAAGAAGGGCGAGGACCGCGACCACATCACACTCGCGTGTACGGAGTGCCGGCAGCGGAACTACACCACCAAGAAGAACAAGCGGAACGATCCGGAGCGGCTGGAACTGAAGAAGTTCTGCCCGCACTGCCGGCAGGCCGTTGCGCACCGGGAGACGCGGTAACGCCCGTCCTCCGGCCGTTCCCCACCCGACGCACGCACCGCCCGTAAGGCGGGAGTCAGGACGGAATCATGGGCCGAGAAATGCGCCGCGCGCAGCAGCGCGCAGAGCGCCGTCAACAGCGCCAGCAGCGGTCACAGCCGCAGCGGCAGGCCGGGCCTCCGGTCAGCACCTCCAGCCCGAACGAGGCGCCCCGCAAGGGCTCCCTCTTCAAGCCCCGCTGGGCCATGGACATCATCTCCGAGTTGCGGAAGGTCACCTGGCCCAACCGCAAGGAGGTGGGGAACCTGACGTTCGTCGTCATCGTGGTCTCGCTGCTGCTGGGCATGGTGCTGGGCACGGCGGACCTGGCCTTTGGCTGGTTCATCGAGCAGACGCTCCTCGGCTAGCCCCACGCATCCCGGCGTCCACGCGCACGGAGGCTCGCCTCCGGCCCCGGTGGACGGCGAGGAAGGATCGCCCACATGGCTGACACGGACACCGAAGAGCAGGTCATGCAGGACGACGTCGCCACGGAAGAGGTCGTCGCGGACGGCCGCGCCTGGTACATCGTCCAGACCTACTCCGGGTACGAGAACAAGGTGAAGACCTCGCTAGAGCAGCGGGTCAAGGCCATGGACCTGGGCGGCCAGATCTTCCAGGTGTTCATCCCCACCGTGGAAGAGATCGAGATCAAAAACGGCCAGCGCAAGACCGTCTCCCACAAGAAGTTCCCGGGCTACGTCTTTGTGCAGATGGTGATGACCGAAAACACCTGGCACGTGGTGCGCAACACCCCGGGCGTCACCGGCTTCGCCTCCACCACCTCCGAGCAGAAGGAACGGCCCACGCCGATGCCGGACGCCGAGGTGGATCAGATGATCCGAGACGTGGCGCAGGCCCAGCCGCGCGTCAACGTGGGCTTCGAGATCGGCCAGCAGGTGCTGGTCACGGACGGCCCGTTCAGCGACATGATCGGCATCGTGGACTCGATCGACATGGAGCGTGGCCGCGTGCGCGTGCTGGTCTCCATGTTCGGCCGGGAGACGCCGGTGGAACTCGACTTCCTGCAGGTGGAGAAGCAGTAACAACAGTCCAATCTCGGGGCGCCCGCCCGCCGCACCACGCTGCAGGCGGCCCCCGGTGGAGCAACCACGCGACCTCAGTACGAGGGAGCGCCCGGCCGGCAAGGGCCGCGCGGGGCGCGATAGGAGACAGGCATGGCGAAGAAGGTCCGTCACGTGCTGACCCTGCAGATCAAGGCAGGGACGGCCAACCCGGCGCCGCCCGTGGGCACCGCCCTGGGCCCGCACGGCATCAACATCATGGAGTTCTGCAAGGCCTACAACGAGCAGACCAAGGCCATGACCGGCATCGTCCCCGCGAAGATCACGATCTTCGAGGACCGCTCGTTCCAGTTCGTCCTGAAGACGGCGCCGGCCTCCGACCTGCTGCGTCGGGCGGCTGGCATCGACAAGGGTTCGGCCAAGAACGTGCAGGACAAGGCCGGCACCATCACCATGAAGCAACTCCGCGAGATCGCGGAGACCAAGCTGCCGGACATGAACACCACGGACATCGAGCAGGCGATGCGCATCGTCGAGGGTTCTGCCCGCTCGATGGGGATCGAGGTCAAGTAGCCATGCCCAAGGTTGCCAAGCGCATTGGCGCGCTGCGCGAGAAGGTGGACCCGGACAAGGCGTACGGCGTGGAAGAGGCCGTGGCGCTCGTCAAGGAGTGCGCCACCGCCAAGTTTGACGAGACGGTGGAACTGCACCTGAGGACCGGCCTGGACGGCCGTCACGCGGATCAGCAGTTGCGTGGTTCCGTGGTGCTGCCGCACGGCATTGGCAAAGAGGTGCGCGTGGCCGTCTTCGCAGAAGGCGAAGCGGCGCAGGCGGCGCAGGCCGCCGGCGCGGACATCGTGGGTGGGGACGACCTCATCGCCCGCGTGCAGGGCGGGTTCACGGACTTTGACGTGGCCATTGCCCAGCGGGAGTTGATGGGCAAGGTGGGCGGCCTGGGCCGCGTGCTCGGCCCCCGCGGCCTGATGCCCAACCCGCGCAACAACACCGTGCTGGGCGCGGAGGACATTGCCCGCGGCGTGCAGGAGGCCAAGGCCGGACGCGTGGACTTCCGCCTGGACCGCAGCAACGTCGTGCACGTGGTGCTGGGCAAGGCGTCCTTCTCCCCCGACCAACTGGTGGAGAACCTGCGCGCGATGATGGCGGAGATCCAGCGCAACCGCCCGCAGGGCGCCAAGGGTGAACTGGTGCGGGGGGCTTCGCTCTCCTCCACCATGGGCCCCGGCATCACGCTGGACCTGGCCGAACTGAAGCCGTAGGGCCCGGCCCCTCGGCACGACGAGATCCCGAGGCGGGCGCCTTGCTAGACGCTAGGAGGCGCCCGCCCCATACTTTCCATCCCGGCCCCGCTCGCAGCAGCAGGGCCGCCGCCAGAGACCATGGGCCCCCTCGGGGATAACGGCCGTGACCGGCCACCCATGCAGGCGAGGCATCGCGCACACCTCGGCCGCGCGCCCCGCAAGGGGAGGAGCGGCCGCCGTACGCGTCCTCACCGCTGGCGGTGCAGGGCGCGTTCTTCGTCTCCGGGTGGAGGCGGACGCGGCAGACACAGGAGGAGCGGATGCCTACACCGAAGAAGGTGGAGCAGGTCGCCGCACTGGTGGACGTCATTGGCCGCGCGGAGATTGCCATCTCCGCGCAGTACCAGGGCGTGTCCATGGCGAAGCAGACCGAACTGCGCGCACAGTTGCGCGCGGCCGGCGCTGAGATGCACGTGGTGAAGAACACCCTGCTGCGCCTGGCGGCGGAGCAGGCCGGCAAGCCGAACTTCGTGGAGTTGGCGGAAGGCCCCACCGCCATCATCGTCGGCTATGACGAGCCGGTGGCGCCGTCCAAGGCGCTGGTGGAATACCTGCGCGCCAACGGCGACAGCAAGGTCCAGATCCGCCGCGCCGTGGTGGGCGACACCGTGGTGGACGAGGCCTACATCCGGGACCTGGCCACCCTGCCCTCCAAGGAGGAACTGGTCGCCAAGTTGGCCGGGAACGTGGTGGGCAAGATCGCTGAGTTCAGCGGCTTGCTGGTCGCCACGCAGCGGCAGTTCGTGGGCCTGGTGGAGGCCCGCGCCAAGCAACTGGAAGAGTCGGCGGCCTAGGCCTCCGCACGCAAGAGACACACCGCCGTTCCTGCGCGTGCGGAGCGGCCTGAGGAGGCAGAGATGTCCAAGGTTGAAGAAGTCCTGGAAGTCATCAAGGGCCTGACCCTGATCGAACTGCGGGATCTGAACAAGGCGATCGAAGAAGAGTTCGGCGTGACCGCCGCGGCCCCCGTGGCCATGGCCGCCGCCCCCGGCGCCGGTGGTGGCGGTGGCGACGCCGCCGCAGCGGAGGAGCAGGACTCCTTCGACGTGATCCTCACGGACTTCGGCGCCAACAAGATCGGCGTCATCAAGGTGGTCCGCGAACTCACCGCGCTGGGCCTCAAGGAGGCGAAGGACCTGGTGGAGGCCGCGCCCAAGCCGATCAAGGAAGGCGCCAACAAGGCCGACGCAGAGGCCGCCAAGGCCGCCCTGGAAGAGGCCGGCGCCAAGGTGGACCTCAAGTAGGGGCGTCCTCTCCCAGCAGAGCGGCGGGCGCCACAGCCCGCACCGTGAAGGCGCCGGGCAACCGGCGCCTTCACGGTGTCCGGCGCGCGGGTGGGTCATGCCAGACGTAGTGCCGGGGGGCACTCCGACTTGCGGAGACGGGGTGGTAACCTCGCAGCGATGCGGTGCTACCAGTGCGACGAGGATGCTACCCAGGAGTGCGCGCGCTGCGGCGCGCTCTATTGCGATGCCCACGGCGATGCGCTCTGTGAGCGCTGCATGGATCCCGCGCTCGCCCTGCCCTCCTACCGCGTCTATCGTGGCTCCTTCCTCGCGCTGCTCGTGGGCTCTGTGGTGGCCGTGTGGCTGCTGGTGCTGCCGCCCGCCGGCGCGGACCAGGACGGGCCGCCGGACTCCATCTCCGGGCTCGTGAACACGCCCACCGCCACCGCCACCGGGACGCCGACTCCCCCCGACGACGGCGACCCGGAGGCCACCCCCACGCCCACCGCTACGGCGACACCCACCCCGGAGGCTACGCAGACCGAGACGCCGGAGCCCACGCCGGAGGAGCGCACCTACATCGTGCAGGCTGGAGATACCCTCTTCGCCATCGCGGAGCGGTTCGCGGCGCCCGGCCAGGACGTGGCGGCGCTGGCGAACGAGATCGTGGCGGCGAACAACCTGCCAGACGCCTCGTCGCTCTCCATCGGCGACGAACTGGTCATCCCCGGGGGGTAAGACGCCCATGGCCATCCCCGAGTGGGACGAACGTTACCTGGAGTACCGGCCCAACCACCGCGTCTCCCTGCTGATCCGCGCCGCCATCTTCGTGCCGGCCGCCGTGCTGCTGACCACGCTGCTGGTCTTCGCCGCGCTGCAACTGCCAGGCACGATCATCCTCGTGCTGTTCCTGGGCATCGGCGCGCTCGCCGTGGACATCGAGGCGTACCACACCGCGCGGGACCTGGCCTCGGAGCCCATGACTTCCCGGGGCCGCATCGAGCGGCAGTGGAAGAAGGGGCGCTTCCTCTTCTTCGGCCGCGTGAACTACCTGCTGGTCTCCGCGCGGGACGAGGCAGACCCGGACGCGAACCCCCGCAACCGCCTGTTCGAGGTGGGCGCGGTGGCCGCGCTGGAGTTGCAGCCGGGGGACGAGGTGCTCACCACACACTGGCCGCACACCAACGCGATCATCGCGCTGGAACGCGTGGCGCGGGCGCCGGAGCCGCGGTCATGACCGCGTACCACGCCCCTGGCGCGGCGCAGGCGGAGCACCGCGGCGTCTCGGACGACCTGGTGGGGGCCATGCCCGCGCCAGCGGAGGAGGAGCCCGCCGCGCCCGTGGAGTACCGCGCGCGGGTGATGTCCATGCCGGAGGAGGAGCGTCCGCGCGAGCGGCTGGGCCGGCTGGGGCCGGAGGCGCTGCGCGTGGACGAACTGCTGGCCATCCTCTTCGGCACGGGCACCCGCGGCAAGGACGTGCTGGAGGTGGCGCAGGCGCTGTTGCAGGACCGCGCGGGCCTGCGTGGCCTGGGCAGTGCGGACATCCCCACGCTCTCAAGCACGGACGGCGTGGGCGTGGCGAGGGCCTCCCAGGTGGTGGCCGCCTTCGAACTGGGGCGGCGGCTGGGGATGGATCCTGCGGCGGCGCGCCCCCAGGTGACCTCACCGGAACAGATCGCCTCGTTGCTGCACGACCGGCTGCAGGTGCTGGAGCACGAGGAACTGCACGTGCTGCCGCTGGACCGCAAGAACCGCCTGATCGCGGCGCCCTCCATGACCTACCGGGGCACCGTGAACTCCGCCGGCGCGCGGGTGGCGGAGGTCTTCAAACTCGCTGTGCGCCTCAACGCCTCCAAGATCGCGCTGGCGCACAACCACCCCAGCGGAGACCCCACCCCCAGCGAGGACGACGTGCACCTCACCCGCCTGGTGGTGGAGGCCGGCCGCACCCTGGACATCGAGGTGCTGGACCACCTGGTCTTCGGCCACGGCGCGCAACGCTGGGTCTCCCTGCGCCGGCGTCGCCTCGGCTTTGACGGCGGCTGAGGGCCTCCCTCGCCCGGACGCGGCGGCCTGGCCCGGAGGCCACGCGCGCGCTCGGCGTGGGCGTGCGGCGCCGGCACGTTGAGACGCGGTGGAGCGCTGGTTGCTAGAATCGACGCCGGGCGGGCAGTGTTCGGGGCCACATGAACTGGATCGACCTGCTCATCGTCGCCGTCATCGCATGGACGGCGTTCAACGGCTTTCGCACGGGACTCATCCGCCAGGTGGTCTGGCTCACCGCGATCGTGGTGGGCATCGTGCTGGCCGGGCTGCTGTATGACGACCTGGCGGCCAACCTGGACTTCGTGATCGAAGACTCCACCACGCGCAACCTGGTGGCCTTCGCGGCGATCGTGCTGGGCGCGGTGGTGGCGGGCGCCGTGATCGGCACGGTGCTCAAGACCACGGCCAGCCTGTTCATGCTGGGGCCCCTGGACTCGCTGGGCGGCGCAGCCGTGGGCCTGGTCCGAGGCGTGCTGTACGTGCAAGCGGCGCTCTTCGTGCTGGCGGTCTACCCGGCCAGCGAGGGCGTGGGCCGGGGCATCGCGGACTCCAGCATCGCGGCGTACTTCCTGGACGACGTGGGCATCATCAGCGTGGTGCTGCCGGATCAGTTCCGGGACCCGCTGGACCAACTGGAGTCCTGGCGGGACACCCTGGCGTCCTTCATCCCGGACCTGCAGGACGCCGCCACCTCCGCGGAGACGCCGTCCGAGTAGGGCGCGGGAGGTGCCCCCGCGCGCGCACTGCGCCCACGGACGCCACGGACGCCACGGATCCGCACCGCCGCGCGCAGTCGCTTCCTGCATCCGGTACACTGGCGTTATCCGAACCCATCCTCGAAGCCGCACTGCCAGGGCGGAGCGAGTGGCAGCCGGGGCGCGCCGGCCGCAGGGATCGAGGAGCGTGTGGCCGTCCAGCGACGAGCGCTGGTCCTGAACCAGAACTACGAACCACTGAACGTGTGCTCAGTCCGGCGTGCGTTTGTGCTCGTCTTCCGGGGCAAGGCGGAGATCCTGGAAGAGGGCGAGGAGCCCATACCAGGGGCTCCCATACCTGGCCGGGGCATACGCACCTTCCCAACCCCGTCCGTCATCCGCCTCTCCCACTTCGTCCGTCGCCCCCACCCCCGTCCCCGCCTCACCCGCCGCGAAGTCTTCGCCCGTGACGGCGAGCGCTGCCAGTACTGCGGCAAGCGCGGCGGCCAACTCACCCTGGACCACGTCATGCCCAAGCATCGAGGCGGCGCCCACACCTGGGAGAACCTCGTCACCGCCTGTCGCGAGTGCAACCACCGCAAGGGTGGCCGTACGCCGCAGGAGGCCCGCATGGCGCTGCTGAAGGAACCGGTGCGGCCCTCCGCGCACCCGGCCGCGGCGTACGCGTCCTACCTGAACCGCTACCAGGAGTGGCACCCGTTCCTGGTGGGCTGGACGGGCAACCTGCAGCCGGAGATGGGCCTGGCCGCGGGCGGCTGAGGCGCGCGCTCCCAACCCCCTTCGCAGCGGCATGACCTGGACGGCGTCCCCACGCTGGAGGTCGCCCGCGGCAGGTACCCCATGCCGCAGACATGGACTGTTTCCGTCGTCAGCGCGGACCGCGAGCAGATGCTCCACCGCCACTGGCGGTGCTGACGGCGGCCCTGGGCTAGATGTGCACGCCCCGCTGGCGATCCTCGATGATCGCGAGTTGGGCCAGGCCCAGTTCCTCGCGCGCGGCGATCAGGGACTGGAGGCAGGCGCCGGGGGTTTTCCAGCCGTTCTGCTGCACCACCTGCACCACGCCCTCGCCGTGCTCGGCGGCCACGGGGAGGCGCTCCCGGAAGGCCTGGCGCAGGGGGCCCCACAGGGCCTCCGGGTGCTCCAGCGTGAAGCGCGCGTACTGGAGCGCGGCGAAGATGTTGCCGGGGGCGCCGGGCTGCTCCCAGTCCGCGGGGGCGTCTCGCAGCAGGTCCTTCAGGCCGGTGTGGCGCTGCTCCACCTCCCACTGCATGTCCAGTTCCAGCGGCGCCAGGCGCATCTCCGCCTCCGGCCCCATCACCAGTTCACGCAGCGCGGAGCGGATCATCGGGCCGCCCTCCACTTCCCGAGGGCCGCGCAACACGCCGGGGTAGCGGTCCAGCCGCTGGCGGACGTGCTGCAGCGCCACCCCCAGGACGTGCGGCAGCGCATGCGTGGGCACGCCGTTGTGCAGCGAGATCACCACCGCGTCGTCCGCCCACTCTACGTTGGAGAACGAGCCGCCCTCGAACGGCTCGATGCGCAACTCGCGTTCTGCCTCGATCTTCACGCGCCTGGTGATCTCCCCGTGCATGGACGCGAGCGCCGCGCCTATTTCCTTGCCGATGACCTTCATGCCGACCCGCTCTCCCGGCGCCCGAGGCGCCTCGCCTGTCCGATGTTGCCTGATGCTGCCCGGTATGCGCGTGCGCCGCTAGGTGAACAGCGGCTGACACGTCACGCAGTAGTTCGTCTCGCTGCCGCCCCGCGTCTGGCCGCGCACCTCGCCGCCGCAGCGCGGGCACGGTCCGCCCGCCCGGCGGTGCACCCTGAGATGCTGACGCCATTCTTCCTTGCGGCCTAGCCCCTCCGCCTGCACGGTCTCATCCACCACGCGGATGGCGTCCTCCAGCACGGAGCGCATGGCGCGGAAGACCCGGCGCCAGTCCGCTTCCTCCAGCGTGGAGCCCTTGCGATGGGGGTGGATGCCGGCCTCCCACAGGATCTCGTCCGAGTACGCGTTGCCAATGCCGGCCATGACCTCCTGGTTGGTGAGCGTGTTCTTCACCTGGCCGCGGCGGCTGCGCATCATGGCGACGAACGGCTCCTCCTCCAGGCCCATCACGTCCGGCCCCAGTTTCTCCATCTGCGGCACCGTGCCGATGCTGGCCGCGTCCGGCGCCAGGTACCAGCGCCCCATGCGCCGCTGGTCGGAGTAGCGCAACTCGTGGCCGTCGTCGAAGCCCAGGACCACGCCCAGCATGGCGGGCTGCTTCGCGTCCTGCTCCACCCAGTGGAACCGTCCGGTGAGCATGGGGTTCACCACCAGGATGCGGCCGTCGTCCACGAAAAACAGCAGGAACTTGCCCAGCCGGTGAACCTCCCCGAACTGATGCCCCACGAGCGTCTGGAGGTCTGCCGCGCCGGTGCGCACGAGCCACGGGATGGGCGCGGCGGCCCGGGCCACGGTGAGGCCGCCCAGGCGCGGCATCAGGTAGTGCCGGATCGCTTCCAGGTCAGGGATCTCCGGCATCGCGACCTCCGCGGTGGTCCGGTGGTGGGTCTGGCTGTGGTGGGTCTGGCTGTGGTGGGTCTGGCTGGTGAGGACGCCGCGATCGTAGCGGCACGCGGGCGCGCTTAGTCAGGCGAGACCCAGCGGGGGTAGGACCCGAGCACGCGCACCCAGTGGGCCACCGCCTCCGCCTCTGCGAGGGCTTCCGCCAGGGGGGCGTCCTGCTGGTGCCCCTGCACGTCCAGGAAGAACACGTACGTCCCCAACTGGCGGCGCGTGGGGCGGGACTCGATGCGGGTCATGTTGATGCCGCGCGCGGCGAAGAGGCCCAGGATCTCCACCAGCGACCCCGGCCGGTCGTGCTGCGTGGTGAACGCAAGCGACGTCTTGTCGTCCCCGCTGGGCGGCGCCTCCCCGGTGACGCGGCCAGCGGGGGCGGCGAGGGCGGCGAGGGCGACGAAGCGCGTCTCGTTGCCGCGCTCGTCGCCGATGTCCCGCGCCAGGATGGTCGCGCCGTAGATCTCAGCGGAACGTTCGTTGCCAATGGCGAGCGTGCCCGGCTCCGCCATGGCGGACTCGATCGCGCCCGCAGTGGAGAGCGCCGCCACCGGCGTGGCCTGCGGTGCAAGGCGGCCCAGGCTCTGCCGGCACTGGAGGAGCGCGGAGGGGTGCGAGTAGACGCGCGTGGCGGCGCCGGCGTCTGTCCCCGGCCCACCCACCAGCATGTGCTGCACCGGCACCACCACCTCCCCACACACGCGCAGCGGGAAGTCCGGGCCAATCAGGAGGTCCAGCGTCTCGATGGAGGCCGTGCCCTCGATCGAGTTTTCCATGGCGCAGACGGCGGCGTCCGCCTCCCCACGGATCACGGCGTCGATGGCGGCGGGGACGGACGGCAGCGGCGCCAGGTCCGCGTCCGGCCGCCAGAGGAGCGCCGCCACTTCGGTGTAGGTGCCGCGCGGGCCCAGGTGGGCGACTCGCATGGGGCTACGTGGTCCTTCGCGCGATCTCGAAGCGGATGGCGGCGCTGAGCAGCAGCAGGGCGCCCAGCGCGGAGCCCACGGAGACGGCCTGGTCCAGCAGGATCGCGGTCACGAGGATGGCGAAGCCGATGCAGGCGCTGAGCACCGGGACCACCAGCGGACGGCGAGGCCGCCCCGTGGGGCGGTGGTCGTGCTGCTCCTGCGGTGCGGTCTGCGCCACGGCTGCCCTCCTGCCCGCCGGACACGCCGGCGGACGGTGTCTGACGCTAGGCTGCGCCTTCCGGAGTGTCAACGCGGGCGCTGGGCGTGGCAGGCCGGCGCATGACGGAGCGCCGCACGAAGAACGCCAGCACCGCGAGCACGGGGATCAGCCACCACGACCACACCACGGCCACGGCCACCGCCGTCGCCACCGTCTCGATCGCCTCCAGCGAGGACGCCCACGCGTCCGCGATGCGGTCGCCGAAGCCAGGCTCCGCCGGGCCGGCCAGCGCGAGCACGGCCTCCGTGGGCTGGAGCGTGACGCGCAATGTGGCCAGGCTGGCCAGGTTGCCCAGCAGGTTGAGCCGGCCCTGCACGCGGTCCAGGTCCAGGCGCACGCGGTTCAGGCGGTCCTGCACCAGCAGGATGTCCTCGATGTCCTCGGCCTGGCCGAGCAGCGTGAGGTACTGCTGCTCCACGGCGCGCAGGTTGCGGACCGTGGCCTCCAGGTCCGTGAACTCCTCGGTGACGTCCTGGCTGCTGGAGGTGGAGGACAGCACCTCCACGGCGATGCCCTGCAACTCCGCCACCACCTCGCCAAAGCGCTCGGCGGGGATGCGGATGGTGAGGCTGCCCACCTGGTCTTCACCGGCGCCGTGCAGGCTGGACTCCGCCACGAAGCCGCCGGCTGCCTCTGCGACCTCGCGCACGCGCTCGAACGACTGGGCGACGGACTCCACTTCCAGGTAGACGGCGCCGTTGCGGATGATCGTGCGGTCCAGCGTGCCCTGCAGCAGGTCCACCCCGGACGCGCCGGACGCGCCGGGCACGCCGGGCGACTGCGCGTAGCCGCCGTCCCGGTCGCCGGGAGGGCTCGCCGCATCTGCGGACTCCTCCGCCTGCCCACCGAACAAGGGCGCCCGGCCGTTGGCGCCGGAGGAGGCGCTGCCCACGCTGGGGTGCACCGTGTTCGCGTCGTCCCCGCCGCCGCAGGCCACGAGCACCAGCGCGCCGAGGCCGACAAGGGCAAGCAGGCCCCACCGGAAGATGCTCCACCCGATAGAGCGGTGCGGACGTGTTGCGGTCATGGTGCTGCCTCCCGTCCCCGGCGTGCGGGTCTGGGGCTAGTACGTCCGTGGAGTCCGTTTGGTTCCCGGGGAGGCTAGGCGCCGTCGCCCGTACCCGCCTCCCCGTCGTCTGCTTCGGAGTGCGGGTCGCCCTCGGGGTCTGGGTCACCCTCGGAGTCTGGGTCGTCCTCGGAGTCGTCGTCCGCCGGTGTGGGCGCGGGGGTAGGGGTCTGTGCGGCTTCCTCGGCGGTGCGTTCGGCCTCCGCCTCCTGGTCACGCTCGGCGAGGAGGGCGGCCGCGGCCTCGGCGTCCACGGGGCGACGGGAGGCCTCCTCCCACACGCTCCACGCCTCCTTGGCCTCGCCGTCTGCGGTGCGCAGGCCAATGCTGCTCAGCAGGTCGTACGGCGCGGTATCCGCAAAGCCCAGGTCGTGCGCGGCGAACCAGACCAGGAGCGGTGACTGGAGCGCGAGGGCGTCCTCCAGCAGGCGCTGCAGGAAGCGGCGCTGTTCCGGCTCCGTGGAGGCGTTGACGCCGCTGCGATGAGCCCCGCTGGAGAACCCCACGCCGACGAAGGCGACAGGCCGGTCCGTGTGTTCCACCAGTTGCAGGTAATACTCCGGCGGCACCTTGCGCGCCGTGGGGTAGGCAAACGAGGGGTACGAGGTCAGCCCCAGCAGGTCCAGCCGCAGCCCCAGGTCGTCTAGCAGTTCCCAGCGGGGGGCGTGCGGCGGCAGTTCCGGCACCACGCCCAGCAGTTCTTCGTACTGGAACGTGACCAGCACCTGCGTCTGCGGGCTGGCCCGCTTCACCACGTCGTACGCCGCCCGGTACGCCTCGAGGAAGGCGAAGTACGCCTCCGGGTTGCGCTCGTAGGTGGCGTTGATCTCCGAGCCCAGCACCAGGAAGTCGGGGCGCATGTTGCGCGCGATGAACTCCGCCTCCGCCGTGAAGGCGGTCAGCAGGTCCGGATCGGCCAGCGAGCGGCCCTCGTAGCCCGGGGGCAGCGCGTCCAGGCGGGCGCGGTTCGCGGGGTCGAACGGGTCCAGCGCGACCACCACGGCAAGGTCGCGCGCCCGTGCCGCCTCGCGCGCGGCCAGCACCTCGTCGCGCAGGGCGTCAGAGACGGAGGCGCCGGGGAGGAAGTCCGCCCACGCGGGCGGGCGCTGGAGGAGGATCGCCTCGCCATAGGCGGCGGCGAAGTCGAACTGGCGGACGTACGCCTCGTCCGTGAGTTCGGGCGGGACGTCCGAGAAGCCCAGCAGGTAGGAACGCGGGTCGCCCTCGCGCTCCCGTTCGATGGGCGAATAGGGGGATTCGGCGGCCTCCTGCCGGCACGCGCCCAGCAGCAGCGCCCCCAGCACGAGCGCGAGCCATGGCCATCTGGACCACCGGTGTGTCAGCGTCATGCCTTCGATGATCCCCGCGCAGCCGTCCTGCGGCAAACGCGGTTCCAGCCTGCTCCGGGTGGGGCAACTACGGGCGGAGGGCCTGCCTCGCCAGTTGCTCCGCCAGCAGTTGCACCGAGCCGCCCTCCGCGCCCAGCGCCTCCAGCACCAGCAGCAGGTCCCGTGTGGCCATCGGCCGGTCGCGGCGCACGCCGGCCACCCGCGCCGCGCGACGCAGCAGCGCCCGCGCGTCCGAGGCCGACGTGACCGCGCCGACGTGGCGCAGCAGTTCGTCCGCGGTCATCGTGCCGGCCACGGGGCTCGTCATGGGGCGCCTCCTGCCCGGAGACTCGGCAGCGCGCGGGCGCGGGCAAGTGGGGGAAACCCGGAGGCGCGGGCCGGGCGCCGCGGTCAGCCCTCGGCAGGTGCGTCGGCGAAGACGGTGTCGCGCGCCACGTCACCCCAGGAGAAGAGGGCGGCGGCGAAGCGGATGGGGCCCTCGCGCTGGTTGAGGTCCGCCAGGGGCAGGCCGTGCAGGTAGTCCTGCACCCGCGCCGCGATGCCGTCCGCGGTGTAGAACTCCACGGGGCGGAACACCCCGAAGGTGACCGAGGACAGCGGCTCGCCTCCGGGCCGCGCGCACGCCACGGCCAGGGCCATCTGGTCAATGCCATACGGGCGCCGGCTGGCGGACATCCGCTCCCGGCACCACTCCAGGATCTCCTCGCCGAGTTGTTGCATGGAGGACGCGGTCAGGGGGTCCGGGCCCAGCAGCCACTCGCGGCGGGAGAGGCCCGTGCCGCGACGGATAGACGCCTCCACGCGCGCACGGAGGGGGTTCGGCCGAAACCGGTCGAGCAGCGCGGCGAGCATGCTGGTCCCCTTCGTGCGGCGGCCCACGTTGGCACCGGCGTTGGTTGAGGCCGGGACGCCAGGGCGGGCCTTCCCGCGCGTGCGGGAAAACCCTGACGTGCCCAACTGAGGGAATCATCGGCAGGCAGACGGCCGCTCACCAGCCCGGGCGCCTCGCGGGGAACCTCGCAAATCCCTGTCGTGATGCGGGCATGTCCTGTCGGAGCCGTATCGTCGGGCGTGTAGACTCGGACGGTGGACTCTTCCTATCACGTTGACCGCGCCGCCATGCTGGCAGCGGTGGCGGAGCGGGACCATCTGCTCTTCCGCTTCTCCACCATCCCTCTGCGCCTGTTCGTGGACTTTCGCACCGCGCCGGAAGACGGCCCGGCCGTCCATGTCCTGCCTCCGGCTGCGTCCGTGAAGGAGCGCATGGCCTCCATCCGCACGGTGCGGCCGGGGATGCCGAAGCCGAAGCGCATCAACATCGTGGCGTGGCCGCTGCGAGTGGGCGCGCTGGACCGCCTGGGCGTGCTGACCGCCATCCGCGAACGCCTGGGCGACCTCGACGGCTTCGAGGCGCTCGCCGCGCTGGACGCCGCCTTCAGCGACCTGGACGGCGCGGAGCGCGCAGAGATGCGCCGCGCCATCACCGGCGAGGGCTACAAGACGCTCTGGACCGCACCCACCACCTGACCCGAACCACCGGGCGCCCGCCCTCGTGCCTGGGCGGGGCGTGTGCTTCTCTTGGGGCATGGACGCACGTGCCTTCGCGGAGGTGGTGGATCAGGCGATGGAGTCGCTGCCGGAGGAGTTCGCCCTGCGGCTGGACAACGTGGCCGTGGTCCTGCGCGACGAGCCCACAGACGAGGATCTGCGCGAGGCGGGCCTCGGACCCGGGGAGGAGTTGTTCGGCCTCTACGTGGGCGTGCCGCTCACGGACCGTGCCGGCTACAACCTGGTGCTGCCGGACCGCATCCTGATCTTCCAGGGCCCCCACGAACGCCACTTCCCCCCGCACGAACTGGTGGAGGAACTGCAGCGCACGGTCATCCACGAGGTGGCCCACTTCTTTGGCATCGACGACGACCGGCTGCACGAACTTGGCTACGCGTAAGGGCCGTCTGCGCCGCCGTACTCGCGGCGGTCGCTAGACTCCGGCGGAGTGGGCGCGTGGTGGTTGGGCCGGGTGGAGGACGCAGTGATCAGCGAGCAGTTCATCATCGGCATTGATGACACAGACGGCCCGGGCTGCGAGGGCACCGGGGCGCTGGTGCGCGCGCTGGCCGCCGAGGTGGAGTCCGCCGGGTGGGGCCGCTCGCTGGGCGTCACGCGCCACGCGCTGATGCAGTCCGACAAGGTGGCCGCCACCGGCGAGAACTTCGCCTACGCCCTGGTGATCGAGACCACCCGCTCCGTCCTGGACCTGGAGGACGACGTGGTGGACTTCGTCCGGGCCCACGCCTCGCGGGAGGCGGACCCGGGCGTGGCGCTGGCCTCGCGACACTCAGACGTGCCCCACATCCTCGCCTTTGGCCGCCGCGCCCAGACGGAGGTGATGCGCCTGGACTGGGCGCAGACCTTCTCCACGGAGTCCAACGTTTCCTTGCGCTCGCTGGGGCAGAAGCGCCTCGGGTCCATCGGCGCCCTCGCTGCCGCGGGGCTGCGGGCAGGCGGCGGCGACGGGCGCTTCATCGACCTGGCCGGCATCCGCGAGGTGGAGGGCGTCATCACCGCCGGAGAGGTCCGCGAGCGCCTGGGCATCGAGACGGTGCTGGACGAGGACGGCGAGCCGCTGGACCGGGACGACCCGGTGGAGACGTTCGGCTGGCTGCGCCCCCGCCTGGAGGGCGGCAAGCCCGTGCTCCACACCCGTCGCACCTCGGAAGACCGCCACCGCTTCCAGGTGGTGGACCGCCGCCCCTCCCGGGAGCCCGCCGGCGACTGATCCCGCCCCCGCCACGCCGAGGGCATGCGCGGGGGCCGCAACCTGCGCGTCCTGAGTCTGCGCGTCCCGGGGAGCCCTACTCCCAGGTGTGGTTGCGGAACGCCCAGTCGATCAGGTCGCCGGCGTCCGCGTAGCGGTCGTTGTCGTTCAGCACCACGGCGTAGACACGGTGGCCGTTGCGCGTAGCGGAGGCGGAGAGCGTGCGGCCCGCTTCGCCCGTGAAGCCGGTCTTCACGCCGTCGCTGGCGTCGAATTGCGTCAGGAACGAGTTCACGTTGAACATGCTCAAGTCGCGGTCGCCCACCGCCGTCCATGACCGTTCCGCCACGATCTCCCGGAACAGCGGGAACTGCGTCATCGCGTAGCGCGACACCATGGCGATGTCGTACGCGGACATGTTGTGCTGGCGGCTGCCCAGGCCATGCGGATCCGTGAAGCGCGCGGCCAGCCCCATCTTGCGCATCAGCGCGTTCATCTGCGCCACGAAGGCCTCGTCAGACCCGGCCACGTGCCGGGCAATGGCGAGGGCGGCGTCGTTCCCGGAGGGGAGCATCAGGCCGTAGAGCAGGTCGCGCATGGTGAAGCAGTCGCCGGGGACAATGCCCATCACGCTGCTGCCGGGCATGCGGCGGTAGTCCACGTCAGTGACAGGCACCCAGTCGCTGACGATCGAGCCCTCCAGCGCCAGGATCGCGGTGACGATCTTGGTCAGGCTGGCCGGAGGCAGGGGGTCATAGGCGTTGTACTCGTAGAGGACGGCGCCGGAGTCCTCGTCCACCACCACCGCGGCCAGGGCGTCCGGCTCGGGCGGCGTCTCGTTGCCGACGAGCACGGGTGCAGGCCCGGACGGGGAAGGGATGGCGACGCCGGTGGTGGTGATGGCGGAGCCCGGCGGGTCGCAGACCAGCATCATCGGCGTCCCCGCGGGGATCGTCTGGCCGCCGATGGCCGCGTACCAGGGGGCGTTGACGAAGGCCGGCGCGCCGAAGCGGTAGCCCACCATCCCGCCGCCCGGCTGCGTGGCCCACACGGACGTGAGCGTGCAGTCCCGTGCCAGCGCCGCCGTCTCGATGCCCGCCGTGGTGCCGCCGCCCCACATCACGAGGCCGAGGCCCCCCCGCGACGGCACGGAGCCCGCCAGGCCCGGTCGCGTGGAGGCCGGCCTGCAGGCCGCGGTCTCCGGCGGCCCGTCGTACGGCGCCAGGAAGACGTCCGCAGCCCAGCCGGCGCTGCCTCGCCACTCCACCAGTTGCCAGCGGTAGCCATCTGCCTCCACCACGGAGGGCAGCACCAGCACGGTGCGCCCATCCGGGATGCAGTCCACGCGGGTGGCGTCCAGTCCCGGGTTCGCGCGCAGGCGCAGGCAGTCCCCGTCCCCGACGACGATGGCGGTAGAGCCTGGGACCAGGGGGTTGCCCACGACCTGCGCGTGCACGCCTGACTCGCGTGCGGGCTCGGCGGCGACGGTCTGAGCGAAGGGCACGATGCCCGAGGCGGTGAGCAGGCAGGCGATCAGCAGCGCGCTGAGTGCGCGCCGTGGCGGGCGTCCGAGCATCGACGCGGTCTCCAACCCCCTCCCGCCGCAGAGAGAATAAACCATTACGCCTTTCCGCGTCGAAACTCGCGCGATCTAGGCGAATGTGGGCAGCACGATCCCCGCGCTAGAATGGATGCATGGCTGGCTCGTCGCACTCAGTCCTCGGCCTGTGCGGCGCCTGTCGCTACGCGCGCCGCGTGCCGAGCGCCAGAGGTTCCGTCTTTCTGCGCTGCGGGATGCACGACGTGGACGCCCGCTACCGGAAGTACCCGCCCCTGCCCGTCACCGCCTGTCCAGGCTTCGCACCGCCGGAGGAGGATCCGCCCCCGTGACCGAGTCCCCAACCCCCGCCCCGCGCCCGATCGCGGGGCCGGACCAACCCCCCATCCCGCGCCGCGAGCCGGCCAGACGCCAGCCCGGCCTCTTCGAGCGCATCGGTGGCCGCGAGGTGGTGGACCGCGTGGCGACGGACTTCTACGACCGCGTCTACCAGGACCCCATCCTCCGTCCAATGTTCCCCGACGACCGGGAGGCGGGACGCCTCAAGCAGGCGGAGTTCCTGGAGCAGTGGCTGGGCGGCGCGCCTCGCTACTCCGAGAAGTGGGGGCACCCGCGCCTGCGGATGCGCCATTTCCCCTTCGTGATTGACGAGCGGAGCGCCGGCCGCTGGCTGCGCCACATGACCGAGGCACTCCGTGCCTGCGGCGTGGGCGAGCAGGAGGTCCAGGAGGTCCTGGTGGACCTGGGGCCGCTCGCGCGCCACATGGTGAACGCGGACCAGGACGTCCCGCGCGAGCCGCTCGGCGACGTCCGTCTCTCGTAGGCCTCCTGCCCGTGCCTGAGGCAACTCGGAGGCTCGAACGTGAGTGCTGGCGCTGGTAAACTAGGAACCTCCCCACAACCCGCCCCCGACGTCGCTCACGCGTCGACGGTCGCGCGAAGGGCCGCTGCATGGTGAACGAGCCGCCACCCCGCGAGACGGCGCGTCGCGTCGAAGACGAGATGCGCACGTCGTATCTCGACTACGCGATGTCCGTCATCGTCTCGCGAGCGCTTCCGGACGCCCGTGACGGGCTGAAGCCGGTACAACGCCGCATCCTCTTCGGGATGCAGGAACTCGGCATGGCGCCGACGTCCGGCTTCAAGAAGTGCGCCCGCGTGGTGGGCGAGGTGATGGGCAAGTACCACCCGCACGGCGACAGCGCGATCTATGACGCGCTCGTGCGCATGGCGCAGCCCTTCTCCATGCGCTATCCGCTGGTCACCGGGCAGGGCAACTTCGGCAGCGTGGACGGCGACCCGCCCGCCGCCATGCGATACACCGAGAGCCGCCTGGCCCCCATCAGCATGGAACTGCTGGCGGACATCGACCGCAACACGGTCGACTTCACGCCGAACTTTGACGACACCATCGACCAGCCCGTGGTGCTGCCCGCCCGCCTGCCCAACCTGCTGCTGAACGGCGCCAGCGGCATTGCCGTGGGCATGGCGACGAACATCCCACCCCACAACCTCAACGAGGTCTGCGACGTGGTCACCCACGTCATCGACAACCCGGAGGCCACGGTGGACGAGGTCTTCGACCTCGGGCTGATCAAGGGGCCCGACTTCCCCACGGCCGGGATGATCTTCAACCGCCAGGAGATCCTGCACGCCTACCGCACCGGCCGCGGCCGCATCATCATGCAGGCGCGCATGGAGGTGGAGGAGGCGAAGAACGGCCGCTCCCAGATCGTGGTCACGGAACTGCCGTACCAGGTCAACAAGGCCAACCTGATCGAGCGCATCGCGGACATGGTGCGCAACAAGCGGCTCGAGGGCATCAGCGACCTGCGCGACGAGTCAGACCGCCACGGCATGCGCATGGTGATAGAACTGGCGCGCAACGCCACCTACGCCAGCGTCCGCAACCAGTTGTACAAGCACACCGCCCTGCGCAGCACCTTCGCCGTGAACATGCTCGCCCTGCTGGACAGCCAGCCGCGCACCATGTCCCTGATCGAGGCGATCAACGCCTTCATCGACCACCGCCGCGAGGTCATCCGACGCCGTTCCGAGTTCGACCTGGAGAAGGCGCGGGAGCGCGCCCACATCCTGGAGGGCCTGCTCAAGGCCCTGGACCTCCTGGACCAGGTGATCGCCACCATCCGCGCCTCCGAGTCCGCGGAG
Source organism: Dehalococcoidia bacterium (assembly GCA_023228825.1). Lineage (GTDB taxonomy): Bacteria > Chloroflexota > Dehalococcoidia > UBA2979 > UBA2979 > W-Chloroflexi-9. The sequence goes on along the minus strand of JALOAL010000016.1, from coordinate 38,373 downwards.
GCCGCCAAGGCCGCCCTGCAGGCCGCCCCCTTCGACCTCTCCGACCGCCAGGCCCAGGCCGTGCTGGACATGCAGTTGCGCCGCCTCGCCCAGTTGGAGGCCTCCAAGATCCAGCAGGAGTACGACGAACTGATGAAGTTCATCGACTACCTGGTGGACCTGCTGGAGCACCCGGAGAAGATCGACGCCCTGATCAAGGAAGACTGCGCCGACCTGAAGGAGAAGTACGGCGACGAGCGCCGCACCCAGGTCTTTGACCAGGAAGTCGGCGACATCTCGGAGGAAGACCTGGTCGCCCACGCCAACGTGGTGGTGACCATCTCCGACCGCGGCTACATGAAGCGCGTCCCGCTGGACGCCTACCGCCTGCAGCAGCGCGGCGGTCGAGGCGTGACCGGACAGGCCATCCGCGAGGAGGACGCCGTCCGCCACCTGATCGTGGCGGACACGCATGACTCGCTGCTGCTCTTCACCGCCGAAGGCAAGGTCTACTCGCTCAAGTCCTACGAGGTGCCGGAGGCCTCACGGCAGGCCCGAGGCATCCCTGTGGTGAACCTGGTCTCCATGGAGCCACAGGACCGCGTCACCGCCGTGGTCGCCGTGCGCGACTTCGGCCGCGACTCCATGATCCTGGCCACGGAGCAGGGCGTGGTGAAGCGCACCCCCCTCTCCGAGTTCGAGTCCGTCCGCCGCCCCGGCCTGATCGCCATGCGACTGGACGAGGGCGACCGCCTGATCGAGGCGCGCCCCGCCGGCGAGCAGAACGACGCCGTGATCGTCACCAGCGACGGCCAGGCCATGCGCTTCAACGTGGGCATCCTGCGCGTCGCCTCGCGGTCCTCGGGCGGGGTGCGCGGCATCCGCCTGAAGGACGGCGCCGTGGTCATCGCCATGGTGGTGGACGTGGACGGAGAGGATCTGCTCGTCCTCAGCGAGCACGGCATCGGCAAGCGCACCCCGATCGAGGAGTACCCCAGCAAGGGGCGCGGCGGCATGGGCGTGCAGACGTTCAAGGTGACGCCTCGCAGCGGCCCGCTGATGGTGGCGCGCGCGGTCAGCCCGGATCACGAACTGATCCTCGTGAGCAGCCAGGGCATCGTCATGCGGACGAAGGCGGCCAACATCAGCCGCCAGGGCCGCAGCACCCAGGGCGTCCAGGTCATGAACGTGGACGAAGGCGACTCCGTCGCCTCCGTCGCACGCGTCGACCAGGCCGAAGGCCTCACCGAGGACGGCGCCGATCCCGAGGCGCCGCCGGCGGAGTAGCCCTCGGTCAGCCCTCGATACGCGCGAGACGCAGAACCGCCCCGGGGCACTCCCCGGGGCGGTTTGTGTGTTGTTGTCCCGGCTGTGAACCAGGAGCGAAATCAGGAACAACAATCTATGATCGCGACTCCATCGGCAGGCGCTCAGGGGTGCTCTGCTCGCGGGGGTTTGGATGGACACCACGAAGGATCGAGGGCCGAAGCCCGCACGCGACAACCATTACGTGCCACAGTCGGTCCTCCGTCGATGGTCACGAGATGGAGACGAGCTTTTCGCGCGTCGCTTGCTCGTTTCTCACTCGTCGGTCCCCGAGTGGCAACGTGTCGCTGTCCGGGGCATCGGCTACCAGCGTGATCTCTACACGTCCCTTACGGGATCGCCCGACGACTTCGAAAGATGGATCGCGCGCGAGTATGAGGTCCCCGCTACCAATGCGGTCGACAAAGTGGTGGCCGACACTCGCTTGAGTCGCGAGGACTGGCACGCACTAGCGCGTTTCTTTGCCTTGCAGGACTTGCGGACGCCATCAAGTTTCATCTCAAATATGAAACGATGGGATCGCGAGATGCAATCGTTCCTTGAAGAATCCACCGCAGCCGCCTTGCGAGAGTGGACGGCGAGCAACGGTGCGCCCACCCGCACGCCGGATCCATCCAACCACTTCTCTGACACATTCAAAATAACCGTGCAAAGGCCGAGTCATCCGGGCGGGCAGACCTTCATCCGGACCGAGATAACACTCGGTCGAAAGTTCTGGCTCGATTCCATCCGCCATCTGCTAGGGGGTGTCGCCGAGACGCTGTGCGAACATCAGTGGAGTATTGCAGTAGCGGCGGATGGTGTTGAGTGGCCTTTAACTGACCACCCGGCGTTGAAGCTCAACTATCGGAGCCCGGCTGACTACGACTTCGGCGGTGGGTGGGGGACGCGGAACACCGATCTGTTTATGCCGCTCTCTCCAAGACACCTGCTCTTCACCGAGGTAGGCAGAGATGCTGGACGACGGGTCGTCCTCTCGCGGTCCGAGAGTTCTGCGTTTCGGAGTTTCTTGGTCGAGAGAGCGCATCGATGGGTCTTCGCGACAGAACCGATGGACTGGATCGCCACGGTGCGGCCGAGGCTCGTCGACGCGGAAGCGTTCCGGCAGGAGTCCGAGCAGTGGCAACGATGGCACGCTGAACAATCGAGAGCCGATCAATGACTAAGGTGCGTGCCCATCTGCGGCGGCTGCGTGACTGGGGTCTACGACCGCTCCGCATGCGGCTCCCCGATAGCGGGACCGCCGCCTACACGGATGCGTCGCACCAGCAATCGCTCGCGGTCGCGCAGAGTGAGCACGCCGAGGCTGACCAGGTCTTCGTCGACTCGATCAGCGAGCCCTTGGGCGATGACGCTTAGCCCTCGAACACAAACCACCCCGGGACACCCCCGGGGCGGTCCTGCGTCCGACGCTCCGAGGCGTAACCCCCTACACCACCCCCACGCGCTCGGGCTCCCCGCGGATCGCACCCCGCGGGTCGCCGAGGCCCCGCAGGTGCACCACGATCGCCACGAGGATCGCCGTGCCGAGCACGGGGGTGCCGAGGCGGATGAGGGCGTCCGTGTCGGAGAGCAGGCCGGCGACGAACGCAGCCAGGCCGGCGGTCAGGCCCCAGAACACCACGTGGTCTACCCACGGGGGCCTCGAGGTGGTCGAGAGGCGGGCGATGAAGGGGATGATCGTCATGGTCAGCACGCCGATGAAGATCGAGTGGTCCAGCGCCAGCAGCAGGCGGCGTGGCGCCGTGTCGATGCCGTCCTCGGCGTAGTTCGCCACGAGGTAGACGAAGATACAGATGTTCACGATCAGGAAGAGCGTGGCCGCCACGCCGTGACGCGCCTTAGACGGGGCGAGCCAGGAGGTGTGGCGGGCGGCGGGGAACATCCGCCAGAGGAAGATGCCGAGGCCGGCCAGTTCCAGCGGCAGGCTCAGCATCACCAGCGGCAGCACGTCCAGCACCAGGCCCAGCACCACCGCCACGCCGCCCAGGAACGGCAGGCCGATCTGCAGTTGCCCGGCGCGTGTGGCGCGTTCCTGCACGCTGCCGGGACGCAGCACCCACTCGGCGAAGGCCATGCCCACGGGGATGAGGAAGCCCACCACCATCGCCGCGGGATGCGCGTCGCCCACGCCCTCCGCGATGCCCAGGTCCGGGTTCGAGAACATCAGCCCCAGCAGGATGCCGAAGGCCGCGCCGATCACCGAGGTGGCGAGGCCGGCGAGCAGGCCGAGGTGTGGCACGCTCAGGTGGCTCCAGCCCAGGCCTCGCGCCTGCCGGAAGCCCCACACCGCGAACACGAGGATCACCGCCATCATCAGCGTGCCCACGATCGGCCTCGTGATGTTCGTGGTGGTGAGGAAGATCACGTTGTAGGCGGCGGCCACCACCGGTGCGGCCACCGCCAGGCCGCTCACCATGCGGTTCCCGGGGTCGCGGCTGCCGAAGAGCCAGAGCGATCCGGCGATCACGGCGCCGGTGATCCACGCCAGCGTGCCGATGTGCAGGTGCGCGAGCAGTGGCTTGCGGTCGAACGTGACCAGGTCCAGCCCGTTCAGGATGCCCACCACCACGGTGTAGACAAACAACACCATCGCCACCTGCATGATCCAGCGGATCTCGGCGCCATACGCCACCGGACCCGAGGGCGCCTCAGCGACCCTGGATGCCCCAACAGACTCCACGGACATGCGTAGCCTCCGCTGAACTGCCCCCGACCGTCATCTGACAGCGTCTATGACGGGAGTTATACGGCTTGCAGCGGACGCGCGTCTACGGCTTGAACAACACCTGGCCGCCCTGTCGTCCTCCTTCCGCTGGAACATGCGATAGGCCCATGCGATAGACGCATGCGATAGGCCCACGCCGCCTATCGGTCGAGCACCTCGCGCGAGGCGTCGCGGGCCGGGTCGTCTGCGGCCAGGCTGTCGCCCACCCACGCGCCGGTCTTCCACGCCGGGACGGGCGTCTCGCAGTCCTCCTGTGGCACGAAGCGCGAGGGCGAGACCAGGTGCATCTCGTGGATGTAGCGCGGGCAGTTGGCGAAGATCTCCCGGGGCCGCACGCGCGTGACGAACTGGGCCTCCGGGTACGCCTCGATCAGCGGGTCGTCCAGGTCAATGGTGGCGGCGCCGTTCACCCGCATGCGCCAGCGCCCCACGAAGTCGATGAAGAGCAGGCCGACCTCGTGCGTGCGGGCCACGTTGCCCGCGGAGAGGTACATGCCGTTGCCGTCGTAGTTCGGGAACGCCAGGGTGTGCTCGTCCACCACGCGCACGAAGCCCGGCGCGCCGCCCTTGTACGAGCAGTTCGCGCGTCCTCGTTCGTCCACCGTGGCGAGGAAGAACATGGGCATGCGCTCGATGAACTCGCGGTCGCGGTCCGTGAACGCCTCGTGCACGATCACCTCCTCGAGGCGGTCGGCCAGGCGTCGCGTGTCGAAGGCGTCCTGTAGCGCGCGGCTACCCTCGTGGTAGAACCCGTCCGGTGTGGCTCCTTGCTCGTCCATGTCGCTGCCCATCACGCGCTCCCTCCCGCCGCGCGCCGCATCCAGGCGCATGGCGTGGTGACAGTATGACGCTCTGGCGCCAGCCCCTGGGGCGGCGTTCCTGACTGCGCTTAGCACTCTCATGGTGAGAGTGCTAATATGAGTCGCAGACACACCTGCCACCCGATGAAGCCACCCGATGAAGCCCGAAGTGGCCGCACGAACAACCGGGGCAACGCGAGGGGAGACGCGCCATGGACGACCTTCAGAATGAGCCGCTGCGCGATCCCATCCTCATCGTGGGCCTCGGCAGTGCCGGCCAACAGTCGCCCTTCGCCGCCGCCTCGCTCCTCCTCGCCAGCGCGCGGGGCGGCGCGGGCGGGACGGATCCGGTGGAGCCGGAGGTGCTCGCGGAGTTCGACCCGGACGAGTACTACGACTTCACGGTCGCCCGTCCGCTGGTGCGCCTGGTCAACGAGGAACGCTCGATCGAATGGCCCCACGCGATCATCCACCGCCTCCCCACGGAAGAGCGTGATGTCCTCTTCTTCACGGGCGTGGAGCCGCACTACCGCTGGCAGCGCTTCTCGGAGTCCGTAGCCGAGTTCGCAGAAGAGTTCGGCGTCGACGACGTCATCCTGTTGAGCGCGTTCGGCGCCGGTACGCCGCACACGCGGCCGGTGCCGTTGCGCTGGCTGCCGCTCTCGGAGGAGGACTCGCAGGAGGACTCGCAGCCGCTGACCTCGCGCTTCGGACTGGCGGCGGAACGGCCGCAGTACCAGGGCCCGGCCACCTTCGGCATGGTGCTGGGCGTGCTGCTGCGCGATGCCGGCCTCAACGTGGGCGCGCTGAGCGCCGTGGCGCCGTTCTACCTGGGCGTGGACCCCAACCCCAACACCGTGCGCGCGCTGGCGAGCGCCCTCGCCGCCGAGTTCTCGCTGCCGCTGGACACCGAGGCCGTGGACGCCCGCATCGAGGAAGTCGCGCGCCAGGCCGCAGAGCAGATGGACGCCTCGGGCGACCTCGCGGCGTTCGTGCGCAACCTGGAGCAGCAGTACGACGACTCGCGCCTGCCGCTGCTCGCCGCCCCGGAGGCCGCGCCCAGCGTGCCGCTGGAAGTGGACGAGGTGCTCGCGGACGTGGACGCCCTCCTGCGCGACCACCGCGGAGGCGCCGGCGCCGACCGCCCTCGCCACGCCTGACCCGCCTCGCACGGGGGCGTCCGCCGTACACTCGCCGTCATGCCTCCCACTGACCTCGACGGCCTGAGCGAGTTCTCGCTGATCGCACGCATCGTGGCACGCCTCGGCGAGGCGGCGGCACGGGACGTCGTCGTGCCGCCGGGGGACGACGCCGCCGCGTGGCGCGTGCCCGCGGGGGCCGGCGCCGTGGCGACGCTCGACGTGCTCACGGAGGGCACGCACTGGCGGCGGGACACCATGGCGCTGTCGGACGCGGGCTGGCGGGCGGTGGCGGCCAACGTCTCTGACCTCGCGGCCATGGGAGCGGACCCGGCCTACCTGCTGGTGGGGCTCAGCCTGGGCCCCGATGTCACGATGGACGACCTGGACGCGCTCACCGTGGGCATGGCGGAGTCCTGCCGCGCCCACCACGTGCGCGTGGCCGGCGGCGACGTCGTCCGAGGCGCCACCACGGGCATTTCGATCGCGGCCTACGGACACGCCCGGCCGGCCGGTGAGCAGCACGAGGGCGGCGCGTTCGCGTTGCTGCGCCGGGACGGTGCGCGGCCGGGTGACCGCCTGGCGGTGTCCGGCACCCCCGGCGCCGCCGCCGCGGGCCTGGAGGTGATCCTCGCCGGGCGCGCCGAGGAGGCGGGTGCGGAGCCGCTGGTCCGAGCCCACCGCCGCCCCCGCGCGCGCGTGGCGGTGGGACAGGCCGCCGCCGCCGCCGGCCTGCGTTGCGCCATCGACATCTCGGACGGGCTGTTGCAGGACCTCGGACACGTCGCGCGCGCCTCGGACGTGGGTATCGAGGTGGCGCTCGCAGCGCTGCCGTTGCACCAGGCGGCCGTGGACTTCGTGGGGGCGGAGCATGCGGTGGACCTTGCGCTCGGGGGTGGCGAGGACTTCGAACTCGCGCTCTGCGGGCCGCGGGACGTCCTCAAGCACCTGGACACACCGGACGTGCCCGTCACGCTCATCGGCCGCGTGGTGGCGGAGCACCCCGGCGAGGTGGTGGTCTGGGACGACGACGGCGAGGCGTACGAGCCGCCGTCGCGCGGGTGGGACCACCTGCGCGCCTGAGCGCCTGAGCGCCTGAGCGACGTGGCCCGCCCGGACGGGCCACGTCCCGGCGCCCGTCCGGGCGCAATCGTGCGGACGGAGGCGTGGCCTCGGCGCTTCGTCTCACCGGCTCTCACCCATTCTCACCGGCCAGCCATTGCGCCTGCGGCCGAAGGCCGATTGACTCGTAGTACCAATGGGAACCGCAAACCGCGCCGTCTACACCACCACGAGCGTCGGGCAGACGCGGGCGCTGGGCAGACGCCTGGCGCGCCTGCTGCGCGCCGGCGACGTGGTCTTCCTGCAGGGGCCCCTGGGCGCCGGCAAGACCGCGCTCGCCCAGGGCGTGGGGCAGGGGCTGCGCCTCGCCACGCCCGTGAGCAGCCCCACCTTCGTGCTGGTCGCCCGCTACGAGCGCGACCCGGAGGACGAGGCCACCGCCGGCGGCCCGCCTCTCTACCACGCCGACCTCTACCGCCTGACGGACGCGGAGCAGGTGGTCGACCTGGCTGTTGACCGGCAGGCCGCTGACGGCATCCTGCTGGTGGAGTGGCCGGAGCGTGGCCTGCAGGCGCTCCCCAGCGATCACCTGCTGGTCGTCCTCGAACCGGTCGAGGGCGGACCGAAGCAACGGCGCATCACCATCGTCGCCAACGGCGAGCGCTACCGGCGCATCCTGGACGGGCTGGGCGCACGTGGCTGACGCCACCTTCGGCCGCATGTTCGATCTCGGCATCGACGCCGTCTCTGACGACGCCTCCCTGGCGCTGCTGGACGAGGCGGGGGCGGTGGTCTCCGTGCGCGCCTGGCACGTGGACACCACCGTCTCGCGCGAACTGCTGGAGCAGGTCCACGCGCTGCTGACGGAGGCCGGCGTGGAACGGACGCAGGTGGGGCGCATCGCGGTCAACGTGGGGCCCGGCCACTACGGCGCCGTGCGCGCCGCCATCGCCACGGCGCAGGGCATGTCGCTCGCGCTCGGGGCGCCGCTCGCCGGCGTCGGGCGGCTGGAGGCGGACGCCGCCACCGCGGGCTTCGAGGACGCACGCACGGTCGTCGCCGTGCACGACACCGGCCGCGGCGTGGCCTGGGCCGCGTACGAAGGCGGGGAAGGCGGCGTGCCCCGGGAGGTCGTGGCGCCCTCGATCACCTCGCTGGAGGACGCCGTGCGCCTCGCTCCGAGGCCCGCACGGTGGACGGGCGAGGTGGGCGGCATGGCGGCGGAGGAACCGGCGGCGCTCGTCGCAACGGAGCGAGACGCTGACCGTGCCAGCGGCGACACTAGCGCAGCCGGCCTCGCCGAGCCGCGCGCGGTCGCCCTCGTGCGGATCGCCCGTGCGCGGCAGGCCTTCGGCGACCCGGGGCACGTGGACGCGGTCTACCTGCGCCCGCCCTCGATCACCCGGCCGCAGACGGATGCGGGCGCCTAAGCGGCCCGCAGCAACGCGCAACACATCAATGCTGGACGACACCAATGCTGGACGAAGGAGCATGACACCCATGGAACGCACGCTGGTCCTCGTGAAGCCGGACGCCATGCAGCGAGGCCTCGCCTTCGAGGTGCTGCGCCGCCTGGAGTCCCGCGGGCTGAAGCCGGTAGCCGTGCGCATGTTGCAGGCCACCGAGGCGGTCGCGCGCGAGCACTACGCGGAGCACGTGGAGAAGCCCTTCTTCGCCGGCCTCGTGCAGTACATCACCAGCGCCCCCATCATCGCCGCCGTCTTCGAGGGCACGGACGCCGTGGCCGCTGCCCGCCAGACCATGGGCGCCACCCGCCCCACCGAGGCGGACCCCGGCACCATCCGCCACGACTTCGGCCTGGAGATCGGGCGCAATCTGGTCCACGGCTCCGCCAACCAGGAGGACGCCGCCCGCGAGATCGGCATCTGGTTCCAGGGCATCGAGCCCATCGCCTGGTCCCGCGCCACGGACGCCTGGGTCTTCGAGCAGTAGCCGCTCGCCCCTCGGCATGCACAATCGCAGACGGGCGCCGCGAGGCGCCCGTCTGGTCTTCGCGTCAAAGGTTCAGTTGCAGTAGAAGGCCACTTGCGACTGAACCCAGGCGATGTATGGGGCGGCCGCCCCTGTCGCTCGCGCTTCACTGAGCGCGGCCATGTAGGTGGCGCACTCGGCCGCGAAGGGGTTCGGCGGGGGCAGGACTGGAGCCGCTCGCATGAGGATGGTGAACCAGGTTGGCTCAGAGATGACAGTCACCCCATTCCGCCGCTCGTGGAGACGAAGCCGGTATGAGCCGGGAGCGAGGGACGCGAACGCTATGCCGAACTCCTCGCCGGAGTAGGGCACGCCGTCCAGTTCAAGCAGGAGATGTTCCCACTCAACCACATTCGCCCAGAGATCCCACCCAAGGTCGGCGTAGACCCCCGCGGATCCGTTCGCAGCGCATCCCTCCTCAGAGGTGGGGCCGTAGTTGCAGAATGCCGATATCCAGAGGGGGTCGGGAGCGGGCGTGCTCGTATGGGTCGGCGCGGGAAGGGCTGGTGGCGGCGTGGCTGTCGGCTGCGGTATCAGAGTGGCGATGGGGGTTGGCGGTGCTGTCGAGGTGGCGGTGGGTGTTGGCTGCGAGGTCGGCACGGACGTAGGCACATGCGTCGCGGTCGAAGGCTGGGTAGGGACGGGGGAGGGCATCACTTCGGTAGGCTGAGGAACCACCGTCGAGGACAGCGTGCTGTCGACTTCCCGAGGCTCGGTCGTGGACCGGGCTCCTGCTTCGCTCGTCCGTGTACCGGTTGGCGCCGGGAGCGCGCGGTGGGCGGTGGTCGCGTCTGCGGAGGCCTCAAACTCCGGATCGCGTGGGGCGTGCTCCACCAGGCTGGTGCAGCCGGGAGCGAGTAAGAGGATGAGCAGTCCAACCATCAGGGGCCGGATGCGTCTCAATCCTGGCGCTGTTACCACGGTTGCCACGCAGACTGATTCTGTGGCCGGGCGCTCCGGTCAGAGGGAAAAGGATGGCGGAGAGGGTGGGATTCGAACCCACGAACGAGGTTTCCCCCGTTACACGCTTTCCAGGCGAGCCTGTTCAACCACTCCAGCACCTCTCCGCGAGGCCGGCCCCGTGCACCCACCGTCCCGGGTGAGCGCCTGACGCCTCCGGTGGTTGTGGGAGGGCGTCCGGGAGTCCGTGCGAGGATCACACGCCACACCGCCCCGTGTCATCCTCGGGATGTCCGAGGCGGGGCCAGGGTGGCGGAGAGGGCGGGATTCGAACCCGCGAGACACTTGCGCGCCTACTCGTTTTCGAGACGAGCGCCTTCAACCGCTCGGCCACCTCTCCACGATTGAGTGTACCGAAGGGACTTCCCACGGGACAGAAGGCCCGGCCACGGATGCCCGTGGTGCGCCGAGGGCTGGCGCGGTGCCGAGGGCTGGCGCGGTGACGAGGACGCCCGGTGGCGAGGACGCCCGGTGGCGAGGACGCGCGGGCGCTAGGTCGACGAGGTGATGTCGGTGGAGCGGCCGGCCTTCTCGCGATACCGGGCCGTCAGTTCCGCCTCCGCGGCCAGGCGCTCATCGCGCGCCTCATGCAGGGCGACGCGGGCGCGTTCACGCGCCTCGAGCAGGCCGCGACGCGCGGCCTCCAGCGGGCCGCGGGCGCCCTCCGGCAGGCCGTCCAGCCGCGTCTCGTTGGAGAGCAACTGGCGCGCGGCCACGTAGCCGATAGCGACCGAGACGGTGACGACGGCGAGCGTCTTGAACATCGCGCGCTACTTCGACCGTCGGTTGCGGATGCCCGTGACGGTGGCCACTCCCCGACGCACGCCTCGGACGACGGCGACGGTACGGATGATCGGGTGCACGGCGGTGTCCGCCACAAACTCCGAGGTGCCGCGCACGTTCTGCACGGTGTGACGGATGTCGTCCAGCGTGGGCTTCACGGGATCGTCCAGCAGGTCGCGGACGGAACGGGTGAGGGCACGCACGGCGAACCACAGCCCAAAGGCGGCAATCGCCAGCGCCAGCATCAGGATGATGCCCATGGCGCCATAGACGATCACAACAACGTCACGGACCTCGGCGAGGGTTACGAGCAGCATAGGTGGCGCGGTCTCCTCACCATTCCACTTCATCGTATCGGCGATGCCACACGCGTTGCAAAGCGCGGGTCAAGCAGCCGTGAGCGTAGCAGGGCGGGGAACTCCACACCGCCTCGCCTCGTGCGCCGAGATGGGCCAGGCCGAGATGTGCCCGGCGCAGGTGCGGCAGTCCGGCCTATCGCTCCGTGCGGTCGATCATTCCGCCCCCCACCACCTCCGTGCCCCGGTAGAGGACGATCGCCTGTCCCGGCGCGGGGGCGCGTACGGGGGCGGCGAACTCCGCAGTGAAGCCGTGGGCGTCCAGCGCGGTCACCGTCACCTCCGCCTCCTGGGCGTGGTAGCGGATGCGCGCCCGCAGCGCCTCGCCGGGCTCCGGCGGGTTCACCACCCAGTGCGGCTCCGTGGCCTCCACCCGCCGCCGGTAGAGGTCCGCCTCGCCACCGATTACGATCACGTTGCGCTTCGCGTCGATGTCCGTGACAAAGCGTCGCTCGCCCTCCGCAACGCCCAGGCCGCGCCGCTGTCCCACGGTGTAGTGCGCCACGCCCGCGTGCTCGCCGGCCGTGCTGCCGTCCACGCGTTCGATGGCGCCCGGCGCCGCCGGCACGCCGCGCTGCGCCAGCACCTCGCGGTAGTCGCCGCCCGGCACGAAGCAGATGTCCACGCTGTCCGGCTTCTCCGCCAGCGGCAGGCCCGCGTTGCGCGCCACCGCGCGCGTCTCCGTCTTGGTCATCGCGCCCAGCGGGAACAGCGTGCGACGCAGCGCCTCCTGGCCCAGCGTGTAGAGGACGTAGGACTGGTCCTTCGCGTCGTCCTCGGAGCGGTGGAGGCGGTGCACGTCGCCGTCGCGCTCGATGCGCGCGTAGTGGCCCGTGGCCAGACGGTCGCAGCCCATGGCGATGGCGCGCTCCAGCAGGGTGTCGAACTTCACGTACTGGTTGCAGTTCAGGCACGGGTTGGGCGTGCGCCCCTGGGCGTAGGAGTCCACGAACGCGTCCAGCACGTCTCGCTCGAACTCGCGCTCCATGTTCAGGACGTAGTGCGGAATGCCGATCGCCTGCGCCGCCGCCCGCGCGTCGCCTACGTCCTCAATGCCGCAACACGTCCGGCCGGAGGAGAGCGCCGCGCCGTCCGCCTCCGTGTACAGGCGCAGCGTGACTCCCACCACGTCGTACCCCTGCTGATGCAAGAGCGCGGCGGCGACGGCGGAGTCCACCCCGCCGGACATGGCGACCAGGACGCGTTCAGTCATGCCATCCAGTGTACGGAGCGTCACCACCTCGCGCTGCCCCGGCTTGCGGCCCCGGTCGGAGCCCTCGCTCGGAGACCTGGCCGCGCTACCCGTCCGAGGCGTCCTCGGGGGCTTCCTCGAACTCGTCCGGTGCGCCCGCGACGTCCGGCGCGGGGGCGTCCTCCACCGCGGTGAGGCGGTCGCGCGAGGCCTCGAACGCCTGCTCGGCGGCGTCACTCAGCGCCCGCACGTCCGAGGGGATGTCGACGAGGTCACCGATGCCGGAGGCCGCGATCGCCTCGTCGATCTCGTCGGCGGCGTCGGACATCGTGCCGTCGGAGGCGTCGAGGTCTTCGGTGGCGTCGGTCTCTCCGGCGGTGGGGCCGTCCTCGTCGCCGTCGGCCCCGCGGTCCGCTTCGGCCGCGGCCTCGCCGTCCTCGCCAGCCTCGACCGTCCGCGCGTCGCCGTCCTCGCCGCCCTCGCTGTCCTCGCCGTCCTGGGCGCCCTCGGGGGACCACTCCGGCTCGGGTTCTTCGCGAGGCTTGAGGGCTTCGAGGACGATGTCCTCGTCCAGCCCGAGTTGGGCCTGGATCTCGGCGGGCGGGAGGTCAACGTCCTCCGGGAGTGGCGGCAATTGTCCGGGCCGCTCCAGGCCGAAGTGCTCCAGGAAGCGCTGGGTGGTGCGGAAGAGCATGGGCCGGCCGGGGCCGGAGGCGTGACCGGCGGACTCGATCAGGTCGCGCGCCCGCAACGTGGCCACCGCCCCGTCCGAGGACACGCCCCGTACAGCGTCGATCTGGCCGCGAGTGATGGGCTGCCGATAGGCGATGATGGCGAGGGTCTCCAGCGCCGCCTGGGAGAGACGACGGTTCGCCTCCAGCCCCAGGAAGCGCTCCACCTGCTCGGCGGCCTCCGGCGCGCTCACCAGTTGCACGCCCGCCGGTCCGCGCTGCAGGCGGATGCCCCGACGCCCCTCGCGCAACGACTCGGCCAGCGCGTCCAGCGCGTGCTCCACGCGCGGCACGCTCAACTCCACCGCCCGTGCGAGGTACCCGGAGTCGATGGGGTGGTCCGCGACGAACAGCAACGCCTCCAGCAACGCCGGCAGTTCGGAGAGGTCCTCAAACGGCGCCGGCTCCTCCGGCTCCACCCCCTCCGCGACCACCTCCGGCCCCCCTGAGTCGGAGTCCTCGCCGTCTGCAGCCTCCCCGGAGTCCAGGTCAGCCACGGCCGGCAGGCCGGCGGGGGGCGCCCCGTCCATCGTGTCCGTGGAGCCGTCGTCGAAGGGGCGCGGTGGCTGGGTGACGGGGCGCTCGTGGTCGTCGGTCATGCATCCTCGTCATGTCGATGCCCGGCGGCGCTGGTGCGCGCGGCCCGGAGGTCGAGTTCGTCGTACCGTACGTCCACCAGCGGCGGTTCCGCGAGCACGAGGCCCAGCCGCTCGTAGACCAGTTCGTCCGCCAGTACGTCCACCCGCTCCAGCGTCTCGTCGATGCGGGCATCGGCGTGGACCTGGAGCCAGGCGTGGAGCAGCAGGCCTCGACGCCCCCGGTTCTCCACCCGCACCTCCGCCCCGCGCACCTCGCGCAGCGTCAGCAGGTCGTCGCGGAGCGCCCCGGCGATGGCGTCGAGGGCCATCCTCCCACGCCCTCGAGACAGGCGCACCGCCCGGCGCGGGTGCGTGTCACGCCCCCAGGCGGCGGCGAAGCCGAGCAGCGCGACGGCCACGAGGGCCACGCTCACGGTCACCTGCATCCGCCCGTCCCCCTCGCGCCCCGCGAGCGACGCGGCGCCCTCCGCCACGGCCTGCAGCACGGGCGTCCAGGCGATCCACGCGCCGGCGATGAGGACGGCGCAGGCCAGCGCCAGCAGCAGCGCGCCTCGGTAGCGGCGCAGCCAGCGGTCGCGCGGCGGGACGTAGTCGGCGTAGTCGGCGTAGGCGTGGGCGCCGGGGGTGGCTTCGGGCGCATCAAAGCGCAGCGGAGGCAGCGCCGCCGCGGAGTCGTCCAGCGTGTGAGCCCCGTGGGACTGGGACCTTCGAGCCATGAAGCGGTTCGCCGTGCGGGCGCCGAGTCGCCCCGGAGCCCGTGCTACCCCCGCCGCTTCAGCCGTCCCACTGTACGATCCCCGGCGTGATCGTGGACATCCATACGCACATCTTCCCGCCCGAGTTCGTCGCGCGACGAACTCGGATCGCGCGGAGCGAGCCCGCGTTCGCGGAGATGTACGCGGACGCGCGCGCCGCCATGGCCACCGCAGAGGACCTGCTGGCCTCCATGCAGCAGGCGGGCGTGGACGTCTCCGTGGCGTGCGGATTCTGGTGGGACGACCCCGCCCTGGCGCGAGACCATGCCGCCTACCTCGTGGAGGTGGCCGCCGCCTCGGACGGTCGCCTGCTCGCCTTCGTCCCCACGCCGGCGCCGCCCCCCGGCGCCCACGGCGTGGGCGAGGTGCGCGAGACGGCCCCGGCGCGCTTCCCGGAGACGGCCCTGCCGGTGCTGGCGCACTGCTCGGAGGGCCTGGGCCACGACTACCCCGGCAAGGCCGGCGGGCTGGACGCGGCAGCCCTCTGGGCGGTGCTGGAGGCGCAGCCGGAGGCGCGCGTGGTGGCCGCACACCTGGGCGCCGGCTTCCCCTTCTTTGCCCTCATGCCGGAGGTGCGCGCCACGATCGAGGCCGACCGGGTGATCTTCGACACCGCCGCTGCCGCCTACCTCTACCGCCGCGACGACCCGGCGGAGGTCTACCGCACGCTGATCGCACTGCTGGGCCCGCGTCACCTGGCGTGGGGCTCGGACTTCCCGCTACGCCCCCAGGCGCTGGACCGCGCCGAGGTCGCCGCCGCCCTGCCCGCAGAGGCCAGGGAGGCCGTGCTGGGCGGCAACGCCGCGCGCTTCCTGCGCCTCCACGGTCATCACGAGGCGTCGCCGGGCGGGGGGGCCTGACGGTGCGCCTCTTCATGGCCGTGGAGGCGCCCGGGCCCTGGCGCAACGCCGCCGCCGATACCCTGGCGGCGCTGCCTCGTGACGTGCGCGCGCTGCTGCGACCGGTGGAGCCGGACATGCTCCACCTCACGGTCCGCTTCCTGGGCGAGGTGGACGAAGGCAGTGTGGACGACGGAAGTGTGGATGACGGAGGCGTCCCGGCGCTGGTCGCGGCGCTCGGGCGTCACGTGCCCCCGCTGCGCGTCCGCCTGGCGCTGGGGGCGCCGGACACGTTCGGGCCGGCGGCGCGCACGGGCTCGGCCATGCTGCGCGTGGAGGGCGACCTCGTGGCCCTGGATGCGCTCGTGGCGCGCGTGGACGCCGCGGTGCGGGAGGCCCTGGGCCGGCCTCGGACGGAGGAGCGCTACCAGCCGCACCTGACGCTGGGCCGCCTCCGCAGGAGCGCCACGGCCGCGGAGCGTCGCTCCGTGGCGCAGGCCGTGCGGGCGTTGCCACCACCGCCGCCCGCAGAGTTCACCGCCACGCGCGCCGTACTGATGCGCTCCCACCTCGGCCCCGGCGGCGCGCGCTACCGGGTGGAGGCGGCGTTCGCGTAGCGCGCAAGTGCTCGTGCCCTCGGCCAGTGCGAGGCCCCAGCGCGAGGCCCCAGTGCGAGGCCCCAGTGCGAGGCCCCAGTGCGAGGTCTTAGTGCGGAGTCTCGGCAGCGGCGGGTGTGCTCAGGTCCGTCGCCACGCCGGCCACCAGGCCGCCCTCCATCAGGGAGCGCAGCAGGTGGTCGAAGGCGGCGGGGTCGGCGACCTCCAGGCGGAAGGTGATGCGGGCCACGGCCACCGGCAAGTCCGCCGTGACCAGGTCATGGCGCACCTCGAGTATGTTCGCGCCCGCCTCCGCGATCGCGCTGGTCACGCGGGCCAGTTCGCCCGGCGTGTTCGCCGCAGCCACCGTGAGCGTGCGATGCCGCCCCGCCAGCACCAGGCCGCGCGCCGACACCCGCCCCAGTACGTTCAGGTCGATGTTGCCGCCGGAGACCACGCACACCGTGTGGCCCGGGTCCGTCACCGCGCCGCCCAGGATGGCCGCCGTGGTCAGCGCCCCCGCCCCCTCCACCACGAGGCGCGACCGCTCCATGAGCAGCACAATGGCCTGCGCGATCGCCTCCTCAGAGACCGTGACCACCTCGTCCACGTGGCGGCGGATCAGGTCGAGCGTGAGCGCGGAAGGCCCGGCTACCGCCGCGCCGTCCGCCAGCGTGCGCACGGCCGGAGCCGCCACCGGCGCGCCCGCCTCCAGCGACCGCACGATGCCCGGCATCGCCGCCGTCTGCACGCCCACGATGCGCACGTCCGGGCGCACTGACTTCACGGCCGCCGCCACGCCCGCCAGCAGGCCGCCGCCGCCCGCAGGGACCAGGACGCACCGCACGTCCGGCTCCTGCTCCAGCACCTCCAGGCCCAGCGTGCCCTGCCCCGACACGATCAGCGGGTGGTCGAAGGGCGGCACGAAGACCAGGCCGCGCTCAGACGCGATCGCCTCGGCACGCTGGATGGCGTCCGCGAGCGTGCCGTCCACCAACTCCACCGCCGCGCCGTAGCCGGCCGTGGCGTGCTGCTTCGCGATCGGCGCGGTCCGAGGCATGACCACGGTGGCGCTCAGCCCGAACTCGCTGGCCGCCAGCGCCACGCCCTGCGCGTGGTTGCCCGCGCTGGCCGTGACCACGGCCGCCGGAGGAGAGAGCGTGGCCAGCATGTTCATGGCGCCGCGCGGCTTGAAGGAGCCCGTGCGCTGCAGGTTCTCGCACTTCAGCATCACGGGCGCGCCGGCCACCTCGCTCAGCACCGTGCTCAACAGCACCGGCGTCTCGCGCACCCGCCCGCGGATGCGCTCCCGGGCCGCGAGGATCTCGTCATGCATTTCCCGCATCACCGTCTCCGCCCTTCCGTGCGTCTGGTGTGCCGCGTGAGTGCGGTGCCGGGCCAGCGTGGCCCCGCGCCTCGATGCGCCTCGATGCGCCGCGCATGTCGGCCGCACATGTCGGGGGCCTGTCCAAGTGTCCGCCGGATGCGGCAAACCTGCCATTCCGGGCATGGCGGGGAGATGCGGCATTCGTGCGCGGTGGCGCAATGTTGACGACTCGGATCGGAGAGGCGTAGCGTCCGCCCTGACGAGAGTCCCGGGACCACCGAAAAGACGGGGAGGTGTCCAGTGGATCGCTCGCAGCAACGTTGTGCTCCCCGGTGAAACGCCACGGCCCATCCGTGGCGTTCGTGTTTGTGCAGCGCGAGGAGTCTTCATGCACTCAGGGATGATCGGGAAGATCGAGAAGGCGCACCGGTACGCGGAGGACCGTTCCAGGTTTGACGTGAGCGCCCTGGCCGTGACCATCCGCGGCAACAACGGCGAACACCAGGTCCGTTTCCAGGACGGCGAGTGGCAGTGCGGCTGCCCGTTCTTTGCCCGTGAGCGCGCCTGCGCCCACACCATGGCGCTGGAACTCGTCCTGGACGGCATGATCCACGAGCAGGATTCCGAGGAGCGCCCCGCCATCGCCGTCTAGCGCCAGAGGCCCAGAGACCAGAGGCCACAGACGGCAGAGGTCACAGACGGCAGAGCGCCGTCCAGAGAGGGCGCCCGCGCCCGGAGATACGAAGAAGCCCGCCACCCGGCGGGCTTCTTCGATCGTTGCCCACCGGGTCTGGTGCTCGCGGGGCTTCCGAGGGCTCCTCGGAAGTGCTCCTCCGAAGTGCTCCTCGGGAGTGCGGAGCGGAAACGCAAACGCGCCCCGCGGGGACGGGGCGCGTTCGATGCGGATCGGCGGAGAGAGAGGAGGGGGATCCCGCCTCCGCCGAAGGACTAGCCGCGGAAGCCGACCAGCGGGTCCATGCGGCGCGACAGTTCGCGCATGTCTCGCTTGACCTCGTTGTAGGTCGGGGCGTTGCGGTAACCACGGGCGACGATGTCGCTGTAGATGCGCTGGATGGAGGGGTTGTTCATTTCGGTCTGATTCCTTCTACCGGTCCTGGTCCGCCATGGGGCCGTTCCCCATTCCGTCCGTCTCCCGATGTCTGTAGTGTGACCGATTGTGACCAATTTCGCAAGTGAAAGTGGGCACAATCACGTTAACTTCACGTAAATTATGACAGACATGGCGGATATGACGGCCATCATGCGCACGAAAGCACGAATTTCCACGCCTGTGCTCGCGTAATCGCAGGTTTCCGAGTTTCACGGCGAGCGGGAAGGCGCCCCTACGGGCGCGGCGAGGCGTCCGCGGCCGTTCCGAACGCGGCCTCAGCGGCATCCGCCACGGGGGTGCAGAGCAGGTCGTACGGGAGGGCGCCGTCCACGCGCGCGCGCACCATCTGGCCCATCGCGTACGTGCCCTTCAGGAACGCCAGGCCGTCCACCTCCGGCGCGTCGCGATAGGTGCGGCCCACCACCACGGGTTCGCCGCTGGCGGACTGCGTCGGTTCGCGGGACTCCACCAGGATGTCCACCTCACGCCCCACCATCTCGCGGTTCGAGGCGTGGGAGATGGACTGCGCCAGTTCCATGAGTTCGCCGTAGCGCGCTTCCTTCACGTCCTCCGGCACCTGGTCCGGCATCTGTTCCGCGGGCGTGCCCACCTGCGGGGAGTACGTGAACGCGCCCACGTGGTCCAGTTGGTGCTCGTCCACGAAGTCCAGCAGTTCCTCGAACTCCTGGTCCGTCTCGCCTGGGAAGCCCACGATGAAGGTGGAGCGCAGCACCACGTCCGGGATGGCCCGGCGGATGACCTCGATGCTCTCGTGGGACTTGCTGAGGCGGGGGCGCTTCATGCGCTGGAGCATGGCGTCGCTGCCGTGCTGCAGCGGCATGTCCATGTACGGCACCACGTTGGGCAGGCCGGCCATCGCCTCCGCCAGTCGAGGCGTCACGCGGCCGGGGTAGGCGTACATCAGCCGGATCCACGGCACCTCGGGGACGGCCTCCGACAGTTCTTCCAGCAGGCGCGCCAGGCCGTCGCGGTCGCCCTCGTCCTCCCCGTAGGCGGTGGAGTCCTGGGCCACGAGCACCAGTTCCTTCGCGCCCGCGGCGGCGTACATGCGCGCCTCCGCGATCAGCGTGCGCGCGGCGCCGGAGTGCATCTTGCCCTTGATGGTGGGGATGATGCAGAACGTGCACGGCCGGTCACAGCCGTCCGAGATCTTGAGGTAGGCGCTGGGCTGCCCCAGGACCGGCAGCGCCGTGTCCGGGATGTCGAACGTGGCGGAGGCCGCGCCCACGGACGCCGCAATGGCGTCCCACTGCTCCGCGCCGAAGGTGGCGTCCACCCCCGGCACCGCCTGCCGCACCGTCTCCTCTGCGATCTGGGTGAGGCAGCCGATCACGTACAACTGCTGGCCGGCCTGGCGGCCAGCGTCCAGTTCGCGCACCACCTCGATCGATTCGTCCTTGGCGGCGTCGATGAAGCCGCAGGTGTTGACCAGCAGCAGGTCCGCCTGCTCCGGCTCGGCCACGGACGTGTGGCGTCCGCCTCGCAGTGCCGCTTCCAGGCGCATGGAGTCCACGGTGTTCTTGGCGCAGCCCAGGGTGACGAGGTGGTACTTCACAGCACCATCGAGTGTACCCGTGGTCCCGTTAGGCGCTGAGAACGCCGCAGGGGGCCCCGGCGACATGATCCCGCCGGAGGCGGTGACCACCCTGACCTTCGACGAGGCGGACGGCGTCACCACGATCACCGGGGAGACGGTCTACGCCTCCGCGGAGGACCTGGAGAAGGTGCTGGAGATGGGGACGGAGGACGGCATGGCGGAGACGCTCGAGCGCCTGGAGGAACTGCTCAGGCCGCGCGGAGAGCAAATGCGCTCCGCTCCTGGACGCTTAGCCCGCGAACCGTTGGAAGACGAGGACGGCGTTCTGGCCGCCGAAGCCGAAGGAGTCCTTCAGGATCACGCGCGGGTCTGCCTGCCGAGACTCGTGCGGGACGTAGTCCAGGTCGCAGCCCTCGCCCGGGTGGTCCAGGTTGAGGGTGGGGGTGACCACGCCGGTGCGCAGGGACTGCACCACCGCCACGCTCTCCACGCCGCCGGCCCCGCCCAGCAGGTGGCCGATCTGGGACTTCATGGCGGAGACGTGCAGGCGGGCGGCGTGCTCCCCGAAGACCGACTTCAGCGCCTCGCTCTCGGCGCGGTCGCCCACGTCCGTGGAGGTGGCGTGCGCGGAGACCGCGTCCACCTGCGACGGGTCGAGGCGCGCGTCCGCCAGGGCAAGGCGCATGGCGCGCGCGGCGCCGGCGCCGTTCTCCGCAGGCGCCACCAGGTAGGCGGCGTCCGCGCTCACCCCGTAGCCCGTGACCTCCGCCAGCGGCTCGGCGCCGCGCGCGCGCGCGTGGTCCAGCGACTCCAGCACCAGCATGCCCGCGCCCTCCGCAGGCACGAAGCCGTCCCGGTCGCGGTCGAACGGCCGCGAGGCGCGCTCAGGCGTGTCGTTGAAGCCGCTGCTCAGCGCGCGCATGGAGGAGAAGCCCGCCAGGCCCAGTTCGCAGATCCCGGCCTCCGCGCCACCGGCGAGCATCACGTCCGCCGCGCCGCGTCGGATCACCTCGACCGCGTCGCCAATGGCCTGGGTGCCGGCGGCGCAGGCGGTGGTGACGGTGTTGTTGTAGCCCAGCAGGCCGAACTGGATGGCCACGTTGCCGCCGGCCATGTTGGAGAGGCGCTTGGAGACGTAGAAGGGGTCCACCTTCATGCCGCCCCGGCCCTGCATGGTGGAGACGGCCTCCATGTCGTTGGGGAGCCCCCCGCCGCCGTTGCCCATCAACACGCCGATGCGCTCCCGCTCGGGCGCGTCGAGGGCGGCGAGGGCGCCCAGGCCGAGCCCGGCGTGGTCGAGGGCCATGCGAGAGGCGGCCACGGCCATCTGGCTGAAGCGCGCCATGCGCCGCCCGTCCCTGCGGTCCATGTAGAGGGTGTAGTCGAAGTTCATCGCCTCGCCGGCGACCTTGCACGGGTAGGCCGTGGTGTCCGCCTGCTGCATCAGGCCCACACCCGACCGTCCCGCCGTGGCGTTCTCCCAGAACGCCTCCAGGCCGATGCCCAGGGGGGAGATGACGCCCAACCCGGTCACCACCACGCGCGGACGCCCCTCAGCCATGCACGGCCTCCATCACAACTGCACACCGGCGGTACGTGTCCGCTGCGGATCGTACCCGAGGCATACGCGAGGGGCCGTCAGCGCAGTCCGAGGGCGTGGTCCCCGGCAATGCCGAGCAGGTGCTCCCGCGCCGCCGCCACCACGTACAGCGACCCCACCACCAGCACCGCCCCGCGCTCCCCCGCCATCTCGCGCGCCCGCTCCACGGCCTCCACGACCGAGGCGGCTTGCTGCGCAATGGCGCCGCGCGCGTTCACCACACGCACGACGTCGCCCACCTCGGCAGAGCGGGTTGAGCCGGCGGGCGCCACGATCACGTCGTCGCCCGCCGCCAGCAGCGGCTCCACCATCTCGTCCAGCGCCTTGTCCGAAAGCACGCCCAGCACCCACACGCGCCGCTTCGGCACCGGCAGCGTGCGCAGGCCCTCCGCGAAGCGGCGCGCGGCCAGCGGCGTGTGCAGGCCGTCCAGGATCACCAGCGGCTGCTGCTTCACCACCTCGAAGCGTCCGGGCATGCGGAAGCCTCGCAGGGCGTCGCGCACCGCCGCCTCCGGCAGGTCTTCGCCCGGGTGTGCCGAGGCCCACGCCAGTTCCGCGGCGCGCAGCGCGGTGGCCAGGTTCTCCGTCTGGTACGGGCCCACCAGGGCCGTCTCCAGGTTGCGGTAGGTACGAACCGGCGTGCGGATGTCCAGTTTCTGGCCCTCCAGGCCGGACGAGAGCACGCGCAGGGCGCACTCCTCCGTCACCTCGTGCAGCGTGGCGCCCACCTCGGCGCTGCGTTCGCGCACCACGTCGATGGCGCTGGCGCGCATGGGCTCCGCCACCACCTCGCACGGTCCGGTGATGATGCCCGCCTTCTCGCGCGCTACCGCCGGGATCGAGTCGCCCAGGATGGCCACGTGCTCCAGGTCGATGGGCGTGATGACGGCCACCTGCTTCTCGGCCACCGCATTCGTCGTGTCGAGGCGTCCCCCCAGGCCCACCTCTACCACCTGCCACTCGCACCCGGAGCGCTGCCCGGCGACCCAGCCCATCACCGTGAGCATCTCGAAGTACGACCAGGCCGCCGCCTCCGGGTCGGCGAGGAGCGTCCCCGCCACCTCCGCAAACTCCAGGTAGGAGAGCGGGCGGCCGTCCACCTGGATGCGCTCGCGCGGCGAGTGCAGGTCCGGCGAGGTCAGCAGCAGTACCGGCCCGCCACCGGACGCGCGGCTCGCCTCGCGCAGGATGGCCGCCACCATCGAGGCGACCGAGCCCTTTCCCTTCGACCCCGCCACGTGCACCGTCAGGCGGCGGTCGGGCCGGCCGTTCGCGTCCAGCCAGCGCGTGATGTGGTCGAAGTCCCACCTCTTCGCCTGCTGCACGTCGCCCGTGCGCTCGAAGCCCCCGTGGTCCAGCAGCGCCCGCACCGCCGAGGCGTAGGCGCGTAGCGTCTCCTCGTCGAGCGGGGCCGCGGAGGCGGTGCGGGCGTCGCCGGTGGGAGCGGGAGTGGGGGCGGGTGCGTCTTCGGCCATGGGGCGCCAGTGTAATCGGGAGCGCTCGGCGAGAGGTCGGGCCGCGCGCTACCCTCACCCACGAGGTGCGAAGTGAGGCGCGGTGAGACACGCGCCCTCCGCCCGCCGAATCTCGCCCCAGACCCATCAACCCAGACCCATCAACCCAGACCCATCACCCCAGACCCATCACCCCAGACCCATCACCCCAGACCCATCACCCCAGACCCATCGAGGAGCCTCGTGACCGCCACCACCAACGACATCCGCCGCGCCGGACGCGAGGAGGGCTGGCTGCCCGCCAGCGAGGAGGCCTCGCATCCCCTCGCGGCGCTGGACGCGGCCACGGTGGGGCAGGGCGTGCGGCTGTCCGTGGAACTGGGGCCGCGCAACCGCGCCGGCGCACGCCACTTCCGCGCCTTCCTGGAGACGGACGAACTGGGCCGCACGCTGGAGCCGGTGCTCACCGGCCTGCACCACGCCGGCCCTCACCCGGGCCAGAACTGGGTGGAGGTCACGGACTTCCGCGGCCAGGTGCCCGTGGCCGGCGGCGACGTCGAGATCCCCGAGGCGATCGACGTGCAGATCGTGGAGCGGCTGGCGGCCCTGGTCCCCCCCGGCGGGCACCTCATGATGGAGTACGAGTCCGCGCACCGTCGCCTCACCTCGCGCGCGCTGGCGCAGGGCGTGCCCCCGGTGGCCACGCCGCTGGGCGGCATGATGTTCGCGGCCGGGTGCGGCGTGGCCCTGCGCGACTGGTACACCCCCGCCGGCGGCCGCGAGGGCCCGCGCAAATTGCAGGGCCACCGCGCCGTGGACGTGGAGCACGAACGCCGCCGCTACCCCACCACGCTGCAGGCCCTGGAGCGGTTCCTGGAAGCCTCGGCGGAGTTGGACTGGGACCTCCAGGTGCGGTGCCGCCCCCTGGCCGAAGCCACGGTCACCGTCCTCCGCTCGCGCGGCCTGGGGTAAGGCCGCCTCGAGAGGCGTTCGAGAGGCGCTCGAGAGGCCTCGACCGGCCGGTGTTGCCTACTCCTGGCGGGGCTGGATGGGGAAGGACGTCACGCCCGCGCCGGTGAGCGCGTAGAGCGCGGTGCCGTCCGGGGCCACCGCCACGCCGCGCAGGTCGATGAAGTCCGGGTGGCGGTACTGGCGCAGGAACGGGCCCGTGCCCTCCGTGGCCACGATGCGGCTGTGCCCGCGATCCGCCAGGTAGAGCAGGCCGCGCAACACGTCCTCCACCAGCCCCGTGGCCGACTGAGGCGGCTCGTCGATCCCGGAGAGGATCGGCTCCACCTCGCGGCCGGCGATGAAGCGACGCACGGCGTCCCCGTCCAGGATGAACACCTCGCCGTCCACGGCCAGGCCGCTCGCACCCTCCAGGTCCACGCCGCCCAGCAGCCCGCTGCGCTCGGAGTCGAAGCCGTCGGCGGCGGGGAGGTACTTCCATACTTCGCCGGCCACCGGGTCCAGGATGTAGAGGTTGCCCAGGTACACCGCCAGCGCGGCCACCGAGCGCAGTTCCTGCGCGTCCCGCAGGGTCAGCACCTCCGGCTCCGCGTCCCCCGAGTCCAGCACGTCCGGGTCGTCCTCGATGGCGAACAGGGAGCGGCCGGCGTCCACCACCAGCAGGCGTCCGGTGGAGGCGTCCCACGCCATGGCCAGCGGGTCGCGCGCCACCACGCCGCCGTAGGTCTGCCCGGCGACGAAGCGCTCCGCCGGCTCCTCCGCCCCCGTGGGGTCAATGCGGACGATGCGGCCGCGGCCGCTCTCCCGCAGCCAGAGCGCGCGGCCGCCGATGATCAGTTGCTCCGGCTGGACAGGCGCCGTGACCGATCCCTCGAAGGCGAGCACCTCCGTGAGCGTGCCCACGTTGGTGACCGCGTCCAGCAACAGCAGGCGCGCCTCCACGTCCGCCTCCACCTGCGCGATGCGCGGATCGTCCGCCGCCAGGGAGCGCGCGCGTTCCACCCGCGCCAGGGCGTTGCGCAACGCCTCGCGTTCGCCGGCGGGCGTGTCCGCCACCGCCGCCGCCGCCAGTTGCGCGTGCGCCTGCGTCAGCGCGTCCTCCAGTTCTTGCGCGCGGTCTTCCGAGAGCAGGCCCGGCAGCACGAGCCAGGCGAGCAGCGCCAGCAGCAGCGCGGCGCCGGCGACGATGGCCGCGGTGCGCCACGGCACCAGCGGCGCACCGTTCCCCAGGCCCCCCACGCCGCCCACGCCGCCCATGCCGCCCACGCCACGACGCCCGGCCGCGCGCACGCGACGCAGCGAGGGCAGTGGCGTGCGTCCGCCGCCCCCCACCACGTTCCACCCGCGCGGCCGCTTCGCGCGGGGCGGGGCGGGACGGTCTTCCAGGCCGGTGATGGAGACCTCGCGGCCCTCGTAGTCCTCCGGTTCTTCGTCGTAGGCGCCCACGTCCGTGGGGTCGAAGTCCAGCGGGGCGGCCGCCTGTTCCTCGTCGATGTCCAGGTCCGCCACCAGGACTGCGGTCATGTCCGTGAGCGTGCGGGTGTGGGGGAAGATGCGCGCCAGCGTGTGCTCCGGCCCCGCGTACAGGGCGGCCTCGATCGTGCGCGGACCCAGGGCCTGCTCCGCATTCGCGCTGAGCATCAGCACCTGGCCGTCCTTGAGCGTGGCGGAGGTGAAGAGCGGGTCGATCGGTTGCTCGCTGCCCAGCGGCACCGCCGCCGGGAGGCCCTCCGTGGTCAGGCGCGTGACCTGGTCGCCCTGGCGTAGGTAGACCGTGCCCGGTCCGGCCTGGCCCACCAGCACTTCCTCGTCCCGCACCACCACGCAGGTCACGCCCACCGCCACGCGATGCTCGCGCAGAGAGCGCCGGTTCCACTCCGCCAGGTTGGCGTGCGCCTGTCGCAGCGCGCGCAGCAGGCCCCCCGTGATCGAGAGCGACTCGCGCGCGAAGAGGGCCGCCACCGCCTCCGCCACCTCGTGGCAGAACTCGGCAGAGCGGGCGTCCGTGGGCTCGGCCAGCACCAGCAGGCGGAGGGACTCCTCCTCCCGCCGGCGGACGCGGTCCACCAGCCACGGCCCGTGCTCGCGGACCTGGCCGGAGACCATGGAGTAGCGGCCCACCCAGACCGTCACCGCTGCTCCCCTCTGCTCGCCCCTGCGCTCCGGGACCATAGTCTCCAGGATCGGGGTCTCCGGGATCCGCTTCTCAGGGATCCCGGCCTGCTGATCAAGTGCCGCCAGGACGGTCCTCCCGCAGGGGACCGCCTCGCAGCAGGCGGTGTGGAGGTGGGGCCCGGACCGTGCGCCCACCGTGCACGCACGGACGCGCGCGCCCCCACGCCGGTCACGCGGGGCCAGGCGCCGCTGAGGACGGAGTGGGGGGACGATCGGTCACGCGTGCGGATGCGGCGCCATGCGGTCACCGGGCAGATCACTGACACCGGGCAAGTCCAGACTCACCCCCGCCCGGGGATGGAGCCATGATAGGGCGCGCGTCCGTGAGGCGTCGACGCGCGTCCCCGCACTCCATCACGCCCGGACACACCGGGCCGGCGCCCCTCGACATATCGGGAGGATCAGGCACATTGCGGCGCGTCGAGGGCGACCGCCGGCCGGCGAATGCGGCGCCCAGCGCGCCTCGGCCCCCAAGAAGGTGCGCCTCGGCCCAGTGCACCTCGACTCAGTGCGCCTCGACTCAGTGCGCCTCGGTCTCTCCGGGCGCGTGTCCGACCCGGGGAGCGGGGCCTGCGGGGCCGGCGGGCTGCACCAGGAAGCGACAGGTGTCGTCCCCACGAGCGCGCGAGGTGAGCAGCGCCACGTCCATCTGCGTGAGCGCGCCGATGAAGGCCGTGTCCAGGTCGCATGTCGCCGTGGAGGCCTCCGCCGCGTCGTGGAAGGGGCAGGTGCGCTGCTCCAGCACGAACCCGGCGGCCGTGCGCTCGAAGTCCACCACGATGTCCTGCTCGCGCAGCACCTCGCACAACGACGTCAGGCGTTCGAAGGGCGCCCCACGGCCCACGCGTTCCGCGTGCTCCTCCGCCAGGATGCCCGCGGCCGTGCGCATCAGGTCGCTGAACGCCTCCACCGGCAGACGGTCGCGGGCGGCGGCGATCATGGCCACCGCCAGGCGGTCGTACGCCTTCGGGTAGAGCGCCTCGCCCCGTTCGGTCAGGCGATAGACCAGTGCCGGCCGGCCTACGCGGCCACGCATCTCGCGGCTGGCGACGAAGCCCTCGCGCTCCAGGATCATCAGGTGTTGGCGGACGCCGGTGGCGGTCAGTTCCAGGACGTCCCCCAGCGTGCGGACGTTACCCTCGCCATGCTCGCGCAGGTGGTCCAGGATCTGCTGTCGTGTCGCCTGCATCCGTACCAGCCCCGGTCCCGGCGGCCCACGCCCCCGTGGAGGGGGAGGAAAGACGCCACGCTCGCGGCCACCGGGCGGCGTACCACCCGGTCTGGCCGTCCGAGCCTCATATGATCATACCCTGACGCCCCCGCCCGCCCATCGAGTTACCTCGTCCGGGCGGCGCGCGCATTGCTTACCCGTGACGACGGCTGTGACGACGGCTGTGACGACGGCTGGGAGGAGGCCCCATGTCCGAGCCCCGTGATCCCGCCACCCTCCTCGCGCTGGCGGACGCCACCGTGCAGCGCGCGGCGGAGGCGCTGCGCACCCAGGTGAAGGAGGTCGCCGCGCTGATCGACCCCTTCCCGCCCTTCCCCGGCGCCGTCTTCGCCTACGGCATCGAGGTGGAACCGCCCGGCGGCGGCGACCCGGACCTCGGCTGCGTGATCCTCGGCAACGACGGCGCGCTCTACGAACTCAGCATCGGCCTCGACACCACGCAGACCGCCCTCGGCGCCGGCGCCTCCGGCGAGCGCCACGAGGACCTGCGCCCGCTCGACCTGCCGCCCGAGCGCTACATCCCCTACGCCCACGCCGCCATCGCCACCGCCGCCGCGTACCTGGAGGGCGGAAGACGGTAGCGGCCTCCTGCCGGCGGCTTCGACGTCTGGGACTCGGTCTTCCGCTACGCCTACCGGCCCTCGCACGTCCGGCGTGTGCGGACATTCCGAGGGCCTGAGGCGCAGCACGCTACCCCGAACGGGAGAAGCGCGACATCGATCGGGGTCAGTCGGCGGAGTAGTCGCCCGACTTGCCGCCGGACTTCGCCACGAGGCGCACCGCCTCGATGCGCATCCCGCGCTCCACGGCCTTGCACATGTCATAGACCGTCAGGGCAGCCACGCTGACGGCCGTCAGCGCCTCCATCTCAACGCCCGTCTGCCCCGTCACCCGCACCGTCGCCTCCACCTCGATGGCGTCGCCCGCCTCGGCGGGGGCGAGGTCCAAGGTGACGCCGCTGATGGGGAGCGGGTGGCACATGGGGATCAACTCGTGCGTGCGCTTCGCCGCCATGATCCCCGCGATGCGGGCCGTGGCCAGCACGTCGCCCTTGGGCGCGCGCCCCTCCACGATCATGGCCAGCGTCTCCGGCAGCATCACCACGCGCCCTCGGGCCGTGGCCTCGCGCGTGGTCACGTCCTTTGCGGATACGTCCACCATGCGCGCATGGCCGCGCTCGTCGATGTGGGAGAGGTGTGCGTCGTCGCGATCGGGCATCAGGTGGCCAGTCTACGCGCGCGCGGAGGGGATGACACCGGCGCTACCCGCCGATGTAGGACATCTCCACGCGCTTGCGCGAGCCGGGCGTCTGGGCCGTGCGCAGTTCGGAGTAGCGGTCCGTGCGCGCGCGCCAGGTGCCGTCGATGATCGCGCCGAGGTCGGCGTCGGTGGCGCCGGCGCGGAGGGGGCCGCGGAGGTCCGTGCCCTCGCCGGCGAAGAGGCAGGTGTAGAGCCCGCCCTCCGCCGAGAGGCGCGCGCGGGTGCAGGTGCTGCAGAAGGGCTGCGTGACGCTGGTGATGAAGCCCACCTCGCCCGCGCCGTCCCGGTAGCGGTAGCGCTGCGCCACCTCGCCCGTGTAGTTCGCCTCCACGGGTTCCAGCGGAAAGCGGGCGTCGATCGCCGCCACCAGTGCGGAGGCGGGCACCACCTCGTCCATCTGCCAGCCGTTGGTCGTGCCCACGTCCATGAACTCGATGAAGCGCACGATGTGCGGGGTGCCGCGGAAGTGCTCCGCCAGCGCCAGCACCGTGTGGTCGTTCACGCCTCGACGCACCACGGCGTTCACCTTCACCGGCGCCAGGCCCGCCCGCTCCGCCGCAGCGATGCCCTCCAGCACCAGGGCGACGGGGAAGTCCATGTCGTTCATGGCCCGGAAGGTGGGGTCGTCCAGGGAGTCCAGGCTGACCGTGACGCGGTCCAGCCCGGCGTCCGCCAGCGGCTGCGCGAGCGCCCGCAGCATGGTGCCGTTGGTGGTCATGGCAATGTCCACGTCCGGCACCTCGCGCAGCATCGCAACGAGGGAGGGCAACTGGGCGCGCAGGGTGGGCTCGCCGCCGGTCAGCCGCAGTTTGCGCACGCCGCGCTCCGCGAACAGGCGCGCCACCCTCGTGATCTCCTCGAACGCGAGGACCTCCGAGCGTGGGAGGAAGGCGAAGTCAGGCCCGAAGACCTCCTTCGGCATGCAGTAGCGACAGCGGAAGTTGCAGCGGTCGGTCACGGAGATGCGGAGGTCATGCAGCGGCCGCCCCAGCGCGTCCAGGAGGGACGAGGCGCTGACCTCGGCCGGCGGTTCCGGTGCGTCGAACTCCGGATGTGTCATCACACGCAGTGTATCGCGCCGTCTTGCCTCTGTGGGCACGACGGCCCGTAGGGGGCACGACCGCCGGTGAGTGCGGGCACGACGGGCGGAGGTCCGCCGCCACGCTCGGCGCTGAGGGCCGGCCGGCCCTGCGGCTGCTCTCGCCCTGCCGCCGGAGGCTGCCGCGCCCGAGACTGGTGACCCGTAGACTGGTGATATGCACCTGCTCGCCATCGAGACCTCCTGCGACGAGACTGCCGCCGCCGTCGTGACGGACGACCCGCGCCACGGCGCGACTGCGGGGATGTTCGCCGCGCGCTCGAACGTGGTGTCCAGCCAGGTGGACCTGCACGCCGAGACCGGGGGCGTGGTGCCGGAGGTGGCCGCGCGCGCGCACCTGGCCGCGCTCGTGCCCGTCGTGCGCCGCGCGCTGGCGGAGGCCGAGTGCCGCTGGGAGGACCTGGGCGCCGTGGCCGTGACGGCGGGCCCGGGCCTGCCGGGAGCGCTGCTCACCGGCTTCAACGCCGCGCGCGGCCTCGCCTACGCCCGCGGCCTGCCGCTGGTGCCCACCGACCACATCGAGGGCCATGTGGGCGCGAACTGGATCGTGACGGACGGGACGCAGGGGCCCCCGCCGCTCCCCGCGCTCGCCCTGGTGGTCTCCGGCGGGCACACCGAGTTGCTGCTGGTGGACGGGGATCCCGCGTCCGGCGCGCACACCTTCGAACGCCTGGGCGGGACTCGGGACGACGCCGCCGGCGAGGCGTTCGACAAGGTGGCGCGCCTGCTCGACCTCCCCTACCCCGGCGGCCCGCCGATCTCGCGCCTGGCCGCCACCGCCGCCGTGCGGAGGACGCGCCTCCCGCGCGCCTGGATCCGAGGCACGGACGACTTCTCCTTCTCCGGCCTCAAGACCGCCGTCGCCCACCTCGTCGCCTCCGCGGATGCGCCGCCGCCGGCGGAGGTGGCGTGGGCGTTCGAGGAGGCGGTGTGCGACGTGCTGGCACGCAAGACCGCCCGCGCCGCCGAGCGGGAGGGCGTGTCGAGCGTCCTCGTGGCCGGCGGCGTGGCCGCCAACCGCCGCCTGCGCGAGCGCATGCGGGCGGAGTCCCCCGTGCCGGTCTTCATCCCCCCGCCCGCGCTCTGCACGGACAACGCCGCCATGATCGGCGCGGCCGCCTTCCGCCACCTGGACCAGGCCGTCCCCCCCGAGCGCCCGCTGGACATCTACAGCACCGCCATGCGCCGCGCCCGCGTCCGCTGACGCTCCCTCCGCCCTCCCCCTCCGCGCGCAGGGACGCCGCGTGCTGCGCCCGCCCGAGCCGCCCCCGGCCTCGGCGCCGGCTCGTCCGCGAGAGGATCGGCCCGTCCGGCAGCGCAGACGCCTCGCCCCGCTGGTTCTGCATCCGTCCGCCGCAGGCGCGGGCGCTTCTACCCGCGGCCCTCACCCGCCGGCGCCCTCACCCGCAGCCCTCACCCACCGCCGAGAGCGGGCATGCGCCACAGCCCCCGCGGCTGCACCACAGGTCCTGCAGGTGCAGCAGTCCCTGCGCGTAGAGCGCCCCCGCGCGGGGGGGCGCTGGGCCCGCCAGCGTGGCGAGGGCGCGCGTGCGGCCGTACGGGCGCGGGGTCGGCCAGGCGGAGGCGAGCGCCGCCGTGGCGGCCGCGAGCGGCGCGTCCTCGTAGGCCGCGGCCAGCGCCGCCAGCAGCGGCAGCGCCGCGTTCCAGGCCACCTCCGCCGCCCGCGCGCGGCCGAGGCCCGGCGCCTGCATTGCCTCGATCAGCGTCCCCGGCGCCGGATGTGGAGTCGCGGGCACGGGCACGGTCAGGGGCACGGTCAGGGGCGCGGGCAGGGGCGCGGGCAGGGGCGCGGGTAGGGGCGCGGGTAGGGGCGCGGGTAGGGGCAGGGTCACGAGGCGCTCCAGGCCCGCCACCGGATCGGGGCCCAGGCGCCGCAGCACCGCCGCCGCCAGCGCCCCCCGCTGCGCCTCGTCCTCTCGCGCGCGGCCCGCTGTGGAGGCGAGGGCGCGCGCGAGCAGCATGCGGAACGCGCCCTCGAAGCCGTAGCGGTCCGCCAGCCGCCACGCCCGCCAGGCGCGCTCCGCCAGCCGCCGCCGGCCCTCGTCCCGCACGAGCGCGCCCGCCTCGTCCCGTCCGAGGCGCCCCGCCACGCCGGCGCACGGCTCCGCGCCGCTGGGGCCGCGCGCCACCAGCACCTCCACGCGGCCGGGGTCACGCAGCACCGGCGCCAGCGCCACCGTGGGCGCCCGGCCGCCCCCCGGCAGGGCGGTGGGTGCGGGACCGCCGTCCCCGCCCTCCAGCCCGCGGTCGTCCTCCCAGCAGAGGTGCAGGATCACCGCGGCGTAGGCGGGGTCCTCCAGGTGCCCGTGGCGCACGAAGTCCGAGGCGCGCAGGTGCACCTCCACGTCCCCCGTACGCGTCACGCCGGACGGGAGCAGCACCGTGGCCTCGCGCACGTCCGGGCCGGGCCCGCGCCCCGCGCGCCCGGGCCGCACCACCGGCCACGGGAGCGCCTCCGCCGGCACGCGCCCCAGCAGCCAGAGCGCCGTCAGCGCCTCCTCCGCGAACCCCGGCTCCGCGAACCCCGGCTCCGGGGACCCTGCCTCCGGGAACCCTGCCTCCGGGAACCCCGCCTCCGGGGACCCCGCCTCCCCCGGAGGAGCCGCGGGCGACGTCTCCGGCCCCTCCGGTCGGTAGGGCGCCGGCGCCTCGCGCACGCCACGGTGCGCCGCCTCCGCGTCTGCGCGACACAGGGCCATCCGAGGCCTCACGAGGGCCGCCGCTTCCGGCGGCGGGCGGCGGACGGGCGCGCCCCCTCCGTGCCGTCACCCGCCGCGGCCCTTCCCCGCGCGCCCGCTGCCCTGTCTGGCGTGTCTGGCGTGTCTGGAGTGCCTGGAGTGCCCGGGCCGTCTGCGGTGTCCCCGGGCGGCGGGCTGGCGTCATAGAAGCCCGCGTCCTCCGCCACCATGCGCAGCAGGCGCCGGGACATACGCCGTGGCTCGCTCGTGCCGGTCTCCCACTCGGAGACGGTCTGCTGGCGGGTGCCGAGCCGCTCCGCCAGGTCCGCCTGCGTCAGGCCCAGTTGTGCGCGCAGCGCGCGCACGGCGTCCGCGTCCCAGACCACGTCCCAGACGGGCCCGTCCTCCTGCGTGCGCCTCACCTCCGCCATGCCGTCCCGCCTCCGCCCTGTCCGCCATATCTGGGTACCGCCCGCCGCGAGACGGCGGCTCTCCGCCCGCCGCTCTCCGCCGCTGCTGTGCGTACCCGGTTCCGTGTATACACGGAACCGGGTACGCTCCACAAGTGCCTGCTCGATCCCAGCGCCTGCCGCTCCCAGTGCCCGCCGATAGACGTAAATAGACGTAAATTGCCCCGCCAGAAATTCGCGGCGGGGAGGTCTAGCACTCTCATGGGGCGAGTGCTAACATCCGTCGCCGACGCTCCAAACAGCGCCCGTGCCACCTCGTGAGTGCGATGCCTCGCAACCATGACGTGGCCCCGGACGCGGGGGCGTGGGGCGGCTGCCGGTGACGGGGCGCATCGAGGCGTCGCCGCGCGGGCCGTCGCCCCGGCCGACCAACAGACGCGTATGACGCCGGACCCCGCTTCACCTCGCTCGAGTGCGCCAGCAGACGCCTCGGGCGCGGGAGGGCCGGGCCGGAGATGCAGAGAACTTGCAGAAGGAGACTGGTGCCTTGGCCACGAACGTTGTCCCCATGACCGACCACATCGTCCTCAAGCCGGTCGAGCAGGAGGAGATCAGCGCCTCCGGCCTGGTCATCCCGGACTCGGCGAAGGAAAAGCCGCAGCATGGCCACGTCCTGGCCGTGGGCCCCGGCAAGCGCAACGACAAGGGCGAACTGGAGACCATGGAACTGGTCCCCGGCGACCGCATCCTCTACCAGAAGTACACCGGCCAGGAAGTCTCCGTGGGCACGGAGGATTACATCATCATCCGCTTCCAGGACGTCCTGGCGAAGTTGGAAGAGGCCGCCAAGCCCGCCAAGCCCGCCAAGAAGGCCGCCAAGAAGTAGCCCGGGAAGTGAAGTGGCCGGACGTGCCGGGGCGCACGTCGCACGCCATCGTGCGGCGGCCGCCCGGCCATGGCGCCGGCCCCGACCGGGGGGCGCGCTGTCCCCGGGAAGCGGCGGCCCGCCCGGCCGCGGCTTCCGAACCCACAGGCCCGAGGAGGGACTGACCCATGTCTGCCAAGCGTCTCCGCTTTGACGACGACGCGCGCCGTGAACTCCGTCACGGCGTGGACATCCTGGCCAACGCGGTCCGGGTGACCCTGGGCCCCAAGGGCCGCAACGTCGTCCTGGACAAGAACTATGGCCCCGCCGTCATCACCAAGGACGGCGTCACCGTGGCGCGCGAGATCGACCTGCGTGACCGCTTCCACAACATGGGAGCGCAACTGGTCAAGCAGGTCGCCATCCGCACCAACGACATCGCCGGGGACGGCACCACCACCGCCACCGTCCTCGCCCAGTCCCTCTTCCACGAGGGCCTGCGCAACATCGCCGCCGGCGCCAACGCCATGTACCTGCGCAAGGGCATGGAGCAGGCCGTGCGCACGCTCGTGCCCGCCCTGCGCGACCTGGCCGTGCCGGTGGAGGACAAGTCCACCATCCAGGCCGTCGCCTCCATCTCCGCGAACGACCCGGAGATCGGCGAGTTGATCGCGGACGTGATGGAGCAGGTCGGCAAGGACGGCGTCATCACCATCGAGGACGGCCGCGGCCTGGACAACGAGGTGGAGGTCGTGGACGGCCTCCAACTCACCAGCGGCTGGATCTCCCCCTACTTCGTCACCAACCCGGACCGCAACGAGGCCGTGCTGGACGACCCCTACATCCTGATCACGGACTACGCGATCAGCGACGTGCAGCAGATCGTGCCCGTCCTGGAGAAGGTGCTGCAGGTCTCCAAGAACCTGGTGGTGGTCTGCCAGGACCTCACCGGCGAGGCCCTCTCCACCATGATCGTGAACAAGATGCGGGGCACCTTCAACCCGCTCTTCGTGAAGGCGCCCGGCTTCGGCGACCGCCGCAAGGCCATGCTGGAGGACCTCGCCGTCCTCACCGGCGGCACCTTCATCACCAACGACATGGGCCGCAAACTGGAGGAGACGCAACTCGCGGACCTGGGCCACGCCCACCGCGTGGTGGCGGACAAGTCCGTCACCACCGTGGTGGAGGGCGCCGGCAGCGACGAGGCCATCCAGGCCCGCATCCGCCAATTGCGCGCCCAGATCCAGGACACCGTGTCCGACTTTGACCGCGAGAAGGTCCAGGAGCGCCTGGCGAAACTGGCCGGCGGCGTGGCCGTCATCAAGGCCGGCGGCGCCACGGAGATCGAGGTGCGGGAGAAGAAGTTCCGCCTGGAGGACGCCCTCTCCGCCACCCGTGCCGCGGTGGAGGAAGGCGTGGTCCCGGGCGGCGGCGTGGTCTACCTGCGCGTCCAGAGCACGCTGGACCCCCTGATCGAGCGCCTCACCGGGGACGAGCGCACGGGCGCCCGCCTGGTGCGCCACGCCCTCGCGTCGCCGCTGCGCCAGATCCTGCTCAACGCCGGCCTGGAGCCGTCTGTGATCGTGGAGCAGGTGCGGGAGGCGAAGGACCCCAACCAGGGGTACGACGCCGGCAACGAGCGCATGGGCAACATGTTCGAACTCGGCATCCTGGACCCGGTCAAGGTCAGCCGCGTGGCGCTGGAGAACGCGGTCTCCGTGGCCGGCCTCATGCTCACCACCGAGGCAGCCGTGGCCGAGATCCCGGAGCCCCCGCAGGCCGCCCCCGCCGGCGGCATGGGCGGCGGCATGGAAGACATGATGGGCGGCTTCTAGCCACCCCCGCGACCGTCCGGTTCCCAGCAGGGCCGCCCGCGAGGGCGGCCCTGTTCGTGCGGCCCTGTTTGTGCGCGGGCCACCGCACGAGCCCCCTCCCCGCCAGCCCGCGCACGTCCGAGGCGCGCGGACACGCCGAGGGCCATGAGGGGCCCTGGGGGACTCGCAGTGGTTCGTCGCGCGGCGTCCGGCTAGGCTGAGCCATGCCCAATTCGGAGCCCAATTCGGAGCCCAATTCGGAGCCCAATTCGGAGCCGCACGCGCAGCCTCCTCGGGCGAGGCGCTTTGCCCGTCGCACGCGGGCGATGGAGGCGAGCGCCATCCGGGAGATCCTGAAGGTCGCCGCCTCCCCGGACGTGATCTCGCTCGCCGGCGGGCTGCCCGCGCCGGAGTCCTTCCCGCTCGACCTGATGCCCGGCCTCCTGC
Source organism: Dehalococcoidia bacterium (assembly GCA_023228825.1). Taxonomy (GTDB): domain Bacteria; phylum Chloroflexota; class Dehalococcoidia; order UBA2979; family UBA2979; genus W-Chloroflexi-9. The sequence continues at coordinate 2,517 of JALOAL010000016.1, read as the reverse complement.
AGGCCGTGCTCACGCGACACGGCGCCGCGGCGCTCCAGTACGACGCCAGCGAGGGCTTCCGTCCGTTGCGGGAGGCGCTGGCGCCGCACCTGGCGGCGCGTGGCGTGGAGGCCACGGCGGAGCAGGTGCTGGTCACCAGCGGCTCGCAGGGCGCCCTGGACGGCATCGGCAAGGTGCTGATCTCGCCGGGCGACGTGGTGGTCATGGAGGCGCCCACCTACCTGGGCGCATTGCAGGCCTTCAACCCCTACGGCCCCCGCTACGTGCAGGTGGAGACGGACGAGGAAGGCCTGCTGCCGGCCTCGCTGGAGGCGGTGCTGGCGCGGGAGCGCGTGGCCTTCGTCTACGCCGTACCCACGTTCCAGAACCCCACCGGCCGCACGCTCTCGCGGGAGCGGCGTATCCAGGTGGCGCGCATCCTCCAGCAGCACGACACGCTGCTGGTGGAGGATGACCCCTACAGCGACCTGCGCTACGTGGGCGAGGCGCTGCCCCCCGTGCGCGCGCTGGCGCCGGAACACGTCGTCTACCTCGGCACGCTCTCCAAGACGTTCGCCCCCGGCCTGCGGGTGGGCTTCTGCGTGGCGCCCGCGGAGGTGCAACGCCTGCTCGTGATCGCGCGGCAGGGCGTGGACCTGCACACCAGCACGCTGAGCCAGGCGCTGGCCGCCGAGTACCTGGAGGGCGGACACCTGGACGCCCGCCTGCCCGCCACGCTGGACCTCTACCGCCCGCGCCGCCAGGCCCTGCTGGACGCCTTCGAGCGACACCTGCCGGAGGGCTTCCGCTGGACCAGGCCGGACGGCGGCATGTTCCTGTGGGTGCAGGGGCCCCACGGCCACGGCCGGCCGCCGCTGGACACGGAGCGCCTCTACCAGCGCGCCGTGCTACGAGGCGTGGCCTTCGTCCCCGGCCGCCACTTCTACGTGGACGGCGACAGCCCCGCCGCCCGCGCCAGCATGCGCTTCAACTTCACCGCGAGCGAGCCGGAGATCCTGGACCACGCCGTGCGCCTGCTGGCCGAGGCGATCGACGAGGAACTCGCCGCGCAGGCTTGAACGCCAGGGCCCTCCGGCCGCCGTCTCCGGGCGCCTTCAAACGCGGGTGGAAAATCAAACCGGGTTCGACACCGCAATCGCGCCCGTGCTACACAGGGGAGGCGCAGGACGCCGCCGACACGACACCGCACTCGCGTGCGTGGGCGCCTGCAGCAGACGAAGGAATTGCCCTGTGCCCGACCGTCCTGTCGAGGATCTCCCGCCGCCGCAGGAGATCGTCGCCCCCACCTCGACCCGTGGTGGGCTCTACCGCCTGCGCACGCCCATGACCTCCGCCGCGCTGCCGTGGATCATGCCGTACGCCTTCCTCGGCCCGGACGGCGTCTCGCTGTTCGATGCGGGCTACGGCACGCCAGAGGCCACCGCCGCGCTCACCCAGCAACTGGTGGCCCTGGACCGCAAGCCCTCAGACATCCAGCGTCTCATCATCTCCCACGCCCACCCGGATCACATCGGCATGGCGGGCTGGGTGAAGGAACAGGCGCCGGAGAGCGACCTGGTGATGTACCGCGAAGAGGCGAAGCACTACTCGCGCATGCACCACGGCCACGACCGCTGGGAGCGGCTGATGAGCACCTGGGGCGTCCAGCACGGCTTCGCCGCGGACGCCGGTACCGGCGACCAGCGCCCGGACTGGGCGAAGGAGATGGAGCGCCGCGAGCAGGAGGCCGCCTCGAAGTCAGACGCCGCCGGGGAGACCGAGCGCCAGTCCTGGCGCATGGATCGCGTCACCCCGGACGTGTTGCTGGAGGACGGCGAAGAACTCGCCTTCGACGGCTGGAACCTCCGCGCCGTCTGGACCCCCGGACACACCGAGGGCCACCTCTGCATGTATGAGCCGAGCGAGCGCCTCACCCTCACCGGCGACCACGTCCTTTCCCGCATCACCCCCAACGTCTCCCTGGACGCGGACGACGACAGCGTGGGCCGCAACCCGCTGGCGGAGTTCCTGGACTCGCTGCGCAAGACCGCCGCCCTGGACACCGCCCTCGCGCTGCCCGCGCACGAGGAGTTGATCCCGGACCTCCCGGCCCGCTGCCAGGCGATCATCGAACACCACGAGGAGCGCCAGGAGGAGGTGCTCGCGGGCATCAGCCCCGCCGGCGGCACTCCTCGGCTGGACGACACCGCCACCGCCCTGGAGATCGCCTCCCGCGTGCAGTGGAACCGCCCCTGGGAGACCTTCTCGATCTTCAAGCAGCGCTCCGCCATGGGCGAGACGCTCTCCCACCTGCGCTACATGGAGGAAGACGGCCGCGTCCGCCGCCTCCGCGGCGAGGACAACGTCACCCGCTGGCAGCGCTGCGCGTAACTCCTGGCCCCCTCCCCCCGCGCGGGTGTACAGACCGGGGAGATATCGGACACCCGTTCGGGGACATATCGGACACTCCAGCAGCGCGGCGGAGGGCGGGAGGTGCCGTCCGATGCCGCTACGGGAGCGCTCGATCATGTCTCAGCG
>JALOAL010000004.1 GCA_023228825.1 Dehalococcoidia bacterium | reverse complement strand
AGCGGAACAGGGCATCATCAGTGGTCAACGGCGGTGCTCCTCTCGTGCTCTGGAAAGCACACGAAGGATGCACCGCCGTCCCGTATTAGTGGGGCCGAGGTGTCGCGTCTACTCGGGGATAGGACAGACTAGGCAGAACCTCATGGGTCCAGTCAGCAGGTGCCGGTAATGGCCTGCTGGGACATGCCGGCTTTCATGCTCCTCGAGCGGGCGATGCCCGTGAGAACGCCACTTCATGTCGTTGCGACGCTACCCGAGGTCGTTCGCGGAGCGTCACAGGCACGTCCAGTGCGTTCCCGACTGGTGCTCATCTGGTGGCGACGGAACGGGTCCGCCGGGCGTGCCGCACCCCAGGCGGCGGAGCGGCGTGGATGAGGAGGCAGAAGCGACGGAGGGGAGGGCATAGAATTGCCCAACATGAGAACAGATCGGGAACGATGTGCCCCCTGATCTATTGTTTTTCAGGTTGTTTCACTGGCCTGCTGGCTGGTGCTCTTCCTTGCCTCCCACGTCGTGCTTGTCTCTCCGGTCTCTGGTTACACCCATGTACGCTCTGCCCCCCAACTCGATTGTGTGGACGATCCCTGTCTCAGGGCTCGAAGCCATCACCGCCCGAAAGCAGCGTTCGACGCTGAACGATCCTGCTGGACCATTAATCCTGTGCGAGGACGCACACGTCTTGAGCAATTCGCGAGCTGCGCTCGCTGCCGCGCTACTGCTGCGAGAGCACTCCATCGCGATCAATGAGATGCCCACTCGTGACCGTGAGGTCAAGGGTCTTGTCTATGCGCTCCCTCACGGCCTGGGTGAGGTTCACGCCCAGGAGTCTCGCCGTGGCCTCGATCAGGCCATCGCGGTTGAGTGAGCCGGTGATCGAGCATGCGATGCGGACAACACGAACCAGTTCCTCATCCGAATACCACTCGAACCGCCTCCGAGCTTCGCCGGCTCGAACCCGGACCTCCACCACACTGACATCCAACGCGGGCGGCCAGAGCCAGACTCCTCGCCGCGTGATTCCACCAGAGCGCTCGGCTCCAGCGATCGCCGCCTCGAACTCTCGGCGGATGATCGCTCCGAGCCGTCCGTAGCCGTGGTCGTCGCGAAGAGCCTGGAGTAGCTCGTCCTCGTGGAGAGGGCCTTCGGATTCGATGAGGCGCGTCACCCACTGCTGAAGGCCTCCACGTGGGCGACTGGGAACATGCGGCTCATACGGCACCGTGCCGCGTGGGAGCGTCGGGTCACTCTGCTTGAACTCGATTGCGGACGGCTGCGGAACGCTCGGCTCGGCTGCGAGGTGTGGTCGCGCGGGTGCCGAGGTTGCCCCTTGCTGGCCCTCGGCATGAAGTTCGCGCAGCCATGCGTCTAGGTCGGCGACGACCGCCTGGCGGTTGGAGAACCAGTCCGGGGACCAAATGCGGAAGATGGCCCACCCGAGGCGCTCAAGCACGGCCTGCCTCGTGATGTCGCGATCACGAGCGGACTCCGAGCCATGGTAGGTCGCGCCGTCACACTCGATGCCTGCGAGGTAGCGGCCAGGCTCATCGGGATCGCGGACACCGAGGTCGATCCGGAACCGGCTGACGCCGACCTGGGTATCCACGCTCCAGCCGCGCGCGCGCAGTTGTCGCGCCACTTCCTCCTCAAACACCGAGTCGAACTGGTCAATGCCTGAAGCCCGGAGGTCTTCGACCAGCGCGATTGGTCCCCGCTCGGCGTAATCGAGGTAACGACGCACAAGCTGTCCACCCGAGCCGACGGTCGGAGGGATGTCGGTCGCGCGGAGGCTGCTCACCAGGATGGTCTTCTGGCGGGCGCGCGTCACCGCCACGTTGAGCCGGCGATACCCATCATCGCGGGAGAGCGGGCCGAAGTTGAGTACGGGGGTGCCGCCAGCATCCTTGCCGTAGCCGAAGCTCAGGATCATCGTGTCGCACTCGTCGCCCTGGATGGTCTCCAGGTTCTTCACGCGTACACCTGCATCGAGCCAGCGCTGTAGCGGCTCGGATGCCCCGGCGCTCGCCTCGATGCGCTCCTGGATCTCCTTGCCTTGGGCGATCGACATGGCGGTGATGGCGACTTCCTGCTCGGGGGACCGGATGAGTTCCTCCGTGAGCAGTTCGATAACCCGCTCCGCCTCCTGCGGGTTGGTGCGGGAACCGCCTCGGCCGTAGATGGCGTTGGCGACGTACTCAAAGTGGACGCCGCGCGCCGGATGCTCCGACCAGGATGCGGGGAACGTCAGGAGCGAACCGTCATAGAAGAGGTGGTTCGAGAAGGCGATCAGTCGTTCATCACGCGAGCGGTAGTGCCAGAGCAGGCGTCGAGTGGGCAGGAGTGTTTCGCACTCCTGCAGCACACTCTCGAATGGCGTGGTCGTCGTGTCGTCCTCGTCTTCGTCACTGGCGGAGTCGATGGTCCGGTCGAAGAAACTGGTCGGAGGCATCTGTTGGCTATCGCCCACGACCACCACCTGCTTGCCGTGCGCCATCGGGACGACGGCATCTGCCGTTGGGATCTGGGAGGCTTCATCGAAGATGACCACGTCGAACTTGTAGGCCGAATGGTGGAGGAACTGAGCCACCCCGAGCGGCGAGGTCACGATGCATGGCTTTAGTTGAAGGATCGCCGTGGCTGCCTTCGAGAACAGCCACCGCAACGGCTTGCGCCGCTTCGCCTGCACCTGCTGGCGCAGCACGCCAAGTTCGCTCTCACGAGGGGCGATGCCGTCCATCCCCGGACGTTTGGGGGCGACCGCGTTCAGGGTGACGGCCACCGCGTGCCGGCGCAGGGCCTCGTCCGCCTCCTGGAACCGAGTACGGAGTCGCTCCCGCGTCGGTGTCTCCACGGTCAGCGAGGGATGCGACTTCAGCGCCTCTGAGGCCCAGCGGTATCGGAGCACGGCGTCCAACTGTCCGCGGATCGATGCTCCGGCGTTGCGTTGGCGGAGGAGCGCGAGGAGGGCTTCCTCGATCGAGTCGCTGGCACCACGTGCCGCGCGTCCGCGGGCACGCACGGTCGCTTCGAGGATCGCCTCGGTGCTTCGCAGCGGGTCTGCCGCTCCTGTGAGGTTCGCGAGATCATCCGTCTCTGGGTAGGAGGGCAACCACCGGCGCAGGATCGACCTCGCCGTATCGAGGTCAGCGAGGAGCGCTTCGATCGCCGTGGCGGTCTCTGCCTCGTCGCCCGTGGGCTCCTGGCCACCGGCGCGGCCCCATCGCTTCGCGACGCCCCGGAGACTCCAGAATCGCGGCATGAACCATCGGAGCCATGATTCGCGGATGCCCTCGTAGGTCGAGAGCGCGCGCAACGTCGCTGCCAACGCGCGCAGATCGGGAACCGTTGCGGTCGAGTGCGTGGATGCGATGGGCCGACCCTGCAGGATGCCGTCGAGCCGATCTTGGGCATCCGCCACGGTCGAGACGGCTGCGAGGATCGGGCCGGCATCAGCGGCGTTCCACTCCGTGACCGGGGATGCCAGCCACGGCGCCGCGACCTGCTGCAGAACTGACTCGCCGAGATCGTCAATCGACGCTGCGACCTCCAGCACCCTATCGAGCCATGCATCGTCCACTGCGCTAATGGATGGGACGGTAGGCGGCTCGGCGACGATGTCCGTCTCGTCGAACGCGGCCCAGCGTGCCAGTAGCCGATAGGGCGTGGACCACGGTGCCGGGCCGAGCGGCGCGTGGAGGTGATCCACGTACTCGTTGAGTTTGCTGCGGAACGAGGCGACGCGATCGACGCTTCCAGCATTGCTGGCGTACTCGCCCGGGCCGCGTTCGAGGATGGCGGCTATCTGGTCGGCGATGTCGCGCTTGGCGCCGGCGCCACCACGCGCGCCGGACACCTCCTCCGTGATGTGCAGCACCACCTCGCCGAGGCCAGCCTCCTCCAGGTTGCCGACGACGACGTCGCGAGCGGCGCGCTTCTCGGCGACGAAGAGGACCCGCTTGCCGGCGGCGATGGTGTCGGCGATCAGGTTCGTGATCGTCTGGCTCTTGCCAGTACCGGGCGGCCCCTGGACCACGAGGCTCGCGCCGTCCTGGACCGCGAGCACGGCCCGGAGTTGAGAGGAGTCAGCCGGCACGACCAGCGCGACGTCCGCAGGCGAGACTTCACGGTCGAGTGAGCGGATGTCGCGGATCGACGATGAGGCGATCAGAGGGTCGGCGTCGCCGCAGAGGGCGCGCAGGACCTCCTGTTCCGCGATCACGTCGATCAGGCGCTCCATCTCGCGGAGAAGGGCGATCTTCTTGAAGGAGAACGTGTCGACGCGGGTGGAGTCCCCCATCGAGGTCGCCCAGTGACGGCGCCCCTCGATCGCCCGGTCCCAGGCTCGGATGACGGTCTCCGGCGTGAGTTCGTCGTCTTCGTCGACCGAGACCCTGAGGCCGTACTGGTGCTCCATCAGGTGGATGAGCGTGATGTTCGGCTCGATGGGCGCGTTGGGCTCTCGGACCAGCCGCTGCTCGCGCCCGTCCTTCTCCACGCGCACGGGGACGAAGACCAGTGGTGAGCGCACCACGCGAGCACGCCGTCCGTTCGGGAGGTCGACGCCCTCGTCGTTCGGGCCGGGGGCCCGCGTGTCGTCGGCCCAGGTGAGCCAGCCGACGCACGCGTGGAGGACGTGGACGCCCTGCTCCTCCATGAACGTCCGGTTCGTCTCGCCAAGTTGCTTCAGGCGTCGCAGGGCAGCGTCGTACGATGCCTCTCGGGTGGCGGGGGTGCTCCCTGCCGTCGAGGCGGCCGGAGTCCCCACGAGCGTCGCCTCGACCAGGCGGATGCCGTCCCCGTCGACGAGGGCTGCCCACGCGTCCGGCTCGGCGGCATGGATCTCGAGTGTCTGGCGGGACGGACGGTAGTTCAGCGCCCGGTTGCGGCCGCTCAGATCCAGCAGTTGCCGCTTCCAGCGGTCGACGTGCGAGCGCACGTTGACGGGCTTCCCCGGCAGGGCCGAGGCCGGCGAGCCCTCGTCTGGTGTGGGCGTCGCTGTGCTGTCGCCGAGGTCGTCGTGAGGCATGGCCGTCGATTCGTGCCGGACTAGGAGCCGTCGAAGTATACGATCCGCGTCAGCATTCGCTGACCGCTTAGTCCGTCGAATAGTTGACGCGGTATCATCGCCCTTGGCAGCGGGGGGCTCACTCCTCGCCGCGGCGTGACCACGAGGCGGCACGAGGAGACTGGATGAACGCGCGCACGCATGCCGAGCTAGCCAATTTCATCTGGGACATCTGCAACCTGCTGCGCGGGCCATACAAGCGCAACGAGTACCGCAAGGTCATCCTCCCCCTCACGGTCCTCCGCCGCTTCGATGCCATCCTGGAGCCCACGAAGGCCGCCGTGCTCGAGGTCCACGAGGCCAACCGAGGGCGCGAGGAGAGTCTGCGCGATGCGCTGCTGCGGCAGGCGTCCGGGCACCAGTTCTACAACACCTCCCGCCTGGACTTCCCTCGACTGCTGGATGCGCCGGACGACTTACCGGGGAACCTCGCGGGGTATGTCTCCGGCTTCTCCCCGAACGTCCGCGAGATCCTTGAACGGTTCGGGTTCGATGAGCAGATCGCACGGATGAATGCCAAGAACCTGCTGTTTCGCGTCATCAAGGCCTTCAATGATCCGAAAGTCGACCTGTCCCCGGAGCGCGTTGACAACCGTCAGATGGGGTACGCGTTCGAAGAACTGATCCGGATTAGCGCGGAGGAGTCGAATGAGGAGGCGGAGGCGCACTTCACGCCGCGTGAGGTGATCCAGCTGATGGTGAACCTGCTCCTCTCGCCCGAGTCCGACTTGAGCAAGAGCAACGTCGTGCGGACCATCTACGACCCTGCCTGCGGCACAGGCGGCATGCTGTCGACTGCTGAAGAGTACATGCGGGATCTCAACGCCGAGGCGCGACCGTTTCTCTACGGACAGGACTACAACGACGAAGCATGGGCGATCTGCCGTTCGGACATGCTCATCAAAGGAGAAGACGCCGAAAACATTCGGGACGGCGACACCTTCACGCAGGACAAGTTCGATCACATGCCGTCGGGTGGGAAGTGGACCTTCGACTACATGCTCGCCAACCCACCCTTCGGCGTGGAGTGGAAACAGCAGGAGGATCACGTTCGGCGCGAAGCGCGAACGCTCGGGTTTGGCGGTCGCTTCGGCGCGGGCCTGCCCCGAATCGACAATGGATCCCTGCTATTCCTCCAGCACATGATCTCTAAGATGCGGCCGATCACGGAGGGCGGGAGTCGGATAGGGATCCTGTTCAACGGTTCCCCGCTCTTCAACGGGGATGCCGGACAGGGTGAGAGTGAAATCCGCCGCTGGGTTCTCGAGAATGACTGGCTCGAGGCCATCGTCGCACTCCCCGAGCAGCTCTTCTACCGGACGACGTCAGGCACCTACATTTGGATCCTCACCAACCGCAAGGAAGCGCGCCGGCGCGGCAAGGTGCAGTTGATCGACGGGCGCCGCTTCTTCCGCAAGATGCGTAAGAGCCTGGGCAACAAGCGCAACGAACTCTCGCAGGACGACATCGACGACCTCACGCGCATCCACGGCGCCTTCGAGGATGGCGAGACGCGCCCGGTCACCGACGACGATCCGGTGACCCACCTGCCGAGGACGCGCGACCGCGTGGTGAGCAAGGTCTTCGCCAACGAGGACTTCGGCTTCCACAAGATCACCGTCGAGCGCCCGCTGCGCCTGAACTTCGCCGCAACGCCTGAGCGCATCGCGCGCCTCGAGGACGAGAAGGCGTTCCTGAACCTGGCGCGCAGCAAGAAGCGCCCGGGGTCCGCGCACGACGAGGAGGTCGAGGCGGGTCGGTTGCGCCAGGAGGCGATCCGCGGGCTGCTGGCCGCGCTCGCCGATTCCACCGCTGGCGAGGTCTACCGCGACCGCGAGGCGTTCCGCGCGGCCCTGAAGCACGCCGAGCGCGCGGCCGGACTGCGTCTCTCCGCGCCGGAGCGCAAGCCGATCGAGAGCGCGCTGTGCGAGCGCGACCCGGACGCCGAGATCTGCCGCGACTCCAAGGGAAACCCGGAGTCGGATGCCGACCTGCGCGACACGGAGACGGTGCCGCTGAAGGAGGACATCGCCGCCTACTTCGCGCGCGAGGTGCTGCCGCACGTGCCGGACGCCTGGATCGACGAGAGCAAGACAAAGGTCGGCTACGAGATCCCGCTGAACCGTCACTTCTACGTGTACGAACCCCCGAGGCCGCTGGAGGAGATCGAGGCGGACCTCAAGGCGCTGGAGCACGAGATCGTGGAGTTGCTGTCCGAGGTCACGGCCTCATGACCATCCTCGAGTACGTCGAACGTGTGCTCAGAGAAGCAAACGAGCCGCTGCACTACAACGAGATCACGCGGCGCATGCTTGCGAGTGGTTGGGTGACGCGTGGGGCGACACCGTGGGCAACGGTGAACTCCGTCCTCGCTATGGACGTGAAGAACCGAGGTCAGGCTTCGCGGTTCATGCGCACGACGCGGGGCCACTTTGGCCTCAACCCCGTGAGGCCGGCTTCCGAGCGTCGTGCCGAGAGCACACCACCGGCGACCGATGAACCGACTTATGCACGTGCGGTCGCCTCGCCAGCGGTTTCCGGCATGGGGGTAGAGGGCTCCGGTGTCCTCGAACTCGCCCACCGTGTCCTCGCGGATGAGGACGGACCGCTTCACACCAGGGTGATCACCGAACGCATGCTGGCGTTGGGTTGGCAGACGGCCGGCCAGCGACCCTGGGAGATCGTTGCTTCACGGCTCTATATGGACGTGAAGCAACGAGGCGAAGCATCCCGATTCATCCGCTCCTCTCCCGGACACTTCACCCTGAACCAGGACCCGCAGGCGCAGGCAGCGCGCCCGCAGCGTGAGCAGCCGGCGCGGGTCGAGGGGCAGACGAACGGGGCGATGTCCTTCTCGGACGCGGCAGAGCACATCCTCCGCGAGTCCGGCGGGCAGCCCATGCACTACGAGACGATCACCGAACTGGCTCTGGACCAGGGGCTGATCCAGACGACCGGTCTCACCCCCGCCGCCACCATGTACTCCGTCATCTACGCGGAGAACCGCCGCCGCGAGGCCCGAGGCCAACCGCCGCGCTTCGTCATGCACGGCAAGGGCATGGTGGGCCTCGGTGCGTGGGTGTCGCACGGACTGGCCGCACAGATCGAGGCCCACAACCGAGGCGTCCGCGAGGCGTTGCTGGCGCGCGTAATGGAGGGCTCGCCCGGGGAGTTCGAGGAACTCGTGGGTGAATTGCTGGTGAAACTCGGGTTCGAGGATGTGGAGGTGACGCCGCTGGCGGGCGACGGCGGCGTGGACGTGCGCGGGACGCTGGTGGTGGGCGAGGTGGTGCGCATCCGCATGGCCGTGCAGGCGAAGCGCTGGAAGCACAAGGTGCTGGCGCCCGCGGTCCAGCAGGTGCGCGGCTCCCTGGGCGCCCACGAGCAAGGCCTGATCATCACCACGAGCGACTTCAGCAGCGGCGCGGTCACCGAGGCGATCCGCTCAAACGCCGCGCCGGTAGCGCTGATGAACGGCGAGCAACTCGCCGCCCTCCTCGCCGAGCAGCAGATCGGCGTCAGCCGCGAGCAGCACCCGCTCTACTTCCTCGAAGCCCCCGAGGAGCCCGAGGCGTGACCCGTCTCCGCTACGAGGCCTACCGCGACTCCGAGGTCGAGTGGCTCGGTGAGGTGCCGACGCACTGGGTTATCACCCGCGCGCGATTCCATGCAGGCATCAACCCCTCCGGCTCGGAGGCACGCAATCTGCCACCAGACACCGAGGTCTCCTTCGTGCCCATGAAGGCTGTCGGGGAGTGGGGCGGACTGGACCTTTCGCAGAAGAAGCCGCTCGACGATGTCGGATCAGGCTACACCGCGTTTCGAGATGGCGATGTCGTCGTTGCGAAGATCACTCCCTGCTTCGAGAACGGCAAGGGCGCGCTTGTCTGTAGCCTGGCGAACGGGCTCGCGTTCGGGACGACGGAGTTGCACGTCTTGCGAGCGCGAGACTCCGTTGATGCGCGATTCCTGTTCTATCTGACCGTCTCCGACCCATTCCGAGCCCTCGGCGAAGCAGAGATGTACGGAGCAGGTGGCCAGAAGCGCGTACCGACAGAGTTCGTTCAAGACTTCCCCCTTCCCCTCCCGCCCCCTGAAGAGCAGCGCGCCATCGCTGCGTTCCTGGACCGGGAGACGGCGCGGATTGATGCGCTGGTCGAGAAGAAGCGGCTGCTGATCGAGCGGCTGGAGGAGCAGCGCACGGCCCTCATCTCGCGGACGGTGACGCGCGGCCTCCCGCCCGAGGCTGCCCGCGCGGCCGGCCTCGACCCGTCGCCTCGCCTCGTACCGTCGGGGGTGGAGTGGCTCGGGGACGTGCCGGCGCACTGGGAGGTGAAGCCGCTCGGACGGCTGGTCGTTCTTCGAGGCGGAGCCACGCCCGACAAGTCCAACCCCGATTTCTGGGATGGCGACATCCCGTGGGTCTCACCTAAGGACATGAAGCGACCGAGGATATCGGACTCAGAAGATCACATCACTCCGGCGGCGCTCAGGGCCTCGCCCGCCTCGCTGATCCCAATCGCGAGCCTTCTGGTGGTCGTGCGCGGGATGATCCTCGCTCACTCGTTCCCCGTCGCCCTGACGGAGGCGCCCGTCACCCTGAACCAGGACATGAAGGCCCTCCTGACTCTCCCAGCGCTTTCGCCCAACTTCCTGTTCTGGTCGCTAGTCGGTCTCCGCGATCCGATCGTCGCACTGGCTGACGAGTCGGCACATGGGACTCGCAAACTTGAGACTCAGGTGCTTACCCGGTTCCCGATCCCGCTACCGGCCTTGGCAGAGCAGAAGGCCATCGTGGGGTTTCTGGACGAATCGACTGCTGCACTGGACCGGTTGGCGCAGTCCATCCAACGGGCCATCGAACGCCTGAATGAGTACCGCACCGCACTGATTACTGCTGCCGTCACCGGGAAGATTGATGTGCGAGAATCGGTGTCCGAGGAGATCGCAGCGGGGTAGCGGGTATGAGCAGTCAGACGCAGGAGCAGGCGTTCGAGGCGACCGTGCAGTCGATGCTGCTCGACGGCGGCTGGCGCGCGGGCGACCCCGACAAGTGGGACAAGTGGGACGTGGACCGGGCGCTCTTCCCGGCGCGCATCGTCGCCTTCCTGCGCGAGACCCAGCCGAAGGAGTGGGGGCAGGTGGAAGCCCTCCACGGCGCGAACCTCGAAACGATGATCGTGGATGCCCTCGTGAAGGAGATGGACCTCAAGGGGTCGCTCGGCGTGCTGCGGCACGGCTTCAAGTTCTACGGCAAGACGTTCCGCCTCGCGTACTTCAAGCCGGCGCACGGCCTGAACCCGGACGCCCTCGCGCAGTACGAGCGCAACACCCTGACCGTCACGCGCCAGGCGCGTTGCCACCCCGGCAAGGGGGACGAACTCGACCTGCTGTTCGCCCTCAACGGCGTGCCCGTGGCCACGTGCGAACTCAAGAACCCGTGGACCAACCGGACGTGGCGGCACGCCGTCCACCAGTACCGCGTCGAACGCGATCCCCGCGCGCCGCTCTTCCGCTTCCAGAAGCGCGCCCTGGTCCACTTCGCCGCCGACCCGGACGAGGTGCATATGACCACCCGCCTCGCCGGCGAGTCCACGCGCTTCCTCCCCTTCAACCGCGGCAGCCACCCCGGCGAGGTGCAGTGTGGCGCCGGCAACCCCTCGCACCCCTCGGGCTACCGCACCGGCTACTTCTGGCAGGAGGTGCTGGAGCGCGAGCGCTTCCTGGACATCCTGGGCCACTACGTCTTCGTGGAGCGCACGGAGAAGAAGGTCAACCTGCCGGACGGCACCTCCCGGACGGACAAGAAGGAAGCCGTCATCTTCCCTCGCTACCACCAACTCGACTCCGTCCACCGCATCGTGGAGACGGCACGCCTCGAAGGGTCGGGGCGCAACTACCTGGTGCAGCACTCCGCGGGGAGCGGCAAGACCAACAGCATCTCCTGGCTCTCGCACCGCCTCGCCAGCCTCCACACCGCGGAGGACGGCAAGGTCTTCGACTGCGTGGTGGTCATCACCGACCGCCGCGTGCTGGATCAGCAGTTGCAGGACGCCATCTACCAGATCGAGCACGCCCAGGGCGTCGTGAAGGCGATCGACCAGGACTCGAAGCAACTCGCCGAGGCGCTCATCGACGGCACCAAGATCGTGATCACCACGCTCCAGAAGTTCCCGTTCGTCCTCAAGGGCCTGCTCCGCGCCGCCGGTACCGAAGACCTGGAGAACCCCTCGGCAGACGATCTCGCGAAGCAGGCGGAGTGGCGCGAGGCGATCGCGGACCGCACCTACGCCGTGATCGTGGACGAGGCGCACTCCAGCCAGACCGGCGAGACCGCCCGCGAGATGAAGGCGATCCTCGGCTCGCCCGACCGCGACGAGGAAGCGAGCGGTAGCGAGGAGCAGCCGGCGGACTGGGAGGACGGGCTGAACGCCGTCCTCGAGTCGCGCGGGCGCCAGAGCAACCTGTCGTTCTTCGCCTTCACCGCGACCCCGAAAGGCAAGACGCTCGAACTCTTCGGGCGGAAGGGCCCGAGCGGCAAGGACGAGGCTTTCCACGTCTACAGCATGCGCCAGGCAATCGAGGAGGGGTTCATCCTCGATGTGCTGCAGAACTACACCACCTACAAGACGTTCTTCCGGCTGGTGAAGATGGCCGAGGAGGACCCGAACTTCCCCAAGCGCCGCACCGCGACCGCCCTCTCGAAGTTCATGAGCCTCCACCCGGTCAACATCGACCAGAAGACCGAGGTCATCCTGGAGCACTTCCGGAACAACGTGCAGCACCGCATGGGCCGCAAGGCCAAGGCGATGGTCGTGTGCGCCTCGCGGCTCCACGCCGTGCGCTATAAGCAGGCGTTCGACGCATACCTCGAAGCGAACGGGATCACCGACATCCGTGCGCTGGTCGCCTTCAGCGGCACCGTCCGCGACCCCGACACGGCCGAGGAGTTCACTGAGCCTGGGATGAACACGGACTGCATCACCGGCAAGCCGATCAGCGAGGCCGCCCTGCCCTCGCGCTTCGACTCGCCCGACTACCAGGTGCTCATCGTCGCGAATAAGTACCAGACCGGCTTCGACCAGCCGCTGCTGCACACGATGTACGTGGACAAGCGCCTGGACGGCGTCCAGGCCGTGCAGACGCTCTCGCGCCTCAACCGCACCGCCCCTGGCAAGGACGCCCCGTTCGTCCTCGACTTCGTCAACGACGCCGAGAACATCCACCGCGCGTTCAAGCCCTACTACGACAAGACCGAGTTGCTAGAGCAGAGCGATCCGTCACGCCTGGAAGCCCTCAAGCACGAACTGGACCAGATGCAGGTCTACCACTGGAGCGAGGTGGAAGCCTTCGCGAAGGTGTTCTATGTCGCACCCGAGAAGCAGCGCGCCAGCGATCACCCTCGCCTCGCGCGCCACCTCCAGCCCGCACGCGACCGCTTCAAGCCGCTCGAGCCGGACCAGCAGGAAGCCTTCCGCGACCGCCTCTCCGCGTTCGTGAAGATGTACGCCTTCCTCAGCCAGATCATCCCCTACGGCGACCACGACCTGGAGCGCCTCTACTCCTTCGGCCGCCTCCTGCTCCCCTCCATCCAACCCGACCGCGAGGACAATGCCATCCACCTCGGCGACGGCGTCGACCTGGAGTACTACCGCCTCGAACGGATCCAAACGGGTCCCATTCAGGTCTCCGAGGGCCCCGTGGAGTACGTCACAAGTCCGGGCGAACTCGGCACCGGCCGCGTGGAGGAGGAGCGCGCCCCCCTCTCCGAGATCATCGAGATCCTTAATGATCGCTTCGGCACCCACTTCACCGAGGAGGACCGGTTGTTCTTCGAGCAGGTGAAGGAACGCGCCATCCGCGACGAACGCGTCCAGCGTACCGGCAAAGCCAACACCTACGACCGCTTCGCCCTCGGCATCCGCGCCCTCATCGAAACGATGATGCTCGACCGCATGACGGAGAACGACGGCATCGTGACGCGCTACATCGGCGACCGCGACTTCCAGGACGCCGCGTTCCCTGTGCTGGCGCGGGAGATCTTTGACCGCGTGCGGGATGAGGGTGCGGCCTCGGACGATCGTCGCGAGCGGGACCAGTGAACCACCGTCATCTCAGAGAGCCGCGCGATTCCGCTTACCTATACATCGTCACGGTACCGTCGACGTCGAGGATGACTAACGATGTGTCGTTCGGTATCACCTGCGGCAGCCCAGGCGCATCAGTTCCCCCCAGCGGAAATCTATCTTGAACCTCGCCCGTGTCGATCGTCAGCCGAGACGGAGCCGTCATCATTCAGAAGAATAATGGAGTCAGTGGTGAGCGCGGCCGGCTGTGCACGCAACGCCATCGACAGCGACCATGACGTGGGAACGGCCGGAGGACGTGGGGTAATCCCTTTGAGGTGCATCGCTCGCCATGCGCCTCGAACACCCTCCCACCAGGGACGGGATGCGTCTGGACTAATCGCGAGGACACGGGTCGGACTCATGACGAATACTTCCGCGTCCGCGCCGACGAGGCTACCGGGGCGTTCGCGCCACTCTTCCTGCAGGTCGGGACCAGCCACCGGTACTGATCGGCGAGCTGTGCGGCCGCCGCCGACGCGAAGATCTCGATCCACTCCGCGAGCCGATCTTCCCGGAAGACCGTCAGGCCACTGATGTACCGCTCTCGGCTGGACGGCGAGGATCACGCTGATCGGCGGCACGAACGCAGGCGACAGGTCGCGCCGGCGAAGGATCAAGCCCCTCGACATCTTCGGGCGGAGGAGGCACGAAGTCAGCGCCACACGGGTTGTAGTTGTTGCCGCCGATCCAGTTCTGGGAGTTGCGGAACTCGCCGGGCTTCCGTGCTCCGTCGTCACGAGCGAGCAGGACGCGGTGAACGCCACGCAGGTCTTCGGGGGCAGCAATCGGACCGAAGCTGCGGATTGGGGCGACGCCTCGGACTGATCGTATAGGGGGTCGGGCACGCTCATCCGACGGCAACGTCCATTGGGTTCAAGTCCTTCATGACGCTCGCTTTACCGGCGAACTCGCGGTTGAGGCCAGCTCCGGCGACTTGGTCTCCGCGATCCGACGCTCGCGGGCGTCGCGACCCCGATGACACCGGCGTGCGCGGCCTCGTTCGTATCGACTCATCTGGTTCGGAGTTGTGGAGAGTGCACTTCGACCCGAGCACCGGCTTACCGGTGGGGCACGCGCTCCTTGACACGGACGGGAGAATGTCCCCGCAGGGCACTACGACCACTGATCGACGTCGGCGGGGCACGCCCGATGCGCGTGGGCCAAATGATTCGTTCCTGGCGTTCTGCGCTGATGGTATGCACCTCTGAGCAAGGGCCTCATCCGTCCGGCCGATCCGCTGGGGGTACTCGCGATAGATTGCCCCTGTCATCGAGCGGATGGAATGGGTGATAGCAACAACGTATGTACGAAGTGAACTTCGAAATCGCTGGGCCCGCGGCAATGTTCACCAGACCCGATAGCGGATCGACTCCTGTTTCCTATCCCGCACCGACGTTTTCTGCGGCGAAAGGGATGTTTGAAGCAGTGGCGCGCCGGCAGGGAGCCTACATCCGACCGACCCGTGTGGAGATCTGTGCCCCAGTCCGGTTTGAACCATATGCGACGAATTACGGGGGACCGCTTCGAAAGCCTGCCCAACTGCGCGGCAACAATAACTACCAGCTCATCGCGACGATTCTGATCGATGTCTGCTACCGGATCTGGGGAATTGCCGAGTTAGACGGCAGCCGCGATCGCACAGTCAACCACGCGCATGCCCTCCAAGAAATGTTCATGCGGCGATTACAGCTCGGGCAGTCGTTTCATGTCCCGTGTCTCGGCTGGAAGGAGTTTACCCCATCGTATTTTGGTCCGCTGCGAGAAGGCAGTACGCCCCTCACCGACCTGAATGAAGTCATTCCTTCGATGCTGCACACCGTGTTTGACCAACCCGTGAACGGGAAAATCGCTCCAACGTTCCGCCAAAACGTCCGGATCGACGCCGGAGTGTTGAGGTACGAGGACTAACGAGCATGCTCAATGAGCTACACGTACTGCGAACAGCGCTTGAGGAAGCCGAGATCATTATTCCAAAGCGGAACCCCCGAGTATCACAACCCGGAAAGTCTCAGGCTGCAGTCCGCGTACGGCTCGACAATGCAGGACATGTTGCTGAACTCTCTATAGTCGTTGATGACGAATGGTCGGGCCTCTGGCGAATCATGGACGGCAACCAGAACGCCTTCCCGGTGTCGAGGCCAGTGGTGCCCCTGCTTTTAGCTCAACGGCCAGCGGAGCTCACGGCTCCAGCTTTGATGGCCAGCATCGATGGCGGGGCGATCCGCCCGGCAGTTGGCGACACAAAGCTCTGGTCCAGATTGCGTCGCCAAGCAACGGAACTGCTCGCTGTGACCGGGCTCCGCGGTCTGGAAGCGACGCATGCCCTCTGCGAGCGGTTCTTGCTTGCCGACGTAGATTCGTTGCGGGCCGAGATGGCTACGAGACTTGGCGAACGGCTCCTGTCAGGCGACTTTGGAGACCTGAAGGTAGCTGCTGACATGTTGTTCGGTGACTCGAAAGGCCGCTTCAGCGTTCAATTGGCCTTTGACGTGATCGATCCTTCTACTACTCGCGTCTACTCTGTGGAGACGCGCCGACAGATCGAGTCGATCCTTCCGCTAGACAACGGGAAGCAATCTCAGGCAGAAGGAGTGTCGGCCTACGGCGCCTCCACTGACTTATGGGTTAGGCCATTCCCAAAGGTCTGGCTCCCAGTACTCAACACATATCTCCCCCTTGTTTCGATGTTTCATGAAGCTGCATGTAACTATCGATACGGTCTCGTTGACAGCGCGATCGTGCCCGTATCTCAAGAAGCAGCGCTGCGGATGCAGGACGCGCTCGACTACATCGTTGCTCCCGAACGCCGAGGCAAGACGTGGCGCGGGATCGCGAATAGTCGAGAAAAGCAGGACCTCCTCATCGTGTACGTCGATGGGATGCCGGACATCTCGGCAGACGTGGCTTCACTCTTTGGAGCAGACCTGGCGGATGCGCAGTTCGAAGTGGACGCATCGGCTGTCTGCGCGGCGCTGGATGCAATCGTCCGATCAGCGCCGCGATCAAAGTTGAACCTATTCGTCATCCGGCAAGCTTCCGAAGGCCAGGCTTCAGTTGTCCTTGCCGAGGCACTAACGGTGGGGTCGGTGCTCGCCGGCGCACGTTGGTGGAAAGAAGCGGCAGAGAACATCCCACAAATTCGTATCCCGGTGCGCGACGCGACGACTCGGACGACGGTCTTCCGCAGTCCACCGGCGCCCTATCCCGATCAAGTTCTGCGGCTGCTCTCATGGGACTGGGTCACGAATGGCGAACGCCGTCTGCCTGTACCCGGTCCATCGCTCGCGGATGTGCTGTCGCTCATGCTGGACCAGGAGATCCGGCATGAGCGAGCTCTCCGCTTGTTGGACCTCGCCGTCGAGAGGAATGCCTCGCTGTTGATCGGCATCGGTGGCGCGCTGAATGATCATCAACGGTTTGACCGACGTGCCCGCATCGAAGCACTTCGCGCCGTGAGCACGCTGGGCATTCTGCTTGCAGCCACGGGGCATATGAAGGAAGCGTACATGGAGACTCCAGCGTTCCTGGTTGGGAAATATTTATCGCTTGCCGATGCATTGCATCGCGCTTACTGCTTGGCTGTCCGCGGCGGAGCGCTTCCTCCGCAGCTCGCCGGCAATGCCCTCGTGCCGGTCGCACGCAACAACCTCGCGGATGGACTCGATCGGCTGCATGAACGCCTGAATCCATACATCGCCTGGGCCGAGACCAGCCGCGCGGACGGCGAGAGTCAGCGAGATGTCGTGTTGGGGAAGTGGGCATTGGGACAGATGCGGGCGGTTAGCACGAAGCTCGCCGGTCAACCGATCCCCACCACGCTCTCTCAGCAGGATAGAGCGCAACTCCTGCTTGGGTATCTAGCGCGAGACAAGGAAGAGGCAGAGGGAGAATGACAGAGAGCAACAAGTTGGCGCGGGCAACCGGCCTCCTCGTCATCGAGGTTCGAAACTCGAATCCCAACGGCGACCCAGATCGTGATAGCGACCCACGGCAGCGAAGTCACGATCAGCGAGGCTTGATTTCTCCCGTCTCATTCAAGCGGAAGCTCCGAGATCTCGTTGAAGATAAAGAGGGGCCTGCTTGGCAAGAATTCGGCATCGCTCCCGAGCAGTGGGAGCGGTTCGACGTTCTCGAAAGCCGCGGGCGCGATCCGAACGTGATCGGAGCCGAGATCAAGAACGGCACGTTCGAAGGCAGGTACTGGGACGGTCGCGTATTCGGCAACACCTTCCTTGAAAAGGACGGCGAGGATTCGATTCGTTCAGGCGTAGCTCAATTCGCGCTTGGGGTGTCAGTGGCTCCCGTGCGCGTCGAACGAATGACATTGACGAACAAGGCTGGTGTCCAACCGGGGAAAGATCGCGGCATGGCACCGCTCGGTTTCCGCGTGGTCGAGCACGGTGTGTACTGCATGCCGTTCTACGTCAATCCGACCGCCGCTACAAAGTCCGGCTGCACGGTCGAGGACATCGAGTTGCTGCTTCGGCTTATTCCCATCGCATACCCGCATACCGCGTCGGCCGCTCGCCCATCCGTTGAAATCCGACATGCATGGTACGTAGAGCACAGGTCAGTGCTCGGCTCCTGCCCGGACTTCGCGATCCTCGACGCGCTCTCGCCTACGAAGAGAACCGACGTGGATCAACCGTCGACTTCCTGGTCTGACTATGACGTCCCTACCGATCTCGGAGAATTGGGTGGCCGAGTCCGGTCGATTCGCGACCTCATGGTCGATGAATAACCCCGTCGCACATAGTCCCCGGCCGCCGATTCCCGCACAGAGTTACCGAGAGCATGCCGAGAACACGCGCGAGACGGCCACGCAGCATGCTCGTTCGGCCGCGAGGTTCTATACAGGCCCGTGGACCGACTTCGTCGAGGTAGTTGAAGCGGCGGCTGCCCTGCATGATCTCGGGAAGATCGACGAGGAGAATCAAACAGTCCTGCGAACGGTGTCCCAGTACCCACTTCCGATGCCTCACGCGGACGCTGGCGCGGCAGTGCTGCTACGAAGTGGACGGCAAGAGTCGGCTGTACTCGTAGCTGCTCACCACGCGGGGCTGTTCAGCCGTAGCGAAGAGATGGCAAAGGACTGCGGGCCACTACGAGACCCACGTGTGGCGAACGTGGTCAACGAACGGTACGAAACATACCTCGCTGCACACGTTGCGAGTGGATGCTCGACCTGGCCAGCGATCCGTCCTGCGAATCTCCATGACGATGGGTTCTCCCGGCGCATCGCCCTGTCATGCCTCGTCGATGCTGACCATGGTGATACTGCACGCCACTACCGGAACGAGACTCAGATCCCGGAGGTTCGGACCCGCTGGCGAGAACGCCTTCATGCCCTTGATCAGTACGTCGCGGGTCTGCCAAAGACAAGCGTGCGCGATGAGATGCGGACTCGGATCTACGAAGAATGCCGAGACGCTTCACTAAACCCCAATCTTCGGACATGTGATGCAGCCGTAGGGAGCGGCAAGACTACGGCCGTCATGGCGCATCTGCTGAACGTCGCTTCCAACAAGGAGCTACGCCACATTTTCGTGGTGCTTCCCTACGTGAACATCATCAAGCAATGCGTCGACATCCTTCGCGCAGCACTCGTGCTCCCTGGCGAGAGTCCGGAACATGTGGTTGCCGAACACCACCACCAGGCGGATTTCGCCGCTGTACCGCTCCGGCATCTTGCGATGCTCTGGCGGGCTCCGATCATTGTTACGACTGCAGTTCAATTCTTCGAGACATTGGGGAGTGCCTATCCAGGTGCCCTGCGGAAATTGCATGAACTACCAGGCAGTGCGGTTTTTCTGGACGAGGCTCACGCCTCAATTCCTGCTGACCTCTGGCCGCAGATGTGGCGCTGGTTTGACACTTGGGGACGTGAATGGGGAGGTCACGCCGTTTTCGCCAGTGGTTCCTTACCTCGGTTCTGGGAGCTGGAAGAATTCGTTCAGCCGCCTCGAGCGCGCACTGATGTTCCTGACTTAGTCTCGGAATCACTGCGGGCCGTCACCGAAGCAGCAGAAGGTCGGCGCGTCGTTTACCGACGCCGAGACCAGGCGATGACCCGCGATGAACTGATCGAGTTCGTCGTGGCACGTCCTGGACCCCGATTGTTGATTCTGAACACTGTGCAGTCAGCAGCAGTTGTGGCTCAGCGAATGCGTGCGCGGTCACTCAACGTGATACACCTGTCGACGGCGTTGGCGCCAGCTGACCGGTCGCGAATAGTTGAGCGGATTGTCGAACGACTTCAGTCAGCCTCACAACCGGGGCGGTTCGACCGGGACTGGACACTCGTCGCGACGAGCTGCGTTGAGGCTGGAATGAACTTCTCCTTTCGAACGGGATTTCGAGAGACCTCGAGCGTGGCGAGCTTCATCCAGGTCAGCGGACGAGTGAGCCGCGGAGCGGAGTACTCGGATGCGGAGGTATGGGACTTCCGGGTCTCCGACCCGGAACTCACGACTGATCCGACGCGGGAGGTCGCGCGGCAAGTATTTCGCCGACTCTATGAGTCCGGGGATGTTGACCGCCTTTCGCCGAGCGACATCGTGCGAGGAGCACTCCACCTCGAGTTGACGGAAGTAATGCAAATTAGAGCGCGGCGTCTCTGTGCGGCAGAAGACAACATGGAGTACCCCGAAGTCAGTCAGCTGTGCCAAGTAATCAGAGACACAGAGCACATGACAGTCGTCGTCGATCGTGAGATTGCACAGAGACTCCGTAATCAAGAGCCCGTTTCCTCAAGGGATCTGCAGTTGCACAGCGTGGAGATCCGAGGACGACGCCTGCGTGACCTCGCGCCGCTCCTAACACCAATCCTCTCATCCACTTCCCTATATGCATGGGAAGGAACGTACGAGGATGACTTCTTGGGGTACATGGCGGGGGCCTTGCCTGTGCTCAGAAACGGCATAGGCGCCCATCTGATTGCGTAGCGAATCACCACATCGTCTCTAACATCCAGTTAAACCCGCCGGCTCAACCTTCGCGACTGAGAGCGAATCGAAGTCGCGGTCATATCAGCAGATGCGATCGATCCCGCGGTGGCGCAGATCAAGGGTGTGGTACCCATCGATGAAGTCCACGTTCGTCGAGGCGTAGAGGTCGACGACCTCTCGCAACATCTCCTTCTGATCCACGCGAAGCGAACGAAGCGCGAGTAGGTCACGCAGCATCGCCGCGACTTCGCCCGAGGCACGCGGTAGTAGGACTGCAGAGTCCAGACGATCTCGGCGAGCGCCAGGTGCGACGTGTGGAGTTGAAGCTCACCGCCTTCAGCGCGCTCGAAGAGGCGCCGGCAATCCTCTGCCATCTGTTCCTCGTCGGCGGGAGGAATCGCAGGAACACGTTCGTGTCGAGGAAGAGCTGCGTCTCGGTCACGAGCGGTTCGATTCACCCTCTTACGCCCCACCTCCTGCGCCGTAGCCGCCCGGACTTGCTCCATTTCCTGAGTGCGGCGGCGGGGCTTCACCGACCCGAAGCGATCGAGGACGGCAGCGGGTGGGCTACGCCTATGTCCACTCCGCCGTGGACGACCACTCCCGCTTCGCCTACAGCGAGGTGCTGGGGGACGAGCGGGCCAGGACGGCGGTGGGCTTCTGGAACCGGGCGCAGGCCTGGTTCGCCGAGCAGGGCGTTGTGGTGCGGGCGGTGCTCACCGACAACGGCTCCGCCTACCGCAGCAGACTCTTCGCCCGACTCTGCTCCGAGGCCGGCGTCCGCCATCGCTTCACCCAACCCTACCGGCCCCAGACCAACGGCAAGGTCGAGCGCTCCAGCGCACGCTACTCGAGGAGTGGGCGTACGTCCGCCTCTACCGCTCAGAGCAGTCCCGCTCGATCATCCAGTCCTCAGGGAGCGCGGCTTTGCGGCAACGGTCGAGCACCCCGAAGCGGGCCAGCAGGTGTTGGTCGGATCCCCGTGGATCATGTCCAGAACCCAACCGGTGGTGTCGCGTCCATCCCCCATGCTCGGTCAACACAGCGCAGAGGTGTTCGAGCAGTTCCTCGGTATGTCGACTGCCGAGTACGAAGCCCTTGTCCGCGAAGGCGTGAGCGGCGATGGCCCCCCGGGTGACCTGGAAGGCGGTTGAGGCCTACAACCCCTCCGCCATCGTTCGTGCAGCGGCGAAGAGGAGGCCGACCGCCAGTGCCTGCATCAACCGGCCCTCGCCGATGCGCCGGCGGAGGAGGCGGCCGAGCGGAGAGGCGGCGGCGACGCCGATGGCCAGCCAGGGGACCACGGCCATGGGGGTGCCGATGTGGCCGAGCGATAGGTGGAGGGTCACCGCGGCGGCCGACTGGAGCACGATGATGAAGTGCATCGTCGGGACGGTGATGGCGTGGGGGACACGCATGATGTAGGTCATCACCGGCACCCCAATCGGCCCCCCTCCGATGCCGGCGAGTGACGAGAGGAACCCTGTCCCGACGTTAGGGGCGATGCTCCTCCACAGCGGCACGTGGTAGACGTAGCGGACGCCGTCCTGGTCGATCAGTTCGCGCCGCCACGCGCGTCCAGGAACGGGTGCAACGGAGGCGGCCACCGGTCGAAAGACCAGGTAGCCAGCGATCAGTAGTAGGACTGCGCCGAAACCGAGGGCAAACGGCGCTCGAGGCACGACCGCCGTGGTCGCGGCGCCGAGCAGCCCGGCCGGCACCACCAGCATCAGCATCCCCATGGCCAACTTGCGATCGACTCGGCGTTCGCGGAATGAGAGTACCGAGGCGGAGAACGAGGTCACGGCGACCACCACCAGCGAGGCGGCGGTGACCTCAGCGGGTGGTGAGTCCTGGAAGCGGAGCAGCAACACGGGGGTGACGAGGAAGCCTCCGCCAGCACCGATGGCCCCCGCATAGGCGCCGATCACGATCCCGGCCATGACCCAGAGCATCGCCTCGGGTGGGGTCATCGGGGGGAGCGCACCTCGGTGGCCGCGCCAGACTCGAGGAGGGCCTCGACGTCCTCCTCGGACAGGCCGGCCTCGTGGAGCACCTCGCGTGTGTGCTCTCCCAGCAGCGCAGCGGGGTCGCGGGCCTGGCTGACGCTGTCCGAGAAGAACAGCGGCGAGTCAACCACCCGGAGCGCGCCGACCACAGGATCCTGGACTTCGGCGATCATTCCTCGCTCACGGAAGTAGGGGTGTGCTGCTGCTTCATGCATGCTCAGGGTCATGCCGTACGCAGCCCCCGACCGGTCGATCTCCGGACCGATGTCACTCGAGTCCAACTGCGCGACCCATGCCCCCACCAGGGCGTTTGCCTCGGCGGCCGTGGGCGGCCTCGGCGTGCCCTCGTGGCCCAGGGCGCTTGCGATGCGCGGCCACATGTGCGGGGGGCCAAGGTTGATGGTGACGTGCCGGCCGTCGCGCGTCCGGTGGATGGGGTGTCGGAACGGCTCCCACGACTCCGGCGGCTGCCCGTTCAAGGTGGGCCCGGCCACTTCCGACAGCATCTGGAACTGGCAGTCCATGAGGGAGACGTCCACGTGCTGCCCTCGCCCGGTGTGCTCGCGGTCGTAGAGCGCGGCGAGGATACCGGAGAACGCGGTCATTCCGGTCACGAGGTCCGCGACGGTAACACCCGGAGCGAACGGCTCCGGCGCCCCCATCGCCTGCTGCTGCACCCAGAGCCAGCCTGCCTCGGCGTGGGCGGTGGCGCCGAACGCCCGGCGATGCGAGTGGGAGCCGCTCTGACCGAAGCCGCTGATCGAGGCGTACACAATCCGGGGATTGAGCGCGGTGCAGTCCTGATACCCGAGCCCCAGGGACGCCATCACACCCGGGCGAAAGTTCTCCACCACGACGTCCGCGCGGGCGATGAGGGCGCGCGCGGCTCGACCGGCGCCCGGCTGCTTCAGGTCCAGCACGACAGACCGCTTGCCGAGGTTGTTCGAGAGGCTGCCCGCCGGCCGCTCGGCAGCGTTACCGCCGCCACCCGCGCTCGGCTGGTCTACCTTGACCACGTCCGCGCCGAGGTCGGCGAGCATGCGTGAGCAGAACGGCCCGGCCACCACGCGGGTGAAATCCACAACGCGCACGCCGTCCAGGATGCGCCGGCTGCTGCCGAACTCCGTCATAGCCATGCCCTCCAGCAAGCGCGAACCCTGAGGGATCGCCGCCGCTCAGCCCCTCGGGAGTCCTAGTCCACGGGTAGCGATCACGTTGCGCTGGATCTCGCCGGTGCCCTGCCCGATCGTCAGCCTCACCGAGTCCATGTAGCGCATAGCGGGAGCACCGCCTTGAGGCGCGCGCGGCTCTTCCGGCCGCAGGTTGCCCGCCAGGCCGGCCGCGTTCACCACGAGTTGCGCCACCCACTGCCCCACGTCCGAGGCGTACATCTTGGTCATGGATGCCTCGTGGTTCGGCACCAGCGCGCGTGACTGCATCCACGCAACCCGGTAGGAGAGCAGCCGGCTCACCTCCACCGCCACCCGCAACTCCGCGACGCGGGCACGCTTGGACGGCGCACCGGGCCGCGAGGTGAACGTGGAGGGAGACTCGCGCCACCAGTCCTCCAGCCGGCCCAGGTCGCGGTCAGCGGTCAGGACGCGCTCGATGCCGGAGCGCTCGAAGTCGAGCGTGGTGGTGGCTACGTACCAGCCACGGTCCTCCTCGCCCACGCGGTTGGCGACCGGCACGCGGACATCGTCGAAGAAGACCTCGTTGAAGCCGTGGTGGCCGGTCAATTGCAAGAGGGGGCGCACCGTGACGCCCGGCGACGACATGTCCACCATCAGGTAGGAGATGCCTCGATGCTTGGGGGCATCCGGGTCGGTGCGCGCCAGCATGAAGATCCACTGCGCCAGGTGGGCGTTGGAGGTCCAGATCTTCTGACCGTTGACCACGTACTCGTCGCCATCGCGCACCGCGCGCGTGGACAGGGACGCAAGGTCCGAGCCCGCCCCTGGCTCGGAGAACCCCTGGCACCACACCACCTCCGCCGCCGCGATGGGCGGCAGGTGCCGGGCGCGTTGCTCTTCCGAGCCGTGCACGATGAGCGTGGGGCCGATGAGGTTCGGCCCGGCGGCGCCCAGGGCGACCTCGTGGTGGAATGCCTCTTCCTTCAGGACGACCTGCTTGAAGTGGCTGGCGCCCTGCCCGCCGTACTCCATGGGCCAGTGCATGGTCTGCCAGCCGTGATCCGCCAGCAGGCGGCGATACTCCGCCGACTCCTCGCCGCGAGGGGGCGGGTTCGCGGCGAAGAAGCGCCGCAACTCGTCGCGGAAGACCCGTTCCTCCTCCGTCAGTTCGAAGTTCATCCGGCCCCCGTCCCGCTCGCCGCCCCTCGCGCCGAGGGCAGCACGCAGGAAGCGGCGCCCTGGGCGAGCACGGCGCCGTCCTGGTTCTCGCACCGCACGTCCAGGTGGACGCGGTCACCCTCCGGGTCCGGGGCCACCTTGAGCACGCGCGCACGCGCCTGCAGGGTGTCTCCGGCGTGCAGTGGGGAGATGTAGCGCACGTCAATCTCGCCGTGCGTGCGCCAGTGTGCGCCGAAGTGTTCGAGCATCAACTCAGTTATGCGTGCGAAGTGGAAGACGTTCGGCACCACCGGCGCCTTCAGCCCGGAGGACCGCGCGACCTCCGGGTCCTGCACAGGCGCGCCCTTCGAGTGTGTCTGCGCCACCACCACCGGGCTTACCAGCGTGTCGCCCTCGCGGAAGGTCGTGGGCATCAGGACGCCCTGGGCTTTCGCGCGCTGCCCACGGTATGTTCTTCCACTCCCGAGCCGACCTCGTGCCCCTCCGCGTCGAAGGCGTGCCACGCCACGAGGATGTAGAAGTAGCCACCACGCTCGAACTTGTCGGTCAGCGCCGCCTCGTAGCGGACGGACTCACCGAGTCGTACCGGCCTCCGGTAGCGCCTCGTGGCAGCGGTGAAGAGGCCGCCGCGTGCGAGCGGAGGCCCCTCGAGAATGCCGAACGTGCGCGCGGGGCCCACCAGCAGCATGCCCGGCGGCAACAGGTGGGCGCCGTCGTCCGCGACGTGCTGGCCCGGGTACTCGATGCCCGTGCGCTCCACGTACTCCGCCACGTCCGCCTCGGTGTAGGTCCGTTCGAGGGCGACGCGCGCCCCCACCTCGAGCGCCGCGAAGTGCGCCTCGATCAGGCGGACGGCCTCGGCGGTCGCCGCGGGGACGACGGTCACGCGGGCGAACCGAAGGCGGTGCGCGTGCGTTCCAGGGCCGCCCCCGCGCCAGTGACGAAGTCCTCCATCACGTCGGCGACCGTGGTCTCCTCCCTGAACCACGCAATGCCCTGGCCCGTGCCTGTACCCAGCAGTGGCTCCACCTCGTGGCGTTCGATGGCGCCGAGGAGGTCGCCCACGAGGATGTCGTGGTACGGCATCTTCAGGGGCACCGGGGCGCCCTCCGCGTCCCACTCCTCCGTGTAAGCGGTGCGCAACTGGCGGTTGGTCTTGCCGCTGCGCGCGCGGGTGATGACGGTGTCTTCCGAGCCCGCGGCCAGCAGTTTCTTCAGCAGCGCCGGGCTGCTGTGGCCCTCGCGGGTCACAAGCCACGGCGTGCCGACCCACACCCCGACCGCGCCGAGCGCGAACGCCGCCGCGATGTGCCGCCCGGTGGCCACGCCGCCCGCAGCGAGCACCGGCACGTCGCCGGCGATGTCCACCACCTGCGGCACCAACGAGAACGTACCGATGGGCCCGGTGTGCGCTGCGGAGTCGCTCCCCTGCGCCACCAGGATCTCCGCGCCCGCGTCTACCGCACGGCGCGCGTGCTTCGGCGAGCCCACCAGCGAGAGGACACGCTTACCGCGCTGCTTCGCCGCCTCGACGTATTCCGGAGGGCTGCCGATGCCCATGGCGAACAGGTCCACGGTGGAGTCCAGCACCACCTCCGCCTGCCGCCGGGCTATCTCGTCCGAGCGCACGAAGCGGGAGCGCGATCCGGGCAGGTTGTCGCGCGGGACGTCGTACTTCTCGTAGAGGTAGTCCACGAAGGCACGATGCCCCGGCGGGATCTGCATCTCGATGTCTTCGCGGTTGTTCTGCTCCGGCATGCCCTTCGGCAGCACCAGGTCCACGCCGAACGGGCGATCCCCCACGCGCTCACGGATCTCCGCCAGCGCCTCCTCGATCTCCTCGGGGAAGCGCCTCGTGGCCCCATACACGCCGAGGCCACCCGCCTCGCACACGGCCACCACCACGTCCACGCTGTGGCTGAACGCGAAGATGGGGTGCTCGATGCCAAGCATGTCGCAGACCGCTGTGTGAATCGGCGAGGTCATTGTCGTCAACGTCCGTCTCCTTATGTCTCTCTATGCCCCGGGTCGAGTGCTCTAGAGCTTCGCGACCAGGTCAACCGCGTCAACCACGTCAACCACGAGGTAGCCCCAGTTCCCCCGCCTACGAAGCCAGCGCGGCACGCGCCTGCGCCTCGGCCGCGCGCCATGCCCGAGCGATGCGGTCCTCCACCTCGTAGACGTCGGAGGGGATGCGGGCGCCAATAGCAAGGTCGTCCTCGCGGGGTGGGTGCTCGGCCAACCAGCGCGCGGTCCGCCTCGTCGCCTCCTCCACCGGGACGCGGTCGCGGTAGCCCAGCAGGCTGCGCGCCTTCGCCATGTCGAGGATCAGCGGCGCCTTCTCCGCCAGCGGGTATACGCCGCGGACCAGGTCGGCCGGCACGCCGACGAACTCCATCTCCCAGCCCAGTTCGTCCGTGATCACCTCGGCGACGCGGCGGGCGCTCAGGACCTGCTCGTCGCCGGCGTTGAAGGCCTGGCCGGACGCCTCCGGCCGTGTGGCGCAGAGGGCGACGAGCCACGCCACGTTCTCCGAGTAGCCGCGCTGGAAGTAGGACAGGCCGTCATGCGGCATCAGCATCAGCGGCCGCCGGTCCAGCACGCGTTTCACCACCGCCCACTCGTGGTTCACCGGGGCCCGAGGCCCATACACGCCCGGGTAGCGGACGACCACCGCCTGGAAGTCGCCGCGGTCGTGCTGGGCGAATAACTGGTCCTCGCCTTTCGCCACCTGGCCGGTGTAGTCGGCGGCGTCGTACTGGCGCTCGGCCTGCTCCGGCACCGGCAGCGCGATGCCTCCGTCCGGCGTGCGTCGCGCGGCGCCTCGGTAGACGGGTTGCCCGGTGATGCCGACGAAGCGGCCGGTCCGCCCGGCGAGCACGTCCGCGAGCATGCGCAGCCGTCCATAGGTGCAGATGGCCACGTCCCACTCGCGTTGCCCAATGGTGGCGCGGACGCTCTCCTCGTCCCGCGCATTGCCGTAGATACGCTGCACGGGCCCGGCGAAGTGCGCGCCCTCATCGTGCGCACCGCTGGAGAAGACGGTGACCTCGTGGTCAGCACTCAGCAGAAAGTCCACGATGTGGACGCCCGTTGGCCCGGTGCCGCCGACGACGAGCGCGCGCGTGCTCACGGGCGCCCTACTCCGCAGCCGCGCGGTGGAGGTCGCCGTCACGGACCACGCCGCGGGCGACCATCCCGTCGATGGCGTCGTCGTCCAGGCCGGCCTCGCGCAGGACATCCCTCGAGTGCTTGCCGAGGGGTGGCGAGGGCTTGGCGACAAGCGGGGAGTCGCTGAACTTCACCGGCGGCGCCACCATTGTGATGCCGCCCAGGAGTTCGTGGTCCAGGCGGACGAGGTAATCGTTCGCCCAGGCCTGGTCGTCGTACATGACCTCGTCCCAGTGGCGGACCGGGCCGATCGGCAGGCCGCGCTCGCGGAACATCGCAATCCACTCACCCGTCGGGCGCTCACGGAAGCGGGCCGCCACCTGGTCGTACAGCATCGCCTCGTACGCCACGACGTCGTCAGGCAACCAGCCCTCGGAGGACGTCCACGGGTCGTCGATGTCCATCACTTCGCGCATGCGGTCGCGCAGGGTGGCGGCGTTGCAGGCGACGGCGACCGTGCCGTCGCTGGTGCGGAAGAAGCCGTAGTACGCGCGCATCATCCGGAAGGGCTGTATCGACTCGCGGTGCCGGAGGACCTCCTCCCACGAGGCCCCCTGCGCGAAGGCATCCTTGAGGTACTCCACGAACCCGTCACGCCAGCCGTCGATGGCGTCCACGTGGGTCAGTTGGTTGTTCTCCAGCACCATGGCGGCCTGCATGAGCGACACGTCCAGGCGCTGGCCTCGGCCCGTGCGCTCACGGTGGAAGAGCGCCGTCGCCACCCCCCAGGCCATGAGCAGCGCTGCGGTGTGGTCAATGACGGGGTTGAGTTGCTGCTCGGGACCGCGCTCGGTGAGGTGCGCCACCCCCGTGTAGCCCTGCAGCACAATGTCCATCCCGGGTGCGCCGGCCATGGGGCCCTCGTTGCCGTAGGCCGTGTTCTCCGCGTAGACCACACGAGGGTTGCGCGCTCGGACGGAGTCATAGTCCAGGCCCAGCCGCGTCGCGAGGCCCGGCCGCAGGTTGGCGAGCACGATGTCCGCATCGACGGTCAGGGCCTGGAGTGCGCGCACCACCTCGGGGTCTCCGAGTTCGACGGAGAGCGAGCGCTTCCCGCGGTTCTTGTTCAGGAACTGGCGGCCCTCTGTGGGGATGATGGGGCCGTTCATACGGGGCTGGTCGCCCTCGATCGCCTCCACCTTGACCACATCCGCGCCACCGTCCGCAATCAGTTGGGCGCAGAAGGGAACCGCGATGAACCGGCCAATCTCGATGACCCGGAGGCCCGAATACGGCCCGGGAAGGCTGCTGACGTCCATGCCGCTCCTGTATTTGCGGTATCGTTTGCTCACTGCGGCTCAGTATGGCATCCCTGTCAAGCAGGGACATTGTCCGTGGGTGCACGGCGGCCTAGCATGGCAGTGCGGAATCATTTCCAGCCCGGCGCCGTGCCTGATCCGGATCAGTGGGTCAGCGCATCGTCCGCACATGCGGAGCACGGATACGATCGGTGCCGTCGACCGGTGCGCTGCTTCAGAGGGGTGACGGGGTGACCGAACGAGAGGCGAAGGCGACATCACGAGGGCCGGCGGCCGCGCGCCCACGCCGGTCGTCCACGTCGATCACCATCCACGACGTCGCCCGCAAGGCCGGCGTGGCGACCTCCACCGTCTCGCGCGCCCTCACCGGAGATGGCCGCATCGCGGAGGCTACGCGAGCGCGCGTCCGAGAAGTCGCCCGCGAGATGGGATACAACCCGAGCCGCTCCGCGCGCGCACTACGCTCGGCGCGCACCCGGACCCTGGGCTACATCGCGCCGGACTTTGCCAACCCCGTCACGCTCACGCACGTCCGCGCGGCCGTCCGCTCCGCCTACGAGCAGGGCTACGCCATCTTCGTCAGCGACGCCCAGGGCGACGCCACAATCTTCGAGTCCCAGGTGCGGCGCCTCGTCGAGCATCGCGTGGACGGGATCCTCTTCGGCCGCGGCGTCCTGCCGCTGAGCGAAGAAGCCGACGCACTCCTGACGTCCGCCGGCATCCCGATGGAGCCCGAACTGAGCCCTCGACCAGAGGGCACGCGCGGAAACCGGCCGTACAACCCCTACCACGAGCGCGCGGACATCGAGCGCGGCGCGAGCATGGTGGCCCTGAAGCACATCACGGACCTGGGCCACCAACGCATCGCCTACTTCACCCGGCCCAATGCCAACCTCACGTACATGGGCGACACGCGCCTGAACTCGGTGCGTGAGGCGGTGGAACGGGCGGGGCTCGGCCCCGAGGCGCTGCTCGAGGTGCACACCACCGCGGAGGGCTGCGTCGGAGAAGTGCAGATGCTGGCAAGCCGAACGGATCCGCCCACGGCGATCGTCTGCGGCAACGGCGTACTGACACCGGAGATCCTGCGCGGCATCCTGCTGGCCGGCTGGCGCATCCCCCAGGACGTCTCATTCCTGACATACGGCGACTCCGTGTGGCATGCGTCCTACCACCCACCGATCGCCGTGATCCGGCATGACTACGCCGCCTCCGCGGAACGCAGCACCAAGCGCCTGATCGCCCGCGCCGAGGGCCAGGACGAGATCCCCGACTTCAACCGCCAGCCTGCGGAGTTCCTTGCGCGAGGATCGCTCGCACCCCCTCCTCCTCACGCCTCTTAGCCGAGAAACAGTGGAAACGGTTGCCGTATGGCAAGCCGTCCGGATGACCCGGCCACGCCTCTCCACACGGGCGATCTCGGCGATCTCGCTGCCCTGTTGACAGCCCCCTCATAACACCCCTTGACAAGCAGTGGGAGACTTTTGCGGTAACGATTGTTCACGGAGGGGCATATGAACATTCTAGACTTGGGTTCCGGACACCTTTCGCGCCGGGGCCTCCTCAAGGGCGGAGCGATCGGGGCCGCCGGCCTCGCGGGCGCGGCGCTCATCGGCTGCGGCAGCGACGACGACAACCCGGGCGCCACCGCGACGTCCAGCGGCGGCGGAGGGGGCGGCACTGCCAGCCCGACCCCCACCCCACAGGTGAGCGACATCAAGCGAGGCGGCACGCTGCTGGTGGACAGCGGCGAGCCGAACCCCAACGTCCTGAACTTCGGCTTTAACATCCGCAACCGTCCGATCCAGCACTCCGTCTGGGAGCAGTTGATCGGACTCACGGAGGACTACCAAATCCGCCCCGTGCTCGCGGAGACGTTCGAGGCGAACGCGGACAGCAGCGCGGTGCACATCGTGCTGCGGCAGGGCGTGGAGTTCCACAACGGACGTCCGCTGACGGCGGACGACGTGGCCTATTCGATCGACTTCTTCTCCAACGCGGAGTCGTCCGGCCAGTTGAAGGGGCCTCTGTCCCAGGGGATCTCCGAGGTGAAGGTGGCGGACAACCGTACGCTGGACATCATCTTCAATGGCCCGCGTCCGGCACTGGCGGACATGTTCTGCCTGACACGCATTGTGGACCGCGACACCGCCCGCAACATCCCGGACATGAAGGACCTGGTCGGCACCGGGCCGTTCAAGTTCACGTCCTACACGCCGGACGTGGGCTACCGGCTGGAGGCGAACGAGAACTACTGGCAGGAAGGCCTGCCCTACTTGGACGCCATCGAGGGCAAGCCGTACGCCGACGTCGCAGCACGTGAACTGGCGATCCGCAGTGGCGAACTGCATTGGGCCGACGGCATGAGTTACGCCCGCGTCGCCGCACTGCGGTCCGACGCCAACGTGAAGGCCGTCACCCGCGGTAAGGCCGGGATGAACTACCTGGGCCTGGTCGTCAACAAGGCGCCGTTTGACGACGTCCGTGTCCGCCGCGCGGCCTCGCTGGCGATCGACCGGCAGCGCCTGAGCGACGAGTTCGCCGAGGGCGTGGTGGCCGGCACCACGCTGCCATGGCCACCAGAGTCGCCCGCGTACCACGCAGACCAGGACTTCCCGGCCGGCGTCGCCTACGACCCGGACACGGCGGCCGCGCTCATCGAGGAGGCGGGCGCCGCGGGCACGCAGATCACGATCCAGGCGGGCGCCGGGGACCAGGAGGCCGCCACGCTGGGCCAGTACCTCCAGGACGACCTCAACGCCGTCGGGCTGCCGACGGAGTTGGTCATCCTGGAGGCCTCGGTCGCTGTGGAGCAGATCCGCGACCGCACAGTCCAGTCGAACGCATGGTTGGCGGTGCACGGCTTCGCGAACTACGCGCACCCGGGCTCCATGGTGAACGCCGCCCAGCAGTACACGGTGCCGAACCCCTCGCACTTCGAGGATACGGACTACGAGCAACTGCTGGACCGGATGCAGAGCGCGGCGCTCGGCAGTTCCGAACTGGCGGAGATGGTCACCGAGTTCAACCAGCGGTTGACCTGGGACAACGCCTGGATCCTGGGCCTGGTCTCCTCGGAGCAGTACCGGGTGATGCACGCCTCGCTCAAGGGTGACGAGGGCGGCAACCTGTCCGTGGCGAAGGGCGCCTTCTCCGAGTGGTGGTTGGACGCCTAGCCCGAGCCCTGGGCCGGGGTGCGCCCCCCGCACCCCGGCCCGGAACCTCACTGTCCGGGACTGACCCGCAGCAAGGAGCCAACTTGGGACGCTACGTCGTGCGCCGACTGATCGAGGCCGTCCCGGTGCTGGTCCTGGCCAGCCTCCTGGTCTTCAGCCTCCTGCACTTCATCCCCGGCGACCCGGCCTCCGCCCTGGCCGACCCCGAAGCCACGCAGGAGGAAGTGCAGGCCCTCCGGGAGCGCCTGGGCCTGGACCGGCCGGTGCTGGTGCAACTGAAGAACTGGTGGCTGAGCCTCCTACAGGGTGACCTCGGAGACTCGTTCCGCACGGGCCGCCCAGTCTCCGAGATGATCCGCATCAACGCCCTGCCCACGCTGGAACTCGCCACCGTCTCCTACATGCTGACGCTCACGCTGGGGATCTCCTTCGGTGTCATGGCCGGCGTGAAGGTGCGCTCCGCCTGGGACTGGGGCGTCTCCCTCTCCACGGTCGTGTTCATCGCCATCCCGAACTTTGTCTTCGGCGTGGTGTTGCTCTGGCTGCTGGCGTTCACCTTCGGCTGGCTGCCCATCGGCGGGCGGGTGGCGATCTGGGACGACCCGGTGGCCGGCATCAAGACGCTGATCCTCCCCGCCCTCACGCTCGGCCTCACGCAGGCCGCAGTCCTGGCGCGCTACACGCGCACGGCGGTCTCCCAGGTCACGCAACAGCAGTACGTGATGACCGCACGGGCGAAGGGGTTGGCGGAGCGCGTGGTGGTGGTCCGCCACGTGCTGAAGAACTCCCTGATCCCCACCATCACGCTCTCCGGCCTGCAGGTGGCCAGCATCCTCACCGGCTCCGTGGTGATCGAGCGCGTGTTCTCGCGCCCGGGCCTGGGCCGCGTGGTGGTGGACTCCGTGCAGGCGCGGGACATCCCCACGATCCAGGGCACGCTGCTGGTCCTGGTGAGCGTGTTCATCCTGGTCAACCTGATTGCCGACCTGCTGTACGGGGTGGTAGACCCCCGCATCCGGCTGGAGAGTTAAGTGAGCGAAGCAATCGTCGGGGTGGAGCCCTCGCGCGAGACGACCCGCACGCGCCGCGCCGACTCCCTGTGGTGGAGCACCGCACGCGAGGTGCTACTCAAGAACCCCATGGGAGCGACCGGGGCGATCATCCTGCTCGCCCTGATCATCGGCGGCCTGGGCGCGCCTCTGATCGCGCCGCACGATCCGCTGGAGCAGTTCCGAGGCAGCCGCTTCGAGACGCCGTCCATGGCCCACTGGGCGGGGACGGACGCGCTCTCGCGTGACCTCTTCAGCCGCATCCTGTACGGCCTGCGTGCATCGCTGATGGTCAGCATCGTGGCCGTGGGCATCGGCACGGTCGTGGGAGTGTCGCTCGGGCTCATCGCCGGCTACGCGGGTGGGATCGCGGACTCCGTGATCATGCGCTTCGTGGACACCATGATGGCCTTTCCGGGCCTGATCCTGGCCATCGGGCTGCTGGCGGTGTTCGGCGTGGGCCTGCAGAGCGTCGCCCTCGCGCTCGGTATTGGCGCGTGGCCCAACTTTGCGAGGCTCGCACGCGGCCAGATGCTGGCAGAGCGCCCTCGGGACTACGTGACCGCCGCGCGGGCGCTGGGCGCCAGCAGCAAGCGCATCATCTTCCGGCATATCTCGATCAACGCCATGCCGCCGCTCATCGTCCAGGTCGCCCTCTCCATGGCGACCGCAGTCCTTGCGGAGGCGGCGCTGGGCTTCCTGGGCATCGGCACGGTGGCGCCCAACCCATCCCTCGGATCGCTGATCAACGACGCTCGGGCACGCCTTGACCTGCCGTACCTGCTCATCTTCCCGGCGGCGGCCCTGGGCCTGTTCCTCCTCTCGCTGAACCTGCTGGCGGACGCCATCAACGACGCGCTGGACCCCCACCGGCAGCGTCGCTAGCCGTCACCGTCGGGACGAGCGCCGCTGGAGGCGGCAGAAGGCGAATGCCATGAGGGAAGCGCGTGTCCTCATCCTGTCGCAGGCGCTGGCCGCGCGGGACGAAGCGTGAGCAGCGGGCCGCTGCTCGTCTACTTCGACGTGGACGACACGCTGCTGACCTGGAACAAGCGTCTGCGCCCGTTCGCCCGCGAGGTGATCGCGTCCGTCGCCTCCGCCGGCGCCGAGGTCTACCTGTGGTCCGGCGCGGGCGTGCGCTGGGAAGTGGCGTACACCTACGACCTGCGCGAGTTCATCGTGGACTGCTACGAGAAGCCGCTCTCCCGTCACCGCGAACGGCTGGCCGAACTCGGCATCCCCCACGCGCCCGACCACGTGGTCGACGACGACGGGGATATCGTCCGCGCGTTCGGCGGCACCCAGGTGACCGTGCCGCTGGAGCCCATCGAGGACGACCGGGCCCTACTCCAGGTGCTGGACGACCTCCACACCCGGTTTGGCCTCGTACTGCCGCGCCCGACGGGCTGGAGCCCGCCGCCGCCGTCCGGGTTGCACGAGAAATAACGAGGCTGCGGCACGCGGAACCGCGAGCCCCGTCGGAAGGAGACACCGTGGGAAGCATCCTGGATCACGCCGAGCAAGCCTGGAACGGCGACGGGGCGGGACACCCCTGGCGCGCGCTGAACGTGCTCGAGGAGGTCGCACCGCGCACCTGGTTCGCCTCGTCCTTCGCGAACATGGCGGCGTTCGACACGGACGAGGGGCTGGTCATCGTCGACCCCGGCGCCAAGAACAACGCGCGAGTGAAGTTCGAACAACTCCGCGAAGCCGTCGACCGGCCCGCCCACACGATCATCTACTCGCACGGGCACCACGACCACGTCTGGGGCGCAGACCTCTACCAGGCCGACGCGAAGGAGCGCGGAGGACGGTCCGTGCAGGTCGTCGCCCACGAGGCCGTGCCCGCCCGCTTCGAGCGATACGCCAGGACGGAGGGCTACAACGGCGTCATCAACATCCGCCAGTTCCGCGGCGGAGCCGGCACGCCCTCGTGGCCCACGGATCACATCTACCCGGACACCACGTACGCTCAGGAACTCACCCTGACGGTCGGTGGCGAACGGTTCGATCTGCACCACGCCCGAGGCGAGACCGACGACGCCACCTGGGTGTACGCCGCCGACCGAAAGGTACTGGCCACCGGTGACCTCTTCGTGTGGGTCGTCCCCAACGCCGGCAACCCGCAGAAGGTCCAGCGCTTCGCCGGCGAGTGGGCTGCCGCCCTGCGTCGCATGGCGGCAACCGGCGCCGAACTGCTGCTGCCGGGCCACGGCGCCCCCATCGTCGGCGCAGAGCGGATCCGGCAGGCCCTGGAAGACACCGCACGCTACCTCGAGACGATCGAGGAGCAGACCCTCGCCGCGATGAACGAGGGCCTCCGCCTGGACGAGGTGCTCGACCGGGTGCAGCCCCCGGAGGACCTCGCGCACCGGCCGTACCTGCAGCCGGTCTACGACGAGCCGGACTTCATCGTGCGCAACATCTGGCGACTGTACGGCGGCTGGTACGACGGGCTCCCCTCGCACCTCAAGCCCGCACCGGACCAGGAACTGGCCACGATGGTCGCCAGCCTCGCTGGCTCCCCGGAAGCCCTCGCCGAGCGCGCCCGGGCACTAGCGGCGGACGGCAACCTGCGCCTCGCCTGCCACCTGGCGGACTGGGCCTGGCTGGCCGCCCCCGACCACGAGGGAGTCAGGGCGATCCGGGGTGACCTCTACCAGTGGCGGGCCGCCACGGAGCGCTCGACGATGGCAGTGGGCATCTTCAACACCGTCGCCCGCGAGATGGGCCTCTCGCTCGGAGAAGGCCCCACCTTCAGCGCCCAGGAACGTTCATCCCGGGCGCCGAAGGAGAGTGAGTAGCCCCCCCGACGGTCGGTGTCAGACAGGCTTCCAGATCATCATCAGCAGGATGCTGAAGACGACCAGCAGGTCCAGGCGGAAGACCAGCAGCAGCCTCGAGATCTTCGCCTGCGCCTGCGGGGCCTCGGCGCCGACCTCCTGGATGAGGCGGCCCACCTTGCCGGACTGCGGGCCGAGGAAGCCGGCGCCGATGAGGAACGAGGTCAGGTAGAGCCCCAGCGCCGCCTGGATCCAGAGCGTGCCGAAACTCCAGTCCGTCTCCAGCACCAGCGCCACCCCGAGCGCCATCGTGACCAGCGACACGGGCGTGAACACCCGCAGGCCCAGCCACTCGATGTCCTGCCCGAGCCGCGCCAGTTCGTCCCAGCGCCGCCCCACCTGGAACCGCAGCGCGAGGATCGCCATGACCGTTGCCCCACCGAGCCAGACCACTGCGAAACCGATATGGAAGAGCAGTAGCCACGTGTGCACGGTCACGCGCGTCTCCTTATGCCCGCTCGCTGCGGCTCACCACACCCCGCAGCGCCACCAGCCCGACCGCCACGGCGAGGGCCAGCCACACCGCCGACATCGATCCGCCCGAAGCGATCAGCGCTCCGTGGCCGGACGCGGCCGGCGCGGGCGTGCCCGACTCCGGCGTGGCGCCCGAGTCCTCGGTGTCGTCCGCCGGGGCGCCCTCGGAACCATCCTCCGGGGTGGCGCGCACCAGGTCCGTGACGTCGGAGACCAGCCCGGCGAAGGCCTGGCTGACCAGCACGCGGCCGGAAGCGGTCACGACCAGGTTCGTCGGCGTGATGAGGCCGTCCACCACCACCTGGACGTCGCCGTCGCGGACGCGCACCACCTGCCCGGGGACGTTCTCGGCCAGCATGTCTGCGGTGAACTGCGTCACCAGCAGGCTGCCGTCCACATCGAAGGCCAGGTCCGTGGCGGCGGTCAGGCCAGAGGCGAAGACCGTCATCTCGCCGTCGCCCAGGGCGTCGCCGTTGCCGTCGTCGTCACTCAGGCGGTAGACCACCGCGCCGCCTTGCGGGAAGGGGAAGCCGGTCAGCGTGGTGACATACAGCGCCCCGTCCGGGCCGGCCACCATGCCGGTGGGCACCTGGTCCATGGTCGGCGGGCCGAAGTCCGGGAACAACGGGTTCTCTCGGTCCGGGAAGACCGCGAACGGGCTCACCGTCCCGTCGGCGCTGATGTGCAGCACCGCGTTCGCTCCAGAGTCCGCGACGTACAGCCCCCCTGCCCCGTCCGTCACGATGCTGTAGGGGTTCGACAGCAACTCCGGATCCCCGTCCGGGGTGGTGTCGCCGTCCGTGTTGTGCTCCGCCTCGTACGCGCCCAGGTCAGCGATGCGCACCTGCGTGCCGTCCGCCTGGACGTAGTAGACGGACTGGAACGCGCCCGTGTCCGCCTCGGAGAC
This sequence comes from Dehalococcoidia bacterium, assembly GCA_023228825.1. Lineage (GTDB taxonomy): Bacteria > Chloroflexota > Dehalococcoidia > UBA2979 > UBA2979 > W-Chloroflexi-9. Next base: position 161,344 of record JALOAL010000004.1, on the reverse strand, counting down.
CGCGACGGCGTATCCACCCGCCACGGGCACCACGGCAGACGGGCCGCCCGGCTCGTCACTGCCCGAGGCGGCGTTGAAGAAGACGGTGGTGGGCAGTCCGGTCGCCAGGACGCTGGTGGAGCCGTCCGGCGCCAGGCGCAGCACGCGGCCCGCGCCCAGTTCCGCGATCAGCACGTCGTCGCCGTCTGCGGTCAGCCCACGCGGATGATCCAGGCCTGCGGCCACCACCTCGCCGGGAGGGGCCGGTTGCGCCGACGCCACGAGGCCGCCCAGCAGGAACAGCGTGGTCGCGCCCAGCAACGCCCGGCGCATCCGGGAGAGCGGTCGTGTAGTTCTCATCGTGAGTCCTTCCGGGTGACGGCCGCCTCGGAGGGACCGTATTGGACAGTCAGGGAGCGGATGTCGCAGCGGCACACCCAGCCACCGACAACCGCCACCAACGACAACCGCCAGCATATGACGGCGGTCGGCTCCCTGAATTCTGGCGTATGGGAATTCTGGCGCATGGCAGGCTCGTTCGCTACCCCGTAAGGGTGGGGTGCATCCCCCTCAAGTGAGGGGGGCGACAGTCCTTCAGGATGTGGCTAGAGTCCCGTCCATGGGCGTACTCACACTGGATCAGGCATGCAGGCGGATAGAGGCGGCCGACCGGCGCGAGTTATCGGTGAACGATCTGTGCGCCGAGATAGCGGCCGCGTTCCATCAGGTAGCGCTCTTCGACTGTTGCGCGCTGATGACCACCGATCCGGAGACAATGCTGCCCTCTGGTGGCATTGTGGAGGGCTTCTCGCCCAAGGCCTGCGGCCCCTTCTGGGACGCCGAACTGCTGATCCCGGACTTCATCAAGTTCGCTGACCTCGCCCGACGCGTCGACCCGGTGGCCACGCTTTCCGATGCCACAGACGGCGAACTGTCTCGCAGCCCCCGATACCGGGACATGTACGCACCGCTCGGCGCATCGGACGAAATGCGCATCGTCTTCATGTCCGGGTCATCCTGCCTTGCCGTGGCGGCATTCCTGCGCCCCGCCGGCGCCGGGCCGTTCACATCGGAAGAACTGGCGTCGTGCCGCGAACTCACCTCGGTCGCGACCACCGCCCTGCGCCGGGCACTGGGACGCCTGGTCCACGAGGCGATCAGCCAACCACCCGTCGTGGTCGTCCTGGACGGCGACGACCGGATCGTGGACATCACCGAGGGGGGACGCGAGGTCATGGAAGATCTCCGCACCCAGGACATCGATGAACTGCCACTCCCCGGGGTGGTCCGCGTCGCGTGCGCCCGGGCGCGCTGGAGCGGCAACGGCGGCACACTTACCACGCGGGTCCGCGGCCAGAGCGGCCGCTGGCTGCGCTTGCACGTCTCGCCGCTGGAAGGCACGTCGGGCTCGGTGGCCGTCACCGTGGAGACGGCGCGCCCGCACGACCTCATCCCGATCCTGCTCGAGTCCTACGGCCTCACCGAGCGCGAGACCGAGGTGGTCCTCCTCCTCTGCCGCGGCCTCTCCAGCAAGGACATCGCAGACGAACTGCTCATCTCCCCGCACACCGTCCGCGACTACGTGAAGGCGATCTACGAGAAGGCCGAAGTCAACAGCCGCGGCGAGTTGATCGCGAACCTCTTCACCGGCCACGTCCTCGAACGCTTCCACTCCACCGTGATGCACGTCGCCTGAGGCCTGTGGCCGGCGCGGCTGCTGGCCGCGCACGGTCACGCAGCGGCATACTGGCCCGCTTCGAGGCCAGCGCGGCCTCGCCTCCTCAGGCCTACGTGCCCTCCAGGGTGGCGGTGGCTTCCCGGATGCCGAGGCTGGCCTGTTGCGCAATGCGGTAGAGGTCGACGTTGTCGCGCACCTCGGGCACGTCCTCGGGGTCGAATGCGATGACGACGCGGTGCTCGCCGACGTCGTAGATCGCGACGTTGCACGGCGCGATCAGGCCGAAGCCCTTCCAGAGCGATATCGCGGCGTGGGCAAGTTGCGGGTTGCACACGCCGAGGATGCGGTAGGGCTCCACGTCGACGCCAATCCGGTCCTTGAGCACCTCCTGGACGTCCACTTCGGTGAGGACGCCAAAGCCCCGCGCCTTGAGCGCCTCCCGCATCCGCGCCTCGGCCTCCTCCATGGAGAGTGACGTAGTCACCTGGATCGCTGGTTCGCGCATCTTCATTCCTTCCATTGTCCGCCTGCCGCGGTCACTCTTCCGACCCGGGTATGAACTCGCAGACGGCTTCGCATTGGGCGCAGTACGCACAGGGGCGGTCGGGTGCACCGCGTTCGTCGTCCCGCTTGGCCGGCGGTGTGGTCATGCGTCCTCCCTGGCGGCATGTATGACCAGTGTCTCCTGCCTCGCTGGTTTCGCCCGGTGCCGAAGGTCCCGGCGTCCCCGGTCCACGGTGCCCCCAGTCCGACCGGTCTCTGCGCCCAAGGTGCGTCAGCAGCCGAAGCGGCCCGCAGGTGGGGGCTCCGACGGTGGCTTCAGAGTGGGACGCATGGAGGAGTGTGTCATCACGCCCGGGGGTTCATCTTCGTGCGACCGGGTCGGCCGGTGGGCTGGGCGACTTCTGGCGGTTCCCCTCGGTCCGCCGGAGGGCACGGCGGTGCGTTAGCCGAACCGCCCGGTGATGTAGTCCTCCGTGCGCTTGTCGGCGGGGTTGGTGAAGAGGTGCTCCGTGCGGTTGTACTCCACCAGCCGGCCCGTGCGCTCCTCGCCGGCGAGGAGGAAGGCCGTCCAGTCGGAGACGCGCGCCGCCTGCTGCATGTTGTGGGTGACCACCACGATCGTGTAGTCCTCCGCCAGCGTCCGGATCAGATCCTCGATCCGCAGCGTCGCGATCGGGTCGAGGGCCGAGCACGGCTCGTCCATCAGGATCACGTCAGGCTTCACCGCCAGCACCCGGGCGATGCACAGCCGCTGCTGCTGGCCGCCGGACAGCGCGGTGCCGGGCTGGTCGAGTTTGTCCCTGACCTCGTCCCAGAGCGCGGCGTCGCGGAGCGCCTGCTCCACGAGTTCGTCCAGTTGCGACTTCGACCGCGCGAGGCCCAGACGCTTCGGCCCGAAGGCGACGTTGTCGCGGATCGACATCGGGAACGGGTTTGGCTTCTGGAAGACCATCCCCACATGCCGCCGCAGTTGCACGGGGTCGATGTCGCGCCCGTGGATGTCGACGCCGTCGATGGTGATTGTGCCCTCCACGCGGGCGTCCGGGATCAGGTCGTTCATCCGATTGAAGCAGCGCAGCAGCGTGCTCTTGCCGCACCCGGACGGGCCGATGAGCGCGGTGACGCCTCCCTCGTAGATGTCGAAGGAGACGTCCCCGAGCGCCTGGCTCCGCCCGTAGAACACGCCGACGCCCCGCAGTCCGATGGCGACGGCCTCGGGATCTCCGTGGATGGCGCGGCCCGCCTCGGTGGCCCGCCTGACAGCGGGCGCCGGGACCTCGAGGGCGGGGACGGCGGCCACGGGGCGCGGCGGATCGGCCGCTGCGACCGGGCCGGGGTGTGTCTGATTCGTCACTAGTTCCTCCTTACGGAACCGATGGATGCGATCCTCCCGCGGAGGAAGAGCGCGGAGAGGTTGAAGACCAGCACGAACGCGAGCAGCACCAGCGCGATGCCCCACTTCCGCTCCTCCGGGTAGCCGATGCCCTGCACGATGCGCCCGTAGAGTTCGAACGAGAGCGACTGGGCGCGCTCATTGACCACGGCCGACGGTGCGAGGTCCACGTTTTTCGCGATGATCGCGCCCACGACGAGCACGGGCGCCGTCTCTCCCGCTGCGCGGCTGATCGCGAGCAGGACGCCCGTGACAATGCCGGGGAGCGCCTGCGGCAGCGTGACGAAGGCCGTGGTCCGCAACTTCGACACGCCCAGGGCGAGCGAGCCCTCGCGGATGCCCTGCGGCACCGACAGCAGCGACTCGCGCGCGCTGGTGATGATGATCGCGAGCGCCTGCAGCGCCAGCGTCGCGGCGACGACCCACAGCGCCTTGCTCGCGCCCAGGATGTCCAGGAACAGGGCGGCGCCAAAGAGCCCGTAGACAATGGAGGGCACGCCCGCGAGGTTGATGATCGTGAGGTTGATCAGCCGCAGCAGCCGCCCGGGCCGCGCGTACTCCGACAGGAAGACGGCGGACGCCACGCCCACCGGTACCGCCATCAACACCACGAGCACCAGCGTGTACCCGGTGAGCACGATGACCGGGAAGATGCCGCCCTCCCGTCCGTCGCGGCGGGGGCCCTCCAGCAGGAACTCCAGCGTGATCGCGGAGACGCCCTCCCGCAGCACGTAGGCGGACACGACCACGATGGGCGCGATCACGACCACGGTGGCCAGGAACGTGAGCGCGAAGACGGCCGACTGGAGCAGCGCGTTCCGACGCTCGCGGCCGCTCGCCACCATCACGGTCCGAGGTGCGGCGCTCATCGGGAGAACCGCTTCCGCTGCTTCTCCAGTACGGCATCCGCGATCACCGTGGTGAAGAACGTGATGGCAAACAACACCAGCCCGGTCATGAACAGCGCCGGCCGGAGCAGCGAGTACGCCGAGGCATTGCCAAACCCCGAGGCGATTGTGGCGGTCATCGTCCGCATCGAGTCGAAGGGCGAGTCGGTGATGGAGGAATTGCCGCCCGCGAGGATGAGCACGGCCATGGTCTCGCCCACGGCGCGCGCCATGCCCAGCATGGCGGCGGCGGCGAGCCCGGAGATCGCCGCCGGCATGATGACGAACCAGATCGCCTGCAACTTGTTGCAGCCCAGTGCGTACGCGTTCTCTCGAAAGTCCACGGGGACGGCCTGCAGGGCGTCGTCGGCGATGGAGATGATGAGCGGGACGGCGATGAAGGCCACCACGATGCCGGCCGTCATGCCGGACATACCGCCGGCCCCCCAGCCGAACTGGTCACGCACGAACGGCACCAGCAGGAACAGCCCGACGAAGCCGAAGAGGATCGTGGGAACCCCCGCCAGCAACTCGGCGGCGGACTTGATGTACAGACGCACGCCGGGAGGCGCGATCTCGGAGATGTAGACCGCCGTCGCAAGGCCGAGCGGCACCGCCAGCACCAGCGTGACCAGGGTGACCCACAGGGTGGCGATCAGCGGCGCGATGATGCCGAAGCGGAAGTCCTCCGGGTGGGAGGTGTTGTCCGTGATCGCGTTCGGGTAGGTGAGGAACCGCCAGAACGAATAGTCGAACTCGAGAAAGAGGCGCAGGCCCTGCTGGGCGAGCAGCACCAGGATGCCGATCAGCAGGACGAGCGTGAGCACGCCCGTCCCGTAGATCACCATCTCCACCGCCCGCTCCAGGGCGCCGCCCCTGCGCGGCTGTCGGATGGCGGCCGCCAGGGAGCGCGCTGCGGGTTGGGGGCGGGGCTGTGCTGCTGACAAGGTGTCCCCTATCTGTGCCGTGCGCCCGTCATGCCGGGGCAATACGCCGTCCTCCTGCGTGTCCTGGTCCCAGGGAGGAGAGGGCGGAGGGCTCCCTCCCCTCCCCGGGACTGCTAGCGGGCGGGCACCAGGTTCAGTTCCTCCGCGATGGCCTGGCCTTCCGCCGAGACCACGAACGCGAGGTACGCCCGCACGAGCGGGTCATCGTGCGCGGCCGGGTCGCCGTCGGTGTAGTAGAAGAGGCCTCGCGCCACGGGGTACGCCCCGCTCGTCACGGTCTCCGAGGACGCCTCGACGGCGTCCGAAGCGGCGTCGGCGGCGATGGGCACCTCACGCACCGCACCCGCCGGGATGTCCGCCAGGTTGCCCAGGCCCGCGTAGAAGATGCCGGAGACATCACCGGATACGGCGGTCAGGCCGGCCGGCGCGTTCGCCTGCTTGTTCACGGTGGCCGCGTACTCGGCGTCCGAGCCGAGGGCTGCCTGGATCACGTCCTCCTCGACGAAGGCGAACGTGCCGGACTCCTCGTTGCGCGTATAGACGGTGATCCTCAGGTCGGCGCCGCCCACCTCGGACCAGTTCGTGATTTCACCGGCGAAGATCCGGGCAACCTCCTCGAAGGTCAGTTGCGGGATCTCGTTCGAGGGGTGGACGACGATGGCCAGCGCGTCGTACGCGATGACCGTCTCGAAGACCTCGTAACCGTTCGCCGCCGCCTGCTCCACCTCGTTGTCGCGGATCGCGCGGGAGGAGGCGGCAATGGGCGCCTCCCCGTTGATGAACGCCGTGATGCCGCCGCCAGAACCGAGTTCACCCGTGGTCACGGTTACGCCCGAGTGCAGGCCCTCGAACGCCTCGATCGCCAGGCGCGTGTACGGCGCGACGGTCGAGGAGCCCTCGATAGTCAGTGCGCCGGAGAGCGTCTCCTCATCGCCGGTGGAGGTCGCGGTCGGAGCCGTCGTCCCGCCACCCGCCGGAGTGTGGGTCGCGGTCGTGGCGCCATTGGCGCCGCCGTCGTCGCGGTCGTCGCCGTTGGCGTCTTCGCCACAGGCAACCAGCGCCACGCTGAGCATGGCCGTGATCACGCCCAGGAGCAGGAGGCGCCTCCTCGGCAAACGCTTGAGAACCATTCGAACTCCTTCTGTATCGCCGCCCGCGAGTCCGGACAGCACTGGTCCCTCTGTCGTGATCAATCCTGGGGCTGCGACGTTAGGAACCGCTTAAGACCGCCCCTGGCGCGAGCAGGCGATCAGTGGTGTGCGGATGGGACAGGGAGGGGGCGCCTACAGGGCGGGGAGGGCGGCGTCGGCCGGCAGTCGCTCGGGAACATCGCCACCGATCGAAGCTAGGGGTAGCGAGCGCACGCGCGCGATGTCGGCGGGCTGATTCGTCCGGTCGCAAATGCAGAGCCAGGCCCGCCTCGGCTGCCCGTTCGCGGAGGAGCAGAGGAGCGGACTCACGTCCGGGTGCTCGAACAACAGGCCGCCGAAGATCCAGCGGGCAGAACCCCGGCGCCCTCCCACCCGGGGGCGACCACATCGAACACCGCGTCCACGCCCTGCTGGGAACCGCGGCGTGGCCCGCCAGGAATGCCACCCGCGCCGTACATATGCGCGACCGGGGTGGCCTCGATCCTCGCTAGCGGCCGAGCCAGTCGCGCAATACAGAAGCCGTGTCGATGCCGGGACTCGCGGGGGCTGGTCGAGCGGTCGGGGACGGCGCAGTGGTCGTGTATGGCAGGAGCGCGGTGGTGATGGGTGCTCCGCCTCCCGAGGGGACCTCGTGGAGGAACTCCCTCGAGGCGAGTTGCGGACAGGAGAAGAGGTCGTCGAGCGTCTGCACCAGGGCAAACGTCATGTGCATCGCCTCTGCCGCTTCGAACCACTCCTGAGCGGTCCGGGTCCGGAACGGGGGCACGAAGAGTTCGAGGAATTCGTCCCAGTGCTGCATGCGGCCCTCGGCGGTCTGGAAGCGTTCCTCTGCCAGGCGGGGTTCGCCCACCAGTTCGGCGATGCCATCCATCCGCATGGAGGCGACCGCGCCCGGGGCGCAGTACACGTACCCGTCGCTAGTGGGCACCATCCGGAGTCCGGCCTTCACGCGCTGCTCGCGGCGTGCGACCTCGCCGTTGTAGGCGTACGGCCCGATCGCCTGGAACGTGTGCATCACCATGGTCTCGTACAAGGAGAGGTCTATCCGGGCAGGCGCCGCCGCCGTCGCGCTGCGTAGCGCCGCGAGGCTGGCGGCTGCAGCGGCTACTCCACCGGTCATCTCCGCCTGGTACGGCGCCAGTTGCTGTGGCTGCTGGTCCCACTCGCCCGTGAGGAACATCAGCCCGCTTGCCGCCTGTACCGTCACTTCGGTCGCAACCCAGTCGTGCTTGGGCCCGGTCAGACCGAACGGGGTCACGCTGACGACCGCATGGCGCGGCTGCCACTCCGTGAATGCGGACTCGGCCACCCCCATACGTGCGAGGGCGACCGGTCGGAAGTCCCCGACCACAACGTCCGCGGTGGCAACGAGCGCCTGGAGTGCGTCACCGTCCAGGGTGACGCTGCGCTTGCCGGTGTTCACCGCCTCGAAGGCTGCGCCCCTGGCATCACCCCAGCGGGAGAGGCGCTCGCGCATGACGTCGCCTCCCTCTGGTTCCACCTTCACCACGTCCCACCCCAGGTCCGCCAGGAGCCGGGTGGCGTAGGCCGAGGCGACGTCCATGGAAACGTCGAGGGCACGGCGCGAGGGGGTCATGCGGGTCTCCATTCGACATCTCGGGGCACCTCTGCAAGATCAGCCCATCGGGGAGGGGCCTCGTCCACCCTGCTGAGTTCGCCGCGCTCGATCCGGCGCGCCGGCTCCGCGGCGGTGCGTCGCGATCCCTCCGGTTGGGCCGTACCGATCGCGCCGCCCTTCTCCAGGCGCTCGACCTCTTCCGGCGTGAGCCCGGCCACGGACACCATCACATCCTGGTTGTCTTGGCCCACGTAGTGCGGCGACTGGACGAGGTGCCCGGGCGCGCCGCCCCATACGCCGGTGAGGTGCGGGTAGTGGGCGGTCCCGTCGCCATCCTCGACTTCTCGGAGCGCGAAGAACTGACGTGCCCAGAGGTGTCGGTCTGTCAGGTTGTCGGAAGCATCCGACACGATGCTGGCAGGCACCCCTGCCGCCTGTAGGCGCTGTTCAACCTCGTTGGCGTCAAGGAGGGCGACTGCCGCAGCCACCGACTCCGCGGTCACGGCGGCCAGGTCGAGGGCCTCCTCGATCGCCGGCAGATGCTCTTCGTGAGCGGCGATGGCCACGTGGCGGTCGACGCCGCGGGCGTCAAAGACCCCGTGGAGGGCGAACGCAGCGTCGGCGTTCAGGACGCGGCCCACCTGCCCGCCTCGAGAACGCTCCGCAAGCACGGGGCCGAGGTGCGCGACCATGGTCTCGTAAAGCGAAATGTCGATGTGCTGGCCGGAGCCGGTCTGCTCGCGGTGGTCAAGCGCGGCCAGGATGGCCATGGTGGTGTAGAGGCCACAGGTGTCGTCGGCGTAGACACCCGTCCCGGGACGGCCCGGCCATGCATCCGGGTCACCGATCAGGAGGTTGTGCCCGGAGACCGCCTCCGCCCCCGGGCCGAAGAGGGGACGTTCACCCCACGGCCCTGTCGTCCCGAACCCCGTCAGCGAGACGTAGATCACCTCCGGGTTCACGGCGTGCACTGCGTCGTAGTCGATACCGAACTTCCGCACGACTCGGGGCGTGAAGTTGTGGGCCACGATGTCGCACGCAGCCGCGAGGCGCAGGAACGCCTCCGGCCCCCCGTCCGCCGCAAGGTTCAGCCCTACCTGGCGCTTGGAGCGAGTGAGTTCGATGTTATGTCGTTCGGCTGCCCTCGCGCGGTCGTAGGCCTGCACGCGGATGACATCGGCGCCCAGATCCGCCAGATGTCGCGTGGCGAACGGCAGCGCGACCGCCTGTTCCAGTGCCAGTACCCGGACGCCGTTGAGCGCTCCGGTCAGTTCTGCGGGCAACATATCAATGCCTCCACCGCGCCCCCCGACGTCGGGTCGCCGTCATCACATGGTCTTCATGTGGCGTCTTCACGTGGCCAGTCCCCGACGCCGAGTGGCCGAGACTGCCCACGCGGGAGCCAGCAGCGCGATGGCATGGCGGGATGCTCACCCACGCCACGCTGCCGCTCCGATCCTCTCTGGGACGAGAGGGTCAGACGGTGCAGTTACTCGCCGCGCTTGGCTACGCGATAGATCGTGGTGTGACGCTGCCGCCACAACTCTCGGCCGTCCTCGGAATAGGTCGTGCAGTCGTACGCGCCGTACTGGTGGCCCTTCCGCTCGTATGCCTCCCGGAACGTGGCGGTCGTGACGAAGTCCTGCCCAGCGTGCGCGGGAGCAAAGATCTGGAGGTGACTGCGCACGTGCACGGCGGGGCCGTAGTCAAAGCTGTGGTGCAGGACCCCTGGCGGCCGGCCGGCCATCCAACCGGGATGCAGACGGGGCTGCGAGCCGGCAAAGAGGGGATCCTCCGTGCGCTGCTTCACCCGGGCGTACTCCTGCGCTTCCTCGACAGTGAAGGTGAAGCCGAAGGGCGACAGTTGCCGCCCCACGGGTACCACCTCCTCCGTCAGGCGGGGGTATCCCGGCAGCGGGGGCTCGGCGGGCCGGAAGGGCGTCCTCAGCAGCACCTCGTCCAGCCACGGGGCATTGCCCAGGCCGAGTTCGCCGCGGACGCGGTCATGCCCGTCCTCGCCTCGGATCTGGAGCGTCCAGGTGCCCGGCTCATCCGAGGCAAGCGCGATCGTGATCTCGTCGCCTGGGTAGGTCGGGCGACGGAACTCCAGTTCAGCCCACCCGTGGTCCATCCACGTGGCCCCCACATGCTCCAAGATCAGCGGCGTGGCCCAGCCGAAGACGGTGACTCCGCCTACCAGGGCGGCCTGGTAGCCATACTCCCGCGCCCCCTCGGTAGAGTGGATCGCGTTGCGGATAGTCGGCTGATCCGGGTTCCCGAGGAACGCCGTCATCGTCATCTCTGCTGCTGATTCCGCTGCCACGGTCTCGCTCCTGTCCCATGCCCGGTTCTTCGGGGGCGCTCGAACCGCCTGATGCGGGGGGAGAGTAGACGGCGAAGGGGGACTTGGCAAACGTTTACGTCGATTGTGCCCCGCTGCCCCTGCTGATCCCCAGGAACGCTGGTGTCTCCACCTCGACCCATCGGCACCGCCCGGTTGACGAGCGATCCGGAGGGTGCTAAAAGTCCGCAACGCAATCGTTTGAGTCCGGGGCAATAACGTTTACGCAGGACTGGAGCAGAGGATGTCTGGAATCTCGCGACGCCTGAACCGCAGACGCTTTCTTCGGGGAGCCGCCCTCACCGGAGCAGGGCTCGGAGCCGCGGCCCTGCTGGGATGCAGTTCCGATGACGACCCGCCTGGTGCCAATGGTGCGTCCGTAGGTACGTCCTCGCCCACCGTCACTGCTGACGGGAACGTGGCACGCGGCGGTACGCTCCGCTTCGCGATGGGCGGCGAGCCCACCAGCATGGATCCCCACCGCGGCACGGGCGGCGGCGACCACCACTGGGCGCACCTGCTCTACGACCAGGTGGTCGCGTACAACCAGCAAGGGCTGCCGGATCCCAGCATCTCTCTCGCCGAGAAGTGGGAATACGCGGATGACACCACGATCATCATGGACATCCGCCGCGGCGTGACCATGAACGGCAGCGACGAGGTGGTCGACGCCGAGTTGATCGCCTGGAACCTGGACCGCGCCCGCGATCCGATCTCGACGCCCAGCACCGACCTCCAGGCGATCGAGTCTGTGGAAGTCGTCGACGACTACCAGGTGCGCATCAACCTGAGCGAGGTCTCCGCGCCACTCTTGACGAACATGGGCGACCGGGGCGGTTTCGTGGTCTCGCGTCGGGACGTCGAGGCGCTGGGCGACGATGGGTTCGCGCGGCAGCCGCGCGGATCGGGACTGTTCTCGATCTCCCAGTGGCACCAGGACGCCCTGGTCGAGTTCGAAGCCAGCACCGACCACTGGCGGACGGACTCTACAGGGGCGCGGCTGCCATTTCTGGACAAGATCTCCATCGCGATCGTGCCGGACGAGACGGTCCGCGTGGCGGGGTTCGAGACCGGCGAGACGGACATCTACAACTCCGTCCCGGCACTCGACCGCGACCGCCTGCTCTCACTCCCCGGCGTACAGCGGAGCACGTTCGTGGGCAGTTCCACCGCCCGTATCATGATCAACGGGCACACGCTGGGCGACGGCCGCCCCTCGCACCCGCTCAACAACTGGCACTTCCGCAAGGCCATGGATCTGGGCGCGGACGTCCAGTCTGCAATCAACAACCTGGAGCAGGGTGACGAACCGCTTGCGCGCGGTGTGCTGACGCCGGCCAGTGCGTACTTCTCGGAAGAGGTCCCGGAGCGGGTCTACGACCCGGCGGAAGCCCGGAAACTCCTGGACGCTTCGGGCGTGCCGCCTGAGGAGTGGGTCCTGACTGGCAGCGCGAACGGCGACACTCTCTCGGAACTGCACCAGTACTGGGAAGCGGCGTACGCGGACTACGGCATCACGATCGACTGGGGCAACCGTGTCCGGCGGAGTGCAAGCGCCGACTTCTTCTTCAAGGGCTTCGGCGGCACGGCGGAGGCGCAGGTGCACGTGGTCGGCTGGTCCATGCGGGTCGACCCAGACGGGAACCTTGGGCCGCACTGGGACGAGCAGGGGACCTACAACGCCGGCTACTGGCCACACCCGGAGATCCAGGACCTCATCCAGCGCGCTCGATCCGTCCATGACTTCGAGGAGCGGCGGGAGTTGTACACGCGCGCGGAGATTCTGGCGCGTGAGGATGTCTTCGTGATGATGCCTCACTACTACCGCACCCGGCTCGACCTGGCGGCCGAGAACGTCGGCCACCTGGAGAACCTCCACGGTGGCGAGGGCAAGTACCGGTGGGGGCTCCTCTCGATCAAGGCCTAGGGCGCCGGTCGCCGAAGAAGGTCAGGCGGAGGAACGAGATTTGCTGCATTGGAAACTAGCGGGACAACATGCTGAAGTATTCAATCCGGCGAATGGTCAGTTCGATCCCCGTACTGATAATCGTTTCAATGTTGACCTTCTTCGGCCAGCAGTTGATGCCGGGCGACCCCTTGTTCGCCATCCTGGGCGTGGACCCGTCTGAGAACGAGGACTTCGCGGCCAACCCGGAGATGCTGGAGGAACTCCGCAGCCGCTATGGCCTGGACCAGCCGATGATCGTGCAGTACGCCAACTACGTGGGGCGGCTGGCACAGGGCGACCTGGGCACCTCGCTACGAAGCAAGCGCCCGATCATTGACATGCTGAAGGAGCGCCTCCCGATCACGCTCACGCTGAGCCTGGCCACCTACTTCACCAACGTCTTCATCGGGATAGCGCTCGGGGTAGTTGCGGCGTTACGACCTGGAAAGGTCGACTTCTTCGCCACCAGTTATGCGGTCTTCGGCGCTGCGACGCCCAACTTCTGGGCAGCCATCCTGATGATCGTGGTCTTCTCCGTCTGGCTGGGCTGGTTACCGACATCCGGATGGGTCGCCCCCTGGGACGACTTCGGCAGGTCGCTCAAGTACCTGGCACTGCCCATCCTGGCGAACGGCTTCTTCGGATCCGCGATCATCATGCGACAGACCCGGTCCGGACTGATGGAGGTCCTGCGCCAGGACTACATCGTCACGGCGCGCGCCAAGGGCCTCGCAACGCGGACGGTCATCATGCGCCACGCCCTGAAGAACGCGATGCTGCCGGCCTGGACGGTGATCGGCCTATCGCTCTCCACGTTGATCAGTGGCAGCGTCCTGATCGAGCGGGTCTTCGGCATCCCTGGCATCGGACGCCTCGCTGTCGACGCAGCGCAAACCCAGGACTTCCCGGTGATCCAGGCGATCGTGATCATCTCCACGATGGCGATTGTCCTCGCCAACCTCGTCACGGACATCGTGTACGGCTACCTCGACCCCCGCATCCGAGTGAGTTGACTGAGGACCTTCCATGACATCTGTAGCAGGTGCCGACGGCGGCGTGTCCCCCATGGTCTCGGCCGAGACGCTGTACGACATGCCGGAACGCGACGGATGGTTCCGCCGCGCAGTCAAGTTCTTCTCCGACAGCAAGGCTGCCGTGTCCGGTGTCCTGCTCGCCCTCTTCGTCACGATGGCGATCTTCGCTCCGATCATCGCGCCGTATCACTACGCCGAACAGGACCGCCAGGCGAGCCTGCAGCCCCCCTCCCAGGAGCATCTCCTGGGGACGGACCGGCTGGGGCGGGACATCTTTAGCCGGATCATCTACGGCGCCCGGATCTCCGTGCGGATTGGCTTCATCGCCGTGGGGATCGCGGCGGTCATCGGCGTGCCGATCGGCCTCGTCGCCGGGTACGGCAACAAGTGGGTGGACGAAGGGCTCATGAGGATCGTGGACGCCTGGCTCGCGTTCCCCAACCTCATCTTCTTGCTCTTTGTGATCTCGATCACCGGGCCGGGACTGACAAAGGTGATGATCGCCCTTGGGGTGAACAGTTTCCCGATCTACGCTCGGTTGACCCGAGGTATGACGCTGTCCATCAAGGAGCGAGAGTTCATCACGGCCGCGCGGGCGATGGGCGGGAGCGAGTGGCGGATCCTCGGCCGGCACGTCCTGCCGAACGCACTGCAGCCCATCATCGTCCAGGGGTCGCTCGCACTGGGAGCAGCGGTGCTCGCCGAGACGAGCCTGAGTTTCCTCGGCATTGGCATCGGCGCGCCCACGCCATCGTGGGGCGTGATCATCGCGGACGGCTTCCCGATGATCCGCACGAATCCGTGGGTGGCGCTGCTCCCCGGCGTGGCGATCGTCCTGTTCGTCCTCTCCGTCAACCTTATGGGAGACCGCTTGCGGGACGTGATGGACCCGCGTCTTCGCGGGTCGCGCTAGACGGACGGGCCTGTGGGGGGCTGCCCGCGCCTCAGTGGGCCGAGGCCAACGCGGAGTGTGGGGCGGTGGGCTGGCTTGGACTCACCCCACCGCCTCGGTGACGAAGTTCGGCGCCGGGCCAACCGAGTCGCGGCGAATGTAGCGCCCCTGCACCACCCGCAACTCGGGGGACGCTCCATCGCGGAGCGCGAGTATGACCTCCGCGACGGCGAGGCCGCAGGCGTAGTAGTCCACATCGGTGCAACTGAGCGCGGGGTTCACGAGGTCAGCCCACGCGGGAGCGCCCGTGGTGAGGACGGAAAGGTCGTCCGGGATCCGGAACCCGGCATCGCGGAGGCGGGCCAGGAGTGGTGCGGCCATCGCCTCGTTGATCTGGAGGCAGGTAGGCGCGTCCGGCTGCTGCAGCCGTGTGATCACTTCGCTGAGCGCCTCGTCCGACTTGTCCCCGTCCGGGATGGGCAGCAACTCGACTTCCAGTGGTAGTTCGGCCTCACGCACGACCCGGCGTAGCACGCCGCCCCCGGGACGCCCCAGACGCCGGGCCGGCTGGGTCACGAGCATGCGCCGGTGCCCCAACTCCACGAGGTGCATGGCCATGTCCAGACGCGACTGGGTGCTATCGACCGAGACCAGCGGTCCAGACCACTCGTCCGCCGGGCCGCTGGACACCAGGACCACCTCGTGTCCCTGATGGCGCAGTTCGGCAAAGGCCTCCTGATGCGGCGGGTGCAGGACCACCATGAAGTCAGGACGACGCCGCGCGAGGCTCACGATACGGCTCTGATCCTGGGCAGGGTCATGGCTGTACTCGGTGACCAGGATGTCATAGCCCTCTGGCTGTAGCGCGTCCGTGAGCGCACTCACGAAGCGGCCGGACGAGGCGTTCTGGATGCTTTCGAGCCAGGCGCCCACAAGATAGTTCCGCCCCAACCGCAGGCTGTGGCCGATCGCGTCACGGACATAGCCGAGGCGCTCGGCCTCCGCGATGATGCGGCTCCGCTGCTCATCCGAGACGCCGTCGACGCCGTTCAGCGCGCGCGACACGGTGGCGACGGAAACCCCGACGACGGCCGCTACGTCGGCGAGCCGAGTGGGACGTCGTGAACCGGGCTGCGGTCCGCTCAACCGTTCCTCCCGAATAGGCGCGCCGGTCGTGGGCGCGCCGCCTTGCTGTATCTCAGGATCGCACTTTCCCGCTCCGCTGGCGACCGCGAATGCTTTGATCCTCGGGCGTTCTCGCGCGCTGACACTATTCTTCACCCTGATCGACGGCCTGCTGGACGCGGTTGCCCGGCGTCTTTACGGCTTCACGAAACGCGAAGGAGATGAGCCGCGGTCGGGGCGAGGAACGCGCGCGCGCCCGCCCATGGCGACTGGCCAGAGCCTCAGACGGGCGTCGCCAGAGAGGGGCGCGGAACATGGTTCCGCGCCCCTCTCTTCCGGGAGCCGGCGCCTGTGGTTGCCCATCCGGAGGGAACGGACGGGCCGCCGAGCAGTCCGGCCCGCTGCTAGGAGTCGAGCCAGAGGTGCATCATCACCTCGGTGCCGGCGCCGTAGCCCTTGGTGCGGCGCAGTCCTCGCACACGCGAGGAGTAGGTGGTCCAGGCACCTCCGCCGGGGTTCGAGTGCTCCGTGGGGACGTAGAACATTTCCTCCGCATTGCGACGCTGGATGTCGTAGAAGTGCTGAGTACGTGCCTCCGGATCCAGTTCCGTCTGCTGCTTCTGGTGGAGGTCCGTGATCACCGGGTCGTGCACTCGGCCGTGGTTAGCCGGGTCGTCGCCGAATAGGCGCTCCACATAGCCACTGGGCGTCAGCGTGCTCTCGATGCCGTAGAGGATGCCGTGGAAGTTCCCCAGGAACGTCTGGGTAATGTAGTGCGACGAATAGTCTGAGGTGCGCGGATCCAGTCGCAGCCCGCCGTCCGCCAGGTAGCCACCGTGCGCCTCGCCCATGCGCTGGAACACGGCGCTGTAGCCGTTCGTGTACTCGTACGGGAGTGGCTCCGACGGTAGGCCCACCGCGTCCAGCAGACGACGGGCTTCCTCCGGGTTGTACTCGAAGAAGCGGGCGCTCTCTCCCTGTTCGGGGCTCTGGGGATCCAGCCAAAAGCGAGGGCCGAAGGAGCCGGGCTGCGCGCTGTTCCAGCGGCTGGACGCATCCAGGCCGGCCGCTCGCAGCGCAGTCGTGTTGCCCGCCAGTTCGTTCAGCGCGTAGCGGTCGAGCATCATGGAGATGGCCTGCCGGAAGCGTGGGTCACGCCAGACGGCGTCCGGATCCAGGTCTTCGCCGGAGAACGCCACCCAGGCTAAGCCCAGGCCGGAACCACGCAGCCATTGCGCATCCGGGAAGCGGGATCGCAAGTCCAGCACGTCTTCCGGGCTGGACGCCAACTGGTCCAGGTCCCCCGATTCAAACTGCGCCTTCTGGTTGGCGTACTCCGGGATGATGCGCCGTTCGATGGCGTCCAGGTACGGGAGCCCTTGCAGGAAATAGTCCGGGTTCGCCCTCAGGACGTGCTTCACGTCTACCTGGTGGTCGGTCCACAGGAACGGCCCCGAGCCGATCGGCTGCAGCGCCGGGTCGAACCCGGTTCCCGCCTCCTTCGGCTGGATGAAGAGCAGGTTTGCGTCCGCGATCAGTTCGATGAAGGTGGGCGAGGGGGCGCGGGTGGTAAAACTCAGCGTGTAGTCGTCAACCACCTCCACGCCAGAGATCTCGGCTACCTGTGTCTTGTTCGGCGACGAGTCATCCGTGAGCCGCTCCCACGAGAACAGGACGTCGTCCGCGGTCACTTCTCGGCCACTGACAGGCTCCAGGTTGTGGAACTTCACCCCTGGCTTCAGTTTGACCACCCAGTGCTGGCCATCCGACGACTCCGCGCTGTCGGCCAGGTCCGGCTCCTCCAACAGGTCGAAGGGGTCCGCGTTTGGGGCGGTCTGGTTCTTGTAGAGCCTGCTGTAGACGTATGCGGCTGCCGTCTTGGTGTTGACGGAGGCGTTCCGGAACGGGTCGAGCACCGGCGGCTCCGGGGCAGAGACCACCATGGTCCCTCCGCGGGCGACCTCGGACTCTGAGTCCGTGGTGATCTCCTGCACCACCGTCGCTGCCTCTGTGGGGACAGGCGTCGGCTCGGACTCTTCACCGCAACCGACAAGGGCCGCCCCCGCGAGCCCCGCGCCCGTGAGCGCGGCGCCACGCAGCATGGCCCGACGCGAAATGCGTACCCGACGGGACGATCGCCAGTAGTTCGTATCCATCGTGTTCCCTCTCCTGGCCCAACCGTGGGCGGGCAGACCCGCCCGGGAGCGCGAGCCTACGAGGATGGCCAGCGCTGAGGTGACACTCGCTCATCACCCCAGACTCACTTCCGCTTATTCATCACCCTCACTCCATGGGAGCGCCTTCGAGCCCTCCGCTGTGCTACAACCTCGGCGTCGGGCGGGAAGGAGGAGACTCGTGAACGTCGACCTGCTGGAGGCCCTGGTCGCTGTGGCGGACGAAGGTGGGTACGCTCGGGCCGGACGCCTCCTCAATCTGAGTCAGCCTGCCGTCTACCAGCGCATCCAGCGGTTGGAAGCCACCACTGGCGCACCGGTGGTGGTCCGGGAGGGGCGCCGGATCCGCCTGACGCCCGCCGGTGAGGTGATCTACACCCACGCGCGGGACATCATCCGCCAACTCCGGCTGCTGGAGGACGCCCTCCGCGAGGACGAGTCACCGGGGGCCGGCGTCCTGGCGCTGATGGTGGCGCACAGCCTCTGTGGCTTCCCCGCCCCGGACATCTGCCTGGGCTTCCAGCGCAAGCACACGGAGGCCGTGGTGGACCTCCGCATCTCCGCCCGCCCCGCGCGCGACATCGATCGCGAGATCCGCGAGCGGCGCTCGGACCTGGGGATGCACTCTGACCCGACCCCCGTGAAGGGCCTGGTGAAGAACGCCTTTTACGAGGAGGAGTGTGTGGCCGTGGCCTGGCCCGGGCACCGCTTCGAGGATCTCGAGGTGATCTCGCCGCAGGACTTCGCGGACGAAGAAGTTGTGATGATGCGCGACGCGACATACACCTTCAGCGAGGGCCTGACAGAGGCATGGTTCACGCAGGGCGGCGTGCAGGTGCGGCCGCGTCTCATCTCCAACAGTTTCCTGGGCGTCCGGTCCTTCGTGGAGCGCCGCGCCGGGGTGGCGATCATGCCCCGCGAGCATGCCGTCCAGTCGCCGTACCTCATTATCAGACGGATCGTGAACCCGCCCGTGCGCCGGCTCTACTTCGTCAGCCGCGTCTCCCCGTATGAGAGCCCCGTGCTCAGGGCCTTCCGGGACTATGTTCTGTCCGGAGAGTGGCTGCGCAAACTGCCTGCGCCCTTCAACAGCCTGGTCGCCTAGTCAGTACACCTAGTCAGAGGCCATCGCAAGACCGCCGCCCGAGGCATCACCATGACAGTCCGTATGATTCATAAACTCAATGATGTGGCGCGGCTCCCCCTTCTCTCACCGCATGCACCCCGCGGCTACGTTCGCGGCCCATAGGGTGCCCGAAGAGCCCCCCCTTCGGCCCAACACAGAGACCCCAGCACAGAGACAGGGGGACGAATGAAGTCCACATACTGGGAAGCGCGCTCGGCACTGCGGAGTGCGCAGGGTATCTCGCGTCGGCATCTTCTCCGCACGGGCGCGATGGGCGGACTCGGCCTCACGGCCGCCGCTCTGATCGGCTGCGGCGGGGACGACGACGGCGCCGCGGCCACTGCCACGCGCACCGGAGAAGGAGAGGGTCAGGCGACCGGAACCGCCTCGCCCGGAGCGTCCGGATCCGAGATCAAGCGCGGCGGCATCTACCGTCAGGCGCTCACCGGCGAACCACCCACCCTAGACCCGTACCGGAACGCCTCGGTGTCCACCAAGACCTTCGCCGGTCACGCGTACAGCCGCCTCTTCATGCTCGAGACCGATCCCGACCTGGATCCATACGACCTCTCGACCGTCCCGGACGTCGCGGTGAGTAGCGAGACCGAAGACGGCCAGCACTGGGTGGTCAAGTTGAAGCAGGGAGTGAAGTTCCAGGACGTGCAGCCCGTGGGTGGCCGCGAACTCACGTCCGAGGACGTCCTGTTCTCATGGGATCGCCTCACCGGGGCGGACTCACCGAACGCGACGCAGGTCAAGGAGATCGTGAACGTCGAGGCCATCGACGACTACACGTTGAACTTCACCACCAGCCAGCCGTTGCCGGAGTTCATGGAACTGCTGGCGAACGCCTCGCTGCTCTGGATCTTGCCCACCGAGGCGGACGGCGGGTTCAACCCGTCCATGACGGCCATTGGGTCGGGGCCCTGGATCCTGGAGTCGCACGACACCGACGTGAAGATGACGTGGCGCGCCAACCCGGACTACCACATCGCCGGCCTCCCCTACATGGACGGCATCGAGGAGACCGTGGTCCCGGAGTACGCGAACCGGAAGGCCCAGTACCAGGCTGGCAACATCTTCGACGCCGCCATCACGGCAGACGACGTGATCGAGTTGATGGACGGCGACCCGGATACGCAGTGGGCGCGCGGAACGGGAGCGGGCGTGTCATGGATCGCCTTCTCCGGCGAGGAGGTGGACCCGGACGCCATCTGGCGTGACGAACGCTTCCGGCAGGCCCTCTCCATGTCGCTCGACCGCAACGTCCTGAACGAATACGCCGGGAACGTGACAGCCATCAAGCAGGCGGGGCTGGTGCCGTTCGAACTGTGGAACAACGTGCAGCCGGCATCCTTCGGCAAGCGCTACTGGCTGGATCCGCAGTCGCCGGAACACGGCCCGTCCGGCGCGTTCTTCCAACACAACCCAGAGGAAGCGAAGCGGCTCTGGGACGCCGTGGGCGTTGACAGCACGCCGATCAAGTACCAGTACACGGAGCGCTACGGCGCAACGTTCCTGGGGCTGGCGGAGGCCCAGGCCGGCATGATCACGGAAGCCGGGCTGCCACTCCGTCTGGAGCAGCAGGACTACAACTCCATCTACATCACCCAGACGTTCCTCGGCCAGTTCACCGGCATCGTCTACGGCCTGGAGACCCTGCTTCCGCCGGGCGGCTACGTGGAACGGCTCTTTGGGGACGACCCGGCGAACCACGGCAAGGTCCACGACCCCGTCATTGACGACCTGGCCGCGAAGCAAGCGGTGGAGTTGGACGAGGCGCAGCGCACGGAGTACCTCTACGACATCCAGCGCCGGAACGGCGAGATGATGTTCTACGTACCCACGCAGTCCTCTGCCACGGCCGGGTGGACCGCATACAAGAGTTTCGTGCGCAACCACCGCCGGACGCGCGGCTACGGCGGCGCCACGGAGAACACCGGGGTGACCTGGCTGGACCAGTAGGCTCCGAGCCGCGACGAGACGAAGTGGCCCCTCCCCGGGGCCACTTCTTCGCGCGTCCACGGGGGTGCGAGCGGCGCTCGCTCAGCCCGAGACGCCGGCAGCGCGGCAGGGCGATCGGCAGCGGCCAGCGAACTACCCGCGAGGGAGCCCCAGACCGCGGGTGGCGATCACGTTGCGCTGGATTTCGCTACTCCCGCCGGAAATGCTCGCGCTGATCGTGCGCAGGTACCCGTAGGATGCCTGACCACCCATGGCTTCCGGGCGACTGTAGTCCCACATCTGGCCGTACAGGCCATACATGCGGTGGGTCGTCCGCGCGATGCGCTGGTTCAGTTCCGTCGTGAAGAGTTTGGAGACAGACGCCTCGTGGTTGGGAACCAGGCCGCGTGTCTGCAGGGTCATGATGCGGTAGGAGAACAGCCGCGCCACGTTCACCTCCACCCAGCGGTCGGCAAGTTCCAACCGCCAGGCGCCATCCGGACGGCGCGCGTTCCGCACTTCTGACGCGGGCCCCGCCTTGGCCGTGTCCAGCAGGTTCTCCAACTTGCGAGCCACGCCCGTCGCGTTGCCAATGCCGGAGCGCTCGAAGTCCGTGAGCGTCATTCCCACGTACCAACCGCGGTTCTCCTCGCCCAGGCGGTTACGGACGGGGACGCGCACGTCTTCGAAGAACACCTCGTTGAAGTGATGGCCGAACGCCATGTTGATCAACGGGCGGATGGAGACGCCGGGAGAGCGGATGTCGAAGAGCAGCAACGAGATGCCTCGATGCTTGGGCGCGTCCGGGTCCGTGCGGGCCAACATGAAGATCCAGTCCGCACGATGCGCGCCAGACGTCCAGATCTTCTGGCCGTTCACGACATACTCGTCGCCGTCGCGCACGGCTCGAGTCTGAAGAGAGGCCAGGTCCGAGCCTGCGCCGGGCTCTGACCAGCCCTGCGCCCAACGACGCTCGCCGCTGAGGATCTTCGTCAGGTGCTCCGCCTTCTGCTCCTCCGTGCCGTGGATGATGAGCGTGGGGCCGATCATGCTCACACCCGAGCCACCGGCATTGGTGACTCCGTGACGGGCGAACTCCTCGTTCAGGACGAACTGCTCCCGAGGGCTCAGACCGGCGCCGCCGTACTCCTTCGGCCAGTGCGGTGCAATCCAGCCACGCTCCACGATGGCCGCACGCCACTGCTCGAAGCGCTCCATCGTCTCCGGATCGTCGCCCATGTCGCCCCACGGCGTCTGCTCGCGGGGGTAGAAGTGGCCGCTCTCCTCGAGGAAGGCGCGGACCTCGGAGCGAAACGCAGCCTCCGCCGGGCTGTCAGAGAGATCCATGGCTACCTCCTGAGGTGTAAGTCCGTGATCGGCCAGAGAGACGGCGCCTTCATGCTAGGTCGACAGGCCGCACGATCCGTATCGTTGCGCTGGCCGCCAGCAATTCAAGTTGCTTCGTCCCGCGTGGCGCGCATGCCTGGTGCGCGCTCCATCACCCGGTGGCACGCGCTCACCTCCTGTCCCCGAGCGTGCATAGCGTCGAGGCCGCCCCATTCGCCCGCAACGCGCGCCGCGCGGCCGTAGGCTAGGTGGCGAGAGGAGGCAGTATGGAGAAGTCACGCAAGACCAGCACCACCCTGAAGCCGCCCGTGCCCCTGGAGAGCCATGCGGAGATTGACGACTGGATGCGCCGGGTCATGCCGGACTTGCAGCCCATCGTCAGGCACTTCGACCAGGTGATCCGGGACACGATCCCCGGACTGCAGTACGCCATCAAGTGGAAGAAGGTGTACTACGGGCTCCCGGACCCGGGGTGGCTCATCGAGATGGTCGCGTACGACGTGTCCGTGAACCTCGTCTTCCACGGGGGTGCGGAGTTCGACTCGCCGCCACCGCTGGGCGACGGGAGGTCTCGTTACGTCAAGGTTGGCTCCCTGGACGAAGCGAAGGCGCCCGAAGTCCGCGGGTGGATCGAGCAAGCGGCCCGCGTGCCGGGCTGGCAGTAGCACCGCGCAGGCCCCGCGCCGCCCCGCCGCGCTACGAGGCGGCCACCTCGCATTTCGCGCCGGCGGTGTGCCCTTCCTGTGTCAGTGCGGGCGGATCGCCCCGAATCGCTCTCGTGGCTGACTTCCCTGTGGGTACGGTGGTTCGGGCACAGCGAGGAGACGACGGATGCGACGGACCGTGACCACCCTGCTCCACATCGGACTCGCGTCCGCCCTCATCCTGCTTGCGGCCTGCGACGACTCCACCGGTGATACCGCAGACGCCGAGGGCAATGCGCCCTCACCCACGGCCACCGAGGACGGGGCGGCGACGCCGACCTCGAGCCCGACGGCCACCACGACCACCGGTGCAACCGCGAGTCCGACGACGGGACCGGCGCAAGGCGGCGCATCGATGGACGTCACCTGGGACGACTCCATACTCGAAGTGCGCGACGGCACCTGGCCCGTCGGAGACGCCGGGGAGGTCGAGTTCGCCGTGTCCGGCGACCGCCTCGAACTGGTCGAGGTGCGCCCCGCAGACGGCTGGAGCGTCACGGAGCAGGAGATAGAGGACGACGAGATCGAGGTCGACTTCCGCCGCGGAGACGTGGACTGGACGGTTAAGGTCGAGATCGACAATGGGGTGCTCGAGATTGAGATCGACCAGGACGTGCACGGCGCCGAGCCGGGTGTCTACGCGGTGGGCCTCGCGGGCACGGTGGCCTTCCAGGTGTCAGACGGCGCGCTGAGCCTCGGCGAGATCGTGACCAACGAGGACTGGTCACACAGGATCGAGGAGCAAGAGGCCGGCGCTATCGAGGTGGACTTCCGCAGGGACAACGTCACGTGGGAGTTCAAGGTCGAGCGCGACGACGGCAGGCTCGAGGTGGAGATCGACTTCAAGATCGAGGGCCGCTACCCGACCTCCTAGCGCGAGGCGCGAACCTCCATCAAGCGGTCTCGCGGCAGGATGCGGTGGCGGCAACGTGGTGACGCGTGAGCAGGGGCCCGCCACCCACGCCAACCACCAGCGACGACTGAACGATACCCCCGAACTTCTCGGATCAGCCCCCCGGCTCATCCTGACGAGGGCTGGCCTCGTCCGAGGGCTCCGGCGGGGGACGGCGGACGACGGGGGAGCGGAATTGCAGGCGCGGGCGGTGCTTCATCCCCAGGTAGGTCGCCGCACCAGTCGCCAGGGCCAGGCCCACGGCCAGCACGAGGTCACGGTGGCTGGGCCCGGCGGACACGCCACCGCCGCGTACGTCCGAGGCGCCGTCCTCAGGCCAGCCAACGGTGAAGTCCACCACGGTCGCCACGGCCACGCTGAACCCGAGCGCGACGCCGGAGGACGATGCGGACGCGGTGGTGGTGGCGCGCAGGCGCAGACGCCGGGCGCCCTCGACCGCGTCGCGCGGCACGGACACCCGCACGCCCACCACGCGCGCCTCCCCGGGCGCGAGCGAGAACGTCGAGGGCTCAAAGGTGGTCCACGACGCCACGGCGGGGTCATCGGCGGACGCTCCCATCTGCACCTCGAGCGCGTCGCTGCCCTCGTTCCGCACGACCAGCGCCGGCAGGTCCGCGCGAGTGTCCGGCGCAATCGGCGACTCCACCGTCACCCACGCCGGCGAGATACGAGGCCCCACCGACTGCGCCCCCACCGGCCGTACCCCCGCCACACCGAGCATGGCGACCAGCATCGCGCCCCCCACCACCACAGGCACAAGGCGGGACACCGGCATCGCGGGCGCGCGCATGGACGAGGGGGAGGCGGCGCTACCCAGCCGCCGCCGTCACGACGAGGCCGATCGTGCAGCCGTGCGCCCCGGCGAGCATCGGGCTGGGGGTCCACAGTTCCAACAGCAAGGGCACGCTGGCGTCCACCGCAAGCGGCGCGACCTGCAGGATGTTGCCCGTACCCGTGTCCGGCCTCACCGGCTCGGAGTTCGAGTTGAAAGTGCCCAAATTGGCGTTGGTGCTGGCCCACGCGCGCGTGATGAAGCGATCCTGGGCCACCGCAGACGCGTGAGCAGCCCAATGACCGCTCCCGGCGTCGCAGATCGCCTCCTGTCCGGTCGGCCCCGTGTATGCCAGGTCGATATACGTGATGGGAATGTTGCCGGTGTTCGTAATCTCTGGCGGCAGCCCCACGATGTTCTCTTGGGTGATTTGTGGGTGCGCCCTCAGCCGCAGCCCCGGCGCCCACGGACCGCCGAAGTCGTACTCCCCGTCGCCAGAGATCGAAATGCCCACCGCCTCGGCCGAAAGGGTGAGCGTGAGCCCCGTCTGCGCCTCGCCGGGCTGGGGGTACATCGCGACGAACGTGAGGAACCCCACGACCACCGCCGCCACGAGCGAATACGACATCCCGGCCCCCAACCCCGCCGCCTCGTAATTGCCGCCGCGTGTTGTAACAGATGGAGGGGCGCCCTGTCATCTCTACCGTGATGACAAGTGGCACGCGCTCCTTCCGTAGGAGGCGCCCATGAGCCTCATCGGGCTGGACGCGCTGCTCTAGCAGGCGCCTCCACCGGCAGCGAGGGAGTCACGCTCGCCACCTGGCTCGGCGGCACCTTGACCGCCTCGATACAGCGCTCGCCGCCGGTGTGGGCCTGGCTGACCGTAGACAGAGTGGCACGGGGAACCCTCGGTGCGGCCGACTTCGTGAACCCCACTCGTTCGGACGACCTTCCCGGACGGTCTCCCCGCCGGGCCCCACGTCACGATCGCGCGATAGCCGCCCGCCACCGGCGCCTACTCGCCTGGCGAGCCTCCCGAGCGCCCGCGTCGGCGCAGAGGCGCGGTGCGGGCGTGGGCTACGATGCCATGCTGGCGGCTGCTGGTCTTATCTCGCTCGGGCGGACTGCTGCCGGAACGGCTCACCGCCCATCCCGTGTGGTGGGAAATGATGTGAGTGGTGAAGCCCTGCATGTCCTGCATCTGATTGAGCGAGAGTTTCATCATGCGCAGCCGGAACTTGTCCTGTTCGGCGACACGGCGTGCGTACTCGAGAACCGCGTCTTGGAGCTGATCCGCTGGGACCACCTGGTAGACGAAGCCCATCTCCTCTACCTCCGCTGCCGTGAGGAAGCGGTTCTCGAACAGGATCGCCCGAGTCCGCCGGAGGCCCAGGTCCCACGGCATTGAGAAGTATTCGATGTCCGACATCAAGAACTCCGCGTCTTCGGCGGCGAACACCACGTCCATTGCGGAAGCGAGCATCCAGCCGGCCAGGATGCAGTTGCCTTGGACGGCGGCGATGGTCGGGATCGGGAGGCTTCGGAAGCGTAAGTAGTGGTCGATGTCGAGGTCCCACGTGCGCTCGTACATGGCGCGCGTTCGGTTCTCCGGCTCCCCACGGCTTTGCACGTCTGGGCTGCCTAGATCGTGTCCGGCCGAAAACGCGGGGCCTTCAGCGCGAAGGATCGCAACGCGCACCTCGGGATCGCTGACGGCCTGACCGAAGGCGGCGTCCAGCTCCTGCATGGTCTGCAGGCTGAGAGCGTTCCGGTACCTCGGGCGGTTCAGCGTCACGATCGCGATGCGCCCGTCATCGATCGTCGAGTAGAGAACGCGTCGCTCGGTCACGGTCGGCCTCCTGGCCTGGCTACTGCGGGGGTCCGTCCCCCGACACGTTGCGCTCCACCAGCGCCTGGTACTCCGCCTCGGTCACCCCGAGGAACTCCGACAGGACCTCCATGCTGTGTTCGCCCAGCATGGGGGAGGGCCTGACGATCCGGGCGGGGGTGCGCGAGAGCCGCCACGGCGCGCCCACCATCGGGTGCACGCCTGCCTCCGGATGGGCCACGTGTTCCACGAACCCGCGCGCCACGAGGTGGTCATCCTGCAACACCTCACTGGGAGGCCGCACGCGGGCCGCAGGAACTCCCGCCAACAGCAGTTGCTTCTCTGCAGCGGCCGCGTCCTGACGCCTGGCCCATTTCTCGATGACCGCGTCGAGTTCGGCCTCGTGTTGTTTGCGGCTCTCCATGTGTGTGAAGCAAGGCGCGTCGAGCGCGGAATCCTCGACGATGTACTTGAGCGCGTTCCACTGATGCTCGTCGTCCGCGGACAGGGCAAGCCACTGTCCCTCGGCAGCAGGATAGATGTTGTGTGGGGCTATCCGCTGATGACGGTTCCCCAGACGCGGGCGCACCTTGCCGTTGGCGGAGTACTCCGCGTAGGCGTCCCCGAGGAAGGTAGCGTTTGCCTCCATCATGCCGAGGTCGACGTACTGCCCCTCGCCGGTGCGCTCGCGGTGATGGAGGGCAGCAATGATGGCGTTCGTCATGTACACCCCGGCGACCGGATCTGGGTACATGTTGCCGGAGTTCAATGGCGGGCCGCCCTCGTAGCCGAGCAGCGAGGACATTCCGGACATGGGTTCGATCGTGCCTCCGATACCCGGCATATCCCGGTATGGGCCGGATGCCCCGTAAGCGGAGAGCGATGCCTGGATGATGCCCGGCCGCAGCGCGCTCAGCTCGTCGAAGGCCAGGCCCCAGTTGTGCATGACGCGCGGGCTGAAGTTGTCGACGACCACGTCCGCCAGCGGCACCAGGCGGCGGAAGTACTCCGCCCCCTGAGGGTCCCCGAGGTCCAGCGTGATGCCCCGCTTGTTCAGGTTGACGGCGTTGTAGAGCGGTCCCACGTTCCAGCGGCGCTGCCGCTTCTCCGGGTCACGGATGGCCTCCGGGATTGGTCCTTCGTAGCCCCCACGCCACGTGTCCGGACGGCGACGCGCCTCGATCTGGATGACGTCCGCCCCCAACAGGCCCAGCAGCTCAGTAGCGAAAGTGCCGGACCACGCCTGCGTGAAGGTCAGAATGCGGACTCCGGCCAGCGGTCCGAAGACAGGAATAGGAACATCACTCACGTAGGCACCTCGCTCAGCCATTCGGTCAACACTTCATCCGTGTGCTGGCCCAGCCGAGGTGGATCGCGACGGAGTCCCCACGGCGTCGCTGTCATCTTGTAAGGCGCACCGAGGATCTCGACCTCTTCACCGTCCACCACGAGGTTCTCCTGTACCCCACGCTCGCGCAGGTGCGGGTTCTCCGCGAGGTCGCTCATGTCTAGGACGACTCCGCTCACGCAACGCAAGAGCCCCAGGTGCTCGAAGAGCCCCCAGCGATCCCGCTCCGCCACCTTCGCCTCGATCTGAGGCGCAAGTTCGGCCCGGTGCTGACGCCGCGTCCACGGGTCGAGGTAGCGTGGGTCCTCGGCAAGGCGTTCCAGTCCCAGCGCATTCATCGCGTCGCGCCAGAAGTGCGCGCGGCTGAAGGTGATGGAGACGTGCCCGTCCTCGGCCGGCACAGGCCCGCTAAAAATGTCAGCAACCTGACGAACCGGGTCGCGACCCTCGTAGGAGGTCATCAGCAGCGTGGGGCCAGCTGTGATCGTGAGGGCCTCGGTCTCGCTCACATCCACCGTCTGGCCCTCGCCGGATTTTCGCCGCTCGACGAGGGCGGCCAGGGCGCCGCACGCTGCTAACGTACCGGACAGATAGCCCACCTGGTTACTACTGCCCTTCAGCGGAGGCTGCCCCTGGAATCCGTTGATCGCCGCCCAGCCGCTCCGGGCATACGCCGTGAGATCGTTCCCCGGAGCATCTGCCAGGTCACCCGTCAGCCCGTATGCGGTGACCGCAACCAGCACAGCGTCGCGGCGTACATGCGGCCGGATGGCTTCCAGATGCCCGCGCGAGGAGACCACGACCACGTCCGCGCGGGCGGTCAGCGCAGCCCGTCGCTCGTCGTCCAGGTCGAGCCGGACTGAGCGCTTATTGAAGTTCGCGTAGGCGTGGAGCAACGAGCGTTCTTCGCCTCGCCCTTCATGTAGGAACGGTGGTTCCTGGCGGAGCGCGTGTCCGGAAGGCGTTTCGAGCACAACCACGTCCGCGCCCAGGTCTCCTAGCTGCCGAGCGCAGAACGCGCCTGAAAGGCGGGAGGAGAGATCGAGGACACGGATCGCCGCGAGCGCGCCCGCGGGCACATCAGTCATGTCGCATCCTGTCAGACCAACCCGCGACCGGGAGCCGTACGCAATGGCTCCCGGTCACTTAGAGGTAGTTACTTGAAGGCGACCGCCTGGAGGCCTCGCCAGTCCCAGCCCTTAGGCTGGAACGGGTTCACGATTTGCGAGCTCCACGCTTGGTGCGTGTTCGGGTAGACCGTGTAGATGCGGTACAGGTAGTCCTTCCAGTCTCGGTCGAGGTTCTTGATGAACTCGACGCGCTCCTCATGTTCGAGGATGCCCTGCTGCTCCTCGATCCGGGCGTCAAGCTCGGGGTCGTCCACACCCCCGTAGTTCTTCGATCCGGTGGAATGGAACACTGGGTACAGGAAGTTGTCCGGGTCCGGGTAGCCACCCATGCCGATGCCCTGGAACGAGAAGTTCCCGTCCACCTGTGCCTGCAGGTAGACCGTCCGCTCCCTCGGGAGCAGTTCGAGTCGAATACCCACGCGTGCCAGCTGCTGCTGCATGATCGGGGCTTCATCCTCCGAGAATGCGGAGGTGTTGCCGTAGTCGTGCTCGATCGTGAGCCCGTCCGCGCCGGCCGCGGTGATCAGCGCGCGCGCCTCATCCAGGTTCTCAGGGTGGAGCTCCGCGATCTCGTCCGGGCTCAGGGACCAGTCACCGTATCCAACCGGCATGACCGGCCCCGCGATGTTGCCATCGCCACCAAGGACGAAGTCCAGGATGTCCTGGCGATTCAGCGCGTAGTCGATTGCCTGACGGACGCGGACATCCGCCAGGGCAGGGTTCGGGCCGTCCTCGCGGACGTTGAACATCTTGTGCGTACCGCCCAGGTTCGCGAACGTCTGCACCATCGCGTCCGTGGACGACTGCACCTGCCGCAGGGCTTCAAGGGAAGGCAGCGCGTAGTAGCTCAACTGGCCGGCGATGAAGTTCGCCAGGTTCGTCGAAGAGTCCGTGATGAAACGCCACTCGATGGCGTCCACATACGGGTAGCCGTCCTCGTGGTAGTCCGGGTTTCGCACGAACCGGATCCGGTTGCCCTGCTCCCATCGATCGAGCATGAACGGGCCAGTGCCGATCCAACGCGTGTCAAGGTCGCCGTCAGCCTCCACCAACTCGCGCGGGACCAGGCCCATCCCCTGCCCGGAGGCGAGGTCGCTGAGGAGGCCGGCGGACGGACGGGAGAGGTTCATGACGACGGTGTAGTCGTCAGGGGCCTCGATCGAGGAGATCGGATCCATCTTGTATGCATGGACCCACTCAGGCCCGTCAGTCGCCACGCGCTCATACGAGTACTGCACGTCCGAAGCAACGAACTCGCGGCCGTTCACCGGGTCCACATTTGGCCACTTCACGCCCTGCTTCAAGTGGAAGGTGATGCGGTCCGACTCGACCTCCCATGACTCGGCGAGGTCCGGGATGATTCCGTAGTCGTTGGCGCCGGTGTACGGGTCGTACCGGACCAGCCGGCTGTAGACGAGCGACGACGCGTTCTGGGTCGGCGTTGAGATCGTCGCCTGGAAGTCCAGCCGCTGGAGGTCGCCACCCGCGAGGATGACCTCGCCTCCGCGCTTGACATTCGCGTCCGCGGAGGGTGCCGGGGTGCCCGTCGTCACCACGCCACTGCCTCCGCCGGTTGCCGTGCTCGTCCCGCCCGAAGGCGAATCATCGTCGCCACCGCAGCCGATGAGAGCCGCGCCGAGAAGGCTGACGCCGCTAAGTGCACTGCCACGGAGCACTGTGCGCCGCGAGAGGCGCCGCTTGGTCCAGTAGTTGCTCATAGTCCCCTCCAATTTCCGGCCGCGGCCGGAGGAATACCTGCTTAACCGCGTAGACGCGGATCGAGCACGTCTCGCAAGGCATCGCCGAAAATGTTGATGCCGAAGATGACCAGACTGATCGCCAGTCCCGGGAAGACCGCCATCCACGGGGCGTCCGTCATGAAGCGCCGGCTCGGGCCGCTGAGCATCACACCCCAGGAAGGCGTGGGCGGCTGCGCACCGAGTCCGAGGAATGAGAGCGACGCCTCCGCGATGATGGCCGTACCGAACGCGACGGAGGCCAGGATGAGCACCGGCGCCATGACGTTCGGTATGATGTGGAACACGGCCACGCGCCAACCCGGGGCTCCCAGGGCTCGGGCAGCGGAGACGTAGTCCTCCTCCTTCACAGAGAAGACCGCGCCACGGATGACGCGAGACGTGCCCGGGATAGAGCCGACCGCAATCGCAATCATGACGTTACGAAGGTTGGGGCCGAGCGTCGCGACCAGCGTCAGCGCCAGGATCAGGCCCGGGAACGCCATCATGGAGTCGACCACCCGCTGGATTGCACTGTCGACCCAGCCACCAGCGTAGCCCGAGACCACTCCCACTACGAGACCACCGACCGTGCCCAGTGCCCCCGCGAAGACCCCGATGAGCAAGGAGATCCTCGCGCCGTGGATGATCCGCGACAGGAGGTCCCGCCCGAGGTTGTCGGTGCCCATTGGATGCTCGAACGAGGGCGACAACAGACGCGCTCCACTGATCGACTCGTACGGATCATGAGGAGCGAGGAGTGGAGCGAACGCCGCCACAAAGCACAGGATCGCCAGCAATCCCAAGCCCACTGCGCCCAGCGGCTTACGTCGCGCGAGCCGGAGGGCCCGTCGAGCAGTGGAAGCCTTCGAGGCTGAAGTCAAGCCCTGCGCCATGACACGCGGTGTGGTTGGTTCGACCGAGCTAGCCATAGCGGATCCTCGGGTTCAGGACTGCATAAGACAGGTCAACCATCAGGTTCGCGATGGTGTATACGAGGCCGAACAGCAGCACATTGGCCTGGATCTGCGGATAGTCTCGCTGCCCGATCGCATCGATCGTCAGTCGCCCCAGGCCAGGCAGGTTGAAGATGCTTTCTGTGATCACGGTGCCCGTCAGCAGGCCGGCGACCAACGCCCCGAAGATCGTCACCACCGGGATCAGGGAGTTCTTCAGGGCATGCCGCATCACAACAGTCTGGAAGGCTAGTCCCTTTGCTCGTGCCGTCCTGATGTAGTCCTGGCGCATGACCTCGAGGAGGGCGGACCGTGTCATCCTCATGAGCGTCGCGGATGCCGAGGCGCCGATGACCAGAGAGGGCAGCCAGAACTGCTGCAAGTTCGCGAGCGGATCCTCCCAGATCGGTCGATAGGTAACGGGCGGCACCCATTTCCAGAGCACCGCCGGGATCACTATCACAAGCGTGCCGAGATAGAAGTTGGGGACCGAAAGGGCGGCGATACTGATTGAGCGGCCCAGATAGTCCCAAAGCGTGTCCTGCTTTACTGCGGACAGGATCCCGACGGGCAGCGCCACGATGAGCGCGACTATCGAGGCGAACGCGGCCAGCTCCACCGTGACGGGGAATGTCCTCTGGATGCCATCCAGGACCGGCCTGTTCGTCCAGAACGAGGTACCGAAGTCGCCCTGGACGACGCCGGAGATCCACAGCACGTACTGCTCGTGTAGTGGTCGATCCAGGCCAAGCTCCGCCCGTAGCTCATCCTTCCGGACGGCCGTGGGGCTCTCCTGAAGGATCACATCTGTCGCGTCTCCCGGGATGACCCGCATCATCAGGAATACGATGAGCGACAGGCCTACGAGGGTCGGGATGATGTTGAGCACGCGACGGGCAACGTAGATCTGCAACCGACGTGCCTCCCTCTTGGCCACACGCTGCGCTACAGGCGTGACTGTGAACGTTCCCAGACCGACGCCGGCGAGATATACCACGCACCCAGGCACGTCGACAAGGGTCGAGGCCGCCTGTTCTCTCAGTTCTTCCGAGAATGGAGCGATGCTCCTTCATCCCCCACTTGCCAGCTGGCGTAGCATCACGGCTGGCAACGATCCTACAACGCACGACGTGGCGACGAAGGACAGGCGACGAAGGACAAAGGAGAGATCTTGGGCAAGCATGCTTCAGCCCTCGGCGATATCCGAGTAGTAGACCTCTCAACCAGGCTCTCCGGCGCCTTCGCGGCGAAACTCATGGGGGATCACGGCGCGGATGTCGTCCTCCTTGAATCCTGCGAGGGGCACCCCACCCGGTCCGAAGCCCCATTCCTCGACGACGCTCCGGGGCCGGAGCGCTCGCTGTTGCATGCGTACGCGAACGCCAACAAGCGATCCGCGCTCCTCGCCCCGGCGGATGGACGACGACAAAGCCTCCTCCAGGTCGCCGATGTCCTCGTTGTCTCCGATCGGGAATCGGCCGAGGCGGCCCGCGCGGCAGCATCCCCGGCAGCGCTTGTTGTTGCCGTCACCCCATACGGCCTCGCCGCGCCGGAGGACGCCCCCGGCAACGACCTGACGACGAGCGCGGTGTCTGGATGGGCCCTGATCAACGGGGACGAGGGCGGACCACCGCTCCGCCCGACGCTGCGCCAGTCCGACTACCTCGCCGGCCTCCTGGCCTACACGGGAACCGTCGCGGCGCTCGTCGAACGTGAGCAGAGCGGCGCGGGACAGGTCATCGACGTCTCGGAACTGGAACCGCCGCTCTGGATGGCCGCCCCCACGATCCTTGCCGCGGCCCAGGGGGACGCCATAGGCCGCGGACGTGCGCGCCCGGGTGTGTTCAGTGGGCCGGTCCCGACGAGGGACGGATACTTCTCCGTGACCTTCAGCCGCCCGCACTTCTGGACGGAGGCGATGCACGCACTCGGCCTCGAAGACCTCGCCACGGATCCACGTTACCTGGATCGCACTGTCCGCCAGGCGGAGGCAGCGCCGCTGCAGGAACGAATCGAAGGCGCGCTGGCCCAGCGCGGCCGGTGGGAACTCTTCGACGCGCTCGCGCACCGCCGCGCCACCGTGGGCGTAGTGCTGGACATGAAGGACATCGCAACGAGCACGCACCTGGAGGAGCGTGACGTCTTCAGCGAGACGGTCATCGATGGGCGCCCGGTCAGGACACTCGCCTCACCCTGCGTGATGAGCGGCACACCGTGGCGAGTACGTACGCCCGCCCCGCGACTCGGCGAACACACGGACGAGGTACTCAGCGCGTGGCTCGGTCAACAGCTGGAGGGAACACGATGACAGGCCCGCTCGTAGGTATTCGGATCATCACCTTCACACAGGCCTGGGCTGGCACGTCCGCCACAGAACTCCTGGCCTTCCTGGGCGCGGATGTCATCCAAATCGAGTCACGTACACACCCGGACATCTGGCGCGGGGGCTACGCCGGCGAGGTTCCACCTGGCGTCCGCGACGAGAGCAGGCGCCAGCGGAAGTGGAACACGGCCGCCGCATACAACTCGGTTAACCTCAACAAGCGCGCCATCACCCTGGACGTCGCGGACGAGCGT
This sequence comes from Dehalococcoidia bacterium, assembly GCA_023228825.1. GTDB lineage: Bacteria > Chloroflexota > Dehalococcoidia > UBA2979 > UBA2979 > W-Chloroflexi-9. The sequence goes on along the minus strand of JALOAL010000004.1, from coordinate 127,331 downwards.
GGACGTGCCCTGTTCAGACGCCTCGTCCCGCTTGCGGACGTGATCGCTGATAACTTCACGCCCGCAGTCATGCGCAAGTGGGGGCTCGACTACGACAGCCTCCGCGCGATCCGACCGGACATCATCGCCGCCTCACTCTCCGCGTATGGAGCAACCGGCCCGCTGCGCGACGTACGAGGCATCGGCGGCACTCTAGAGCCGATGTCCGGACTCACCTCGCTCCTCGGCTACGAGGGCGGGCGCCCCATGAACTCCGGCTCGATGATCCCGGACCCCATCGCGGGGGCTTGGTTTGCTGCGGCAATTGTCACCGCCATCCGTCACCGCAGCCGCACCGGGGAAGGTCAGTACATCGACCTTGGCATGATGGAGGCGACAGCCATGATGGCCGGAGACGCCGTCCTTGAGTTCACCGCGAATGGTCGCGTGCGTGCCCGGACGGGCAATCGGCACCCGCGTATCGCTCCCCACGGTACCTACGAGGCACGAGACGGCCGCTGGCTCGCCCTGTGTGCAGACGACGAAGAGCAGTGGCGTGCCCTGGCTCGTCTCATCGGCGACCCCACCCTTCTGGACGCCGCACGCTTCGCGACACAAGAGTCGCGAAAGCTGCATGAGGTCGACCTAGACGCCCGCATCGCACTCTGGGCAGGCACACAGGACGCGGAGGCGGCGGAGGTGCTACTCCTCGCGGCCGGAGTACCGGCAGCCCGTGTCCGGTCTCGTGAAGAACTCCTGAAACACCCGGCGCTGCTTGCGCGCGGTTTTGCCGTGGAGGTTGACCACCCAGAGGCAGGACGGCGTACCGTCGCTGGCGCGCCCTGGGTGATGTCACGGACGCAGCCAGAGGTCACGCGTCCGGCACCCATGCTCGGGGAACACAGCCTTGAGGTGTTCCAGGAGCTCCTCGACATGGACAGAGGCGAGTACGAAGAACTCGTAGCGCTCGGGATCTCGGGAGATGGCCCACCGGACGGACAAGACTAGGGGGCTGCCGGTGACAGGGTGGGCGCCGGTCCGAGCGAAGGCGCTGGATGCCACTTCGCGATGAGCAGTGAGCGCCGGTTCTCCGGCTCCTTACCCTCTACCCAATCCGCAGCCACCCGGGCCGCCTCGGCCCCGACCTGGCGGGAGTCGACGTGTATCTCTGCCACGAGGCCGACGGTTGCTGCCCCGCCAGAGTCGTTGAAGTTCACAACGGAGATGTCCTCCGGGACTCGAAACCCTCGGTCCGCCAGCCGTGCGATGGTCGAGGGCAACGCACGGTTCATGACGAAGAGCACAGTCGGCCGATCTCGCCGCGCGAGCAGCGCATCCAGTGACTTGATAGCGGCGCTCTCTCCATAGTCCAGAGGCGGCTCCTCGATCAGGCGGATGCCGTACCCCGCCGCCGCCTCCTGGAGCCCCGGGAACCCCCTGTCCGGAACGCCCCTGACCGAGCCAACAAAGGACAGTGACCGGTGGCCGCGCTCCGCCAGCGTGCGCAACATCTCGTGCATTTGATCTCGCGAAGGTGCATGCACGATGGGCACATGCGAGACCCCTCTCGTCCGGGTCGAAAGTGCGACGACTGGGACACCCGCCCTACGTGCAAACTCGATCTCACTGAGGAGCGCATCGTTCGGGTTAGAGAGGAGGAGCGCGTCGACTCGTCTCTCCAGCAGGCGTCGGATGAGTGCGACATATCGTTCACTACTGTCGCGTGCGCTGGTGACCAATACGCTGTATCCGCGGTCGTCACTCGCGGATTCGATGCCTTCCAGGAGGTCCAGGACGCTGGGGTTCCGGAGATGGTGGAACACCACCCCGAAGGTCATGGTCCTCGCTCTACGGAGCGCCCTCGCGCTCTCGTTCGCCCGATAGTCCAGCGCCCGCGCCGCCTCCAGGACGCGCTCGATCGCCTCGTCGCTCGCATAGTGCCCGCCGTTGAGCACGCGAGAAGCTGTGCTTAACGAGACGCGCGCTCTTACCGCCACGTCACGCAGGGTGACTGCGCGATGCCCATCGCGATTCGACATCCTGCCCCTCCCGCACACGCTGCGACCCAACCGGAGCGCGTGCCCATCCTACCGGTTCAACAGTTATGGTGATGTTCCCAGTCTTTCCCAGACAAGGAGCCGCGCATGCGCCCGCATGTCCGCCTACTGCACACCTCGGACCTGCATCTCCATTGGAGTCATGCCAGGACCTCGCTCGACTCGATCCGCGGGCTCCGCGTTGCCGCCGAATCTACTCAGGCCCAGTCGGTCCTCATGGCCGGTGACATTTTTGATACAGCGGACCAACCCGCCGAGTTCGTCGCGGAGGTTGCCAGCGAGATCAACGCCTTCGAAGTCCCAATCGTCCTCATCCCGGGCAACCACGACATCCGATACTCGGAACAGGAACGCGATGCTCTCGGCTCCCTGGGTGCCGCACTCCGACCGGGACACTCCCTGCTGCATTCCATCGAGGGCGCCTCGACCACGTTGCTGGGCGGCGCGCTACACGTGTGGGGACGAGGGATGGCCGAACACTCGCCGAAGAATGACCCTCTCGCCGGGCTCGCCGTTTCGGAGGACCCGAACACCTGGTCCGTCGTCCTGGCTCACGGAGAACTGATGAGCAAGGCCGGTGGCCTGCGATCGTCTCCCATCATCCTGGACCGCCATGCGGAAGCCCTCGCAGGCGTCCACTACGTCGCCCTCGGACACCACGACGATGCGAAAGTAAGCCGCTGGGGCAGTACGGTCGTGTGCTACTCCGGTTCCGTCTCCCCCATCCTCGGGACGGGAGACTACGCCGTCGTGGACCTCTTGGACCCTCATGGCGTGGAGGTCAGGATCGAGCGCCTCGCGCTCGAATGACGCCTCGAATGACTTGACAGGTAAGTGCTCGGACGCGTAACACGCCCTGGTAACGATTCCAGACGATCTGGGTATCAGCCCGGCCGGGAGGCGACCATGAGCGAGGAACCCCGAGTCAAGTACGACACGACGCACGACGGCATGATCGCCGTCGTCAGCCTGAACCGACCCCGCTACCGCAACGCACTCAGCCTGCCGACGATGAAGGAACTCGACGCCGCCTTCCAGCGTGCGGTGGACGACGAGGTGGTCCGCGTGATCATCCTCAAGGGAGAGGGCCCATCCTTCTCCGCAGGGCATGACCTAGGCTCGCCTGACGTTGGTGAGCGCGACCCGGAGCTCATGGGCCGCACGGACGTGATGTACGCGCGGACCTGGGAACTGGACGTGGACCACTACCTCCGGTTCCGGTCCATCCCCAAGCCAACGATCGCCCAAGTGCATGGACACTGCATCTTCGCGGCCTTCATGCTCGCTTCCTCCATGGACCTCATCTTCGCTGCAGAGGATGCCCAGTTCCTGGCGACCGACCTCGAGTTCTTCACGATGCCGTGGGACCTGGGCGTCCGGAAGACGAAGGAACTCTTGTATGAGAACCGCTTCCTGAGCGGCCTCGAGGCAATGGACCTTGGCTACGTGCAGCGAACCTTCGCTCCTGACGACCTGGCTGAGGGCGTCCTGACCTACGCCAAGCGTGTCTGTGAGCAGGAGCCCTTCAAGCTCCGAATCATGAAGACGTCGATCAACCAAATGCAGGATATGCAAGGCTTCACGCCCCACATTATTTCCCACCACTCCGCCTGGGTGGTAAGCCGATCGGCGACTCGGAAGAACGACACGCAGGAGCAGGCGCCCGGCCGCCGGCGTAAGCACTCCATCGTGGAGCGCGCCAAGATACACGAGGGCTAGCAAGAGACCGGGCACCGCACCTACCCACCCGGCGAGCCTCCCGATCGCGCCGCGCTTACGCCGCTGCTGCTCCGCCGGGGCCGGGGTGGGGGCCGACGGCTGGGCGTTTCGTGGCGGAGGTAACGATGACGTGCGGGCGCTTCGCGGCGCCTCGGGCGATGAGGGCTGCGGTGGAGTTGTGGAGGAGCCGCTCCCACCAGTACGTGATCTCCAGTTCCGGTACCACGAGCGTGACCACGTCCTCTGGCCGGCGCGGCAGGGCGTCCACGTAGGCGAAGAACGGGCTGATGAACGTGCGGTAGGGGGACTCGAGGATCACGAGGGGGACGTCCGGGACCAGGCGCTGCCAGCGCTCCACGAACGCCTCGGTCGCTGCGTCCGCGGTGCGGGTCAGGTGCACGGCGGTCACGTCTGCGGAGATCGAGCGCGCGTACTCCACGGCGCCGAATGCGAGTCGGTCCAGCCGCCGCACCGGCACGACGACGGGCGCGAGGCTCAGCGACCGGGCGCGAGGTCGCAGGCGCACCCCGTCGTCGAGTGCGAGCAGACGTCCAACCTCCTCGTAGTGCCGATGGATTGCGGAGAGCAGCCAGATCAGCGCGGGGACGATGAGCACCACCATCCAGGCGCCGCTCGTGAATTTTGTGCCCGCAACCACCACGGCGACGGCGCCGGTGGCAAGGGCGCCCGTGCCGTTGATGGCGATCGAACGGAGATGCCGCCGGCCGGAATGGCTCCAGTGCTTCACCATGCCGGCCTGGGAGATCGTGAACGAGACGAAGACGCCCACCGCGTACAGGGGGATCAGCCGGTGCGTGTCCGCCTGGAACGCCGCCAGCAGGACGGCCGAGACCAGCGCGAGCAGGACGATGCCGGCCGAGTAGGTCAGGCGGTCGTCTCGGAACCCGAAGCGTCGCGGCGCGAACCCGTCTCGCGCGAGGATGGCGGCCAGTTGCGGGAAGCCGTTGAAGGCGGTGTTGGCGGCCAGTACCAGCACCGTCGCCGTGCTCGCCTGCAGGAGATAGAACAACACCGGCGCGCCATCGAAGACCTGGCGCCCCACCTGCGCGATTACCGACTGGCCCTCCTGCGGCGCCACGCCGAGGCGTACCGAGAGGAAGGTGGCGCCCGTGAAGAAAGTCGCCAGGATCACGCCCATCACCGCCATCGTCGTCGCGGCGTTGCGCGCCTCCGGCGGGCGGAACACGCGTACGCCGTTGGCGATCGCCTCGATGCCGGTCAGGGCGGTCGCGCCTGATGAGAACGCGCGCAGCACCAGCAGCAGCGAGAGCGCCTGGATGGCGGCGATGCCCTCCGGGGGCGGGGCGGACTCGCCCAGCGAGGCCTCGCCGATCCCGCCTACGGCCAGGCGGGTGAGGCCCACGATCAGCATGAGCGCGAAGCAACCGATGAAGACGTAGACCAGGACACCCAGCACGGCGCCAGCCTCGCGCACGCCTCGCAGGTTGATGGCGGTGACGAGCGCCACGCCGAGCAGGGCGATGAGCACCTCCAGGCCCTGCAGAGCGGGGATCGCGGAGATGATCGCCAGCGTGCCGGCGGACATGCTCACGGCGGCCGTCAGCACGTAGTCCGTGAGCAGCGCCGCCGCGGCCACCAGCGCGGGTCTCCGTCCGAGGTTGTCGGCGGCCACGGCGTAGGCGCCGCCGCCCTCCGGGTAGGCGTGCACGGTCTGCCGATAAGAGACGATGACGATGGCCAGCAGCATCGCGATCGCGATCGCAACCGGCGTGGCCACGTACAGGTACGCGGTGCCCGCCAGCACGAGGACGAGCAGGATCTCCTCGGTGGCGTAGGCCGTGGAGGACAGGGCGTCCGAGGCGAACACGGCGAGCGCACGCTTCTTGTCCAGGCGCTCGTGGAGGTCCGCGCCGCTGGGGATCGGACGCCCGAACAGCGCGCGACGCAGGCCGGTCCAGCGAGAGGGCTCGGCAGACTCGGCGGCCTCGGTCGCGCGCCAGCGGCGGGGGCCCACCGGACGCAGCGAGGCGTGGTCCGGCGTCAGCACGGTGCCGTCGGGTGACGGTGGTTCGCCGTCCTCACCGATGTCGTGGGTCATCTGACCGCCTCGCTCCGGGCGTCGCTCCGGGTGCTGACGCAGTCCCAGGACAGAGGGAGCGGGGGCGCGAGGTACGCGTCTGCCTGTCGCCGCGTGGTCAGTACCCCGGCGGCCTCGGGCCGTGGCCCTCGGCGGGGGTTGCCAATCCCGGCCCCTCTGCGCGTCGACCCTGCGAGCGTACGCCCCGCCATCCGACGACACGAGGGGCGCAGGCCGCCCTCGGCACGTCGAGATCGTGGCAATTCGGACGCATGAATAGGCCGCCCCTGCCGCGCCCCCGGCGCGGGGCAGTGTCACCCGGGTTTCGTGCCACCCAGCGGCATCTATAGGCAGGTCCACGCTGGCGAGCAATGCGTTCGCCAATCCCGTCGAGAGCGGGCTAGGATGCCTGCGGGCGGCGGGAAGGACTGATTTCCTCGTGCCCGATCTGCTCGCGCAGTACACCCTGCCCTCGTCCTCTCTCCCCAGCATCCGCACCGAGACCGCCCCGGCGCCTTCCGCCCTCGCAACGGCCGGGGCAACTACCGCTGCTTCGTGCCCATCTCGCAGACGCGCACCCACCACTACCGGGTGGCTCGCCTGCTGCCCTGTACCACCCGGCGCGCAGCGCGCAGTCTCTCCGCGGTGCCGGATGCGTCTTCGGCCTTCCGCCAGTCCCTTCGACCCTGAGGCACCGCCTACCCGTGCCCGTATATAAGGAGCCACCGTGTCCCAATCCGGAGTCGTCATTGCCGCCGTGGCGGAGGTCTTCCCGCAGCCCCTGCGTGGAGGCCAGCCACTGAGCACCCTGCCCGCCGGCTGCCTGGTCGCGGTGACGGAGCGCGCCCCGAAGTGGCTCACACTGCGACTGCCGGCCGAGGGCGGCGTCGGGCCCCAGACCGGGTTCGTGGAGGCCTCCTGCGTGGAGGTGGTGGACCCGGACGGCCGCGGGTACCTGGCGGCCCGACGCGCGCTGCTCGAAGCGGACGTCGAGGCGCCCTCGAAGGAGCGGCTCGCCTCGGGCGGCGGGGCGCTGGAAGCGGGCCTGGCGCGGGCGTGGAACCTGTACGGCGGCGTGCTGTCTGCCGTGTCGCGCGAACTCGGGATCGACCCGGCCTACGCCGTCGCGGTCCTGTGCGTGGAGTCCGGCGGGCAGGGGTTCGGCGCAGACGGGCGGGTGATCATCCGCTTCGAGAACCACATCTTCCGACGCTACCTGGACGCCGCCCGCGCGGCGGAGTTCGACCGGCACTTCCGCATCACGGGCGACCAGTCCTGGCTAGGCCACGCCTTCCGCGAGTCGCCCTCCCACGCGTGGACGGCGTTCCATGGCTCGCAGCCGCTGGAGTGGGCGGCATTCGAAGTGGCGTCACGCCTCGATGCGGACGCCGCCGCGCGCTCGATCTCCATGGGGCTGCCGCAGGTGATGGGCTTCAACCACGCGCTGCTGGGCTACCCCTCGCCTCGAGGCATGCTGGCGTTCATGGGCGCCGATGTGCGCTTCCAGTTGCTGGGCCTGTTCGACTTCGTGGCTGGTGCGGACGGACGCGGGCCCGCGCTCGCCGCCCTGCGTCGAGGCGACTTCGACGCCTTCGCCACGCTCTACAACGGCCCCGGCCAGGCGCGCTACTACGGCGACCTCATCCACCGCCACGTGCAGGCGTTCCACCGCCTGAAGCCCGCCGGCGGCGGCGGGACGGCGTCCACCTCGGCATCCGACGCGGGCGCCACCCCCGCATCCTCCGGGGCGCGGCGGACGTACGAGGTGCGACCCGGCGACACCTTGAGCGCGATCGCCGGGCGCTTCGGTGTGACCGTGGCCGACCTCGTCACGGGCAATGGCATCGCGAACCCGGACCGCATCCACGTGGGGCAGGTCATCGCCATCCCGGAGGCCGCACCCGCCCCGCCGCCGGTCGTCGTGCCCAGCGCGCCACCCGAGGACGTGGCGGGCGGCGAGGTGGTGGACGGCCACGTCTACGTGGTGCGGCCGGGCGACACGCTGGGCGCTATCGCGAAGCGCGCAGGCACCACGGCGGCAGCCCTCGCGCAGGCGAACGCCATCGTGAACTCGGACCTGATCTACCCCGGCCAGGTGATCCGCACGCCGGCCTCCGTGGCTTGAGGCCGGGTGACTGAAGGGTGCGGCGGTCCCGCTACCCCACCTGCCAGAACGTGATCGCGACGCCGCGAGGCCGGCGGTGGCCGGAGCCGACGAAGAGGTAGTCGCTCAGCCAGCGGTAGCGCGGCGCCTCCGTCTCGAAGCGGGCGGTGGTGCGGAAGTAGATCTGCCGCTGGTCCACCTCCTCGCCCCTCGCGAGCGCCGCCATGAGGGCGGGGTCGGCGCGCCGGAAGCCGCTGTTCGTGACGGCGATCAGCGCACCGTCGTCCGTGCGCAGCGCATAGGTGGCGGTCAGCGTCACGAGGGCGTTCGAGTGCACGACCTGCCAGTCCGCCCCGCCGGGCACCACCTCGCCGCGCAGCAGCGGGCCCTCGAACGTGCCGCCCGTGATCGGGATGATGCGGCGCGTGCCGTACGGGCTGTCGCCCACGTCCAACGGGCGCGCGACGTCCACGAGCGCCTCGAAGGCGAACTCCAGGCCCGGCGGGGTGTGTCCGTCCGGCTGCGCGGGCAGCGGGTGTTCAGACAAGGCTCGTCTCCCCCCTGGCGTTCAGGGCCTCCAGGTCGAAGCCGGCGACTCGCTTGTATCCGGAGGCCACCGTCTTCAATTCCTCGTCGCTGATCACGTCGCCCAGCCGCGCGAAGCCCTGAGGCGCGCGGTCTTCCACTATCTGCATCACCGCCTCTGGCCCCTGTCCGCGGTTCGCCAGCACGATGCGGGAGGTGGGCTCCAGCCGCTCAGCCTCGTACCGCTGGAGCGCCGCCGGGAGGTCGTCCACCTCCGCGAGCGCCTGCGCGAGCGCGGCCGCGTCCAGGATCGCCTGCGACGCACCGTTCGAGCCGATGGGGTACATCGGATGTGCGGCGTCGCCCAGGAGCGTGGTGCGGCTGAACGACCAGCGGGCGATCGGGTCACGGTCCGACATCGGGAACTCGTACACCGGGCCGGAGTCGGCGATCAGGTGCGGCACGTCCAGCCAGTCGAACCGCCACGCCTCGAAGGCCGGCGCGAATCGGTCGCGGTCCACCTCGCGGTTCCAGTCTCGCGTGGGCTCCTCGTCGCCACCGATGGTGAGTTCGGCCACCCAGTTCACCAGCGACGCCCCCTCGTCGCGCGCCTGCGGAGAGATGGGGTAGGCAACGAACTTCTGGCTCGCATGGCCTGCCATGATCATCGACTCGCCCGTGAGGAATGGACTACTGCGCGTCACGCTGCGCCACAGCAGCCGCCCGGAGAACTTCGGTTCCTGCTCGTCCGGGTAGAACGCGGCGCGGACCGTGGAGTGGATGCCGTCCGCGCCCACCAGCACGTCCCCGCGCGCCGTCGCCCTCGCACCGCCGTCGCGCCCCGCAAACGAGGCCACCACGGCGCCGTCGCGCTCCTCGAACCCCACCAAGCGGTGGCCCTCCAACACCGCGTCGTCGCCCAGGCGTTCGCGGACGGCGCGCAGGAGGAGGAGTTGGAGCGCGCCACGGTGGATCGAGTACTGCGGCCAGCGGTAACCCGCGTGGCGGCCGCGCGGCTCGGACCAGATGCGGCGCCCATGCTTGGAGTAGTAGACGAGTTCGCGCGTCTCGATGCCGGAGGCAGCCAGCGCCGGCGCCAGTCCCAGCACCGTCAACACGCGCGCCGAGTGCGGCAGCAGGTTGAGCCCCACCCCCAGCGGCCGGATCTCCCCTGCGGACTCGAACACCCGGCAGGCGATCCCCATCCGATGCAGACACAGCGCCAGCGTCAGCCCTCCGATGCCTCCACCGGCGATCAGAATCGAGGGCCCGCCACGCGTCGATGTAGTGCTCGGCATCGAGCGCGAGTCTACCAGCGCGCGCCCTCACGGCCCCGTTGCGAGGTGGCCCCGTTGCGAGGTGGCGGGGTGGCGGGGTGCATGCGCCGGCGCGCCGTGGGCAACGCTCCTCATGCCGGGCTCACCTCAAGCCGGCCCCTCCTCATGCAATGTCACAACTGACGAGCCAACGGTGTCTCATGGTTGACAGCCGGACAGTGCTGAAATTCACCCTGGAGGTGACATGACCAACCAGACTCGAGTCCCCCCTACCGAGATCCGCGGCATCTACGGCGCCATCGCGAAGTGGTACAGCAAGCGCAGCATGGGCCTGGTGCCGGACTCGCTGGGCGTGATGTGGCACAACCTGCCGGTGCTGAAGACGACCTTCGGGTTGTTCGGCAAGATGGAGAAGTGGGACCAGTGCGACCGCCAGTTGAAGTCATTCGCCCAGATGGCGGCCGTCTCCACGGTGGGCTGCTCCTTCTGCCTGGACTTGGGCTACTTCCAGGCCCACAACGACAACCTGGACATGGAGAAGGCGCGCCAGGTACCCGGATGGCGCACGGCCGATGTGTTCACGCCGCTGGAGCGGGACGTGCTGGAATACGCGGAGGCCATGAGCCAGACGCCTCCGACGGTGACGGACGAGTTGTCCGCGCGGCTGCTGGAGCAACTGGGCGCGCCGGCACTCATTGAACTGACGGCATGCATCGGTGCGGCGAACCTGACGAGCCGCAGCAACGTGGCGCTGGGCATCACGGCGCAGGGCATCGCGGACGCGTGCGGCCTTCCGCCGCTGCCCGTGCCTCGGACGTCCGCCGCTGCGCCCGCCTGAGGGCAGCCATACTCCGGGAGTAGCCGAAAGAGCCGAGGAGCCGGCATGCGCACCGATCCGTTCTTCACCCATCGCGGCCTGCTCTTCACCGTCGCCTACGAGATGCTCGGATCTGCTGCGGACGCGGAAGACGTGGTGCAGGAGACCTGGCTGCGATGGGATGCCGTGGACCAGGCACAGGTGCGCGACCCGCGCGCCTACCTGGTCCGCATCGTCACCCGGCAGGCGCTCAATCTCCTGCGGACGCTTACCCGACGCCGCGAGGACTACGTGGGCGAGTGGCTCCCCGAGCCACTCCTCACCAGTCCCGACATTGCAGAGGATGTAGAACTGGCCGAGAGCGTCTCCATCGCGATGCTCACGGTGCTGGAAACGCTGACCCCCACCGAACGGGCCGTGTTTGTCCTGCGCGAGGTGTTCGACCTCTCCTATGGCGAGATCGCGGAGACGCTGGACAAGACGCCCGCCGCCGTCCGCCAGATCGGGCATCGCGCCCGCCGGCACGTCGCCGACCGACGCCCGCGCATGGAGGTCGATCCCGGTCAACAGCAGGCCGTGATGGAGCGCTTCATGAGCGCAGTCCGCACGGGGAAGGTGGAGGCCCTGCTGGAAGTCCTTGCGCCGGACGTGGTGATGGTGGGCGACGGCGGAGGCATTGCCCCCACCGTCCGCCAGCCGATCGAGGGAGCCGCCCGGGTCGCGGCGCTCCTGGCGGCGGCGGGGCGCCTGGTGTCAGACATTGGCGCATCCAGTGTCCAGATCAACGGCTCGCCGGCGCTGGTCCTCGACGTCCCCGGCGACGGTCGGACCGTCGTCACCCTCGTCGCCCTGCACGGCCGCGTGACCCACGTGTACGCGATGCGCAACCCCCACAAACTCGGCCGCATCTCGGACGCCACCCCACTCTCGCGATAAGCGACGCGTTCGAGGGCGCTCGGCGTCTGCGCGCCACCGCCACCGCGTCCGCATCGTCTTCCGGCGTCGCGCTCGGGTTCAGCGTGGCCGTGGCCACCGTGGTGGATCTCACCGTCGGCTGGCCCGAGGGCGGCGCCTCGGACGCACGCGGCGGTGGGTGACTGTTGTCATTGCACCTGCTATACCTAAACCCGATGATCCCGAGTAACATACTCAGGAATTACGGCAACGGTCGGTAGGGGGGCTTGATGTCTCTGTTCCTGTTGGAAGTGCCGCTCCCGGGCGAGGGTGCGGAGGGGCTTGATGGGCTGTTTGAGCGCCTGGCGGAAACGGCGACGAAGTCGAACGGCGAACTGATCGAGGTGCAGGTCAGCCGTGAGGCTGGCCTGGCCTACGCGATCGTGGAGCACCGCACGCCGGAAGTGGTGGAACACTTCTTCCGCGAGGCGGGCTTCGAGTTTGACGAGGTGGCCCCGGTGCGCCTGGTGGGCGCCGAACTGGAAGACCTGAAGCAGAAGAAGGCCGGCGCTCAGTACCTGGTGGAGTGGGACATCCCGGAGGGGATCACCATGGACCAGTACCTGAACCGCAAGCAGGAGAAGTCGCCGCTCTACGCACAGGTGCCGGAGACCCACTTCCTGCGCACGTACGTGCGCGAGGACATGGTGAAGTGCCTCTGCTTCTATGACGCGCCGGACGAAGACGCTGTCCTCCGCGCCCGCGCTGCCGTGGACACCCCTGTCGACCGCCTGACCCGTCTCGGGGAGTAACACTAACCATGACCACCACCGTGGCAGAACCTGTCCTGCTCCGTGACGAGACACTCCACCAGGCATTGCGCGCCTACGTGGGGTCGCGTGCCCAGCAGGTGGACGGGTGCGAGGTCACCCTCCGCGAGGGCATTGCGCACATCTCCAGCATGGGGGTGGGCGACCTGGGCGTGTACGAACGCGACACGCCAGACCAGTTCTCGCAGATGTGCGAGGTGCTGGGCACGCTCTCCCTGGACTGCATGAGCCAGGCGTTTGCCATGTGGTGTCACCGGATGGCCACGGAGTACGTCCACCAGGCGGACGCGGACAGTCCGGTGCGGGAGCGGTTCCTGGCGGGCCTGACCGCCGGGGAGATCCTGGGCTCCACCTCGTTTGCGGCTGCCACGGCGAACTACCTGGCGGGCACGCCGCTGACGCTCACCTTCCGTCGCACGGCGGACGGGATGGTCCTGAACGGGCGCATCGCCTGGGCGTCCAACCTGCAGCCGCCCTTCGTCTCCATCGGCGCCGCCGCGAATGAGGACGACCCGCAGGACCGCGTGATCTTCGCCTTTACCGAGGCGACGCCGGGCCTGAGGCTGCCTGCCTACCCGGAACTCCTGGCCCTGCAGGCCACCAGCAGCACGTCGCCCGTGTTCGAGGACGCCGTGATCACGGATGCGGACATCCTGACGCGGGACTTCGACCGCTTCGTGGGGCGTGTGTTGCCCACGTTCCTCCTGCTGCAGAGCAGTTTCTGCTGGGGCCTCTCCACCCGCGCGCTGTCGGAGGCCGGCGCGCTGCTGGATGGCCCTCGCGAGATCCTCGCTCCGGCGTATGAGGACCTGCGCGCGCGCTTCGAGTCGGCCTCGGGGCGGCTGCGGGAGTACGCCGGGCACCCACACCGCGAGGACCTGGAGCATCGTCCGCTGCTGCAACTGCGGCTGGACTTTGGGCGGCTGACAGTGGAGGCCGTCTCGCTGGAGTCAAAACTGGCGGGTGGGCGCGGCTACATGCTGCACAGTGGCACGGCACGGCGTCTCCGCGAAGCGGCGTTCCTGCCGGTGCAGGCGCCCACGGAGGTACAACTACAGTGGCTGCTCGCCCGCTCCGCGTAACCGGCGGCGCCCGTCGCTTCGGAGCACGTGGACAGCAGTTCACGGTCTTCGAGGACCTGGACCTGGAGGTCCAGGACGGCGAGGTGGTGGTCTTGCTGGGCCCCAGCGGCTGCGGCAAGAGCACGTTGCTGCGCATCATTGCCGGCTTGGACCAACTGGACGAAGGCACCGTGGAGGTCGCGCCCGGCGAGCACGGGCGAGACGTGGGCATCGTCTTCCAGCAGCCGCTCCTGCTGCCGTGGCTCAACGTGCGCGACAACGTCACCCTGGGCCTGCGTTACCGCGCCAACCGTGGCGCGAAGGAAGCGGGGCTGGTGGACCGCACGCTGGCGGAGTTCGGCCTGGCCGACCTGGCGGAGGCGTACCCCAGCGAACTGTCCGGCGGCCAGGCGCAGCGCGTCTCGCTGGCTCGGACCGTGGTCACGCGGCCGCGCGTGATCTTGCTGGACGAGCCCTTCGGAGCGCTGGATCCGCTCACGCGCCGCAGCATGCAGCAATGGCTGGTGGGCGTGCAGCAGAGCCTGGGCCTGACCGTGGTCATGGTCACGCACGACGTGGAGGAGGCGATCCTGCTGGGCAACCGGGTGGCGCTGATGTCACCCTCGCCCGGCCGGATCTGTCGCACCTGGAGCCTGGGCTCGGACGCCGGCGAACCACGCCAGATGGCCACCCTGCGCGAGGAGGTGCTCCGCACCTACAGCGAGGTCGCCAGCGGCGGCCCCCTCTCGGCTCCGGACACCGCCCTTGCCTCGGCAGGCGCCGGCGGCCGCGGTGAGGCCACACGGCCGCTGCCGGGCGTCTCGCCCACCCAATAAGTCACGCCAACAGTTGGAACATGGGCGCACTGTGCGTCCACATCGGAAGGTTACCGCCATGTCTCCCTCCCTCTGGACGCCGCGCAACGGCGCGGCGAGCCTCAGGTCCGGCCTCGGCCGCCTGGGCCGCCCGGACCCCCTGGACCGTCGCACGTTCCTGCGCAGCACCGCCCTGGGGGCGGCCGGCCTGGCGGGTGCGGCCCTGATCGGCTGCGGCGATGACGACGACGGCAATGGAAATGGTGGCGGCAACGGGACGGCCTCGGCTACGCCGGGCGGCTCGGGCGCCACGGCGGCGGCCGGGTTGGAGAAGACCGAGTTGCGCGTGGGCTACCTGCCCATCACAGACGCCACGCCGCTGATCCTGGCGGACGCCCTGGGCTACTACAAGGAGGCGGGCCTCGATCCCGCCGCCCCCACGCTCTTCCGAGGCTGGGCGCAGATCGCGGAGGCGTTCCAGGCGCGGCAGGTGGACGTGGTGCACCTGCTCATGCCCATGGCCATCTGGCTCCGCTTCGGCCAGAACTTCCCGCTGAAACTGGTGGCGTGGAACCACACCGGTGGGTCCGCGCTGACGGTGGCGAACAACGTGGACAGCCTGGACGACCTCTCCGGCACCACCTTCGGCATCCCCTTCTGGTACTCCGTCCACAACGTGGTGTTGCAGATGCTGCTGCGCGAGGCGGGCCTGACCCCCATCACGACCGGCGACCCGAAGGCGGGCGAGGTGAAACTGGTGGTGATGGCGCCGCCGGACATGCCGCCCGGACTGGCCAACGGCTCGATCAGCGGCTACATCGTGGCGGACCCGTTCAACGCGGTGGCGGAGGTCAACGGCGTGGGCAAGATCCTGCGCTTCATCCCGGACGTCTGGTTCGAGCACGCCTGCTGCGTGGCGATCATGCACGAGGACGACGTGGTCAATCGCCCCAACTGGTCGCAGGCGGTGGTCAGCAGCCTGGCCCGCGCGCAGGTCTACGCCCGCGAGAACCGGGTGGAGGCCGCGCGCCTGCTCTCCGGTGACGGCGAGAACTACCTGCCCCAGCCGCTGGAAGTCATCGAACGCGCGATGTCGCACTACGACATCGAGGAGTACGGGCCGCTGGGGGCCATCCAGCACCCGGAGTGGGAGACCCAGCGCATCGACTTCCAGCCGTTCCCGTACTCCACGTACACGGAGCGCCTGATCGAGGAGTTGAAACAGACGGTGGTGGAGGGCGACAACGCCTTCCTGCAGGACCTGGACCCGGCGGAGGCGCACCGCATGCTGGTGGACGACCAGTACGCCCGCGCGGCCATCGAGGCTGCCGGCGGCGCCGAGCGCTTCGACATTGAGCCGAGCCTGGAGCGCGAAGAGCGGATCGACGTGTAATGCAGCAGGCCCGCCCTCGTCCCGACCTGCGCGCGCGTGTCGGCGGCGTGGCCGCCACCGTGGCGCTGCCCGTGCTGGGCGGCGTCCTGGCCGTGGCGTTGTGGTGGGCCGCCGTCCGCCTGTTCGTGGAGCCCGGGAGTTTCCTGGCGGCGTTCGCGCCTGACCGGGGCGCCCGGGCCCTGGCGGACCTGCTGGCAGAGGGCGCCCTGAACCGCCACGTGGCGGCCAGCCTGAAGCGCATCCTGGTGGGCCTGCTGATCGCGGCGGCCATCGGCATTCCGTTCGGCCTCGCGCTGGGCGGGCTGCCGGTGTTCAACCGGGTGGCGGGGCCGGTGGCCTCATTCGTGCGGATGGTCTCGCCGCTGTCGTGGACGCCGCTGGCGATCATCTGGTTCGGCGTGGGCGACCAGCCCGTGTACTTCCTGATCGCCATCGGCGCGGTGTGGCCCATTGCCCTGAGCACCAGCGCCGGCGTGGCCGCGCTGGATCCGCAGTGGCTGATGCTGGGCCGCAGCCTGAGGGCCACCCCGTTCGAGATGATGCGCACGATCGTGTGGCCGGGCATCCGCTCGGACGTGCTGACCGGCCTGCGGCTGGCGCTGACCACGGCGTGGATCATCCTGGTGCCGGCGGAGATGCTGGGCGTGGACTCTGGGCTGGGCTACTTCATCCTGGACTCACGGGACCGCTTCGCCTACTCGGACCTGGTGGCGGCGATCGTGGTGATCGGCGCGCTGGGGTTCGTGCTGGACCGCGCGGCCCACATCCTGCTCACGCCTCGGCGTCGCGCCGCCCAGCGCCCCTCGGCGCCGGTGGTGCCCGGCCTCGCGGGGGCGGAGGGCGCCCTCCAGCGCGCGGATACCGGCGAGTACCGCATCTAGCCGGTCACCGAGTGGGCCATCGCTAGCCGCTCGAGGCCGAGTCCTCGTCCGTGCGGTCGTAGAGCAGCGACGTGCCCGCCACGCGCACGCCGTGCGTGACCGCGTGCGGGGCGAGGCGTCCCGGTGGCATCAGGTGGTGCACCGCCACTCCGTCCAGCAGCGTTGCGTGGTCCGCGATCAGCCGTCGGTGGCAGCGCCACCACACCGTCTCGCTGCACATCACCGCGGTGCGCGTCTCCTCCGCGCTCGCGAGCATGCCCCGGAGCGCCGCCTGGAACTCCGGTGTGCGCATGTACGCAGCGTAGGCGCGGAACGAGGCGTTACGGAGCGCGGTGTCCAGCACCACCAGCGGCTCCGGCCGGAAGCCGCCTAGCGCCTGCTCCCAGCGGTAGCCCACGCCGGCCTCCGGCAGCCAGCGTTCCAGTGCTTCGCGCAGGAAATGAGGGCTGCGGCGGCTGCCTGGCGCGATGCGCACGTCCACGACGGCGCGTACCTCCGCCTGGCGCAGCAACTCGACAAAGGCGTCCTGACTCAGCGTCCCATGGCCCACGGTGATCAACTCGGTCACAGGGACCTCCTCTCCACCGCGCTGGCTACTGGATCTCCTTCATGGCGGCGGACAGGCGCTCCAGTTCCGCTGGCTCAAAGAGTTCCGCGCCGGGGGCGAACATGTCGTCTTCTTCGTCCGAGAAGTGGCCCTGCAGGATCCAGTCCAGTTGCCGCACGCCGTCCAGCAACTCCCGCAGCACCTCCGGGGACGGCGCCGCACCGGCGGCGGCGAGGCGCTCCGCAAGGCGCTCGCTCTGCTGCTCCACCTCGTCGTGGTGGTCCTCCAGCGCCGCCATCACGCGGTCGAGGAGCGCCCGACGTTCGCGCACGCGGTCATGCTGAACCAGGAGTTCGTCCACCAGGCGGTCATGGCCGTCCAGCGCGCGGAAGGCCGGGAAGATCACCTGCTCCTCGCGCGCGATGTGCAGCGCCAGTTCCCGCGCCATGAAGCGCTGGAGGCCTCGCAACTCCTCCAGCATGGCCGGGATCAGGCTCTCGTCGTCCGGGTAGGCGGCGACGGCTTCTGCTGCATTGCGTGCCACGGCTACGGCGGCGGCGATCTGCTCGTGCTCCTCGGTCAGTTGCGCGAACGGGTCAGCCACGAGACGGCCCTCCTCAGGCGAGCGCCTGGCAGGTCCAGCCGGGCGGGAGCGTGCTGTGCTCAAGGTAGTGCTCAATGCGAGAGCGCGTCGCCTCGTCCACCACCGTGTCCGACTGCGGGTACAGGATGGCCTCTTCCTTGTCGTTGTGGATCTCGAGGAGCGCGGCGAGGCGGCGGTAGACCTGGCGTGCGTTGTCGTCGCTGACTTGCTCGCCCGCCACTTCCTCGAGTTCGTCCAGAGCGCTCCAGATCTCGCCGTGCTCGCGCAGCATCACGGCCACGGGGCCCCAGAGGCCCGCGGCGCGTAGCGCCGGGAAGAGCATCTCCTCTTCGATGTAGATGTGACGGCGGAGGGCGGCTGCGGCGTCCAGCAGGGGCTGGGTGCGCCACTCGCCGCCGTCCAGCGCGGCCGTGAACTCGGCCAGGCCGGCGTCGATCTCGCGGTGCTCGCGCTCCAGCGCGTCGGCGATCCTCGGGTCGGTCATGTCACCCTCCCGTACGGCTGGCCGGCCCGAATGGCCGGCCAGGGTTGGTGTGGGCGGCGGCGGCCCTCAGCGTGAGGTCAGTCCGTGGGCTCCATCGCCCAGGCGACCACACCGTAGACGAGCAGGGCCAGCCCCGCGAACGTGAGCGCCAGGTGGGAGAGGAAGCCCACGCCCATGGTGATGATGCCCAGCGCCACCACCATCGGGAAATAGGAGGGCGGCGGCAGGTGGATGTGGCCCACCGGCGCGTCCGAGTGCTCCTGCGGGTGCTCGCGTTCGTACCACAGTGGGTCGCGGTCTCGGACTTCCGGGATACGGTCAAAGTTGTGGGCGGGCGGGGGCGAACTCGTGGCCCACTCCAGCGTGCTGGCGTCCCACGGGTTGTCCGGTACGGTGCGCGGCTGGCGCATGGAGTGCACCACGTTCACCACGAACAGCAGCACGCCGAAGCCCAGGACGAACGAGCCGATGGTCGCGACGAAGTTCCAGGTGTCCCAGCCCAGGCCCGCCTCGTACGTGTAGATGCGGCGCGGCATCCCGGAGAGGCCCAGGAAGTGCATGGGGAAGAAGGTGAGGTTGACGCCCGCGAACATCAGCCAGAAGGACCACTTGCCGATCACCTCGGACAGGAAGCGCCCGGTGACCTTGGGGAACCAGTAGTAGAACCCGGCGAACAGGCCCATCATCGACCCGCCGAACAGGACGTAGTGGATGTGCGCCACCACGAAGTAGGAGTCCTGCTGGTGCGAGTCCACGCCCGGGCTGGCGTGCATCACGCCGGAGATACCGCCGATGGTGAACAGCACGATGAACGACAGCGCGTAGTACATGGCCGTGTTCATGCGCAGGCTGCCGCCATACGTGGTCCCCAGCCAGTTGAAGATCTTGATCCCCGTGGGAATGCCAATGGCCATGGTGCTGGCGGAGAAGGCGATCTGAGGCACCGTGCCCAGGCCGGTGGTGAACATGTGGTGGCTCCACACGCCGAAGCCCAGCACCCCAATGGCGATGGTGGAGAAGACCACAGCGGAATAGCCGAAGAGCGGCTTGCGCGCCATGACCGGGAGCACCTCGGAGATGATGCCCATGGAGGGCAGCACCAGGATGTAGACCTCCGGGTGGCCGAAGATCCAGAAGATGTGCTGCCACAGGATGGGGTCGCCGCCAGCCTCCGGCACGAAGAAGTGGGTGCCGAAGTTCCGGTCGAAGTACAACTGGATGAGGGCCACCGACAGCACCGGCAGCGACAGCAGCAGCAGGAACGACGCAACCAGCGCAGACCACGTGAAGACCGGCAGCCGCATCATGGTCATGCCCGGCCCGCGCATGTTGATGATCGTGACGATGAAGTTCATCGCGCCAATCAAGGACGACACACCCAGGATCAGCAGCGAGATCACGTAGAAGTCGATGGCGGAGCCGGGCGAGAACTCAGGCGTACTCAGTGGCGCGTAGTTAAACCAGCCCCCGTTGGGCGCCCCGCCCAGGAAGAAGGAGGCGGTCAACATCACGCCGCCGCCCAGGTAGACCCAGTAACTGAGCGCGTTCAACCGAGGGAAGGCCACGTCCCGAGCGCCGATGTGCAGCGGGATGAGGTAATTCATCAGCGCCACCGTCAGCGGCATGATCGCCAGGAAGATCATGGTCAGCGCGTGGGTGGTGAAGAGTTGGTTGTAGAGTTCCGCATCAATCACCTGGCCGTTGGGCTGGGCCAGTTGCGTGCGGATCATGAGCGCTTCCACGCCGCCGATCAGGAAAAAGATCAGCGCCGTGACGCCGTACATGGCGCCCACTCGCTTGTGGTCCACGGTGGTCATCCATGACCACACTGCTGACTGTTCGGGGACGGCGACCTGGGTCAACTGAGCCACTACACGCTCCTCGTTTCGAGCAGGGCGTCCAGTAGGGCGTCCGGCGGGCCGAGCGGCGGGAGCACCCACCCGCGTCGGCGGGGTCACGGGGGCGGGGCCCGCCCGCGGCGGCAGGCCCCGTCCCACGCTCCAACCATGGGCCGCGATTCCGTATTGGTCTGCGACAAAAGTCCCCGAGCGCGGGAGTAGCGGGAGGGCGTCCGCGGTCAGGCCACGCGGTGGGCGGCTACGACTCCAGGCGCGAGGCGTCCACCAGCGAGATCACGCCACGCTCCACGCGGATGGCGCCGGCGTCCTCCAGTTCGCGCAGCGCCCGGCCCACGACTTCCCGCGTGCTGCCGATCATCTCCGCGATCTCGCTCTGCGTGAGGCGACGGTGCATGTCCACGCCGGCGCCCACGCCCGGGCGGGGCATCACGGACTGCAACAGGACGCGCGCCACGCGCTCCGAGACGTGGCGGAAGGAGAGGTCCTCCACCATCTGCATCAGGTGGCGGTAGAGGCCGCTCATGGAGTCCACGATGGCGCGGTTGACGCGCACGTCGTTGTCGCCCAGTTCACTCATCAACTGGCGCGAGATGATCAGCACCTCCGTGGAGGTCACCGCCTGGGCGCTGGTGGGGTTCACTCCCCCGTCCAGCACGGTGACCTCGTTGAAGGACGAGCCGGAGGGCGCGTAGCGGAGCACCTGCTCGCGGCCGTTGACGGAGGTCTTGAACACCTTCACCAGCCCGCGCGTGGTGACGAACAGGCCGGCGCCCGGTTCGCCCTCGTGCAGGATCATCTCCTCCACGTCGAACCGGCGGCGCACCGCCCGTTCGATGAAGCGCTCGCGGGTGTCCTGGTCCAACCCGTCCAGGAACAGCGCATGGGGCCCCGTGGGGCCCTCGTGTTCCACCGCTGGCTGATCAGTCTCCATAGCCGCCCCTCTTGTCCTGCGCTCCGGCGCCGCCCTGTGACGATGCGCTCTCCCTGTTCCGGCCTCCGGCTGTCCTGCTCGACTGGCGCGACTCCTCGGCGGGCGTGACTAAAGGCCCTGCGTCCGTACAGAGGACGCGCGACGATGCAACTGCCTCACGCGCGCCAACCCGTCCCTGTCCCCCGCGCGTGAGGCACAGGAGCGAACGCACATGCCCCCACCGATTTTCGGATGGCTGGCCGCGGAGAGCATCCTTCTGCTCGTCCTCGCCCTCGGGCTTGCGTTCAGCCCGAGGCGGGCGAGTCCAGGTCACCCCAGCGGTCCGGGCACCAGAGCCCGAGGCCGCCGCCGCCTGGGACGCCTGCCTCGGGGGCTCGAGCGGCGCTGGCGGGGAGTCCTCGGCCGGGCGGGGCGGCGCCGGCCGAGGACGCACGCCGCCGGTCACCATGCCCGTGCCTCCGGGGATCACGCCGCGCGCCCGCCGCTGCGGCCCCGTCTGCGCCATCGCCTCCGTCGCCACCGCCGCCGCTCCGTCCGAGGCGCCCATGGCTGAACCGAGGCGGGCGTCCATGCGCAGCGGGAAGTGCACCGGCGCGTCCTACGCGGGCACGGCTGGGCGGGACGGGCCGAAGCGGTAGCCGTAGCCCCGGACCGTGGCGATGTACCGCGGGCGATCCGGGTCGTCGCCCAGTTTTTCGCGGATGCGGCGCACGTAGACCCGGAGGTACTCCACCTCGTCCCGGTACTCCGGTCCCCATACCTGTTTCAGCAGCGTCTCGTGGCCCTGCACCAGGCCCTGGTGCTGGACCAGGTGGTGCAGCACGTTGTACTCCGTGGGCGTGAGGTGCACCGGCTTGCCGCCCACGCGCACCTCCTGCTTCTGGAAGTCCATCTCGAAGTCTTCGTAACGCACGGTGGGGCCGCTGGAGCGCGTGAGTTCCACGCGACGGAGGACGGCGCGCACGCGCTCGATCAGTTCGCGGTGGTTGAAGGGCTTGGTGATGTAGTCGTCCGCGCCCATCTGGAGCCCCCGGATCTTCTCCTCCGTGGCGTCGCGCGCGGTCAGCATCACCACCGGGATGTTGGAGGTCTCCCGAATGCGCTCCAGCACGGTGAAGCCGTCTTCGTCCGGCAGGCCAATGTCCAGCAGGACCAGGTCAAACGTCTCGCGGCTCAGCATCTCCATGCCGGTCTGGCCGTCACCGGCGGAGAGCACCTCGGCGCCGGGCCACATGAGCATGAAGTCCAGTTGCACGGACTCCACCACCTCGGGCGCGTCGTCCACGATCAGCAGTCTCACGACTGACCTCCGTCTTCGTCGTGACCACCCGGGTCGCGGGCTACGGGGATGGTCACGGTGAAGGTGCTCCCCCGTCCCGGCTCGCTGTCCACGGTGATGGAGCCACCGTGCGCCTGCACCGCCGCCAGCGCAATTGGCAGGCCCAGTCCCGTCCCGCCCTCGCGGTCGCCGCGCCCGCGGAAGAACCGTTCAAAGAGGTGGCTCTGGTCCTCCTCCGTGATGCCCTCGCCGTGGTCACGGATGTCCCACGCCACCTGGTCGCCGTCCGGCCGCACGGTGACCTCGATCACCGAGTCCGGCGGCGAGAACTTGAGGGCGTTGGAGAGCAGGTTCCCCAGCGCCTGTTCCAGGCGGCGTCGGTCGGCGTAGACCTGCAGGGCGGGCGGCGCGGTGAAGCGCACCTCCTGCCGGCGTTCCTCGATCTGCGGCGCCAGGTAGGCGGCGGCGTCCCGGGCCACCTGCGTGGCGTCCACCCAGCGCGGCTCCAGTTGCACGCTGCCAGCCCGATAGCCGGCCAGATCCAGCAGGTTGGCGATCAGGTGCTGCATGCTCTCCGCGCTGGTGGCCACGCGCGTCAGCAAGCGCTCCCGCACCTCCTCGTCCGCGCGGCCGGCGGAGTCGATGAGCAGGCCCACACAGGTACGGATGGCGGTGAGCGGCGTCTTCAGTTCGTGCGCGATGGTGGCCACCAGGTCCGTGCGCAGGTGCTCCAACTCCGCCAGGCGCGTGGCCACCGGGGAGTCCGAGGCGAACCCGTCGCCCACGTATTCGTGCCCCAGCGTGGTGCGGACATAGTCCACCTCGTCGCCGCTGCGGGCGCGGGTGCGCACCAGCCCGGCGTCTGCGAGTTCCGCCAGCGCTGCGGAGGCGGCCTCCCGGTCAAAGCGAGAGGCCATCTCCTGCACGCGCGCCGCGATGTCGTCCGCGGACGATCCCTCGTCCACGAGCCAGAGCGCCAGCACCCGGCCCAGATCCTGCTCGAGGTCCTGATCCAGGCCGGGCGCGTGGTTGCGCGTGGGGCCGCTGCCGGTATCCGGGGTCATGTGCCCCGCCGTCATCGCAACGTCTCTCGCCGCCGGCTACCGGCCAGCCCGGCGCCGGCGATTAGTCGTGTTGGATCACCATAACGCGGAGGTGGCGGTCTCCACGAGGCGTGGAGACCACGGCCGTGTCGCCCACCGCCCGGCCCAGCAGCGCCGCGCCAATCGGGGAGTCGAAGGACACCTTGCGGGTGGCGGGATCCGCCTCCGTGGGGATCACGATCTCGTAGCGCTCCACGGCGGCGCCTTCTGCGGAACTCACGTGCACTGTGCTGCCGATGATGGCGTGTGCGCCAATGGGCACAACCTGCGCCGCCTTCGAGATCGCCCGAAGGCTGGCGGCCTGCGACTCCAGCACGGCCCGCTCGGCTACATGCCTCGGCTCGCCGTTCTCGTCCAGGCGGTCGGCGCGGGACTGCTCCAGGAGCGTCTCCACTTCGCGGAGGCGGTTGCGCAGACGGGCGTAGACCTGGGCCTGCATGGGGACGTCGAGCGTGGGAGTGCTCGACTCGCGGCGGATCTCGCTCGATTGCATGGACATGGTCGTCCTCCTCCCGGTGGTACGCATGGACGGCCCACGCCCTGGCGCCTCGCCCCATCGGGGCGAAGAGGCCGATATATGGGCGTTTTTGCCGTCCATAAAACAGACAGCAGTTGCTGCCAGTTCGAGCGTATCGAAACCACGGATGGGCACGGTCACGCGCTTCATGAATAACGCGTGAATATCACCCGGAGTCGCGCGGAGGGCTACCCGACGTTGGCGCCGCCCTCGGCCTGCCAGCGTTCTTCGGCCGGGTTCCTGGCGGGCTCCGGTCTCTGGATGCGCACCATGAACACCGGGCACGGCGCCAGCATCAGCACCTTGGACGCCACGCCGCCCAGGCCCTGCTCCGTCTCCGCACCCAGGCCCTGCGTGCTCATGGCGATGAGGTCCGCGCCCAACTCGCGCGCGGCGTCCGCAATGGTGCGCGCTGCGGAGCCCGCACGCACCTCCACTGCCACGTTCTGCACGCCCGCCCCCCGGAGGCCCTCGGCGTGCTTGTCCAGATACGCCTCGTAGGCCTTGCTGTGGCGGGGCGGTGCGCTGCTCGCCTCGTCCCCCTCGGCGCCCGGCGGCGGCGCGTCCGTGGCGATCACCGTGAGCAGGGTCACGTGCGCCTGTCCGAGGTCTGCGAGGTCCGCGACGTACGGCAGCACGCGCTCTCCGTAGGACGATCCGTCCAGCGTCACCACGATGTGCTTGAACATGAGAGAACCTCCTGCGCTGCCTGCACTGGGACGGTAGCCGGGCGCGCGGGCCCCGTCACCCCGGCCCGCCGGGAAGTCACGCGCCCCTCGAGACATCCGAGGTCAGGCGCGCATGGGTGCGGGCGCCACCCCACGGTGCGGCGTCGCACGGCCGAGTGCAGCGTCTTTCGTCGCACCGTTACCGTAGCGTGCGCGCAGGGACGCTGCGTTCCAACAAAAGTCGCTGCGTCCTTGCGTCGGGACGGGAGACGATCCGGTGGCGTGTTGCACCGGCCTCCGATCGGCGGGTGCCCCGAATGCCGCAGCGCGAGGAGGGGATGCCATGACCACCGGATGGGATGCGCACACGCTGCTGGAGCAGGCGCCGGACGCGATCATCTTCGCGGACCGGGAGGGCCTGGTGCGGTACTGGAACCCGGCTGCGGAGCGGGTGTTCGGCCACAAGGCCGCCGACGTGCTGGGCGGCGGCCTCTACGTGATCATCCCGGAACAGTTCCGGGAGGCCCATGACCGCGGCTTCGAGCGCGCCCTGACGGAGCGCAAGACGAAGTACGTGGGCCAGGCGCTGGCCACCCGTGCCCGCCACGCCAACGGCGAGGACTTCTACGTGGAGTTGAGTTTCAGCATTGTGCTGGACGCTGACGGCAACGCCGTGGGGGCCCTGGCGCACGCCCGCGACATCACCGAGCGCTTCACGCGCGACCGGGATGCGCGCCGCCACCTCCGCGCGGTGGAGCAGGAACTCGCCGCCCTCCGCGCTGACGCCGTGACCGAGGCCGCCCCCGGCCCCGCCTGAGCGCCAGCCCTCGAGCGCCACACCTCGAGTAACCACGCCTCGAGTAACCACGCCTCGAGTAAGACGAGAGTAAGACGAGAGTAAGACGACAGAAGAGGCCCGCCAGGTGGCGGGCCCCTTCGTTTCGCTCGCATCGCCTCCGCGCGCGTCAGGCGTCTCGACGCACGAGCAGCACGAAGGCGCTGCCAAGGGCCAGGACGAGCCAGCCGGCCGCCATCAACCCGCCCACCACGGGGTCCGGGTACATGGACGAGTCGACGATGTGGCCAATGACGGCGCTATCCAGGGCGGGGCCGGGCAGCAGGCTCAGCACGTTCTCTCGCCACCAGTTGGGGAGCAGGCCGCCGAAGATCTCTGGCAGCCATAGCACGCCCAGCACCGCCGTGATCGCACCCGCGGTGCTCCTGAGCAGGAACGCCAGCGACAGGCCTATGAGCGGGAAGAACGCCCCGGTGAGCCCGGTGCCGAACACCGCCCGTTGCGCGTCCAGGTCGGACAGGCTCGCGGTGGGCATGTCGTACGAGCCCAGGATGGCCTGGCCCAGGAAGAACATGCCCACCGTGCTCAGCAACGAGAACACGCCCACCACCACCGTGACCAGCAGCGCCTTCGCCGCCAGCACGCGGCCTCGCTTCGGCGTGGCGGTCAGGGTGAGGCGGATCATGCCGCTGGAGTACTCCGCCGAACCCACGAGCACGCCGAACACGGAGTAGACGATGCCGCCGAACACGATGCCCACCAGCGAGAACATGATCGGCTCGAACGTCGCCTGGTCGGACGCGGTCCACTCCTCGAACGTGCTCCCCACGGCCAGGCTGACGAGCGCCGTCATGCCCAGCGACAGGCCGAGGCCGAGCAGGAGCGTGACGTAGGTGGAACGGGCCGAGAAGATCTTGGCCCACTCAGAGGCCAGCGTGTCGCTGAAGCGGGCGGAGCGGGCGGCGACGCGGGCCTCCGGAAGCGTGGTGGCCGTCATCTCAGGATCCCTTCGAGTCGTCGCCTGGGCTGGCGGCAGCCAGGGCGCGGGCTGTCTCCGCGATCGCCTCGCTGTCCAGGGCCGCCGCCTGGAACTGCGTGCTGTCCTCCGTGAGCGCCATGAAGGCGGCCTCCAGGCTGACCCGTCTGGGCGCGAGTTCGTGGAGGACGATGCGGTGCTCTGCGGCGATCTGGCCCACCTGCGGCGCTTCCATGCCCGTGACCACCAGGGCGCCGTCGTCCGCGGCCACGGCGCCACCGGCGCTCCGCAGGAGCGGGGCGAGTTCCTCGGACTGAGGCGAGACCACGCGCACATGGCTGGCCCCGTTGCGCTGGGTGAACTCACGGATGCTCGCGTCCGCGATCAGGCGGCCGCGGCCGATCACGATCACGTGCTCGGCCGTCTCCTCCATCTCGCTCATCAGGTGGCTGGAGACGAGGATGGTGCGGCCCTCCTGCGCCAGGTCCCGGAACAGCCTCCGCACCCAGCGGATGCCCTCCGGATCCAGGCCGTTCACCGGCTCGTCGAAGAGCATGACCGGCGGGTCGCCCAGCAGCGCAGTGGCAATGCCGAGGCGCTGCGACATGCCGAGTGAGAAGCCCCCTACTTTACGCCTGGCAACGTCCGCCAGGCCCACGGCCTCCAGCACCTGCTCCACGCGGTCCTCCGAGATGCCGCCGGCCTTCGCCACCCAGGTCAGGTGCTGCCGGGCGCTACGCCCGCCCTGGATCGCCTTCGCGTCCAGGAGCGCGCCCACCTCGAACAAGGGGGCGGGCAGGCTGGCGTAGTCGCGGCCGTGCACGGTGACAGACCCGGACGAGGGGTGGTCCAGGCCCAGGATCATGCGCATGGTGGTGGTCTTCCCGGCCCCGTTCGGGCCCAGGAACCCGGTCACAATGCCCGGCTGCACGGTGAACGACAGCCGGTCCACGGCCTTCGTCGGGCCGTACCACTTCGTGACGTCCTTGACCTCGATCATGTCGCCTCCTTTCGAGGCATCGCCACATCCTCCGGCGGAGGCGTGACGGCTAGTTCGCCTTGTCCTGGGCGGGCGTGTCCCGCACCACCAGCCATGTGAGCCCCAGCATGAGGCCGATATGCACGATATGGAGGACGACGTCGTTGCCGCCTCGACGACACCGCCGGGCAGCGCAGTACGCCTCACAGCACAGTGGAGGGCCGCTCCCCGTCCCTGTCTACCCCTGGAGGTGTCTCCCGCCGAGGCTGCCCGCCGCGCGCGCGGACAGAGATGCGACGTAGATGCCCATCCGCTCCCTGTTACCCCTCCAGCGCCGGGCAGCGCGCAACCTACGAGGTGAACCAGAGACCCGCACCGAAGCCGTCGCAGGCGCCAGCGCCGCGACGCGCCGAGATCACATCGAGGAGGATCGCATGCCCGAAGACAAGGGCAAGGCCGAGCAGGCCAAGGGCAAACTCAAGCAGGCCGCCGGGGACGCGCGCCGAGGCATCGGCGAGGCGACCGACAACGAAGAGATGAAGGCCAAGGGCGAGGCCCAGCACAACGAGGGCAAACTGGACGAGATAAAGGGCAAGGTGGAAGGGAAGATCGAGGAGGTGAAGGAGAAACTCTCCTAGCCTCCCCGGCACCGAGCCGACGGACGCCACCCCACGCGGGTGGCGTTTTCGTGCACGGCCCGGCGCGCGGTCAGGCGAAGACGCGCGTGCAGGCGAAGGCCCTCGTCAGCGTGCGGCCAGGAGTGGGTACTTGCAGGCCTCGCCGGTGCGCACGGTGGGGTTGGTGATGCTGGGGGTGTCACTGGCGGGGAAGGAGCCGGCGGACTGTTCGTCCAGCACATGCTGGAGCGCGGCCTCCTCCTGCGCGTGGTTGCGCGCCTTGTGCTCCTGGTACGCCCCCAGGGCGTTGAACTCGGCACGACAGAACTCGCAGATCAGGTGCTCGGTCATGGAGGCACCGTAGGCGGTGGGGCGTAGAGCGGGCGTCAGGGGACGCGCTGCGCGGGGTACGAGGCGTTGCAATTCGTCTCGGTCGCCCCGGTCGCCCCGGTCGCCTCGGTCGCCTCAGTCGCCGCTTCGCCTCGGCCGCTCGGTCACCGCGGTGCGAGGCGTTCCGCGCTCCGGACTCGTGCCCTTGGCCACCCCGAGGTGGGCCTCAGACCCGCTCCGAGATCTGGTACGCGGCCAGGCGGCGCATGGCGTACCACGTGGCGAGCGCGGTGAGCGCTGCCAGCAGCACCGCCGCGTTCACGCCACTGAGCGCGCCGTCCACCAGCCGCGAGGGCGAGTCCGCCAGGGCGTCCGCGATGCTCACGGTGTACGACCCCACGCTCAGGAAGCGCACGCCGGCAATGAACTGGGACAGGAGCGACTCCCAGACGAAGACGTACGCCAGCCCGATGATCAGCGCGCGGCTGAAGCGGATGCTCAGCGCCACGAACAGCGCGGTATAGCCGAGCGCCCCCAGCACCACCGCCACCATGAAGGCCGGGACCTGGCTCGCACCCTCCTGCCCCACGAACAGCACGAGGCCCACGAGCAACACGGAGGAGGCGATGAGCGTGGCCGTCACGATCCAGGCGGCGCCGATCTTCGCCAGCACCACCTGCCAGCGCGGCAGCGGTTTCGCCACCAGGTAGACGATCGTCCCGTCCTCCAGTTCCTGGCCCAACGCCGCGGTGCCCACCACCAGCGCCGTCAGGGGCAGCACCAGCGCCACGATGAAGTGCGCCATGATGCCGGCCGCGAAGTCCGGGTTCTCCTCCAGCGAGCCGCCGGTCACCCGGAACAGCACCGCAAGGGCCACCGGGAGCGCCGCGAGCAGCACCAGCAGCAGCGTACGACGCTGCGCGACGAGTTGGCGGAGCGACAGGCCCAGGATCACCCGCGTCATCGCTGCACCAGGTATTCGAAGACGCTCTCCAGCGACTCGTCCATGGGCGCCATGGCGGTGATGCTGACGCCCACCTCCTGCGCCAGGCGCGGCGCCTGCACGGTGAAGCGTCCGAAGTCGTCCGAACGCACGATGAGCCGTCCGTTCTCCAACTGCACGCCGCTCACCGCCGGGTCGCCCACCAGCGCCTGCGCCAGGCCTCGGTTGTCGGTGGACTCCACGGAGAAGGCGTGGGGGCGGTCCGTCATCAGGCGGCGGATGGCGCGGAAGTCGCCGGAGGCCGCGAGGCGTCCGGCGACGATCACCAGCACGCCGTCGCCCAGCCGCTCCATCTCCTCCAGGATGTGGGAGGAGAAGACCACGGTGCGGCCCTCCGCCGCCATCGCGCGTAGCATCTCCATCATCTGCAGACGCTGGCGCGGGTCGGCGCCGTTGAACGGCTCGTCCAGCAACAGCACGTCCGGCTGGTGGACGATGGCGGCGGCCACCTTCACGCGCTGCTTCATGCCCTTCGAGTATCCGCCGGTGCGCCGGTCCTGTGCCGGCCCCATCTCCACGAGGTCGATCGCGCGCCTCGTCGCGGCGTCCGCGTCGTCCAGGCCGTGCAGGCGGGCATTGAGGCGGACGAACTCGTAGCCCGTGAGGCCGCCGTACACCGCCTCACGCTCCAGCACGATCCCCACCCGCCGGTAGAGGTCCGCGTTCTTCCAGGCGCCCTCGCCCAGCATTCGCACCTCGCCGGAGGAGGGCCGCAGGAAGCCGGCCATCATGTGCAGCAGCGTGGACTTGCCGGCGCCGTTGGGCCCCAGCAGGCCGGTGATGCCGGGCCGCACGCTGAAGGTGATGTCGTTCACCGCCACCACGTTGCCGTACCAGCGTGAGACGCCGCTCACCTCGATCGTGGGGGTTGCGCCAGTAGCGGTGGTCGTGCGGGTTGCCTCGGCCGTCATGCCTGCACCGTCCGGTAGCGTCGCACGAGGAGCGCGGAGGCGACGGCCGTCCAGGCAACGGACGCGACGGCGTACAGCCAGAGGGCGTGCCCGGCCCGCCCCGGCGTCGCGAAGGCGTCCGGTTCCACGCGGAAGATCCACGCCGTGGCGCCCTCGACCAGGTCGAGCGGGCTCAGGAAGATCGCGTAGCGCGTGGCGGCGGTGTCGATCTCGTTGACCATGATGCCAGCGATAACCACCGGCAGGATGAACGCCACGATGATGCCCACGGTGGCGAACGCGCGGTGCGGCATCTGCGCCGCGACCAGCACGCCGATGCTGGCGATCAGCAGTGAGCCCAGCACCGCGGAGCCGATGATCGGCGCCACCAGGTCCCACTCCTCCGCCAGGTAGCCGCCAAAGTCCTGCGTGGACAGCGCGTTCCCCACAAACAGCAGCACCTGCGGCAGCAGCGTGATCATCAGCATGGCCGTGACCATGGCCCCCAGTTTGCCAAGTGCATAGTCCGTGCGGCTGATGGCGCGCGAGAAATACAGCGTCAGCGAGCGGTTCCGCTGGTCCCGCCCGGCGATGTCCGGCGCCACGGCGGCGGCGTAGAGGGCCAGCACGTAGGTGATGATGCCGTAGTACTCGGAGGCCAGGATCAGTTCCGCGTCCCCCGGGACGAGCGCGCCGATCAGCAACTGCACCACCGCCGGGAACAGCGCGATGCCGATGAGCACGGCCGGCGCCACCTTCGCACCGGCGCTGCGTCCCAGTCCGAACGCGCCGCGCAGGCTTTCCACGTACAGCGCGGAGATCGCGTGGCGACGACCCAGCCGCTCGCCCTCGTAGCGGCGGTAGCCGAGGTCATAGATACTGGAGGCGGAGTCCGGCGCTCCCGCACGGCCGGCGTCCTGCGTGTCCTTCGTATCCTTCGTGTCCTTGGTATCCGGGGTGGCCTGCGTCATCGCGCCATCCCCGCTTCGCGCGCACTCGTCTCCCCCGGCTCCACGAGGGCTGCCGAGGCAGCGATGGACTCCGCGCGGAAGAGGTCCTCCAGCGAGTGGCGGCGCTGCTGCACCCGCACGAGGCCCATCCCGAGGTCCACCACGGAGTCACGGATCAGGTCGAACGGCGGGGCGCCCTCCGTCGCGATCAGCACGCGGCGGCCGTCTGCGGCGCAGGGGATGCCGTGCTGCTGCAGGCGCAGCGCCAGCGCATCCGCCTCGGAGGTAACTTCCACCTCGAGCGTCTGGGTGGCGGCGGTGAACTCCGATAGGGAGCCGTAGTGCATCAGGCGGCCAGCATCGATCACGATCAGTTGGTCGCAGACGCGCTCGATCTCGCCCAGCAGATGCGTGGCCATCACGATGCTGATCCCCAGCCCGCGGCCCGTGCGCGCGATCAGGTCCAGCATCTCGTCGCGCCCGGCGGGGTCCAGGCCGTTCGTCGGCTCGTCCAGGAAGACGATCTCCGGATCGTGCACCAACGCCTGCGCGAGTTTCGCCCGCTGGCGCATACCGGTGGAGTAGCCGGCCATCGCGCGGTAACGCTCCTCGAAGAGGCCGGCGTGGCGCAGGGTCTCTGCCGCACGCTCGCGGGAGGCCGTGCGAGGCAGCCCGCTGATCTGCGCCATGTGTGAGACGAACTCCGTGGCGTTCATGTCCAGCGGCAGGCAGTCATGCTCCGGCATGTAACCCACGTGCTGGCGCAGTTCCGTGCCCCGCGTGGCGATGTCGTAGCCCAGCACGGAGGCACTTCCAGAGGTGGCCGGCACCAGGCCCAGCAGGATCTTGATGAGCGTGCTCTTGCCGGCCCCGTTGGCGCCCACCAGACCCACCACCCCCGCCTCCACCTCGATGTTGAGGTGGTCAAGGGCGTCCACACCGGGGTAGCGCTTGGTCAGTTCGTGTGTCTGGAAGATGGACATCGAGCGTGATGGTAGACCCGCCACGACCTACACGTGCGAGCAGTCCGTTAACAGGTTGCTAGCCCGCGCTTCTCCTCCCTAGCCACCCTCGGACGTAGACTCGCGTCTGTCGTCCGGGGTGGGGTCGCCTGGTGTGGAATGGCGCAGGAAGCGGGGCGCGGCCATGAGTGAAAGCACGGTCTCGCCGGTGCTCGCGCTGCTCGCGCTCGCCGTCGGCGGCGGCTCGCTGGTCCTGGCGCTGGGCGCGGGCGCTCCCGCCGCCGTGGCGCTGCGAGGCGTCCTGCTCCGGTACGGCCGCTGGATGGCGTTCGCCGTGGCCGCCGTCGCCGTGGCGACCTCGCTCTACTACTCGGAGAGCGCCGGCTTCGTCCCCTGCGACTTCTGCTGGTACCAGCGCATCGCCATGTACCCGCTGGCGCTCGTCCTCCTCGTGGGCGCGGTCACCCGGGATCCGGGCGTGACGAAGTACGCCGTGCCCCTGGCGGGCATTGGCCTCCTGCTCTCGCTCTACCACTACCAGTTGCAGTTGTTCCCGGAGCAGTCCACCGTCTGCACCTCGGGCGTACCGTGCACCGCTCGTTATGTCGAGCAGTTCGGGTTCGTCTCGATCCCCTTCATGGCCGGCTGCGCCTTCCTCGCCGTACTCGCGCTGCACCTCGCGATGTGGCGCGCCCGCCGCGCCGAGGCCTAGCCTGTCCTAGCCGCCGGCGCCGGCCGGCACGGCTCCGCAGAGGCCAGCGCGTGCGCTAGACTCGCCGCGCCCGGTGCACCACGGACGTCGCCTTCCCGAGGCGACGCGCGGGCGCCAGGGTGGAGGCACGCGCCTTGGAGACCGCCTCGACCGCCGGCGTGGGTCACGCCTCGTGACCACGTCCACCGTCCCGCTCCCGCCCGACCCCGTCCCCGTGCGAGGCGTGCGCCGCGTCTACTTCGGGTACTGGATCCTGTGCGCCGCCTTCGTGGCGCAGTTCGTCTCCACGGGCATGCAGAACTACGTCTTCGGCGCGTTCTTCACGCCCATGACGGATGACCTGGGATGGTCGCGGTCAGAGATGACGTTCTCGCGCACGCTGGGGCAGTTCGTGTTCGCGTTTGCCGGGTTCTACATCGGTACGTACGTGGACCGCTACGGCGGGCGCTGGCTGATGCGCGTGGGGGTGCTGATCCTCGCGATGGCGCTGGTGCTGTGCTCCTTCGTGCAGGAGTTGTGGCAGTGGTGGCTGGTCAACGGACTGATCCTGACCGCCGGCTCCGCGCTCATCGGCAACCTGGTGGTGAACGTCACGCTGGCGAAGTGGTTCGTGCTGCGCCGCGGACGCGTGGTGGGCTTCGCGGCCATGGGCGTCTCCTTCGCGGGCGTCCTCCTTACCCCGCTGGCCACGGTGCTGGTAGACGCGTTCGGCTGGCGCGAGGCGTGGCGACTGCTGGCCGTGGCCGCCGTGCTGCTGATCCTGCCCGCGTCCTTCCTCATGCGACGCGCGCCGGAGGACCATGGCCTGCAGCCGGACGGGCTGAACGCCGCCCAGATGGCGGCCGGGCAGGGACAGGCCGCGGCGGACGACTTCGCCTCGTCGCTCACGCGCAGGCAGGCGCTGCGCACGCGTTCGTTCTACCTGGTGGTGTTCGCGTTCGGGCTGGGCGGGCTCTCCATCGGCGTGATGCTGATCCAGACGATCCCGTTCCTGACGGACGCCGGCTTCAGCCGCACGTTCGCCTCCCTCATGATCACCGTCACCTCCGTGCCGTCGCTCATCTCGAAGCCGGTGTGGGGCTACTTCATCGACCGTGCGGACGCGCAGCGCCTGTCGGTGGTGGGCTTCGTGCTCACCGCCGCCGCGCTCGCGCTGATCGTGGTGGGCGCCCGGAGCGGCGCCGCGGTGGTCTTTGCCGGGTACGCGCTGCTTGGCCTGGGATGGGGCGGGTTCATCCCGCTGCAAGAGGTGGTGTGGGCGTCCTACTTCGGGCGACGGCACCTGGGCGCGGTGCGGAGCGCCGGCCTGCCGTTCTCGCTGCTGCTCGGGGCCAGCGCCCCCGTGCTCGCCTCGCTGTACTTCGACCACGTGGGCAACTACGACGGCGCATTCCTCGCCACCGCAGGGGCGGCGCTGCTGGCGGTCGTCCTGATCCTGAGCGCGCGGCGGCCGACCCGGGTGAATGTAGACGACTCGCTGCCCTCGCCATCCCGGGCGTAAGAGGCGCCTTCGGCAGGCCCGAGGGGGACTGCTCTCCCGCCAGCGGCGATCGTTGCGTAGACTGCCGGCGGAGTCTGTGGCGCGCACGGGCGGCCTCGGCGCGGGCGGACTCACCCCCCGGAGGGGCATGTGGCGGAACCGATCCTGGTGGTGGACCGGCTGGAGAAGCGTTTCGGCGGCAACCGAGCCGTGGACGGCGCAACCTTCAGCGTGGCGCGTGGATCGATCACCGGGCTGATCGGCCCCAACGGCGCCGGCAAGACCACCTGCTTCAACTGCATCGCCGGCGCGCTCAGGCCGGACGGCGGGCGCGTCACGTTCGAGGGTCAGGACATCACCGGCCTGCCGCCCCACCGCGTCTTCGAGCGCGGCGTGGTGCGCACCTTCCAGATCCCGCAGGAACTGGGCGGCATGACCGTGCTGGAGAACGTGATGCTCGTGGCCCGTGACCACCCGGGCGAGCACTTCCTGGAGGTCTGCCTCCGTCCGTGGCGCGCCCGCGCGCGTGAGGAAGCGGTGCGCGTGCAGGCGCTGGAGATCCTGCGCCAGGTGGCGCTGGACCACCTGGCGCTACAGCCGGCGCGCAACCTCTCCGGCGGCCAGCGCAAGTTGTTGGAACTGGCGCGCGCGCTGATGGGCGAGCCGAAACTCCTGCTGCTGGACGAACCAAGCGCCGGCGTGAACCCCACCCTTGCGCAGCGCCTTGTGGACGACATCCGCGCCATCCAGCGCGAACGCGACGTCACCATCCTGGTCATTGGCCACGACATGGACGTGGTGGCCCGCCTGTGCGACACGCTGGTGGTGATGACCAGCGGCCGCGTCCTGGTGGAGGGCCCTCCGGACGAGGTGCTCAACAACACCGAGGTGCAAGAGGCTTACCTGGGGAGCCAGTACCGGTGAGCGCGCTGCTGGAGGTCACAGAGGTCCACGCCGGCTACGGCGACGTGAAGATCGTCCACGGCATCTCGCTCCAGGTGGCCCCCTCCGAGATCGTGACCATCATTGGCCCCAACGGCGCGGGCAAGTCCACCCTGCTGAAGGCGATCTTCGGCACGCTGCGGCCCACGCGGGGCTCGGTGGTGCTGGACGGCGCGGACGTCACCGGCTGGCCGGCCCACCGCATGGTGCAGGCGGGCGCTGCCTTCGTGCCGCAGACCAACAACGTCTTCCCTTCGCTCTCGATCAAGGAAAACCTGGAGATGGGCGCCTTCCGGCGCGCCTCGGGCGTGGCCCAGCGCATGGAGGAACTGCTGGCGCAGTTCCCGGATCTCGCCCGGCGGCCCGGCGAACTGGCGTCGCGGCTGTCCGGCGGGCAGCGTCAGGCGCTGGCCATGTGCCGAGCGCTGATGTTGGACCCGCGCCTGCTGCTGGTGGACGAACCCACGGCCGCCCTCTCCCCCGTCATGCGCGAGCAGTTGTTCGCCCAGATCGAGGCGATTCGCGACTCCGGCGTGGCCATCCTCATGGTGGAACAGAACGCCCGCGAGGCGCTCGCCATTTCCGACCGCGGCTATGTGCTGGTCAACGGCCAGGTGGCGGTTGAGGACAGCGGCCGCGCGTTGCTGGACAACCCGGACGTGGGCCGCATGTTCCTGGGCCGCATGGACCCTGACGTCACCGGAGACACCGGAGACACCGGCGGCACCGAGGACGTCGAGACGACGCCCGCCGAGCCGGACGAGGGGACGCGCTGATGGACTTCGTGCAACTCGCCATCGTGGGGCTGCTCGTGGGCTCGGTCGTGGGGCTCGGAGCGATGGGGCTGACGCTCTCCTTCGGCATCATGAAGTTCGCGAACTTCTCGCACGGGGACATGATGACGCTGGGGATGTTCCTGGCGTTCGCGGTGGTGGGGAACATGGGCCTCGCCGGGCCGCAGATGGCGCCGCTCTCGATCCCGGTGGGCCTCATCGCCGGCGTGGTGTTCGCCGCCGCCGGTGTGGCGCTGCTGGCCGCCGGCGTGGACCGAGTGGTCTACCGCCGCCTCCGCAGGCGAGGCAGCGCGACGATCACGATGGCGATCGCCTCGCTGGGCATCGCCATCATGCTGCGGGCGGCCATCCAGTTGACGTGGGGGCCGCTCCCCGCCCGCTACTCCACCGGCATCAACCCGGCGTGGAGGCTGCCCGGAGACCTGCTGATCAAGCCAGACCAGGTGCTGATCATCGGCCTCACCCTGGTGCTGGCGGTGGCGCTATACCTGATCATGTACCGCACCCGCCTGGGCAAGGCCATGCGCGCCACGGCGGACAACGCGGAACTGGCGGACATTGCCGGCATCGACACGGAGCGCATCCGCCTGGCCACCTGGATGATCGCCGGCGCCCTGATCGCCGTAGCCGGCGTGATGTTCGCCGTGCAGGCGCAACTCCGCTTCGACGCGGGCTTCGAGTTCCTGCTGCCCATGTTCGCCGCGACCATCCTGGGCGGCATCGGCAACCCGTGGGGGGCGCTCGTCGGGGGGCTCGTGGTGGGGATCTCGCAGGAGACGTCCACCTACTGGATCCCGTCTGGCTTCAAGGCCGGGGTGCCGTTCATGATCCTCATCGTGATGCTGCTGACCCGGCCGCGAGGCCTCTTCGGGTCCACGTTCTAGAGAGGGGCGCCGCGTGCCTGACCTGCTCGCCCCGCTGGACACGCTCTACCTCGTAACGCTCGCAGGCATGACGAACTGGAGCGTGGGCTTCGTCACCACGATCGCGATCTTCGGGATCGTGGTGCTGGCAATGAACGTGCAGTGGGGCTACACGGGCATCCTGAACTTTGGTGTGGTGGCGTTCTTCATGGTGGGGGCGTACACCAGCGCCCTCCTCACGCTGCCGCCGGCCACGGGCTTCAGCGACTACATCTTGGGCCTGGAACTCCCGATCCTGGTGGGCTGGGCGGGTGGCGCGGTCGCTGGAGGGGTGCTCGCGCTGCTGGTGGGGCTCCCCACGCTGCGCCTGCGGCTGGACTTCCTGGCCATCGCCACCATCGGCGTGGCGGCCATCCTGCGCACGGTCGCCTCCAGCGCGGACAACCTGGTCAACCGCGGCCGCGGCATGAACGGCCTGCCGAGGCTCTTCAACGACCTGGTGGACGGTTCCGACTACAAGTGGGTGCTCATGGGCACCACCCTCATCACCCTGGCCCTGGTCTACCTCCTGGTGCGCGCCGTCACCGCCTCTCCCTGGGGCCGCGTGCTGAGGGCCATCCGGGACAACGAGGCCACCGCGCAGGCTGCGGGCAAGCCCACCGTGCGCTACCGCATGCAAGCCTTCGTGCTGGGCGGGGCGATCATGGGCCTGGCGGGCGCGGTGTACGCGCACCGCGTGGGGTCGATCTCGCCGGAGGCGTTCTCTGACCTCTTCGGGACGTTCCTGCCGTGGACCATGCTGATCGTGGGCGGCGCCGGGAACAACCGCGGCGCAGTCCTCGGCGCGCTCGTGGTGGGCTTCTTCTGGTTCGGCACGCCGCTCATCCAGGAGGACCTGCCGGGGTCACTGGGCAACCAGGTCTTCGTGTGGCGTCAGTTCGCCATTGGCCTGCTGGTGGTGGTGTTCATCCTCTGGCTGCCGAAGGGGCTGCTGGCCGAGGAGCCTCGCGTCAGCCGCTTCCTGCCTCGCACCGTCGCCGGCCCGCCGCTCCTGCAGCGCCTGCGCGACCGCTTCCGAGGCCGCCCTGCGGAGGATCGCTCCGGCACGTAGCGCGCCGACGGGGGCCGCGCGCCGTCGACTGCGCTGCCGCGCGATTCTCTCGACGTACATGTCATCCAGGGCTGGACGCCACGCGTGGGGTCGCCCCGCAGCGATCTCTCCAGTCGTTGCCCCGGTAGTGATCGACTCATCGCAACGTACAACGCTGTTATGAACGAGGGCAGGAACCGAAATCTCATCCAGAACCCGCAGGTTGATGACATCTGCGGGGTGAACCACCGATATCCGTCGACATCATGACCACCAGTCTGCGGGTACTAGCCATTTAGGAGTTGCAAGATGGATCGGACAGGGATGCATCACCGCTACCTCCTTCTCGTCGCCGTTGGCGCTGGGCTCTTGCTGTCGGCTTGTAGCGGTCAGAGCGGCTCGGCTGGCGAGTGGCCTGACTACTTCAGCATCGAGGACCTCGTGAGGGACTCGGAACTGGTGGTGATCGCCAGCCTGGTGGGCGAGCGCTCGAAGTAGTCGAACTGACTTCCCCTACCACGAGTAGTTCGGGGGTGTTCCGCGAGGACGCCATCCGGACCTACCGGGTCGATGAAGTGCTCAAGGGCGAGAGTGCCGCAGAAGTCGAAGTCTGGAGCAGCAACTCGATCAACGATCGCTCAGAGGGCGCCCGCTCTCAGCGCTTCCTGGACGACTGACGATCCGCCCACCCTCCGCCACCAATGCATCAACCCATAAACGAGGCCCCTCCTTGCGGAGGGGCCTCGCGGTTCGACTGCGTCCGACCGCCCTTGCGGTCGGCGGTTATGCGCCGAGTTAGTCGCTCAGGTCGAAGTCGACCTCGCGCACTTCCTCGATCTCGCCGCCGGCGTAGCGCCAGATGCCGATGTAGCCGGTGGTGACGTCACCGTTCTCGTCCCAGTTCAGCGTGGTCGCCGAACCCTCGAAGTCGATGTCGTCGCCGTTGGCCACGGCCTCCAGGGCCGCCTTCACGCCATCCGGGCCGGGGACGAACTGCTCGCCGCCCGGAGCCCCAATGGTGGGAAGAGCGTCGCGGATGGCGGCGCCGTCGTGCGAATTCGCGTACTCCGCGGCCAGCGCGATCGCCACCACGGCGTCGTAGGCCTCGCGGATGAAGGGGAGGTTCGGGATGTCGCCGACCTCGGCAGAGTAGGAGGCGTCCCACGCCTGGCGGGCGTCGGTCGCCGGGCCACCGGTCGGAGCCGTGCCCAGCATGCCCTCAAGCGCGTCCGCGCCCACGGCCGCCACCAGGTCCAGGCTCTTGGTGCCGTCCACGAAGAGGAAGTTGGAGAACAGGTTGTTCTCCAGCGCCTCGCGGATGAAGACCTGCGCCTGCGTCGGGTAGCCGATGGCCACCAGGGTGTCCGAGCCGCCGGCGGCAGCCGCCTGCAGTTCAGCCAGGTAGGAGGCCTGGCCGTCCTCGAAGGACGAGGACGTCACCTTGTCAGAGCCGAAGGCAGCCTCGAAGGCGTCCTTCAGGCCCTGGCCGTAAGCGTCGTTCAGGTACAGCACGCCCACGGACTCGATGCCCTCTTCGTTCGCCAGGTCCGCCAGGACGACGCCCTGAGCGGCGTCTGAGGTGGTGGAGCGGAAGAGGAAGCCACCGTCGTTCGCGGTGGTCACGCCCGGCGAGGTCGCCGAGGGGCTGATCACGACGACACCGGCGTCGCGTGCAACACTCTCGGCCACGGCGATGGTCACGCCGCTGGCCAGCGGGCCAACGATCGCGCTCACGCCCTCGATCTCGATGAGGCGGCGAGCCTCCTCGATGGCGGCGGTCTGGTCCGTCTTGTCGTCGCCGACGACGACGGAGATCGGCATGCCGTTGACGCCACCGGCGTCGTTGATGTGCTTGACCGCCAGGTCAATACCGGTCTGGATCGCTGGCCCGAACTCGGCCAGCGGGCCGGAGAAGTCAGCCAGGTAGCCGATCTTCAGCGCCTGGGTCGGTCCGTCCCCGTCCCCATCACCGTCCGAGTCGTCGCCACAGGCCACCAGGACCAGGGCGAACATACCCAGCGCAAGCAACAGAGCGAGGCGGGACCAATGCGTCCCACGCAGTACGTTCATGTTCCCTCCGTCATTCTCCCGGCACGCGCCGAGATATCAGCGACGAATCGTCGACCAGCCCTCGGTTACGGGCAAGAGAAGCATAACGAATGGCGCGTATACATGATCGGATCCGTTACGGGTACGTGATCCGTTATCGGACCGCCGCCACCGCCTCGAACGCGCGCCCGATGGAGCCGAGGCGGTCCGCCGGATCCACCAGCGGCGCCGCCAGCACCTCGCCACACCCCTCGTCCAGGTAGCGGCGCAGGCCGGCGGCCACCTCCTCCGGCGTGCCGCTCACAACCAGGTCGTCCAGCAGGGCATCCGGGTAGCCCTCCTCGCTGACGGTGAAGCCGGCGCGCTCGAACATGGCGCGATAGAACGGCACGTTGCCGTAGAAGCCGATCTGCTTGCGGGCCAGGTCCCGCACGGCGGCGCGGTCCGTGCTCACCATCACCGGCACGTGCGCGATCAGCGGCGGCGCCGGGCGCCCGGCCTGCTCCGCCCCGCGTCGCAACGCCGGCAGCGCCTCCTCCACGAGGTACTGCCGAGGGCACATCCAGGAGATCGCGCCGTCCGCCAGTTCCCCGCACACCTCGAACGAACGCGGGCGGAGGGCCGACGCGACGAGTTCGATGTCCGCGGGTTCGCGCCAGCGGCCGCGCGCGGTCACGTGCTCACCCTCGTAGTCCACGGCGCCGGTCTGGAAGAGCGTCCGCAGCGACTCCAGGTACTCGCGCAGGTGCAGCAGCGGCTTGCGCCACGTCACCCCGTACGACTGCACCATGGAGGGCTCGTGCGACGGCCCAATGCCCAGGCGCAGCCGCCCGGGGGCCAGTTGGTGCACCGCCAGCGCCTGCGAAGCCAGCGCCAGCGGGTGCCGAGGCCACGTGGGGATGATGGCCGTGCCCATGCGGATGCTCGTCGTGGCGGTCGCTGCGGCGGCCATCACCGTCAGCGGGTCCGCCCCCGCCGCACCACCGATGGTGGACCACGCCGTGTCGATGCCGGCCGCCTCCGCCTGCTGCACCTGCTGAACGAACTCTGGCGCGTTGAACGCCTGGATGGAGACACCTACCTGGCCCATGGCGATCCTCTTTCCGTCTTTCCTTGCGACCGGCGAGGAGGGGCCCCACCGCTCGACTGGCACTGTACATTCTCCACCGTGCCCGCTCCCAACCGTTCGCGCGCACGGACAAGGAGGCAGCAGTGCCCTACAGCACCGACCAGTACGAGGGCCTGATGGCGGAGACGGTCCGCTTCACGGGCCACCAGGGGGACGCCGTCCACGGATACCTTGCGCGCCCCCTTGGAGCCGGGCCGGCGCCGGGCATCGTGCTCATCCACCACGCGCCGGGGTGGGACACCTGGTACAAGGAACTGACGCTGAAGTTCGCACGCCGAGGCTACGCCGCGATCTGCCCCAACCTCTACGACCGCGTGGGCCACGGCGCCCCGCAGGACGTGGCCGCCATGGTGCGCAACGCCGGAGGCGTACTCGACGACCAGGTGGTGGACGACGTGGCCGGCGCCATGCAGTACCTGCGCGACCTGCCCTACAGCAGCGGCAAGATAGCGGTGGCCGGCACCTGCTCCGGCGGCCGCCACGCTTACCTGGTGGCGTGCCGCAGGACCGGCGTGGACGCCGTTATCGACTTCTGGGGCGGCGGCGTGGTGATGCGCCCGGAGGACCTGACGGAGAAACGCCCGGTCGCGCCCATCCAGTACACGGACGCCCTCACCGCGCCGCTGCTGGGCATCTTCGGCAATGACGACCGCAACCCCAGCCCCGAGCAGGTGGATCAGCACGAGGCGGTGCTGAAGGCCGCCGGCAAGGACTACGAGTTCCATCGCTACGACGGCGCGGGCCACGGCTTCTTCTACCACGACCGCCCCGCCTACCGGCAGGAACAGGCGTCCGACGCCTGGCGGAAGGTCTGGGCCTTCCTGGACAAGCACCTCGTCTAACCCCCGCCTGCCTGCCAGTACGAAAGACCTGCCAGCACGAAAGAAGGGACGCCAGCATGTGCACCTACGTTGTGGAGAAGACCCCCATCGCCGGCTGCGGCAGCGGCGCGGAGGGATGGTTCGACCTGAAGGAGGCCAACGTCTCCTACGACCACCCCTTCAACGCCCCCTACGAGCACGCCCTGAACATCGACTTCACGAACGAGGCGGAGGGCCCCGGCGCCCGCGTGGCCGTGGAGTTGAGCGCGGACTCCGCACGTGCGCTCGTCGCCGCCATCCTCGAGGCGCTCGAGCGCGGCGAGGAGGCGGAGCGGCGGGAGATGGCCGGCTAAGCGCGCAATCTCACCGGCGCCGGCCGCCGCACGGAATCGTGCGTGCTGGCCTCGATCTGGCTCGATGTGGCCTCGATCTGGCCTCGATGTCGCATCCTCGATGTAGCCGAGGTGCCACGGGATGTCCTGGGGCACGTCCATCTTCGTGCGAAATCTCGTCAGCGGATTGTGACGCGACTGGTGACGCAACCGGTGGTCTATCGCCGTGCGAACTGGATGTGTGAGATGGATCTGACACGACCGGTGTCAGGGTGATCCGATATGTCAAGAGGATGCAACCGGTGACAGCGCATTCACAGCCTGAATGCACCGAGTGCCACATGCACAATTCCCGCGATCATCGACGAATGATTTGACCTCATCCTATACGGTGTCCTGCGGACGCGAGGCGTGGTGCCTGACGCGTGCTTTCCGCTCCATCGCTCGATGTTGGCTGGGGGAAGGACGTACAGGCCGGAACGTCGGGCCTGCGCGGCGCATGTGCGCGCACCCGGCGGGACGGCTCCCCAGCAGGGGTTTGGCGCCTCGGCTCGCACGGGACGAGGAGGTCCAGATGAAACACGACATCCTAGAGGCGAACACCCTGCTGCAGCGCAGGCTGGGACGCCGCACGCTGTTCCGGGGCGTGGGCATGGCGGGCCTGGGCCTGACCGGCGCCGCGCTGCTCGGATGCAACGGCGACGACGAGGGCAGTCCGCTGGAGGCCGCGCGTGATCGTGGCTACATCACCATCGGCTTCGCCAATGAGGCCCCCTACGGCTTCGCGGACGAATCCGGCAACGTCACGGGCGAGGCGCCAGAGGTGGCCCGCGTGATCCTGGCGGAACTGGGCGTCCCGGACATCCAGGGCGTGGTGGTGACCTTTGACTCCCTGATCCCCGGCCTCCAGGCCAGGCGCTTCGACATCATCGCAGCGGGCATGTTCATCAACTCCAACCGCTGCGCGGAGGTGCTGTTCTCCGACCCGGACTACTGCATCCCGCAGGCCTTCGGCGTGGACGCTGGCAACCCGTTCGGCGTCATGAACTACCAGGACGTCGCCAACTCGGACGCGACCATCGGCGTGCTCTCGGGCGGCGTGGAGGACGGCTACGCGCAGGCCGCCGGCATCCCGGATGACCGCATCACCCGTTTCAGCGAGGCTCCTGCGCTCGCGGAGGGACTGCAGGCGCGGCGCGTGGACGTGATCGCCGCCACCAGCCTCTCTATTCGCGCGCAGTTGGACCGCCTGGCGGACCCCAACCTGGAGATGACCGCCGGCTTCACGCCCATCGTGGACGGCGAG
Source organism: Dehalococcoidia bacterium (assembly GCA_023228825.1). Taxonomy (GTDB): domain Bacteria; phylum Chloroflexota; class Dehalococcoidia; order UBA2979; family UBA2979; genus W-Chloroflexi-9. Next base: position 83,907 of record JALOAL010000004.1, on the reverse strand, counting down.
CCGGAGTACGGCTGCGGCGGCTACGGCTTCCGGCGAGATGACCAGGAACTGCGGGACGCCTTCAACGACGTGCTGGTGAGCATGAAGCAGAACAACGAGATCGTCCCGATCACCGAGCCCTTCGGCTTCGGCGAGACGGAGATCAGCGCGGCCACGGACGTGACCGCGGACGACCTCTGCGAGGCGTAGCGACAGCCCGGGGGTAGGCGAGAGTAGGAACACTGCCCCCGGGGGTCGGCGGCCCACGTCGCCCCCGGGGACAGACCGCGCATGTTGTCCGACAACGCCCTGTGGCGCCCGTTCCTGGACGGGATCTGGATCACCCTCCAGGTCACCTTCTACGGCGCTGCCCTGGGCACCTTCATGTCCGTGCTCTCCGGCCTGGCCTCCATGTCCTCCGTCCGAGGCGTGCGCTGGGTCAGCCGGGTGTATGTGGACTTTTTCCGCGGCACTTCCGCGATCGTCCAGTTGTTCTGGATCTTCTACGCCCTGCCCCTCATCGGCCCCAGTTTCTCGCCGATGGTGGCGGGCGCGGTGACGCTGGGGCTGAACATGGGCTCGTACGGGTCTGAGGTGGTGCGGGGGGCGGTGCAGGCCGTGCCGCGCGGCCAGACCGAGGCGAGCATCGCGCTGAACCTGAGCGCCATGCAGCGGATGCAGTACGTGATCTTCCCCCAGGCAGCGGTGTCCATGCTACCGCCCTACGGGAACCTGCTGATCGAACTGCTAAAGGCCAGCGCGCTGGTCTCGCTGATCACGCTGGCGGACATCACCTTCGTGGCGCAGGTGCTGCGCGTGAACGGCACCGCCAGCACGCTCACGCTCTTCTCGATCGCGCTCGTCCTCTACTTCGTCATCGCGCAGGGCATCGCCCTCGTGGTGCGGCTGGCGGAGGCGCGGCTCTCGCAGGGCCTGGAGGTGGGCCGCGGCGCCGGGAGACGTGCGGCATGACGTGGGACTGGGAGTTCGCGTGGAGGATTATGCCCCGCCTGCTGGAGGGGCTCGTGACCACCGTGCAGGCCACGCTGCTGGGGATCACGCTCGCCATGGTGCTGGGCCTGGTGCTGGCCATGCTGCGCCGCAGCGAGGTCCGCGCCATCTCCTGGCCCACGGCCTGGGTGGTGGAGTTCATCCGCAGCACGCCCCTGCTGGTGCAGTTGTACTTCCTCTACTTCGTGGGCCCCACCTTTGGACTGACCATGGGCGCCCTCACCACCGGCGTGCTGGGCCTGGGCCTGCACTACGCCACCTACACGTCCGAGGTCTACCGGGCGGGCATCGAGAGCGTCCCCCGCGGACAGTGGGAGGCCTCCACGGCGCTCAACCTCTCGCCGGTGACCACGTGGGGGCGGGTGGTGCTGCCGCAGGCCATCCCGGTGGTGATCCCGGCGCTGGGGAACTACCTGATCGCCATGTTCAAGGACGTCCCGCTGCTGGCCACCATCACGGTGCTGGACGTGCTGGGCGAGGCGCGGGCGGTCGGCGCGCAGTCCTTCAGATACCTCGAACCCTACACACTGGCGGGACTTCTGTTCCTCGCCGTGAGCATCCCCGCATCGATCCTGGTGCGGCAACTGGAGGTGCGACTTGCCCGTCGACCTTGATGTCCCCGTGCATCCCCGGATGAGTGAAGTGGAGGGCTCCGCCGTCCGCTTCCAGCAGGTCACCAAGAGTTTCGGCGACCTGGTGGTGCTGGACGACCTGGACCTGGACGTGGCGGCGGGCGAAAAACTCGTGATCGTGGGCCCCAGCGGCTCCGGCAAGACCACCATCCTGCGCGTCCTGATGACCCTGGAGCGGCCAGACTCCGGCCTGGTTCAGGTCAACGGCGATTACCTCTACCACGAGGAGCGCAACGGCCGCCTCCACGCCGCCTCCCAGCGCCACATCCGCCAGGTGCGGCGGCGCATTGGCATGGTGTTTCAGCACTTCAACCTGTTCCCGCACATGACGGCGCTGGAGAACGTCTCCTTCGCGCCTCGCAAGGTGCTGGGGCTCTCCCGGTCAGAGGGGGTGGAGAAGGCGAAGGACCTGCTCTCCTCCGTGGGCCTGGGGGACAAGTTTGACGAGCACCCCTCGCGGCTGTCGGGGGGCCAGAAGCAGCGCGTGGCGATCGCCCGGGCGCTGGCTATGGAGCCGGAAGTGATGCTCTTTGACGAGGTCACGTCCGCGCTGGACCCGGAACTGGTGGGCGAGGTGCTGGGGGTGCTGCGCGACCTGGCGGAAAACACGTCCATGACCATGCTGCTGGTCACGCACGAAATGGGCTTCGCACGCGAGATCGGCGACCGCGTGGTGATGTTTGACGAAGGCCATGTGGTGGAGGCCGGCCCACCGGAGCAGATCTTCGCCAATCCGCAGGAGCAGCGTACTCGCGACTTCCTGCACGCCGTACTGGACCGCAAATAGCCACCTTCCTCGCGCCTGCGCGATACCACTTGGAATCCGGCGGGAGACTAGAAATGAGATGGCAATACCGTTGCAATCATGCACACGAAACATCATACGTAGTGAATCGTCCTTGACCTGTCACGGATGACCGATACGGTAAAAATGCAAGGCGCGATGTCGAGGCCATCGTCTCCGTCGCGAAGCAGCCTGTCACGGGCACAGAAAGGACGTGCGAGCCATGACGCTCATGCGCGTTGGGACGTCCATTGACGATCCCGCACCGGACGAACAGTCACCCACGAACGAGGAGGCCGACGAGGAGAGCACACTGCCTCGGATACGCCCTCCTCGCCTGGAGTACGGCGACGGCGCTGCCATGTGGCGCCTGGCGCGGGAATCCGGGGTGCTGGAGGAGAACGCCGAGTACACCTACCACATGTTCTCCCACTTCTTCGCGGACGCTTGCGTGATCGCGGAGATCGAGGGCAAGCCGGCCGGCTTCATCGCCGGCTTCCGTCCACCAGACAGACCAGACGCAGTCTTTGTGTGGCAGATCGCCGTGCACCCGGACCACCGGGGCCAGGGCATCGCCCGGCTGATGCTGCACGGCCTCTTGCAGCGCCTGCACCCGGAGGTGCAGTTCCTGGAGGCCACCGTGGCCCCCTCCAACAAGGCGTCGGAGCGCACCTTCCGCAGCGTGGCGCGCGAACTGGACACGCTCTGCAACGAGGCCGTGCTCTTCCCGGCAGACCGCTTCGGCGGCCCCTCGCACGAGGACGAGGTGCTCTTCCGCATCGGCCCGGTCACGGCAGAGGCGGCGGCGGCCTATGCGCCGCGCATGGAGCAGGAGACGGCGGCAGCACTATGACGGACTTCACCGCATTCGAGACCATCGAGTCAGGCGTACGCTCGTACAGCCGCGCATGGCCCACGGTGTTCAACCGGGCACGCGGATCCCAGTTGTGGGACGAGCAGGGCCGGGAGTACGTGGACCTCTTTGCCGGCGCCGGCTCACTGAACTACGGGCACAACCACCCCGTGCTCAAGGAAGTGCTGCTGGACTACCTGAGCGAAGACAACATCGTCCACGGCCTGGACATGGCCACCACGGCCAAGGGCGCCTTCCTGGAGCGCTTCAACGAGGTGATCTTGAAGCCTCGTGGCCTGGACTACGTGGTCCAGTTCCCCGGCCCCACTGGCACCAACGCGGTGGAGGCGGCGATCAAACTGGCGCGCAAGGCCACGGGGCGCGAGGGCATGATCTCCTTCACCAACGCCTTCCACGGCATGACGCTGGGATCACTCGCCCTGACGGGGAACGACATGAAGCGCGGCGGGGGTGGCGTGCCGCTCTCCTTCGCCACCTCCATGCCGTACGACGGGTTCCTGGGGCCGGACACGGACTCGCTGGAGGTCCTGCACTCCTTCCTGGCAGCGGACGGCTCCGGCCTGGACAAGCCCGCGGCCATCATCGTGGAGACCGTGCAGGGCGAGGGCGGCATCAACGCCGCCAGCATCGAGTTCCTCCAGGGCCTGGAGGCGATCTGCCGCGAGTTCGAGTGCCTCTTCATCGTGGACGACATCCAGATGGGGTGCGGGCGCACCGGGCCGTTCTTCTCCTTCGAGCCCGCCGGCGTCACGCCGGACATCGTCTGCATCTCCAAGTCCATCAGCGGCTACGGGCTGCCCATGGCCCTCACGCTCTTCCGTCGCGACCTGGACCTGTGGGGGCCGGGCGAGCACAACGGGACGTTCCGGGGCAACAACCCCGCCTTCGTCACCGCCACCCGCGCGCTGGAGGAGTTCTGGCAGGACGACACCTTGCAGCAGGAGGTGGACCAGAAGGCCACCCGCCTGGCCAACGACCTCCAGGACATCGCCCGCGCCTTCCCGGAAGCGGGCGCCACGACTCGCGGCCGCGGCCTGATCCAGGGCCTGCACTGCGAGGTGGAGGGCCTGGCGGAAGAGGTGGCCGGCGGCGCCTTCGAGCGCGGCGTGGTCATTGAGACCTCCGGCCCCAACAGCGAGGTGGTCAAACTGCTGCCCGCGCTGAACATTGACGACGCCGCCCTGAGCCGAGGGCTGGACGTCATCTGCGACTCATTCGAGGCGGCCCTGGTGGGCCGAGGACTGCGCGGCCGCACGCTGGCCGCGGCGGGAGGTGCTGGTTGATCGTCCGAAATCTACAGGACCTGCAGGGGACGGACCGCGACGTGGACACGCCCAACTGGGCGAGCCGTCGCTTCCTCCTGGCGCGGGACGGCGTGGGCTTCTCGCTGAACGACACGCTGATCCGCGGCGGCACGGAGACCTTCATGTGGTATCGCAACCACATTGAGGCCGTGTACTGCGTGGGCGGCGAGGGCACCCTGGAGGACCTGACCGACGGCACGGTGTACGAGATCACGGACGGCACCGTGTACACGCTGAACGGTCACGAGAAGCACATCCTGCGCGCCACCACGGACATGCGCATGGTCTGCGTCTTCACTCCGGCCCTCACCGGACGCGAGGTCCACGACGCCGAGGGCGTCTACCCCTTGCTCACGGACGCGGCTGAGGACCCGGTGGTCGCCGCGGAATAGGGCCTGCGGCCCCTCGGAACGACAGGACGGCCCCGCCGAAAGCGGGGCTGTCCTGATCTCCGGCTGTGGTGTCTTCGACTGGCAGTGTCATCGGCGTCGGCCGACCTCGGACCGTGGGGGCGCCTCAGTGGGCGCGGCGACCCATAGTCAGGCTCGCCACGATCGAGACCGCGAGCACCACCAGGAACACGATGAAGAGGATCTGCGCGACGCCCGCTGCGGCTCCCGCGATGCCGCCAAACCCGAGGGCAGCCGCCACCAGCGCCAGCATCAGAAACAGAACGATCCAGCCCAGCATGACCAGTCCTTCCATCGGGGCTCATACCTGTGCACCCGGGGGGACAGGGGAACCCCCCAAAGCCCCTCCGAAGCCTGACCACAGCGTCTCCCGGATTCGGTGTCAGGCGGACAATCCGCGCCCACTCCAAATAACACTCCCGTGACAGAACTCCTGCGGATGGCGTATTCGGCGCAAATCAGCCATGACGGGGTGCGCTTCTCCCATGACTTTGCAACGCCGTTTCAGGCTCAATAGATGCCGCACTCGAGCGTGCGGTATCCGTAGCAGCGGCGGGGTGCGAAGGGGCCTGGTTTGCGTGTTCTCGTGATAGAGGACGAACCGGCGCTTCGGCGACTGATTGCCCTGACGCTCTCGGACGCCGGCATGGACGTGAGCACTGCCGAAGACGGGCGCGCGGCCCTGGACGTCAGTTCCGCCGCGCCTCCGGACGTGGTGGTGCTGGACCTGGAGATGCCGGTCATGGACGGGCGCGCGTGCTTCCGTGCACTGCGCTCGCAGGGCGTCAGAGCGCCGGTGCTAATCCTGTCTGCGCACGGTGCGCGGCAGGCCGCAAGTGAACTCGGAGCGGAGGCAGCGATGGACAAGCCGTTCGAGGCCTCAGACCTGGTTCACCACCTGATATCGGCCGTCGCTTGAGGTTCCACGGGGACCTCCGGGGGCTCGCTGGGCAGCCAGAGCGTGAACTCCGCGCCGCGTCCCGGCTCGGAGCGCAGGGAGAGGTGCCCGCCCAGGCGGAGCGCCAGTTGCTTCGACAGGAACAGGCCCAGCCCCAGCCCCGGACGGGCGCCCGCGCCGGTCTCCTGGCGGTAGAAACGCTCGAAGACGCGCGCCTGCACGTCCGAGGGGATGCCCGGCCCGTGGTCGCGCACGCACACCTCGGCGCCGTCGCCCGTGGCCCGCACCGTCACCTCGATCGGGCCGGCGTCCGCTGCGTACTTGGCGGCGTTCTCCAGCAGGTTCTGGACAATACGGCGCACGTACCGGTCATCCGACTCGACCACCGCGCCGTCCAAGTCCGCCTCGTCGCAGACGAAGTTCACGCCCGGCCGCTCGCCGCCCAGGCGGTCGGCCTCCTCCGCGGTCAGGCGGCGCAGGATGATCGGCTCCGGCTGGATCTCGATGCGACGCTCCAGCGTGGCCACGTCCAGGATGACCGTGACGATGTCGCGCATGCGGGCGGCCTCTTTGCTGAGCAGGTCGATCTCCTCGGCGTACTGGTCGGGGATCTGCAGGCGGCCGGCCGCCACCGCGCGGCTCAGCCGGCTGGAGAAGCCCACCACCGTGGTCAGCGGGCTGCGGATCTCGTGCGAGATGAGCGCGAAGGCCTGCTCCTGCGCCCGTGCCTGCGCCACCTCCGTGGAACGGTCGCGGAAGACCATCGCGGAGCCCTCGCCGTCCGGCAGCGGCGCACTGGAGACCGTGACCGGCACCAGGTTGCGGCGCGCGTCAATGAAGTACTCATGGCCGAAGTAGCGCTCGTGATCCATCAGCGCCTGGCTCAGCAGGCACTCCCCCGGGTCCACGCCATTCCCATGCAGGAGCGTGTGTTTTTCCTGTCCCACCAGTTGGTGGGACGAGTAGCCCAGCATCTCCTCTGCGGAGGTGTTGGCGTACGAGATCAACCCGTCTCGCTGAACAATGAGGACGCCGAAGCCGGTGGCGTCCATCATGCCGCGGAATTGCGCTGCCGAGCGGCGCAAGGCTCGTTGCGAGCGTTGCCATGCAACGAACGTCAGCACGAGGCCGAGCGTTGCAACGATAGCGACGATTCCGGCGGTGGTTAGGTTCACGTCCGGCACAATCTACTCTTCTCAGTCCGGCAAGGGGCGCAATTCTATGTTAGAGATAGAGACTTCCAGGGAGGGACGCCGCATGGCTGATCAACAGGTCCGCCCCGTTGTCCTGATTGCAGACGACGATGCCTCCGTCCTCAAACTCGTCCGCCTGCAACTGGTGGACGAGGGCTTCCGAGCGGTCACCGCCTCCACCGGCGAGGAGGCCATCCAGCGGGCGATCGACGAGCGCCCGGACCTGGTGGTCCTGGACCTCATGCTCCCGGACATCACCGGGTTCGAGGTCCTCAACCGACTGCGGGAACGAGGCCCCATCCCGGTCATCCTGCTCACCGGCAAGACCCGGGACAGCGACAAGATCCGCGGCCTGGAGATGGGCGCGGACGACTACCTGGCCAAGCCCTTCAACCCGGAGGAACTCACCGCGCGCGTACGCGCCGTCCTCCGCCGCGCACGCCGCGAGGGCGGTGTCAGCGACGAGCCCATCAACGTGGGCCCGCTGATGATCGACCTGGAGCGGCGCGTGGTGGAGCGCGAGGGCGAACTGGTGCCCCTGACCCGCACGGAGTGGAACCTGCTGGAGGTCCTGGTCCGCAACCGGGGCAAGGCCCTGATGAACCCGGAAATCCTGGGCAAGGTCTGGGGGCCGGAGTACGTGGACGACCTGCAGTACCTGCGGGTCTGGATCTCCCGGCTGCGCCGGAAGTTGGAGCCGGACCGCCCGGAGGACTCGATCATCCGCACCTTCCCGGGCATGGGCTACATGTTCCGCGACATGCGCGACACTGCCGAGGCTGAGGACACGGCGTCCGAGCCGCCCGCAGACGACGAGGCCGCCGCGGCGGAGGCGTAGTCCGTCAGCCGTCCCAGCCGTGCTCACGGCTGGGACGGCGCAAGCCGTTCCAGCCGTCGCAGCAGTTCAAAGGGGTCGAAGGGCTTGTCCAGCGCCGCATCCGCGCCCAGTTCGCGGCGCGCCTGGTGCGCACCGTACGCCGAGAGCACCAGCACGGGCGCCAGGCAACCCCGCGCGCGCAGCGCCCGATAGCAGGCGCGCCCGTCCACCTCCGGCATCTCCAGGTCCAGCACGATCACGTCGGGCGCCGTCCCCTCCGAGTGGCCCGCCACGTCCAGCGCCTCCGCGCCGTTCGAGGCCGTGCGCACGACGTATCCCTCCTCAGACAGGATCACGGCCACCAACCTCCGCACCACGGGATCGTCGTCAACTACCAGGACGTGGATGGGGGCGGGGACCGGGACGGACACGGGGCGACTTTCCAGGCGATCGGGCGTCCGCTCATCGATACCCGGACCGTCATGTGCAAATGCGAGCGCGCGGGCGGGGTGCTCTACGTGCGGCTACCGGGGAAACTGGCCGCCCGCTCAGCCTCCCGGTCTGTCAGCCTGGCTCGAACGCCTTGTTCCGTTGTGTGCGTGCACTTCCGGACAAGCCGGTCCCGCCGTACGGGCATCGAGGGCTCGAGCGATGCACGCCGGCGGGACTTGCTTGAAGAGATTTGACCCTAATCTCGGTGTCGAAGGGGAGATCGTGGTCTGGGCCGCCGTGACAAATCCATCCTTGCTCAACGTCCGAGGCGCCTCGTCACCCGTCCTCGACCGGAGGGGGCCCCGTTCAGGCGATGATGCGCGCAAACTCCCGCAGTTCGTGTTCGAACTCCTTGGAGTGGAGGAGCACCCGGGCGGGTCCGGCGTGGTCCGTGAACTCGATGCGCACGTAGCCGTCGTCGCCCGTGAACATCATGCTGTCGGAGTTGGTGGTGGGTTCCGGCTCCATGCCCAGCATCTCTTCGAAGTAGCGTCGTGCTTCACCTCGGACGTGGGCCAGGCTGTGGGCCGGCTCAACCTCCATGCTCAGCATGCCTCTGCCTTTCTGCGCACCCGCGTGCGATCCGTTGGTAGCGACTCCGGCCTGCCGAGGGCTCCGGCCTGCCGAGGGCGGGCGTGTGCTCCTCAGTCCCGCGCTTGCACCTGTCGGTGTGCGGTTGCACCGGCCGCGCGGAGGCACCGCCATACCGGGCCCTGGCGTGGCCGGGTCCGCGTGGACGCCTCGAGAATCGCGATGAGATCCGCAGCGGAATAATCGGTCACGAAGTCCGCCCAACCCGGCACCCTCCTTGATAGGTCAAGGCCGTCGCACCGGATGTGCTCCTTCGCATGCCGGAAAAGAGTACGCGCACAACGCTGAAGCCCACGTCAAGCCGGTGGAGGCGATGTATCAGGCTTGTGTCAGTCTCTGCCCATTCCCTGCCACACCTTCGCAATGACGCCCTCCACTCGCTTGAGCCTCTGCAAGCCTTCGGGCGGGACGGTGGCGTCAGGCTCAGAGCAATGCAGCACAGCCAGCGAGGGAGGAAGCATGATTGCCAGGTTCGCCCGCCTGCAGGCGCAGCCAGAGAAGGTGGACCGCGTCCGGCGGGCGCTGGAGGACATGGTCCGGTCGTCCCGGACGGAAGACCCCATGCTGGGCGAGTACGTCCTCTACGAGTCCGACGACGACCCCGGCCAGTTCCTGATCGAGCAACACGTGTCCACCGTGGAGGAAGCGCTGGACGACCCCGACCGGGAGAATCAACGCCTCATGGAGTTGGGCACCGCCCTCCGCGAACAGTTGATCCGCCCCATCACCATCGACCGCTACCGCATGATCGTGGGCGAGGACGGCCCGCAGGCCTGATGATCTGCCACGGCCCAACACACCGAGGCGAGCACATACAGACACCGTCCCGCCTTGCGGCGGGACGGTGAGGGTTGGACGTGTCGCCGGGACTCGCTCGAGGGGCTGAGGAGTGCCGGCGACACCTCCAAACAGTCGATTGCTCGACTCAGGCCTCGGGGGCGGGTGTCCTCGGCCACGCTGGAACTATCGCTGCTGGACGCTAACGAACGCATCGCAGGATGCGCGCATCATCTATCGGATGTTTCCCACTGCACTCCCAACACCAAGCGTGCAAGAAGAACGCGCGAGAAGGGGCACGGAAACGTCCACGAAATCAGCACCTGCGGCGCGGGTCCGTCACCCCCGCCGTTCCTGCCGAGCAACGGCGCTTGCCGCCGGGCGCTAGCATCCGCCGCACGCACACCTCGACGCATCGAGGGGGCACGAGGACGGGGGAGCGCCCATGCCCTGGGTAGACGTCAACGGCATCGACATCCGCTACATCGAGGAGGGACAGGGGACGCCGCTGGTCTTCCTGCACGGCAACAGTTCCTGCTCCGTGGCCTGGGAACGCCAGTTCGAGGCCTTCTCCGCCCACTTCCGCTGCATCGCCTACGACAGCGTGAACCACGGCTTCTCCGCGAATTCGCCCCGCGACGCGGAGGAGCCAGACCGTGCCGACGAACTGGAGGGCTTCCTGGCCGCGCTCGGCATCGAGCAGCCGGTGTTGGCGGGGAACTCGATGGGCGGAAACACCATCCTGCGCTGGGCGGCTCGCCACCCCGGCACCGCCCGCGCGCTGGTCATTTCCGGCGCCGGCGTGCGTTCCGGCACGGAGAGTGCGCCGCCGCAGCGCGCGCCCATGGACGTGGAGACGCTGTACGTCCCGGTGGGCGCCTCGTTCACCCCGGCGTTCAAGGACCGCGACCCCGTGGGCCACGAGCGCTACTTCCGCATCCGCTCCACCGCCACGCGGCTGGAGGCCCTGCGCCATCCTCGGCAGCCCGCGCGCCGCACGGTAGAAGAACGCGCCACGCTCATCGACCGGGTGACCGCCATCACCGCGCCCATGCAGATCGTCACCGGCGAACTGGACTCGGCGCTGGATGCCGCCCGGACGCTGTACGAGGTGCGCCCGGACGCACGCATGCACGTCATCCCCGGCGGCCCTCACAACGCCTACTTCGAGATGCCGGAGCAGTGGAACCCCGTGGTGCAGGCCTTCCTGGACGAGGTGCTGACCGCGAGCCCGTAGCCGACAGCCTGTAGCCGACAGCCTGTAACCGGCAGCCTGTAACCGGCAGCCTGTAACCGGCAGCCTGTAACCGACAGCCTGGCGGCGTCCTCAGGCCGGCGCGCTGTCCTCCGCACCGATGCCCCACTGGATGCCGTTTTGGAACAACTGGCGGAAGGCGTCCACCTCCCACGAGCCGCGGAACCGGAGCGGCGTCCTGCCCTCCGGATCCACGCTCTCGTGGACAAAGGGCTGCACGTTGGTGCTCGGCGTGTGCGTGTGGCCGAGCGCGAAGTAGGCCACCTCGCCGCGGCCGACCTGGCGCACATACCCGAGCGTCCGCGTCTCCGCGTCCGCATGCAGCGAGGTGTCCCGGTCATACACGAACCCGAAGCCGGGCGGCGAGGCGTCCGGCCCCAGGCGGTTCGTGAGCAGCACCTGCGTGTGCGCCGGGTCCAGCACCTCCACCTGGTAGGGCTCATCCTGCGTCAAGAACGCCTCCGGAAGGCCCTGCGTCAGCGGATGCCCGCGGGTCACCTGCACCTCGAAGCGTCGCACCGGCTCGTGGTTGAGGAAGAAGGCGCCCAGGGTCTCGTGGTAGGGCGTGCGCACCATCTGCTTGCGGCGCGCCTCCCCCACCCGCTTCGTCCGTCCGCCAGCCGTCCCGTGGATGCCGAGCCAGCGCCCGCCGTCCTCCAGCCAGCCGCGCAGCGCCTCGTTCTCGTCGCCCTCCGCGTAGGGGCCGGCAACGTAGGTGAAGAGGAAGTCGCAGCCCGGCAGCCACTTCTCGATGTCCGTGAAGTCGTTGGAGACAGAGGCGTGCACACGCTCGTCCTGCTGCAGGGCGCTCAGTGCTTGCACGCGCACGTAGTCATGGTCGTGCCCCGCATGCGAGCCCACCGGGTACCCACCCGTGATCACATGCGCCCGCACCACATCGCCGGCCATCGCGCCACTTCCCTGCTTCGCCCCCCTGCTCGTGAGGGCGCACGCGGTCGCGTCCATGATAACGAGTGGAGTAGCGCGCGCGGGCAGCCCCGGGGCTACCCGAGGCGCCGCACCAGGAACTGCCGCGCGTCCTCCACCAGTCCAGGCCCGAACTCTCCGTGGCCGCCGTCGAACCAGTGGATCTCCTTCGGATCCGCCAGGGCGGCGTGGAGGCGTTCCGCCGGCTCGCGGCCGCGCACGACCTCGTCACGCTCGCCGTTCACCACGAACTTGGTGACGTGGCCGGTCAGCGGGGCGAACGTCAGAGGATCGGTCAGGGCGTTCACCATCGCCTCGTCGTCGCGCAGGTCCTCGAACGGCGTGCCGGCCACCTGGAACCGCGAATAGTCGCCGCTGCCCCCCACGAACAGCGAGGCGGCGCGCACCCGCTGGTCGAGCGCAATGAAGGGCACGCCGATACGGCACCCCATGGAGACGCCGTGGTACCCGATGGCCTCGTGCCGCACGTCGTCGCGGGTGAGGAGGTAGTCCACGGTGCGCATCAGGTCCTGGATGGCCTGCATGCGCTGGTCGCGGGTGCGGAACATCAGGTCCGGGCGGGTGGGCGTCAGCCGGCCGCGGTTGTCCGGCCGCTCGCGCGATCCGAAGCCGTACGCGTCCACCGCCACCACCATCAGCCCGCTCGCCGCCCATCGAGGCCCCACGGGGTCGGGGGTGCTGGGCGTGGCCGTGACGTTGCCATGCCGCCCCAGCGGGGTCGACCCGTGCTGCACGATCACGGCCGGCCACGGCCCTGCGCCCGAAGGCGCCACGATCGTGGCCAGCACTCGCTCGTCGTGCGTGGAACCGAACGTCACCCGCTCCCGGCGGATGTCCGTCCTCGGCGTGCGCGTGGCGAGGTCGATCGCCGGTTCGGGCTCGCTCGTGGGGAGCAGGGGCAGCGTGCGGTCGTAGGCGTAGAGGTGGCGCAGGAGCGCCTCCGGGATCTCGGTCATCCTCGGCGCTCCGGGACGATCTCCGTGAGCACGCCGCCGGTGCTGCTCGGATGGAAGAACGCCACCGTCTGCCGCCCGTCCGCCGTCCGAGGCAACTCGATCTCTCGGAGGCCCGCCGCGCGCAGTCGTTCGGCCTCGGCAGCCACGTCCAGCGCGGCGTAGCAGAGGTGGTGCAGGCCAGCCCCGCGCTTCTCCAGGAAGCGTGCGGCGCCGCTGGTGGCGCCCGGCGCCGGGATCAGCACCTCCACCTGCGTCTCGCCCTCACCCACGTTGAAGAAGTAGTTGTAGGTCTGCTCTGGCTCGAAATAGGAGCCCTCCGGCCACTTCGACCGTCCTTTGTCCACCGCCAGCCCCAGCGCATCCCCCAGGATGGCCACGGCCTCCTCGATGGTGGGCGCCACCAGCCCCACGTGGTCCAGGCGTGTGAACATCGGTCCCTCCTGTCACACCGCGAACGCCGGGAGTGTACCCGCGCCGTCGAGGGGACTCCGCGGGTCTCGCCAACCGGCGCGGTGGTCGACCACGCGGAGGTCATCGAGCGTCACGGTCACGCGGGGTCGTGGTCTGCTACCTTCCCGGCGCGCAGGGGAGGCACGACATGGCTGACAGCACCATCGCGGGGTTTTCGAAAGCGCGTCTGGACCGCATCGACGGGTGGGCGCAGCGATACGTGGACGAGGGGCGCATCTCCGGCGGCCAGGTCGCCATCGTGCGCGGCGGCGAGCCGGTCCTGCACCGCACCTACGGCCTGCGCGACCTGGAGCGCGGGACGCCCACCACCGAGGACACCGTGTACCGCATCTACTCGATGACGAAGCCGATCACCTCGGTGGCGCTGATGATGCTGTGGGAGGACGGACTGTTCCAACTCGACCACCCCGTGGGGCGTCTGATCCCCGGCTGGGAGGATCTGCAGGTGCGCGTGGGCGGCTCCCACCCGGACTTCGAGACGAGGCCACCCGCCCGACCGATGCAGATCCGCGACCTGCTGACACACCAGGCCGGGCTCTCGTACGGCTTCGTCCCCACCGCGCCCATTGACGCCGCCTACCACGCGCTGGGCGTCAGCGGGCTGGACGCGCACAACGGCACGCTGGCGGACATGATGGCCGCCGTGGCGAAGGCGCCACTGGAGTACGACCCCGGCACCCAGTGGAAGTACTCCATTGCCACGGACGTCTGCGGCTACCTGGTGGAGCACTTCTCCGGCCAGCCGCTGGACCGCTTCTTCCGCGAGCGCATCTTTGAGCCACTGGGCATGACAGACACGGGCTTCCACGTCACGGAGGAACAGCGCCCGCAGTTCGCCTCTCACTACCGTAGGCGGAGCACCCGCGAACTGGCGGTCTCCGACGACGGCCAGGAGAGCCCGTACCTGAAGCCGGCCACGCGCTTCAGCGGCGGCGGTGGCCTGGTCTCCACCACGGGCGACTACGTGCGTTTCTGCCAGATGTTGCTGGAAGGCGGCACGCTGGACGGCGAGCGCATCCTGGCCCCCAGCACGATCGACCTGATGACCCAGAACCATCTGCCCAACAACGCCGCCATGGACGAACTTTCCGGCGAGGGCTACGCGCAGGTGTCGCGGGCCGGCGTGGGCTTTGGCCTCGGCGTGGCGGTGCACATCGACCAGCAGCGGTCGCTCCAGAGCCAGTCGCTGGGGGCGTACTACTGGGGCGGTGCGGCCAGCACGCACTTCTGGGTCGACCCGGCCGAGGACCTGGCGGTGGTCTGGATGACGCAGATTCCCTCCGGCACGTACGACTTCCCCCGCCAGTTGTCCTCGCTCGTCTACTCCTCGCTGGTGCAGTAGCGCGTCGAGGAGCGGCAGTGGCGCGGGGGGCATAGCCGACCTCGGACGGTCGAGGCGGCTCAGAGCGCGCGACGCCGGCGCCTGGCGGCCGCAGCGCGTACGCGGATGTGCGTTTACGCTGTTATGACCGGTTCGGGCCCGCCGAGTGGCGGGCCTTTTGCACCCTCGCCGGTCGGATCAGGACGCCCATGACCTCCCCCGCCTCACTTCAGCAAGCGTCGCAGGGCGCCGGACGGCGCGACGACCTTCGCAACGTCGCCATCATCGCCCACGTAGACCATGGCAAAACGACGCTGGTGGACGCCATGCTGCGCCAGGCCGGGCAGTTGGACGCACGCACGGACATGCCAGACCGCGTGATGGACTCCAACGACCTGGAGCGCGAGAAGGGCATCACCATCCTCGCGAAGAACACGGCCGTCCGGTACGGCGCCGTGAAGATCAACATCATCGACACCCCCGGCCACGCCGACTTCGGCGGCGAGGTGGAGCGAGGGCTGACGATGGTGGACGGCGTCCTGCTGCTCGTGGATGCCTCGGAAGGCCCCATGCCGCAGACGCGCTTCGTGCTGCGCAAGGCGCTGGAGTCTCACCTGCCGGTGATCGTGGTGGTCAACAAGATCGACCGCCCGGACGCCCGCATCAAGGACGTCCTGGACGAGGTCTACGAGTTGTTCCTGGACCTGGAGGCCACGGAGGAGCAGTTCGACTTCCCGGTGGTCTACACCAACGGCCGCGCCGGCACCGCCAGCCTGGACCCGGAGGCGCCCGGCACGGACCTCAAGCCGCTGCTGGACCTGCTGCTGGAGCGCATCGCGCCGCCGACGTACCAGGTGGGACACGGGCTGCAGGCGCTGGTCACGAACCTGGACGCCTCGCCGTACGTGGGACGGCTCGCGCTCTGTCGCGTGGTCAACGGGCGCATTCGCAAGGGCCAGAACGTGGCCTGGTGCCGCCACGACGGCACGGTGGAGCACGCGCGCATCACTGAGTTGTACGTGACGGAGGCCCTTCAGCGCGTGGAGGCGGACGAGGCCGGCCCCGGCGAGATCATCGCCGTCGCGGGGCTGCCCGAGGTCACCATCGGCGAGACGCTGGCGGACCCGGACGACCCGAGGCCGCTGCCGGTCATCAGCGTGGACGAGCCCAGCCTCTCCATGCTGGTGGGCATCAACACCTCGCCGCTCGCGGGGCGCGAGGGCACCCTGCTCACCGCGCGACTGCTCCAGAATCGCCTGGACGCGGAGGTGGTGGGCAACGTCTCCATCCGCGTGGTGGACTCCGAGCGCCCGGACGCGTGGATCGTGCAAGGGCGGGGCGAACTGCAACTTGCCATCCTCGTGGAGACCCTGCGCCGCGAGGGCTTCGAACTCACCGTGGGGCGGCCGGAAGTGGTGACGCGCCACGTGGACGGCAAGGTCCACGAGCCCATGGAGTCCATGACCATTGACGTGCCGGAGGAGCACCTGGGCACGGTGACGCAGTTGATGGCCGCCCGCAAGGGACGCATGGAGCGCACCGTGAACCACGGCACCGGCCGCGTGCGGCTGGACTACGTGATCCCCTCCCGAGGCCTGATCGGCTTCCACACGGAGTTCCTGACGGAGACGCGCGGCACGGGCCTGGCGCACCATGTCTTCCACGGCTACGAGCCCTGGCACGGCGACCTCAAGACCCGCCCCAACGGCAGCCTGGTGGCCGACCGCCGCGGGCCCACCACGTCCTTCGCGCTGATGAGCCTGCAGGAACGCGGCGCCCTCTTCGTGGGGCCGGGCGTCGAGGTCTACGAGGGCATGATCGTGGGTGAGAACGCGCGCTCGGACGACATGGACGTGAACCCCACGCGAGAGAAGAAGTTGACCAACATGCGCAACTCCACGCAGGAGGCCACCGAGAAACTGGTGCCGCCGGTGGTGGTCTCGCTGGAGCAGGCGCTGGAACTCCTCCGCGAGGACGAGTGCCTGGAGGTCACGCCGAAGTCAGTGCGGCTGCGCAAGGTCATCCTGGACCAGAACCAGCGCGGGCGTGCGGCCAAGCACGCCGGCCGCGGCTCCTGACTCAGCCTGCCGCCTCGGCGTCCCGAGGCGGCTCGGACGCACCGGGGCGTAGCACCACCACCGCCACCACCGCCAGGGCAATGGGGATGAACATGCCCACCGCCAGGGCGATCACGCCCGGCTCCACCAGCGCCGTGTAGCCCACGTTGTAGCCGGAAGAGACCGCCATCTGCGTGAAGACCAGCATGGAGGACGCCATCCCCGCCATGTGGGGGAACGGCACCAGCGCACCAGCCATCGCAGACGGCCTCGTCACCCCGAGGCCGACGGCGGAGACGAACACCGGCGCGATCACGAGCATGGGGTGCTCCAGGCCCGCCAGCGCGGTGGCCGCCATCAGGCCCGTTGCCACCGCAGCCGTGACCGCGCCCGTCATCACCAGGCGGCGGCCCGCCAGCCGGCCGGCCAGGCGGCTGGACGCCGTGGCCCCCACCATCAGGCCCAGCGCCGTGCTCCCGAACGCGATGCCGAACACCGCCGGCGACAGTCCCAGGCGGTCGATCAGGACGAACGATGAGGTGGAGATGAAGAGCAGTTGCCCGCTGAACATCAGCCCCATCACGAGCGCGTAACCCACGAAAGTGGGCGTCTTGAACAGCGTCTTGTAGTCCGCCAGCAGGCCCGGCCGTACGGCGGCCCTGGGTGGCCTCGTCTCTGGCAGCGTCACCAGGTACCAGCCGATGAACGCCACGCCGAGGCCGGTGAGGGTGACGAAGACCGCGCGCCAGGACGTGGCCGTGGCGATCACGCCGCCGATCACGGGCGCAATCGCGGGCGCCAGCGGCAGGACGATGGACATGTAGCCGATCATCCTCGCCGCGCCCTCGCTGCCGTACAGGTCCAGCACCATCGCGTTCGCGAGCGCCGGCCCCACGCCGCCGCCCAGCCCTTGCAGCACACGCCCCAGGATCAACTGCTCCACGCCCGTGGCGGTCAGGCACATCAGCCCGCCCAGGCAGTACACCGCCAGCCCCAGCAGCAGGATCGGCCGCCGCCCCCATCGGTCCGAGGCCGGCCCGTAGAACAACTGCGACCCGGCGAAGGAGACCAGGAACAGCGTCACACCCAGCGTCAGCACGCCCTCGCTGGTGCCGAACTCCTCCGCCATCTCCGGCATGGAGGGCAGGAACATGTCCACGGACAGCGGCGCGGTGGCGCTGAGCGCGATCAGGAACACGCCCACGCGGACGGTGGGCTGCATGCGTGCGGGAGCAGCGGACACGCGGCCTCCTGCCGGTGGTCAGAGCCGGGCCTGTGACGCGCCACGATAGCGCCCGCTACCCCGCAGGCACGAGCGCTCCCGAGAAGCCCAGGTCTGGCTGGAGGTCTGGCTAGACACCTGGCTGGGCCTCTGGCTAGGCGCCGGGCTCCATCACGGAGCGCGCGACCAGGCCGGCCTCCATGTCCTGGAACGCCTCGTTGATCTGGTGCATGGGGCGCTTGCGGGAGACCAGATCGTCCAGGTTCAGGCGGCCGTCCATGTACATGTCCACGTAGGTCGGCAGGTCATACTGCAACTTCGCGGAGCCGAAGAACGAACCGACGAGGCGCTTCTCGCCCAGGAAGGCAAGGCCGGGCACGGTCACTTCCTGGCCCACCACGCCCACCACCACGGCGGTGCCGCCCCGGCGCACCATGGCGAAGGCCTGCTCCACGGTCTTGCCCAGGCCAATCGCCTCGAAGGCGTAGTCCAGGCGGTTGTTGGTCAGTTCCTGCACGCGCGCCACCGGGTCCACCTCGGACGCGTTGACGAAGTCGGTCATGCCGAACTTCGCGCCCAACTCGGCCTTCCCGGCCACCATGTCCACGCCGATGATGCGCCGGGCGCCCGCCAGCCGCGCCCCCTGCACCACGTTGAGGCCCACCCCGCCCAGGCCGATCACCGCGACGTCTGAGCCGGGCTCCACCTTCGCCGTGCGCGTGGCGGCGCCCACGCCGGTGGTGACGCCACAGCCGACCAGGCACACGCGGTCCAGCGGCGCGTCCTTGCGCACCTTCACCACGCCGCGCTCCGGCATGACCGTGTACTGCGAATAGCCCGCCACGCCAATGCCCTGCTGCACGGGTTGCCCCTGGGCGTCCCGCAGGCGCGGGTTGGAGCCGGTGGCGGCCCGCTCCGGGTAGTCCGGCTGCTCGCAGAGGTGCGGCTCGCCGCGCACGCAGAAGTAGCAGATGCCGCAGTTGGGCCGGAAGGCCACCACCACGTGGTCGCCCTCCGCCACGCTGGTGACGCCCGAGCCCACGGCCTCCACCACGCCGCCCACCTCGTGGCCCAGGATCACCGGCACCGGCAGCGCGCCGGACCGAGCGCGGTTGATGGTGTGCAGGTCGGAGTGACAGACACCGCACGCCACCACGCGCACCAGCACCTCGCCCGCCTCCGGGCCGTGCAGGGTGACCTCCTCCATCGTGATCGGATCAGGGCCGCGCAGCACAGCGGACTGCATCGTGGTCATCGGGTCACCTCCATGCCGAGGGCTGCTCGGCGGCGTGCCGAGGGTGCCCCGGTTTCGCTGGGGTTCGACGGGTCTCGCCGGGCGGCCGGCACGGCGATTCCATATGAACTGCGGAAGGATGTCAAACGCCGCCGTCCCCCGCCGTGTCCGCGCCGTGTCCGCGCCGTGTCCGCGCCGCTCCGGACGCGGCCGCACCTCGCCACCCTCTTGGGGCCTCGATGCGCGGCGGCCATCTACGCAGGCGAGTGCGGGAGGGGTACGCTCCGCAGTGCAACATGCGTTGTCGGGGGTTGGCCAGCGGGGTAGGGATGTCTGAACTCCTCCAGAGATATCACCCCGGCCCCGGGCCGGACGAGATGGTTGCGACCGACGGCAGCATCCGGCCCGCCTACCGCGCCTTCCATGACCACATCTCGTCCTGGGACGCCCAGACCTACATGGATCGCCAGGCGATCGCGGACCTGGACACGCTCAACAGCGGCATCACCTTCACCGTCTACAGCGATGACTCCGGCACCGAACGCATCTTCCCGTTCTCGCTCGTGCCTCGCATCATCGCGCCGGCGGAGTGGGCCCGAGTGGAGCGAGGCCTGCAGCAGCGCGTGACGGCGCTGAACCGCTTCCTGGGCGACATCTACGGCGAGCAGGCATGCATCCGGGACGGCGTCATCCCTGCGGAACTGGTCTTTGACCACCCCGCATACCGCTTGCGCATGGCCGGGTTCACACCGCCCCTGGGCGTCTACTGCCACATCGCCGGGGTAGACCTGATCAGAGACGTGGAGGGCACGTTCCGCGTGCTGGAGGACAACCTTCGCACGCCTTCTGGGGTCTCCTACGTGATCGAGAACCGGCGCACCATGCTCAACACCGTGCCGGACCTGTTCCCGGAGGACCGCGTGGAGCCGGTGGACGGCTACCCGGAGCGCCTCCTGGAGATGCTCGCCGCCGTGCGGCCAGAGGGCGTCCCGGCAGACCAGGTGCGCTCCGTCATCCTGACGCCGGGGCCGTACAACTCCGCCTACTTCGAACACTCGTTCCTCGCCCGCCAGATGGGCATCGAACTGGTGGAGGGGCGCGACCTGGTGGTGGACAACGACCGCGTCTACCTCCGCGCCACTACCGGCCTGGAGCGCGTCCACGTCATATACCGGCGGGTGGACGACGACTTCCTGGATCCCCTCGTGTTCCGGGAGGACAGCATCCTGGGCGTGGCCGGGCTGGTGAACGCCTACCTGGCGGGCAACGTGACCGTGGTGAACGCCATCGGCACGGGTGTCGCCGACGACAAGACGACGTACCGTTATGTCCCAGAACTGATCCGCTACTACCTGGGCGAGGAGCCGATCATCCCCAACGTGGACACCTACACGGGCTGGAGGACGGACGACCTGGAGTACATGCTGGATCACCTGCACGAACTCGTCCTGAAGCCCTCGGACGGATCGGGCGGGTACGGGATCATCGTGGGGCCGCAGGCGTCAAAGGCGACGCTGGAGGCCGCGCGGGAGCGGGTGCGCGCCGCGCCGCGGCAGTGGATCGCGCAGCCGGTGCAGGAGTTCTCCACCATCCCGTCCTTCAACGGCGAGGTCTTTGAGCCGAGGCGCGCCGACCTCCGTCCCTTCGTGGTGACGGGCGAGTCCTCCTGGGTGCTGCCCGGCGGGCTCACGCGCGTGGCCGCCAACGCCGAGTCCTACATCGTGAACTCCTCGCAGGGTGGGGGCAGCAAGGACACGTGGATCCTGCGCGCGGATCCCACGCCGCCCGGCCGGCAGCAGCATCAACGGCAGGAGCAGTAGGTGCTGAGTCGTACCGCGGAGGGCCTGTACTGGCTGGGGCGATACCTGGAACGCGCGGAGAACCTGGCCCGCCTGGCGGACGTGAACCTGCAGACCACCACGGAACAGGTCTCCGCCGACGGCACCGAGGCGTGGGACGCCGTCATCGCCACCATGGGCGCGCAAGACGCGTTCGAGGAGGCGCAGGCGGAGCACCCGGGCCTGACGCCAGCCGACTTCGTCATCTACTCCATGCACTACCCGCAGTCCCTGCGCTCCACGATTTTCCGCGCGCGCTCGCTCGCGCGGGAGATCCGCGAATACCTCTCCCGCGAGGTCTTCGAGGAGATCAACGGCCTCTACCTGAGCACCAGCCGCCCCCCGGGCGAGGGGTCGCATCGCGCGCTCTACGCCAACGTGAAGCGCAGCGTGGCGGCGATCCTGGGGCTCTTCGACAACACCGTCCTGCTCACGGAGGGCCGCGAGTGGTTCCGGGTAGGCATGTTCCTGGAGCGCGCGGACATGACCAGCCGCATCATTGACACGAAGTACTTCATCCTGCTGCCCTCGCCCAACGACGTGGGCGGCCCTCTGGACCGCTATCAGTGGATGGCCGTCCTCCGCTCCGCAAGCGCGCTGGAGGCCTTCCGCAAGCACCACCACGGCACAGTCACCGGGCCGCGTGTGGCGGACCTGCTGATGTTCGAGCGCGCGTTCCCGCGCAGCCTGATGTTCTCCCTGCTGGCGATGAAGCGGCACTTCGAGCGGGCCACCGAGCACACGCCGGACTCGCGCTCCGTGCGGGCGGCACGGGAGATCGCGCTGCTGGAGTTGGACCTGCGCGCGGCGGACTCCGCGGACGTGATCCGCTCCGGCCTCCACCAGTTCCTGGACGAGTTCCAGTTGCGCCTGGGCCGGATTGACGAGGCGCTGACAGAGGACATCTTCCGCGGCCTGCCCGAAGCAACCACGGCAGGAGCCAGCGCGTGATCGTCCGCGTCCACTGGGAGACCACGTACACCTACACCCAGCCCGTCCGCCAACTGCACAGCGAGATCTGCCTGCTGCCTGCCTCTCGGCCCAGCGGGCAGCGCCTGATCTCCGGAGGCGTCACCACCACGCCGGTCACGGATCCGCGTCCCTTCTCGGACGTCTTCGGCAACACCGTGCATCACCTGGACTACCTGCATCCGGTGGACCGCCTCCACGTGCGCGCGGAGGCGGAGGTGCTCACCACCACCAACCCGGAGTCCGCGCAGGGACTCCCACCGCTGCTGGAGCGCCTCTACCTGCAACCCACTCCGCGCGCGCCGCACCTGGATCCGGCGGTGGTGGCGCTGTCGCACGAGGTGGGCGGCGAGGGCCTGGGCCCGGTGGCGCTGGCGGAGCGCGTGAACACGTACCTGCGGGAGCGCTTCGCCTTCGCGGTGGGGGTGACGGCGGTCTCCGCCACGGCGCTGGACCTGGTGGCGGCGGGCCAGGGCGTGTGCCAGGACTTCGCGCACCTGATGATCGCCATCCTGCGGCATCGAGGCGTGGCCGCGCGTTATGTCAGCGGCTACCTCGCCTCCTGCGACGGCGAGACCTCCACGGACGCCTCGCACGCCTGGGTGCAGGTGCTGGCAGACGACCACTGGCACGGCTTCGACCCGGCCAACGGCCACCCACAGGACACGCGCTACGTGGTCACCGCCGTGGGGCGCGACTACGACGACGTCCCTCCCGTCCGCGGCACCTATCGAGGCGTCGCCCGCGAGCAGTGGAGCACCTCCATCCGCATCGCCACAGACCAGTCGGCCGCCGGCTAGTTGCGCCGCCCGCCGGGCCTTCCGCCCACGCCCCTGCCGGTGCCCCGGGGGAGGTTGGGGGGTACGCTGGACGTGGGAAGGTGGCGACCTGCCATGGCAACGATCTTGGCCCCCGCCGTACCCGGCGGCGACCGCCCCGCTATCGAGGAAGCCCTCGGTGCGTTCGGTATCGAGCAGGCAAGCGTGGAGCCGCTGTCCGGCGGCGCGGTCAACGAGCACTGGCGCGTAGACGCGCCTGGACTGCCCGCGCGCGTGCTGCGCCGCTACCACCCGCGGCAGACCCAGGACTCCGTGGCCTACGAGCACCGGCTGTTGCAGTACCTGGCCAACCGCGACTGGCCGGTGGCGCCGGCCATCGTGGCCGGCGGCGGATCGCAACTGGAGACGGAGGCGGGCCGCTGGGCGCTGTTCCCCTTCGTCCACGGCGATCCGCCGGCGAACACGCGTCGTTCCCTGCAGCGCAAGGGGGCGTTGCTGGCCCTCCTGCACGTGGACCTGCGCGACTACCCGGAGACGGAGCAGCGCCCGGGCTTTGGCCGCATCACGGACCTGGACACGCCCCTGCGGCTGGACGGGTTCGCGGACTTCCACGCCCTGATCGCCTGGGACGCCCTCCGCCACCCCGAGCGCGCGCACGCCTTCGAGGCGCTGCGCGAGCGCAACCTGGAGGACGCCCGCGCGCGCGGCTACGACGACCTCCCGGACCACCTCGTCTACTTCGAGTGCCTGGGCAACAACATCCTGTTCGATGGCGATGACGTCTCCGCCATGCTGGACTTCGACCAGGCGCACCGCGACGCGCGCGTGGCGGACCTGGGCCGCAGTCTGCTGACGGATGGCGGACTGGACGGCTGGAGCCTGCACGCGTTCCTCGCCGGTTACCAGGCGCACGGCGACCCGCCGCTCACCCGCCAGGAGGTGGACCTGCTCCCCACCATGATGCTGGCGGCGGAGATCTGGAACACCGCCCACACGCTCGCCATGAGCGACCGCCACCCCGCCGACTGGATGGAGCAGTCCATCGAACAATCGCTGACGGTGCGGCTCCCCCGCCTGGAGGCGGCCCAGGACGAACTCCGCGAGGTCCTCCGAGGCGCTGGCGGCTACCCCACGCTCTGAGGCCCGGCCCCCGGCCAGTCCTCCCGGCGTCTTCCCGTAGGGGCGCGGGGTAGGAGGAACACCCGTTCGGCCTGACCCCGTCGAAGGGCGGACGGCCGGGACACGCACGGACTCCCATCCTGCGGCCTGTCCCCGCCCACGCCCCGAGGGCCTACTCGACCTCGTCCCAGAGCGCGGTCAGGTACTCCGTCAGGGCGAGGCCGCTCACGCGCAGCCAGCCGGCGTGCGTGCGGCCGATGTAGCGCAGGTGCCACGGCTCGTAGGCGTAGCCCGTCACCTCCTCTGCGCCCTGCGGGTAACTCGCCACGAAGCCGAAGCGCTCGGCGTTCCGGGCCAGCCAGCGCCCCTCCGGCGTCTCCGCGAGCGCGGGCTCCAGCCCCCACCCGAGCGAGGCGATGGCCACGTCCACCACGGTGCCCAGTTGGTGCTCGCTGTGGCCGGGCCGCGCGCTGCGCTGCCCCGCGACCGCCTCCCCCAGCACGGCCACCCAGTACTGGTACGTGCTCACCTGCTCCGCGTAGGAGCGGTAGGCGGAGCGCACGCGCACGTCGAAGCCCTGCCCGCGTGCGGCCTCGAGCATCTCCGCCAGCGCCTCCGCCGCCTCTTCCGCCAGGGTGAGCGTGGCGCCGCCCGGCAGCACAGCCTCCGCTGGCAGCGCCACCAGGTCCGCGGGCGCGAAGTCCGCGGCCAGCGCATTGGTCTTCGTCACGAGCATCAGCAGGTGCAAGTCCGGGACGTCCGGGGGCGGCTTCGCGCACCGCACCACCAGGGTGGACGACGCATCGAGGCCGGACGGGAACCCAGCGTTCACGAACGGCGGCGCCCCCGGCACGTAGGTGCGGAACGCGCCCCTCGTCGCGAGCGCGATCAGCGTGACGTCGCACCCCCCGGCCCGCGTCGCCGCCAGTACGTCGGTGACGGCGGCGTTGCGAGTCGTGGACAGGAGCGCGAGGCCGCCTCGGACGGGCAGGTCGCCTCGGAGGAGCGGGGCTTCCTCCGCCGCCGCGCGCGCCGGGACGGCTACCACGTGCGCGAGGAGGGCGAGGGCGAGGGCGAGCGCGAGGACGAGGGACAGCGCAGCAAGCGACCGGGCGCCCGCACGGTACGTCTCCACGAGTGCGTCTCCGATGTGCTCCCCGCCGTCCGAGTGTACGGAGGGGGCGCTGCTAGGGGGCGGGCGTGCCATCTTCCTGTCGGCGCGGCGCGGCGGGGGCGGCCTCGTGTCTCCCGGGCAACAGGTCACGCGGAGACAGCCGCAGGGCCAGCATGGCCGCGATGCCGGTGCTCATGATCCACACCTGCAACATCAGGTGCGAACCAATGGCGAACGCGCCGGCCTCCACGCGGTCGGCGCCCAGCGTGACCAGCGCCTCCGTGACCGCGAGTTCGTACGGGCCCACGCTCCACGGCGTGAGGGGCAGCGAGACGATCAGGTTGGCGGCGATCATCAGGATGAGCGCCTGGTACAGATCCAGCCGCAGGCCGAAGGCCTGGGCCATCAGCCAGTAGACCAGCACCTCCACCCCCCAGGCCACCAGGGAGACCACCACCACGCGCACCGCCTGCCGGTTCGTGCTCAGCGAGGCCATCCCGTCGATGAACGTGGGGATCAACTCGCCCACGCGGCGCTCCACCGCGTCCGGCAGCGGGGAGAGCGCTCGGGAGATCCATCGCGAGAGGGAGACACGTGCACGGGCCGCCACCACCATGGCGCCGAAGAGCAGCACGGAGGCGATGCCCACCAGGCCCACCAGCGGGCGCATGTAGGCGGGCAGATCAGCCAGCAGCAGCGCCACCACCAGCAGCACGGCGAACGCGAACAGGTCCAGCACGGATTCCACCACGAACACGCTGCTGGCCAGCGTGGTTCGAGGCACGCCCCAGCGGTGGTGGGGCACCTCCACGCGCAACAGGTCACCGGCCCGCAGCGGCAGCACCGAGTTGGCCAGGTTGGAGACCAGGAACACTCCCACCAGCGGCTTCAGCGGCACCTCGCGGCGTCCGAGGAACTCCCACCACCGCCAGCCATGGATGAACTTGGAGCCCGTGAAGACCACCAGCGCCACGAGCGCCCAGCGGATATCGATACGTCCGAGTTGCGCGACGACCGCACCGATGTCCACGCGCCAGAGGAAGGCCGCCAGCGCCGCGAGCCCGAGCGACCCCTGGAACGCGACGCGACGCCACTGCCGGCCCGGGCGCCCGGTGTCTGGGCGCCCGGTATCTGGGCGCCCGAGGTCCGGGGACGTGCCCGCCGGCCCCGGCGCTCCCGCTGCTCCTGGCGTCGCCGCGGGACGCTGCCCGGCCGAGTCTTCGCCATCACCCATGCCGCATAATCTCGCACGTTCCGGGCGCTACGGGTGAGCCCTCGGCGGCCCTCGCGCACGCGCTCGTTGACGCCCGATCAAGGGCCCCGTAGCCTGAGGGGGACTCACCGATACCGGTGCGCCGCTGGGGGGGCCGCAAGGCTGAGATCCGCAAGGACTACCCCGGGAACCTGACCTCGGTAATGCGAGCGTAGGGAAGCGGAGGCAGCGTTGATGGATTCCCGCCCGGGAACCCCGCCCATCTCCAACCAGGCACTACACCCGCGTCCGACCGGCAGGCCCCGCTGGGCCCCTGAGCGCTGCGCATCCACGCGCGCGATGGAGGACTGCCGTGATCATGGAGATCGAATGCCTGGCCACCCCGCCGGGCACCCCTGACAACCGCTACCAGCACGTGGAGGCGGCGATCGCCGCCATCCAGGACTCCGGCCTCCGCTACGAGGTAGGCGCGCTGGGCACCACCGTGGAGGGCGAACCGGACGCCGTCTGGGCGCTCGCACGCCGGGTGCACGAGGCGTGCCTGGAGGCGGGCGCGGACTCGCTCGTGAGCGTGGTGAAATTCCACCAGTCCGCCGAGCGCGCCCCCCAGAACACCATCGACTCGCTCACCGGGAAGTTCCGGTAACGGAGGTGCGCACGGTGCGGCGCTGGACCTGGCGATACGCGCCGGCGGGCGTCTTTCTGCTGGGCGTGGTGGCGCTGTGGCAGGCAGCGGTGGAGGTCTTTGACATCCAGCCGTACCTGCTGCCGGGCCCCGGCCGCGTCTGGACCGCCTTCCTGGAGGTGCGAGGCGTCCTGCCGGGACACATCCGCACCACGATGACGGAGGCGGTGCTGGGCCTGGCCTGGGCCTGCGTGGCCGGCGCCATGACGGCGGCGCTGCTGGCGGGCTTTGCGCCCCTGCGTCGCGCGGTCTACCCGCTGCTGGTGATCTCTCAGAACATCCCCATGATCGTCATGGCGCCGCTGATCGTGGTGTGGTTCGGCTTTGGCATCATGCCCAAGGTGCTCGTGGTGGCGCTGATCGGATTCTTCCCGATCGTGGTCTCCACCACGGACGGCCTGCTCCGGGCCGAAGGCGACCTGGTGGAACTGGCCCGCTCCTACGGCGCCGGCCGGCTCCAGGTGCTGCGCACCATCCTCATCCCCTCCGCGGTGCCGGCCTTCTTCGCCGGCCTGCAGATCAGCGCCACGTACGCCGTGCTGGGCGCGGTGATCGCGGAGTGGGTGGGCGCCTCCAGCGGGCTGGGGCTGTTCATCACCCGCTCGCAGACGGCGTTCCGCGCGGACCGCGTCTTCGTGGCCGTGGTGGTGATCGCCGCGGTCAGCATCCTCCTCTTCGCCATGGTGCACCTCGCCGCACGGCTGGCCATGCCCTGGCAGTACGCACAACACACACAGGCGGGCGCACTCACCGAGACGCCCACCCGCTCGAACGCCTCTTCTCGAAAGGACGTCCGATGATCCCCTCACGCCAGCGACTCGCCCTGTTCGGGGCCGCCCTCGTCGCGTCGCTCGCCCTCGCGGCCTGCGGCAGCGACGATGCGGACCCCACCGCCACGCCGCCGGACGGGGGCACCGGCGCGGCCACGGCGACGGCCACCCGCCAGCCCGCGGGCGACCTCACCCCCGCCACGCTGATGCTGAACTGGACGCCCAACGCGCACCACGCCGGTATCTACCTGGCGCAGGCCAACGGCTGGTACGAGGAGGCCGGCATCGACCTGGAGATCGTGGAGCCGGCGGTGGCCGGGGCGGACCAGGTGGTGGGCAGCGGCGGCGCCGAGTTCGGCATCTCGCAGGCGGAGTCGCTCCTACCGGCGCGCGCGGCCGGAGTGCCAGTGGTCTCCATCGGCACGATCCTGCCGTACAACGACTCCGCGTTCATGATGCTCGACAGCAGCGGCATCACCCGCCCTCGTGAGTTCGAGGGCGCCACGTACGGCGGCTACGGCGGCGCGCTGGAGACGGAACTGCTGCGCACCCTGGTCGCCTGCGACGGCGGCGACCCGGACCAGGTGCAGATGGTCGAGGTGGGCAACATCGACTACCTGGCCGGCATGGAGCAGGGCCGCTTCGACATCGTGTGGGTGTTCGAGGGCTGGGACGCCCTGCGCGCGCGCGAGGTGGAGGGCCGCGAGGTCCGCACCGTGCCCTTCGTGGAGTGGCTGGACTGCATCCCGGACTGGTACACGCCCATCTTCATCGCCTCCGAGCGCGTGATCGCGGACGACCCGGACCTGGTGCGAGCCTTCATGGGCGCCACCGCCCGCGGCTACGAGGCGGCGATCGAGGACTCCTCGGCGGCGGCGGACGCGTTGCTGGCAGCCGCGCCCGAACTGGACGAGACGCTGGTGCGCGCGGCCACGGAGTACCACGCCCCGCAGTTCGTGGGCGAGGAGCCGTGGGGCAGCCAGGACGGCGAGATCTGGGCCACGTTCGAGGCCTTCCTCCGCAGGGCCGGCCTGCTCCAGGAACAGGTCGATGTCGACGAGGCCTTCACCAACGAGTTCATCGCCGGCGCCCCGTAGGGCCGGCGGCAGAGAGCACGGACATCGGAGCCATGACAGCCACTGACGCCCGCCCCGCCCGCGCCCCTGAGGCGCCCCCCGGCCCTCCGGGCGACGCGACGCCCGAGGCGATCCTCGTGCGAGGCGTGTCGCTGACCTACGGCGGGGAGACGCCAGTGCACGCGCTGGCCGACGTGGACCTGACCGTTCAGCAGGGACAGTTCGCCAGCCTGGTAGGCCCCAGCGGGTGCGGCAAGAGCACGCTGCTGCGCGTGCTGGCCGGCCTTGCACCGCCCGAGGCGGGGCCGGGCGTGGAGGTGCGCGTAGACGGGCAGGACGCCCGCGAGCGACCGGGCCTGGCGGCGTTCAAGCCCCAGCGTGACCTGCTGCTGCCGTGGCGGCGGACGCTGGGGAACGCCGCGCTGGGAGCGGAACTCTCCGGTATCCCGCGCGCCCAGGCCCGCGAACAGGCGCGCACCCTCCTGGGACGCTTCGGCTTGGAGGGCTTCGAGCGCGCCTGGCCGGCGCAACTCTCCGGCGGCATGCGGCAGCGGCTGGCGCTGCTACGCACCTTCCTGGCGCCGCGCCGCGTGCTGCTGCTGGACGAGCCCTTCGGCGCGCTGGACGCCCTCACCCGCCGCGACATGCAGGAGTGGCTCCAGGAGGTCTGGACGGAGGACCAGCGCACGGCCCTGCTGGTCACGCACGATGTGGAAGAGGCGCTGATGCTGTCCGACGTGGTCTTCGTGATGTCCCACCGTCCCGGCCGCATCCTCGCCCGCATCGAGGTCGACCTTCCGAGGCCGCGCGGGCTGGAGACAACGGCGAGCGCGGAGTTCGGCGCGCTGAAGGCGGAGGTGCTGCGCACGCTGGCCGCTGGTCGAAGCCCCGGCAGCACGCAGCCGTAACGACTACGCAGCCAGGCGCAGCCGGTCGATCACGGAGCGCAGCATGGCCAGGTCGCCCTCGATCGTGGCGGCGGCGCGGGCAAGCAGCGCATCCGCGTGCGCACGCTCCGCCTCGGTCCCCTCGCCCTCGCGGATGGCGATGCGGGCCGCCTCCACGAGGAGGCCCACGGCGACGAGGTCCTGGAGCAGGCCGTCCCGCAGTTCGTGCGCGAGGTAACGCTGATCCGGGGCCACTGATCTCCTCCGCGTCGCGTCAACTCCGCTGGCCATGGGGTGTGCCGGGAAGGACCGTCCCCTACTAGAACGTCCGCGGGGATGATCCGCTCCGTTCCCGGGTGCGGGTTTTCCCTCATCTTTTCCGATCATCGCTTGTGTAATATCCCTGCCGGGGCTCCCCCCGAGCGCGGTTTCGGGTAATGTCCGGAAGCAAGAGGGAGCGGATCAGGCGGGACCAGCGCGTCGCCTGCTCGCCGGCACCCCTGGTTGGGCATCCACGCGGACGTTTCGCCCTTGGTGAGGACGCACCGAGGGCAGCGACGTCCGGGTGGGTCTGCACGACCGGGGCCGGCGGCGAAAGGCGACGGCCATGGATTCCCTGGGCGGCATACTTCCCCTGCCGATAGAAGACAACGCGCTCGTCCGGGCCCTGACGGCCTATCTGCGCACTTCCCGTGCCGGCCTGCTCTATGCAGACCCCTACGAGGACGGCGACGCGCTGGCGGCGGCGCTGGACGAGGCCAGCACCCTCCTCGATATTCCCATCCGGCGGGAGTGGCTCAACGCCAGCCGAGACGTGCTCGCCTGGCTCCGCGCTGACGACGAGCGGCTACGCCTGCAGCCAGACCTGACAATCGTGGGCGTGCTGCTCTAAACACCAGTCCCGCACGGACACGGAACGCGCGGACGGCGCCATCGCTCCCAGGCTCCGGCTCTCAGGCATCGGCTCTCAGGCATCGGCTCCCAGGTACCGGCTCTCAGGCATCGGGGTCAGCGCACGAGCAACGGGGCGCCCGTGTGGGGCGCCCCATGTCTGGCATCGCGTGCCGGCTCGCAGACCTCGGTCAGGCGCCGACGCGCTTCCACAACAGCGCGCGCTTGGTGTCGTCTTCCCAGGAGGAACGGACCTTGATGCCCACTTCCTTGGAGGCCTGGCGAAGCAGGCGCTTGGTGGCTGCGGGATCGTCTTCCTTGTCGAGTTCGATACGCCCGGCCTGCGCGCCCTTGATCGCCTCCACATACGGGCGGCGCTTGAGTGCGTTGGCGCGTCCGCGCCCCAGCACTACCTGGTTGGGGTCA
The DNA here is from genome assembly GCA_023228825.1 of Dehalococcoidia bacterium. Lineage (GTDB taxonomy): Bacteria > Chloroflexota > Dehalococcoidia > UBA2979 > UBA2979 > W-Chloroflexi-9. Next base: position 52,914 of record JALOAL010000004.1, on the reverse strand, counting down.
AGTCTCTGGAAACGCGGCATGGATCATTCCTTTTGTTGGTGGTGATCGTCCTGATACTCATCATAGCAGCGCCACATGTCGACGTCAGGTTATGAGGGTTTCGAAACCGTGTCGAAATGGTGAGATGTGCTCGTCAGCGGTGCGTCCTCACGCGCCCACTCCGCGCGACTCCCATGGCGGCCCGTCTGACGGGTGAAGTCACCCATGTTCTCCCCAAAACAGCGACGAAAGAACCACGTCACCGCTACGTGCATCTTCACTCATGCTACCTCAACACTATGGCAGCACCCGGAAGCGGCCGCTGTCGCTCCGTCCGAAGACCTCCGGGAACGCGCCTTCCTCGGCGTGGGCGGGGGCCACGAAGAAGTCCCCGGGGGTCGTTGCGCGCGCGTAATAGACGTACTCGTGCACCCCGCGCGGCAGGTCCGTGGCGAACATGGTGAAGCGGTCGTCACGCACGTTGGTCTCGTCCCAGGGCGACCAGTACCAGCGGTACCAGGGTGCGAATGCGCCCTCCGCCTGGTCGCCCAGCACGGCCTCCGTCCGTTCGGCCTCCAGTTGCCGCCGCACGTCGTCCGGCACCACCGCCAGTTGCGAGTCGATCGGCTCCAGGCCCGCCGGCAGGAAGTCCTGCACGGACACGAACTTCCGGTCCGCGTCCGCCACCACGGTCACCTTCACCCGCACGACCTCGCCGAGGCCCGCCTGGGTGACGGGGCGTCCCGGATCGCCGAGCAGCGAGTACTCGTGCGCCACGGAGATGCCTCGGCTCAGCGCCTCCACCTCCGCCGCCGGAGTGACGTAGCGCAGGTTCAGCACGTAGTACATGCGACCGCTGGTCTTCTCTCGCTCGAAGGAGAGTCGGTGCACCTCGCCCTTCGCCACCGTGGCGAGCGCGAGCGTGCTCTGCGCCGCGTTCGTGCCTGCCCCCGGAGCGAGATGGCCGGAGAGCAGGTCGTCCCCGTTCAAGAACACGCGGAAGTCGTAGTCACCGCTGCGCTCGCCCGTGTGCGAGGCGTACACGCCCAGGCCGCGGATGGCCTGGGCACGCTCCACGTCCGCCTGCCAGTGCTGCGTGTTCCGGGCCGCCACCAGCCAGCGCGCCGTCTCCTCGATCAGCGGGTGCTCCGGATCCGCCGCCACCAGCGCCTGCAGCACCAGCGAGGTCATGGAGACGTTGGACTCGATCGACCCGTAGACCGGAGCGTCCTCCCAGTGGTTCCCGTTCGCGCTCGCAATGACCGAGGTGTTCAGGTCAGACATCAGCCCGCGCACCACCGGATCCTCCGGCGCCTCGCCCGCGTCGATCAAGCCCAGGATGAGGTAGGCCCGGCCCCAGGCGGTGAGCAGTTCGCGGTCCTGCTCGTACACCGCGCGGAGCGAGTTCAGGTAGTTGTCCCGCCCGGTCGCGTACTGCGTGGCGTACAGGTAGAACGCCCGCTCGTTCGGGTTCGGTGGCCGCTCCACATCGGCCGTGCGCCGCCAACGCAGGTCAAGGTACGACGCGCCTCGCTGCCAGTTGCTGTTGGGCGGCGTCCAGCCTGCGTCCACCGCGTCCCCGAAGGCCATCAGCACCCACGCCGTCACGGCCGGGTCGGAGCGCATGCACCGCAGGCACCATGACCAGCCGCCGTCCCCGCGCTGGAACGCCATCAACTTACGGAGGTCGTCCCCCAGGCTGCCGACCACCGCTTCGCCGTCCAGGCCGTCAGCCTGCCGCGCGGCGATGGTAGCGATCACACGGCTCGCCACTCGCATGGCGCCCTCGTACAGGTGGGGGGCCAGATCCGGCAGTTCAGCCTGGAGCGCCCCCACGATCGAGGCCTGCACCTGCACGTCCAGCGAGCCGTTGTCCGTGATCGCGTACGGCGGCAGGTAGAGCGCCTCCAGCATGCTCTCGTCCTCCACCACCCCTCCGGTGGCCATGGTCTCCGGCGTCACGTCCAGGTGGACGGGGAACGAGACCTGCACGGCGTCCGCCAGTTCACCGGCTACCGCGCGGAAGGAGACCGTGGCAGTGCCGGTGCTGGACGCCGTCGCCGGCCACTCGAAGTCCCCGGACTGGCCGGGCTGCACCGTGCGCGTCTGCGTCTCCGCCTGGCCGAGTTGCAGGCCGGGCGCGGTCACGGAGACGGACACCTCCTGCGGCTCGTCGGTCGCGTTCCGCACGAGCGTGCGGAGGCTGAACGAGTCGCCCACGCGTGCGAAGCGGGGCAGCGCCGGCCGCACCAACAGTGGCTTAGTGGAGAGCAACTCGTGGGTAGTCTCGCCCACCAGCGTGTCGCCGCTGACGGCGCGCGCCTGGGTGCGCCAGGTGGTCAGGTTGTCCGGCAGCGTCACCTCGAAACTGGCGCGTCCGGCGGCGTCCGTGGTGACGAAGGCCTCCCAGAACGCCGTGTTGCGGAACTCGCTGCGGATCGCCTCGTCGTCCGCGCCGCCGCCCTTCCCGCCCGCCTCGGGCTCCGGGATGGCGTCGTTCGCGCGGTCCACGGAGACCGAGAGTGACGAGGCCGTCTGCACGGCCAGTCCGCGCTGGAACCAGAACGCCTGCAGGCCGCTCTGATCCACCAGGTCAGAGAGCGACAGCACGGCTGCGTCCACCATCACCACGGACAGTTCCGCCTGCACCGGCCGCCCGTCCGAGTCCGTCACTGCGATGTCATAGCGCACACGCTCGCCGGGCTGTGCCTGCTCCACGCTGGGCTGCAGGTCCACGTTCAGCGTGCGCGTCACCGTGGACACGGGCAGTTCCACATACCCCACGTGGTAACGCGGCACCGGGTCCTGCGCCGTGGGCGGCCGGTAGAGGACCACGCTCACGAAGACGTTCGGGACAAAGCGGTCCTCGATCGGGATAGTGAGCGTCTCGCTGTTGGTCTCGAAGACGCGCACCTCCCGGTCCAGGATGCCCCCGCGTTCGATGGTCACGAGCGCCTGTGCGCCCGCGAACGGCGCGGGGACCAGCACGGAGGCGGTGTCGCCCACCTCGTACGACTCCTGGTCCGCGATCAGTTCGATGATGCTGTCGTTGCGCACGCGCCAGGGGGCGTAGCCACCGCCGCTGACCCACAGGTACGTCGCCCCGCGCGCGGTGAGGCCGGCCGCGTCCGTGGTGCTGACCACAATGCGAACCATGCCCGCACGCTGCGGCGTGAAGGCGAGCGTGCCCAGGCCGTCCGGCCCGGTGGCGACCTGTCGAGTCTCCAGCAGCGTGTCGCGTGGTTCGGAGCGGTAGCGCGCCGCGCCGGTGGCGGTCTCTTCCTTCACGGTGACCCACTCGCGCTCGTAGATCTGCACCGTCACCGGGCGAGCAGGCGCCGCCACGCCCTCCGTGTCCACGGTCGCGACCAGGATGTCGGTCGCGCTACCGGCCTGCGTGACGTAGTCGCTGGTGTCCACGCCCGCGTAGACGGACGCCGGGTGCACCGTCGCGAACGTGCTCGCGCCGATGCCCTGCCCGCTCTGGTCGATGACCGTCGCGCTGACCTCGAAGCGGGTGGTGGACTCGCCGGCGCGGAGGGCGGCGGGGACGGAGATCGTCGCGTGGCCGCTGGCGTCGGTCGTCGCCTCGCCCGTAGCCCGCAGTGGCTCCTCGAAGACCGAGGCGCCGTAGTAGTCGAAGTCAGAGAAGGAGTAGCCGCGGTAGTCCTCGAAGGAGACGCCGCCCGGGAAGGCGTACGCGGACCACGTGACGTCCGCACCTTCCAGCGGCCCGCCGAAGAAGAACGAGGCCTCCAGGTCCACCTCCACCATGCCGCCATTCAGGACGTCCGGCTGCGTGGGGGCCATCTCCACGCGGAACTCGGGCGTGCGGAACTCCGCGACCTGGAACGCGACGTTGGTGATCCAGTTCTCCCAGTTCACGTCGCGCTGCTCGCGGACGGTGACCGAGTAGTAACCCGTGGTGGCCTCCTCCGGCAGTTGGAACTGCCCGGCAAAGGTGCCGAAGTCCGTGGTCACCACGGGCTCCCGCAGGATCTCCTCGCCCTGTGCGTCCGTGACCACCAGCGTCAGGGTGGTGTCTCCCGCCGGCGGCAGGCGGTAGGAGGCGTCGTCGTCCAGGCGCACCACGGTCTTGAAGAAGACCGTCTCGCCGGAGCGGTAGATGGGGCGGTCCGTGTAGACGTGCGCCACCATTTCCTGGTCCCAGTACGTGGTAGGCACCCCCGCCAGCCACGGCTCCGCGCCCGCCTGCCAGCCGGTGTACCCCACGCCGAGGCGCTCCCCACTGGTGGTGGTCACGGCGTATGCGCGCTGGAGGTTCATGTTGTCGCTCGGCCTCGGCACACCCACCGTGGCGATGCCATCTGCGCCGGTGCGCGCCACCTGGCCCGCCACGCCCAGGCCGTCCACGCGCACGTCGATGCCGCCCAGGGGCTCGCCGCTGTCGTGGTCCAGCGCCCACACGAGCAATTCGTCCAGGCCGAGTTTGGTGACGATCTGCGTGTCCGTGACGGCGAGCAGCAGGCCCGCGTTCCACGCCCCGCCGGGCGTGCGCAGGTAGTAGTACCCCGCGCCCAGCCGCTCCCCGCCGCCCAGGTCGGTGGACGACAGGCTCGAGGCGTTCTCGTCGCCGTCGATGTCCACGCTCCACGCGCGGAGCGGGTCGCCGCCGGGCGTCCACTGGGGAATGCCCGGGGGCTGCGGCACGCCGTTGCGCACCACGCGAAGCCAGGCGTCCTGGTCCATCTCGAACAGTTCGAAGCGCACGGAGGTCTGGTTCGTCGTGTAGAAGAACAACTCCTGCGGGCCGGAGGCGGAGAACGTGGCGGACTGATCCGGGATCGCGTACGAGACGCTGGGCGTCAGCCGTCCCGTGGTGAACGAGATGCTGATCGGGTCCAGCGCCAGCCCGGCGCGGTCGACGGCCGCCCCGATCGTGAGCGTGTAGGACGTGGAGGGATCGAGCATCACATCGATCTGCGGGTAGCGTTCGTCACCCCAGGCGCGTAGTTGCCAGTCCTCGCGGTCGAAGCCGGAGATCGTGATCGCGTCCTCGAGGGAGTCGATGTCCATCGGGTTGTTGAACTCGAGCGAGATCCCGTAGCGCTGGGCGTCCGTTGAGCCATCGACGGGTTGGCTGCTGACCAGCCGAGGCAACTCAACCGTTTCGAAGGCGACCACCCGCTCGGAGGCGGTCTCGCCCCCCACCGCTCCCGCGACGCCCGCGGGCACGGTCACCTCGTAACGCGAGGCGATCTGCAGCGGCTCGGTGGGGGTGAGGGTGACCGTCGTGGAGTCCTCGCTCCAGGCTGCGGCAAGGACCACCGCGGGGCGGCCGGGCGAATGCACGCGCACGCCGTCTTCCACCGAGTCGCGGTCCATGGGCTGGTTGAACGTGACCACGATGGACGCGTCCGGCGCCACGAAGGACGTCTGGTCAGCCGGGGTGACCGAGGCGACGGCCGGCTGGTATGTGGAGAACTGCCACTCGTAATCCTCCTCCAGCACCCCGTCCACCGCGGAGGTGAGGCCCGCCCGGATGCGCGCCTGGTACGTGGTGCTGGGCTGCAGCGCGTCCGGCGTGAAGGCGTAGAGCGAGGTGTTGAGCCACTCGCCACGCCCGGCGATCGCCGGCTCGAACTCCACCACCGAGTCCGTGGGCTGCGAGGAGAGCAGCGTCAGCGGCGCCACGGAGCGGCTGAACTGCACGAAGATGCGCGCCTCCGGCGGCACGGCCTGGTCCACGGGGCCGGGGATCACGGAACGCACGGTCAGTTTGCCCTCGACGGTGAAGGCGTGGGTGACGTCGTCGCCGCTGCCGGCGGCCTGCCCATCCACGCGCACGGCGTATTGCGCGCCGCGCAGGAAGCCGGGGAAGTCCGGCTGGAAGAGCAGGCGATGCTCGTCCAGCCACGCGTATGTGCCGGACACGGCCGGCTCGATGCTCACGAGGCGCTCCGGCTCCGCGGTGGCGGGGACGTCCCGGAAGGCGATGACCACGGGGCCTAGCCGCGGCGCCTCGTCCCCGGCGGGGGTCACGGTGATGGCGGATGGGTGGCTGCCCCCGTCACCGCCGATCAGCAACACCACCGCGAGGGCCATGACGGCCACGAGGGCCGCCGCGCCGCCGACAACGCCGGCCGTGAGCCGGCGGTCGCTCCGGAGCCGCGCATACGCGCGCTCCCAGAGCCGCGGTGGCGAGTCGCCGCCCCCCGCTGACTGCTCGGCCTGGTCGGGCTGGTCGGCCTGGTCGGGCTGGTCGGGCTGCTGCTGATCGCGGTCGTCGCTCATCGCGTCCTCACCTCATACGCCGAGGTCGCCTCGGACCGTTCGCCGCCAGGAAGCAATGCCACCACGCGCAGGTGGTGCATGCCAGGGTCCAGAGTCCATGCGACGTGGGGGCGATCGGCGCTCCCCGTCCCCGCATGCTCACCGTCCACGTAGAACTCCACGCTGGTCGCGCTCGGCGGGACGGAGGCGCGCAACACCAGGGAAGAGGAGCCGAACTCCGGCGCCGGGAAGAGCACGGAGCCCGGCGCGGGCTGCACCACGGCCACCCCCGCGCTCGCGGCGACCTCGGCGATGCGCCAGCCGGCCTCCCGCGCCCACGCACGCGCCTCCGCCGGCGGGTCGATGGCCAGGGTGCCGCCCTCGCGGACGTAGTAGGCCTCCGCCTCCACCGGCTGCGAGCCCTCCACGAACCACTCCTGCATGGGGGCGGGACAGGCCGCGCCGGGCGCCAGGCCCGTGGGCGCGCACACCGAGGCGCGCACCAGGCCGTCCGGCACAGGGAAGCCGGCGCGCGGGAAGCCTCGGACGGCCGCGTTCATCACGTCCCGCCAGATGGGGGCGGCGCCATCGATGCCGGAGATGTTCACCATGGGCGACTGATCCGCGTTGCCCACCCACACTCCCACCACGCGCTCCGGCGTGAAGCCCAGCGTCCAGTTGTCGCGGAACTCGCTGCTGGTGCCGGTCTTCACCGCCGCACCGTACGCCGTGTCCAGCACCGGAGCCGCGCCGAACCCCGGCCGCCGGGCGTCCGCGTCGCTGAGCATGTCCGCCACCAGGAACGCCACCTGTTCAGAGGTCACCCGCGCCGGGGCTGCCTCGCGGTGCTCGTACAACACGTGCCCAGCCTGGTCCGTCACCCGCGCGACCAACCAGGGCTCGTGCCGGGAGCCGCCGTCCGCCAGCGCGCCGAAGGCGTACGTGAGGTCGGTCAGTCGCACGCCGCCGCCGCCCAGCGTGAGCGCCAGGCCGTACGCCTCCGCCGCCCCGAGGCTGCTGAGGCCCGCGCGGTGGGCCATCGCCAGGAGCCCCTCCACCCCCAGCGCCTCAGTGGTGCGCACGGCGGGCACGTTCAGCGAGGACGCCAGCGCCACCCGCAGCGTGACGGGGCCGCGATGCTTCAGGTCGTAGTTCACCGGGCGGTAGGGACCGCCCTTCGTCTCGAACGTGGTCGGCACGTCCAGGAGCATGGAGGCCGGCGTGTAGCCGCGCTCCAGCGCCAGCGCGTACAGGAGCGGCTTCAGGGCAGAGCCCGGCTGTCGTGGCTCCACGGCCATGTTGATCTGCCCGGTGGGGGCGTCGAAGTCCGCGCTGCCCACCAGCGCCAGCAGGCGGCCGTCCCGCGGGTCCAGCACCACCACGGCGGCGGAGCCGGCCCGGTGCCCCTCCAGCAGCGCGAGGCGCGTACGCACGCTGCGCTCCGCCTCGTGCTGGAGTGCGGGGTCCAGCGTGGTCTGGATCACAAGGCCCTGCGCGGGCCGCTCCGGGAGCACGCGGTCTAGTTCCTCGTAGACCATTGCGGAGAGGTGGCGGGCAAGCGGCGGCTGATCTGGCGCCACGCGCAGAGGCGTCTCCGCCGCTGCGAGCGCCATCTCCGAGGTCAGCGCGCCAGTGGCCACCATGCGCTCCAGCACGTATCGCTGGCGCTCCCTCGCCGGCCCCTCACCACTCGGCACTTCGTCGTAGGCGGCCGGCGACTGCGGCAGGCCGGCGAGGAAGGCGGCCTGCGCCGTGTCCAGGTGCGCCGCCCGCACGCCGAAGTACGCCAGCGCCGCCGCCTCCACGCCGTACGCGCCGCGGCCGTAGTAGACGTGGTTCAGGTACGCCTCGATCACCTCGTCCTTGGACGTGCGCGTCTCCAGCGCCACCGCGTGCAGCGCCTCACGCGCCTTGCGGAGGGGGAGCGGCAGGTCGTGTTCGGCCAGGTAGGAGCCGCGCACCAGTTGCTGGGTGATCGTGGAAGCCCCGGAGGGGTGCGTGAACACCTGGACGGCCGCGCGCGCCATGGCCAGCGGGTCCACCCCCGGGTGTCGCCAGAACCGCTGGTCCTCCGCAGCCACGGTGGCGGCCACCACCACGGGCGCCATCTGCTCCAGTGCGACGGGGATACGGGCGCCTTCCGCGACGTCTCGTTCAATCACCGTGCCGTCCGAGGCCAGCACCACGTCCCCGGGCGCCGCAAGGGCGGCCTCCAGCGGCGGTAGCGGCGCCAGCACGGCGAAGGCAGGCAACGCAAGCAGCGCGCCCAGCACGAGAGCCCCCCACTCGGACGGCCGACGCGGGAGGAGTGAGCGAGCGGGCGACCGACGGATCGCGGTCATACGGTCCGACTTTCGGCGCGTTACGCCTTTAGGACGACGTGCGCCCCTGCGTGGTTCCCACGCGGTACCGCAAGTAGACCTCGCTGGTCTCCGGATTCGTGACGGCCGAGACGAGCGTCAAGGGCCGCACGAGCGCGGACGAAGGGGCGCGGTCACCGCGGACCGGTGTCAGTGCCACATCGCCGCCCACGATGCGGGCGCCAACTGTAACAAAGTATTCGTCCACTGCGTCCGCGTCGAAGAGCGCGCCGTTCAGCGCCGCCCCGCCCTCGCAGAGCAGCACGCGCACCCCGAAGTCCACGCGCAGCGCACGCAGCATGGCGCGCACGCTGTCCCCCACCGGCACGGAGACCACCCGCCGCCCCGTCGCCTCCACTGCCCGCCGTCGGTCGTCGTGTGCGGAGTCGGCGAGGAAGACCACGCTCTCAAAGGCGGGAGACGTGAAGAACTCCCCGTCCAGCGGCAGGTCGCCGCTGCGGCTCAGCACCACGCCCAGCGGCGCGCGCGGCAGTCCTCGGTACTCACGCAGGGCGCGCATCTCCTCGCTGGCCGGGAGCGGGGAGGATCCGCTTTTGCGCAGCGTCTCCGCGCCGTTGAGCACGGCGTCCGCGTGCGAGCGCAGTTGCCCCATCAGCGCCTGATCCGAGGACGAGCCGAGGCCCTGCTCGGTCCCCTCGATCACGATCTTGCCGTCGCCAGACATGACCATGTTGACCAGCACGTAGGGCCGGCCTTCCGGCGCGTCCGGAAAGGTCAACTGCGCGTAGCCGGGAAGCGTCGCCATGCACGAAGGATACGCGCGATGCTTCAAGGCCATGCCGAGCGCCAGTCGAGGGCGGTCGCGTCACGGTGCTGGGGGTGCTCCTCAAGTCCTGACGATCTGTTGCCGATACTCCCGGTACGCACTCGTCATGGAGGCGCGCCGTTGCCCCTGCCCACGCCCCCGGATCTCCCCATCCTGCCCACGCCGCGGGAACGCGCGCTGCTGATCCTGATGAACCCGGACGCCTCCATCGAGGGCTTCACGGCGGTGGTGGAAGGCGACCCGTCGCTCACCGCCGCGGTGCTGCGCGCCGCCAACTCCGCGATGTCGTGGCCCTCACACCCCATCCGCAGCGCCTCGGAGGGCGTGGTGCGGCTGGGCTCCGTGGCCGTGAAGCACCTCATCACCACCTCGCTCATCCGGTCGCAGTTCTCCACCATCGAGGCCGCCGGCATCGACGCGGACGAATTGTGGCGCCACCTGCTGGGCTGCGCGCTGCTCTGCGAGGTGCAGGCGGGCGACGACGAGTCTGCGGCACAGACGGCGTTCACGGCGGGCCTGCTGCACGACCTGGGCCGCCTGGCCATGGCGGCGCAGGCGCCCACCCGCTACCGCCAGGTAGTGAGGGCGGCGCAGGAGGGCGTGGACGCCCGCGTCGCCGAGCGCGACCTCTTCGGCATCGACCACGCCGAGTTTGGCCAGCAGATCTGCGAGCGCTGGAGCCTGCCGGACGAGGTCACCGAGGCCACCGGCGGACACCACGAGGCGGGCCACGGAGTCAACGAGGAGGTCAGCATCCTCGCCCCTTCGCTACCGGCGGAGGGGCTGACGCTGGCGCGCAGCATCATCTCCGGGCTCGGCATCGGTGACGGCGTGCGCCGCCCGGACAAGCGGGACGACGCGGCGGAGAACCACCCGCTGATCGTGGGCCTGGGCGGTCGTGTGGAGTTCATGGACGCCATCCGCTGGTTCCGCGAGTCCACCCACGGACGGCATCGCAATGTCGCGTGAGACGCGCGCCCGCACGGCCGAGAGCCCCCTGGCGCCCCTGCGCACGCAGAAGCCCGGGCGGGCGGCCCGGGCTTCGATGTGCCGGCGTGCGCCGTGGTGCGTTACCCGCGGGCGCCGCTGAAGTCCCCGCTGCCGAACGCGCCGAACTGCACGGTGCCCGTGATGGCGTCCCCCTCCACCTGGCCGGCGTAGGACAGGGTCATGGCGCCCATGGGGCCGCTCATCTCCACGTCCCACTTCGCGGAGTCGCCGTCGGTGGAGCCGTTGGTGATCGTCTGCGTGCCCTGCGCGGACTCCACCTGCCCGGCCAGCCCGCCCCCGGAGGAGTCGAGTTTCAACGTGAGGTCCCGCGACCCCATAGGCGTGTTCATCGTGATCTTCCAGGTTCCGTCCACTGCCATTGGTTCCCCCGCATCTCGCATGCAACCGGTGGCGGCCAGTGGGGCCGCCTATCCTGATGCGCATCATAATGAAACGAACGGCCTGCGCACGGTAGATTACACACATGATCCCAACAGATTCTGACACGCGGGACGCGCCCGAACTGCGGGAGGCGAAGGTGCGCGCCATCATGCGCCTGCTCCTCCGCAAGGGCGAACTCGAACTGGACGACCGCCACCCGCTGTTCGACAGCGGCCTCACCATCCCCCAGATGCGCGTCCTCTTCTGCGCCTCGCGTCGAGGGGGCGCGCGCCCCGGCTTCATCGCCGAGCGCGCACGCATGGCGCCGCCCAACGTCACCTCCGTGGTGGACCGCCTGGCCGAGCGCAACCTGGTGCGCCGCGAGCCGGACCCAGAGGACGGGCGCGCCACGATCGTGCTGCTCACGGAAGACGGCAAGCGCCTCGTGCGGGCGATCGCGGCCGCGCATGGCGAGCGCCTGCAGCAGGCGCTGGACGACCTACAGGCGGACGAACTGGAGGCGCTGGAGACCGGCCTGCGCGCGCTGGTCCGCGCCATGGACGTGACCGCGACGACCTCCGAAGACTGACGCCGCACCGCTGCCCCTGCCCCTCGGACGCCGAGAATTTCCGGCCCCACGCACTCCAACCATCGCGTAAGGTGGAGGGTGCGCGCTCACCTCTACCGAGGGAGTGACGGCGTCCGGGAAGGCGCACCCGCATGACACAGGCCGGCACCAGCCCCGGTGGACCTCCCCGCTCCCCACGCCCACAGAGCCAGGGCGTGAGTTTCTGGACTCGTACGTTCGAGGCCCTGAGCGAGCGCGACTTCGCCTGGTACTTCGCCGGCAACAGCGCGTTCTTCCTCGCAATGCAGATGAACATCATCGCGCGGGGCTACCTGGCCTTCGACCTCACGGACTCCGCCGCGGCGCTCGGCCTGGTGAGCGTGGCCTTCGCCATCCCCATGATGCTGGTCGCGCCCGTGGCCGGCGTGGTGAGCGACCGGGTGAACAAGAAGCACCTGTTGATGGTCACCCAGACCGGCTCCGGCGCGGTGAACCTGGTGATAGCGCTGCTGATCCTGAGCGGCCTCATCCAGTTCTGGCACCTCGTGGCCGCCGCCGTGTTGACCGGCACGATCATGGCCATGGTGATGCCGGCGCGGCAGGCGATCATCCCGCAACTGGTGCCGCAGCAGATGATGATGAACGCCATCTCTCTGCAGATGGGCGGCATGAACCTCACGCGCATCATCGGCCCCGCCCTGGGCGGCCTGCTGATCGCGCCGCTGGGCGTGGGCGGCGTCTACCTGATCACGGTGGGCCTCTTTGCGGTCGGCATCCTCTCCATCGTCCCGCTGCCGTCCCACGGCATGGTCTCCACGGAGAACACGGAGCCGAAGCGCTTTGTGGAGGACCTGGTGGGCGGCTTCCAGTTCATCGGCCGCAACCCGCTCTTCCGCCTGCTGATCACCGCCGCGCTGGTGATGCCGCTGTTCGCGTTCCCGGTCCAGCAGATCCTGCCGGTGTTCGCGGAGAAGGTGTACGGCGGCATCTTCTCGGACAGCGCGGTAGCGCTGGGGCTGATGATGTCCGCCACGGGCGTGGGCGGCCTGATCGGCGCGGTCTTCTCCGCCAACATCGGCAACTACCCGCACAAGGGCCGGCTGATGATGACCGGCTCCGCCGTGATGACGGTCTGCTTCGCCGGCTTCGCGTCCACCTCCCTCTGGCTGTCCGTGAGCCCCGCGTTCGTGATGGCGGTGCTGCTGCTGGTGCTGGGCAACGTGGGCGCCATGCTCTTCCAGGTCACCAACAACACCGTCATCCAGGCCCGCGTCCCGGACGAGTATCGAGGCCGCGTGATGTCCGTGATGATGATGTCGTTCGGCACCATGCCGCTGGGCGTGGTGCCGGTCACACTGGCCGCAGACGCCTGGGGCGCCCCCGCGGCGATCATCGGCGCCCAGGCTGTGGGGCTGGCCACCGTGGGCCTGATCTTCGGCCTGAGCGGGCAGTTGCGAGGGCTGCGGCTGGACAACCTGCAGCGCGCGGAGATGTCGCCGGCGCAGGCCGCGGTGCTGGTCGCCCAGGGCAAGATCACCCGCGAGGAGGCGGACCGCCTCTCCGGCCGCACCACAACGGCGCCCGCCCTCGCCGTGCACCCGCCGAGCAAGGCGCACGAGCAGCGCGACACGCGCGAGGCACGCGACCACGCTGCCGGGTGAGGGCTGCCGGGTGAGGGCGTGACTCGCCCGTCCTAGGCCCGTGAACTCCGGGGGTCCAGGGCGTCCCGCAGGCCGTCGCCGAAGAACTGGAAGACCACGAACAGCACGCTGAGCACCGCCACCGGGAACGCCAGCGCCGTCCACTGCACCGTCACGAACGAGTAGTGCGAGGAGATCAGCAGCCCCAGGCTGGGCGTGGGCGGCGGCGGTCCGAGGCCGATGAACGACAGCGCGGCCTCCGCAAAGATCGCGCGCGGCACCAGGAACGTGGCCTCCACGATCACCGGCCCCGCCGCGTTGGGCAGCCAGTGCCGCACCGCGATGCGCGACCGCGAAGCCCCCAGCGCCTGCGCCGCGGTGGAGAACTCCGTCTCCCGCAGGGACAGCACCTGTCCTCGGACCAGGCGCGCCACCGTGGGCCAGGCCGTGAGCGAGATGGCGAGGAAAAGCAGCAGCAGGCCGGTGTCGACGCCGGCGATGGAGCGCATCCCAAACAGCGAGTCCCCGAAGGCGGCGCGCAGCAGGATGATGAACAGCAGGTCCGGGAACGCGTAGGCGATGTCCGTGCCTCGCATCACCAGGTCGTCCAGCCAGCGCGGCCCGGCCGCGGACACCAGGCCCAGCGTCACGCCGATGGTGGTCACCACCACGATGGCGAAGAACGCCGCCCCCAGGGAGATGCGCAGGCCGATCAGCGTGCGGCTGAAGATGTCTCGCGCCAGTTCGTCCGTCCCGAACAGGTGGTCCAGGGAGGGCGCCTCGAACTTGCCGTTGGAGATGCGTCCCAGCGAATCCACGGCGGCCTCGCCGCGCTTGAAGAACTGCTGGTACGGGTCATGTGGCGCGATCACGTCAGCCAGGATGGCGAACAGGACGAACGCCACGATGATGGCGCCGGCGACGGTGGCCGGCCGGTTGCGTCGCATCCGCCTCCACGCCATGCCCCAGAAGCCAGGGTAGCCACCCCTCGCGGAGCGGAGGGCGGGGGCGTCCGTGGCGGCCACTACGTCACCCTCACGCGGGGGTCCACCAGCGGGTAGATCAGATCCACGATCAGGTTCACGGTCATGATGATGACCGCGTAGAACAGCGTGGTGCCCATGATCATGCCGTAGTCACGCTGGTGGATAGAGGTCACGAATGCCGCGCCAATGCCCGGCAGGCCGAAGATCGACTCGATGATGATGGAGCCGGTGATCAGGCCCGCGAAGATCGGGCCCAGCAGCGTGAGCACAGGGATCATGGCGTTCCGCAGTCCGTGCCGGATGTAGATGGCGGAGGAACTAAGCCCCTTGGCACGCGCCGTCCTCATGTAGTCCTGGTCCAGGATCTCCACCATGGCGCCGCGCGTGATGCGCGAGAGCAGCGCCATGGAGGGCGCCCCCAGTGCCACCGCCGGCAGGATGCCGTTGGGCAACGACGCCAGCGAGTCGCCGAAGCCCTTCCCCAGCCGCACGTCCACCACGCCCAGGCCCACGGCGAAGACGAGCAGCATGATGAACGCCAGCACGAAGTGCGGGATGGCCGCGAGCAGCGTGGTGAGGCCCAGCGCGCTGTAGTCCCACACCGTGTTGCGCCGCACCGCCGCGAGGATCCCCAGTGGCACGCCCAACCCCACCACCATCGCGAAGGACATGGCGCCCAGGATGAACGACGGCTTGATCTTGTCCAACATCAGGTCCGTGACCCTCTGCCCGCGCTGGGAGAAGGACAGCCCCAGGTCGCCCTGGAGCAGGTTGCCCAGCATGCGGACGAACTGCTCCGGGATCGGGTCGTTCAGGCCGTAGTAGGACTCCGCCGCGCGGATGAACGACTCCGAGGCGCCTCGATCGCCGGCGCGCACCTCGAACGGGCCGCCCGGCACGGTGTGCATGAGGACGAAGGTGATCAGGCTGATGAAGAACAGCGTCACCACTGTCCACAGCACGCGCCGGATCAGGTACGTGGTCATCGGCCGTTCCGTCCGGGGCGTCTACCCCGTGTCGAGGTCCGCCTCGTCCCGAGGCGCGGCCCCTCGGGTCAGTCGATGGTGGGGCGCCGGTTGCCCGGCGCCCCGCCATCATGGACGAATCGTTCCCCCTCGGCGCTACTCGCGGCCCGAGATGAAGATGGTGCTGAAGAACGAGTCGCCCGGGACCTGGCCCTCCTTGGAGGTGGTGACCAGGTCCTTCACCCACGGCTTCACCAGCGCGTTGCGGCGTCCGTAGTACATGGGCGAGAAGCCGGCTTCGTCGATCAGGATCTCCTGGGCCTCCCGGTAGATCTCGATACGCCGGTCGTTGTCGGTCTCCGCGTCCGCCTCGTCCAGCAGGCGGTCGTACTCGGCGTTGGTGAAGTTGCCGGCGTTCAGGCCGGCGCCACTGCGGAACAGCGGCATCCAGTTCTGCGGGTCGGGGTAGTCAGCGCCCCAGCCGCCGATCACGATCTGCCAGTTGCCCGCGTTGCGCTCCGAGAAGTACGTGGCGGTCTCCAGGACGTTGATGCTGACCTTCACGCCCAGGTTCTGCTCCCACTGCTGCTTGAGCCACTCCGCCGTCAGCACGGAGGTGCTGCTCTGCGCGGAGAGGATGACGATCTCCGCCCCCTCGTGGCCGGACTTCGCCAGCAGGTCCTGGGAGGCCTCGATGTCGTTGTCGAACTGGAGGCCCACTTCCGCATCATGGCCGGGCATGCCCGAGGGGATCCAGCCGAACGCTGGCAGGACGGCGGCCTCGCGGACCACCTCCGCGTACTCATGGCGGTCAATGGAACCGGCCAGCGCCTGGCGCGCCTCCGTGCTGGCCATGACCGGGTCAGCCAGGTTGAAGTAGATGCCCAGCGTGCTCAACTGCACGTACGAGATGAACTCGTCCTCCCGCTCCGTCCCGCGCACCTGGATCAGTTCGGCCGGGCCGAGCGTGATCATGTCGAGTTCGTCGTTCTGGTACGCGAGGAACGCCACGGCGGTGTCCTCGATCATGTCCATGTTGACCACGTCCAGGTGGACGCCTTCACCGTGCCAGTGCTCGTTCCGCACGAGTTGGAGGTCCTCCGCGTGGTTCCAGCGTGACAGCGAGAACGGGCCGTTGGAGACGAGGTTGCCCGCCTCCGTCCACCGATCCCCGTGGGCGTCCAGCAGGTCCTGGCGGATGGGGTACATGGGCCACATGGCCGTGAGCAGGTTGAAGACCGGACTCGGCCGGTTGAGGTGGACCACCACCGTCTTGTCGTCCGGGGCCTCCACCTGCACGCCGTCAGAGACGGCCTGCTCCAGCGCGGCCAGCGTGTCAGCATCCGCACCCTCTGCCAGCGCCTTCTCCACGGCCACGTTCGCATCACCGTCCGGGCCGGTGGCTGCGATCACGCGGTAGAAGTCCACGTAGTAGTTCTCGCTACCGGGTTCGAACAGGTGCTTGACCGCATCCACGAACGCCTGCGCGACCAGCGGCTCGCCGTCGCTCCACTTCAGGCCGTCCCTGAGTTCAAAGGTGTACGTCAGGCCATCCTCGGAGATGCCGCCGTTCTCTACGGTGGGCACTTCCCTGGCCAGGTCCGCCTGGACCTCCAGTTCGGAGTTGAAGCGCAGCAGGCCGGAGTACAGGTTCTTCAGGACGGAGATGGACACGGAGTCCGTTGCCCGCTGGGGGTCCAGGCTCCCCGGCTCTGCGCCCAGGTTCACGTTCAGGACCTGCTCAGCGTCCTCCGGCGAGCCATCCCCGCCGCCGCTCCCCCCGTCGTCGTCACTTCCGCAGGCCAGGGCCGCAACCATCGCGACCATGAGCAGCAACGGAAATAGCGCACGCCACGAGAAAATCCGCATTGTTCCTCCAATGTGGTTCGCCAACCTACACAGTGGTTCCGCAGTCTTTCCACAGCGTGCGTGTGCGCCCGTGAGACCGTGATCGGCCCGCAGGCGGCATCATGTTAGAGGGCCGTTAACCTTCACGCACTCTGTATGTAACGGAGAATCGCCCGCTGAAATGCTGCGGCGGCGGCCGCGCAGAGATGCTGGCGCGCTCCTCTGAAGGCTCGCCCCTCGCGTCAGAAGGGGCGACCCTATACGCACGGAATTTTCCCGGGTGAAAGGCATGCACCTTGTGGTCTCGGCCGTTCGTAGTGCTCTTTGCCTCCGTGATGGTCGCCACCATGGGCATCTCCATGGTGAGCCCCATCCTGCCCGTGTACGCGGAGGACCTGGGCGCCACGGGGATCTGGATCGGCCTCACATTCTCGGTGTTCGCCGTGACGCAGACCATCTTCGGCCCGTTCGCGGGGCGGTGGTCTGACCGCTACGGCCGCAAGCCGTTCATCATCCTGGGCCTGCTCATCTACTTCGTGGCCGCGCTGGGCTACCTGACGGCGGACACCTTCCTCCAGGTGCTCGCCTTCCGAGCCCTGAGCGGCTCCGGCACCAGCCTCATCTTCTCCGTGTCCCGCGCCTACATCGGCGACCTGGTGCCCCCGGGCCACGAGGGCCGCTGGTTTGGCGTGTTCGCCGTGGCGGACATCATGGGCTTCGGCCTGGGCCCCATCTTCTCGGGCGCCCTGCGCGAGGCCTTCGGCTTTGACGCCGTCTTTGTCGGCATGGCGGCGCTGATGGGTTCCTCCGCCGCCATCGTCTGGACGCTGCTCCCCGGACAGTCCCACGCGGAGCGCATCGCCCGAGGCGTGGCGCCCTCCTGGTCGTTCGGCCAGGCGCTGCGCGACCGTCTGGTGATGACCCTGACGGCGCTGATGGGGCTCACCTCGCTCACCTTCGGCGCCGTCTACTCCTTCCTCAGCGTACGTCTGGACGACCTGGGTGTAAGCGCGCTGCCCATTGGCCTGGCGTTCGCGGCGGAGAGCCTGGCGAGCGGCGTGGCGCAGCCCATCTTCGGGCCGTTGGCGGACCGCCTGGACCGGCGCGTGATGGTGGCCGGCGGGCTCATCGCCTCCGCCGTCGCCCTCGCGGCCCTGGGCGCGGCCTCCCGGTACGACGTGATCGTGGGGTTGATGCTGCTGCTGGGCGTGGCGCAGGCCGTCGCGATGGTCTCGATCTCCGCGATGCAGGTCGTGGCCGGACGGCGCGCTGGCATGGGCACCGTGATCGGCCTCGGCTCGGCGGGCAACGGCGTCGGCATCGTCTTTGGCGCGGTGGCCGGAGGCGCGCTCGTGGGCGTCTTTGGTCTGAGCGCGCCCTTCTACTTCGGCGCGCTCACCATGCTGGCCGGCGGCGTGCTGGTCATGTGGATGATGCGCAGCGTCAGCACGTCCGAGGGCCATCACACGCCCCAGCCCAGCGACGATGCGACGGCGGAGACGCAGCCCACCGGCTAGGGCCACCGCCTGGTCGCTACGAGTGCACGTGGCCTTCCCAGGAGTAGAGCGAGTCCATGACGTACTGCTCCGCCACGCCTCGAGGCTCCCAGCCCAGCGTGGTGACCTGCGCACCCTCCAGGTCCTTGTAGATCCGGAAGAAGTGCTCCACCTCCCGCAGAAAGTGGGACGCCACGTGGCCGATCTCCGTGAACTCGCGGTAGCGAGGGTCAGCGACGGGTACGCACAGCACTTTCTCGTCGTCGCCCTTCTCGTCGCGCATGCGCAGCATGCCCACGGGACGCACGTCCACCAGGGCGCCCGTGAAGGACTCGAACGCACCGTGCACCAGCACGTCCACCGGATCGCCGTCGCCGGCCTTGGTGCCGGGGATGAAGCCGTAGTGGCCGGGGTAGTGCACTGAGGAGTAGAGCACGCGGTCCAGCCGGAAGAGGCCCGTGTCGTGGTCGTACTCGTACTTGGACTGCCCGCCACGGGCAATCTCCACGATCGCGTTCAGCCGGAAAGGAGGGTCGTTGCCTGCGGGGAGGCAATAGAGATCGTTCACGGGACCTTCTCGCAACAGAGAAACTGGGGGAACGTCCATCGTCGCCCGCAAAGCGGTTGAGGGCTATCTCCCAGTCACGCCCTCAAGTCACGCCCTCAAGTCACGCCCGCCGGTCCGTGGCGCGTGCGGCGCGAGCGGCGCCTCGGAAGTGCTGCACCTCCAGCGCGGCCAGCACCGCCGCAGCCGCGAGGTGGGCCTCGCCCAGCGCCTCCGGCGTCCGGCCCAGCGCCACGTCACCCGTGACGGCGTGCCGCTCGTCCACTTCCGGGGGCAGGAGCCACAGGGCCGCCACCGCCCGGCGCAGGCGATACGACGCCTCCTCGCCCACGGGACGCCCCTCCCGGTTCAGGACGTCCAACTCCGCCGCGGCGTCCACGGCCGGGCGCGCCTCCTCCAGCACCCGCTGAGCCGCCTCCACCACCTCGCGGTAGTGGGCGGCGTATGCGCGGGCGTAGCGCTCACACCAGTCCCGGGCGGCCTCCACAGCGCGGTCAAAGTCGCTCGCGTCCGTGAAGAACCGCAGCGGGCGCAGCCGCTCCAGCAGGCCCGCGCGCTCGTAGGCCATGGCCCGGAACTCAGAGGACTCCGGCGCGATCTCCGCGGCGTGGAGGGACGCCAGCAGGTCCAGCACCGGCCCGCCCCCCTCGTCGCCGATGCGCTCGCGCAGGATGTCCTCCGCGAAGTCCTCCGGGGCACGCCAGTCCATGCGCACCGCGCGGTTGAACCCGTCACGCCCGAGTTCACAGAGCGCGCCGAGGCGACCCGGCCGTTCGCGCAGGAAGCGCCCCAGCGACTCGCGCGACGCCGGGCCGGGCGTGCACGCAGGGTGAGGCGGGCAGAGCGCCTGGAAGCCGGCAGTCACGTACTCCTCCGGCGCGGGGCCGGGGCCTCGATAGGCGGGTGCAGCGGCCCACGCCTCCAGCGCCGCCTGCACCACCAGCGCCGGCTCCAACTCGTCCGCTGTGGCCAGCACCGCCAGCCACAGCGGCTGCTCGGAGCCCGCCGGCAAGGCCGGTTGGTCGAGGAAGGCGATGCGGATGTCCGCCACCACCTCGTCCGGAGGCAGGAGCAGGTGCGCGGCCCAGCGTGGAGCGCGCACGATCTCGGCAGCGAAGCAGGTGCCGTTGGAGTCGCGGAAGTAGGCGACCTCTTGCGAGGGGTGCGGCCAGTGAGGCGGGTTCATGACTGAAACGTGCCGATCAGGCTGGGGACCTTCGGGTCGTTCAGAGGATGGTCGGAGACTGGTTCCTCAGCCGCTCTCCGTCTGCGTCCGGGCTGCGTTACGACTACGTCAGGCCTGCGTTATAGCCGTGTCCGGGCTGCGTTACAACTGTGTCAGGGCAGGGCGGCGGTGTGCTCTACGAACGTGGATGCGCGGTGGAGGAGCGTGGGGAAGCCTCCGCCCAGCGCGAGCATGGGCAGGTCTGCCTCCGGGGCGGCGCTGCCGCACCGGTCCGGGGGCCACGCGACGGGACGGGGCGTCTCCACGCCGTCCGTGACGCCGTGTCCCGCCGCCAGCGCACGTGCCCGCGACACCATGCGCGCGAGCGTCTGCGACTCCGGCAGGTCGTCCGCGGGCCTCGGGTGCGAGGCGATGGCGATGCTCAGGTGGGCCGGGAACTGCCAGTG
This sequence comes from Dehalococcoidia bacterium, assembly GCA_023228825.1. GTDB lineage: Bacteria > Chloroflexota > Dehalococcoidia > UBA2979 > UBA2979 > W-Chloroflexi-9. The sequence goes on along the minus strand of JALOAL010000004.1, from coordinate 32,483 downwards.
CAGCGCCAGCGCGCCGCCGACCTCCGCGTCCGTGTACCCCAGCAACGCCTGTTGCGCCTGGTGCAGGGGGATGCGGGAGCGCGCGGCCAGGCGGCGGGCGTCCTCGAACGCGGAAGGGAGCGTCTGCACCAACGCCAGGCGGCCGATGTTGTGGAGGACCCCGGCGGTGAAGGCCTCGTCCTGGTGCTGCTGCGCGGACCGGGCCAGCATCTCCGTGAGCATGCCCACGGTGACGGCATGCTGCCAGAACGCGCGCGCGTCCAGCGCCTCGTCCGGGTACAGCGCCTGAATCGCGCAGGTGGTGAGCGCGGCGGCACGTACCTGGCGGAAGCCCAGGATCACCACGGCGTCGCGCACGGTGGTGATCTGGCGGGGGAACCCGTAGTACGCGGAGTTCGCCAGACGCAGGACGCGGGCGGTGAGCGCGGGGTCGGAGGAGATCGCCTGGGCCAATTCGTGAGCGGAGAATCGTTCTCCCTCTGCGATCTGCAGCACGAGGGCGGCTACGGCTGGCAGCGGCCTGAGATCGGCGATCTCCTCGACCAACGCATCGAGCCCGGAATGTGCCGACATGCGGCGCACGCCAGACTGCGACATGGCGGAATAAGGAACCCGGGAAGTCGCTTCAGAGGGGTAGCGCGACTCCCCGGGCCACCCAACCCGACGCTGGGCGCCGAGCACGGTTATACCTGCTGTCCGTCTCTGACCTACCAGGGCAGGATCATCTCCGCCGAAGCAGACGCGGCGGTGGCCACGAGGACGGCGGCGGTGATAGCGGCGGCGGAAGCGGTGTTGATGATGCGGCGCATGGTGTTCTCTCCCCGATGAGTGGCGCAGCCGCGCCAGCCAGATGACGCCGTGAAACTACGGGGGTGCCTCTTACCAACCTCTTTCCAGATTGCGCCGTCGCGCACAAGGCGAGAGGTTTATTCAGATTTCAACCTCGCCGGCCCCGCTTCTATGCGTGATGTTATCGCGAATGGGGCGCGGTGGAGTCGTCCAGGGCATCGCCGGAAAGCACGCGCTGATAGAGGGTGCGCACTCGCGCGGAGGGCTCGGAGCCGAGTTCCGCGCGCATTTCGTCATGCAGCCGGCGGTATGCGCGGGCAGCCAGGTCCAGGTTGCCACGCCACACGTGCGCTTCCATCAGCCGCAGCGTGGCGTCCTCGTTCAGCGGGTCCACCTCGATCACGGACCCCGCCATCGTGATCGCCTCGGCCGCATCGCCGCGGTGAAGGGCTGCGGAGGCCAGGGCGAGCATGGAGGAGAGGTACATCTCCTCGTAGCGCCGGCGCGCCTCCTCCGCCCATTCGCCCTCGAACGAGGAGGCGAACGGGCCGCGGTAGAGGCCGATGACCTTGCTCAGGCCTTCCGCCCACTCGTCCGTCCCCGGCTCCGCCTGGTCCGTCTTGCGAGCGAACTCCTCGAACTCCGCAGCGTCATAGGAGACGTCGAAGTCCGGGTTCACCTGGTAGCCGCCGGCCGCCTGGATCACCACCTGGGGGTGGATGGCCTTGCGGAGGCGATAGAGCGTGGTGTGGAACGCGCTGTTCAGTTGCTTCGGTCCCACATCCGGCCACAACTCCAGCGCAATCTCTTCCTTGCGCATGGGCCGTCCGCGATGCAGGAGGTAGAAGAACAACTCCTTGGAGCGTTCACTGCGCCACTCCATGTCCTGGATAGCGCGGCCGTCCACCGTCACGCGCGCGCCGCCGAAGGCCTCCGCACGCACGCGGAACGCCGCCGGCAGGTCCGCCTCGCGCTCGGACTCCTGCGTCGGGTGGATACGGGTGAGCAGCGACCGGTAGTACTCGCCGCCCACGCGCCGGGCCACGGCGTACTCCACCAGGTCTGACATCTGCCGCGCCTCTGACAGCAGGAACTGGTCATACCCCAGGTCCTCCGTGATGCGGTGCACCTCCGCCAGGTGCTCCAGCGCCTGCGCACGGCGGCGCCCCTGGAAGCAGGCGTTGGCGAGCAACAGGCGGGCCACCGCCTGCTCGCGGCGCGCCCCAGACTGCTCAGCCTCCGCCACCGCCCGCTCGAGCATGCCGATGGCGTCCTGGTATTGCTGCTGGCCCACCAGCGTGGCCCCAATCCCCGCGCGGAAGCGGGTCTGCTGCAGCAGCGCTCCACTCTGCTCCGCGGAGCGGAGCCCGTGGTCCAGGAGCGTCCGAGCGCGGGGGAACTCGCCCCGCTCCCGGTAGCACATGGCCAGCCCGTAGGTGGCGGCCAGGATCAGCGCCGGATCGTCGATCTCCTGCGCCTCGTGGATCGCCACGGTGTAGAGCGTGATGGCGTTTTCGAGCCGCCCCAGGTCTCGCTCCACCGTGGCCAGGCCTTCCTTGCCGTACGCCTCGTAGCGGTGGTTGCCGATCTGGCTGGCGCGCGTCACCACGCCGTCAAAGGTGTCGCGGGCGGTCTCCAGTTCGCCCAGCATGTGCTGGACGTTCCCCATGTTGTTCATGGTGCCGATCTGGGCCTGCGGGTCGGCCAGCATCCGCCAGCGGCGCTGGGCCGAGGTGAACTCGGACATCGACTCCGCCAGGTCGCCCGAGTAATACGTGGTCACACCCAGCACGTCGTGCGACTCCGCCGTCCGGTGGAGATCGCCCCCACGCTCGAACGCTTCCACGGCCTGGGCCAGGCGCTCCTTCGCGGCGGGGAACTGCCCCGACCGCACCAGCGTCACGCCCTCCTCGAAGTCGATCTCCGCGTAGACCGGATGTCCGTCCGAAAGCGACTCGAGCGCCACCTGGCGGGCGCTCCGGCACGCCTCGATCGCGTCGGCGAGACGGCCCAGGTCGCGGTAGGCGATGCCGCGGTAAAGCAGCACGCGCACGCGCTGCTCGTCCTCCAGCGGCGGGCCGCCCTCGATACGGTCGAGGCGTGCGAGGCACTCCTGCCGCTGGCCGAACTTCGCGGCCAGGCGCGCACGCACCAGCGCGAGGTCCGCCTCCTCCTGCAGGATCTCCTCCGGCAGCCGGTCGATCCAGCCGGCGAGCGTGCTCCACTCGCCGCGCTGGTAGAGGTCCTCCCGCGTGTCGTACAACTCGCGGACCACCTCGCCCCAGTCGCCCGCCGCGATGGAGAGGTCCACCGCGGTGACCAGCAGGCCCCGACGCGCACAGAGGGCGGCAGCCTGGCGGCGCAGTTCCTGCAGGCGGCCGGGCTCCTCCCGTTCCAGGCGCGTGGTCAGGTGCTCGCGGATGAGCGCGTGCATCCGGTACCACTCGCCGCCGGAGTCCGCGTCCGCCAGCCGGGCCAGGAAGCGGTTGCTCTGCTCCAACTCGCGCAGCACAGCGGCGGCCTGGTCGTTCTTCGTCAGGGCCTGCGCGAACTCGCGGTCAAAGGTGGCCAGGACGGAGCAGGCGGTGAGCATGTCCAACTGCTGCGGGGTGAGGCGGTCCAGCACCTCCAGGTCGATGAACTGGGCGAGGATGAACTCCAGTTCCGGCGCCACGGCGGCGGACCCGTCGCCCTCCACGTGGTCGGCCATCACCGCCAGCGCGGCGGCCCATCCGTCCGCGCGGCGGATCAACTGCGCGCGCGCCTCGCCCTCTGGCACCCGCGATTGTTCCAGGAAGGCGGCGGCCTCCTCCGGCGTGAAGACCAGGTCGCGCGCGCCCACCGTGGCCACGCGCCGCTGGGCCGTCAGCCGCGCGAGGGACCCGAGCGAGGGCCACGAGCGCGAGAGCAGCATCAGCCGCATGTTCATGGGCACGGAGCGAACCAGCGCGTCCACCACGCGCATGGCCTCCGGCGCGCCGTCCAGAACGTGCAGGTCGTCCAGCGCCAGCACGAAGAGTTCGTCCACCTCTACCGCGGCGGAGGCGGCGATCTCCGCGATCACGGCCGCGGCGGCGGACGGCTGCCCCCCCGTCTCCAGGCGCTGCGCCTGCTCCTCCAGCGCGTCCGGGAACACCCGCCGCACGGCGGCCACGATGTTGCCCACGAGCGCCAGCGGGTCCATGTCCTGCTGGTCCAGCGAGAGCCAGGCCAGGGGGATCGCGGCATCTTCGCACCAGTCCACGGCCAACGTGGACTTGCCGTAGCCGGCGGGCGCGCTGATCAGCGTGACGTCGTACTCGAGCGCGTCCTCCATGAGGGCGTGCAGGCGCTCCCGCCGGATCGTGTCGCCGCGGCGGCGCGGCGGGACGAGTTTCGGCAGGAAGCGTCGTTGCGGCCGCTCGGGCGGTCGCTCCGGCTCGGGCGTCCCGATGGGGTGGAGCGTCACGGCACGTATTCTAGTCGCATCACGGACGCGCAAGCGTATCCCACGGGAGTTGCAACGTGCCCGAACCCGACCGCACCGATCCGGCCCCCGAAGATATCGAGGCGCCTCCGCCCTCCCGCCCACGCGAGGAGGTCGCCTTCCTGCGCGCCTACGAGTCCACCACCGCCTGGAAGCCGCAGGTGGTGGCGGACAACGTGCTGACGGGCATCTTCCTGGCAGACACCACCTACCGAGGCTCCCTCGCGGCGCTGCTGCTGCAGGAGTCCGTGGAGGCCGCCCGACGCCTGGCCGCCGTCTGGCACGCGCTGGCGGACCGCAGCATGACGGTCGCCCGGCGACTGGAGGCGCCGCTGCCGGGCGCTGCGCAGTGGACGGCGATGGCCTCCGCGGTGGGGCTCACCGAGGATCCCCGGGACGTCCTCCGCATGCTGGGGCTGGACGAGAGCGCGGAGGAGAGCGCCACCGAACTGCTCGAGTTCGGCGGCCTCACCTGGTACACGGACCCGATCCGCGCCGCCGAGGCCGGCCCACCCGCCCTCACCGTCGCCTCCGGACAGCCCGCCACCCTGGTGTGGAGCGGTCACGACGCCGCCGGCGCTCCTGCCGAGGCGTATGTGCTGCTGGAGGACGAGGCGGTGATTGCCCTGGCGGACGCCACCGGCGACTTCGTGACCTGGACCCGAGACTTCCTCGGCGCCTACATCGACGCCCGCACCGGCGCTAACCGGTAGCACGTGGCCCGGGGTTACCTGCGTGACAGCATCGCCACGAGGATGCCCGTGGCCAGCGAGACGTTGAGTGACGTCACCTGCTCGCCGCGTGGCGTGATGCGGCAGACCTCGTCGCAGGTCTCCAGCGTGAGACGGCGCAGGCCAGATTCCTCGTTGCCCATCACCAGCAGCCACGGCCGGTCGCGCGGGACCTCCTCCACGTCACGCTCGGCGTGCTCGGTGGCGCCGAGCACCCACACGCCCGAGGCCTTCGCCGCCTCCAGCGCGCGACGCAGGTTCTTCTGGATGGCAAACGGCGCCGCCTCCACACCCCCGCTCGCCACGTCGTACACCACGGAGGTCAGCGAGGCCGCCCGCACGTCCGTGGTGACAATGCCTCGCACGCCAAAGAACGCCGCGGCCCGGAAGATGGCGCCCACGTTGTGCGGATCCTGCACCTCGTCCAGCGCGATCCAGAGGTCGCCCGCCGCCGGGGCGTCAAACAACTGCTCGATGGGCGTGGGCGCCCGCTCGTGCACCAGCGCCTCCGCGCCCCTGCGCCCCCCGCCCTCCCGAGGGCGGCGACGGTCGGCATCGAAGGCGCGCACCGGGCGCTCCAGGCGGTTGGCCTCGGCCAGCACGCGCTCCCAGGCGCCCTGCGCGCGGCCGCCGGGCAGCCGCACCTCCGCCACGTCCTCCGGACGCGCGGCAAGCGCCGCCAGGACGCTGTGGGGATTGCGAAGCGTGAGCATGTGGCGACGGTAGAGCAGCCCGCCGCTGGCGGCACGTATCACATCTGTGCGGCCGCGTTGTATGATCGCGCAGTACCCCTCGGAGGGCTCCGTTGCTGGCATAAGACCGGGCGATTCGTGCTTCACCCCCACCCGCGCCCCGAGCGCGGGCCCGCCCGGGCACGGCCTCCACACGCTCCACGCACGAGGCCGCTTCCAGACTGACGCAGACGGCAGCACCACTCGCCCCTGATCTCGCAGCGACGCTTCGCGCCGCCCGGCAGCCGCCTGCGCCTTCGAGGGCCTCCATGTTGCGAATCGAACACGTCACGCGCCGCTTCGGCCCGCGCACCGTGCTGTCCACCGTCTCCGCCGTGGTCAACGCCGGCCAGGTGCTGGGCGTGGTGGGGCCCAACGGCAGCGGCAAGTCCACCCTGCTCCGCATTGCGGCCGGCGACCTTCCCGCAGACGAGGGACGCGTCCAGGCGCCCCCCGGCCACCGCGTCGCGTTCCTGCGCCAGGCCGTGGATGCGCCCGCGGGCGTCACCGCCGGGGAGCGCTTCCCCGCGCTGTTCCCGGACGCCACCGCGCAGGCGCTCGCGACGCTCGGCGCGCGCCTGGCCGCCTCACCGCAGGACGCCGCCCTCCTGGACGAGTACGACCGCCTCCTCACCGTGCTCGGCGATGGCACGGACGGCTCGGACGCACGGGTGGCACTGGGGGTGGGCGGGCTGGCGGCGGGAACGCCGCTGGCGAGCCTCTCCGGGGGTGAGCAGGCGAAACTGGCGCTGACGGAGGTGATGGCCACGCCCGCGGACGTCCTCCTCCTGGACGAGCCCACCAACCACCTGGACCTGACCGGCATCCGCTGGCTGGAGGACCGCCTCGCCGCGTTCAAAGGCGCCGCGCTGGTGGTCTCCCACGACCGCGTACTGCTGGACGCCGTGGCGGACGGGCTGCTGGTGCTCGCCTCGGACGGCGGGGCGGCGGAGGTGTTCGTCGGCGACTACACGGAGTGGACGGTGGAGCAGGCACGGCGCCGCGAGGAGCAGTGGGCCGCCTACGGCCGCCAGCAGCGCGACGAACGTCGGCTGAAGGAGCACATCTCGCAGATCGAATCGCGCGCCCGCCACATCGAACACAGCACCATCGACTTCGCCATCCGCAAGAAGGCGAAGAAGATCGCGCGGCGGTCCACCACCCTCAAGGCACGGCTGCAACGCCAGGCCGCCGCCGCAGACCGCGTGCAGCGGCCCGGCGACCTGCCACACGGCATCCAGGCGGCGTTCGCGCCGGCGGACCGCTCCTCCTCACGCCTCGTGGAACTCGTGGGCGCGCGCATCACCGCCGGCGACGGACCCACGCAGCGCACGCTGCTCGAGGGCCTGGACCTGACGGTGGACCGAGGGCAGCACATCGCGATGGTGGGGCCGAACGGGTGCGGGAAGTCCACGCTGCTCCGCACCATCGCGGGCGAACTCGCGCCGGCGGCGGGAAGCCGCTCCGTGGCCGGCAGCGTCGTCCCCGGCTACCTGCGCCAGGACGACGCCGGCGAGGGCGCACCCGGCGAGACCCCGCTCAACCTTGTGCGGCGGGAGGCGCGGGTGAGCGAGGCGGAGGCGTTCAACTTCCTGCACCGCGTGCTGCTGGGCCACGAGCAGGCCACCACGCCGCTGGGACGCCTCTCTTACGGTGAGCGTCGCCGCCTGGCCATGGCCGTCCTCATGCTGCGCGGCGCGAACCTGCTCCTCCTGGACGAGCCCACGAACCACCTGGACCTCGCCTCACGCGAGGCGTTCGAGGCGTCCCTGGAGGGATTCGGCGGCGCGGTGGTGGTGGTGACGCATGACCGCTACCTGATCGGGCGCTTCGCCGACCAGGTGTGGAGCGTGGAGGACGGCCGCATCGTGGTGCGCGCGCCGGAGGAGGTGACGTAGCCGGCTCCGGCGTCCGGGCTACCTCGAAACCTTCGGCGGCACGAAACCTCCCGTGGACGGAAGAAATGCGCGCTGGCGGAGGCGCCGGTACGTTATGGAACGGTGCGGGGATAGGACTGAGGCGGCTCCTCCCGGCGGGATCCGTCCGAGGCTGGACTTGCGGGGAGACCGATGACCGAGGAGACCGAACCCACCACCGAGACGCGGGCCGCCAAAGCCCCGGATACCGAGGCTCCGGATACCAGAGTCCCGGATACCAGAGCCCGGACCGCCGAAGCCTCCCCGGGAGACGTGGCGGAGCCGCGCCTGCTGACTGCGGACGACTTCCTGGCGGCCAACCGAGAGTGGATGCGCGAGTTCCCGTTCGGCGGCCTCCACGTCCGTCCCGGCCGGCGCCTCGTCATCCTCACCTGCATGGACTCGCGGTACACCGCGCAGGGCGTCCTGGGCGTGGAGATGGGTGGCGCCCACGTGGTGCGCAACGCCGGAGGACGCGTCACAGACGACGCCATCCGCTCGCTGGTGCTCTCCGCGCACGCGCTGGGCACCCGCGAGTGCGTGGTCATCCACCACACCAACTGCGGCCTGCTGGACAAGACCAACGAGGGCATCCGCGACCAGGTGACGGAGGCCACCGGCCAGGACGCCTCGCACATCGACTTCCTCCCCTTCTCTGACGTGGCGCAGAGCGTGCGGGAAGACCTGGCCCTGCTGCGGGCCTGCACCCTGCTCCCGCGCGGCTACCAGGCCATCGGCTTCGTGTACGACGTGCTGACGGGACGCCTGGAGCCCGTCGAGTAACATCCCCCTCGGGCGCCGGCCGCCGGCCGGGGACAGCGAGGGGAACCGCGATGCCGACGATCGAACGCGACGGAGTGCAGGTCCACTACCAGGTGGCCGGAAGCGGCCCGGCAGTGCTGCTGACGCACGGCTTCTCGTCCGCCCTGCAGGCGTGGGACGCGCAGGTGGAGGCACTCTCGCGGGACCACCAGGTCATCACCTGGGACATGCGCGGCCACGGCCTCAGCGCTTCACCCGAAGACCCAGAGGCCTACTCGGAGGAGGCGACCGCGGCGGACATGGCCGCCATCCTGGACGTCTGCGGAGTAGAGCAGGCGGCCGTCGGCGGGCTGTCGCTCGGCGGGTACATGTCGCTCGCCTTCCACCTGGCGCACCCGGACCGCGTGCGCGCCCTGCTGCTGTTCGATACTGGCCCGGGCTTCCGCTCGGACGCCTCGCGCGAGCAGTGGAACGAGACCGCCCGCCGCCGCGGCGACCGCCTGGACGAGCGCGGCCTGGACTACCTCCGCGAGGGCGGCGAGGTGCGCCGGGAGTGGCACGTGAACGGCGCCGCCGGCCTGGCCCACGTCGCGCGCGGCATGATGACCCAGCGCGACGGCCGCGTGATCAACTCCCTGCCGGACATCGCCGTCCCCACGCTGGTGCTCGTCGGCGCCAACGACGAGCCGTACCTGGCGGGCGCAGACTACATGGCGAACAAGGTCCCCGGCGCACAGAAGGTGGTGCTGGCGGACGCGGGCCACTCCTCCAACATCGACCAGCCAGAGGCGTTCAACGCTGCCGTCCGCGGATTCCTCGCCGCCCTGCCGTAGCGCCACGAAGGATCCCCCCAGGCCGTACGGAGATGGGCGCCGCCGGCCCTCGGAAGTTCCGGTAGCCCGACACCCGAGGGCTACCGCCGGGTGATCTGGTCCACCTCCGCCATCTCCTCCGGCGTGAGACGCCAGGCGGCGGCGGCCGCGTTGGCGCGGACCTGCTCCGGGCTCGTCGCGCCCGCGATCACGGAGCCCACGTGCGGCTGCGAGGCGAGCCAGGAGAACGCGAGTTCCAGGACCGTGCGGCCGCGGCCCTCGGCGAACTCCGTCAGCCGCTCCACGGTGTCGAAGTTGCGGTCCGTCAGCATGCGGTCCGCCTGCGGACCCTGTGACAGGCGCGTGCCCTCCGGCGGCGCCTCGCCGCGGCGGTACTTGCCGGTCAGCAGGCCACTGGCCAGCGGGAAGAAGGGCAGCACGCCCAGGCCAAACTTCTGCGCGGCAGGCACCACCTCGCCCTCGACACGGCGGTCCAGCAGGGAGTACTGGTTCTGGGCGGAGATGAACGGCGTGAGGCCGTTGCTCTGCGCGATCCAGTGGTTGTGGGCGATCTGCCAGCCCGCATAGTTGGAGTTGCCCAGGTAACGCACCTTGCCGGCCCGCACCAGGTCGTCCAGCGCGCGCAGGGTCTCCTCGTCCGGGGTCCTGGGGTCCGGGCGGTGCACCTGGTAGAGGTCGATGTAGTCCGTGCCCAACCGGCGCAGCGAGTCCTCCACCGCCTGCATGATCCAGCGTCGGGAGGCGCCGCTCTGCATCGGTCCCTCGCCCATGGGGCTAGCGAACTTGGTGGCGATCACCGCCTCGTGGCGGCGGCCGCGGAGGGCGCGGCCCAGGAACTCCTCGGACGGACCGCGGCCACCGTAGGCGTCCGCCGTGTCAAAGAGGTTGATGCCCTGCTCCAGGCACTCCAGCACCACGCCTTCCGCCCGCTGGGCGTCCATGCGCATCCCGAAGTTGTTCGTGCCGAGGCCCACCACCGAGACCTCGAGCCCGGAGTTGCCCAGGTTGCGGTACTCCATGCCCGTCCCCCCTCATTCCAGCGTTTCGCGCGCGGAGTATAGACGAAGCCGCCCGCGCCTTTCGGCGCGGGCGGCTGGTCACTGCAAGGGTGCGGGGCTAGTCCAGGCGCTTCTGCTTCTTGGGCTTCTGGCGGCTGGCCGCCTCGTTCTCCAGCACGCGCGCGTGCTGCAGGGCTTGCTGACGCTCCTTGGCGCTGAAGCGCTGCTTGGCGCGCTCCACCTTCTCGGAGCCCTTCGCCTTCCTCATACGAGTGCGGAAGTAGGCGTCCTGCTTCTCCACGTCCTCGTTGATCATGCGCGCGCCGTGGTGCTCGTCGATCCCGCGCTTCACTTCCATGCGGTACTCGAACTGCTCCATCTCCTCCAGGGTGGGCGCGGTCTCCCGAGGCGCATACTTCAGGTCCGGGTGACGCAGGCCAGAGTCGATCGCGCCCTTGAGCGGCTGCGAGACCTTCTTGCCCAGGTGCCAGTAACCGCCGTCGTCCGGCAGCCGGCGAGGCAGCCCGTCGCGGTGGATGAAGGCGGAGAACTCGCGCGAGACAATGCGCTTCGCGTCGTCGTCGCACTCCGGGCACGGCTGGGCCCGGGAGGCCTCGCGTGCCGGTCGCAGCAACTCGAAGACGCCGTTGCAGGGCTCGCAGTAGTACTCGTACAGCGGCATCGGTCCCCTCCTCTGCCGGTCAAACGTTCGTCCTGAAGCGGACTCAGCGTGCATACATGGTAACGCCCGCACCACGCTCAGAGGATGCATGGCAGCGCGTGGCGCGGGAGATGCAGCGCGCGGCCGCGAGATTCAGACGCGAGATTCAGACGTCGCCCAGCGCCGCTCCCACATGCCGCCGGTACGCCTCGTACGTCCGCGCATCGAAGGCGACGAAGACCACGCTCGATGGCAACACCACGCTCGATGGCAACGAGGCACCCCCGTGCTCCAGGTGGCGGCGCACCTCCTCCACGGCGACGGGCACCGCGCCGCCCACGGGATAGCCGTACACGCCCGTAGAGATCGAGGGGAAGGCGATGCTCTGCGCGCCCAGTTCCCCGGCCACCAGCAGCGAGCGGCGGTAGCAGTTCCGCAGCACGTCCTCCTCGCCCTGGTCGCCGCCGACCCAGATCGGGCCCACCGTGTGGATCACCCAGCGCGCCAGGAGGCGGTACCCGGCGGTCGCCTTCGCCTCGCCGGGCTCGCAGCCACCCAGTCCTCGGCACGCCTCCAGCAACTCCGGACCGGCCGCCCGGTGGATCGCCCCGTCCACGCCCCCACCTCCCAGCAGCGAGGGGTTGGCCGCGTTCACGATCGCGTCCACCTCCATGGCCGTGATGTCACCCTGGACAACCTCAATCTGCACTCGTGCTCCTCTTCGGCTGTCCGGGCGGTTTCGCCCACTGGAGAAAGGGTAGGCAGTGGGCGGCCGATCGCCGATGATTTTGGGGATCGACACGCTGCCGGCGCCGCGGGACTCCCGTGGCCGGCGCACTCGCAGGGATGGTGAGTTTAGTGGCGTATTATGTCGTGGGCGGAGAGTACGAAGACACCTCCTTCCGCAACCTGCTGCGGGCTGCCCCGGTAGCGGGACCGTTCGAGCACTACATCGAGGCGTACGAGGCCTGGCGCGCCCGCGCGATGGCCACGATCGACCTCGCATACGCCCGCTACCAGATCGTGCAGACGGTGGACGCGCCCCCGCCGGGCCTGCCGGAACGGCCGCAGGAGACGCGCGCCTGAGGCGTATTCGGGAGCGCTCGAACGAGCATTGGCGCGGGCACGGACGCCAATGCCGCGCGCGTAGGCGTGGTCTTGGGTAGGATGCGGCCACACGCGGGCGGCAACGTCCGCCTCAGACGCCATACGGGACGGAAGGGGCCGCGCGCATGGCCGCACCGAAGCCACACGCCGGAAAGGCCGACTACGACCTGGCCTTCAAGGGCTTCCACTACCCGATCTCTCGCTCCGCCATCCTCAACATGGGGCGCGACAAGGGTGGTCTGGACCGGGAAGTGGCAATCATCCTGGCCCAACTGCCGGATCGGCGGTACGAAAACGTGGACGAGATCAAGGAAGCCGTGCGCGACGTCTACCGCGCGCGTGGCGTCCAGGACGACGACCTCCCCGTCTAGAGCCCGGGCCGGTCTAGAACCCCGGCCGATCTAGAGCCCCGGCCGGTCTAGACCCTGGGATTCCCGCCCCCGCACGAAACGGCCCGCCTCTCGGCGGGCCGTCCGGTGTCTCCCGCACTCGATGCGGCTGCTATTCGATGGAGACGAGTTCCACGTCGAACGTGAGGGCCTGTCCGGCCAGTTGGTGGTTGGCGTCCACCACCACGTCGCCGTTCTCCTCCACCTTGACCACGGTGGCGTGTGCGTTGCCCAGCGCCACCTGCTGGCCCACCTGCAGACCCTCCGGCGCGTTCTCGGCAGGGACCGTGATCACCAGTTCGTCTGAGCGCTCGCCGTAGGCCTGCGCCGGCTCCAGGCGGAAGGTCTTCTTCTCGCCCACGGCCATGCCCAGCACAGCCTCGTCAAAGCCGGGGATGACCCGGCCGGAGCCCACGGTGAACTGGAGCGGGTCGCGCCCGGCGGAGGAGTCGAACTCCGTGCCGTCGTCCAGCGTGCCGCGGTAGTGCAAAGAAATGTTGTCGCCTGTCTGGGCCAAGCGGCCCTCCTCTCCGCCGTCCCCCTCGGCGCCGGTGGGCTCTCCGGTGGGTTCGACCGTGCTCGTCGGTGTCGTCTCCATCTCCGGCTCGTCGCCGCCGCCGCTACAGGCCGCCAGGAACAGGGCGAGGAAGACACTCGGTACCACAATCGCGAGCGTCAGCCACGGGGACCGCGCGCTCGTCACGTTCATGCTGGTGCGGGATGCATCGATCTCCATTCGTCTCACCGTACACCCGCCCCGCCCGCATCCGCGAGTGCGCCCCAGCGCCAGGTCCGAGGCTCGCCTGGACATCTTCGATGCACACCCGGGGCCGCCTCGGGTGACGCCGGGGGATCACCCGCGTAGGCTCGATTCGTGAGCCGCAGCAAGGATCCGAAGCGCCTGGTGTGGGTGGACCTGGAGATGACGGGGCTGGAGCCAGACCAGCACGTCATCATCGAGATCGCCTCGCTCATCACGGACGGCGACCTCAACATCGTGGCGGAGGGGCCGAACCTGGCCATCCACCGCCCCGAGGAGGAACTGGCCAAGATGGACGCCTGGAACGTGGGCACCCACACCGGCTCCGGGCTGGTGGAGCGCATCCGAACGTCCGAGATCGACATCGCGGAGGCGGAGCGGCAGACGCTGGCGTTCGTGCGCCGCTGGGTGGCGAAGGGCATGTCCCCGCTGGCCGGGAACTCCATTGGCCAGGACCGCCGCTTCCTGCGCCGCGAGATGCCGAAACTAGAGGCGTACCTGCACTACCGCAGCGTGGACGTCTCCACCATCAAGGAACTGGCACGCCGCTGGTACCCCACGGGCCCCACGCCCCCGGAGAAGCGCCAGGCCCACCGCGCCCTGGACGACATCAAGGAGAGCGTGGAGGAGTTGCGCTGGTACCGCGCCCACTACTTCCGCACCCCCGCCGACGTGGCCGCCCAGGCCCCGCCGCCACCCGCCTCGACCGAGGCGGCCCCCGTGTCCGAGGCGCCCCCGCAGGCTGCATCGGACGGCGCCAGCGCGGCCCCTGGCCTCGACGTGACCGCCACCGACGGGACCAGGGCGACCGGAGGCTGAGCGCACCCCGATCGCAGCCGATAATCCCCATGTGGAGCCCACGTGGAGGGCATCGTGACTGACGGCCGGGCGGCCCAGGGTCGGGTCAGAGATGATGGCGTGCGAGCGTGGCAGACCGGGACGCCTGACCCCACCATGCCCGGCAGCGCAGGCGAGGTGATGAGCACTCCGGTGATCACGGCGAGCGTGGACACCTCCGTGGAGGACGCCCTCCGGGAGATGCGCCACCAAGATGTGCATCACCTGTTGCTGACGGACCGCGGCCGCATCGTCGCTGTGGTGTCTGACCGTGACCTCGCGCGGCAGCGGCCTGCCCCCACCCGCGACGAGGAGCGCCGGGTGCGCCATCCGGTGTTCCAGGTCGCCCAGTACCAATTGCGCAGCGTGGCCCAGTCCACCCCGCTCCAGGACGCGGCGCGCATCATGCTCCGCGAGTCGGTCTCGTCGCTCCCGGTGGTGAACCAGGCGGGCGAGATCGCCGGGATCCTCACCAGCCGCGACTTACTCCGCTACCTCGCCTTCAGCCACCTGCGCCACCGCTGGCGTGAGGCGCCATAGGCGACACTTGGCCCCCTCCGCCCCCTCGACAGTGGTGACCACGCCCGTGCTGCCGTAGCCTGACACGCTCGCAACGCGCCGAGGGCCGCAGGAGGACGCACGATGCCGGACCGCCCGCCGCCGCACCCCAGTGTCGAAATCCGCCCCATCACTGCCGAGGAACTCCACGCCTGGCAGCGTCACGTCGCGCGCTCGTTCGGGCGAGCCCCAAACGACGAGCACGTGGACCGCCTGCTCCGCCCTCACATGCGCTACGAGGACAGCCTCGCAGCGTTCGATGGCGGGGAGATGGTGGCCACCGCGCACCACGAGCCCGCGCCCATCACCCTGCCGGGCGGCCGCGTGCTGGACTGCGTGGGCGTGACGCGGGTGGGCGTGGCCACCACACACCGGCGGCAGGGCGTGTTATCCGCGATGATGCAGCACCAGTTGTGGCAGGCTCACGAGCAGAGCAATCCGCTGGCCGCACTGTGGGCGTCCGAAACGCCGATCTACGGCCGCTTCGGCTACGGCCTCGCCACCGTGCACGACGCCTACTCCATCGACACGCGGGATGCCGGCTTCGCGTGGTGGGCGCCGGATACCGAGGGCAGCGTACGCTTCCTCTCCGCCACCGACGCCGTGGAGGTGATGCGCCCGCTGTTCGACGTGTACGCCACCTCTCGCCCCGGCGGCATGCCCCGCCTCCCTTACCGCTGGCACGCCTACACCGAGGACTCACCCGACGAACGCGGTGGCGCCTCGCCCATGCACTACGTCGCATACACCTCGCCAGAAGGGGAGCGCGAGGGGTACGCGACCTACCGCCTGAAGTCCGAATGGCCGGACCACATCCCGGCGTACCGCCTGACCGTCGATGAGATGGTGGCGCTCACGCCACGCGCGAGCGCCGCACTGTGGCGCTACCTGCTCTCGGTGGACCTCGTCGGCGTGGTGGAGGCGAACGACCAACCGCTCGACGCCGCCCTGCCGTGGCTCCTCTCCGACTACCGCCGCCTGAAGCGACGCCCGAGCGACGGCCTCTACCTCCGCATCCTCGATCCCGAGGTCGCCCTGACGGCGCGGACCTACCCGGTGGCGGACCGGCTCGTCCTGCAACTGGACGACCGCCTCTGCCCCTGGGCGGACGGCCGCTTCGCCCTGGACGCCGCCCCGGAGGGCGCGCACGTTGCGCGCACAGACGCCGTGCCCGACCTCCTCCTCCGTCCGGCTGCTCTCGGCACGCTGCTGCTGGGCACGGAACGCGCGAGCGTCCTCGCCGCAGTCGGGCTCATCGAGGAACGCAGACCCGGCGCGCTGGCCCGCGCCGACGAGATGTTTCGCTCCACGCCCGCGCCGCACTGCCTGAACCACTTCTAGCCTCGCACCCGCATTCGTCGTTGCACCCGCCGCCGCCACCTGCAATTGCGAAGTGACACGCTCATCACGCGGGTGTTAGCGTTCCCGCCGCATGGGCGGGGTACGACGATGGATCCGCGCGGTCAGTGCGGGCGTGGGCTTGCTCGCGCTCTCGCTGCTTGGAGCCCAGGCGCAGGCGCCCACGGACGCCCACTGGGACTTCCAGGCCGGGCCTGCCGGCTGGTTCGCCACCCACGCGAGCGTCAGCGTGGAGGAGGTGGCGGGTACCCGGGCCGTGCGCCTGACCTCCACCGGCGGGGGCATCTCCTTCTGTAGCCAGTACTGGCTCGTCAGCGCCGCGCCGGGCGGCCTCCACCAGGCCTCCGCCTTCGTCGCACTCGAAGGCCCCGATGGCCTTGAGAGCCCCGATGGCCTTGAGAGCCCCGAGGCGGACGCGGTGAGTCTGGAACTGCGCTACGTGGACGCGGCCGGGAAGGCGGTCGGTGTGGGACGGACGGCTGTGCTCACGGGCGCCGCGCCCGGCTTCCGCGCCCTCGCGGTCACGGGCGAGGTCGCCCCGGTGGGCACGCACCACGCCCAGGCCTGCCTGAGGACAGAGGCGGCGGCCGGCGCGACCTTCGCCGTGAGCGAGGCGAGCCTCACCCAGGCCTCGCCGCCTCCGCCCCCCACGGCGTCTCCGACGCCCCCGCCCGCCGCGACGACGCCCGCGCCCGCCGCGCGCCCCACCACCACACCCACGCCGGCCGGGGCGTCCCCGGCGCCCGCTTCCGGCACGCCCGCATCGCAGCCCTCGGGGACACCGTCCTCGCTCCGCAACCCCGGGTTCGAGGGCAATGCGGAAGCATGGGACACCTCGCGCGCGGGGGTGACGTTCCAGGCGCTGCTGGGGGCGCAGTTCGGCACGTCACTGGTGATGCGCGCGAGCGGCGCCGGCACCGTGTGGGTGCAACAACTGGTGTCCGTGGAGCCGGGCGGCTGGTATGAGGCGAGCGCCGTGCTGGCGCCGCTGGAGCACGTGGCGGCAGGCTGGGTACGCATCGCCTGGTACGCGAGCGCTACCGGATCCGGCGCACAGATGAGCACGGCGGACTCAGAGCCCGTCGCCTCGGCGCCCGGGAACGCCATCGCGCATGCGTACTCCACGGTGAGCACGGGTGCGGTGCAGGCGCCGGAGCGCGCGCACAGCGCCCGGGTGCGCATCCTGCTCGCGCCGGCAGCGCCCGGCGCCGCGCTGGCCGTGGACGACGCCACCCTCCAGCCCACCACGGCCCCGGCGCCGAAGCCTACGCCTACGCCCACGCCCACCCGCACCCCCACGCCCGCTCCCGCCACATCAGCGGCGACGCCCCGCCCCAGCGCCACCCCAGCCGCCGAGGCGATCGCCTCGAGACCCCCGGGCGGGCCTGGCGTCGCCGGCGGCGGCGGCGCCAGTGCGGACGCCCCCCTGACCACGGAGGCGCAACGCTGGCTTCGGATCACGGAGGTGATGTCGAACCCGATCCAGCCTGGCCGCGACGCCGCGTACGAGTGGGTGGAGATCACGAACCTGGGCCCTGCACCCGCGAGCCTGCCGGGCCTCGCGCTACGCGACAACGCCGCCGCCACGCCGCTGTCGGAGGGCACGGTCGCCCCCGGCGCCTCGATCGTCGTGGCGGCCGCGCTCGCGGAGGTGGCGGCGGACCTGCGGCTGGCGGAGGACATCGGCAACGGCCTGGGGAACGAGGCCGACCGCCTCGACCTGCTGGGCGCGGACGGGACGGTGATCGACTCGCTGGCCTACGGCCCGGGGACGCCGCTCCCGGCGCCGGAGGCCGGCGCGTCGCTCCACCGCTGGTTCGACCGCTCCGGGTTCGCGCTCGGTGCGGCCGTCGCCGTGCCCTCGCCCGGCGTCTACAGCCAGGAACTCCCACCCGCGATGACGGCCCCGGACGCGGACGACACGCAACCCCCCGAGGATGCCGAGGCGGCCTCGGAGTCGTCTGCGCCGGCAGAGACCTCGGCCGGCATTGCTGCGGGCGGCGCCACGGCCACCTGGCTCTTTCTGCTCGCGATAGCCGGTGGCGCGCTGGGTGGGGCAGCCATCCAGCGGCTGGGCGCGATCGCACGAGGGCCATGAAGAGGGCCATGAGAGGGCGGCACGCAGGCCCCCCTCGGGCCTCCTCGGAGCGCGGGTCTGACACACCTTCACGTGCACGATAGAATCGCCACGTCGCCGCCGGCGGTTCCCGATGCGCCCTCCTGCGATTCGCCTGGCGAGTCGGAGAGGGCGGGGGACGCGGGACGCCGAAGACGGTGCACCCCCAACTCGAAAGCGAGGGAAGCCACATGGACTGGGCGGACAACGAGAACCAGGCCACCTTCCGCGCCACCGTGCGCGAGGTGATCGAGACCAGGATGCCGGAGCGCTACCAACGCGGCGAGGGCGACTGGGAGCACGACCGCGTATCCGAGGAACCCGCGCACCGCGAGGACGCGAAGAAGTGGACGGAAGCGCTGGCCGAGCACGGCTGGGTGGCGCCCCACTGGCCCCAGGAATACGGCGGCGCCGGCCTGAGCCCCATGGAACAGTTCATCTTCAAGATGGAGATGGCCGCCGCAAGCGCTCCGGGCGTGGGCGGACAGGGCGTCTCGCAACTGGGGCCCACGATCATCGTGCACGGCACAGAGGAGCAGAAGACGGAGTACCTGCCAAAGATCCTCTCCGGGGAGCACAACTGGCGGCAGGGCTACTCGGAGCCGGGCGCCGGCTCTGACCTCGCCTCGTTGCAGACGCGCGCCCTCCGGGACGGCGACGAGTACGTGGTGAACGGCCAGAAGATCTGGACGTCCGGCGCCCACCTAGCGGACCACCTCTACGTCCTGGCGCGCACGGACCCGGACGCCCCCAAGCACAGAGGCATCTCCTTCCTCCTGATGGAGAAGGACCAGCCCGGCATCTCCATCCGCCCGCTGATCGACATGGCCTTCCGCCACAACTTCAACGAGACGTTCTTCGAAGACGTGCGCGTGCCCGTGAAGAACCGGGTGGGCGAGGAGAACCGCGGCTGGTACGTGGGCATGACCCTGCTGGACTTCGAGCGCTCCAACATCACCGGCGCCGTCTCCTCGCGCCGCACGCTGGACAACCTGCGCAAGTACCTGCAGACGGAGGACGGGCAGCGCAAGGCCGCCGGCCTGGACGCGAACCGGCTGGAGGTGGCGGACCGCTACATCGAGACGGACGTGATGTTCAACTTCTCGTTCCGCATCATCTCCATGCAGGACCGCGGGCTGATCCCGAACCACGAGGCCTCAGTCTCCAAATTGTTCAACTCGGAGATGTCCCAGAAGATCGCCCTCACCGGCACGCGCATCTTCGGGCTCTACTCCAACATCTGGGACCGCAAGGACGACCGAGCGGCGATGAAGTCGTCCATGACGAACTCCTACCTGCAGAGCGTGGCGGCGACGATCGCGGCCGGCACGTCAGAGATCCAGCGCAACATCATCGCCACCCGCGGCCTGGGCCTCCCGCGCGGGTAGCCCTCCCCGTTACGGTCGCCCTCGAAGCATCGAGGTGCACGAGAGGCCGGGCGGTTGCCCGGCCTCTGTCGTTGTACTGCGCGGATGGCGCGCACCACACCGGCCCACGGCCTCGCCGCCTTAGCCCCTCCCCCACCTCGCGGCTACCATGGGGAGGAGGAAGGGCGGTGGACCATGCCGCACACGATCCTGCTTGCTGCGCCGCGAGGCTTCTGCGCCGGTGTGGTGCGCGCCATCGACGTGCTGGATCGCATCCTGGATACCGAGGACGGCCCGGTCTACGCGTTCCACGAGATCGTGCACAACCGCTTCGTGGTAGACGGGTTCCGCGACCGTGGCGCCATCTTCGTGGACAGCGTCGCCGACATCCCGGAGGGGTCCCGCGTGGTCTTCTCCGCCCACGGCGTCTCGCCGCAGGTGGTGCAGGAGGCGAAGCAGCGCAACCTGAAGGTGATCGACGCTACCTGCCCGCTGGTCACCAAGGTCCACCTGGAGACCAAGAAGGCGGCCAGGGACGGCTACGACATCCTCCTCGTGGGCCACGAGGGCCATGACGAGGTGGAGGGCACCAAGGGCGAAGCGCCGGATCGCACGCGCGTGGTGGACGGCCAGGCGGACGTGCAGGCGCTGGGCGAACTCCAGCGGCCGGTCTTCGTCGTCACCCAGACCACGCTCTCCGTGGACGACACCCGCGAAACCATCGACGCGATCCGGGCACGCTTCCCGGAGGCGGAGGTGCGCAACGACATCTGCTACGCCACCACCAACCGCCAGGCGGCGGTGAAGGAGATCGCAGAGCGCGCGGACCTCGTGATCGTGGTGGGATCCGCGAACTCCTCCAACTCCGTGCGGCTGTGGCAGGTGGCGAAGGCCATGGGCGTGCCCGCCCATCGCGTGGACGGCCTCGAGGAGATCGACCCCGCCTGGTACGAGGGCGTGGGCGTCGTGGGCCTGACCGCGGGCGCTTCCGTCCCGGACGAGTTGCTCCAGCCGATCATCGACGACCTCAGGGCCCGAGGCGTCACGAAGGTGGAGCCGGTGGTGGTGGCCGAGGAGACCATGGAGTTCCGCATGCCGGAGGAACTCTCCCGCCTGTAGGCGACGACCTCCCTCCTCGCCGTTACCCAGTACCGCGGGGACGGCCGCGCGGCAACGCGTCGCGTCCCCCTCCGCCTGGCGCGCCACGGCGATACCCACGGCGATACCCACGGCGATACCCACGACGATACCCACGACGATACGATGCCTCCACCGACCGGCAGCATCCGCAGCACCGTCCCGAGGAGGGCCCCATGAACGATGAACAACGCACCCGGCTCTTCCAGCACCTGGAGCCGAACCACGAGTGCGGGCCTTACCGGGGCGGATGCGGAACGCCCCACTACCGCCACAACCTCTCCATGCCCCACTGGATCGAGCAGTGGCCGGACTACTCCCCCGCCCGCCTGCAGGCCGAGGAAGTCCGCCTGATGCGCGACTGGGGCGACGAAGCCTGACGCCGATCCCGCGCTCCGAGGAGCGACCGATGGCCCTCGCATCCGCCTTCTTCCACGTCATCGAGACGCCCGTGGGGGCACTGTTCATCGGCGGCTCGGAGCGGGGCATCCACCGGCTGGACTTCCTGCCGGACGCTCGGCGCTCGGCCGGCTCCGAGGGCCACCGCGTGCGCGAGTTGGAGCGGTCACGCGAGCGCCTGGAGCGCGAGACCGGCCTGCCGGCAGCCCATGACCCCGAGCGGGCGGGCGAAGCGGCGCGTCAGATGCGCGAGTACTTCGCCGGGACCCGCGTCACGTTCGACCTGCCGCTCGCGCCTCATGGCTCGGAGTTCCAGCGGAAGGTCTGGGCCACGCTGATGGAGATCGCGCCCGGCGAGACTCGCTCCTACGGCTGGGTAGCGGGGCGCATCGGCCAGCCCTCAGCGTCCCGCGCGGTGGGAGCGGCGAACGGGCAGAACCCGATCGTGATCGTGGTGCCCTGCCATCGCGTGGTAGGTGCCAACGGCACGCTCACCGGCTACGGCGGTGGACTGCACCGCAAGCGCTGGCTGCTGGAACACGAGACCTCCTCGCTGCCGCTGTTCGCCTCCGCCGGTCGTCCGTAGCCCGCCCGCCCTCCGTCGTCCGCGCACCGATTCGCTTGGACTCGTACAACCCGTATGTGATAGAAGTGCCGCACTCGGGCGTACGCGGGCACATGAGGACGCGCCCGGCGTTCCGCCCCGAGAGTGGGGGAAAGAGGAACGCACATGGCCCTCGACCCGATCGCGGAGCAGATGCTGGCGCAGATGGCCGCCATGGGCAGCCCGCCGCTCCACACGCTGACGCCGGAGCAGATCCGCGCCGCGCGCATGCCACTCCCACCAGGTCCGGACGTCCATCACGTGGAGGACCTGGAAGCGCCCGGCCCCGACGGCCCCATCCCCGTACGCATCTACTGGCCTCGCGAGGCGCAGGACCTGCCCGCGCTCCTCTGGTTCCACGGCGGCGGCTGGGTGATCGGCAGCGTGGAGGGCGAGGACGCCACCGCGAGGCGCCTCGCGACGCTCGCGGACTGCGTGGTCGTCTCGGTGGAGTACCGGCTCGCGCCGGAGCATCCTTACCCGGCTGCGGTCACAGACGCCTACGCCGCCATCGTGTGGACGGTACAGAACGCGCCGCGCCTGGGCGTGGACCCGGCGCGCGTGGCGATCGCCGGCTATAGCGCCGGCGGCAACCTCGCCGCCGTGGCTGCCCAACTGCTCCGCGACCGAGGCGGCCCCACGCCCGTGCACCAGGTGCTGGTAAACCCCGTGACGGACTGCGCCATGGACACCCCCTCCTACGCGGAGAACGACCGCTACATCCTGACGCCAGAGGTGATGCGGTGGTTCTTCGACCACTACTGCCCGGAGGGCGGGATCCGCACGCGGCCGGACATCTCACCGCTGCGCGCCTCGGACCTCTCGGGCTTGCCGCCGGCCACCGTGGTGACGGCGGAGTACGACCCGCTCCGTGACGAGGGCATGGCCTACGCCGAGGCGATGCGTGCGGCGGGCGTGCCCGTGGAAGCGCGCTGCTTCCCCGGACAGATGCACACCTTCTTCGTGAACGCCCACCTGTTCCCGCAGGGACAGCAGGCGGTGGAGATGGTCGCCGAGCGCCTGCGCACGGCGTTCGCCAGAGCCGCAGCCACCTCGTCCAATCCGTGACCCGCCCATGACACGCTAGACCTCGCTCCGGCGGGGAAGGGGAGCCCACCGTGAAACTCGAGATGTTCCACCTGCACCCGTACCGGGACCTGCCGCAGGACTTCGACGAGAAGTACCGCAGCGTCTGGGTGGACGTGCCCTCGCACCTGTTCGATCCGGTGAAGGCGCACCAGATGTACAACGACACGCTGGACGAACTCGAGTACGCCGCCAGCCTGGGGTTTGACGGCATCTGCGTGAACGAGCACCACCAGAACGCCTACGGCTACATGCCCTCCCCCAACCTCATGGCGGCGAGCCTGGCGCGGAGGACCGCCAACACCGCGCTCATCGTCATGGGCAACTCGATCGCCCTCTACAACCCGCCCACCCGCGTCGCCGAGGAGATGGCGATGCTGGACTGCATCAGCGGCGGGCGACTGGTGGCCGGGTTCCCCACCGGCACGTCCATGGACACGAACTACGCCTACGGCAGCAACCCCGCGCAACTGCGCGAGAAGTACTACGAGGCGTCCGACCTGATCATCCGCGCCTGGACGGACCCGGACGTGTTCGCATGGGACGGGCGCTTCAACCAACTGCGATACGTGAACATCTGGCCTCGGCCCATGCAGCAGCCACACCCGCCCATCTGGGTGCCGGGCGCCGGCTCCATCGAGACGTGGGAGTGGTGCCTCCGCAAGGAGTTCAACTACGCCTACCTCTCCTATTCCGGTTTCAAGCGCGGCAAGCAGGTGCTGGACGGCTTCTGGAACAAGGCCGACGAGATGGGCATCGAGAAAAACCCCTACCAGGCCGGCTTCCTGCAACTGGTGATGACCGGCGAGTCCGAGTCAGAGGTGGAGGAGAAGTACGGCGAGCACGCGGAGTACTTCTTCAACAAGATGCTCCACGTCTACCCCGGCTTCGGCGACGCTCCGGGCTACCGCACGCTGGACACCATCCGCGCCGGGCTCCTGGCCCAGACCGGGCGCTTCGGCGACCGCCCGCCCCGCAGCACGTGGAAGGACCTGGTGGAGAACGGCAACATCGTGGCGGGCACGCCGGACCAGGTGGTGGAGCAACTGGAGCAGGTGGCGAAGGACCTGAACGTGGGCCACCTGATGCTGCTCTGCCAGATCGGCTCCATGCCCCACGACCTCACCATGGAGAACATCCGCCTCACCGCCACCCGAGTCGTCCCGAACCTCCGCCACGTACACGCGGAGTTCGAGGACCGCTGGTGGCCCTCCTTCCATTCCGACCGCATCGAGCAGCGGCCCATGTTCCAGCCACAGGTCGCCGCGCAGCAGGCGGGAGCGTAGCCATGCCCTCCAAGCAGGTCCCGGTCGCGGACGGCCGTTACGAGGTGCAGGTGGTGGAGGAGGGCAGCGGCCCGCCGCTCCTCTTCCTCCACGGCATCAGCGGCCTCCAGTGGTCGCCGTTCCTGGACGAACTGGCCGCGAGCCACACGGTCATCGCCCCCCACCACCCCGGCTTCGGCGACGCCAGCCAGGAAGAACTCGATACCGTCCATGACCTGGTCTACGCCTACCTCGACCTCGTGGAGGCGCTCGACCTGCGCGACGTGCCGCTGCTGGGGCACTCGCTGGGCGGGATGATCGCGACGGAACTGGCGGCCACGCAGCCGGAGCGATTCTCCTCGCTCGTCCTCTTCGCCCCCATGGGCTTCTTCCACGCGGACGAACCCACCTTCGACTTCTTCGCCTGCACCCCGCGCGAGATGGCCGCCGCGTTCTTTGTGGACCCCACCGGCGCGGCCGCCCAGTCCTCCGGCGAGGCCGGCCTGATGCGCATGGTCCAGGCCGGCGCCCGGTCCGAGGAAGGCTCCGCGCTGGTGGAGACCTACGTGGAGCGTGCGAAGACGCTGGCCACCGCGGCCAAGTACCTGTGGCCGCTCCCCAACCGAGGCCTCTGGAAGCGCATCCACCGCGTCTCCTCGCCCACCACGCTCGTCTGGGGGCGCCAGGATCGGGTGGTCCCGCCCTCCTACGCGCAGGACTTCCTGGACGGCATCGCCGGCGCACGGGTGCAGTGGATCGAGGACGCCAGTCACGAGGTGCTCCTCGAACAGCCGGGCGCGTGCCTGGAGGCCGTGCGGGCTGCCCTTGACGCTGGCGCGCGGTAGCGCACGCCGGGACAAGGGGCGCGCGGTGGACGGGCGGGTAGACCTCGCCCGCTGGTCTTGCGAGACTGACCGCGTGACCGCAGGGTCGTGCTGAGGAGCCGTTGATGCCGCTACTGGAGATCTGGGACACCACCTGGCGCGTGCCGAACGCCCCCATGTTCGTCGTCGGTTTCGTCATCCTCGGCTGGGCGTTCCTCGGCGGCGCGCTCGCGTTCACCGGGAGCCAGAAGTCCGGCCTCCCGGAGATCCACTTCCCGCGCCGCCCCACGGAGGCGGTCGAGGAGCCCGAGGACGCACCCGCAGACGCGTAGGCGCGTCCCCACCGGCCACCGGCCACCGGCCCGTCCTTCGTCCCGCCCCGTCCGAGGCCCATCCAGGGCCGGCGTGCGGACGCTCGCCGAAACTCGCCAACCCTCACGTCCACTGGAACTTCGTCCGCCGGAGCGTTAGCATCCTCGCGCTTGCGAATGATCGCGCAACCACGCCCGGGGGGCGGGCGGTACCAGGAAGGCTAGACATGGACTTTGCGGACAGCCCGGAGCAGGCCGAGTTCCGTCAGGAGGTCGAGGCGTTCTTCGACCAGCACTTCCCGGAGGAACTCAAGGTCAGCGACGATGCCGACCCGCGCACGGAAGGACGCTCGGCTGCCCGAGGCGACCGCGCGGACGGCATGAAGAAGTGGCGCGCGGCCCTGGTGGAAAAGGGCTGGATCGCCCCGGCCTGGCCCAAGGAATACGGCGGCGCGAACCTCTCCACCATGGAGCAGTTCATCCTGAACGAGACCATTGCGGAGCGCGGCGCACCTCGCGTGGGCGTGCCGGACGTGGGCTCCACGATCATGGTGCACGGCACGGACGAGCAGAAGAAGGAGTTCCTGCCGCCAATGGTCCGCGGCGAGACGCGCTGGTGCCAGGGCTACTCCGAACCCGGGTCCGGTTCGGACCTGGCCTCCCTCCAGACGCGCGCCATCCGGGACGGCGACGACTTCATCGTCAACGGTCAGAAGATCTGGACCTCCGGCGCGCACGTGGCCAACATGATCTTCGCCCTCGTGCGCACGGATCCGGAGGCCCCCAAGCACCGAGGCATCACGTATCTCCTCTTCCCCATGGACACCCCGGGCGTCTCCGTGCGCCCGCTCGTGCAGATGAACGACGCCTCCGGCTTCAACGAGACCTTCTTCGAGGACGTTCGCGTCCCCGTCCGCAACGCCGTGGGCGAGATCAACCGCGGCTGGTACGTGGGCGCCACGCACCTGGACTTCGAGCGCTCCTCGATCGGGTCGGCGGTGGGCCAGCGCAAGATGCTGGACACGCTGAAGGACTACCTGGTGCGCCAGCGGGACGCCGGCTCCGGCATCACCCGCCTCGGCCAGAAGGACGCCCCTCGCCTGGAGTTCGCGGACCGCTACATCGAGGCCAACGTGGCCAAGACGCTGTCGCAGCGGGTGATCTCCATGCAGGCACGCGGCCTGATCCCGAACTACGAGGCCTCCATGACCAAGGTCTTCGCCACGGAGTTCAACCAGCGCATCGCCCGCACGGCCACCAAGATGCTGGGCATGTACGGCGAGGTCCGCGCGGACAAGGAGCACGACGGGAAGTACGCCCCCATGGGCGGCCGCTGGGCCACCATGTACCTCTCCAGCGTCTCCTCCACCATTGCCGGCGGCACGAGCGAGATCCAGCGCAACGTGATCGCCACCCGCGGCCTCGGCCTCCCGCGCGGCTAATCTGCTGACCCGCCGACATCCGGCCCCCCTCCCCACGAGGAGGGCCGGATGTCCGGCCAGCATCCCGCAGAACCACCTCGCCGCCTCAGCGCCCGTTCTCCTTTCCCTCGTAGGGGGCGCAGCGTGCTGCACCCCTACGACAGAGGAGACGAAAGGCAGAGGCTACGGCTCGCTACTCGGAAGTGAGCACCAGGAAGAGCAGGCCCAGCGAGATCAGCGCCACGCCGCTGGCCACGAGTCCCCCGGTGACCCGCACGTTCATCGGCCGGTCAAAGGTGTTGCGGAGCAGCCACAGCACGTCACCCACGATGAACAGCGCGAGGCCGACGAGGAAGAGCGCCAGGGTGAGGGTGTCCATCACCGGCAGCATACTCGTGCAGGCGCGCTCATCCCATCGCTTGCTACCGCAGGCGGACGCGGCCTTCCTCGTCCAGTGGCAGGCCCGGGTTGTAGGCCACCTCCCACGCATGCCCGTCCCGGTCCGCGAAGTAGCCGGCCACCCCGCCCCACACCATCTGTCTCGCTGGCGCCAGCACCGAGCCCCCCGCTGCCACCGCCGCCTCGATCACGCGCGCCACGTCCTCGGGCGTGTCCACGTTCACGGCAACCGTGACACCTCGGAAGCCGGGAGCCGGCACAGGGACGCCGAGGTCCTCCGCCAGCAGGTCGCGGCGGTAGAGGCCCAGCACCACGCCGTTGAGGTCGAAGAACGCCACCGTCTCGCGCACGGACGGGGCGCTGGACTGCGCGGACTCCTGCCAGCCCAGCGATGTAACTCGCGGGCGCGCTGCACGTGCTCCACGCCCAGCGTGACGAAGTTGATGCGTGCGGGGACGGCCATGTCGTCACTCCTGGGCTACGCGCGTCAGGCTTGCGGCGCAGGGTGATAATCCGCGCACCTCGGTCATTCCGAGTCGAGGGCGAGTGTAGGGGGCGGGGCATGACGGACCTCAATGGCAGGGTGGCGTTGGTGACCGGCGCCGCGTCCGGCATCGGCCGGGCGATGGCGCGACGGCTGGCCGCAGACGGCGCCGCGGTCATGTGCGCCGACCTGGACGAGGACGGCGCCCAGCAGACCGCCGCCGACGTCGCCGAGCATGGCGGTCGCGCCGCCGCCCTGTGCCTGGACGTGACGTCCGAGCACGACGTGAAGGACGCCCTGGCGCGGACGGTGTCTGACCTGGGCGGCCTCGACGTGCTCATGAACAACGCCGGCCTGGGCGGCGGCTTCGGCTGGGCGAGGACCGTGGACGTGAACCTGAGCGGCGTCTACTACGGCCTGGCGCACGGCGCACGGCTGCTGGCCGAGCGAGGCGGTGGCGCCATCGTGAACACCTCCTCCATCGCCGGCCTGCAGGGGCTCGTGGGCGCGCAGGCGGCCGAGGGCCTGCCCGATCCGGAGGCGGGCGCGGGCGCATACGTGGCCGCCAAGCACGGCGTGATCGGCCTCACGCGCCAGTTCGCCCTCACCTACGCGCGCTTCGGGGTGCGCGTCAACGCGATCTGCCCGGGCTACATCGAAACACCGATGATCGCGGACATCGCCGGCGTCCCCGCCGGGCGCCAGTTCCTGGAGTCGCTGCACCCCCTGGGCCGCCTGGGCCGGCCGGAGGAGATCGCCGCCGCCGCGGCCTTCCTCGCCAGCGACGACGCCTCGTTCGTCACGGGTGTGGCGTTCCCCGTGGACGGCGGCTACTCGGCTCGGTAACCCGAACGGCCGAGGCCCCCGTCGGGAGGTTGGACGGACGCGCTAGACTCCGCGCGTAATCGCCCCCGTGATGGAAGGGCGCCGCATGACCGCCACCCCTGCGCCTGACGCACCCGGCCCGCTGGACGGCTTCACGGTCGTGGATGCCACGCAGGGCGTCGCGGGCGGGTACGCCGGGCGCCTGCTCGCGGACCTCGGCGCGCGCGTGATCAAGGTGGAGCCGCCGGGCGGCGACCACCTGCGCCACCTTGGCCCGTTCCCCGGCGACACGCCGGACCTGGAGGGCGGCGGCCTGCACCGCGCCCTGAACGCCGGCAAGGAGAGCGTCGTCGTCGACCTCGACAGTGACGAGGGCCGCGCGCAGTTCCGTGCGCTGGCGCGCGGCGCGGACGCCGTGCTGGAGTCCGACGCACCGGGCGCCATGGCGCGTCGCGGGCTCGCCTTCGCCGACCTCGCCACGGAGCGGCCGGACCTGGTCTACGCCTCGCACACGCCGTTCGGGCAGGACGGGCCGTACGCGGGCTGGGCGACGAGCGAGATCGTGGACTACGCCATGGGCGGCTACATGTACTTCTCCGGGCACCCGGAGCGCGAGCCATTGCTCGTGCCCGGCCACCAGGGCGAATTGCACGCCGGCATGCAACTGGCCACCGGCACGCTGCTCGCGCTGTGGCACGCGCACCGCACCGGGCAGGGTCAGCACGTGGACGTCTCCACCTTCGAGGCGATGCTGAACGCCCACGCCTGGCTGACCACCGCCTGGACGCACGAGGGCCTCGTGCAGTCGCGCTTGCCCTCCACCATCACGCCGTGCGCCGACGGACACTTCTTCTGGTTCCCACGCCCTGACCCGCAGTTCTTCGCCTTCATCGAGCGCCTGGACCTGCTGGACGACCCGCGCTTCCAGGCGGTGGCGACGTTCCGGGAGGCGGTGCCGGATGTGCGCGAGGCGCTGGCCGAGTGGGCACGGGGGCGCACGAAGGCGGAGATCTACCACGCAGCGCAGGAGATCCGCATCCCCATCACCCCCGTCAACACCGTCGCCGACCTGGCCCAGTCGCCCCAACTGGAGGCGCGCCGCTGGTGGCGCAGCGCCGAGGGCGAAGACGCGCTGCTGCCGGGGCCCCCGTGGAACTTCTCGGACGCCTCGACCGGACCGCAGCGCCGCGCACCACGGCTGGACGAGCACGCCGGCCTGACGTTGCCCGCGCGCATGTCGCGCGCCCTGCGCGATATCCGCGAGGACACCCCCGCGCTGCCGTTGGAGGGCGTCCGCGTGCTGGAGGTGACGGCGAACTGGGCCGGCCCCCTGGCCGGACGCCACCTGGCGGACATGGGCGCGGACGTGATCAAGGTGGAGATCGCGCGCAAGCCGGCCACGCGCAGCGGCCACTTTGCCGGCCTCCAGCAGTGGAACACGCCCTGGAACCGAGCCGGCTACTTCAACCTCTTCAACCGCAACAAGCGTGACCTGGTGCTGGACCTGAACACTCCCGAGGGCCGCGAGGTCTTCCTGCGCCTGGTGGACGCCTCGGACGTGGTGCTGGAAAACAACAGCGCGCGCGTCTTCCCCAACCTCGGCCTGGCGTATCCGGTGCTGGCGGAGCGCAACCCGCGCATCATCATGTGCTCCATGTCCGGCATGGGCGCCTCCGGGCCGGAGATGCACTACCTGGCCTACGGCTCGAACGTGGAGGCGTCCTCCGGGCTGGTCTCGCAACTCGGGTACGGAGACGGCGCCATCTTCGGCACCGGCTCCTTCTACGCCGACCCCATCTGCGGCACGCACGGCGCCATGGGCATCGTCGCCGCGCTGCTCCAGCGCGAACGCACGGGCCGAGGGCAGTTCATCGACATGGCGTTGGCGGAGTCCGGCATGGCGTTTCAGGTGGAAGCGATCATGGACTTCCGCCTGAACGGCCGGGTGGCCGGCCCCATGCAGAACCGATCCCGCCGCATCGCCCCGCAGGGCGTCTACCGCTGCGTGGGCGACGAGGCATGGCTCGCCATCGGCGTGGAGACGGACGAGCAGTGGGCCGCCTTCTGCGCCGTCCTCGGTGACCCCGCCCTCGCCGAGGCGTACCCCACGGCCGCCGACCGTCTGGCCGCCCAGCACGACATCGACGAGGCAGCCCGGGCGTGGGCGATGCGCCAGGACCACGTGGCGGCGGCACAGGCGCTGCAGGCCGCAGGGGTGCCCGCGGGAGCGGTGCTGGCGAACTGGGAGATCGTGAGCGACCCGCACCTGTATCAGCGGGGCTACTTCGTGGACGTGGTGCACCCGGAGGTGGGGCACCATCGCTGGGACGGCTACCCGTGGCGCCTCTCCGCCACCCCCGGCCGCATCCGCATGCCCGCCCCCCTCTTCGCCGAGCACAATGACGAGGTGCTGCGGGACGTGCTGGACCTCTCCGCCCCGGAGATCGCCGCCCTCCGCGCGTGCGACGTCCTGCAGGACGTCCCCACCCCCGGGAACCCATTGGGCTGACGCAGCGTTCCTTTCTACAGGACGCACCACCCAGTAAGGCGCGACCTGTGAGGAAGGACTCCCCCGTGAACCCGATCCGAGCCACCCTGTCCGCGCTGGCGCTCGGCGTCCTGTCGCTCGGCCTCGTCGCCTGCGACGGTGCGTCCGCGGACGGCAACACTGACGACCGCACCGAGACCCCAACGGCCGCGGCGCCCGTGACAGGCCCGGACACCCCCGTCGACTCCGACGACGCGACAGCCCAGCCCGGAGACAGCGCCACGCCCGCGTGGGACCACCCGCGCATGGAGGAACTCGCCCCCATCGAGCGCATCGACGTGATCGTGCGGGAGTCGTTCCCGCCGCAGTACGTGCTGGAGATCACCTCGGGGCTGCCGAGCGGCTGCGCCGCCTTCGAGCGCACGGACGTCACCCGCGAGGGCAACACGTTCAAGGTGAGCGTGGTCAACACCGTGCCCGCCCCGGACGCTGACGTGGCTTGCACGATGATCTACGGCTACTACGACCAGAGCGTTCTGCTGGAGGACATCGAGTCCGGCGTTGAGTACACCGTGGACGTGAACGACAAGACGCTGACCTTCACCGGCCAGTAGGACCACTCGCGACGAAGACGGCCCACCGCCTGGGGCCGCAGAGGCGGGGACTCATGTCCCCGCCTCCTTCGTGCGCGACGCCCTCGCGCGTCACCCCGCGAGGTGGCGCCGCCTCGGACGGCGGTAACCGGCCGTGCCTGTAGACTGCGCGCGAGGCCCGAGGGACGGGCCGCGTCTCGATCTGGGAAGGACGGGAACGCCACATGACAGACCAGCCCATCGCCGTGCCGGAGGACGAGCGCGACCCCGCGAAGCGTTACACCCCCGAGGGCTTCGAGGTCCCCGCCCCGTCCGAGGACGACGTGCGCTACGAGGTCCGCGACGAGGTGGCGTGGGTCACCCTCAACCGCCCGCTCGTCCTCAACGCCGTCGACTGGTCGCTGACGTACCACTTCGGGAGAGCCCTCGAACGGGCGGAGACGGACGACGCGGCGAAGGTGGTGGTGGTGACCGGCGCCGGGCGCGCCTTCTGCGCCGGCGGCGACCTGCAGTCCGCGCGCTTCTACCCCAAGCCAGACGACGTCCCCGCCGGATCCATGATGGACAACGTCATGCGCATCTGGCACATGCCGAAGCCCGTCATCGCCGCCGTCCGAGGCCACGCCGTGGGTCAGGGCATTGAGATCGCCGGCATGTGCGACATGACCATCGCCTCGGAGACTGCGCAGTTCGGCGAGATCCAGATCCGCCACGGCTTCGGCCCACCCATGCTGGTCTCGCCCTTCCTCACCGGCCTCAAGAACGCCAAGTGGATCATGATGACCGGCGAAGTCTTCGACGCCGAGCAGGCGTTGCGCATGGGCATCGTGAACGAGGTGGTGTCGGACGCAGACCTGGAGACCGCCACGCAGACGCTGGCCCGCAAGATGGCCTCCCTGCCGCCCACGGCGCTCGCCCTCAACAAGTTGGTGGTGAACCGCGTCTACGAACTCGCCGGCTTCCAGCAGGCCCTGAACTACCGAGACGACCCGGTCATCCAGGAACTCCAGAACGCCACCCGCGGCGACACCGTCTCCGCAGAACGCCTCGCCACCCTGCGAGAGCAGGGCTGGGAGGCCTTCAAGCAGCAACGCGACGCAGCCTTCCGGGAGTAGGCGGGTCTGGCCCCTCTCCTTCCCAGTGTACAGACCGGGGAGATATCGGACACCCGTTCGGGGACATATCGGACACTCCAGCAGCGCGGCGGAGGGCGGGAGGTGCCGTCCGATGCCGCTACGGGAGCGCTCGATCATGTCTCAGCGTCTGG
>JALOAL010000015.1 GCA_023228825.1 Dehalococcoidia bacterium | reverse complement strand
ACGCTGAGACATGATCGAGCGCTCCCGTAGCGGCATCGGACGGCACCTCCCGCCCTCCGCCGCGCTGCTGGAGTGTCCGATATGTCCCCGAACGGGTGTCCGATATCTCCCCGGTCTGTACACCCGCAGGGGGCGAGGGGGCCAGGATCCGGACGCCCACATCTGGCTACGGCTGCGGCACTCTCCCCGCTGCTTGCACCACGAGTGCCATCACGCGCCAACATAGCAATCCCGCGCCGTAGCATGGCTCCATGAGCGACAGCGTCCCCGCCCCAGATTCCGAGCGCTACACCCACGGCCATCACGCCTCGGTCGTGGGGCAGCACGCTCGGCGCACGGCCGAGCGCGAGGCCGCCTATCTGCTGCCGCACCTGCAGCCGGGGATGCGCCTGCTGGACATCGGCTGCGGGCCGGGCACCATCACCACCGGGCTCGCCAGGGCGGTCGCGCCGGCCGCCGTGACCGGCATTGACCTCGTGCCCGAGGTGGTCGAGACGGCCCGCCAGCACCTGGCCGAGACTGGCCTGGCGAACGTCCGTTTCGAGGCCGCCTCCGTCTACGACCTTCCCTACGAAGACGCCTCGTTCGAGGCTGCTCACGCGCACCAGGTGCTTCAGCACCTGGCCCACCCGGTCGCCGCCGCGCGCGAGGCCCACCGCGTGCTCACTCCGGGCGGCATCCTGGGCGTCCGGGACGCGGACTACGCCACCATGCAGGCGTGGCCCCGCCCGCCGGAGATCGACCGCTGGCTGGAGGTCTACCACGCGGTGGCCACGCGCAACGGTGCGGACGCGGACGCCGGCCGCAGGCTCCCCTCATGGCTGTCGGAGGCCGGGTTCGTGGACCTGGAGGTGTCCGGCTCGGTCGTGGTCTTCCATGAGCCAGGGGACGTGCGCAACTGGGGCTACTCGTGGTCAGAACGCATCGTGCAGTCCGCCCTCGCCGAGCAGGCCGTCGAGTACGACATCGCCACCCCTGCGGACCTCCAGGCGATCGCCGCCGGCTGGCGTCGCTGGGCCGACTCGCCGGACGCCCTCTTCATGTACGTGAACATCGAGGTCATCGGCCGCAAGGCTGGGTAGCGCGCCAGCGAGAGTAGGGGCAGAGAGCGTGTGCCTCAGTCGTGGATGGTGGCGAAGCGGTGGTGGATCTCGCAGTCCCATTCCACGCGGAGGGCGGCGTGGGCGATGAACTGGAGGCGTTCCCGGGCGCCCAGTGTGGAGAAGCCATCCGTGACCCAGAGGCCCATGTGCTCCGGGCGGTGCGGCGTGGCCTGTTGGTGCGAGATCACGCGGTCGGGGCGGATGTAGCGGTACGCCTCCTTGCGTCCGGAGACGAAGGGACACGCGAAGAACGAGTAGCGGCCGCACTCCAGGTGCACCGGCCCGTCGCGGAACATGCCGGTGTTCATCGACACGACGCCGCCGACGAAGCCGATCTCGGCGCGCAACTTCTCGCCGCAGAGGTGGCACAGGCCACGCCGCAGGTGGTCCTCCACCTTGTCGACGTCCGGCGTGGTGAAGTCCGGGGCGCCGTCTTCCACCACCAGCGTGGAAGGGACGGGCATGCCTCGGAAGCGAGGGCGGCGCTGAAGGCGCTTCGGCTCTTTCATCACGTACAAGATAGGGCAGGTGCGCGTCAAGCGGGCGGCTAGGTCGAGATGCGCCGCACGACTTCGAACATCACCTCGAGGCCCATGTTGAAGTTGTCCAGCGTGAGGAACTCGTCGTTGCCGTGGAAGCCGTCGCGCTCGGCCTGGCTCAGGAGGCAGGGGATGAAGCCGTAGGAGGTGATGCCGCGCGGCCGCAGGAAGCGGTTGTCCGTCCCCACGGTCGAGGTGGCCGGGACGACCACCGCGTCTTCGAACGCCTCGAGGAGCACCTCCTGGATGACGCGCGCGAGGTCCGTGTCCCACGGGGAGACGGCGGGCAGCGGTTCGTGGTCGTAGATGAAGGAGACCTCGACACGAGGGTCGTCGATGCGCTCCACGACCTGGCGTCGCCAGTCCTCGGGATCGTGGCCGGCCAGCAGGCGGCAGTCCAGTTCCGCCTCCGCTACCGCGGGGATGATGTTGTTCTTGTTGCCCGCGCGCACGATGGTCACGTTCAGCGTGTCCGTGAACGCTGCCTCCGTGTCCGGGCTGGTCTTCACCGCCGCCTCGATCGCCGAGGCGTCACGGTCGTCCGCGATGAGGCCGGCCTCGTGCAGGCGGGCGACATAATCGCGAGTGGCGTCCGTGAAGCGCAGCGGGCGGTCCCACTCGGAGAGGCGGCGCAGCGCTCGCATCAGCGGTAGCACGGGGTTGTCGTAGGCCGGCTTGCTGCCGTGCCCGGGCGTCCCCACCACGCGCAGGCGCAGCGGCGACATCGCCTTTTCCGTCACCGCCACCTCGAACAGGTGCGCCGGCGCGCCTCCGAAGGCGTCCATGCCGCTCGAACCCTCGTTCAGCGAGTACTCCACGCCCTCGAACAGGTCGGGGCGGTGCTTGAGCAGGTGCACCATGCCCCGGTCGCTACCGGTCTCCTCGTCCGGTGCGGCCAGGAAGACCAGGTCTCGCCGCAGGGGCAGGGCCAGGCGTTTCGAGAGAACCATGGCGAAGAGGTGCATCACCCCTACGCTCTTCATGTCCACCGCGCCACGACCGTAGATGCGGCCGTCCCGCACCTCGGCGCCGAACGGGTCCACCGTCCAGAACTCGCGCTGCACAGGCACTACGTCCAGGTGGTTCGAGAGCATGAGCGCGCGACGCGATCCGTCGCCGGGCAGGCGAGCGGCCACCGCCTCGCGGCCGGGGGCCGTCTCCACGTACTCGCAGGCGATGCCCTCCGCCTCCAGCACCCCGCCCAGGTAGCGCGCGGCCGGCGCTTCGCCGCCCGGGGGGTTCGAGGTGTCGATGCGCAGGTAGGCGCGGAGCACCTCCAGCGCCTCGGCGGCGGTGGCGCTCCAGTCGATCGGGCTGCTCACGGCTCTCCCCTCGTCCAACGGTGGCGCGCGGCGTCCTCGATGTGTCTCGTCCGGTTGGGGGCGCACATCATAGGATGCGCGAAGACGGGAGGAGGTGCGCGCCATGGCCGGAGGGACATCGACAGGCGGGCGGCCCGAGGGCAGCCTCGAGATCTCCGTGGTCACCGACCAGGCCGCGATGGACGCCGCCCTCTCCGTACGCTTCCGCGTCTTCGTGGAGGAGCAGCACGTCCCCCTTGAGGAAGAAGTGGACGGCTACGACGCCAATCCCGGCGCGAACCCTGCGGTGTTGCACGTGCTGGCGCGGCTGGACGGCGAACCCGTCGCCACGGCGCGCCTGCTGCTGGACCAGCACGACCACGGACTGCACGAGGCGCACAGCGGCTACCCGCACATCGGCCGCGTCGCCGTGCTCGCGGAGCATCGGCAGAACGGCGTCGGCCGCCGGGTGATGGAGGCCCTCCACGCCGAGGCCCGGGCACGAGGCATCGCCGGCATCACGCTCTCCGCGCAACTCCACGCCGTGCCGTTCTACGAGCGCCTGGGCTACACCGCCCGCGGGGAGGTCTACCTGGACGCCGGCATCGAGCACCGCGACATGGATCTGCCGTTCGAGTAGCGGCC
This sequence comes from Dehalococcoidia bacterium, assembly GCA_023228825.1. GTDB lineage: Bacteria > Chloroflexota > Dehalococcoidia > UBA2979 > UBA2979 > W-Chloroflexi-9. The sequence goes on along the minus strand of JALOAL010000015.1, from coordinate 61,117 downwards.
TCCGGCGGAAAAGCCGGTCGACGCAGACCTCGTGCAGCGGAGCGCGGCCCGGACGGATGCGGGGCAACGGGAGCGCGGTCGGGGGTGAGCGAGTGGCGCCCTCGGGAAGATTCGAACTTCCGACCGGCGGATTAGAAGGCCGCTGCTCTGTCCACTGAGCTACGAGGGCGTGCCCTGACTTTACAGTGTCACCTACATCCCAAGCACGAGGGGCGCCCGGACGGAGGCGGCGGCATGGCGGACGAGTCCAGGCTTGTGTACTCCTCGGACGGGGAGCACGTGGTCAGCCGGCAGGGGGAGCGGGCCTCGAAGCCGGCGGGCGGGCAGCGTTCGAGGCGCGCGAAGGGTTCGACGCCGCCACCGGCGCCGGCAGACGGGGTGGTGCGCATCCACCGCTCCACGGGCGGGCGCAACGGGAAGACGGTGACGCTCATCGTGGGACTGCCGGGCGGCGAGGCGGAACTGGACCGGGTGCTGAAGGTGCTGAAGCAGCACTGCGGCGCTGGTGGCACTCGCAGCGGTGCGCACCTGGAGATCCAGGGCGACCACCGCGAGCGCGTCCAGGAGCGGCTGCAGGCACTGGGGTATCGCGTCAGACTCGCCGGGGGCTGAGCACTACACGCTCGGAGCGCCGGCGGGCCTCGATGCGAGGCGGGCTAAGCGCTGGCGTGGCCGGTGGTGTGGCCGCGTGCGCCCGAGGCTCCACGTCCTGTCGTCCTGCTGGAGTGCCGCGCGGCGGGTGTGAGGCGTGGGAACAGGTCGCGCACCGTCTGGCCCAGGTGGAACAGGCGCGTGCTGCCGCTCTCCGGGTCAATGGCGCGGGCCACCTCCTCCAGCAGTCGGTCGATGTCGAAGGGCTTGCCGATGTAGCCGGCGGCGTCGATCTCCTCGGCCCAGGCGCGGGCGTCCTGGGCGGCGGTCATGACCACGATGGGTACGGAGATGCCTCTGGCCTTCAGTTCCTGGCTGAACTGCCAGCCGTTCATGACGGGCATGCGCATGTCCAGCACGACCAGGTCCGGCTGGTCTGCCAGCAGGAGGCGGAGGCCCTCTACGGCGTCCGGTGTGCTGGTGACCTCGTAGCCGGCGCTGCGCAGCAGGGCGCTCACCAGCGCGAGGATCGACGGGTCGTCGTCGATCACCAGGATGCGTTCAGTCATGAAGTTTCCCCTCCTGAGCCGCGGGGCAGGGAGACCGTGAAGGTGCTTCCCTGGCCGGGCGCGCTCGTCACCGAGATTGTGCCGCCGTGTTCCTCGACGATTCGCTTGCAGAGATACAGTCCCAGGCCCAACCCGCTGAATCGACGCTCGTCCACGCTTGCACCGCGTTGAAAGCGGTTGAAGATCTGGGCCAGGTCGTCATGAGGAATGCCCACGCCGGAATCGGTCACGCTGAACTGCGCCCCGGCGCCGTCAGACTGGATAACCACGCGCACGGTACCCCCATCGGGGCTGTACTTGAGGGCGTTGTCCAACAGGTTTTCCAACACCTGTGCGACCCGGTCGCGGTCGACCTGTAGCACGCACGGGTCGCCCTCCAGCACCACGCGCTCTGCGCGGCGGCCCATGGTCTGCACGGTCTCCTGCGCCAGCAGCACCAGGTCGACCGGGCGGGTGGCCCCCACGAACCCGGTTTGGTCATCGCGCGAGGCGTCCAGCAGGTCGCTCACCAGCCGCCGCATGCGGTGCGCCTCCGTCACGAGACGTTCGATGCCCTCGCGATCCGCGGGCGCCTCCGGATCGCGTGCGGCGAAGCGCTGCATCAGTTGAGACTGCGCCAGCAGGGTGGTGAGCGGTGTCTTCAGGTCGTGCGCGGCGGCCGAGAGGAAGTCCTCCTTCAGGCGCAACGCCTCCTGCTGCGCCTGGGCCTCTGCGGCGTCCTCCAGCAGTTGACGGTGACGGAGGATGACCCCCACCTGATCCGCCAGCACCTGCAGGATCTGCAGGTCGCCCTCCGCGAACATGGGGGTGCGCTCCGCCACCAGCGTCAACACGCCGAAACGCTCCTCCGCCAGCGTCACGGGTGCGGCGAGGATCGCGCCAGCACGGGCCTTCCGGCGCCCCTCCTTGTGTGGTGGTGCGTCCTCCCGGTTCACGAAGAGGGGGCGCTGCGAGTCGTAGCAGCGTTCCGCGACGGAGAAGGGTGCGCCGCGGTTGGCCTCGGCATGAGCAGGCGCGACGAGGCCGCCGGTCTCCGGGTCCGGCATCAGGACGTAGGCGGGGGCGCCCAGGATGTAGGTGACGCGCGTCTCCAGCCGGCGCGCCAGTTCGTCCAGCCGGGAGGGGTCCTGGGGCGCCGCCAGGATCGCCTCCACCACAAACTCCTGCAGGTCGATGGACAGCCAGGCGCGCCGCAGCCCCGGCGAGGGCGCAAAGGCGAGGAGGTAGGACAGCCCCGCCCCCAGGCCGCTAACCGTCGCCATGCCGCTCCAGGGGCCCTCCGGTTGGATGCCCGCCGGTATCGCGAAGAGCACCAGGAGGCCGAGCAGCCCGGAGCCGGCGGCAGCGGCGACGAGCCGGCGACGTGGCAGCCCGTGGCGTGTCTGGGCGCCTCGGACGAAGCGTGCGGAGGCGTAGACCACCGTGCCTACGAAGTAGACGGCCATGACGAGCGCTAGCGGGCCGCTGTCCCCCACGTCGCCCCCGAGCGCGAGGACGGCGGCCACGGAGGCCACGGAGGCCACGAGGCCGGCCTCGGACGCGCGCAGGGCGAAGCGGTTCACGCCGGTGAACTCGTCCGCGAGGCGCAGCAGCGGGTACGGCCAGATCAGGACAAGGGCCGCCCTCAGGCCGTCCACGGCCGGCCCCTGCGTTTCGGTCAGCCCCTGGAGCCAGTCGAGCGTGACGAGGGCAACCGCCAGCCCGAAGAAGACCGCGGCGAACGTGTTGGCCCGTGTGGGCTGACGGATGGCGCGCGCCAGCACCACCAGGAAAATGATGAGGAATCCAACTTCCGAGGCATAAGTCAGGAGCGCCTCAGCGGTCATTCAGTCGTCGCTCCGAACCGTTACGGACCGCGTCCGTTCCGGGATGAATTTCGTGGATCTCGTGGGAGGCGTCGCTGGGCCGCGCGATAGTAGCACGCACTATCAGCGGCCTCTGTTGCAAGTCGGTGGCCCTGTTGCCATCAAGGATGTGGACTCGCAGGATACCTCGCATACTCGCGGGGAACCTGATGCTGCGACGCGCATGTGCACACCATCACGGCTCAAGGGGGGCCAGGGGACGGGGGAAGGGGACGCCCCGTGGCGCATCTACACTGGACGTATGTGTGGACGCTTCACCCTGACGCCCGAGAACGTGGAGTTCGTGGCCCAGCAACTGGGCATCTCGCCGAGCGAGGTGTTTGAGGAGCACTACGTCCCGCGCTGGAACATCGCGCCCATGCAGGAGCACTGGGTGGTGACGTCCGAGCGCGAGGAATTGGCGCCGCAGCGGGCGACGTGGGGCCTGGTGAACTGGTGGGAGGACACCCGCCGCGAGGGCGCGAAGTACATCAACGCCCGCGCCGAGAGCATCGAGTCCCGGCGCCCGTTCCGGGAGGCGTTCCAGCAGGGCCGCTGCCTGATCCCGGCGGACGGGTTCTTTGAGTGGACGGGCGAGAAGAACGCGCGCCGGCCGTTCTGGTTCCACCGTCCCGACGACGGCGTCTTCGCCTTCGCCGGCCTCTACACCTCAGCCCGCCTGAAGGGCGAGGAGGCGGCGACCACCACGTTCACCATCGTCACCACGGAGGCGAACGGACTGGTGGGACGCATCCACGACCGCATGCCGGTGGTGCTGCCGGACGAGCAGGCGACGGCCGCCTGGCTCTACGCGGGCCAGGACCGCGCCACGCTTCGAGGCCTGCTGCGGCCTGTTGCGGACGGCTACCTGGTGGCGCGCCCCGTCAGCACGCGCGCCAACTCCGTGCAGAACGACGACCCGGCCTGCCTCGAAGAAGCCGAGGGCGAGATGCAGGGCACGCTGCTCTGACGTTCCGTCCCGCAGCCGGAGCGGGGCGGGCGAGGCGCCCTCAGGCGTCGCGGTGGGTGTAGACCTTCGCCAACCAGGGCAGGAAGTGGCGGATGTGGGTGATCTGGGTGCGGTCCAGGTCCGGCCGGGTGGTGATCTTCTCCTGCACGATGCGGCCCAGCGGCTGCGCTGCCAGCGCCCCCATGGTGGAGGCGGAGACGGCGTCACCGAACCGCTGGCGCGCGCCCTTGTCCCGGTTGCGGGCGAGCGAGGCCATGGTGAAGGTGGCGCAGACGGCGCCGGTCACGGCCAGGTTCGTGCCGCACATGGGAGAGACGGCCAGGTTTGACTCGCCACGCTGCAGGCGGATCAGCGCTTCGTCCGCGCAGGACTGGAGCAGCACCGGGTCCACGTTGCCCAGGATGAAGAAGCCGTTGCCGCTGGCCCGTCCCGCCAGGCGCTGAGGGCCCTTGCGGGCGAAGAGGACGGCCACGGTCGCGTGTTCCAGGGCGTGGTTACGGCGCACGTCGTCCAGCCAGCGCCTCACCATGTTGAGCGGGAACATCGCGCCTCCGTCACCTTCAGGCATCACGCCGACCGGCGCACCGTGTCGAGTATAGGAGGCTAGCGGGCGCGGCTGGTGCCGGGGCCGCCCACCTCGAAGTCCGCGATCACGTCCACGCGGATCGTGACGGCGCCGGCGCCGCCGTTGGGGGAGCGCACGGTCACGGTGGCGGAGGCGGAACTGGCGGGCAGCAGCGTGGGGTTCACCTCGATGGTGAGGGTGCCGTGCGGACAGACGCCGGAGGTGCAGGCGGCGCCTGTCCCCAGCGCCACGCCGGCGGGCGGCGTGAGGATGACGAAGTTCTCGGACGACTCGGCCAGCCAGGAGAGCACGCCGGTGCCCGAGTTGCGGATGTTCACCGTGGCCCGACCGGTGGCGCCGGGGTCGTTCAGGCGGATCGTCACGCGCTCGTTCGAGGTCTGGAGCGAGGGACTTGCGAGCAGCCTCGCGCGGAAGTCCGAAGGCAGGGCGGGGGTGGTGGCGATGTGCGCGGGCGTGGGCGTGCGGATGTCCATGTCGCGGTAGGGGAAGCGCCAGTTGGCCACGCTCATGGCCTGGAACGTGGCGGGGTCCGTCATGTCCGGCAGGCTGGCGTCCACGTCCTCCCACAGCGCCTGCCCGTTGCGCTGGCCGGGGTTTGCGAGGCAGCCCCAGACCAGTTCCTGGTACGGGTAGCGGTTGCGCGCCTGCGTGCCGTCACACCGGAACGCCGCGCGTGGCGAGGCCAGTTGCGGGTCCAGGGGGTGGTTGCTCATGGTGGAGCCGGGGCCGGTGAAGCCGTTGTAGCCCCAGACCGCGTAGTACCAGTTCTCGATCACCTCGGGCGCGGAGGCGGTGTCGGTCCCCACGATCGGGCGCTGCTCCGGGGCGGCGTTCCACTTCTCCGCCAGGATCTGCGCGCCGCGGGCGGCGTTGAAGGCGTAGTGCGTGGCGATGAGCGCCTGGCGGTCAGAGGGCTTGTTCCCCGCCCCCAGGGGCACGGTCATGCCGGTGGTCACCTGCATCATCCCGTGCCCGCAGTCGAACGACACGAGCGCCTCGCCGATGGAGTCGAAGCGCACCGAGCGCTGCGCCATGGTCATGTCCGATTCCACCCAGGAGATCGCCTTGAGCAGGACGGACGGGATAAACGGCGCCGCGTCTCGGCGGGAGGCGCGGGTGCCGGTCTCGATCTGTGGCAGGGAGAAGAACGGGTTGCCACTGAAGAGGGCGTTGGTGGACACGGCGTCCATTGCCATGCCGTAGGCCACGCGCTGCTGGTCGGCCTCGTACGCGTGGGGGCGCCTCGGGTCGAACGCGCAGGCGTGCGCTTCCGGCGCCCCCAGGGGCCCGAGGGCGCCCGCGACGCCGGCGCAGACCGCGAGCAGCAGGAGCAGGCGCGCCCGGCCGGGGATCAGGCGGGACAACCGGCGGGGCAACCGGCGGAGCAGGCCGTCAGACACCGGAGTACCAGCCGATGAAGATCACCTCGGTGTCCACCTCCACGGGGAGGCGGGCGCCCTTGCGGTCCACGATCACGGTGGCGTCCAGGCCGGGGTTCTGGGAGTTCGTGCCGCTGAACCAGCGCACGGCCAGGTAGCGTCCGCCCACGGCCCAGCCAAGCGGCACGTCGAACCCGCGCTCCGCCGGCGCCAGGGCGGACGTGCTGCCGTCCAGGCCGAGGGTGACCGCGGGCTCCGAGGCCTGCACCAGCGCCTCCTGCCCCACGGTGATGCCGCTGCCGTCCGGCGCCCACACGGGGCCGTAGTGCTCGCCGCCCTCGTCCATGGTCGCGGGCAGCGGCGCCTCGGTGGGGCTGTCCATGTCCGCCAGCGAGAGCACGCGCGCGCGATAGGCCACGCGCTCGTTCACGAACTCCGCGGTCAGGTAGGACAGCGCGCGCCCGTCCGGGGAGAGCCGCCAGTCCCGCGCGATGTCGTCCGAGAGGTGGTAGACGAAGGCCGTCTCGCCGCCCTCGTGCGCGCGGTAGAGGTCCGTCCCGCCGTCCGAGAGGCGCGCGAACAGCAGCGCCCCCGTGGCGTCCACACCAATCGGGAACATGCCGAAGGTGGTCTGCTCCGTGTGCACCGCCCGTCGCGTGAGCGCGGCCACCTCGATCTGCACGATCTCCTGCTGGGTGCCGTCGCTGCGGCGGTAGAGCAGGCCCTGTCCGTCCGGGGTGAAGACGGGCGGCACAAGGAGGTCGGCGTCACGGGCGAGGCGGGTCTTGTTGCGGGTCTCCAGGTTCATCACCCACACCTCGGCCGGCGAGTTGCGCTCCGGGGGGCCGGTGGGCGGGATCACGGTGTAGGCGACCAGGGGGCCCGCGAGCGCCGTGGCGGGGTTGATGCCCCAGCCGTCCGCGTGCTCCACGGTGTCCACCAGCGTGCGCTCGTCCGGTGCGTCTGCGGGGGCCAGGTAGATGTGGTCCGCCTTCAGGCCGAACTCCGCAAACACCAGCATCGGCGTCCCGTCCGCGACGCTGGCGGGCGGCGACACCTCGCCTCCCGTGGGGAGCAGGCGAATGGTGACGGCGGAGACGACGACCAGGAGGACGGCAGCGACGGGGAGCACGCGCGACCAGGGGCGGCCGCGCAAGCGCGCACGTGTGCTGTCACCACTCGGATCGGGAGGGCGGGGTGTTCCTGACATGCCTTCAGGCACGGCGCTGGCGATTGCTCGACCCGGATGCCGGCCCCCGCCTGGCCTCCGCACCCCTGAAGCGACGTACCCCTCAGCCTTTCGTCCAGCGTTGCAGCAGCATTCGTTGAACGACGGCGGTGCCCGCAGGCGTTGACGTCGAGGCCTCCACGATATGCAGGGGTGATCGAGGCGTCAACGAACGTCCGGATTGCATCACGAGAACATTGCAGGGGGCGTAAGCGCGTCCCGCTGTTATTCTCGAAACGTGATCCTCACCTATCTCCCAATCATTGCCGAGGCGCCGCTGGCGTTCCTCATCCTGATGGCGGCGTTCGTCTTCGCGATCCTGGAGGGGCTGATCTTCCACGAGTTCTGCCACGCGTACGTGGCGGACCGCCTGGGGGACAGCACCGCGCGTCGCATGGGCCGCCTGACGCTGGATCCGCGATCGCACTATGACCCGATCGGCACGTCGCTGATCTTCTTCGTGGGCTTCGGGTGGGCGAAGCCGGTGCCCGTGAACCCGAACAACACGCGCAACCCGAGGCAGGCCATGGCGCTGATCGCGCTGGCGGGGCCCGCCTCGAACCTGGTGGTGGCGGGGCTGGTGGGGATCCCGATCAAGTTGGGCTGGGTGCCGTTCTGGCACCCCTTCGTGAGCGCGGGCAGCGTTTCGCGCTGGGCGGAGGTCTGGACGCAGTCGCCGGCCGACCTGGCAGGTCTGTTTCTGGGTACGGTGCTGCTGCTGAACATCCTGCTGGGCGTCTTCAACATGCTGCCGATCCCGCCTCTGGATGGCTCGCGCGTGCTGACGGGTATCCTGCCTCGGGACCTGGCTCGCGAGTACGCCAGGTTGGAGCCGTGGGGCTTCGGCATCCTGATGCTGCTGATCCTGGCGCCGTTCATCACCAACGGCGCCTTTGGGCTGTTCATGATCATGGGCCCGGTGATCAATTTCTTGCTGGACCTGTTCGCCGGCCCGGGCTTCACACCCTTCTTCTGAGGGCTGACTCCATGAGCACGCTCGCCCGAGTCCGCTACCGCGTCCGCCAGTTCATCCGAGGCCTGCGCCCTGCCCTGATGCCCACCGAGATCGCCCTCGCCCGGTCGATGCTGAACCCGGCGGAGTTCTCGCTCTTCCTGCACGCGGAGGCCCGCGACCGCCGCCACTCCGTAGACCTGCTGCTGCTCCTGAACCGCGAGGCGGAGGCGGAAGACCGCATCCCCGACCAGCCGATCCTGATCGCAGCCCTGCTGCATGACGTGGGCAAAGGCCGCATGGCCACATGGCATCGCATCGCCTTCGTGCTGCTGAACGCGGTCAGCCCTCCGCTGGCGCGCCGGGTGGAGGACGCGCAGGGGGCAGAGTGGCGGCGCAGCCTCTGGCGCCTGCGTCACCACGCGGCGCTGGGTGCAGACCTGCTGGAGGCTGCCGGCACGGACCCGCGCGCCGTGCGCATCGTGCGGGCGCACACCTCGCCCGCGGCCGACTACGACGAGCGCGACCCCCAGGTCGCCCGTTTTATCCGCGCGGACGACCGCGTATAGGGCGGACGCTCGACAGCAACAGGGCGGCCGCGGGGTCACACGCTGCGCCCGCGCGCGGTAGGATCGCACCACCGCCGCGGGCGGCCTCCCACCCTCAGGCACACCGCGCGAATACGCGGCAGACGGGACCAGTACATGCGCGTCGCAATCCTCGGCACCGGCCTCATCGGCTCCTCGATCGGCCTCGGGCTCCGCGCGCGCGTGGAGGACGTGCAGGTGGTGGGCTACGACCGTGACAGCGGCGCGCTGGACGTGGCCAGGCGCCGAGGCGCCATCCACGAGGCCGCGCGCGACGCCGCCAGCGCGGTGCGGGACGCAGACATTGTGATCCTCGCGGTGCCTGTGCTCGCCATCCAGAAATTGCTGGGCGAGATCAAGGATCATGTGAAGCGCAGCGCCGTGATCACGGACACCGGCTCCTCCAAGACCGAGATCATGCGCACCGCCCGGGAGGCGCTCGGAAGTCACGAGGGCTTCGTGGCCGGCCACCCCATGGCCGGCAAGACGGACTTCGGCCCCACCGCCGCAGACCCGGACCTGTTCGACGGCGCCACCTGGGTGATCGCGCCCTCCGTGACCGCGAGCGAGTCCTCCATCACCGTGGTGACGAACCTGGTGGAGACGCTGGGCGGCAAGCCGGTGGTGATGGACGCGGAGGAGCACGACGCCTACGTCGCCGCCATCTCCCACCTCCCCATGATGGCCGCCACGGCGCTCTTCTCGTTAGGCCGCGCGTCCGAGGCGTGGCCGGAGTTGTCCTCGCTGGCTGCGGGCGGCTTCCGCGACATGACCCGCCTGGCCGGCACGGATCCGGCCATGTCCTACGACATCGCCGTCACGAACCGCGAGAACATCGCGCACTGGCTGGACCGCTACATCGTCACCCTGCAGGAGTTGCGCCGTCGCCTGGTGGATGCGGAGGGCGAAGACGACCTCTACAAACTGCTGGCCGCCACGGAACTGGACTACGCGCGCTTCCGCTCCGGCAAGGTGGGCCGCGACGAGGAGACGGACAAGGGCCCGATGGACATCGGCGGTTCCTTCCAGGACTTCGTCGCCGGTGCATGGGTGCGCGAGAAGTTCACCGAGATCATGAAGGACTCCGAGGAGCGCCTGGCGAAGATGGACGCCGAGGAACGCTCCCGCCGCAAGGTCTAACGTCACCCGGCCCCGGGCTCCCCGCCCGGCCGTTCACCGCGCTCCCGCGAGCGCTCGGAGGTCGCGATGGGTATCAGCACGGTTGTGGGGGCGGGCGACGCGCAGGTGGCGGCGCACGCGCGGGCGCTGCGGGGCGAGGTCTCCGTGCCCGGCGACAAATCCATCTCCCACCGCGCGCTGATGTTCAACGCCCTGGCCCGCGGCGCCGCCCGCGTGGACGGCTTCCTGGACTCCGCAGACACGCGTTCCACCATCCACTGCCTGCGGCTGATGGGCGCCACGATCGAGGAACTCGAGGACGGCGGCGTCCTCATCCACGGCGCCGGACGCGCCGCCCTGCACGAGCCGGACGACGTGCTGGACTGCGGGAACTCCGGCACCTCCATGCGCCTGCTCGCCGGCATCCTCGCCGGCCTGCCGTTCCTCAGCATCCTCACCGGTGACGCCTCGCTCCGTCAGCGGCCGATGGACCGCATCGCCGGCCCGCTGCGAGAGATGGGCGCCCGTATCCACGCACGCCAGGAGCGCTTCGCCCCGCTGGTGATCGAGGGCGGCACCGTCCACGGCGGCCTGACGATGCGGACGCCCATGGCCTCCGCGCAGGTAAAGTCCGCGATCCTCCTGGCCGGCCTCGGCGCGGACGCACCCACCACGGTCGTCGAGCCTGCGCAGAGCCGAGACCACACAGAGCGCATGCTGGCCGCCATGGGCGCGGGGATCGAGGTGGACGGGCGGCAGGTGGTCCTGACGCCGCCCTCGGGCGACCTCCAGGCCGTGGACGTGCGGGTGCCGGGGGACATCTCCACCGCCGCCGCGTGGATGGTGGCCGGCGTGGCGCACCCGGACGCGGAGTTGCGCCTGCTGGGCGTGGGCATGAACCCGAGCCGCACCGGCCTCATCGACATCCTCCGCGCAATGGGCGCTGACCTGGAGGTGGAGGAGGAGCGGGTGGTGGGCGGGGAGCCGGTGGCGGACGTCGTCGTGCGCTCCTCGCGCCTGAGGGGCGTGGAGGTCGGCGGCGCCCTGGTGCCGCGCGCGATCGACGAACTGCCCCTCGTGGCGCTCGCGGCGTGTCTCGCAGAAGGCGAGACCGTGATCCGGGACGCGGAGGAACTGGTGGTGAAGGAGTCCAACCGCGTCGCGACGACCGCGGAGGCCCTCCGCGCACTCGGTGCGACGGTGGAGGAGCGCCCGGACGGGATGGTGGTGCAGGGCGGCGCCAGGCTGACCGGAGCCACGGTGCGGTCGTCCGGCGACCACCGTCTGGCCATGCTGGGGGCGGTGGCCGGACTGATTGCAACGGGTGAAACCACCGTGGAAGGTGCGGGGGACGTAGCGGTCTCGTATCCTGCTTTCTGGAGCGACCTCGGGCGCCTGCGCCAGTCCTGACGCTCGCGTCCTCGAGGGGAGGTGCGCGATGTCCGCGGAACTCATTCACGTAGGGTTCGACAACTATCTGACGCTTGACCGCGTGCTGGCGGTAGCGTCGCCTGCATCGGCGCCCATGAAGCGCATGGTGCAGCGGGCCAAGGAACAACACCGTGCGATCGACCTCACCAGCGGTCGCCGGACGAAGGCGGTGGTGGTGATGCATGACGACTGGGTCTCCCTCATCGCCATCACGCCGGAGACGTTCCACAGCCGCGTCGCCCAACTCAAGCCGACGCTGGCCGGCTGAGTGGTGACTGCGGAGGCGAACCCGCCCCTCGTCGTCGTGCTCACCGGGCCCTCTGGCGTGGGGAAAGACGCCGTGGTGAACCGCGCGGACGAGCGAGGATTCCCGGTGGTTCGTCCCGCCACCATGACCACGCGCCCACCTCGCGCCGGCGAGGAGGAGGGCGTGCACCACTACTTCGTCTCGCGGGAGCAGTTCCTCCGCCATCTGGAGGCAGACGACCTGCTGGAACACGCCCAGGTCTATGGCAACCTCTACGGCGTGCCTCGACACTCCGTGCGCGATGCGCTGAAGACCGGCCAGCACGTGATCATCCGTGTGGACGTGCAGGGCGCCGAGTCGCTGCGGGAGGTGCTGCCGGACGCCCTCTTCGTGGCGCTGGAGCCCGCGCACCCGGAGACACAGGAGGGCGAGTTCGCGCTGGAGGCCCTGCGCGCGCACCTGGAAGGCCGCAACTCCGAGACGGAAGAGCAGATCATCCGCCGCCTGGAGATCGCCCGCGACGAAATCGAGCGAGCCCGCACCTTCTGCGTCCCCCTGGTCAACGTGGAGGGCGACCTGGACGCCACGGTGGACGCCTTCATGGCCCTCCTGGCCCGCGAGCAGGCGCGCGAGGGCCGGGAGCCGGTGCGGGTCTAGCCGTCCCGCGCCTCGAGGTGTGGGCCTACACCGTTGGGTCGACCGCCACCAGCGTGACCGCGAGGTCCGTCCAGTGGGCCTCCTGCATCGTCTGTTCGACGTTGAGGATCGCTCGAGCGACGCGCCCAATGTCCCTGTGAGGAAACCGCTCCGGGTCGACGAAGATGACACCCGCGTGATGGAAGTCGGCCTGCCAGAGCGCCCCGAGCAAGTCCGTGACCGTGCTGCGGTCCGCAGTGACCAGGATTCGTTGCTCGCGCGTTGAGGTGACCAAGATGTTCTCGTCCGCCTCGTGGAGGAGGACTCCATCCCGCCAGATCGCGAGGTGGACCGCATCCACTTCCCAACGTTGCAGCGTGGAGGCAAGCGCGTGTGGAAGGTGGGAGTCGAGCAGGAAGCGCAACGGAGGCTAGTACTTGATGACGATGTGCCCGGGCGTCTGCTTCAGGCGTTCTCCCGCCAAGCGGTCGGCCTCGATGTCCTGTTCAATCTCGTCGCGGTACTCCTCGGCATAGGCCAGGGCGGCCCGCATCCCCTCCAGGGTTCCTCCAGCGTCGTGACCAATGGACTCGTGGAGTTCTTCCGCACTCGTCCCAGCCCACATCCATTTCGCCATCATCCACACGGGGAGGCGGGTGCGGCGGATGTACGCCTTTCGGCCGGCAGCGGTGTCGCGCATCTCGATCTCGGGGTAGCGCTCGCGGCGGTGAGCGTCCTCGATGAGGAGGGCGGCGGTCTGGGACGGCGTGCGTCCGAGGCGGCGCGCGGTACGGTAGAGGTACTCCACCTGGTCCTCCGCGAGCCGGATGCTGACCACCTTCTTCTCAGCCATCGCCGGCCTCCGTATACGTCGTATACACCGTATACAGTGTAACTCCCGCCGGGTTCTCGCACGCGTCGTTGACATAGTGCGAGGCGAAACCGTAACGTTCTGGGCCTAGTCTTGAGCGTAGAGACGACGAAGAACGGGAAGAGTACGCCGCAACGCGGGGCCCAGAGAGCCGGGGGATGGTGCAATCCCGGCGCCCGACGAGCCGCGGCGGAATGGACCCGGGAGTCCCGGCCCGATTCTCCCACGCCCCCGGGCGGTGGAGCGTAGGCGTCGGCGGTGTGGGCGCCGTTATCCATGCCCAGGTGATCGCCTGCCTCGCATTCGAGGTGGGCCGTCGCTGGCTGAGCCTCGGACGCGCGTGAGCGTGAGTCCCGAGGGAATGTGGGTGGCACCGCGAGGACCATCGCCCCACGTGTTGGGCGCGGTGGTTTTTTTTTGTGGCCAGACGCCCCGGCAGGTCAGGCGTGAGCCAGGCAATGCGTGAGTGAAGCCGGCCTGAGACGATCTAGAGGCCCGGCATGAGCATCGAGGAGCGAAGGATGTCCATCTTCCGTGACCCGCGCGCGCAGACGTCGCTGCGGAGCGGCTGGTGGCGCTGGTGGCGTGGCCGCACCAGCCTCACCTTCGCAGCCTTCGGAGTGTCTCGTGTCTGACTACATCCCGTCCCTGAACGACGTCCGCCGCATGACCGGCCGGGGCAACATTGTCCCCGTCTACCGGGAGGTGCGCGCGGACCTGGAGACCCCGGTCTCCGCCTACCTGAAGGTCGCCCGAGGCGGCTACTCCTTCCTCCTGGAGTCCGTGGAGGGGGGCGAGCACCAGGGCCGCTACTCCTTCATCGGCACGGAGCCGTACCGCATCCACGCCGGCCGGCACGAGGACGGCGACCCGCTGGACGTGGTGCAAGAGGAACTGTCGCGCTTCCAGTCCGTGGACGTGCCGGGCCTGCCTCGCTTCCACGGCGGCGCCGTGGGCTACCTGGGCTACGAGGCAGCCACGCACTTCGAGCCGCGCGTGCCCCGCGCGGAGCGGGACGTGCTGGGCGTGCCGGAGTCCTGGCTGATGTTCACGGACACGCTGCTGGTGTTCGACCACGTGAAGCAGAGCATCAAGGTGGTGGCGCAAGTCCGGCTCAACGGCGACGTGGAGGCGGCGTACCGCCAGGCGCAGCGGCGCATCGACGAGATCGTGGAGCGCCTCGAACGGCCGCTGGGCGCGCTGCCGTACGTGCCGTTCTCCGGCACGCGTGGCGGCGAGGTGCGCTCCAACTGGGAGCACCCAGACTTCCTGGACGCCGTCCGCCGCTGCAAGGACCACATCACCGCCGGTGACGTGATCCAGGTGGTGCTCTCGCAGCGCTTCACGCGCGAGACCGGCGCCCATCCGTTCGAGGTCTACCGCAGCCTGAGGGCTATCAACCCCTCGCCGTACCTGTTCTTCCTCCAGTTCGACGACACCTACATCGTGGGATCCTCGCCGGAACTGCTGGTGAACATCGAAGATGGCATGGTGGAGGTGCACCCGATCGCCGGGACGCGTCGCCGCGGGGAGACGCCGTTGGAGGACGAGCGCCTGGCGGAGGAACTGATCAACGACGAGAAGGAGATCGCGGAGCACGTGATGCTCCTGGACCTGGGCCGCAACGACGTGGGCCACGTGGCCCGCGCCGGCAGTGTGGCCGTCACGCAGCAACTGGACCTGGAGTTCTACTCGCACGTGATGCACATCGTCAGTCACGTCAAGGGCGAACTGCGCGAGGGCATGACCGCCTACGATGCCCTGCGGGCCGCCTACCCTGCCGGCACGGTGTCCGGCGCGCCGAAGGTCCGGGCCATGGAGATCATCGCGGACCTGGAGCCCGACCAGCGGGGGCCGTACGCCGGGGGCGTGGGGTTCTTTGACCTGTCCGGCAACATCGAGACCTGCATCACGATCCGCACGCTGGTGATGAAGGACGGACTGGCCCACGTGCAGGCCGGCGCCGGCATCGTCCATGACTCCGACCCGCAGCGGGAGTACGAGGAGTGCCAGCAGAAGGCGAAGGCCCTGCTGGCGGCCATTGACGACGCCGAGCGGGGTGAGGGCGCACGTCCCGCCGGAAGCTTGGGGTATTAGTCATGCAGCGTGAAGATCCGCGACTCCTCTCCATGGCCGTGATGGTCCGCCAGGACCGCAAGGTGCTCTTTGTCCGGCACGCGCGCGGGCCGTTCGGCGGGCGCTGGTCGCTGCCCCTGCTCGGCGTGGCGGACGTGGAGACGGCGGAGGACGCCCTGGAACGGCTGATGCGGCAGATGCTGCACGTGGAGCCGGGGCCGTACGAGTTCCTGGACACGCTCTACCTGACCGGCGCGGGCGGTGAGCGCTTCATCGTGAACGGCTTCACCTGCATCGACTGGCAGGGCGAGCCGCGCTTCCCCGCGGAGGTATTCGACGACGCGATCTGGGCGCCGCCGTCCGAGGCCGCCGGCCTGGACTTGCTGCCGGAGATGGGCGACTGGCTGAACACCACGTTCGCCGGCGAGGGCGGGACGCCCGAGGCCGTCACGTACGACGCCGAGGTGCTGCTCGCCACCCTGGCCGAGGCGCGCGGGGAGTTCCTGGCGGCGTTCGACGCCATCCCCGTGGCGCTGCGGTCGGCCGCGCTCGACGAGGGCGGCTGGAGCGCGCTCGATGTGCTGGCGCACTCCTCGGACGTGGAGGCGTACTACCACTCGGAGGTCGTGCGCTGCCTGGACGAGCCCGGCCGCGCCTGGCGCGCGTTCAACAACGACCAGTGGTACGACCTCCACCGCCGGCGCCCGGCCGAGGACGAGGCGACGTTGCGGGCGCGCCTGGAGGCGGTGCGGGCGGAGACCCGCACGTGGCTCACCTACCAGCCGCCGGAGGCCCTGGGCACCTACCTGGACCACCCCGAACGAGGCGTGGTGCAGGTGGGCGGCCGCATCGAGAAGATCGCAGGGCATGACCGCGCGCACGTGGGGCAACTGCGGCAGATGGCGCAGGCCGCAGCGCTGCAG
Organism: Dehalococcoidia bacterium; assembly: GCA_023228825.1. Classification (GTDB taxonomy): domain Bacteria; phylum Chloroflexota; class Dehalococcoidia; order UBA2979; family UBA2979; genus W-Chloroflexi-9. The sequence continues at coordinate 45,108 of JALOAL010000015.1, read as the reverse complement.
TCCGCGTTGGACGACGGGGCTGAGGATGAGGACATCACCGGACGGGAGGATCGAGCGTGATCCTGCTCATCGATAACTACGACTCGTTCACCTACAACCTCTACCAGTACCTCGCGGAACTGGGCGGGCAGGTGGAGGTCCACCGCAACGACCAGATCAGCGTCGAGGACTGCCTGGACATGGCGCCGGAGCGCGTGGTGATCTCGCCCGGCCCGGGGACGCCGCAGGACGCCGGGATCTCGGTGGACCTCGTGCGGGCGTTCGCGGGGAGGGCGCCGCTGCTGGGCGTGTGCCTGGGCCTGCAGTGCATCGGCGAGGCCTACGGGGGCGAGGTGGCCTACGCCGGTGAGATCATGCACGGCAAGACCAGCCTGATCTCCCACGACGGCAAAGGCGTCTTCGCCGGCCTCCCCGACCCGTTCGAGGCCATCCGGTACCATTCGCTCGCCATCGTCCCGGAGAGCATGCCGGCCGTCCTGGAGGTGAGCGCGCGCACAGAGGGCGGCGTCATCATGGGCGCGCGTCACCGCGAGTTCGCCATCGAGGGGGTGCAGTTCCACCCGGAGTCGATCATGACGCAGCACGGACACGCATTGCTGCAGAACTTCCTGGAGATGGGACAGGCGGCGGCGCCGGCGGGGGCACGACCATGATCAAGGATGCACTCATCGCGCTCGTGGACGAGCGGCGTGATCTCACCGAACGCGAAGCCCACGACGCCATGCGCGAGATGATGCGCGCCGGTCTGGACGGCGCCGAGGGCGCGCAGGCCACGCCGGCGCAGTTCGGCTCGTTCGTCACCGCCATGCGCCTCAAGGGCGAGACCGTGGAGGAACTGGCCGGCATGGCGCGCGCCATGCGTGACCACGCGCTGCAGTTGGACGTGAAGGCGCAGCCCCTGCTGGACACCGCCGGCACCGGAGGCTCGCGCAAGGTCTTCAATGCCTCCACCGCCGGCGCCTTCGTGGCGGCGGCGTGCGGCGTGAAGGTGGCGAAGCACGGCAACCGCGGGATGACCTCCAAGTCCGGGGCCGCCGACTTCCTGGAGGCGCTGGGCGCGGAGATCGCGCTGGGGCCAGAGGGCGTGGCGCAGTGCATCGACAAGGTGGGGATGGGGTTCCTGTTCGCGCAGACGTTCCACCCCGCCATGAAGTTTGCCGGGCCGCTGCGGCCGCAACTGGGCTTCCGCACACTGTTCAACATCATGGGGCCGCTCACGAACCCCGCGCGCGCCAAGTCTCACGTGATGGGCGCCGCCAACACGGAACTGGCCGAACGCCTGGCCCACGTCCTGGCTCGGATGGAGATGCGCCACGCCATCGTGGCGGTGGGCGCGGACGGCGTGGACGACATCTCCGTGGTCGGGCCGACGCAACTCTTCGAGGTGCGCGGCGCCCAGGTGACGTCCCGCACCATCACCCCGTTCGACCTGGGCCTGAGCGTGCACCAGCAGGACGAGATTACGGGCGGCGACGCGAAGCAGAACGCGGCCATCATGCGCCAGGTGTTCGCCGGTGACGGTCCGGTGGCCGTGCGCGACATGATCGCGGCGCAGGCGGGGGCGGGGATCCACGTCACGGGCCTGGCGGCTTCGCTGAAGGATGGCGTGAAGATGGCCCTCCAGGCGATCGAGGATGGCGACGCGGCGGCCAAGGTGGCCGCGTTCGTCGAGGCCACCCGACGCGCGGCGGGGCGGTAGCCGCATGACCGCCCGCACCACCGGCACCATCCTGGACCGCATTGTGGCGGACCGCCGCCTGCGGCTGGCGGAGGACCGCCGCGCCCGCCCGGAGGTGGACCTGCACGCCCGCATCGCGGAGGCGCCACCCATCGTCGGGCTTGCCTCGCGGCTGCGGGCCGGGCGGGCGGCGGCGCCGGCCGGCGCACGGCTGCGGCTGGTGGCGGAGATCAAGCGCGCGTCCCCCAGCAAGGGCGTGTTTGACGCGGACCTGGACGCCGTCGCGCAGGCGGGCGACTACGCCCGGGCGGGCGCTGCGGCGATCTCGGTCCTCACGGAGCCGGACCATTTCAAGGGCGGTATCGAAGACCTGGCGGCGGTGTCCGCCACGTTCCGCACGGACCGGGACCGGCCGGCGCTGCTCCGCAAGGAGTTCATCTTCAACCCGTACCAGGTGCTGGAGGCGCGCGCCTTCGGTGCGGACGCTCTGCTCCTGATCGTGATGATGCTGGAGCCGGACGCCCTCCGTGACCTGCTGGCGCAGACGCGCGACCTGGGCATGGAGGCGCTGGTGGAGGTCCACGACGAGGCGGAGATGTCCGCAGCACTGGGCGCCGGCGCCACCGTGATCGGCGTGAACAACCGGGACCTGCGCACGTTCCAGGAGGACCTCGGCACGTTCGAGCGGCTCGCGTCCATGGCCGCGCCGGACTCCGGCGTCACGCTCGTGGCGGAGTCCGCCATCCGCTCGCGGGAGGACGCGCGTCGCATGGCGGACGCGGGAGCGCACGCCCTGCTGGTGGGCGAGGCGCTGGTGCGGTCCGGCGCGGTGGTGGAGACGGCTCGGTCCTTCATGCTCGCGCCGGACGCGCCACGGGAGGCCAGCGGATGACGCTCGTGAAGATCTGCGGCAACCGCACGCCGGAGGACGCCCTGGCCGCGGCGGAGGCCGGCGCAGACATGGTGGGCGTCACCTTCGCCGCCTCCCCCCGCCACATCGAGGTGGAGGACGCGCAGGCCATGGTGCGTGCGCTGGGCGGCCCTCTGGCCCGCCACGAGATCACGATGCCGCCGCCCGTCCAGGGCCGCGCGCGCGAGGAGATCGAGCCGTGGTTCGTCCACGGCGCCCGCGTGCTAGACGCCTACCTGCAGGTGAAGCGCCCGCTGGTCGTCGGCATCTTTGCGGACCAGCCCATCGAGGAGGTCAACGCCATCTCGGAGGAGTCCGGCATTGACCTGGTGCAGTTGTCCGGGGACGAGACGTGGGAGGACTGCCTGCTGGTGACGAAGCAGGTGATCCAGGTGGTGCACGTCTCGCCCATCGACTCGCCGAGCGATCCCATGCAGTTCGTTCAGCCTGGCTTCGCCATCGCGCTCATGCTGGACTCCGCGCACGGGCCGTATCGAGGCGGCACGGGCGTGACGTTCTCCTGGGAGGTGGCGCGACAGGTGTCTTCCCGCATCCCCATGGTGCTGGCGGGCGGCCTGACCCCGGAGAACGTAGGCGAGGCGATACGCCTCGTGCGGCCGTGGGCCGTGGACGTGGCCAGCGGCACGGAGACGGACGGCCGCAAGGACTACGACAAGGTGCGCGCCTTCGTGCGCGCCGTCCGTGAGGCGGACGCCGCCATTGCGCAGGAGGCCGGAGCATGACGCAGCAGACGCACGGGGCGCAGTCCCGCGGGGCATCGGACGCCGGCGGCGTACCCGATGCATACGGACACTTCGGCGAGTTCGGTGGCCAGTACGTCCCGGAGACGCTGATGCCCGCCCTTGCGGAGTTGGAGGCGGCCTACGCGCAGTACCGCGACGCCCCTGACTTCCTGGAGGAACTGGGCGACCTGCTGCGGGACTACGTGGGGCGCCCCTCGCCGCTCACGCTTGCCGCTCGGCTGTCCGAGGAGGTCGGCGCGAGGGTCTACCTGAAGCGTGAGGACCTGAACCACACGGGCGCCCACAAGATCAACGCCGTGCTCGCGCAGACGCTGTTGGCCCGGCGGATGGGCAAGCGACGCATCATCGCGGAGACCGGCGCGGGCCAGCACGGCGTGGCCACGGCCACGGCCTGCGCGCTGTTTGGCCTGGACTGCATCGTCTACATGGGCGCGGAGGACATCCGCCGGCAGGCGCTGAACGTCTTCAAGATGAAGATCCTGGGGGCGGAGGTGCGCTCCGTAGAGTCCGGCTCTCGCACCCTGAAGGACGCCACCAACGAGGCGATCCGTGACTGGGTGACTAACGTCCGCGACACCTACTACATCATCGGCTCCGTGGTGGGGCCGCACCCGTACCCCATGATGGTGCGCGACTTCCAGGCGATCATTGGCCGCGAGGCGAAGCAGCAACTGTGGGAGAAGGAAGCGCGGCTGCCCTCGATCGCTGTGGCCTGCGTGGGTGGGGGGTCGAACGCGATCGGCCTGTTCCACGAGTTCGTGGACGACCCGGTGCGCCTGATCGGCGTGGAGGCCGCAGGCGAGGGGCTGGACGCGCGCCACGCCGCCACGCTGGGCGCCGGCCGTCCGGGCGTGCTCCACGGCACGAGGTCGTACCTGCTGCAGGACGCTGGTGGCCAGGTGACGGAGGCGCACTCCATCTCGGCCGGCCTCGACTACCCCGGCGTGGGCCCGGAGCACGCCTGGCTGAAGATCACCGAGCGCGCCGAGTATCGCTCGATCACGGATCAGGAAGCGCTCGCCGCCTTCCAGCACCTCTCCCGCCTGGAAGGCATCATCCCCGCCCTGGAGTCTTCGCACGCCATCGCCCAGGTCCTGAAACTGAAGTCGGAGGTGACCTCGGACGACCTCATCCTGGTGAACCTGAGCGGCCGCGGCGACAAGGACATGATGAGCGTGGCGGACGCCCTCGGCGTGACGCTGTAGGAGACGCGGTTAGCCCTCGGAAGGCCGAGCATCACCCACACGCCGAGGGCCAGAGGGGGCGCGTCCCGGCGTTAGGCGTTCACTCCGGGAAGCGCGCGTGGGGGGAGGCCCCACGAGGCGGGGTCGAAGGCCAGCAGGCTCTCCACCACGGCGTGGGCGCCGGCTACGAGGTGCTCGAAGCCCGGTTCTGGGACGGCGACCACCTGCATGCCCGCGGCGAGCGCGCCCTCCACACCCGCGGGTGCGTCCTCGAACACCAGGCACTGCGAGGGCGGGGCGTCCAGGCGGCGGGCGGTCTCCAGGAAGATGTCCGGGGCGGGCTTGCCGTGGCGCACGTCCTCGGAGCAGAGGACGGCGTCGAAACGGGCGAACCACTCGGGCTGGCTGCTCACCTTCTGGGCGAGCGTCTCCCGGGTAGAGGACGTGGCGATGGCCTGCGGGACGCCGTGCTCGCGCAGGTGGTCGGTGAGTTCGCGCGCGCCCGCCATCGGCTGAGCCAGCGGGAACAACTCCGCCAGCAGGCGCTCGCGTTCCGACACGAACTCTTCGAAGGTCATCGGCAGTCCGGTGTGCTCCAGCATCATGGGGACGGCGATCCGGGTGGGGCGGCCGATCATGAGCGCGCGCACCTCCGGTGACAGCGTCATGCCGTGGCGAGCGAAGATCGAGGCAGTGGTCTGGATGTAGAACGGCTCGGTGTCCAGCAGCGTGCCGTCCAGGTCGAAGATCACGTGGGTCACGCCAGACGGCACGCCCGAGGGGAGGGAGGAGGTCGTCATACCTCCATGCTACCCGTGCACCGCGGCGTTCCGGCGTGGCTGATAGCCTTCCTGAGTGCTGGACCCCGAACTGAACACCCCCGCCCCGGCCGACCCGAAGCGCCCCGCACGCCTGTGGCAGATGCGTGACCTCGTCATTGGGGTAGGGCTGTTGCTGATGGGGTACGCCGCCGTGATCGCGGCGGTGGTGGTGCTCGCCTCGCTGGGCGATCCGGACACGGACTCCAGCGTTGCCCTTGGCGTGGCCGTGGTGACGCTGGGGTTCGAGGTGTGGCTGGGCGCGATCGTGCTCATCCTGGCGACCAACCGGCGCCTGACGCTGCCGCAACTGGGCTTCCTCTGGCCTGGAAGCACGGCGGCGTGGTGGATCCCCGCGACCGTCGTGGGCGCGTACGCCATCGTGCTCGCGTACGGCCTCGCGATCCTGCTGATCGAGGAGGTGACGGGCGCGGACCTGGGCCGGCTGGTGGAGGGCAATGCCCTGCCTCGGTCGGACGCGTACACGGACGCGGTGTGGCTGGCGCTGGGCCTCTCGGTGGTGGTGGCGGCGCCGCTGGGCGAGGAGTTGTTCTTCCGCGCCTTCCTCTTCCGCGCTTTCGCGGCGCGCTGGGGGCTGGTGGCCGGCATGATCACCAGCGGCGCGCTGTTTGCGCTTGTGCATTTCGAGGTGAGCGTGGTGCTGCCGTTCTGGGTGATCGGGATGTGGTTCGCGTGGACGTACCACCGCTCTGGCTCGCTCTGGACGACAATCGCCGCGCACGCCATCTTTAACGGCATCTCCTTTGCCGTCACGGTGTCTGGAGTAACCACGTGACCCGCCCTGCTGACTCCCACCCCCCCGCCTCGCGCCGGACCGACCGCATCGCGGAGATGTTCGAGCGCACCCGTGCGGAGGGCCGCCCGGCGGTGGTCGTCTTCGTGCCCGGCGGCTGGCCCGAGGTGGACGCCACGGCGGACATCGTGCAGGCGGCGCTCGAAGGGGGCGCGGACGCCGTGGAGATCGGCTGGCCGTTCAGCGAGCCGATGGGCGACGGGGTGGTGAACCAGAAGGCGTACGAACAGGCGATCGCCAACGGGTGCACGGGGGAGACGGTGCTGGACGCCGTTCGTGAACTGCGTTCGCGGGGGGTTCGCGCTCCGTTACTCGTTATGGGATACTTCAACCCGCTGCTCTCGTACGGGATCAGCAGGTTCGTGCTGGATGCTGCCCAGGCTGGCGTGGACGGTCTCATCACCGTCGACCTCCCTCCCCACGAAGCGGGGGAACTGGAGGGGCCGGCCCGGGAGGCGGGCATCCACATGATCTACCTGCTGGCCCCGACCTCCACGGACGAACGCATTCGCCTGGTGGGGGAGCGCGGGAGCGGCTTTGTGTACTGCGTCGGCGTGGTCGGGATTACCGGCGCGCGCTCGGTACTTTCGGACGAACTGCCGGAGTACCTGGGGCGAGTGAGGAGCCTGACCGATCTGCCGCTGGCCGTGGGCTTCGGGATTTCCACCCGTGAGCACGTGCGGACGGTAGGGGAGATCGCGGACGCAGCCGTGGTCGGGAGTGCCTTCGTCCAACTGGTGGGCGACACCCCGGCAGAGGAGCGCTCGGCTCGGATCCGAGCCTACCTGGAGGAGATCACCGGTCGTGACCCTGGAACACCCGTCGCAGACCCAGCGGTATAGCCGCATCGGGGGCTCCACGTCCTATACGTGGAGCCAGGCGACCTCGGGTGCCCTCCCGGGTACGGCCGGGTCGTTTGGCTCGTAGCCCCCTCACCCACACGAACCGGCGAGCACCGGCGCCCCCATGGCGCACCATCGGGGCCGACCGGAGCGATCGAGGCCCCACCGGGGCAGGGTTGGCATGACGAGCGAACCCAACGAGCGAACGGAGATCTCCTGCATGCTGGTACGCGGCATCCGTGGCGCGACCACCGTGCGCGCCAACACGCGAGAGGACATCCTCGAAGCGGCGCACGAACTTCTGGACGAGATCGTTCGTGAGAATGAGGTCGACCGGGACCTGGTGGCCTCCATTGTCTTCAGCACCACGCCGGACCTCAACGCGGAGTTTCCCGCGGTGGCGGCCCGGGAGGCGGGGTACACCATGGTGGCCCTCTCCTGCGTCCATGAGATGAACGTGCCCGGCGCGCTGGCCCGCTGCCTGCGCATCCTGATGCACGTCAACACGGAGAAGGCGCTCGCCGAGATCAAGCACGTCTACCTGCACGGGGCACGCGTCCTGCGACGCGACCTTGTGGCGGACGAGGAGTCCACATCGTGATCGTTGTCATGAAGCCAGAGCACACGAAAGAGCAGTCAGACGCCGTGATGACCCGACTGTCGGAGTTCGGCCTGAAGGGCCAGCCCATCTTCGGCGTCACGCGCACCGTGATCGCCGGTCTGGGCCAGGTGATGCAGGACCACCGCGACGAGATCTCCATGATGTCCGGCGTGGACGAGGTCATCCGCGTCTCCAAGCCGTACAAGTTGTCCAGCCGGGAGACCCACCCGGAGGACACGGTGATCGAACTGTCCAACGGCGTGAAGGTGGGCGGCGGCCACCCCGTCTTCATGGCCGGCCCCTGCTCCATCGAGACCGAGGAGCAGTTGTGGGCCGCCTGCACCGGGGTGAAGGAGGGCGGCGCGCACATCCTGCGCGGCGGCGCCTTCAAGCCGCGCTCCTCGCCGTACTCGTTCCAGGGCCTCGGTGTGCCGGGGCTGAAGATGCTGGCTGCCGCCGGGCAGGAACTCGGCATGCCCGTGATCACGGAGTGCCTCTCCGTCCGTGACGTGGAGGCCGTGGCGCAGTACTCGGACATCATCCAGATCGGCGCCCGCAACATGCAGAACTTCGTGCTGCTGGAAGAGGCCGGCAAGACCGGCAAGCCGGTGCTGCTGAAGCGCGGGCTGGCCGGCACCATCGAGGAGTGGCTGCTCGCCTCGGAGTACGTCCTGTCGCAGGGCAACCCCAACGTGATGCTGTGCGAGCGCGGCATCCGCACGTTCGAGACCGCCACGCGCAACACGCTGGACCTGAACGCGATCGCGCTGGTCAAGCGCCTCAGCCACCTCCCGGTGATCTCCGACCCGTCGCACGGCACCGGCAAGTGGTACCTCGTGAAGCCCATGACCATGGCGTCCATCGCCGTGGGTGCTGACGGCTTCATCATCGAGGTGCACCCCAACCCGGACCACGCGCTGTCGGACGGCGCGCAGTCGCTGACGCCGGCGAATTTCGCCCAGATGGCGGAGGAGGCCCGCGCGCTCGGCGCCGCCATCGGCCGTCCGTTCGCGGAGCCCCCGTCCGCCGTGGCCACGGCCACCGCGTGACGTCCGAGGCCACCCCGGACGACGAGCAGGCTGCTCCCCCACCGGGGGAGCAGACCCTGTCTCCCGACCCCGAGGCGGCGGCCGAGGGAGGGGGAGCGGTGGCGTCCGCCACGGCTGAGCCCCCCGCACCACCGTCCGAGGTCGAGCAGACCTCGGACGCGCAGGGCGCCCCGGAAGCTCCGGAAGCCCAGGAGTCCCCGGACGCGGCCTCGGAGCCCCCGTCTGACCAGGGCGCCATCCAACTTGCCCTGCCCGTCTTCCAGGGGCCGCTGGACCTCCTCCTGCACCTCATCGAGAAGGACGAACTCGACATCACGGAGGTCTCCCTGCTCTCCGTTACGGAGCAGTACCTGGGACACCTCCGCGCGCGCGAGGCGATAGACCTGGGGGCCCTCGCCGACTTCATCGGCGTGGGGGCGCGGCTGCTGCTCCTGAAGTCCCGCGCGCTGCTCCCCCGTGACCCGGAGGAGCAGGCAGAGGACGTGGAAGAAGAGAGCGACGTCCGCCAGTTGATCGAGGCGCTGCGGGAGTACCGGCGCTTCAAGCAGGCCGCGGAGTTCCTCCGCGAGCGCGAGGTGGGCCACGGCTCCTACCGCCGCGAGGTCGCCCCGCCAGAGGTGCCGCTGCCCACGGGCCTGGACACCGTCACGCTCTCCTCGCTCGTCGACGTGATCCGCGAGGTGCTGGAGCGCATGCCGGACGAGGAGCCAGAGACTGAGATCGAGCGTGAGCCGGTGCGCCTGCGCGACCGCATGGCGTCGCTGGTCGGCACGCTGGAGCGCGACGGGAAGACCTCGTTCCGGGCGCTGATCCTCGCGGCCACCTCTCGCACCATGGTGATCGTGGACTTCATGGCGGTGCTGGAGTTGATCAAGCAGCGCTTCCTGGCCGCCCGCCAGAACGACGCCTTTGGCGACATCGAACTCGTCCGGTTGGACGGCGCCACCGCGCCGGAGTTCAGCCAGGCGGAGGCGGGCTTCAGCGGTGTCTGAGGGCAGCCGGCGGGAAGCGCCCGGTAGCAGCGTGAATTGCTAACATCGATGACACACCGTCCGAAAGGATCCGCTCCTCGTGCTCCTCGTTCGTGACGAATTGCGTCGCAGTGCGACGCCCGGCGATCACGCCCTGTCGATCGGGGTGTTTGACGGCGTACACGGGGGTCATCGCATGCTCATCGGACGCATGCTGGAGGAGGCCGCCGCGCGCCGTCTGACCGGCGGCGTGATCACGTTCCACCCCCACCCGATCTCCGTCCTCCGTCCCGGCACCCCTGTCTCCTACCTCGAGTCCCTCGAACGTCGCGTGGAACTGCTGCGCGAGGCGGGGGCGCGGTTCGTGTCCGTGCTGCAATTCACGTCCGAGTTGCAACAGGTCTCCGCGGAGGACTTCACGCGCCTCCTGGTGGAGGAAGCACGCATGCGCCTGCTGGTGGTGGGCGAGGATTTCCGCCTGGGCCGCGGCGGCGAGGGCACCACGGAACGGCTGGCGGAGATCGGCCGCGACCAGGGCTTCGAGGTGATTGCGGTCCCCCTCCTGAAGGACGGCAGCGACAACGACCGTATCTCCTCCACGCGCATCCGCCAGGCGCTGGCGGAGGGCGACATGGGCGCGGTGGAGCGGCTGTTGGGGCGTCCCTACGCCGTGCGCGGCCCCGTGCTGCACGGCGACGAGCGCGGACGCACCATTGGCTTCCCCACCTTGAACATCGGCGTGGCGGCTGACCGAGCGCTGCCGCCGAACGGGGTCTACGTCACCCGCGCGCACGTCTACAACCCGGCGGGCGGCACTCGGCCGTTCAACGCCGTCACCAACATCGGCACTCGTCCCACCTTCGACGACAGCACCCGGCGCCAGGTGGAGACGCACCTGCTGGACTTTGAGGGCGACCTCTACGGCCAGGTGGTCACCATCGAACTGCTGCAGTTGCTGCGGCCGGAACGGAAGTTCGACGGGCCAGACGCGCTGGTGGCCCAGATCCGGGCAGACGTGGCGGCCACCCGGGAGTGGTTCGCGTGACCGCGGCGGCGCGGCGCACCATGGCGCCAGTGGAGGATCAACTCGCGGTGCTCATGGCGGGCACGGAGTTCGGAGATCCCGCCACCGGACGCACCATGGAGCGCGAACTACGCGCCCGGCTGGAGGAAGACCGCCCCCTGCGCGTCTACTGCGGCTTCGACCCCACCAGGGTGGATCTGCACCTGGGCCACACGGTTCCCCTTCGGAAACTGCGCCAGTTCCAGGACTTCGGCCATGACGTCACGTTCCTCGTCGGCTCGTTCACGGCGCTGATCGGCGACCCGACCGGGCGCGACAGGACCCGCCCGATGCTCACGCCCGAGGAGATCGCGGAGAACGCGAAGACCTACACGGAACAGGCCTTCGCCGTCCTGGACAGAGAGCGCACTCAAATCGCCTTCAACGGCGACTGGCTCTCGCGCCTGGACTTCGCGGACGTCATCCGCTTGACCGCTAAGTTCACGGTGGCCCAGTTCCTGCAGCGCGACAACTTCGCCCAGCGCTACCAGGCCGGTGACCCCATCCACATCAGCGAGTTCCTCTACGCCATGATGCAGGCGTACGACGCGGACCACATGGACACGGACGTGCAGATCGGCGGTACGGACCAGACCTTCAACCTGCTGGCTGGGCGCCAGTTGCAGGAGTCCCACGGCAACCGGCCCCAGGTGATCCTCACGCTCCCCATCCTGGTGGGCACGGACGGCGTCCAGAAGATGTCCAAGTCGCTGGGCAACTACGTGGGCATTACGGAGCCCGCGAACGACATGTTCGGCAAGGTCATGTCCATCCCAGACGACGCCATCCTCCCCTACTTCACCCTGGTCTCCTCCCTCCATCCGTCCGAGGTGGACGCCATCCGCACGGCGCTCGCGGACGGAACCCTGCGGCCGATGGATGCGAAGAAGCGCCTCGCGGAGCACATCGCCGCTATCTTCCACGCCCCCGCGGAGGCCGAGGCCGCCCGCGAGTACTTCGAGGCGACGATCCAGCGTCGGGAGACGCCGGAGGAGATGCCGGAGCACGCACTGGGCGCGCCGGCGATGCTGGTGGACGTGCTCGTGGGGGCGGGACTGGCCGCCAGCAAGGGTGAGGCCCGCCGCCTGGTGCAGCAGGGCGGGGTGCACGTGAACGGAACACGCGTGGAGGACGCCGCGCGCGAGGTGGGCCCGGGCGACGAACTGCGCGTCGGGCGGCATCGATTCTTGCGGCTGGTCTCCGGCTAAGGGCCAGCGGCGCCGGCGGGGCGCTACACGTAGCGGGCGAGGGGTACCGACATGATCGACGGTGGCATCGACATCGACCTGGAGGCCGTCCTCCAGAACATCGCAGAAGCCGACGTGATCACGTTCTACTTCACCACCCTGCGCCGCACGCTGCTGATCGACACGCGCTGCAACGCCTCTACCGGGCCCATGGTGAAGGTGGTGCCGATCGCCCGCGACGGCGCGGACCGCCTGCGCTCCCTCCGCCGCCTGCGCCCTCAGTTCCCTCGCCCTAACTCCATCACCTGGATCCCGTGGGACGCCCGCGTGGAGTCGCTGGTGCACCTCGGAGTGTGGGAGAGCCTGCTGGAGCGCATCGACTGCCCGGAGACGGCGGAGCGCTGCCTGCAGTCGCTGCGCCTGGTGGAACAGGCCGAACACCGCGCCGCCATCGTCGGCGAGGACTACCAGACGATCTGGTCCCGCCTGGACGAGTAGAGCCCCTGCATTCCGACCCCCTCGCCTTCCTCGGAAGGAGCGGGCGGGGGTGGGGGTAGCCCTCGGGAGTTCCGCATACCGCGACGCCCCTGCTCCGTGCCGCCAGGACTAGTCGGAGGTGGCGGGCCGGAGGTCCAGGACTTCCAGTTGCAGGGAGCCGTCGCCGCGGAAGTCGTCCTGGCGGAAGGTGTAGATGATGTCCGCCTGCTCCCCGGCGGGCACCTCGTACTCCGCGTTGCCGAAGGAGATCGCCTTCCAGGTGGCGTGGCCGGACTTCAGCGTCATCTGCAGGTGGCTGCCGTCTGCTCCCACTGCGCGCGTCGCCTGCACCTGCACCCCGCGTGCGAGGAACTTCGGCGTGTCGTTGCCCACGCCGTGAGGGGCCAGCAGGCCCAGCCACTGCAGCGTCTGACGGTCCACCGCCTCCAGCGGCAGTTCGCAGTCCACCCCGATCGTGGGGGCGAGGTTGGCGACGTCCAGCAGGCGGCCGGCGTCCTCCACCAGGCGCGCCTTCATCTCCGGGATGCGCGACTCCTCGATCGTGAAACCGGCGGCGGCGCGGTGGCCGCCGAAGCGCACGAACAGGTCGCCGTGGCGGCGCAGAAGTTCGGTGACGTCGAACTCCGGGATGGAACGACAGGACCCGCGGCCCTCGCCGCCAGCGACCTCCATCACGATGGCCGGGCGCGAGAATTCCTCCGCGAGGCGCGCGGCGCACAGCCCCACGATGCCCGAGGAGATCGCCGGGCTGGCGACCACGATGAGGGCGCCCGCGCGGTCCGCCGCCGTGAGCGACTCGCGCGCGGTCTCCAGGGCGTCCGTGGTGGCCTCGCGGCGGGCGCGGTTGAGGTCCTCCAGGCGCTTCGCCAGCGGACGTGCCTGCGCCAGCGTGGGAGCGCGCAGGAGATCGAGGGCGATCATGGCGTGCTCCATGCGGCCCGCGGCGTTGATGCGCGGTCCGAGGCCCCAGCCGATGGTCTCCGTGCTGATGTGCTCCGGCTTCACCCCGGCCACCTCGCACAGCGCGAGGATGCCGGGGCGCTGCGTCCTGGCGAGCGCGGCCAGCCCCAGGCGCACCAGGTCGCGGTTCTCCGCCAGCATGGGCGCCAGGTCACAGACGTTGCCCAGCGCCACCAGCGCGCGATGTTCGTCCGGCTCGTACGGCCGGCCGAGGCGGTCGTGCAGGTCGTGCACCACCTTGTACGCCACGCCTACGGCCGCCGGCTCCGAGCCGTAAGCGATGTCGTTCAGCCTCGGGTTGACGATGGCAAGGGCGTCCGGCAGCGCTTCCGGGATCGTGTGGTGGTCGATCACCACCACGTCCATGCCCAGCGAGTTCGCCTCGTCCACCTCGAGCACGGCGGAGGTGCCGGTGTCAGCGGTGACCAGCAGGGTGGCGCCTCGATCCGCCAGTTGGCGCACGGCACGCACGTTGGGGCCGTAGCCCTCCGTGAAGCGGTCGGGGATGTACGGCATCGGCCGGGCGCCGAGGCACTCGAGGCCCTCGGCGAGCAGCGTGGTGGCGGTGACGCCGTCCACGTCGTAGTCGCCGTAGACCGCCACGGTCTCGCCTCGTTCGCACGCGCGCGCGAGGCGTTCCACGGCCACGTCCAGGTTCGGCATCAGCCGCGGATCCGTGAGGTCGCCGGGGGAGCCGAGGTAGCGCCGGGCGGCGATCGTGTCCGTGACGCCTCGCTGGGCGAGCAGGATGCGCATGAGGTCCGGCAACCCCGGCCCCGCGTCCGCGAAGCCCTCCAGCGGAGGGGGCGACAGGACGCGCCACCGCCGCCCGCCAGAGCCCGCGAGGATGCGAGCCTCCGCGGACGTGGAGGTCATCTCCGTGCCCCGGTAGGGAGCGAGCCTGCCTGCGGGCGGCCGGGCCCCTCTGACTCCCTCCCCCCCGGAGGGGGAGGGTTGGGGTGGGGGGGCTCCGTCGACCAGGTGAGTCCGATAGCGCCTCGGAGGGCGGACGCCAGCACTGGACGGGCGCAGCACGCGGCGCCCCTACGGGGGAGGGAGCGTGCGTTCGCGGGGAGCAGGTCAGCCCTCGTAGCGGCCGAAGATGAGCGAGGCGTTGTGGCCACCGAAGCCCAGCGAGTTGGACATGGCGTAACGCACCTCCAGGTCACGAGGGCCCTCGGCGACGAAGTCCAGGTCGCATTCCGGATCCTGGTTCACGATGTGGATCGTGGGGTGGATCTTCTGGTCGCGGATCGACAGCACCGTCACCGCACTCTCGATGCCGCCCGCCGCCCCCAGCGTGTGCCCGATCATCGACTTCGAGGAGGAGACGGGGATGGAGTGCGCCGCCTCGCCGAAGACGGTCTTCAGCGACATCGTCTCGAACTTGTCGTTCAGCGGAGTGCTGGTGCCGTGCGCGTTCACGTAGTCGACGTCCGAGGCGGCGATGCCGGCGCGCTTCAGGGCCAGGTTCATGGCCCGCGCAGCACCTTCGCCGTTCTCGGCCGGCGCGGTGACGTGGAAGGCGTCCGCGGACTGGCCGTAGGCCAGCACCTCCGCGTAGATCTCGGCCCCGCGCGCCTCCGCGTGTTCGCGATCCTCCAGCACCATGATGCCGGCGCCTTCGCCAATGACGAAGCCGTCACGGTCCACGTCGAACGGGCGGCTGGCCGTCTCCGGGTCGTTGTTGCGGGAGAGGGCGCGGCTGTTGGCGAAGGCGGCGATCGACATGCGCGTCACGCACGCCTCGGAGCCGCCGGCCACCATGGCTACGGCGTCGCCGCGGCGGATCACCTCGTAGGCGGTGCCCAGCGCGTCCGCACCGGATGCGCAGGCGGAGACGGTGTTGTAGTTGGGGCCGCGCAGCCCGAAGCGGATGGAGGTCTGACCGGCGGCCATATCCGGGATGAACATGGGCACCAGTAGGGGCGAGACGCGGTTGGGCCCCTTGTGGAAGAAGACGTCGAACTCCTGCTCCAGCGTGCCGATGCCGCCGATGCCGGATCCGATCATGCAGCCGATCTGGTCGCCCTCGGCGGCGATGTCCAGGCCGGCCTGGTCCAGCGCTTCACCGGCTGCGGTCACGGCCAGGTGGGTGAAGCGGTCCATGCGTCGCGCTTCCTTGCGGTCGATGTACTGCGCCAGGTCGAACTCCGGCACCTGCCCCGCCACCTGCGAGGTCAGGTCAGACACGTCCACGTGGGTGGTGGGGACAATGCCGTTCTGGCCGGCCAGCAGGCCCGCCCAGGTGGCCTCGCGGCCGGCGCCTACCGCCGAGAGGATGCCGATCCCCGTCACGACGACTCGTCGCTCGTCCATCAGTCCTCCCAGCGGCTGAAGATGATCGCGGAGTTGTGTCCGCCCAGCCCCACGGACGTGCTCATGGCCGCGCGTACGTCCGCGCGGCGTGCCTGGTTGGGCACGTAGTCCAGGTCGCAGTCAGGGTCCGGTGTCTCGTAGTTGATGGTGGGGGGCACCAGCCCGTGGTAGCAGGTGAGCACGGCGATCGCCGCCTCCACCGCGCCGGCCGCGCCCATCATGTGGCCGTGCATGGACTTGGTGGAGGACACCATGAGTTCGTCCGCGTGCTCGCCGAAGATGTCGCGGATGGCCCGGGTCTCCACGCGGTCGTTCAGCGCGGTGCCGGTGCCGTGGGCGTTGATGTAGTCCAGTTCCGAGGCGTCCAGGCCGGCGCGCTCCAGCGCATCCTCCATGGCCTGCGCCACGCCGTGGCCGTCCTCGGCCGCGCCCACCATGTCGTAGGCGTCGTTGCTGGTGGCGGCGCCGCGCCACTCCGCGTAGATGCGCGCGCCACGCGCCCGCGCGTGCTCCAGTTCTTCCAGGATCAGTACCGCGCCGCCCTCGCCCAGGATGAACCCGTTGCGGTCGAGGTCGAACGGGCGCACGGCCCTGGCCGGATCCTCGTGCACCGCGAGCGCCTTCATGGCGGCGAAGCCGGCGTAGTAGATGGGCTGCAGGGGGGCCTCGTAGCCTCCGGCGATCATCACGTCACTGTCGCCGCGGCGGATGATCTCCGCGGCCTCGCCCGTGGTGGCGCCGCCAGTGGCGCAGGCGGCGGTGACGGCGAAGTTGGGGCCGCGCGCCCCCGTGGCCATGGCGACGAGCCCGGTGGCGGTGTCCGGCAGCATGTGGGACGTCATGAACGGCGAGACCCGCCGCGGCCCCTTCTCGTCCAGGATGCGCTGCTGCTCCACGATCTGGTGCGCGCTCCCCATGCCCGTGCCCAGCAGCACCCCCACGCGTCGAGGCGGCATGGACGCCAGGTCCAGCCCGGAGTCCGCCACCGCCTGCTGGGTGGCCGCGAGCGCGAACTGCGAGGAGAGGTCGATGCGCCGGAGCAGTTTCGGCTCCACGTAGGCGGAGGCGTCAAAGTCCTTCACCTCTGCGGCGATCGGGTGTTCGTAGGCGGACGTGTCGAAGCGGGTGATCAGGCCCAGGCCGGAGCGGCCGGCAACCAACGCGTCCCACGTACAGGCCACGTCAGTGCCAAGGGGCGTCACCAGCCCAAGACCAGTCACCACCACTCGCCGCATCGGTCAGGCCGTCGGTCGTCTGGCGGGGAGGATGGAGACGGGGATGGGCGCCTCGCGCGCGTCGTCCAGGGAGACCGCAGTGCTCTCGTCCTGGATGCGCTTGATCATGCGGGAGAGCGCGTGGCCGGGGCCCACCTCCACAAAGGTGTCCACGCCTTCACGCGTCATGCGCCGCACGTTTTCCGCCCACAGGACGGGAGACTTCAACTGCGCCTCGAACTCCGCGCGGACCTCCGCGGCCGTGCGCAGCAGGTCGGAGGTGATGTTGGAGACAATGGGGAGTTCCGGGTCCGCGAACGGGATCTCGCTGATGATCTGCGCGAACTCCTCCGCCTGTCCCACGTGCAGCGGGGTGTGGCTGGAGACCTTCAACTTCAGGCGGATGGCGCGCCCCTGCAGGTCCTTGGCGCGGGCCATGGCGCGCTCCAGTGCGGTCACGTCGCCCGAGATCACGGTCTGCACGTCCTCGTTGTGGTTGGCCACGTCCACGCGGCTCAACTCGCCCTGCGTGGCGTCCTCGCAGATGCCGCGCACCGTGACCACGTCCAGGCCCACAATGGCCGCCATGCCCACGGGGCGCTCCTCGTTGAAGGAGCCCATGAGGCGGGAGCGCTCCATGATCACCATGAGCGAGTCACGGAAGGACAGTGCGCCGGTGGCCACGGCCGCGCTGAAGAGCCCTAGCGAGTGCCCCCCGAAGAGCCGAGGTCGCACCTGCTCCCGCACCTCCGTCACCTTCTCGCGCATGGCGCGGAGCATGGCGACGGACGTGGTGAGGACGGCCGGCTGCGTGTTCTCGGTGGAGGCGAGTGCGTCCGCGTCCGCCTCGAAGCAGACGGCGGCCATGTCAATGCCGGTGATGTCGCTGGCTTCCTCGAACGCCTGGCGGGCGGCCGCCGAGTGCTCGAAGACCAGGCGGCCCATGCCGGGCGCCTGCGAACCCTGTCCGGGGAAGACGAGCGCCAGCGCCTCGGTGTCGACGCTGTCGACGGTATCGAGGTCGGCGGGCGCTGCGATGTCGCGTGCGCGGTCAGTGGCGTCGCTCACGGCAAGCCTCCGGTCCGAGCCGCCCGGTGAATACCGGGATACGGGGCCCGAATCACTACGGAAAGTCTAACAGCATGGCCCCCTCCAC
Organism: Dehalococcoidia bacterium; assembly: GCA_023228825.1. Lineage (GTDB taxonomy): Bacteria > Chloroflexota > Dehalococcoidia > UBA2979 > UBA2979 > W-Chloroflexi-9. The sequence goes on along the minus strand of JALOAL010000015.1, from coordinate 27,080 downwards.
AGGGGGTATCCAGGAGGGGCGACGGCTATCGAGCGAACATAACGTCCGGCCCAGCCGGCCCCGCCGAGGGGGGATCGAGCAGTTTGCGCGCCTCCGGCAGCGCCCGCAGCAGGTCGCTGGCCAGCGTGGAGGCGGGCCCGTAGACCTCCGAGACCTGGCGGGCGCACTCGGCCTGGAGCCAGACAGCGGCACTGGCGGCGTCGAAGGGCGAGACGCCCTGCGCCAGCAGGCCCACGATCAGGCCCGCCAGCACATCGCCGGTGCCCCCGTGGGCCAGGGCTGAGTGCGCCACGTCGGAGAGCCTCGCACGTCCGTCCGGCGCGGCCACGATGGTGCCGGCGCCCTTCAGGACGACCACGGAGCCGGTGCGCTGCGCGTACTCGGTGGCCATCGGCAGGCGGTGGGCCTGTACGTCCTCCACGCTGGTGCGCAGCAGGCGCGCCATCTCGCCGGGATGGGGCGTCAGGATTCGAGGCAGGGCGAAGCGCGCGTGCCAGTCCGCCTCGCCCGCGATCACGTTCAGGGCATCCGCGTCCAGCACTACCGTCTGCGTGCCGCCCTCGGCCGCCGCGGCGTCGAGGCCGGCGAGGAGATGCTGCACGAAGCCGCGCGTCGCGTCCGACAGGCCCAGGCCAGGCCCCACCAGGAGGGCACGCGCGCGCATGCCTCGGAGCGCGCGGAGCAGCGCACGGGCGGAGGCGGCGTCCAGTTCGCCGCCGCCGGGCGCTTCTGTCGGCAGCGGTTCGTGCGTGGGATCGGGCAGCGCGACCAGGAGCGGCTGCACCGCCTCCGGCGCCGCGATCGTCACCACCCCGCAGCCGGAGCGGGCGGCCGCCTCCGCAGCCAGGCGCGCCGCCCCGGGGTAGCGCCGCGAGCCGGCGACGATCAGCGCGCGGCCGAACGTGCCCTTGTTGCCGTCCTCCGCTCGAGGCGGGACCGCGGCGCGCAGGTCGCGCATCCGGAGGTCCTCGAACGGCAGGTCGCGCACCGCAGCCGCAGGGATGCCGATGTCCACCACCTCCACGCGGCCGGCCAGGGTACGTCCGGGCGCCTGGAAGAGGCCGAGTTTCGCGCAGCCGAACGTGACCGTGAGGTCCGCCGCGACCGTGGCGGGATCCGCAACGCCGGTGTCCGCGTCCACCCCGGAGGGCAGGTCCGCCGCCAGCAGTTGCACCGCCGGCGTCGCCTCCCGCGCCGCGCGCAGCCGCGCCAGGACGGCGGCGGCGGCGCCCTCCAGCGGACGCTCCGCCGGCCGCAGCCCCGTGCCGAAGAGCGCGTCGATCACGAGCACCGCCTGGCGCAGCAGGCCCTCGAGCGCCTCGGACGTGGGGTCCGCCTCCGCGACGGTTACGGGCAGGTCCGCCTCGCGGACGGCGGCCCACTCCGGGTCGTCCTCGGGGCGAGGGCGGAGCAGGTAGACGTGGACGGGGGCGCCCCACTCGGCGAGTTGGCGGGCGGCGACCAGTCCGTCGCCGCCATTGTTGCCCGGGCCGCACAGCACGAGGACGGGCTTGTCTTCCACGGTGCCCAGGGTCATCCACGCTTCCTGGGCCACCGCCAGGCCCGCCTGCGCCATGAGCGAGCGCTCGGAGACGCCGGCCTCCACCGCCGTCTGCTCCAGGGCGCGCATCTGCTCCGTGGTGACGAGTTTCGCCATCAGTTCTGTTCGTCCTCCCCCAGCAGCCCGCGCTGCTGGAGGTAGGCCACGAGGCGGGCGCGCGACTCGGCATGGTCGAACTCGGGCCGGGTCGCCGTGCAGACCACCACGGCCATGGAGAAGTCCGCGAGGTGAGTGAGGGAGATGTCGATCGCCTCCAGCCCGATCACCTCCGCCCGCGCCTTCGCGCCTCCGTAGAGGTAGACGAGCGGCTTGCCTCGGCGGTCCGGCAGCACCTCAATGTCCCGCCACGCGACGGAGCGCGCGCCGGTGCCCAGGGCCTTCATCACCGCCTCCTTCGAGGCGAAGCGGGCGGCCAGTTCCGGGACGCGGCCGCGACAGAACGCGGCCTCCGCAGGCGTAAAGACGCGCTTGATGAACCGCTCCGGGTGCTTGGCCAGCACTCGGGCGACTCGGTCTGTCTCGATCAGGTCGATGCCAACGGCGTGTGTGCTCACGCGGGCGAATCTAGCACGTGGCCGTGTCATACTCGCCCTTCTGACACGAGCACGCGCCGCGGCACCCCGAGGAGGACGCCATGACCGCACGGATCATCGACGGGCGGGCTATCGCCGACGCAGTGCAGGCGGACGTGGCTCGAGACGTGGCGGCGTTCACCGCTTCCGGCCGCCCGGCGCCGAAACTGGCCGTGGTCCTGGTGGGCGACGACCCGGCCTCCCACGTCTACGTGAACATGAAGGAGCGCGCCGCCGCCTCCGTGGGCATGCGCTCGGAGGCCGTGCGCATGCCCGGTTCGACCTCGCTGGAGGAGGTGCTGGCCCAGGTCGCCCGCCTGGACCAGGACCCGGACGTCAACGGCCTCTTTGTGCAGTTGCCGCTCCCCGATCACATCGACGCCAACGTGGTCACGGAGGCCGTGTCGCCGGTGAAGGACGTGGACGGCCTGACCACCATGAGCCTGGGCCTGCTGGTGCAGGGCAAGCCGCTGCACGTGGCCGCCACCCCCTCCGGCGTGGTGGAGATGCTGCGCCGCGAGGGTATCGAGACGGGCGGGGCGAACGTGGTGGTGGTGGGGCGGTCGCTGCTGGTGGGGCGTCCGGTCTCCCTCTTGCTCTCGGACCGCACCTCGAACGCCACGGTGACCATGGCGCACACGGGCACGAAGGACCTGGGCGCCGTGACGCGGCAGGCGGACATCCTGGTCACCGCCATGGGGCAGCCGAAGATCGTCACCGCCGACATGGTCAAGCCGGGCGCCGTCGTCATCGACGTGGGCACCACGAAGGTGGGCACCACGAAGAAGGGCAACGCCATCCTCAGCGGCGACGTGGACTACGAGGCCGCCCGCGAGGTAGCCAGCGCCATCACCCCGGTCCCCGGCGGCGTGGGCCCCATGACCGTTGCGATGCTCCTCGTGAACACCGTCCGCGCCGCGAAGGCCATGGCCGGCGAACGGTAGGGACCGCTGGCCCGGGTTGCGAGGCTGTGCCGAATGTGCACTGCTCGTGCAGGTGCTCGATGACGATGCACTCGGCTGTTACGAGCGGTTTGGCTTCGGACCCTCGCCGCTTGACCAGATGCAGACGTTCATGGTCTTGAAGGACGCTAGGCGGTCGCTGGCGCCGTAGCCCCGTCGCTCTCCGGGCGTGTGCGTGAGAACATGGATCGCATGGACGAACTCAAGGCCCGCGTCGCGGAACTGCTTGCTCGAGTGCGGGATGTGCAGGTGCGACTTTGACCTCCCTGCACGCCAGGACGAACTAGCCCGCGCCCGCGACGAGGCACAGGCCCCCGACCTCTGGGACAACCCCAGCAAGGCGCAGAGCGTCATGCGCACTGTCTCGCGCCTGGAGGACCTCATCAGCACCTGGCAGCGCCTCGAACAGGCGTCCCAGGACATGCAGGCCATGCTCGAACTGATCGAGGAGACCGAGGGCGAGGAGCGCGACGCACTGCTGGACGAGGCGCGCGGCGACCTTGCTACGCTCGAGCGCGACTACGAGGCGCTGGAGGTCAGCCTGACGCTGGGCGGTCAGTACGACGCGAAGAGCGCGTTGCTCTCCATCCACGCCGGCGCCGGCGGCACCGAGGCCAACGACTGGTCAGAGATGCTGCTGCGCATGTACCTGCGCTGGGCGGAGAAGCGCGGCTTCAAGACGGAAATCCTCTCCCTGAGCGCCGGCGACGAGGTAGGCGTGAAGTCCGTGGAGGTCCGCATTGACGGTGACTTCGCGTACGGCCTCCTGCGGTCGGAGCGCGGGGTGCATCGCCTGGTGCGTCTTTCGCCCTACAACTCCGCCGGCACCCGCCAGACCACCTTCGCGCTGGTGGAGGTGATGCCCGAGGCGGACGAAGAGGTGGAGATCGAGATCAAGTCGGACGACCTGCGCGTGGACACCTACCGCGCCTCCGGGCACGGCGGCCAGAACGTCCAGAAGAACGACACCGCCATCCGCATCACCCACATCCCCTCCGGGATCGTGGTGACCTGTCAGAACGAACGGTCGCAGGCCCAGAACCGCGAGAGCGCGATGACTGTCCTGAAGTCCCGGCTGCTGGAGCGGGAGATCGCGCGCGTGGAGGCGGAACGCGCCAAACTGAAGGGCGAGCACGTGGAAGCGGGCTGGGGGAACCAGATCCGCTCGTACGTCCTCCACCCCTACAAGATGGTCAAGGACCTCCGCACCGAGGTGGAGACGTCAGACACGCAGGGCGTGCTGGACGGCGACATCGACGCGTTCATCGCCGCCTACCTGCGCCAGCAGGTGGGCACGGAGGAAGCGGCATGACCAGGTCGCGGCGCCTCCCCCTGGCCGCGATCCTGATCGGCCTGGCGCTGGCGCTCGGCCTCGTTGCGTCCGCCTCGGCCGCGGTGCAGACATCGGACGACCGCATCGAGACGGCGGATCCGACCTCGCTCACCTTCCACCTCCGCGTCTCCGGTGACCCCGTGCAGGACGCCGTGCTCACCTACCGAGTGCTGAACCCGGACGGCAACGTGGGAGGCGACCTGCGCGCGCAGGTGCCCACCGGCGGGCAGGGAGACCTCCAGGTCACCCTCCAGACCAACTCCGGCGCCACATACATCCCGGTGGGCTCGCGCATCTCCTACCACTGGGAACTCACCACCGCCCAGGGCGAAGAGACGCGCACCGAGGCCCAGACCTTCGTCTTCCTGGACGGCCGCTACGCGTGGCAGTCCATGGAGCGGGACGGCGTCACCGTCTACTGGTACGCCAGCGAGGTGGACGCCGCGCTGGCGCTGCAAGCCACGTCCGATGCGATCACGGACGTGGAGGCGTTGTTGGACACGCATCTCCCCTACCCCGTGCGCGTCGTCCTCTGGCCGCGCGAGTCGGAGGGCGCACTCGCGCAGCGCGCGCGAGGCGGGACCTTCGATTCGCAGGTCATCACCGGCGGGTCGCGCGTGTCCTCTGACCTGCTCCACATTTACGACGCGCTGGGGTCGTTCGTGGACGTCGCCCGGCACGAGGCGGCGCACCTGGTGACCAAGGTGGCCGGCGACGGCCCGTTCACGCGCGCCCCATCATGGCTGGACGAGGGCGTGGCGGTCTACACCCAGACCTCGCCCGGCGCGGGGTATCGGACGGCCGTGGAGTTCGCGGTGCAGACGGACAACACGCTCCGCCTCCGTAACCTCGCCGCGCCCTCTAACCAGGCGTCCCTGGTGAACACGTTCTACGGCCAGTCCTGGGCCGTGGTGGCCTACCTGGTGGAGACGTACGGGCCGGGACCACTCGCGGAGGTCTTCGCCGCGATCAAGGCCGGAAACACCACTGACCAGGCGTTCCTGGATGTCTACGGCTTCGACCAGGATGGGCTGTACAACCAGTGGCGCCTGAGCGTGGGCCTCGATCCCATCGAGTTCTCCGCGGCCGCCACCACCACCCCGGGCGCCGAGGGCACCCGCGCGCCGCTCACCCTCCCCACCTCCGTCGCCGGCGGCTCGTCGGGCGGCGATGGCGCGGCATCGCCGGGCGAGGGCGCCGAGGGCGAGACCGTGGGAGCGGCGGACGGCGGCAGCGCATCGAAGGCGATGACGGCGCTGATCATCGGAGTGGCCACCCTGGTGCTGGCCGGTGGCCTCGGTGTTGCCGGGATGCGCCTGATGCGCGCGAAGGCGTAGCGCTGGCCGGGAGCGCGGGGGGCTAGTCGCGGCCCGGAATGTAGAGGCCGCTCGACGTCTCCGAGCCGCCACCGGCCTGCGTCTGCTGCGCCTGTTCTGCCTGCACCTGCTCCATTGCGATGCGGCGCGCCTCGTCCTCGGAGACGTACTCGGCGCTGACCACGCGGGCGCGGATGACCTTCTCGTCCGAGCCCTCCGCCAGCCCCCGGATCTGCTCGGCCAGTTCCTGTTCGGTCCAGTAGCCGGCGTATCGCTGGCCGTTCATGACCAGCAGCGGCACCTCCGTCACCAGCCGTTGTCCGGCCAGCACCGGAAACTGCGAGGCCTCCACGATGCGCAGGCGGACGCGTTTGCCGTCCACGGCGAAGGCGCCCAGCAGCGGCAGCATCTGCACGGAGAACGGGTCGAACGGCGTGAGGAACGCCTCCACCTGCACGTCCGCGGGGAGCGCTCCCAGCACGGCGCGCGTCTCCGGGGCAAGCGGCGTCTGGCCCATGGAGAGGAAGCCCATGATGTCCAGCATCGGCGGGAAGAGCGGGCCGTAGAGCATCCCCACGATCTGCACGGAGCGCCCGCCGGCCCGCAGCACCACCGTGGGCGAGTGTTCAATGCCGGCCGCCTCCGCGCGGGAGGCGTGCTTCTCCAGGTCGTACGGGGTGAGGGTGAGCGCGGGATGCAGCGTCTTCAACTGGCGCATCAGCGCCAGCGTCTCCGCGGCGTGGCGGCCGTCGTCGCGCTCGGGGCTCACGATCTCGTCGGCCGGGCGCGTCCACACCTCCAGGCTGACGCCCAGGCGGATGCGCTCCCGGAGCGCTCGCGAAATCTCGGCCAGTTCGGCCCTGCCGAGCGGGCCCTGTGCAACTGCGCTCACAAGGCGCCTCCGTCTTCGCCCGCCCCACGGTCTGCCTCGATCAGCAGCCGCGAGGCGATCCACGTGCGCTGGGCCGCCGTCAGCAGGGTGAGCACGGCCAGCACCCACAGCGCGAGGCGTACCCAGCCAAAGAGCAGCGCCACGCCGGTGAGCACCACGCGCTCGGAGCGCGTGAACAGCCCGTCCTTCAGCGGCATCTGCAGCCCTTCCGAGCGCGCTCGGACGTAAGAGACCATCAGCGACCCGACGACGGCGAGGAACGCGAGCAGCGCCTCCTCGCGGTGGCCGAGGTCGAGCGAGTACCAGAGGATGCCGAACAGCACGGCGGCCTCGGAGAGGCGGTCCAGGGTGGAGTCGTAGAGGGCGCCAAAGCGAGAGGCGGTGCCGGTGCTGCGCGCCAGGTGGCCATCCAGCATGTCCAGTCCGCTAAAGAACAGCACGGCCAGGCCGGCCGGCAGCAGCCAGCCCTGCACCACGAACCAGGCGGCCAGCACGTTGCCCAGGAACCCCACGGTCGTGAGCCAGAAGGGCGTCACCCCCACGGAGGCGAGCACTCGGACGATCGGATCGAGCACGGCGGTGGGCGCGCGGCGGGGGAGCAGGGAGGTCACGCGCGCCTCGTTTCGTGTGTCGCTCTGGGCGTGACTCTGGGCGTCATTCGGCGGAACCCACGGGGTCGCCCCGGCGGCCATCCAGGTGGCCATCCAGGCGGCCGTCCAGGCGTTGGCGGCGTGAGGTCTCCACCGTCCCGCGCGTGTCCAGGAGTCGCTCGTAGTAGGAGATGACCTGCTGCGCCACCCGAGGCCACCCGTACTCCTCCACGCGCTGGCGCCCCTCCACGGCGAGGGCGGCCCGACGCTGAGGGTTGCGCACCAGCGCCGTAAGCGCATCCGCGAGCACCATCGCGTCCTTGGGCCGAACCAGCAGGCCGTCCACCTCGTGCGTGATCACGGAGGCGTAGCCGTCAATGTTGGAGGCCACCACCGGCAGGCCGGCGGCCATGGCCTCCAGCAGCACGTAGCCCTGGGACTCGTGGCCGGTGGCGGGGGAACAGAAGATGTCCGCGGAGGCGTGGTAGCGAGGCAACTCGTCGTACGGCACGCCGCCGTCGCGCGCCTGCACGAAGACGATGCCGCGACGCTTGTCGTTGCTGACGGACTGCTCGAAGCGACGCCGGGCTCGGGAGTCCGGGCCCACGACGATCAGGCGGGTGTCCGGGTCGCGGGCGTTCACGATGCTGAAGGCGCGGATCAGCACGCCCAGCCCCTTCCGCTTCTCCGCGCGCCCCACGTAGAGGATGTTCGTGGCGTCCTGGTACTCGGACAGCGGCGTCTTGGCCGGGTCGTCCCAGTGCTCGATGTCGATGCCGTTGGGGATGATGTTGTAGAAGCCGGGAAAGTAGCGGGAGACGTACTGCGCCGCCGGCGGCGAGACCGCGATCTTGCCATCGATCTCCCGGTACCAGCGCTTGAGCAGGCGCCGGCTGTAGGAGTAGAGGCGGTTGCCGCCGTCTCGAGTGGCGTGGAACGTACCCACGTTCACCACGTCCGGGTTCGCCGCCCGAGACTGGCGCAGGACGTGGATGGGCAGCACCGGCATCAGCGGTTCGTGCACGTGCACCACGTCAAACTGCTCCTGGCGGAGCACCTCGCCCACGCGGCGTCCCAGGCGCGGGTTGAGCGAGATGCGCGCCACGCTGCCGGAGGCCGCCACCGGGAACGGCCGCCCCAGGGTGACCACGTCCGGGTCGTCGATCGGTTCGTTGGAAGGGGCCAGGATCTTCACCTGGTGCCCGTGGCCGCGCAGTTCGCGGGCCAGCACCCCCAGGTGGCTGTTCACGCCCCCGGGGTGACGCCAGTCGTACGGCGAGACCAGCGCCACCTTCACGGGCGCGCTCGCATGTCCGCGATGCGCTGCCGCAGCGACCGGGCCTGCGCGGTTACGCGCGGCACAACCGTCCCGCGCAAGATCTGTCCCCCGACCTTGCGAGGCGTGACCGCGAGCCCGCGCATCTGCTGGCGGGCCAGGCGGCGGAGGCCAATGGCGTGGTAGGGCGTGGCGCCCAGCAGGATGCCCTCCGTCCGGCGCTCCTCGATCGCCCGCCGCAGGGAGGCGGCGTCCGTCCCGGGGAAGCGGGTATAGGCGCGGCCCACGGCCTGGACGAAGTGTGCGTCGCTGCCGCCAGTCTCCGCCAGTCGCCACGCCTTGTGGTTGCGTGCGCGGGCGCGTTCGCCTGTGTGCCAGCCCTTCGCCAGCGTGTTCGCCACCTCCAGGCCGTCTGGGCGCTGCTCCGCCGGGAGGCGCATCACGCGGTCCAGCGTGCGGCGACCCACGGAACGGGTGAGGAGCGAGAAGGGGTGGGGCACCACCGCGATGCCGCCGGCCTCGTGGACGGCGGCCACGGTGGCCTCCAGCGACTTGAAGGAGGGGATGGGCTGGTCCACCCACAGCGCCAGCAGGTGCCCGTGCGTCGTGGTCACCTCGATGCCGGTGATCAGTTCGAAGCCCCAGCGGTTGCGGTGGCGCTCGTAGACCTCGCGCGCCTCCAGGGCGCCGCCTACGTCGTCATGGTCGGTGATGGCGATCACGTCCAGGAAGGCGGCGCGCTCGACGGCCTCGAAAATCGCGAGGGCGTCTTCCATCCCGTCGCCGTGGGAGGTGTGGATCTGGAGGTCGGCACGCCCGAACGGTACGGCCGGGCTGGCTGGTGTGGTCATCGGCCCCATCATACTCGCCGCGGCGTCCGCAGACGGGCCAGCGTCCACCTCCTGGCTGCTAACGCGAAGCCACGAGCGCAGGCGCCGATGCGGGGCGCTGCCGGCGAGCCTCCATGCGACGCACGACAAACTCGGAGATGCCGGCGATGAGGACGCCCATCATCACATCGAAGACATAATGTTCGCCGAGGTAGACCAGCGAGACAGCCATGAGCGCCGTGTAGAGGGCGACGGCCCACGTCCAGCGGGGCGCCAGCGCCTGCACGCGGAACAGGACCACGCAGGTGATCGCCATGTGGATGGAGGGCACCGCCGCCACGGAGTTCGGCTCGCCCAGCGCCGCGTACATGGTCTGGTAGGTGGCCTGATCCAGGTCGTTGAAGACGAAGGAGATGATGCGGTACACCCCGCGCACCTCGCCCTGGTAGGAGGCCAGCCAGGGCGGGACGGTGGGGACGAGGAAGAACAGCGCCAGGCCGATGAAGAACGTCATCAGCGCGCTCAGCACGTGCGGCCTCAGCGCGCTGGGCCAGCGCCGCCAGACCACCACCAGCGCGATCTGCGGGGCGATGAAGAACGAGGCGTGCACCATGGCCGCCAGCATGTCCACCCAGCCCAGCGCCCACGGGCGGAACAGCGCCCGCTGCAACTGCACGGAGGGCAGGGTGCCGCCGAAGAGCGCCTCGTCAAACTGGATGACGTAGGTGGACTGCCACGGGGCGAACTCGTCCGCATATGCGCGCAGCACGGTGTAGACGTAGACGCCGGCCACGTAGAAGAACAGCCAGCGTTCCGGGCGCGAGGAGCGCACCGTGGGCCACCAGGCCGCGAGCGCTACCAGCGGCCCCACTAGACTGAGCGCCGGATGAATACGCCACGTACCGGCGAAGAGGACGGCGGCCATCGCCAGGAGGAGGAGCCACGCTCCCACACCTGGAGACGCCTGCGACCTCTGTTCGCCGTGGTCCTGGCGCTGGTCAGTCTGTACTCGCTCAGCCGGATCGCTGACCTGCAAGAGACCCTCACTCTTCTTCGTGGCGCGCATCGACCGGCGCTGGGCCTGGCCGTCCTGCTGCTGGTCCTGTCGCTGGCCGCGAAGTCGCTGCGGTGGCGCTCGCTGATGCCCGCCGCCCACGACCTCGATCGTACCGAGGCTTACCGGATATTCCACATTTCAATGTTGTTGAACAACGTACTCCCGCTCCGGCTGGGAGACAGCGTCCGCATCATGTCTCCCGCCATCCGCCGCAACGTCACAGCCGGGCAGGCCGTGGTGGTGCTGGTGGCGGAACGGCTGGTGGACGTCACGGTGCTGGCGGGCCTGGCGCTGGTCGCCGCGCCGTGGATCGGCCGCCTGCTTCCGAAGCCGGACCTGGGAGCGCCCGGGGCCCTCTCCGGCCGAGGCCTGGTGGTGACGCTGGGCGTCCTGCTGGCCGTGCTCCTGGTGGTCACGGCCGTCCGAGTGCTGCCCGCGCGCTACCGCCCCTCACGGCTGCTCTACGCCACCGTGGTGCGGATGCGCACGGTGTGGCGGGACGTGGTGCTGGTGGCCCGCATCGACCGGCGGAAGGCGGCGCTGACGCTGGGCTGGACGGCGTTCGCGTGGACGGGGACGGTGTGGCTGCACCTGCTGTTGCTGGAGGCGGTGGGCCTCTCCGGCAGCCTCTCGCTCGCCATTGCCGTGACGCTCTCCACGAACCTGTCCATGGCCATCCCCACCACGCCGGCGCACATCGGCATCTTCCACGCGGCGGCTGCGGCGCCGCTGCTGGCGGCGGGCACGTCCGCCGACTACGCCGTGGCGTATGCCGTGCTCGTGCACGCGGTGAACACGGTGCCGTCCGTGGTCATCGGCCTGGTGTGCCTGCTCGTCACCGGCAACGTCCTGCGCTGGCGCCGCGCCGACGCGGTGACGGACGGGTCCGCCTAGCAAGCCACCGCCGACGCCTAGGACAGCCTAGGAGTGGGGCTCCGCCTCGTGCGAGGTGGGCGAGGCATGGCGAGCCGGCTCGTGGTCCTGGGGCCAGATGGCGGAGATCGGGAACCATTGCCCCGGCCAGCGTCGGATGGCGCCCTCCAGCGCGGTGACCATGGCGCGCATGCCGCGCTCCAGGTCCACCTCGCGGTCGCCGGTGGGCTCGGGCAGGGGGATCGGCTCCAGGTGGAGCGCGTAGCGAGCCGGCCCCGTGCGCGGTATCCACGCCCCGATCATGGGAGCCCCCGTGCGGCGGGCGAGTTCCACGGCGCCGGCGGGGATGGGCGCCCGTTCCCCGAAGAACGGGAACGGCTCCGCGGTGCCCAGCACGTCGCGGTCCACCAGCAGCCCCAGTGACCCACCCGCCCGCAGGTGGGCGATGGAGGCGCGCAGGCCCGTCAGGTCTGCCGGCAGGAAGCGCACCCCTCGGGCGCCTCGCACGTGGTGGACGTAGTCGTGCAGGCGCGGCGGGGAGAGGCGCTCCGTGACAATGGCGATGCAGATGCCGAACGGCCCCGCCGCGCGCGCGAGCACCTCCCCATTGCCAAGGTGCGCCCCCACGAGCACGACGCCCTTGCCCTGGTCCAGCGCCTCGAACAGGGCGTCCAGTCCATGGACCTCGTCGAAGGAGTCGAAGATCGAGGTGCGCGCGTCGTCCGGGATGTGGCCGAAGCGGACGAAGTCGGCGTAGTAGTAGAGGTTGGTACGCACACAGGAGCGGGCCAGTCGGTCCACCTCGGCCGAATCGGCATCCCGCCCCAGGACGTGCCGCATGTGGTCGCGGGTGGCCCGGCGGATGCGAGGCGAGAGGTACCACGCCAGGTTGCCGCCCACGGCGCCCAGGCCGTAGGTGATGCGCACGGGGACGCGCCCGCCGACCTCCACCAGCGCCCGCAGCAGCCAGTACCTCAGCATCGCTCGCCCTAGACAGCCTGCCGCTCTGGCGGCCGGTCAGCGAGCCAGAGGTTGCGGAAGATGTACCACTGTTCCGGGTGGCGGCGGACCTGGCCCTCCAGGTGGTGGAAGACCTGCTGCGTAAGCGCCTGCACGTCGCGGTCCTGGTTGCCGGTGGGCTCGAACGCCACGGGGGCGATGTCCGCGGTCACCTGGTCGCCCCAGCGCGCCCGGCGGGGCAGGGTGGCGGCCACCACGGACGCGCCGGCGCGCAGGGCGAGGCGGGCAGGGCCGTCCGGCACGGAGATGGTGGAGCCGAAGAACTCCACCTGCACGCCGCCGTCGGGCTGCGGGATGTCCACCAGCAGCGCCACCACGTCGTCGTTGCGCAGGGCGCGCATGATGCCCGGGCCCGTGCGGCCCACCGGGATGACCTTCATGCCCAGGTGCTCGCGGGAGCGGATCACCATGCGGTTCAGACGGCTGTTCTGGAACACGTCCGCCACCGCGGAGACCGGGAACCCCCGCGACGCCAGGATGGCCGCGCCCAGGTCCCAGTTGCCGAAGTGCATGGTCATGATCACAATGCCGCTGCCCTGCCGCACGCCGCGCAGTTGGTCCCACAGCCCGTCCGGTACCACCACGCGCCGGTCCACCTCCGCCTCGTCCGTGCCGAAGAAGCGGAAGAAGTCCACCAGGTAGACCACGTAGTTGCCGAAGGAGCGGCGCGCCAGGCGTCTGGCGGCGCGCTGGTCGCCCTGTGTGACGCGAGTCATGTTCTGGACGCAGCGGCGGCGGCCGCCCGGCCACGCGTAGTACGTCAGGACGCCCACGCCTCGGGCGATCGCGTAGGAGACCCGCAGCGGGATCACCCGGGCGAGGAAGATGGCGACCCGAAAGGCCAGGTAGAGGGCCACGCGACTCCCGACTCTTGACTGCGCGGCGTCCGCCGCACAGCGCCTCACACCACCCGCTCCGCCAGTCAGCCTGAGACTAGCGGCGTGACCCGTGCGGTTGTAGCCCCACGGCACGCCTCGCCCCTCCCACGGGACCCCTTGGACGCACGGAGCCCCGGTAGGGACCGGGGCTCCGTTGTGGGGGGACGAGGTTGTGGGGGGACGAGAGCGAGGGTGGGCTACCCCTTGATGAACGCCTCCACGCCGTCGCGGGCGTCCTCGTCCAGCATCTGGCGCGGGGGCGACTTCATGAAGTACGCCGAGGCCTCGTAGATGGGGCCGCCCACGCCGCGGTCCAGCGCCACCTTGGCCGCGCGCACGGCGTCGATCACCACGCCGGCGGAGTTCGGGGAGTCCCAGACTTCGATCTTGGTCTCCAGGTTCAGCGGGACGTCGCCGAACGTGGTGCCCTCCAGGCGGATGTGGCACCACTTGCGGTCCTTCAGCCACGGCACGTAGTCCGACGGCCCCACGTGCACGTCCGCCTCTGGCAGGTCGTAGGAGATCTGGCTGGTGACGGCGTTGGTCTTGGAGACCTTCTTGGACTCCAGGCGCTCGCGCTCCAGCATGTTCATGAAGTCCGTGTTGCCGCCAAAGTTCAACTGGTAGGTGCGGTCAATGCGCACGCCGCGGTCCTGGAACAGGCGCACCAGCGTCCGGTGCAGGATGGTGGCGCCCACCTGCGACTTGATGTCGTCGCCAATGATGGGCAGGCCCTTCTCCTCGAAGCGGCTGGCCCAGTAGTTCTCCTTGGCGATGAACACGGGGATGCAGTTGATGAAGGCGCAGCCCGCCTGCAGCACCTGCTCCACGTACCACTTCGTCGCTTCCTCTGACCCCACGGGCAGGTAGTTGATGACGACGTGGGTGTCCGTCTCTTTCAGGATGCGTGCGATGTCCGCAGTCTCGCCCGGGGCCTTGGTGATGACCTCGGAGAGGTACTTGCCAATGCCGTCGTGGGTCATGCCGCGCTGCACGGTGACGCCGGACGTGGGTACGTCCGCGAACTTGTAGGTGTTGTTCTGGCCGGCGAAGATCGCCTCGGACAGGTCCTTGCCCACCTTGTCCGCGTCCACGTCAAAGGCGGCCGTGAAGTTGATGTCCCGGATGTGGTAGCCGGCGAGCACGGGGTGCATGAGGCCGGGGATCACGTCCCCCTCCTCCGCGTTCTTGTAGTACTCCACGCCCTGCACCAGCGACGAGGCGCAGTTGCCCACGCCGATGATTGCCACGTTGATCTTGTCTGCCACGGTGTCCTCTTTCGGTGCGCTCGCACAGGAAATTCATCCCTCGGGGGCTCCGAGGGCTGTCGGCGCGCGCTACGAGGGCCATCTTCCGCCACGCTCGGTCGATACGTCCACTGGAATGTTTCTATCTGATACATTCAGATTCCCTATGGAAAACCCGCCCGACCTCGCGCCATTCCCGTTCCACTCCCAGCAACTCGCGTATCTGCGTGAAGTCGAACGCGCCGGCACCTTCACGGAAGCCGCTCGGCGCCTCCACGTCTCCCAGCCCGCGCTCTCCCAGGCCCTGGCCGAACTCGAACGACGCGTGGGGCTGCCACTCTTCGAGCCGCGCGGCCGCCTGCGCGAACTGACCGAGGCCGGCCGCGAGGCGGCACGCTTCGCCTCTGAGGTGCTGGGCCGCGCCTCGGAGTTTCGCGCGTGGACGGAGGCGTACGAACAGGGCGGTGCCGGGACGCTGACCGTGGGCATGATCGACGCCGCCTCGCTCTACGCGCTGCCCGGGGCCGTTCGGCGGTTCCGGGAGGTCTACCCGGACGTGAACCTGCGCCTGGTGGTGGACACCTCCACCGCGCTGGTGGAGCGCCTGCGCCGCTACGAGTTGGACCTGGCGTTCGTGGTGGCGCCCGTGCCGGACGGCCTGGTGGCCGTGGAGGTGGGCCGCGAACCCCTCCACATCTACGCCCCCGCCGGGACAGCGGAGGACGCCGCCGGCGCCCGGTGGGTGCTGTACTCAGAGGGCTCGCACACCCGCCACCAGATCGACGAGGGCCTGGCGCGCCTGGGCATTGACCCCAACGTGACGCTGGAGTCCCACAACCCGGAGGTGCTCCGGCAGATGGTGGCGCTCGGCCTCGGCTGGAGCGTCCTCCCCCCGGCCGTCGCCCGCGAGGACGACCGCCTGGTCCGCCGCGAAGCGGTGGCCGAACGCGTGCTGCTGGGCGTGCGCCGCGCCAGCACCGTGGAGGACCCTCGCGCCGCCGCCTTCCTGGCCGTGGCGACAACGGCGTAGCCCTCGCCCTTTCCCTGGGGAGGCGGGCAGGGGTGGGCCGGTGCGGGAGACGGAGACGCCGCCTCCTTGCGATGCAGGGGTAGGCGGCGCCTCGATGCTGTGCTGGGGTGGGGAAGGCGTTACGAGTGCGCTTCGGTCTTGCCGATCTTGAACATCCGCGTGTCGCAGACCGGGCAGACGCCCTCCGTGGCCGGCTTGCCGTTCTTCATCGTTATCGGGTTTGGGTCTTTCATCTCCCGCTTCTCACGACACTTGAGGCAGTATGCCTCCATGAGCACCTCCTGAGATCGCCGTCCGGCGACCATGACTCGCCATCTCCCGCCTCCGCGCAGGCGACCAGATGGAATGCGATGAGGCACTCGTACGCTGGCGAGTGAGCAGTGTCAACGCGATCGCGGCAGTAGATGAGACTCAGGCTCATTCCGGAAGTCCGTCAGACCACCGTCAGGAGGCCGGTGCGAAGACCCGGAACGGGTGCCACGTGCCCACCGCGCGGCCCGGCTCCATCAGCGCCACCAACGCCCCATCAGGGCCGTAGGCGCGCGCCTGTGGCCGCTGAGCGCCCCTCACATAGTCCCGCCGAGGCAGCATCACGATGTCCATCCCCCGCCGCACTCGCGATACCTCGTCTGCTCCGAGGATGAGCGCGGGCCACGAGGTGAGCACCAGGTCTGGGGCGTGCACCAGGCGCTCGTGTTCTCCGGCTTCCAGTAGCAGCACCGCCGCGTCCATGGGCGTCGCGTCCTCCGCCAGGAACGGGCCCACCTGCGTGCGCCTCAGGTTGCCCAGGTGCCCGCCCACGCCAAGGGCATGCCCCACGTCATGGGCGAGTGAGCGGACATAAAAACCCTTGCCGCAGCGCACATCCAGGATGGCGCGCGGGCGGGCAGGGTCGCTGGCGTCGAACTCCAGGAGGTCAATGCCGAAGACGGTGACGGGACGCTCCTCCAGGTCCAGTGGCTGGCCGGAGCGGGCGGCACGGTAGGCGGTGACGCCCTCGCGCTTCACGGCGCTGTAGGCGGGTGGGCGTTGCATGACCTCGCCGTCGTAGGGGGCGAGCGCGGAGCGCAGCGCGGCCTCGTCCACGGCGCTGGCGTCGTGCGTCTCCGTGACCTCGCCGTCCACGTCGTAGGTGTCCGTGGCGGCGCCCAGGATGACCTCCGCGCGGTAGCGTTTGGGGGCGTCCACCAGTTCCTCGATCAGTCGGGTGGCCTCGCCCAGGGCGATGGGGAGGACGCCGGTGGCGTTGGGGTCCAGCGTGCCAGCGTGGCCCACCTTGCGCGTGTTGGCGGCGCGACGGATGCGGCGCACCACGTCGAACGAGGTGACGCCCTGTGGCTTGTCCACGTTGATGAAGCCCCGGACCATCACCTGCCTACTGTCATGCTCCTGCGGACGGGGTAGGAGGCCGGCCGTCCTAGAGGTCGCGGCCCTCGGACCGGGCGATGTCGCGCAGTTGCTGGGTCATGCGGTCGCCCTGCTCCATGGACTCGTCCAGGTGGAAGACCAGGCGCGGGATGCGGCGCATCCTCACCTCTTTGTTCATCGCGCGTTGGAGGAAGGGTGCGGCGCGTTCCAGGCCCACCAGGGCGTCGCGCTTGGTCTGTTCGTCGCCCATCACGGAGACGCCCACGCGCGCGTGGGACAGGTCTGGCGCCACGTCCACCTCCGTGAAGGTGAGCAGGACGTCGCTGACCCGCGGGTCCTTCACCTTCAGGCGGACCAGGTCCGCCAGGACGGACCGGACCAGGTCCCCCACGCGCTCTGTACGGCGGCTCAGCGCACCTGCTCCTGGTGGTAGGTGATGATCTGGTCGCCCTCGTTGAAGTCGGAGAAGTTGGAGACCATGACGCCGCACTCCAGGCCCGCGGCCACCTCGCGCGCGTCGTCGTCGATGCGCTTGAGGCTGTCGATCTGGCCCTCGTGGATGACCTGGCCGTTGCGGACCACGCGGCAGCGCGAGCCCCGGACGGCGGTGCCTTCGCGGACGTAGGAGCCGGCGATCGCGTTGCGGCGGCCCAGGCGGAAGACCTGGCGCACCTCGATGGTGGCGTCCTGCACCTCGCGGTAGATGGGGGCGAGCATGCCCTTCACGCCCTGTTCCACGTCCTCCAGGATCTCGTAGATGATCGAGTACTCCCGGATCTCCACCTTCTCCTGGTCCGCCAGGCGCCGGGCGCCGGGCTCTGTGGGGACGTTGAAGGCGATGATCACGCCGGAGGAAGCCACGGCGAGTTGCACGTCTGACTCCGTGACCGAGCCGACGGAGGCGTGGATCACCTTGACGTTGACCTCCTCCACGGAGAGTTCTTCCAGGGAGGCGACCAGCGGCTCGATGGAGCCCTGCACGTCTGTCTTCAGGACGAGGTTGAAGTCCTTGACGTTGCCCTTGCGGATCTCGCCGAAGAGCGTGTCCAGCGTAACGCCGGCGCGGTCCGCCGTGCCCGCCTGCAGCGCGCGACGGCGCTCCTCCGCCTCCGCGCGGGCCTCCTTCTCGCTCTTGCGGATCACGAAGCGCTCTCCGGCCGGGGGCACGTCATTCAGGCCCAGGATCTCGACCGGCATGGAGGGGCCGGCCTCCTCCACGCGTTCGCCGTTGGCGGTGGTCATGGCCTTCACGCGGCCCAGGGAGAGGCCCGCCAGGATGGTGTCGCCCTGGCGGAGCGTGCCGGTCTGCACCAGCACGGTAGCGACCACGCCGCGGTAGCGGTCCGTCTTCGCCTCCAGGATGACACCCACGGCGTCCTGGTCCGGGTTGGCGCGCAGGTCCTGGAGTTCTGCCACGACCTGCACGTTCTCCAGCAACGTGTCGATGCCCTCGCCCTTGAGAGCGGAGATCGGGACCACGATCTGGTCGCCGCCGTACTCTTCCGGGACCAGGTTGATCTCCGTGAGTTGCTGCTTGACGCGGTCCACGTTGGCGTTGTTCGCGTCGATCTTGTTGATGGCGACCACCATGGGCACACCGGCGGCGCGGACGTGGTCGATCGCCTCGCGGGTCTGCGGCATGACGCCGTCGTCTGCGGCGGCCACGATGATGGCCACGTCCGTCACCATCGCCCCCCGGGCGCGCATCTTGGAGAACGCCTCGTGGCCGGGGGTGTCGATGAAGGTCATGACCTTGCCGTCCGGGCCCTTGGCCTGGTACGCGCCGATGTGCTGGGTGATGCCGCCGGCCTCGCCGCCAGCCACGTTGGCCTCGCGGATGCGGTCCAGCAGCGTGGTCTTGCCGTGGTCCACGTGCCCCAGCACCGTCACCACCGCCGGGCGCGTGACCTGGCCCTCGCCTTCCTCCACGATGCGGAGGGTGCGAGGCGCCGGCGCTTCCTCCGAGTCTTCCGGCGCGGGTTCCTCGGCGCCCTCTTCCTCGGGCTCGAAGCCCAGGTCCGCCGCCACCACGGCGGCCGTGTCAAAGTCCACCACCTGGGTGATGGTGGCCATGACGCCGTTCTTCATCAGTTCCTTGATGACATCCACGCCGGTGACGCCGAGTAGTTCGGCAAGGTCACCGACGACGATGGCTGGCGGAATCCGCACCACCTGCTGATTCGTCATGCTTCCTCGCCTTCTCTCTCTGTCCTCTGGGGCCCTGCGGGGGCGCGATCGTTGGTTGGGCGGTCGGTCGCGGCCGACCCGTCCGTGCCGCCGCGACTACTGTCGCCGATGTCGAGGCGTCCTGCCGCCTGACGCAGCGCCTCGCGGTCTTCTTCCGTCAGTGCGGTCCGCAGGGCGCCGCCCAGGGCGCCACGCAGTCCACGCTCCCAGCAGGAGCGTTCCCGGCAGAGGTAGGCCCCACGGCCGGGCGCCGGGCGCCGGCCCTCGTCGGCCCGTACGGCGCCCTCTGGCGAACGGACGATGCGGACGAAGGACGGCTGATCACCCGTGCGCCGACAGGCGACGCACGTGCGCTGCGGAACCCGCCGAGGCGTACCGCTAGTCTTCGTCCTCGTAGCCGTCCTCATCGTCGTCATCCAGGAAGTCGTCGCCGTGCAGCGCGGCTTCGATCTCGTCCTCGTCCAGTGAGTCCAGGTCAAAGCGGCGAGGGGCACGCTGTGGCGCGCGCGCGCGTGCGGGGGCGGCTGCGGCGCCCGGGCGCTTCTTGCGCCGGTCGCGGCGGACCCCACGGTCGTCCTCGTCTTCGTCCAGGCGCTGGATCTCCTTGATCTCCTCTGCGAAGCGGATGCCGCCCGCAGCCGCCGGACGCTCGGTGCGCTCGGGGCGGGCCGGACGCTCCGGCTCTGGCTCCGGCGCGACGGCGGCGACCACTTCCTCCTCGGCCTCCACGATCTCGGCCAGGACCTCTTGCTCCGGGGTGAGGCGGACTTCCTCTTCCTCCTGCTCCGGGACGGCGGCGGGCACGGGGCGGGTGCGCTCGCCGGGCAGGCCGGGGCGCGCGTAGTCCGCCTGCGAAGGCGCCACGCTGTCCGGCAGCGCGGGAGCCGCGGCGGCCGTCGCCGCCGGGCGCTCCAGCGGGATCGCCTCCATGTTCGGCTCCGGCGGCGGGTACATGTCCTCGCCGGCCTGGATCAGGGCGCTCTCCGGGCGGATGTCAATGCGGCGGCCCGTCAACTGGGCGGCCAGGCGGGCGTTCTGCCCTTCCTTGCCAATCGCCAGGCTCAATTGCTTGTCCGGCACCGCGATGAACGCGGTGTTGGTGTCCTGGTCGAAGCGGATCGAGACCACCTCGGCCGGGCTCAGGGCGTTGGCGACGAACGCCTCCTCCACCGGGTCCCAGCGGATGATGTCGATGCGCTCGCCACCGAGTTCGTTGATGATGTTCTGGATGCGCGCGCCGCGCACGCCCACGACCGCCCCGATGGGGTCAATGCCGTGCTGGCGGGAGACCACCGCCACCTTGGCGCGGTGGCCGGCGTCACGGGCAATCGCCATGACCTCCACCACGCCGCGAGAGATCTCCGGGATTTCGAGTTCGAACAGGCGCTTCAGGAGCGCGGGGTTCGCGCGGGAGACCACCACCTGAGGCCCCTTGGAGGCCTTGTAGACCTCCTTCACGAAGACGCGCAGGCGCTGGCCCACGCGGTAGTGCTCGGCGCGGATCTGCTCCGCCGCCGGGAGCACGGCCTCCGTGCGGCCCAGGTCCAGGATCACCTGGCGCCGGCCGCCCTCCACGCGCAGAACCGTGCCGGAGACCAGTTCGCCTTCCTTGCCGGTGAAGTCCTCGAACACGGACTCGCGCTCGGCCTCGCGCAGGCGCTGCAGGACTACCTGCTTCGCGGTCTGCGCGGCGATGCGGCCCTGGTTCGGTGTGGCCTCGAGTTTCTCGAGGATGTCCTCGCCCGGCTGCTTGCCGGGGTGCCCCATGCGGGCGGCGCGCTCCGGCGAGACCTGGATCTCGTCGTCCTCGATGTCGTCGTCGTCCATCACCTCGTAGCGGCGCCACGACTGGATGTCCCCGGTGTCGCGGTCAATCTGGACCACGATGTCCGCGTACTGCAGGTCGTCCTTCTTCAGGGCGGAGGCCATGGCGGCTTCCACCGCAGCGAAGACGGTGTCGCTGTCGAGGTTTTTCTCCGCCGACAACTGGGTGATCGCGATGACGAACTCGTTCTTCATTCCGTGACCCGTTCCGGCCGTCGCGTGGAGACCTGGCGGCCGGCTGCGAGGACCCGCCGATTCGGCAGGGCCCGCCGCGACTCAACCAACAAAAAACGTGGCCGGTGGCCACGTCTCGGAGGGAGGCGCTGCTGGAACATCGTAGCACCTCGCTTCTCCGGGCCTCAATAGAAGCGCCGCAACAATCGTGCCGCTCCCCGCGAGGATATCGGCAGGGTCGCCCTCTTCCGCAGGGCCAGTCCTGCCGACTATCTGCCGAGGGGATCGGTACGCCCATGCGTCGTGCGCACATCGCGGACCCGTTGATCCAGGGGGCAGTGCTGGCCCGGGACCTGCGTGCGCCCTCCGGAGAGGTGCTCGCCCGCGCCGGCATGACCATGACGCCCAGGGGCACGCGGGCGCTGGGCGCGCACGGCGTGGACCTCTGCTTCGTCGAGGACGGCGCCTCCACCGGTGTCCACGCCGCGCCGATCGTGGACGCTGCGCAAGCGGACGCGCCCCTCCTCGGCGCGCTGCGCGAGGCGTGCGCGGTGGTCTGGAGGCTGGCGGAAGGCGCGGCCGGCCGCCCCACGAGCCGAGCGGTGCAGGACCTGCGCGCCATGCCCATCATCGGCGCGCTGGACACGTCCGGCGCAATGGATGCCCTGCGCGCCGCCGTGGCGGGCTTCGTGGTGCGCGCGGCCCAGCATGACGCGAGCGCCGGGTTCCTCACGGAGCGCCTGAGGGCGGACGACCTGTTCGGCCACTCCGCGGGCGTCGCCGCGCTCACCGTCCGCATCGGTGCTGACATCGGCTTTCAGGAAGCGGACCTCGCGTCCGCCGCACTGGCCGCGCTCACGCACGACCTCGGCCTGCTCATGGTGACGGAGGACATCCGCCAGACGCCAGCGGAGCAGCGCACACCGGCCCAGCAACGACGCTACGAGGACCACACCATACTGGGCCGGGCGCTGCTGGCCGGCCTGGAGCACCGCCAGCCGGCGCTCCCCCTGGTGGCGCTCGAACACCACGAGGAGCAGTCGGGCGGCGGGTATCCCGCAGGGATCACGGGAGGCAACCGCCTGCTCCGCGGCGCATCCGCCTCCGCCTCGGCGCGTCCGATTGCGCTCATCTCCGAGGTGGTGGCGGTGGCGGACCGCTACGAGCGCCTGGTCTCACCCGCGCCGGGCAAGGCCGCCCTCTCCCCCGCAGCCGCGAGGCGTGTCCTCTCGCAGGAGGCGGGCGCATGCCTCAACGCAGAGGTGGTGGGGCGGTTCCTGGACCTGTTCCCGCAGTGGCCCGTGGGCACGGAGGTCGTGTTCGCCGGCGGCCCGCTGGACGGGGCTCGGGGCCTCGTCGTCGCCCTCGACCCGTCGATGGCGGACCGGCCTCGGGTCCGCCTCTTCGCCGACCGCCACGGTCAGCCCGTGGATCCGGTGGAGGTCGCGCTGGCCCGAGAGCCTGAGTTCGCCATCGCGGTCGCGGACGGCCAGGCTGCCTGAGGGGAGGGACGAGGGCGCCCCGCCTCTCCGAGTGCTGACGGACGTCGGCCGGCCCCGGGCCGGCCGCTCATCTGACTCCCTCCCCCTTGCGGGGGGAACGTTGGGGTGGGATGGGGGCAGATCTCCTGCCCAGGACCTGCCGAGCGTTCGGCTGCGGGCGACCGCCTAGGCGTCAGTGCGCTCCGCGGGGCGGTTGCGGGCGAGGCGTTCGACGTCGTCCACGTTCAGGGCCGAGAGCAGGCGCTCGCGGTGGGCCTGGACGTGGGCGATGACCTCGGCGCGGGCGACCGTTTCGGCCTCGGCGTTGCCTTTGCGCACCTTGACCTCCACCACGCCGGCCTTGTGGTTGCGGCTGGAGACGGTGAGGCGCACCGGCACGCCGATCAGGTCGGCGTCGTTGAACTTCACGCCGGGGCGCTCGTCGCGGTCGTCGAAGAGCACCTCCAGGCCGGCAGCCTGCAACTCCTCGTAGAGCGCGTCCGCGTCCTGCCGGGCCTCCTCGTCACGGTCGAGGCCGATGCCGACCATGATCACGTCGTACGGCGCGATCGAGGCGGGCCAGGCAATGCCGGCTTCGTCGTGGTGAGACTCCACCGCGGCGGACATCACGCGCTCCACGCCCAGCCCGTAGCAGCCCATGGTCGGGCGCACCGCCTCGCCGTCCGCACCCTGCACCGTCACGTCCATGGCGGCCGTGTAGACCTGCTGCAGGCGGAAGACGTGCCCCATCTCGATACCGCGGCCCAAGCCCAGGGCGCCACCGCAGCGGGCGCACTCGTGGCCCGCCTGCGCCGTGGCGATGTCGGCGACGGTGGCCGCGCTCCAGTCGCGCTCGTAGTTCACGTTGCGCAGGTGCCAGCCCTCGCGGTTCGCGCCCGCCACCAGGTTCGGCGAGCGCGGGATGGAGAGGTCGGCCACCACGCGCACGCCCTCCGGCGCGCCAATGGGCGAGGCGTAGCCGGCCACCAGGCCGTGCGCCTCCACCTCCGCGTCCGTCATGGCGCGCATCTCCGCGCCGCCCAGCGCGGCGGCGAGTTTCACCTCGTTCGCCTCCAGGTCGCCCCGGACGACGGCGAAGATGGGGAAGGGGGCGCCCTGCCCGGGCGTGGCCATGAAGAACACGGCCTTCGCGGTCTGGCGCGCCTCCACGCCCAGGAACGTCGTCAGGTCGCCGATGGCGGTGATCCCCGGCGTCTCGACCTCCTCGATGGCCAGCGGGTCGCCCTCCACTGCGGGAGGGCGCACGAACTCCGCCTTCTCCGTGTTCGCCGCGTAGTCGCAGGCGTCGCAGAAGACGATGGTGTCCTCACCGTGCTCGGTGAGGAAGATGAACTCCTGGGAGCCCTTGCCGCCAATGGCGCCGGAGTCCGCCTCCACCGGCAGGGTGGGCACGCCACAACGGGCGAAGATGCGCCGGTAAGCCTGGAACATCGCGCGGTAGGACTCGTCCAGCCCATCGTCGTCCAGGTCGAAGGAGTAGGCGTCCTTCATCGTGAACTCGCGGACGCGCACCAGTCCGCCGCGCGGGCGGGCCTCGTCACGGAACTTGGTCTGGATCTGGTAGAGGGTGACCGGCATGTCGCGGTAGGACTGCGCGTGGTCCTTGAACAGGCGCGTCACCACTTCCTCGTGCGTGGGGCCCAGCGCCAACCCTCGCTCTTTGCGGTCGCGCAACTGGAAGAGGACGTCGCCCATGCCGGCCTTGCGGCCGCTCTGCTCCCACAACTCGATGGGCTGCAGGGCGGGGAGGCGCACCTCCTGCCCGCCGGCACGGTCCATCTCTTCGCGCACGATGCGCTCGATCTTGAGGCGCACCCGGTTGCCCAGCGGCAGAAAGGAGTAAACGCCCGCCATCAACTGGTCCACGAACCCCCCGCGCAGGAGGAGCGCATGACTCGGCGTGTCCGCCTCCGTGGGGAATTCGCGCAGGGTGTGACCAAAGTGCCGTGACATTCGCATGCCCGCGATCCTACGGGCGCGCGAGGGAGGCGGCTACCGGGCGGCCGTCAGAGGGCCACCTCCACGAAGTGCTCCACCACGGGGAACGGGTCATAGAAGTGGTGGAGCAGGGCACGCCAGAGCCGGTACTCCGGGGAGCCACGGAAGCCCTCCGTGTGGTCCTCCCGCCGCTCCCACTCCACCGTCAGCAGGTACCTCCACCCCTCCTCCAGGCAACGGTGGAGGCGGTGCCAGCGGTAGCCGGGCCTCGACGCGATGATCGTCGAGGCCTCCCGGAAGGCGGCTTCGAACTCTGACTCTCGGCCGGGGATAACGTTGAGCATGGCCACTTCGAGGATCGGCATCGTGTGGGCCTCCTGCGACTCCGGACGGCGGCGCCTCGGATCGGGTGGGCCGGTACGATAGAGGTATGACCGCATCGAACGACATGCCCGAACGTCCCCTGCCGCCCGCACCCAAGCCCGAGCGCCCTCGTGACGAGGCCGGCCGGCCACTGCGCGCGGGCGAGGCGAACCGCCTGCATCTGCCTGACTTCGACTCGATGACGCTGGAGGAGTGCCACGAGGAGGCGATCCGTCTCTTCGACGCCAGCAACTACTTCGGCGCCCACGAGGCGTGGGAGACGTGCTGGGGCTTCGCCAAGGGCACCGAGGAGGAAGACTTCTTCAAGGGCCTGGCCCAACTGGGCGCCGGC
Source organism: Dehalococcoidia bacterium (assembly GCA_023228825.1). Taxonomy (GTDB): domain Bacteria; phylum Chloroflexota; class Dehalococcoidia; order UBA2979; family UBA2979; genus W-Chloroflexi-9. Next base: position 1,935 of record JALOAL010000015.1, on the reverse strand, counting down.
TACACGCACTGGATCCGCGGCAACCCGCATGGCGTGCGCGCGCTCCTCGGACGGGCGATGGCCCGCATCGGGACGCACGGCTCCCCGCATCGAGGGCTGGACGTGGACGCCTGGATCCGCCGGATGGAAGACCTCCGCGCCCAGGCCGGCGCCGCCCAGCGCAACGGCACGCCACTCCCCCCGCTGGAGGCGCACCCGGTCCCCCAGGGCTAGCCCTCTTCCTCCCCCGGTCTCCCCCGCTCCCGTCGGGCGCAGATGCTGCGCCCTCATGCCATCCCAGGACGAGCGGGCGGGGGCTGACCTGTTGTGTCCGACTGACTGAGGCTTCGGCTCAGCGCTCGTACGGTGGTACGACGCCGGTTTCGATGAGCAGGCGCAGGCCGGAGGCCAGGTCCTCGTCGGATTCGTGCTGGTCCACCTCGAACGTGCGGAGGGCCATGGGATTCGCGGCGGCGATGCGCTGGGACAGCCAGCGGAAGTCCACGTCGCCGTTGCCGGGGGCACGGTGGTCCGTCAGGCCTCGAACGTCGTGGAGGTGGAGGGCGACAAGGCGCGGGCCCAGCAGATCCCACCACGCCGAGCGGTCGGTCACACCCAGGCGGTGGTGCACCTCGGCGTGGCCGACGTCGTGCACGTATCCGACGACGTCGGCCGGGTACGGCTCCAGGAGGGCGGCCAGTTCCTGCGGCAGCGGGATCTCGTGGAACCCCAGCCGCGTCTCGATGCCCAGCGTCACCCCTCGGTCCGAGGCGACGGCGGCCATCTCCGCGAGCGACCGCGCCGCCGCGTCCAACCACGGTCCGGCCTTCGAGGCGCGCTCGCGGAGGGCGGCGTCCACGGTGGCGTCCCACTCGTCCGCCAGTTGCGCGCGCCGGTCGTACATCGAACGCAGGCGCCGCTCGCCGTCCAGCCAGCGCCCGCCCACGCCCCCCAGGTGCACCACCACCACCTTCGCGCCGGCCGCAGCCGCGAGGTCTACCGAGCGCAGGTGGTCGCGGACGGAGCGCGCCCGCTCCGCCTCGTCTGTGGATGCCAGGTTCAGCGCTCGATTCTCCCTGCCGCCGGGGTGCACCTCCAGCGGGGCGGGGGCGTGGACGCTGGTCACCGAGAGCCCTCCCGCCTGCGCCGCCACGAGGACCGCCCCGCACTGGGCCGCATCCATCGAGTGGTTGACCTCGACGCCCCCGAAGCCGAGTTCGGCCGCCCGCCCGAGGAACGCCGGCAGGTCCCGCTCGAAGCGCGGCTGCACCGCCCACATGGTGCTCAATGCGGGGATGGGAGTGGTCACCTCCAGCGCCCTGCGCCGCTCTGGCCCCCTCCCACCTTGAGGGGGAGGGTGGGGGTGGGGGGGAAGGCCGTGTGCCAGCCAATCCTGCCGTTTGTTGCAGGGCTTCCACTACCCTCTCTCCCTCCTCCCGTGCGGGAGGGAGTGGGAGCAGGGGGCTGCGTGGCACGGAAGAGTATCGGGCGTGCCCGCGAACTGCGTTCCAACCAGACAGACGCAGAAGGCGCGATCTGGAAGGTGTTGCGCCAGCGCCAGGTAGGGGCACACAAGTTCCGGCGGCAGCACCGCATCGGCCCATACATCGTGGACTTCATCTGCCTGGAGCGTCGACTCGTTGTGGAGGTCGATGGGGCACAGCATGCCGATCGTGTGGGATACGACGCTGCTCGGGACACCTACCTGCTGCGAGCAGGGTTCCGGGTACTGCGGTTTTCTGATCGCGAGGCGCTGACGGAACACGCTGCGGTTGGGGAAGCGATCTTCCGGGCGCTGAGCGAGTCCCCCCCACCCCAACCCTCCCCCTCTGTTCAGACCGGAGACATGTCGGACGGGTGTTCGGGGACATATCGGACACTCGTCGGCTGGTCGCGAGGTGCGGCCCGGAGGTCGACCTCGGCGATTTGGACGGTAGCGAATACGACGGCGTAGTG